>OZ245062.1:2832500-4550603 GCA_965224785.1 Melioribacteraceae bacterium | reverse complement strand
TAGTATTAAAAGATTTATTATTTTTCAAAACGTCACAAGAGACGGGGAATTAACCCAAAGTGATTAAATGGATTTCCGATACAAACATTCGGAAATGACAAGCAAAAATAAGAACTGTCATATTGAAGGAATGTTTTTTACGACTGAAATATCTCGATAACTATTGATATCGAGATTCTTCATTTCGACAAAAAGCGTCTCCATTCAGAATGACAGTTGTTAAATACGTTATGACATTAAAAAACTATTTAACCATTTCACCTGTGGTTAACTCAGTATAAATTCTCTTGGCTTTATATACTTTATCAAGTGATTCTAAAATTGCTTGTGATGCAACCGAAACCATTCTGTTATCTTCTGGCAAATAAATAAAATTCCCAATTAAACTATTTATATTACCATCAAAAGCTAAACCAACAACTTCTGCATTTTTATTAATTACAGCACTTCCTGAACTACCACCAACAATATCATTTGTTGAAATAAAATTAAATACTGTTGAAAGATCAAAGTCTGCTGGTGGTTCTGTCCATCTACTTGGTAAGTTCCAAGGATAAGTTTTATCACTTCCGTAGTATCTATTATACATTCCGTAGAATGTTGATTTTGTTACAGCCTCCGTTCCGTTATATGCAAAGGTTTTAAGAACTCCATCACTTAAACGTAACGTAAAGTTTGCATCTGGAGGAATTTCAGTTCCATAGATTTCAAATAGAACTTTACCAAGTTGATTTTCAAGTACACTTTCTGAATCTGTTACCTCTTTAGATTTTTTTGTTAATTCTTCTATTTCATCTTGAGTGTTTTTTATAAAATAAAAGAATGGATCGTTACTTTCTAAAATTTTATCTGAACCAGCATTAAGAAGTTCATCAGCACTCTCTTTATTAGTAAGAACGGAATTTTTAACTAGATTTTCTGCTGCTTCTTTTCCTTTTAGATTTCCACATAGCTTTTTAACTAACTCATTTTCTTCACCGAGATTTAAGCGAATGTAATCCAACTGAAGTTGAAGTTTTGTTAAATTTAAAACTGTTTCTAAACTATCTGGATAAATTAATTGCTTTACTGAATCTATATTTGCTACTTTATATTTAGGTAACCTATCTTCTTCCTGTAGTTTCATTTGTTCGGCATACTCAATAATATCTTTTGCAATGTAAAAATATTCTGAACTCCAAAATCTAGTTAATCTGTATGCGGATAATTTTGCTCCAAAAGGTTTTAATTCATTTCTGGAAGTTTTTATTGCATCCCAAATATGTCCGTACTGTTCGTTTAAATTTGCATCTGCTTTAACTTTAGTAATCATTTTATTTTCAAAATCTCTTTTGCGTGCAATTAAGTATGGGTCAAGTAATCCCTTTTGCATATAGTGAAAAACTTTTTGTCCATTACCAATTCTATTTCTAATTTTTTCAAACTCATCCGCCCTTTCGGGGTTATTAGATTTCAATTCTCCCAATAAATTATAGTAACCGTCTAACATAAAAGCTCTATTTCTATAAGTTAAATCTCTGTTGTACTCTAACTGCGAAACAGTTTTTAATCTATTTGTAGTTCCAGGGTTTCCAATAGTAAAAATTACTTCATCTTTTTGAACCCCTTCATTACTAAACTTAAAATAATTCTCTGAATTTACTGGTTTCCCTTCGTCATCATAAACTCTAAAAAATCCACAATCTAAATCATAACGAGGGAAAGTGAAATTATCTAAATTGCCACCAAAAGCTCCAATAGATTGTTCTGGAACGAAAACCATTCTAACATCTTCGTATCTTCTATAACCGTAAATTGAAAATTTCCCACCATTAAACAGAGAAACAAATTGACATTTCAATCCGGTTTCTTCGTTGTACTGTTCAACCAATTCATCAATCTTTTCTTTTTTATTTTTCACTTTTTCTTCGTCAGTTTTACCTGAGTTAATTACTTCGTTTATTTCATCAGTAACATCAAGAATAAATGAAAGTTGTTCAGCAAACATTCCACTCACTTTTCTTTCTTCTTCTAAAGTTTCTGCATAGAAACCAGTCTCTGCCAAATCTTCACCTTCTTCTTCAACTGCATCTCTATGCCAGGTTGAACAATGATTATTTGTCATGATCAAACCATCACCAGAAACAAATGATGCTGTACAGCTAGGAATTCTTAAGGCTGATAAACGAACATCTTCAAACCATTCTTTTGAAGGTGTAAAATCATAAGTTTTTTTAAGATGATTTATTGGCGGAAAGTCGAATGTCCACATTTTACCCGTATCAAAAATATCTGATTTTACTTCTTTGTTTTGAGCTAGAAATAGTTGTGTAGAAGCTAATAATATAATTAGAGCTTTCAGTAAATAATTTGGGGTTTTTTGATTCATTTTTTTCTCTTTTAAAATTTCTCAAAATGTTTTATAGAGTAAACTTAAAAAGATTGGTTGGTTTTTCAAACTTGAATATGAATAAAATTACAATTAGAAATGCATGAATAGTTTGATACTATTACTTGATGTTCTTAAACAAATAAATTTGGTTGGTCATTTCTTCGAAGTCGTTTTTCATCTAAAATTGAACCCGAACAACTTGAACATTTTTTAATATAAAAAATTACCGGGTTTTGTTTTGATGAAATTGGGATAAAATTTATAATTGATTGACAATGTTCACATTGAACAATATGTGATTGCAAAACTTCTTTACTGCAATTGGGACAAAAATGATCCGATTCATTTGAAACACTATCAACAGTACTTAAATAAATTGAATTACATTTTTTGTTATCGCATTTTATAAAACTTATATTACTAATTTTCTTTCTCCCAAATTTTTCAATTCTAAAATAGATGAATACTTTCAGCAAGTCTATGCAAAAATTTTTCCTACTATAACATATAAGTACATTCTAACAATAATTAAATAATTTAACAAATCAGGAGATTCGCTTCTACATCTCAAACGTGTAACTAAAATTAATATCAGTTTTATCAAAAATAGATTTCCATTATTTTGTATCTTAAGTTATTGTAAAAAAAGATTTATAAAATTTTATTAAGGATAAAAAATGTCAAAAATTCCAGGCTTTAAAGCTTATGATATTAGAGGAAAAGTACCGAGCGAATTAAATAATAAGTTAGCATACAAAGTTGGTAGAGCTTTTGCAAATCAGCAAAATGCTAAAAGTGTTTTGATTGGTAGAGATGTAAGAGAATCTTCGCCGGAAATTTCTGAAGCTTTGGCAAAAGGATTATCTGATGCTGGTTCGGATGTGATTGACTTAGGATTATGCGGAACTGAAATGATTTATTTTGGGACTCCATACTTCGATGCTGATGGTGGAATAATGATAACAGCAAGCCACAATCCTCCAGAATACAATGGATTAAAATTTGTAAAAAAAGGTTCAAAGCCAATGGGGTATAGTTCTGGCTTAAGTGAAATTGAAGAAATGATTTCAAACAATAAGCTTGGTAATATTGCAGAAGTTAAAGGTAAAATAAAAACTAAAGATATTATGAATGTGTTTATTGACAGTTTGAAAAAATTTTATGATGCAGATAAAATCAATCCTTTTAAAGTTGTGGTAAATTCTGGGAACGGTTGTGTTGGTCCTGCTTTAGATGTTCTTGAAAAAGACCTTCCAATCGAAATGGTTAAAGTTCATCATGAACCAGATTCAACTTTCCCAAATGGAATTCCTAATCCATTGCTTCCAGAGAATAGACAATCAACAACCGATGCGATGGAAGAAAGCGGTGCAGACCTTGGTGTTGCGTGGGATGGAGATTATGATAGATGTTTTTTCTTTGATGAAAAAGGAAATTTTATTGAAGGTTATTACATTGTGGGACTTCTTGCAAAATCGTTACTCAAAAAATTTCCTAATGAAAAAATTGTTCACGATCCTCGTTTAGTTTGGAATACATTTAAAGAAGTAGAAGAAGCTGGTGGAACAGCAGTAGAATCTGTAAGTGGTCACGCTTTTATAAAACAAAAGATGAGAGAAGTAAACGCAATTTACGGTGGCGAAATGTCGGCACATCATTATTTTAGAGATAACTATTATTCAGATAGTGGACTAATTCCGTTTCTCTTAATTTTAGAATTGATGAGTGTTGAGAACAAAACACTTTCGCAATTAGTTGGAGAAATGATTAGCAACTTTCCTTGCTCAGGTGAGATTAATTCAAGAATTGAAAATCCGAAAGAGAAATTAGGTTTGCTAAAAGAAAAATATAGTGATGGCAAGTTAGATGAAGTTGATGGTGTAAGTATTGAATATGATGACTGGAGATTTAATGTTCGATTGAGTAATACAGAACCTTTGATTAGATTAAACGTTGAATCAAAAGGTGATGAAGTATTATTGAAAGAAAAGACTGAAGAATTATTAAAAATCATTAGAGGATAAATATTTAGTAAGATGGTATCTTTGTTTTTTAAGATGACATCTTTGAGTAGTTTGAAGAGGATGATTGAACAAAACCAAACTTAAAAACGTCATAAGATTGAAAATAAAATTATGGAGATAAATTATGTCAGAAGAAAAACTACCAGTTGATGTAGATAAACTTTTAAAGAACAAACTTAAATCAGTTAGTGTTGGAGATTTGGAAAATGTAATTTCTAAATCAGTAACAGAGCTTGTTGGTGAAGATTACAAATGTACAATTGATGATGTAAAATATACATTATTTAGCGGAGCTGATTTTCATATAAAAATTGAACTGAGTTATAATCCAGAATCTTAAATGATTCTTATGTAAGATTGTTAATGATGGCAAACTACTTGTCTTATTTTTACTATAAAAAATAAGACAAGTAGTTTTCAACTAAATTTATTTTTTATTTTGATAGCTTAAATGTTAAAAAAACTTAATAATAAAAAGTAATAAATACATTCCTCAAAGACTTCTAATCAATTAGAAATTACTTTAAATTTTTAATATATTTGTCTTATCTTTGCAACTTTATTTTTAATTCTACGGTGAAATTATTTTAATAGATATTCTAATAATAAGTGCTTGTATTCTTGGTCTTTGGGGTGGAGCAACCTGGGTTGTTGAGGCTGCTTCAAGAATGGCAAGAAAATTTGGACTTTCGGATTTAGTAATTGGATTGACTGTTGTTGCAATTGCTACTTCCGCACCGGAATTTGCTGTTACTGTTTCGGCTGCTTTTAGAGGTCAATCCGCAATTTCTGTAGGCAATATTGTTGGCTCAAATATTTTTAATCTTGGTTTTATTTTAGGATTTGTTGCAATTGTAAGTCCAATTGCAATTCCCAAAGTTTTATTTAAAAGAGAAGGTTTTCTTTTAGTTGCGACGGGGATTTTATTACTTATCTTTTTTTATGACTTAACACTTACACTAATTGAAGGAATAATTCTTGCAACTATTCTTTTGACTTATGTAATATCTATTATCAAACACGGTGGAGAAGTTGACGAAGATGAAATTCCGGAAGGAGCTTTTAAGTTATTAGATATACCAAGATTTATTTTGGGAGTTACTGTAATAATTGTAAGTGCAAATTACCTTGTTGGTTCTGCATCTGAAATAGCAAGAGTATTTGGGATTTCTGAATGGATGATTGGGATTACAATTGTAGCTGCTGGAACTTCAATGCCAGAGCTTGCTACTTCAATTGTAGCAGTTGCCAAAAAGAAACATGCTATTTCTGCTGGTAATTTAATTGGTAGCGATTTATTTAATATGCTTGGTGTACTCGGAGTAGCTTCAATTATAAAACCACTAAGTATTGGGAGTCAAGAATATATCAGTTTAATTATTTTAGCTGTTACACTTTTATTTATACTTTCAATGATGAGAACAGGTTGGAAGATTTCTCGAGTAGAAGGAATTTTACTTATTCTAATCGCAATCTTTAGATGGAGTTTTGATTTTATGTTTAATCTCCCATGATTTTATTAGCAATATAATATAATCTTTCCATCCTTATATTAAATGACAAGATAGAATTTCAACACAACCAAAATCAAGCGGTAATATATTTTAATAATTATTTAATAGAAAATTATTTCAATATTTCTTTTTTTAGTTTTTCCTTATCCAATTTATTATAATCTATTTCGGAACCCATTACACTATGTGGAATTAAATATACAATTAATAAAATTATTACTCCAAACAAAGCCCACATCTTTGGTACTTTTGATTTACCATACATAAACAAAGCTACAAGCCAACCTAAGAAGGCAATTAGAGTCTTGTTATCAGTTAAATCATGACCAAAAGGAAAGCCTGTCCAATACTCCCCGAACGCAAACTTTTGAACTATCGGACCGAAAAACAATCCACCTACAAATAAAAATCCAAGTGTCCAAAATGTTAGTTTCTTAAAGTTTGGTTTTTTATTAAAAAATTCTAATCCAGTTCTATTTGAAAATAGCATCGCTAGAACCATTCCAATAATGTGTGGAATCAAAACTGACAAAGGCACAGCACCTTTAAAACGAATTACAACTGAATTTTCTTCAGGAAATTTTACTGTATTGTTTTCATTTTTAAGTTCAAGATAGTACTCTAACTTACCAGCTGGTGGCTGATGCGGAAGTGATGCAGTGAGGTTTTCGCCATCAATATTCATCTCAATAGAAGTCCATTCATCTGCGGTTTTATATCGCTTATAAAAAAGTGTCCCATTTGTTTTAGAATCATTTACTTTTACGGCTATTTTATAATCCTCGTTGCCACCGTGACTTCTATTTAGTTTGTAGTTTATTTTTTCTCCAGCTAATTCTATATTACCAGATATTGGGTAGGTTGGACCAGTTACTCTTTGATAAATTGCAGTAATTATTGTAATTAGGACAGCAATAGTCCATAGCACTATATTTCTTTTCATAAGACTATATTAGTTATTTGTTAAAAGTATTAATTATCAATTTTACAAAAACTAAGTTATAGTTTTACGGAATTAAGTAGTAACTATTTCTGAAATGAATTAGGTTGTGGAGTTGTTTTTCGAAACGAAGTAATTGTTGATTTAAACTTTGGGAAATAAAATAGTAATTGTTGTTCCTTTACTGATTTCACTTTTTATTGTTAAGTCCCCATTCATAAAAGTGATTAGTTTATTTGCTATTGAAAGTCCAAGACCAGCTCCTTCGTAATTTCTTGTATAGGCTTCATCTTCTACTTGTTCAAATATATTAAATATTTTCTTCAGTCCTTCTTCGTCAATTCCTATTCCGAAATCAATTATTCGTACTTCCACATTCTCTTTGGATGTTGAAGTTTCCACATCAATCTTACCATTTTTTTTGCTATACTTTATTGCATTAAAAATAATTTCGTGTAATGACTTTTCAAGTTTTTCAGTATTGGCATTAATAAAATTTTCTTCACTTAGCATTCCAAAATCATTACCTAAGAACTTAAAACAAATTTCAATTTCTTTGTCCTTTGCAAGATCAATCCACTTGTGCTTGTTGGCTTTAATTACTTCATTTAGATTTGTTTTTGTTAATTCAATTTCTATATTTCCAGATTCTAATAATGAAACTTCAACAATATTATCCACTAAGCTTAGTAATCTATTAACACCTTCCTTTAAATAACTTGTCATTTCTGTTGATGATTCATAATCCTCCGCCTTAACATCATCTTCAAGTAGTTCGGAGTAACCTACAATTGCATTAAGTGGTGTTCTAATTTCGTGGGACATATTTGCAAGAAAAGACGACTTAAGTTTATTTAAACTGATTTCATTATTGTAAGCTTGTCTAAGTTTTTTCTCAATTTCTAATTGTTCAGTTATATCATTCATATTTACAATAAATATTCTAGAGTTATCATAGTGGTCGTCGGTATAAGTAACCTTTCCTATAAATCTTTTTTTTCTTTCCGTATTGTTGTAATGGAACTGGATATGAATTCTATTATCTTTTTCAATTTTTATAATGGATTGTTGAATTATCAAAAAGAGTTCACTTTTCAGTATAGAGTCTAATTTTTTTTCTTCTGCATAATCATTTGCAAGTTCAATATTTTCGCAAAAACTACTATTGGCATTTTCTAAAATTAATTCATTTTTTTCCAACCTAACTATTAGTAATGGATTTGGAATATTGTTAATTATAGTGCGTTGCCTTTGCTCAGATTTTTTCAATAACCTTGTTTGTCTAATTTGATGTGTAATATCATTTGCAGTAATTAAATAACTAACTGTTCTATCATTATTATCCGAAAGAATATTAAGTCTAATTTCTTTGTAAAAAACATCTCCTTCATCTGAAATATTCGAAATTACTTTTATCCATTTTGTTTTATTAGCAACTGCGTTTTCTAATTCTCTAAACTCAATAACAGTTAAATAATTAATAAATGCAGAAGCTAAATTAGTATTAAAAAGTTTGTCGATTTTTTTATTTAAAAACTTTTCAAATGCGAAAGAAGAGAATTTTATTTTAGCTTCATCATCAGCAATCAGAACACCCACATTAACTGAATCCAACACCTTATTATAAGTGTTTACTTGTTTGCTTAAATCACTTTGTATTTCTTGTTTATCAAATTGCAAAATATAAAGACTCTCATCCTTAATCAGTACACTTTCAATTTCTAATGAATAATTTATGAACTCATCATCTTGCAATTGAAGAATAAAATCACAGTTAAAAGCATTAAGTTTATTTTCATTAATTATTTCTATAATAGATTTTATACTTGGCTCAGAAGGTAATAGGAACGCACTATTCCCTTCCTTCAAATTATGTAGGTTTTTCAGCTTAGCATTAGAGTAAAGAATAATTCCATCGTTACTTAATAATACTATCGTCTTTGTTTGAGGATGATCTTCTAAGGATTTTAACCCAGTAATAATGTCAGCATCAATAGATGTTGCATCCATTTTAATATTACTTTTCAATTATTCTAACCTAATTTATTGCCCAGTTATAGAAACTCTCTGGATAATAATCGGATAATTTTGGTTAGTATTTAGGGTAAAATTATTTCTTATTTTATTTTTTTGTTTTGCGGATATGAATGTATAAATAGCAGTAAGAATTGAATTAAATTCATAGTGAATCTCGTCTTCAATTCCATTTAATAGTTCAAGAAATAAAACCGGATTTGTATAATCAGTATCGGTATTATTTTCATAACTGAATAGTAAAACTCTACTAAATAATTCTTGAATGCTACTAATTTCTAATGGATTTATTTCACTAAATGTAGTTACAGTTTCTTTCTTAATTTTTAGATTAAGTTTATAGTTAATGTGTTTATCGCTAACTATTTTTTTCTTTATTACTGTAAAGTCTTGGTACGGCTCAGTATAAAGTTTATTAAAATCAATTGTAGTTATGAACTCTAATTGATCTTTAGAAAAATGTAATTTAATCTCACTTCTAGAAGGATAGCTAACATTGATTATTTGCCAATTTATTTTTGACAATAATGTTGCAAGTGGTGAAAACCTAGCCGAATCTCCTTGCCGATTTTTCTCTTCCGTATTTTTTTGTATTGAGTAAAAATTAACTGGAGATTTCGAACCGCTTTTATACCTCTCATTCGGGTTTATATTTAAAATCGGATCTAACATACTACTCCTTAATAAATAATCGGAAATAGTTGTTAAATGTTTAGAATATAATTTATGATTAGAAAAAAATAGGTTGGTTTATTTTACTTATTGCACGTGGTTAACATAACAAACTTATTTGATATTTAACATTTTATTATCAAGAGCATAATTCATAATTTCTGCACTCTGTAATTTTTGTAATGCTCTTACAAATTCTTGTATTCGTTTTAGCGATTCTTCAATTACATACAAATCTTCATTTGCACTTTCATTGGAGCTATCCAGTTCTGTTTTAAGTGTATCAACGGACATTTTTAAGCTACTTAGAGGATTATTTATTTTATGTCCTATTGTACAAGCAAGTTCAACTACAGCTTTGTTGTGTTCTATGTTTTTTAGTTCGTTCTGTAAATTATGTATTCTCAATCCTGCTCTTATTCTTGCAAGTAATTCTTGGTTCTCAATTGGTTTAACTAAATAATCATCCGCTCCAGTATCCAAACCTTCAACTCTATCTTTTAATGAAGTTCTTCCGGTAAGAAGAATAAAATAAATTAGCTTAGTATCATCTTTCTTTTTTATGATGTTGCAAAGTTCAACTCCATTTATTTTGGGCATTGTCCAATCAGCTAAAATAACTTTAGGGTTAAATTTTTCAATTATTGATAAAGCATCTTCACCGTTTTTTGCTGTCTGTACTGTGTATCCGTTTTTGGATAGTAGTCTTTCAAACAAAAAACGTGAATCCTTTTCATCTTCAACAACCAATATTTTATCTTCAACACTCATATCTAAATTTGTAAATATTTTTTAAAAAAGAATTATATAATAATCGATAACAAAATCTGTTACTTAAATGAAATGTTATACTCTTATATACAAAGTAAGTAATTATATTTTATTTTTTCAATTCTTAAAATGTTAGAGTTTTATAATGCAAAAAAAAAGACCAAACATTTTATCAATATTTGGTCTATTAAAATAAATGTGTACGGCACTTTGAAAGTGCCATATACAAAGTGATAACTTATTTATTAATATTTATTGCAACAAGACCTGGATAAACCGCAGTAATATCAAGCTCTTCTTCAATTCTTAAAAGTTGATTATACTTTGCAATTCTATCACTTCTACTTGCAGAACCAGTTTTTATTTGCCCCGCATTTGTTGCAACAGCTAAATCAGCAATTGTTGTATCTTCTGTTTCACCTGAACGATGACTAATAACATTAGTATATCCAGCACGTTTTGCCATTTCAATGGCTTCCAAAGTTTCAGTTAATGTTCCAATTTGGTTTACTTTAATTAAAATAGAGTTAGCAATTCCACCATCAATACCTCTACTTAACTTTTCTGTATTTGTAACAAATAAATCATCACCAACCAACTGAACTTTATCTCCAAGAGCATCAGTTAAATTTTTCCAACCTTTCCAGTCATTTTCATCAAGACCATCTTCAATAGAAACAATAGGATATTGCTTACAAAGTTTTTCATAAATTTTAATCATATCATCAGAAGTTTTTTCAGATTGATCTGATTTGAAAAATTTATATTTCTTTTTCTTTTTGTTATACATTTCGCTAGATGCAACATCTAAAGCCAAACCAATTTGCTTGCCTGGTTTGTAACCCGCTTTTGTAATTGCTTCTAAAATTATTTCTAAAGTTTCTTCATTTGATTTTAGATTTGGAGCAAAACCACCTTCATCACCAACTGAAGTGCTATAACCATTTTTCTTTAGCACAGCTTTTAACGCATGAAAAGTTTCTGTTCCCATACGCAATGCTTCTGCAAAACTTGTAGCTCCGTAAGGCATTACCATAAACTCTTGAAAGTCCACAGTATTATCAGCGTGAGAACCACCATTAAGAATATTCATCATCGGAACTGGAAGAACTCTTGCACTAGTTCCACCAATGTAACGGTATAGTGGAAGTTGTAAAGTTTCTGCTGCTGCTTTTGCACAAGCAAGTGAAACACCAAGTATAGCATTAGCTCCAAGCTTTGCCTTATTTTTTGTTCCATCTAATTCAATTAAAAAATTATCAATTTCAACCTGTTCTGCTGCATCAAAACCAATAATTAAATCTGCAATAGTTGTATTTACATTTTGCACAGCTTTTTGAACACCTTTACCTAGATATCTTTTTTTCTTGGTATCCCTTAATTCAACTGCTTCATGCTCCCCTGTTGAAGCACCACTTGGTACTGCTGCTCTTCCTATAACTCCAGATTCTAAAAGAACCTCAACCTCTACAGTCGGATTTCCTCTTGAATCCAAAATCTCTCTACCTAAAACATCTACAATTGTTGTCATTTTTATGCTCCCAATTAAATTGATTTTTTATATATGTAAATTTACAAAAAGAAACTTTTGAAAACTAAAAAAGGTGAGTGAGATTGAATAATTATTAACTTTTTTATGACTTTAGAATAAATCTTAAATTTATAAATTTATTATTCCTTTAAGATTGCATACTTTTACAATACCAAAAAATAGCTTTATTGCCCACGTAGCTCAGCAGGATAGAGCAACAGTTTCCTAAACTGTAGGTCACAGGTTCGAATCCTGTCGTGGGTACGAATAAGTTGATTTTGCTCAAATAATGCACTTTTACTTTTCTCATTTTTAGTAAAAATCTCTAAATATCTTCAAAAAGACAGTGATAAGTAGTTAAAAATGTAGTTAACTTAATACTTATATATCTTCTTTGAAATACCATTTAATTATGTACTTAGTTTAGATTATTTTATTATTAAAAAAGTTAATTACACTTACAAGATAATTAATCTAAATAGGAAGTCAAGCTTTAATCCTCAATAACCATAGGGTCTTGATACATATCACTTCATTATTTTTCATACAAAATAATATTTCCTACTATAATTATTTTCTATTTAATTAACTCAATAATCTAGTTATATTCTAATCCGTTTGAGACCAATACAACGCCCTACAACTCACTAAATAGGTGTATGAATAGCAAACCATAGACTAACCAATATCATCTATAAAACTCTAGTTGAGTTGAGGCTTTCAAAATGCTAGGTAATAATTTGACTATGGATTTAGATTGGTTCTATTATCATTTTATGTATCGTATATTTTTGAATAGGATAAATAAATAACGTTACACACTTATTAGTTAAAGTATTATTTGATTAACTTTAACATATAACTTCTATGGATTTCATCTATGCAGAAAGAAGCCAAAGCTCGTATCAAAATTAATAAACTTTTAGAAGAATCCGGTTGGCGATTCTTTGATGAAAATGGCAAGAAAGCAAACATCCTACTTGAGAGTAATGTAAAAATTGAAGAACTAGGCGATGACTTTGACAAAATTAAGAATGGTTTTATCGACTTCCTTTTATTAGATGACAGAAGTTTTCCACTAGTTGTTTTAGAAGCAAAATCTGAAGACAAAAATCCTTTAGTTGGAAAAGAGCAAGCTCGTAAATATGCGAAATCAGAGAACTGTAGATTCGTAATTCTCTCAAACGGAAATCTACATTACTTTTGGGATTTAGAAAGAGGAAACCCTTATCTAATTACAAAATTCCCAACTCCAGAATCTGTAAAAATATTTAAAATCCATTCTCCTAATCCGCAAAAGCTTATTGATGAAAAGGTAGATGAAGACTATATAGCAATTACACAAATCCCTAACTATTTAGAAAACCCATCTTATACAGATGAAAGTTTACGCAATGACTTTATAACAAAAAATAAATTACGCTTTCTTCGTCCATATCAATTAAAAGCAATTCACTCTATTCAAAAGGCAGTTAAAGATGAAACCGATAGATTCCTTTTTGAGATGGCAACTGGAACTGGAAAGACTTTAGTTTCTGCCGGAGTAATTAAACTTTTTCTAAGAACTAGTAATGCAAATAGAGTTCTCTTTTTAGTTGATAGATTAGAATTAGAAGACCAAGCCTTTAAAGCTTTTAATACCTATCTAAAGAATGATTTTAAAACAGTTATCTATAAAGAGAACAGAGATGATTGGCGTAAAGCGGAAATAGTTGTTACCACAGTTCAATCACTTTTATTTAATAATAAATATCAAAAACTTTTTTCACCAACTGATTTTGATTTAGTTATTTCCGATGAAGCTCATAGATCAATTGGTGGTAACTCAAGAGCGGTCTTTGAGTATTTTGTTGGTTATAAATTAGGACTAACAGCAACACCAAAAGATTACTTAAAAAAGTTTAATGAATCAAATGCAAATGATCCGAGAGCAATTGAAAGAAGAACATTACTAGATACCTATACAACATTTGGCTGTGAAAGTGGGCATCCCACTTATCGTTATTCTCTTATAGATGGAGTGAAGGACGGTTACTTAATTAATCCTTTGGTGGTTGATGCTAGAACAGAAGTGTCAACTCAACTATTAGCCGATAAAGGTTATTCCGCAATTACTTTTAACGATCAAAGTGAAGAAGAAGAACAGACATACTATCAACGAGATTTTGAAAAGAAGTTTTTCTCAGAAGATACGAACAGAGTATTTTGTAAAACTTTTTTAGACAACGCACAAACAGATCTGATAACTGGAGAAATTGGCAAATCAATTATTTTTACGGTTAGTCAAAACCACGCTTCTAAAATAACTCAAACACTTAATGAAATGGCAGATCAGATGTTTCCAAATAAATACAATTCTGATTTTGCTCTTCAAGTAACTTCGTTCATACATGATGCACAACAGTTTACTATAAATTTCACTAACAATAATCTTAGTGGAAACGGTAACTTTTTATCAGAATATAAAACTAGCAAGACAAGAGTTTGTGTTACGGTTGGAATGATGACAACTGGTTACGATTGCCCAGACCTTCTGAATCTTGCTTTGATGCGTCCAATCTTTTCACCAACAGATTTTATTCAAATAAAAGGTAGGGGAACTAGGAAACATAATTTTTTAGAAGAACTTAGAGATGACGAATTAAAGTCTCAACTTTTAGATGTTGATACAGATAAAACCTTTTATAAAATGTTCGATTTTTTTGGTAATTGTGATTTCTTTGAAGAGGAATATGAGTATGACCAAACTCTAAAACTACCAGCAATTACAAAACAACATGAACCAGATGATGTGAACGATATAACTGGAGGCACAACTCAAAAAGGTGAGTATGAAAATTTCGATAAAGATAAAATTCTAAAAGTAGAAGAAAGAAAGATTGATTATCATGGAATGAAAATAGACCGTATGTTCTTTGAGAAATTTGAAGACACAATTAAAAAAGATAATACAATTAAATTACATGTAGAAAATGGAGACTGGAATAAAGTTATAGATCATCTCAATGAACATATACTAGACAAACCCGAAGAATACTATACAATTGAGAAACTTAGAAAAGCGTCTGGTATTGATAGGAGATTACAACTAAGAGAAATTATAGAAAAAGCATTAGGTTTAATACCAAAGTTCAAATCTAAAAATGAATTGCTTGATGAAGAGTTCGATAAATTTATTCAAGACAAAAAACCGGAAGACCCAAATATTATTATTCCTATGAAATATTTCTTTAAGGCTTATGCAACAAATGGCGAAGTTAGAGATATTATTGATAGTGGAAGATTCACTAAACTTAATACAAATGCTACATTTAGAATGAGCGACTTTGAAGCTGTTCCAAAAGAATGGAGAGAAGAAATACCTAACTATATAAAAGACTATATTCCACTTAACCAATTTATGTAACTTTACATTTTGTACTACAGACAATCTTGTCTTTTTTTTTTTCGTAACTCAGATTAGTAATCTGAGAAACACAAAGGAAACCATGCTAGACACCACAACCAAAAGAAGAATTGATACTGCTAGAGATATACTCGTTGGCAAAGTTCCAGACCCAAAATCACAAGTTGAACAAATTACTATTGCACTAATCTATAAGTTTATGGATGATATGGATGCACGCTCTGAAGAGTTAGGTGGAAAGAGAGAATTCTTTTCCGGTGAATATGCAAAGTACGGATGGAAGAAACTTATGTCTAAAGAACTTAGTGGTTTTGAAGTTCTTAATCTTTATGCAGAAGCAATTCAAAAGATGAATATTAACCCAAACATTCCGCAACTTTTTAGAGATATATTTAAGAATGCTTTTCTTCCTTACCGAGACCCCGAAACATTAAAAAGTTTTCTTAAAATTATTGATGATTTTGAATACGACCACTCCGAAAGATTGGGAGATGCTTTTGAATATTTACTTTCCGTACTTGGCAGTCAAGGCGATGCCGGACAGTTCCGCACACCAAGACACATTATAGATTTTATGGTTGAAGTTACTGACCCTAAAAAAGATGAAAAGATAATTGATCCGGCTTGTGGTACTGCGGGTTTTCTTATTTCATCATACAAACATATAGTTAAACATAACTCTAATAATTACAACCCACAAAAAGATAAAGAAGCTTTTGATATTAAAGACGTTGATCTTGATGAACTAACTGCAAATGGTAACGTACATTATGATGGTGCTAAACTTACACCCGATGACAGAACAAGACTTTCAAAAAATATTATTGGTTACGATATTTCACCGGATATGGTTCGTTTGTCTTTGGTTAATTTATATTTACATGGTTTTACAGAACCAAAAATCACCGAGTACGATACACTTACAAGTGAAGATAATTGGAATGAGTTCGCAGATATATTTCTAGCCAATCCGCCGTTCATGTCTCCGAAAGGTGGGATTAAACCGCACAAAAGATTTTCGGTTCAATCTAAAAGAAGCGAAGTTTTATTTGTTGATTATATTGTTGAACACTTAACAACAAACGGAAGAGCTGCAGTTATTGTTCCCGAAGGAATTATTTTTCAATCCGGGACAGCATATAAACAACTTAGGAAAATGTTAGTTGAAAATTATCTTTATGCAGTAGTATCATTACCGGCTGGAGTGTTTAATCCTTATTCCGGCGTTAAAACATCTATACTTTTAATGGATAAAAATCTTAATAAAAAAACAGATAATATCTTATTTGTTAAAATAGAAAATGATGGATTTGGACTTGGTGCAAGAAGAATAGCAAAAGATGGAAGTCAACTACCCGAAGCTGTTAAACTAATAAAAGATTATAAAAACTTTTCTCTTTCTAATGATGTCATTGTGAGCGGAGTCGAAGCATCTCTAAAAGAAAAACATGCAGAATCATCCCTTTGGAACATTGCAACAACAGACCAAATTGCAGAAAATGATGAATGGAATTTAAGCGGAGAAAGATATAATTCAACCAGCTTTTCTTATTCTGGCACTTTCACACAAATTGAATTAAAAGAAATTATTAAAATTCAATCTGGTTATGCTTTTGAATCAAAACTTTTTAATGAAGTTAAAGGATTCCCAATAATAAGGATTCGTAATATTAAAACAAATTCAACAAAAACAAAATATACAGGAGAACTTAAAAGAGAATTTATAATAAGGAATGGGGATTTGATTATAGGAATGGATGGAGAATTTAATTGTGTAATTTGGCAAGGAGGAGATGCTTTATTGAATCAACGAGTATGCAGATTAAATGAGTATAAAGATTGCTTGAAAGAATATGTTTATTTCATGATTCAGAAAAAATTAAAAGAGATTGAAGAAAAAACTTATGCAGTAACAGTTAAGCATATTTCTACAAAACAGATTAATAAAATTCAAATCCCACTCCCACCTTTAGAAATACAAAAAGAAATAGTAGAAGAAATAGAAGGCTACCAAAAAATAATAGACGGTGCAAGACAAGTAGTAGAAAACTACAAACCCCATATAGATATTGATCCATCTTGGGAAATGGTTGAGTTAAAAAAGATTGCAAAAAACCTTGATGGTCAAAGAGTCCCAATAACTAAATCTAAAAGGAAGTCTGGCAAATACCCTTATTATGGTGCTTCTGGAATTGTTGATTTTGTTGAAAGTTACTTGTTCGATGAAGATTTACTTCTAGTCTCAGAAGATGGTGCTAATTTATTATCTCGTGTAACTCCAATTGCCTTTTCGGTTTCTAATAAGATTTGGGTTAATAACCATGCACACGTACTTCAGTTTGAAAATATGGAAACGCAGAAATTTATTGAATTCTATTTAAATTCAATTGACTTATCAAATTATATTACGGGTTCAGCACAACCTAAATTAAACCAAAAAGCTCTTAATTCAATCAAGATACCATTACCGGAATTTGAGATTCAAAAAGACGTTGTTAATAAAATAACTTTGGAGCTTAATGCTATTGAAAGTAATAAATTCTTGATACAATCTTTCGAACAAAAAATAAAAGACAGAATAGCAAAAGTTTGGGGAGAGTAAATGGAAGAAGCTTATCGGATTTTTGATTACTTACCACTTTCGTACAAAACCGAAACCGAGCAAGAATATATAACTTTTCTTTGGGAAACTTTTGAAAACAATTACGAACAAGGGAAATATCAATTTGCATTTCTTGCTTATCACATGTTATTTATGTCGTTTGTTTATTTTATAATTTGGCAAATCAAAACAAACAAGAAAGAAGACTTTGATAAAGCACTTGTTGCATTTCAAAATGAAACAGAAAGAGATTTTCTAAATGCAACTTCTCCTTTTGTATTCCATAAAGTAAACGAAAGTGTCATTTTCAGATTTCTTAAATTAATTGGTTGTAGTAAACAAGAAATTGGGAACTATGTAAAAGTAGTTAGATATAGAAATGATATTGCACATTCATGTGGGAATATATTCTTAAATGCACAAAACACAATGGATGAAAAGATTACACTAATCTTAAGGTATATTGACGAAATACAAGATTACTCAAAGACCATTATTCAAAATAGCTTTGAAGATTTTTTAATTTCAAGCTCCAACATTGATGAACGTGAATACTCAGAAGATACGGATCAAATAAGAGAAATATTAATTCATAAAAATTATCTTTCAAGTAAGGATGTTACTATTTGTTCCGAGTATGATATAACACAACTTAACACTCATACAGAATATAGTAAGATTGAAACTATGTTTAATATATTCCAAAACGAATACTCAGAATTAGAAATTTTATAAAATGGAAATAAGGTTTCCCTAAAAAATGTTTTATAATATTACTCCAAACTCCATTGAATCAATAACTAAGATTAAGACGGATTTGATAAAGTGTAAATATGAATATTTGTCTTCGACAATGGAATTTATTAGACCTTACGTTGTTGTTTATTTAGATCAATTATTTAGGAATAATAAACTTTCTAAGGATATTAAGTTTCTACCAATAGCAAGGAAAACCCACAAATATCTTCATCAAATTGGATGTAATTTTTTACGTGGACATTGTCCAGACTATCCTGATTACAATGAAGAAATTATGATTAAATTAAAATACTTTAGTGGCTCAGAAACAGATATTGAAGAAGAAACAATAAGCTGGATTAACGAAAATATTTATCCTTTACTACAGTTGAATGACAAAGAATTGAAAAGAAATATAATGAGTAATATTTGGGAAATTATTCAAAATAGCTTAACTCATTCTGAGAACTCAAATGGAATTAGTGTATGTGGTCAGTTGTACCCAAAGAAGAAATATTTTGAATTAGCCTTATATGATTTTGGAATTGGAATACCTAATAAAATAAAAAGCACTAAACTTAAATTAAAAGAATCCGAATATATTAAGTGGTCAATGGGTAGGGGAAATTCGACAAAAAATATACCAAACGCAGGAATGGGCTTGTATTTTTTACGTAAATTTATTAAAATGAATAGTGGTTATTTTCAAGTCATTTCAAACAACGAATTTTTTGGTCATATACATTCAACCAATGAAGAAACAACTAATATCAAAAGTTTCTTTGATGGTACACTTATTAATTTACGCATAAACTATTAGAAAGAAATAACAAAATGAATACAATAAAAGTTGTAGATTTTCTAAATAGTTCAAATCTATTATCATCTTCAAAAGCAAATACTTTGTATAGTTATATTTTAGAACAGCTAGAAAAGTTTGATTCAATAACTTTAGATTTTTCCGGTTATGAATCAATATCAAGTATATTCTTAAACTATACTTTAGGCAATCTGATTGTTGACAAAAAAATAAATAGCAAAGAACAATTATTTGATATAGTTAACATTGTTGGTCTTTCAGATGATGATAGGGAAGAAGTAATTCTTTCTGTACAAAATGCCATATTTAAAAATAATTTGCTATTAGAAGGAAAAAATATAGAAGATATTTATTCATCATATTTAACTTACTAATGCCTATTGTTATTACCTCAGAAGAACTTATTACTTCAAAAAACAAACTTCAGTTTAAAGGATTTTTTGTAGATACAAATATTGTTATTCTCAAACAAGATCCATTTGGCGAATCAAACATTACTTCAAATCTTAAAAGATTTGAATCAGTTCAAGTTGCAATTCAATCATTAAAGTCAAGTGGATTTATTCCATATTCAACATTGCCAGTCATTCTAGAATATTACAAACATATTCAATATAATTCTTATACATTGTTTTTTGAAAAACAAAGATACGACCCAAAAGATTTTAAATATCAGAAAAAAAACAACCTAAATTTCCAAGAGTATTTGGGAGTTAGACTGAAACTGGTTAAGAGAATTTTTAATAAAACTTTCCCACTTAGTAATGTAAATCAGAATTATGATACTCTGTTTGATGATTACAACTTTATAGATTTAGACTTTGGAGATCATCTTTTAATCAATATTGTTTCAAATGTAAAACAAGAATTAAAGATGATTTTTTCAAACGATAAAGATTTTTATTCACTAACGGATGATTACTTTTTAATAACTACTAACCGATGGATATTAAACCAAGCAAAATCAGATCGCAAATTATATTCGCAAAAATTTTAGCAACAAAATAAACGCTCCCCTTAATGAATTATTATTGTGTACGTATAAATTTTTAAATTCTATCTGTTATAGTAAGAGAATAATATATAAACAAACATCAAATAATTAGTTCATATTCTTTGCTATACTAGATAATCACTAAATACCGTAAGAGTGATTTAGTGATTATAGTTTCCATATTATTTACTCTCTACTACCATATTTCTATCTCTCTAAAATCTATTAATAGAAATACATAATTCCTTAATCACTCTTTAGGTTTAGTTAACATAAAGAAATTTTCATTATTACTTTTAGTGCTAATCATTTTATATCCCTTGTAACTAGCATAATCATTTAAGAACTTCGAAAAAGTTTTCTGACTAGTAACTATAAAATCATTTTTCTTTTCAATATAAAATTCGTACAAGTCTTTCTTATTATGTTTTTTGTCTAACTTTATTTTTTCGGCAAATTCAAAAAATGTCTCTCCAACTTGCTGAAGTATCTTTTTCTTATCTAAATTTATTGACCGATATTTAATCAATCCTTTAGACAAGAATACTTGAACACAACTAAACATAAAAGTATTAAAAGCATTCCATTCATCTTCATTCCAATCATCAAAAAAGTTCTTCCCAAAGTCATCAATAGGTTTATGTGTATCACTATAAAAATTATAAAATTCTACTTCATGTATTCTATCTCTATGAGATGAGCCTCTACCAAGAATTGAGTAATTAGTAGTAATTAAAGTTTTAGGTGCTTCCTTAAATGGTATCTGAATTTTATGAGCAAACTTTCTCTCAATATCATAACCCTCAGTTATGCTACTAAATAATTTTTCAAAGTTAAAATTTCCTGGTACGTCATTGAATAGAATTACATCCGTATCAATACCAACTTTTTGAAATCTAAACTTATCTTTATGGTCATACTCTTGCCCTTTAATATCAGCTAGTTTTCGCATCTTACCAATTGCTTTTCCAATCAAACTTTTGCCAGTACGTCCATTTGGATCATCTCCTTTATTTAATCCTTCATCACAAAAAATAATCGCTTTGGATAAACTAGGATTTTTATAAGTGCTTAATAAATAACCTATCGTTGACTTTATAGCTTCAAATCGTTCTTCATTATTACCACATACATTCTTAATAAATTTTTCAAAGTCGGATGTATTCTTATTTATCTTAAAATTATGGTCTATAATTTGGTCATACCATACATGTCCTTTAAGTCTTTTATATTCGAGCAGTTCTATTTTTTCCTTCGTTACTTTAACATAAGAATATTTGAAAAAAAAATTTGATGAATTTTTACCATCACTTCCAAATTGTAATTCTACTTTATTCAATGACCTAAATGTATCTCTATTTAAATAATTACCACTTCCATTTATTAGTACGTGTACAATTTCCTTATTGGTACAATGCTCCGCTAATTTTACGTCTGTGTTTCTAACATATTCAAGTACATAATCACGAATAAGTTCTTGGTCTAATTCTATAACTCTTTTATTGATTATCCTTACATAAATCATTTTTCCATTTTTGTATAATTTTCCAAATTTTTTCTTAATTAAGAAATCAACTACATCAGCTTTAATAATACTAATACTATAATTTTTCCCTTCCTCAACTTCTTCCCAAAATTTATTTTCTTTGTAATTATGGTATTCCATTTTTCCAAAATGTATTTTACTCATTATTTATTATTCCTATGTTTATTATTCAATTCCCCCTACTCACTAACACATTTCTAGTGATACTATTAGTTTTCATATAATATTGTTAACGCAATTATGTTTATTCAATTTGGGGTGTTGAGTTGTGTTTCTTAAAATTAGGATTTCCACCAATACCCTTGCGATTTAAATTTTTACCCATTCGAAAATTATACAAACTACATTTATCTTCTTGCTTTCCATCAAAAATGCAACCACTTACTTTTCCTAGCTCATATACTGAACAGTCAACACACTTCTCTCTGATTGCTTTAATGGGTGTGAGTTTAACCTTCTCATTTTTGGGTTTATTTCCAAATCGATATGGATATAAGACACAATAATTATCTGGCTTATTGCATGTGCAAAGTTTAACTTCTTTCGGTTGGTTATTACAACACTTAAGACAAAAATTGCGAATTGTTTTTAAGGGTGGATTGTTTTTGTTTTTCATTTTTGCTCCAATAAAATTAAATATGGATGCAAAATGAGATTATATTATTCTGCTAAGTGTAAATGAGAAAAATTCTAATAGCGTTAAAGAGGATTTTTATTTTTTATATATCGACTAACACTTTCTGTGATAGACTTAATTTCTTTTTTGTTTTTCCTTTCTTTCTTATTCTTAAAATATAGACGTGTAGCGTTTGTTAAACTGGCATGATGCCCTACATTATACTTTTTACGGAGTTTTTTTTGGATGGTAATAATTCCTTCATATATTTTTATATTTTCGGGTAGCATCTTTTTCCCATTATAAGAATTAAGACATTTTTTAAGTTCTTCTATACTTCTCGCTTGTTTAACTACTTCTTCAATATTAGTAAGAAATGGGATAAACATGGTTGAATAATTCTTTACAACATTCATAATACGTGGAGTAAATTCAAATTCTTCCACTTCATTAAATTCGTCTGAAATGGTTTTTGCAAGTACTAATAAAAGAACTAATAATACTTGTTGATTCTCATATATTAACTCGATGTCTATTTTAGGGTCAGTCATAACTTCAGTCAGAAAAGATACAAAATCAGCTATGGGATTCTCTTCTTTCAATAAAGTCGGGTCTATATTTTCCTTCTCAAGGAGTTGAATGAAAACTTTATCTAGTTCACTTTGTTTCATAATATCAGTACTCTGATTTAAGTTATAATTACAATAGTATTTCGAATTATTTATTCGATAACATTAAATGTGCATAATTGTCAATGATTACTATTAAAGAAGAAGAAGAATCTTTAATGAAGCAATCTAATAATTAATTTACTTTTAGATAAGACATTAGCAGATATCTATATAAGACGGTAGAATCAACTACGTCTGTATTGATTGTACTCACTTCGACAATTTGCAAAATTTATCATAAGATTTTTTCTGAAAAAATATTGGAAGTTGTTTTAGATTGTTTTTCGGTTAAGAAAGTTATTTTGTGAAAATAGTATGCAACATTAAATAAGAGTTTTGAATTTAAAGCATTTTTATTAAACAGATATTGTTGGAGCTATATTCACTTAATCACGTTTTTATTTCAGCTTACCCTCCCCCTTTAAAAGCTATAAATTTTCAACCTCTTTTTCATTTTAACCTCTTTAAATGTCTAATTGTTTAATAGCATCCTTTAAATTTTCATCTCTTAGATGAGAATATACCTGAGTTGTTTTAAAATCTTGATGATGAAGTAGTTTTTGTACAATATACAAACTAGTTCCATTCTGAACTAATCTACTTGCGAAAGTATGTCTTAGACTATGAAAGTTTAAAGATGGATTTACATCGATACTTTTTACATATCTCTTAAATTTTTTACTAATATGGTCTTGTTTGTATTGGTTAAAGTTATTGTGAAAAACTAACTCAAAGTTCTTTTCATCATATAGTTCTATTATTATTTCTTTTGCTCTTCTAGATAAATAAACAGTTTGTACTTTCTTACCTTTGTTTATTACAAAGTGGTTATTTAAAGTAATTGTATCGTTCTTTAAATCAATTTGACTCCATCTTAATGTCAAAATTTCCATTTGTCTCATACCACTATTATAAGCTAATTCAACAATATTTTTAAACCATTTTTCTTTTATTGAATCTAATAATACTTGATACTCATATTCACTAAAGTATTTCGGAGCTTTCTGAGGCAGTTTAAATTGTTTTAATTTAGCACATGGATTTTCTAAAAGGTATCCTTCGCTTATTGCTCTATTAAATGCACTTGATAAATTTATCAAATCAATTCTAGCTTGATAAATAGAAGGATTGCGTACTCTATAATCTAAATATTCTATTACGCTTTTTCTAGTTATATCTATTAAATCTAAATCCCCTGTAAAATTCATAAAATATTTAAATGTTCTTTTAAAATTTCTTGAAGATTTTTCGCTATGTACTGATTCAGAATACTTTAGAAATTTCCATGAGTATTTACTAAATGAAATGGATATTATCTTATTGTTTTCTTTAGTAGCTAATTCGTTATGAAAGTCTGCTAGAAATTTAAGAGCATCTTTTTTAATTCTAGTAGAAGTTGAACGAGTTGTTCTCTTTCCATTGGATTGAGTGTAACAGAGGTAGTAAGTTCCTGATGGTCGTTTAGTTAGAAACATTATAAAGTCTCCTTCTAAACTAAAGAATCATAAAATGGTAGTTAAAAAAGTAGTTACTAGTATGTAAGTTATTATATTACAATAATGAGCAACAGTTTCCTAAACTGTAGGTCACAGGTTCGAATCCTGTCGTGGGTACTTCAAATTTTTCTGATAGGGATAAAATCGCAAATATTTAAAATAAAAAACCCTGCTATAAGCAGGGTTTCTCAGTTTATGTTAATTATTTTTTTAAGACTCTACCCATTCTTTTTGCTTACTTTTATCAACTCTAGAATAATATTTAGAGTGGTTATATTTATTGTAAGACCTGTAACCACTATTGTAATCAAAGTTATTTAAGACTGTTCCAATAAAAGATTTTTGACCATGATTTGTTAATTGATTTGTAGATTCAATTAACCAGTCCACTTCAGTTCTTTCAGCAAATACAACCAAAATTGTCATATCAACTATATGAGATAATATTTCCGCATCTGTAATAGTCATTACTGGAGGCGAATCAACAATTACAATATCAAATTCTTGTTTTAGTTTCTCAATAAAATCTTTCATTTGAGCTGAACCAAGAATCTCAGATGGATTTGTTGGGATTGTTCCGGCAGCAATATAATAAAGATTTTCAAAATCAGTTTTTCTAACAATATCTTCAAACGAAGCTTGCTTAAATAAATAATTTGTAAACCCTGGAGATTTTTGTCCACCAAAAACTTCGTTTACTCTTGGTATTCTTAAATCGCAATCTAGCAAAATTGTTTTCTTATTTGATTGTGCAAAACTTGCTGCTAAGTTTGAAGAAACAGTTGTCTTTCCTTCTTGTGGAGCAGAGGAAGTAATTAATATACTTTTTGCACCATCTGTTATTTTTGAAAATTGTATTCGAGTTCTTAAAGATCTGTAAGATTCCCCAGCTGCTGTTTCTTGACTTCCACCAACAAAAATTTCAGCATTCTTTTTCGACTTATCAATTTTTCTTTCAAATTTAGGAATCCACGCAAGTACATTTGTATTTTCTTTTTCTATATCGTCTGGAGTTTTAACTGTTTTGTCAAAATAATCTTTCAAAAAGATATACCCAAATGCAGCACCAAATCCTAAAAACAATCCTAGTATTGCTAATAAAGGTCTATTAGGTTTTGCCGGCCCACCTGGAACTCTTGCATCACTAAGCAAAATAACATTACCTGGTTGCGATTGTTCATTGATTAAAGCTTCTTGATATTTTTCTTCAAGAATTGTGTACATTTTTTCATAAGCTAATTTCTTTCTTTGTAATCTAGCAAGCTCTAAGGTTTGTTGAGGTAGTTGATCAAACTTACTTTCGTATTGAGAAATTACCCCGCCTAATTGTGAATTTTGTGTTCTTGCAGCTTCGTAAATAACTTGAGCTTGGAATACATCTTGTGTTAATTTTTTTAATTCTACAGGACTTGCAGATAATAGTTTATCTCTATTTTTCGATAGTAATTGATTTAAATTTCTATTTAGGTTTGCAAGTTTATTATCATATTTAGATATTATTGCTGAACCATTAATACTAGAGTTTTCAGATGCTAAAGCTTTTGTTTTTTGAATATTGACAACTGCAATCTCTTTACGTAAAAGTTCAATTTCGGGTTGAGCCGATTGAATTACATCCCAATCATTTAGAGAACCATTTCTTTTTCGTAATTCTTGCGTTAGCTGATCTAAATTACTTTTTGCCATTGTCATTTCAACATAAGCTTTATTTTTATCAGCTTCAAATTGTGCAACAGTATGTATTAAAGTTGTTGCTTGTTGCCCCAATTCAATTCCTCCTCCTTGGGACTGATATATTCTCAAATTATCTTCCGCAACAATTAATTCATCTTGTTTTTCATCCTTTTGTAACTCTAGATATTCTTTAAGTTTTGTTAATTTTTTTCTACTATCTAGCAAATTATATTCTTGATATACTTTTGCATAACTATTGGCAATTAATGCAGATTCAGTAGGAGAAGGCGAATCAACTATAATTTCAATAAAATCCAGCCCATCTTTTTGAATAAGTTCTACATTATTTTGCAATACATTTGCTAAAGATTTATTTGAACGAAATGAAGGAGCATCATCTTCAAAAAGATTTTTACTTTTATTCAATATATGAGCATCGCCAATATCTGTATGCCCTACTTTTTTAAATGAATCAATTACTACTGTTGCAACCCATTCACGAATTTTTCTATTTTTTAGAACTTCAATCTCATTGGCTATATATCTATCTGTCCCTGAGGTTCCAAGAGTAAGAGCCTTAGCAAGTACCCCACCTTCTTTAGGTTTCGTTAATTTTAATACAACAGCACTTCTATAAACATCCTCTGTTGTTATTGCATAAATCAATGTTAATGAAAATATAACTAAACTTATCAGTAATACAACTCCTAAATTTGATTTAATCAAATTTATATAATTAACCGATGTTTTAGCATCTTCAGCTGTTCTTGTGTTTTTTGTTCTAGTTCTTTCCACTAGTATTACTCCTTCTTACTTTCTTAATAATATTATTGCAAAAATTAATGTTCCAATAGCTGAGAAAATGGATAGCCCAAGTCTAAACCAATTCTTGAAATAAAGTCTTGGTTCACCAGGTACAACTAATAAATCACTACCTTGTAATTTTGGTATTTTTCTACTTTTATTTTCTAATTTATCTGACCACAATAAATCATTAAAATCAAACTTAAATAAATGTTGGGTAGAGTCTTGCATTACTCTATACAATCTTAAATCTTCTAAATTAGAAGCGTCTGTTGGTCCTCCAGCATAAGATAATAAATCACTAACGGTTGTTGAAATTGGGACATTATATCTTCCTGGAAACTTTACAAAACCCCAAACTGATACCTTCATATTAAATGATTCAGGATCAGAATAATCGTACAAACCTCCTGGTTTAGCTCCTGAATTAGAAAATCTTGTACCAAGTTTTATATCTTTAGCTTCCTGTGCATATAAACCTTGAACCAAAAATAGAAATAATATTATTGATAGAACTTTCTTCATGGTGAGTACTTCCTCTTTTTTGTCTTTATAAAAGAACATTAATAATATTAGTTATAATATCGAAAATTTTTACAACTACTTTAGACGTAGAATAAAACAAATATTTTCAAAAGTTACAACTAGTTATTTAATTTGTTTAATAATAGAAAAATACTACGTTACTTTCCTCCTCTAGAAAATAACATAACTGGAATTGTTTTTATTATAAGCTGAATATCTAACCAAGGGGACATATTATTTACATAATATAAATCCAGTACCATTGAATCTTTAAATGAAACTGAACTCCTTCCCCAAACTTGCCAAACACCAGTACAACCTGGTAAAACATTAACTCTTCTTTTTTGCCAAGTATCATAATTCTTATACTCATAAGGTAAGCTAGGTCTTGGACCAACCAAACTCATATCCCCTTTTATTACATTAAACAATTGCGGTAATTCATCTAAAGATAATTTCCTAATTATTTTACCTATCCAAGTTATTCTACTTGTATTAATTATCTTAGTATCGCCAGCATTTTCATCACTATTCTTCATAAACTCAATCATTTGTTTTTCTCTTTCTTTGTCATCTTCATCAACAACTGTCATAGATCTAAACTTGTAAAACTTAAATTCTTTTCCGCCTTGTCCAATTCGTGCTTGTTGGAAAAAAATAGGTCCGTTGGAAGATAACTTAACTAAAATACCAACTACAAATAAAACTGGAGAAAGTAAAACAATTCCCGAAATTGAAAGTACTAAATCTACAACTCTTTTTATTTTCATACTAAGCGAATTACTGTAATGAGGTGAGACACCTAATACAGGAATTCCAGCATACTTTTCCGTTGATACTTTTCGTGTAACAATATCAAAAAGTTCAGAAGTTAATTTTACAGTAACTTTTAATGAGTTACATAAATCTAATACTTCTAAAAGTCGTTCATATTTTATATCATCAATTGCAATTATAATTTCGTCAATTTTGAATTGACTATTTACTTTCTCCAGTTCGTCAATTGTACCCAAAATTTCAAGTCCATTCAGTTGCTTTTCAACTATCTTATGGTTAACAATAAAACCAAGTATATTTATTCCTTCTGGATTTTCAAATAGTAACTTTGTTGCTAACAGCTTACCAGTAGTTCCATCCCCTACTATTACAACATTACTGTTAAATTGTTTTTTATATCTTAATAAAAGTTTTCTACCAACCTCAACTCTAAAAAGATACAGAATTGGAATTACAATTACAGAAAACATAAAAATAATTAGTCTCGAATCTAGATATTCTGATGACTTAA
This sequence comes from Melioribacteraceae bacterium, assembly GCA_965224785.1. GTDB lineage: Bacteria > Bacteroidota > Ignavibacteria > Ignavibacteriales > Melioribacteraceae > JALSNL01. Next base: position 4,521,566 of record OZ245062.1, on the reverse strand, counting down.
CCAGATGAGAAATAACTACAACATTAAGAGTGCCGTAGTAAAGGGATTTAATAATTGCTGTTAAGTGAGCAGCTCTATTAAAAATTATATTAATCTTATATAAGCTATTTACTTGAAAAATAAATATAAAAAAAGCAGCTGCAATAAAAAATAACGATAATACTGGATAAGCCAGTTTTAGAAACTCAAACAATTCCAAACTCTTATCATACCTAACAAGATATGATGCGAGTATAAACGCAAGAGAAACCAAAACTAAATCAGCAATGGCAAAGTAAAATTTATATTTTGGAACATTAGTCATTAAAATAACTCTTAAAATTTAGTTTGTAAATATAGCTATTAAATAAATTTTAATAAATAAAAATGTTTAGTCATAAAAAAAAATATTTTAGCAAAAATATTCAAATTCTATGCCCAAAATAATTTATTTTGGCAACACTTATTTGATTTTCATCACAAAATCTTTGTACTTCAAAACACAGAAAAGATGTTTTAATAAACTTTATAATTTGCCTATGATACATCGAATAGAAAGTGCTTCAATACGGTACAATATTGTTTTAGTAAGCTTTATAAAAATTTACTAAAACAATTTTGCACATATCTTATTTTAGAAAGGTATTTGAGAAGTAAAAAAAATGGATATGAATTGATTAATTAATATTCGAAATGTAGATCTCACATATCCAAAACCTAATTACATATATTCGATTATTATAATTTATTCAATTAGAACTAACTTGCTTTTTTATTACTATCATCCTTTTTAGGATATTGATAAACATCTTCAATAATATAGTCTTTAATGTCTTTTGCATGCGTAAAGATTATTAACTCGCCCACCAAACCAATTGCGAATGATAAAATTCCGAACACTATTAATAGAATACTAACTAGAACTATTGGTCTATCCGCAAGAGGAATATCCCAAAATATTCTTTGAATAAATAGAAACAAACCTATCATAGAACCTAATGTAAAAATTATTAGTCCTGAAGAACCAAAAAACCTAATTGGTTTTTTAGTAAACTTAATTAAAAAGAATAGTGAGATTAATTCTAAACCTCTTGTTACATAACTCTTAACTGGATAAAGCTTTTGTCTAAAATCGGTTTTATGTTGCTTAACTTTTATTTCTTTTACTTTATAGCCAAGTCGCCAAGCCCAAAGAGGTAAAAACCTATCTTGGTCTCCGTACATATAGATATTATCTAACACTTCTCTTTTAAAAACTCTAAAATTACTTTTAAGATCATGAAACTTTGTACCGATAAAAGCTTTAATTAAATAGTTGAAAAATTTAGACTGAAGATTGTTTAGAAACCCATCTATCCTTGGCCATCTCCAACCAATTACCATATCATTACCTTCTAGGTTTTCAACTAATTTTGGAATTTCATCTGCTTCTACTTGTTGAAAAGAAGGTAATGTAATAATTAACTTTCCTTCTGTTGCTTCAAAACCAGCTTGTAGCGATGTAGCATCTCCAAACCATCTTCCAAGTTTTATTATTTTAATATTATCATTATTTTGGGCTATTGATTTTATTTCTTCCAATACTTCAGGCATATTACCATCAATAACAAATACTATTTCATAGTTTAAATTTGTTTTATCCAAATTAGTTTTATAGGATTCAATCAAAGGTTTGATTTCATCATATTCATATTTTTGATAATAAATAACTATTGCTGAAAGATCATATACTTTACTCATCAAATTTCTCCGAAGAAACTATTTTCTAATTGTTTTAAGTTTATACATTTTTTCTATTTTTAAATTTCCACTTTTATAAATTAAATGACAGAGTATGCCTAAAAAGACTAATGTAAAACTTAGTATTCCTAACAAGGCACTTGTTCCCAAAAGTACAACAAGCGGATAGCCGGGATTATTCCACCAAACAAACGAAGTTCCAATTGAAGTTAGCAGAAAAAGAATTCCTGAAATTACCGCAATTGTACCGAAACCAAACAATGGTTTATTAAAAGATGAAAAAACAGTTTTTAGCGAAATAAGATCTATAATAACTTTATAGATTCTTGAAAGACCATATTTAGATTCTCCAAACTGTCTTGCATGATGTTTAACGGGAATTTGTGTAAATGAAGCTCCAGTTAATGCATTGATTACTGGTAGCAATCTGTGCATCTCGGAATACATTGGAAATTTATTAATCGTTTCTGCTTTATAAGATCTTATTGCACATCCATTATCTTTTACAGGAATACCAGTAACATTTCTAACTAACCAATTTGCAATTTTGGATGGGAGCAATCTTGTAAATGCACCATCTTGTCGTTGTACTCTCCAGCCAAGACAAATATCATTTCCTTCGTGCAACTTTTCCATCATATCACCAATGTCTGAAGGATCGTTTTGCAAATCTCCATCCATAGTTACAATATATTTGCCAATTGCATTTTGAAAACCGGCATGTAAACCAGTTGTCTGTCCATAATTTTTTTTAAGCTTAACAACCTTTACTCGTTCATCTTCCTTAGCTAAGTCAACTGCATTTTTAAGTGTATTATCTTTGCTGGAATCATCAACTAAAATTAATTCGTAAGAATAATCTAATTTACTCATTGCATCTGTTACTGCATCATAGAGAGGTCTAATTGAATCTTCTTCATTATAAAAAGGTATTACTATTGATAAATCCATTAAGAATATAATTTTATTTTGATTATAGAATTTTTTGTTAACTATATATTATACCAATTTTTGGCATAAGATTGTATCAAATAAATACATCTTTTGAAATTATTCTCATATTGAGAAAACAAAAATGTAATATTACAAATTACTATCGAATGATATTATTTTTTTTTAATAGAATAAATCTTTCTTGAAGATAAAAATTTTAGAAGAGAAATAACCAATTATTAACATTTCATATTTGAGTCTTATTACTAATTTTATTTTATCAAATTCATTTTTTTGAAATCGGAGTATTTATTGTTTACAGTTAGTCGGTAGATATAAACTCCACTTGTAAGATCACTCGCATCAATATTAAATTCGTGATTTCCAGAAACAAGATGACCGCTAAAAACATCTATTATTTTTTCACCGAGTAAATTATAAACAACCAAACTAGCGTTGCCTTCATCCTTAATTGTAACTTTAACTTTTGTCGTGGGGTTAAAAGGGTTTGGATAATTTTGACTTAAGCCATAATCAAAAACTAGATCCTCTTTTTTTTCTACAATCTCATTTATCTTAATTGTATGCTTGGAATAATTTGTAATATTGCTAAAACTATTGCCCGTAATTATTGTACTAATCACTCCATCAAAGTTCCATTGAATATCAAACTCATTTTTTTCTATTCTTTCCAATAAGAATTTACCAACCATTTTTTTTTGCTTTGTAATTATATCTTTGCCAATATATGAAACAAAAGTTAATTTCATTTCTCCATCTAATTTATCAATCCCAACATATATGTTAGGTTTGTTTATTAGTTCTGAACTTCCATTAACATAGTTAAATTTTAGCCTTTTAGAGGTTACAATTCCATCTATGTTCAATGCACATTGATAAGATGTCAGTTCAAAACTTTCGTCTTCACTTTCAATAAAAATATTTAGTTCAATTGTTTTATCTAATGAATTATAGCTTCTTACTATACTCATTATATAAGATGGAGAACTTAAAATAGTTGATGTACTAGTTAGAAAAATTAAAAATGAAACTAAAAACAAAAACTGTTTTTTAATTTTTAGTTTTATGTAAAAATTTGTATTTTGTATTCGCATTGCAAAATACCCCATTCCTTTTGTTAATGCATTTAAGGATTAACAGGTTGCCGCCTGTTAGTCCTTTTTATTTATTTCCCTTTATACTTAAGTTTTAAGAACTTAAATGTTTTTGAAATTTTGTATTTCTCCTCTAATGCAACATTAGTGCCATTGTGATATCCATCACATTTATTAGCTATTTGTGATAGAAATCAATTTTGGTAAAAAAGTGTCTCATTATATTTTCTATAATTAGTACAATTTCTAAATGCTTTTACTGAAATGAAACACTTACTTTTAAATGGGTTGATAAATTTGGAAGATGAGATTCTAAATAAATGAGGTGTAAATTTTTCTTCGGTAAGAAATATTTTTATAAATACTTATTAACAGCCTTTGTTAAACGATCCATAATTGCAATGCCTAAACCTTTTAGCTCAATGGGTTCAACAAAAATCATATCTAAATTTTTATTTTCTAAATAATGCAAAGATGAAAAAAGATTTGAAGCTGCTTCGTTAAGATTGCCAGAAGTAGATAATATTTTTACGTAACTAAAATAATCATCGAATTTTGAGTCTTGGAAAAAAAGTCCACCATTTTTTTTATTTGATTGAGCTTTTATTTTTTCTTCATCAAAGAAATATGTTGGAACGGTTGGTGCATAATGAATTTTTAACTGACCTGGAGAATTAGGAGTTGAAGATTTATTGTTCTCTATTAGTTCACCAATTTCTAATTCAATTTCTTCTTTGGCAATACCTCCAGGACGTAATAATAAATTTTCTTCTGCTAAGATATTTACAATTGTTGATTCTACTCCAACACTGCAATCTCCTCCGTCTAGAATTAAATCAATTCTATTTCCTAATTGTTGCTTAACATGTATTGCTTTTGTTGGACTTAACTGACCAAACAAATTTGCACTTGGTGCTGCAATAGGTTTGCCCAGTTTTTCAATTAAATCTAGTGCGGTTTTATTATTCGGCATCCTAACTGCAACGGTTTCAAGTCCTGCAGTTACTAATTCCGGAACAATATTTTTCTTTGGTAAAACTAAAGTTAGTGGTCCTGGCCAAAATTTAGTTATAAGCTTTTCTATTTTAGAATTATTTACATCTGCAACACTATTTAACATTTCAATAGAAGAAACATGTAAAATCAATGGATTAAAGATTGGGCGTTCTTTTGCCTCAAATATTTTGGCAACTGCTATTGCACTTAATCCATTAGCTCCAAGACCGTAAACTGTTTCAGTTGGAAATGCAACTAAACCATTTGTCTTTAATAGTTTGGCGGCTAAAGATATATTTCTATTTGTAGCTTTTAAAAGTTTCATAAAATAATTATTTTTGAAGTTCAATAATAAGAAAATATTCGGGAGAAATAAGTCTAAATGATTAGTAAAAAAGAGATTGATGAATTTAAAAACTTTTCTAAAATACTTACCAATGCAAGTGGGAAAAATATTAGAAAATATTTTAGAAAAGATTTGAGTGTTGAAATAAAATCAGATAGAACAGAAGTAACAATTGCCGACAAAACTACTGAAGAACTATTACGTAAAATGATTGAAAAAGAATATCCAGATCATGGAATACTTGGTGAAGAATTTGGACAAACTAACAAAGATGCAGAATATCAATGGGTTCTAGATCCTATTGATGGAACAATTAGTTTTCTATGTGGCACAGTAACATTTGGCACATTAATTTCTGTAGTTAAAAACGGTGAACCAATTGTTGGTGTTTTTCATCAACCAATTTTGGATGAATTATTAATTGGTGATAATACCAAAACTACGTTAAATGATTCAAAAGTTAAAGTTAAAGACATAACTAATTTGGAAGATGCTATTTTATTAACAACGGATCATTTAGCATTTGAGGAATACCAAAACTTAGAAAAGTTTGAACAGTTAATGAGAAAAGTTAAGCTCTACAGACAGTGGGGAGATTGCTATGGTTACTATCTACTAACTTCAGGATTTGCTCATATTATGATTGATCCTATAATGTCTTTTTGGGATACAATGGCACTGATCCCTATTGTTAAAGGGGCTGGTGGAGTTATTACAGATTACCAAGGCAAAGACGCAGTAAAAGGAGAAAGCATTATTGCAGCTTCTACAGGAATTCATAGTGAGGTTATTAAGATGTTAAAGATAAAATAATTTATCTATCTCATTCTTAATTATTACACATGAGATTATATCAATTCAATCTAAATGAAATAGTTTATTGCGTTTTATATTTTTCAATCGTATATTTGCGATAGGCTATGAAAAGAACTATAGAAAATATAACATACAAAAAAGATACTGAAGAGTTGGCTCGTTTTGCTAAGGCACTTGGTCATCCAACTCGTATTGAAATATTAAAACATTTAGAAAATCAATCATGTTGTTTTACAGGAGATTTGGTAGAAGTCTTTCCTTTAGCACAATCAACAATTTCGCAACACTTGAAAGAGTTAAAAGATGCTGGTTTAATTGATGGTGAATTAAAACCACCAAAAATCAAATATTGTATTGATGAAAAAAATTGGAAGAAAGCAAAAAAAATATTCACTAAATTTTTTAGCTAGCAAATATTTTTATAACAATTAAATCGTTTATTTACGATATACAAAGGAAATAGGATATGCATAAAGTAATTAAAATTCTTGGAACATGTTGTGCCAAGTGTACGCAAACTATTGCTGTTATAGAAGAAGTTGTAAAAGAAAATAATATTGATGCTTCCATCATCAAGGTTGACGATATTGAGGAAATAATGCAATATAATATTCTATCAACTCCAGCGGTAGTAATAGACGAAGAAATATTTATAAAAGGCAGAGTTCCTTCAAAAGAAGAAATTTTAAATTTTCTAAAGTAATAGAGATTAAACTAAATGAAAATATTAATTTTATGTACTGGCAACTCTTGCCGAAGTCAAATGGCAGAAGGATTTCTAAAAGTATTTGGAGATGATTTGGAAGTTTACTCGGCGGGAACTAAACCAAGCGAAGCTGTCCATCCAAAAGCAATTCAAGTAATGAACGAGCTGGGTATTGATCTAAGCTCTAACTTTCCCCAATCAATTAATAAATTTTTAACTAGTGAGTTTGATTATGTTATTACTGTTTGTGGCGACGCAAAAGAAAGCTGTCCATTGTTTACTGGTAAAGTAAAACATAGACTTCATATTGGCTTTGAAGATCCGGCTGATGCAACTGGAACAGATGAAGAAATAACAAATGAGTTTAGAAAAATTAGAAATGAAATATTCATTGAATTCTTTAAGTTTTATCAAAACAAACTTAAATAAATGTTTGACTGGATTCAACAAATAGCAGATTGGTTGGTTTTTGATTTTCTAAAATTAGAAACTGATAGTCATTTAGCAGAAGCTCTTAATTTTTTCATTCATGATACAACAAAAATATTATTACTTCTTGTTGTAGTAATATTCCTAATGGGAGTTATAAATAGTTACTTCCCAATTGATAAAGTAAAAAACTTTCTTTCCAGAAATAAACTTTACGGATTTGAATATTTGATGGCAAGTTTGTTTGGGGCAGTTACGCCTTTCTGTTCTTGTTCATCTGTTCCACTTTTTATTGGTTTTGTAAAAGGTGGTATTCCACTTGGAGTTACATTTGCATTTTTAGTTACTTCACCATTAGTAAACGAAGTTGCAATAGGTTTGTTCATAGGACTGTTTGGGTTAAAGATAACAGCAATTTATGTGGTGAGCGGAATTTTACTTGGTACAGTTTCTGGAATAATTTTACAAAAATTAAATTTAGAACGCTACTTAACCGATTGGGTAAAAGGAGTTTTACAAACTGCTCAACGAGAACAATATACTTTCCACAATGAGAAACAATCTTTAGTTAAAAGATTACCTATTATTTGGAATGACGTTCTAAAAATATTAAAAGGTATTCTTCCCTATGTTATTATTGGTCTTGCAATAGGTGGGTTAATGCACGGATACATTCCCGAAGGTTTCTTTGAACAATATATGGGTAAACATAACCTCTTTGCCGTTCCAATTGCAACCATCCTTGCTGTTCCAATGTATTCCGGTGCTTCAGGTATTTTACCAATTGTTCAAGTATTAGTTTCTAAAGGAATTCCGCTCGGAACTGCTATAGCTTTTATGATGGGAGTTGTTGGGCTTTCCTTTCCGGAAGCAATGCTCTTGAAAAAAGTAATGACGTTAAAATTAATTGGAATATTTTTTGGTGTGGTTACGCTTTGTATAATTCTATCTGGATATTTGTTTAATATTATTTTATGAAATTTCTAACTCGAAGTCTCACATTATCTTAGTGTCTAACTATTCAATACTTCTTCAATAGATTTTTTAATAATAGAAATAGAATCTAATATTTCTTCTTCTGTTATTACCAAAGAAGGAGCAAACCTAATTATATGTTGATGTGTTGGTTTAGCTAGCAATCCATTCTCTTTCATTTTCACACAAACACCCTAAGCTTCTTTTCTGTTTGATGGTTTTAATTTAATTCTTAAAATTATTTTATTGATAATAGTTTTCATTTTCATTACATTATAAATGTGATGAAAAAAACAATAGTTACAAATGATTCCCTCTATCAATATTTTGCAAAACATGGCTACAGATTAACTGCACCTCGTAAAGAAATAATTAGTATTCTTGCCCAAAATAATAACCACCCAAGCATTGAAGAAATTTACTTTAGTGTTCATAAAAAGTATCCCTCAATTGGTATTACTACTGTTTATAGAACATTGGATTTACTAGTTAATTTAGGTTTAGTTCATAAATTTGATTTTGGAGAAGGGAAAGCTCGCTTTGAACTTATTGATCACCCTGATGGAATTGGGCATCATCATCATCTTATTTGTGTTGAATGTAAAAAAATAATTAATTACACAGATTTCATAGATAAAGAAGTAGTCCTATTTAAAAAGATTCAAAACAGACTTTCAAAAAAATACAATTTTGAAATCAAGAATCATATCGTTGAATTTTATGGAACATGTGAAGACTGTAAGACAAGTTAATTTTTTTTGTATTAACTGATAATGATTTTCATTATTAAATATAAATTAATCATTAAAATATTATTCTAAAACAAATAGGCATTTGCTTATAATTAAATAATATCATTACTAATAATTTTTAGGAGATTATCATGGAACATTCTTGTTATCATGTAATTAGCGATCAGAACACAAAACACTTTCCCATAATTGAAGATGCAAAAAAAATGGCTTCGGATTGGAAGAATAATGGTGATTCAAATATTAGAGTTTTTAAAATTACAGCAACAGAAGATGCAGATAGAATTTTTATTGATGAGAAATTAATTCCTACAATAGAAATATTTAGTAATTAGTCTTATATTATTATGTATAGCTTGCTATAGGTTTTCTTATACCTTTTTAGCAAGCTATATAAATATATTTTAAACTTCTTTAAGAGATTTTTTAATAATAGAAATTGCATCCATTATTTCTTCTTCTGTTATTACCAAAGGAGGAGCAAACCTAATTATATGTTGATGTGTTGGTTTAGCAAGCAATCCATTCTCTTTCATTTTCAAACAAACATCCCAAGCTTCTTTTCCGTTTGACGGTTTAATTACAATTGCGTTTAGTAGTCCCTTGCCTCTAACTAACTCTATCATATCTGAATTTAGTTTTTCTAATTCGGAGCGGAAAAGTTTGCCAAGTTCTTCTGCTCGTTCAGCAAGTTTTTCATCCTTCACAACTTCAAGAGCAGCAATGGCAACTTTACAAGCAACAGGATTGCCACCAAAAGTAGAACCATGTTCTCCTGGTTTTATAACCATCATAATTTCGTCATCAGCAAGTACAGCAGAAACCGGCAACACCCCGCCAGATAAGGCTTTCCCAAGTATTAGAATATCTGCTCTTACATTTTCATGATCGCAAGCAAGAAGTTTTCCAGTTCTTGCAATTCCAGTTTGAACTTCATCTGCAATAAAAAGAACATTTTTTGCTTTACATAAATCATAAGCTTTCTTTAAGTAACCATCTTCAGGAACATAAACACCTGCTTCACCTTGAATCGGTTCAACTAAAAATCCTGCAACGTTTGGATCTGAAAGTTCTCTTTCTAATGCATCCAAATCATTATATGGAATTGTTACAAAGCCAGGTGTGTAAGGACCAAACCCTTTGTATGAATCAGGATCACTTGACATAGAAATTATTGTAATTGTTCTACCATGAAAATTTCCATCACAAACAATTATCTTTGCTTCATTTTCTGGAATTCCTTTTTTATCATATCCCCAGCGTCTGCAAAGTTTAATTGCTGTTTCATCAGCTTCCGCTCCGGAGTTCATTGGAAGTACTTTATCGTAACCAAAATATTCTGTTATATATTTTTCATAAGGCCCAAGTGCATCATTAAAAAATGCTCTTGAAGTAAGAGTTAGTGTTTTAGATTGTTCAACTAAGGCATCAACAATTTTAGGATGACAATGACCTTGATTTACGGCAGAATAAGCTGAAAGAAAATCATAATATTTTTTCCCTTCAACATCCCATAAATAAACACCTTCCCCTTTAGAAAGCACTACTGGAAGCGGATGATAGTTATGTGCTCCGTATTTATCTTCTAAATCAATATAGTCTTTGGACTGCATTATTTTTCTCCGTAATTTAATTTTTTTATTATCAAAATGTATCAAATTTTAATTAGACTACAAGGAAAAATAATTTATAAATACTTAATTTAGGTTGCCATTTTATTTCACTAACAAACATTTTTCTGTTAGTAAATTATTTCCACTGCTAAGTGTATAAAAATAAACTCCACTTGTTAGTTTTGATGCATTAAATTCTACTTCATAATAACCTGGTTGCTTCGCATCATTAACCAGTGTTGCAACTTCTTTCCCTAGGGCATCATAAACTTTTATTATTACATTTGTTCTTGAAGCAAAGTTTGCATCTACCGGAACAGAATATTTTATTGTTGTGCTTGGATTAAAAGGATTTGGATAATTTTGAGAAAGATTAAATGTCTCTGGAATATTTATTTCATCTGATTCAACATCTACTGCACCATCATAATTATAAATATGTTTTTCAGAATAATCCCAACTACCAGGTAATTTATTATAAATTATCACAATTAAAGGCTGCCCTTCCACATCATTTGTATATTCAGATTTTTCTAATTCACCCCATACAGATGTATTCTCATCCCAAGTAAAATCTAAATCCTCAATTAAATAATTATTAGAATCATATTCAGATTGTGTTTTACTTTTTGTCTTCATAGAATATCCGGGAAACTCAATTGCCATAGTTGACATATCCTCTATACAATTCCCATTAGAGTCGTATTCATATTCAAACAAATAATAATTGCCTACGCTCCATTGTTGATTGTCAACATCCCAAGCTTTTTCTTCCCTTCTGCTAATTAGTTTGTTTTGATGGTATTGTGTTGTTATAATATAAGAATTCACCAAAACATTTTCGTTTACATCCCATTCTTCAGTTAATTCTTCAATCTCTCTTTCTTGAGCATCATAAGTAAAAGTATATTGTTTAGAGAGAGCCCAACTTGAAATCAAGTAGCGGTATTCTGTTATTTTGGTAACAAGTTCATTAGTATATTCATATTCTTGCTTATTGTTTATCTCCCATACTCCACCATCAACATCCCAATCAGATTTTATATCTTCAACTATCTTATTCTCTGAATAAGCATATTCCCATTTAGTTCCATAAGCAATACTTCCATCATCCTCATACATCAACATAATAAATACTGCTGCTTGGCTATTTTCATTAAAATCAAATAGCTTTTCCATTTTTGTTTTCCATTCTGAGTTTTCTATTTTTTGATGTTTTACTTCTGACATTAATCCGGCATCTGTATATTTATAAGTTTGTCTCGTTTCATCCACCCAATTTGAAGGAACCCAAACTTGTCCTAAAACACTTGTAAGTTTTTTGTTTAATAATATTTGTGAAGCTGTTACAACCTTACCATTTTCTACTTTAGGATTAAAATCTGCTTTGTTAAAATTCTGACTAAATAGTGTTGATGTGAATAAACATAAAATGATTGCTATAATAATTGTGAATAATCGTTTCATATTATTTTTCTCCTTTGTTTAATTGAATTGTATTTTCTTTTAATGATTTTATTTTTTTTTTTATGTTTAGCACAGAGATTGGTTTTTGCTGAATAACTATATTTATGTCGCTTGATAACTCTTTTAGTGATATTTCTCCATCTTAATTATTATAACTGTTATGCCTTTGGGTGCAACTCTAGTTAGTTTTTCCAAGTAACTATTACAGTCAAGTGTTTCAAAACCAAGCTCTGTAATCACTATATTTATCTTTTCTTCTTTTACTATTGTAATTGCATCATAAGGATTTTTGGTTGTATGAATACTTTGGAAATCATCCATAAGTGCAAGAGCAATTCCTTTTGATAAAAATTCTTCCTTGATTACAATTAGTAGTGATTTCATTTAAAATCAATTTCCTTTTGTGGTACATTATTTAAGCAATTCCCGTGCCTATCTTTAATGATTTGTTTCTATTAGGAAAATGAAGAAAAAGGGTATGGGATTTTTAATTGTGTAAATGCAGGTTTACAGAAGTTGTTAATTTTGATTAACAATTTTTAATATGACATAGTATGTTTAAGTCTGTCATTCTGAATGAACACCGAAAGCTTTCGGAACAGTCGTTCAAAAGGTAAACTCCTTCAATATGACAAATTATTAAGATACAATTATTTTTAAGGAATGATAATAGAATACTCTTGATTTTTTTTATGAAGCGATACGCGTGATAAATGAATTGACTCTGCTGTTTTAGAAATATTAAAATTATTTTTCTTTAGATGATACTCTAAATAAGATTTATCAAAATTATTTACTGAATGGTTGAATGCCGTTTTATAGTCTTCATAAATAAAATTAGTTTCTTTAGTTATATTTTTTTTTGAAAGAATAAATTTCTCGGGTAATAGATTTTTAGTAATTGTGTTATCGTTATTTGTTACAAGTAACATTCTAATTAAATTTTCCAGTTCTCTGATATTTCCGGGCCAGTCATAGTTAATCAATATCTCAAGTGTATCATCAGTAAAAATTAAATTAGGCTTACCATACTTCAGCAAGAAATGTTTAATCAAAAGTGGTAAGTCAGTTCTTCTTGCAGATAGCGATGGAACTTCAACTTCAATTACATTTAGTCTGTAAAATAAATCTTCTCTAAATTTTTTCTCTTCAACTAAATTAATAAGTTTCTGATTCGATGCACTAATAACCCTAACATCAACTATTTTCATTTCATTCGAACCAATTGGCTGAACTATTCCATCCTGAAGAACTCGTAATAATTTAGCCTGTACTTTTGGACTCATTTCACATATTTCATCTAAGAAAATAGTTCCACCTGTACTACTTTCGAGTAGTCCAATTTTATTTTGGATTGCTCCGGTAAATGCTCCTTTAACATACCCAAACAATTCACTTTCCATTAAATCATCAGAGAGAGTTGCACAATTTATTGGAGTGAACAGCTTATCTTTTCTTGTTGACATAAAATGAATATTACGAGCAACTAATTCTTTGCCCGTTCCACTTTTACCATAAATATAAATTGGTACGGATGAATCGTTCGAAATTCTTTTTAGCAAATCTTTTAATTCTTTTATCGATTCACTTTCTCCAATTATTTCGGGCAATTCATAAAAGTTAATTCTCTTTTTTAAATCTTTATTTTCTTTAACTAGAGCTTGAGCCTTAACTACTTTTTTAATTTTAATTAATAATTCATTTAAGTTAATTGGTTTGGTTAAATAATCTTCAGCTCCTTTCCTCATTGCCTCAACAGCACTTTCAATTGATGAAAAAGCAGTCATTATTATTATGGGAATTGTAATTTTATTATTTATTAAATAATCCAACAATTCTAATCTGCCCATCTCTGGCATTTGCAAATCTGATAAAATTAAATCATAGTTATTTTTTTGTAATAACTTAATTCCTTCAATCCCATTGGAAGCATTATTAGCATTGAATTTATTTGAATTTAAGAAACTGCAAATCCCTTTATTTAAACTTTCATCATCGTCAATAACAAGAATTTTCATTTTGTTTCCTACTGTTGTGTTAATGGTTTAGTGTCTACTATAAGTTTTAATTTACTTTGTTAAATTCACAGACAGGATTGTCTGTGATACGTATCGTAGACAATCCTGTCTGCGACAGTAAATAAAATTACCCGCCGCTACATACTTAACTTAACACTATTTTATTTATTGCAATGTTATTTTAAAACACGCACCTTTATTATTTTTCTTAAATATTTCTAGTGAACCATCGTGTGCTTCAATAATATTTCTTGCAATGGCTAAACCCAAACCGCTTCCAGATGATTTTGTTGTAAAAAAGGGATGAAAAATATTATCATAATTTTCTTCCGGTATTCCAGTACCTTCATCACAAATAGTAAAAATTATATTTGATTTTTTATCAAGCACTTCAATCTGAATTACTGAGTTCTCAGGACTATAGTAAATTGCATTGGCAAATAAATTTTCAAGAACTTCTTCCATTAAATTCTCATCAAGCTTAAGCACCTTTTCTTTTAAGATAAAATTTTTCTTTACTGTAATTTTTCTTTCGTAAATATCTGAGCTATACTTTTTAATTACATTTTCAACAACCTTAATAAAATCAACTTTCTTTTTTTCTAAATATGGTTTACGGTAAAACTTTTTAAAATTCTGTAACATTTCCATAAATGAATTAAGTGAACATTTTATTTCATTTACATATAGAGATATATTTTCATCGCCGGAAGTTTGCATTTCTAAATTTTGAACCCAAACACTTACTCCGCTTATTTTATTTTGTATTTCGTGAGATATTTTTGAAATTGTTTCGCCAACAAAAGCTAACTTTTGTTTTTTGCTAAGTTCAATTCTTGTTTGAGTAAGTTCATCTATTTTTACTCTCAACTCTTCATTGCTCAATGATAGCTTACTGTAGATAACATTAAGTTCATCAATCATATTGTTAAACGAATCAATTAAAAGTCCAACTTCATCATTTCGTTTTATATCAATTTTATTTTCAAAATTTCCTTCAGCAACCTTTTTTGTAATATCAGTTATTTTGTTTAGGGATTTAGAAATTCTGTTAGCATAAAATAAAGTGAACAAAACAATAAGTGCGTAAATAAAAATTGAATAGAGCAATAAATTATTAAGTAACGTTTTGAAACTGTTGTATGCAGATGCAACATTATTACAGATAATTACTTGGCTTCCTAAATTATCTGACAACCACTTCCCATAAATTATTTTCCTTTCTTCATCCATAAAAAAGTTTTCTTTGTACGGTTCAGCTGTAAAATATTTGCTAATTTTTTGATTTATCCAAAATTTATTTGTCGAGTAATTAATTACTTTGTTAGAATTGCTGATGCAAAAATTTATCTCATCAGTAAAGTAGATGTTGTTTAAGATATTCTCATAAAAAGAAAAGTTTGCAACTTTTAGAATAATTGAAAACAAATCTGTTTTTTTTCTAATATAGTAATCTGTATAAAGGCTATTTTTTTTATATCCAAACTCCGAATTATTATTGCTTAGCTGAGTAACATTTATAGAGTTAAACAATGAATCAAATTGTTCATTCTTAATTGTATTCAAATTAATAATTTGTTCACCACGCAGAACTGTAATAGGCAAAGCAACTATTGATTTTAAAGGAGCATCATATTGTAAATAAACTCCATCTATTTTTAATGAATTGTTAACCAAAATCAGTTTAAGGTTTTTGTTTACAAGTGGATCAACATCATTAGTAGTATTAACATTAATGACCAGTGATGAAATGTTATTTGAATATTGATCTATTTGATTCTTAACAGATTGATTGAATCTTTTCGAATAATTCTGAAGTTCTTTTATTGATGAGTTATTGATAAATGATTTACCGGAAAGATAAAAATATGCAAAGCTCCCGGCTATCAACAAGAAGGAAACTGTGAATACGAACAAAAGTAATTTGGTTGTTAACCTACTTTTAATTTTTATCATTTATTTAAAATATGCTTTTCTAAAATCTAATTGAACGTATTTAAATTTTATGTCTTTTAAATTTTTGGGATATATATAATGAGTTGGTCCTTGATGAGTTAAATAAATTGCAGCTACTTCTTGTTTTAATATATTTTCAAGTTGTATGTAATAATCTAAAAGTTTTGAATCATAAAGCTCATATAAAATCTTTTCATATAATCTGTCATATTCTTTGTTACTAAATCTGCCAAAATTATTATCGCTAGAACTCTTTGAATAAAAAAGAGAATAGTATTCAATTGGATCCGGATATGACGGCGATATACTAACTCTAAATAAATCAGGTTTTAATTTTGCAATAGCTCCATAATAATTATCTTTTTTAATTATTCTCTTGAAAGGTATGTTAACTCTATTTATTGCTTTTTCAAGTTCAAGTAAATCCGGTGTAACTATATTTGATAAAATAATTAGTGTATCACTACTTACTTTATTTGAAAGCAATGTCTCTGAGAATGTACTATTAAACTGATGCCACTTAATTTTCTCATTCTGCAATAAATGAGTTGGAACTAAAGACTCAGCAAGTTTGTTTAGATTACTCTCATCAACAATTAATTTTCTGTTGAATGATTTAGCAATTGCAGTCCTAATAAGTTTATATTTTTTACTATTATTTTTAGAGAAATTAAATCCCCAATATCTAACACTCTCACCTTTATCTAATGTAACTACCTGATAGTTGTTTAATAATAATTCACTTTTCTTCAACTTTTCTAAATCATTATTATTTACACTTATAATATCAGTGGAGTTTTTAAATAGTTCATTAATTATATTTTCTGATTTTCCAATTGTTGAATAACAAATTGATTTAATATAGGGAAGTTTAATTTTGTTACTATCTGTTAAATAGTAATTATCATTTTTGACTAATTGAACTTTTTCATATTTTCTAAATTCAGAGATTCTAAAAGGTCCTGTACCAACCGGATGATACTTAAATTCCTTTCCAAAATATTCAACCGCTTCCTTTGCCGCAATAAAATAATTAGGAGTAGCTAATATTTTTAGAAAAGGAGTAAAAGGTTTTAATAATAAAAATGAAACTGTTTGAGAATCTTCAATAACAATTCCTAGTATCTATTTCTCATTTCCACTATGGAATTCATTTATGCCTATAATTTTATTATTTAACATCTGCCAATTAGGAAAACCATTTTGGGGATTAGCTAGTCTTTCAAATGTATATTTTATATCAAATGAGCTTAACTTTCTTCCTCTTCCGTTCTTAAAGCAAGGATTGTCTTGAAAATAAACATTATCTCTAAGTTTGAAAGTATATTTTAGTCTATCATCACTAATTGAAAAAAATTCAGCTAATTCCGGAACAACTTTTCCATCTTCATTAAAAGTTACAAGTGATTCAAATATATTTGTTGCTACTTTCCAATCTGATGAATATAGTATTTGAAGCGGATCTAAAGTTTCAACCGGATCAGAAAGAAGAATTTTTAATTCTTGGTTAGAAATTTTATTTTCGGATTTGATATCTGTTTTTTGATTGCAAGACTGGAAAATTAAAAATGAAGAAAATAAAAATATATGGATGAGTTTTTTTTTCAAAGCAGTATCTATTTTATCTTAAGCAAAATACTTGTTATTTCTGACATACTACTTATTCAGTTTTTAATGTACTAAATTTTGAATAATAAGTAAATAACTTATGCTAAAGAACAATGGCTTTTAGAAAAACAAATAGGATGAAAGATGGAAATTAAAACTCTAAGTTTCAACGTAAGTACTAAAGGTTTTAACGATATAATTGATATTACAAATGATGTACAAACAACAATTAGTGAAAATAATTTTACAGAAGGCAACGCTTTAATTTTTGTTCCAGGAGCAACTGCTGGCATTACTACTATTGAATATGAACCTGGTTTACTTAAAGACTATCTACTATTTATGGAAAGTATAATTCCATCCAATAAGGATTATAATCACGATATGACTTGGCATGATGGAAATGGTTTCTCTCATGTTAGAGCAACTTTACAAGGTGCATCTTTTCAAGTACCATTCGCAAATGGAGAACTTTTACTTGGTACTTGGCAACAAATTATTTTAGTAGATTTTGATAATAGAAGTAGAAACAGAAAAATAATTATTCAACTAACTGGAAAATAATGAAAAGAAAAACTGTAACAATTTTTGGAAGCTCTTTACCAAAACCAGGAGAACAAGAGTACGAAGATGCATACCAATTTGGAAAGCTATTAGCTCAAAATAATTTAAATGTTTGTACTGGTGGTTTTCAGGGAATTATGGATGGAGTATCTAAAGGTGCTTCTGAAATAGGAACTGAATCTATTGGAATTACTGTTGATTTGTTTAATGCTTTACCCAGCAAAAATTTATCAAAAGAAATTAAGTGTGCAACTCTTTTTGAAAGAATTGAGAAACTGATTGAATACGGTGACGCTTTTATAATTTTGCCTGGCGGAACAGGAACGCTAGTAGAGCTTTCATTGGTTTGGGAATTTATCAACAAAGGATTAATGAACAAAAAACCAATAGCTTGTTTTGGTTCAATGTGGAAAAGTATTACGGAGGAAATGGAAAAACGAATTTTTGCTGAAAATAGAGCAACGGGACTTGTAAGTTATTTTGACGATATTGAAAAGTGTACAAAGTTCATTGTTCGAAAAATATAAGACCTCCAAGAAATAAATTTCCTTAGAGGTCTATAATTTATATTCTATTTATTCTGTTGAGGTATTGATATAGCATTTGCATTCATCTTTTCTTTGTATTGTTTAATCATTCTATCAAGATTAGGATCGTTCGGAACCAATGGTTTTAATCTTTCCAATAGTTCTACAAATTTGCCAGGTTGGCTTTGTCTATCATAAATATTTTGCAATACAAAAAAAGCACCATCTTGACTTTTAACTTCTTGCATAGGATTAGCAGCAAACTTTAGCAATGCAATTTGTTCAACCTTTCCAATCATAGTATTATATTTATCTATATCACCAGCTTCAAAATACATATTTGCAAAATTATGTTGTAATCTATAATCAAGAGGAATTAACTTACTTGGCATTTTCTCTTCCATTTTGTCAAGTACAGCAATTACTTTTTTATTGTCTTTATTTTTATAAAGATATTTTAATGCCAATCTCATATAAGAATTTCTATAGTTCAAAGTTAGTCTTTGATGATTTTCATCCATAAAAATTGTACTATCATTTAAACCTCTAAACTTAAAACCTGGTTGATAATCATTACTATAACCTTCCGGTTCTTCCATCAATTGCTTCCACATAACTTCATCATTTATAGCACCATAATAACCACCAACTTTTCTTGGTAGAACTTTAAAAGCCAATCCTTCCATTTCCATAAAATCTTCTAATCCAAGTTTACTCTTATCTGGAGTAGTAACTGCAAAATATATAGGTCTATCAGCAATGTTGGATCGGACAATATCTAAGGCAACTAAATCTTGTGCTCTTATTGCCTGAATTTTTCCAAAGTTAACAGCTGGTTTCATTTGCCAAGTCATCTTGCCAGTATTTGTAATTGCAGTATCGGTAATTCCGTACTTAGCATAAGTCTCTTTAGATATTGGAATATTAATAGTTTTAGTTTTCCATTGAGATGGAGCAACTCTATCAATCTGTGCATCTGATAATGTCATTTTAATTTTTGGCGTTCCATAAGGTGCTGTATTTTTAAGCTGCTTAATATACCAACCTGTATTTAACAAACTAAGATTAGCAATTCTAACATCACGCCTTACACCTTCAACATCTTGTAAATACCAAAGTGGAAAAGTATCATTATCTCCATTGGTAAAAATTATTGAGTTAGGCTCTGCACTTTGTAAAATGTTATATGAATAATCCCAAGGAACAAAGTTACCAGCTCTGCTATGCGTAAAATAATTTGAGTGCAACATGTTAAGTGGAATAAGAACCATCAAAGCGACTAATATTATAGAGTAAGCTGGTTTAATAATATTCGATTCCTTAAATGCTTCTTTTATTAAATCAAGAATTCCTCTAACTCCTAATGCAATCCAAATTGAGAATACAAAGAAAGCCCCCACATAAAAATAGTCTCGCTCTCTTGGTTGGGGTTGTTGCTGGTTCTGATAAAATGCCGTTAAGTAGCCAAGAAAAATAAACATTACAAAAAACACACTTGCCATTTTCCAATCTAATTTAAAATGGTAGTACAGCCCAAACAATCCTATTAGAAAAGGAATTGCAAAAAGCTGAGTCCATTTTATTGGTGAATCTTGAACTGTGCTTTCTCTACCAATATAGTTCCAGCCCAAATATCTATTAAACATATGATCCATTTGGTAGGTCCAAAAGAAATCAAGATCACTTGAATAATTTCTATAAACTCCTTGCTGGTGAGGCTCGTGAGTAAATCTTCTTTTAAATATTGGCTGATCTCCATACTGCTCTCTATTCATATACTTTACAAATTCGGGAAATGTTTTTGGACTGTTCAAGTTGATTGGAGTATCTTGGTTTGATCTAATTATTATCATTGCGTAAGAAGAAAAACCAACTAGAGCGAACATGAAGCTTTTAAAAACTAAATGAGTTGTTTGTTTGTTATGTTTACTGCTCCAATAAATTCCATACCCTACTAAGCCAACAACTAAAAATAGAATTATCATATTAATTGTCATATCATTTCCACCCAACTTAGAAACTAAATTAGGGATATGTTTTACAATTCCCGGATATACAGAGAACAAAGTAATACCACCAATAACAATTGGAATGTAAAATGAATTTGAGTGAAATATTTTCTTAAAGAAAACGCCCATAACTACAACACTTGCAAAAATAGCAAACATCAAAAATTTAGAATCAAAAGCTTTATACTCTTCCAATGTTGGAGATGTACTACTTGTTGAAGCCCAAAGAGCTGCAGCAATTACCAAAATTATTCCAACGTGTCCCATAAAAATATATGCAGTTTTTTTATACTCGATTTCGTTGGTCAAATACTTTCTATTATAAATAACCAATACTACTGGTACTAAAGCTAGCACCGACATTAGATGAACACCAGTTGATAATCCGATCAAATATGCAATTAGTAATAGATACTTTTCATTATCAGTCTCGTCTGCTTTTTCATACCAAATCATCATCAACCAAGTTACAATTGCAATAAAGAAAGTTGCAAGAGCATAAACTTCAGCTTCAAGGGAGTTGAACCAAAAAGTATCGCTAAACGCCAATGATAAAGCACCTATCGCAGAAGCCAAGTAAGTTCCAAGTGACTCAATAAAACTTTCTTCTTTGTGATTAGGTTTTATATTATTGATAACTTTTACTGCTGTTAGATATAAAAACAAAACTGTAAACGCACTTGATATAACTGAGATTGCATTAACTCGTAAAGCAATATTATCTGCAAAAGGTATCATAGATAAAAATCTACCAAGAATTAAAAATAGTGGAGTTCCCGGAGGATGAGGTACTTGCATCGAGTAAGATGAAGCAATAAACTCACCACAATCCCAAAAGGAAACCGATGGTTGAACCGTCATAAAATAAACGATGGCGGTAATTAGAAAAACTGAAAATGCTATAATTTTATGAATCATTTCTTTGTTCATTCATTCCTCTATTATAATTCTTTTATAAAAATTTAATCTCTTTTCTCAAACGGATCAATAAAAGGTTTCCGCTCTCTATTAATATAATACTTATTATGAAACTCTTCCAGCTTACGAAATGATAAGCTATCTAAATCCTCATCATCCTTGTGTCTTTTGAGAAACATATCATATTCTCTTTTTTCACTTGATGACAATTTGTTTTCAAATCGTCTAAGTTCTTCAAAATATTTTTTCTGTTCTCTGTAACTCATAAATTCAAGTATTGTTTTGAATACAACCTTAAAAGATATAAAGAATATTAAATGAATTCAGTTAAATATTTTAATTATTCAGATTGGGATACCAAACTTTCACTTGCTCTAAAAAATGATTTGCAGAATTATCCCAAGAAAATTCTTTTGACCAATCATAAGCATTCTCCGAAACTTTATTTAGTTCATCTTTATCTAAGAAAAGATTTTCTATTTTTTCAGATAATTTTTTCGAATCATTTAACGGAACAAGAAAACCAGTTTCATTATTTTTTATTGAATCCCGTAAACCGGGAACATCTGAACCAATTGCTAAAGTCCTCATTGCATTCGCCTCTATTACGGTTATGCCCCATCCTTCTTTTTCTGCCATTGTAACAAACACCCAAGCTTCGCCTAATAACTTAGCTTTATTTTCTTCAGATAAAAATCCTTTAAACTCAATGTATTTTTCTAAATTTAATTTTGTTACATATTCTTTAAGATTCTTTAAGTGATCTCCACTACCACCAATTACTAATTTTACATTCGGAAATTTATCTTTAAGATGCGGAATTGCATCTATTACTTTTTCAATATTTTTATACTTTTTAATTCGCCCAACGTAAGTAAGTAAAGGTGTTTTTTGTTTTTCATTTTTTATTGTTTTGAAAAAATCGTGATCAATTGCGTTGTGTAAAATTCCAATTTTATTTTTTGGAAATCCTAAATGAACTAACTCACTACTTGTACTTTCTGAAACTGTAAATATTGGGACACTACTATAGTTAGCTGGAATTTGTTTTTCTTTTTGAATTATATAATAAGCTAATGGAAATGGAATTTCTTTGTATAAGGAATTCCCATGTATATGATGAAGGATTCCAACAATAGGTTTCTTAATATAGCTTGGTGTATTTAGCGGAATTTTTGAAATATCATCAACTACTAAATCGTAATTGATATTTTGTAAATATTTCAGATAATACTTTTTGAATTGTCTATTGAACAAAAATTTATTGCCAATTCTTTTAATTAGTATTCCATCAATAGTCTCTTCTTGTGCTGCATTTTCAAACTGATGTGAAAAGAGAGTAACACTATGCCCTTTATTAACAAGCCTTTTGAAGATTTCATGAAAATGAATTTCCGCTCCACCCATTTCCGGGTTTTTAATATCACGCCAATTTATTGCAAGTATGTTCAATAGATAATAGTTTGGATTTAGTATTTTAGAAATAATTACTAGAAGCCTTTGAATAATCTTTTTTGACCAGTCATTCCGGTTGTTTTTTGTGCCGGAATCTGCTAAAGTTTATGAGATTCCAGTATTCCAAAAGAACTGGAAACCGGAATGACGCAAAATGCAAAGAGTTCTATAAAAGTTGTTTTCAACTACAAAATGAATATGCAATTATACAAAACTTTTTAAGTATAGTTTCTTATTTTAAGTTTTTCTTTAATTAAAGTTGAATAATATTAACACTAAATAAATGTCAAAACTTCCAATAGATAAAAGATTTTTAGACCTTTCAGATTATGCAAGACCGCTTGCAATAAGACTGGCTAAACTATTTCAATCAACTTGGGTAGGAGCTTATACGTTTACATTTTCTTTTCTTGTTGTGGGAGTTTTTGCATCATATTTGATTTACAAAAATACTTGGCTTACACTAGCTGCTATTCTACTTCCAATAAAAAGTTTGTTTGATGCTGCCGATGGAGAAATTGCAAGACTTAAGAACTCGCCCTCTTCTGTGGGAAGATATTTTGATTCTGTTTCAGACTTTGTGGTAAATCTTTTACTTTTTATAAGTATAGGTTTTCATTTCGAATTAAATATTTTTGTTGTTTTACTTTCACTTATTTTATTTCAACTTCAAGGAAGTGTTTACAGCTATTACTATATCATTAAGCGACATCAATGCAATGGGGATACAACAAGTAGATTATTTGAGAAAGAAAAACCAATCCAATATGAACGAGATAATCCAACACTCCTAAATATTTTTCACAAGTTATTTTTATTGATTTACGGTTGGCAAGATTTGTTAATTTATAAGTTAGACCCAAACGCAATATCATCAAAGGAATTGCCTAGTTGGTTTTTAACTCTTACTTCAATTTTAGGGTTAGGATTTCAACTATTAATAATTTCTATATTTTTACTGTTAGGAATTCATGACTATGTGGTTCTGTTTTTTATTTTACCTTATACTGTTTTAGCTTTAGGGATAATAATAATTCGAAGAATAATTGTAAAGTAAGCTTTTTGTTTACCCACGACTTAAGTCGTGGGTAAATGAATACTTTAAGCAATCTCAATAATAAAACTTAAAACCAATCCGTGCCATTATTCCACTCATATCAAATTCTCTTTCTAAAATTTGTCTTCGTCCAACTCTTGGGTCATCAAGTTCAAAAGTCCAACTTGGTGCTGATGAATGATAAGTGATTTCAGCAATTAAATCTGAGTATCTGCCTATTTGATAGTTAAGTCCACCACCAATTCTCCAATTAAAATCGAAAGCAGTTTTAAAATCATCTTCGTTAGGATTTTGATAATCATTATAAAATATAAATAATGCTTCAGCACCAACACCACCAGTTACATAAGCAGAAAATCTAGGTGCCATTGGAAATTTAGCAGTCATATTAAAGAGTACGGGAATGCTATGTAGATTTGTTTTTGCTCTAAGTTCATTTATTTTAGAATCGAAATATCCGTAATAATCATTAAATTCAGAAACAAGAGTTTGATCGACATAATTTTTATGAAACCAATCAACACTCCAACCAATATCAAAATTTCTATCTATTGAACGTCCACTTTCATAACCAATTACAAATCCCATATCTGTTGCTCCGGGATTAAAATTACCAAGCTTAATTGTTGAAGCTCTATATTGTGCAGATAAATCTGAAACTATTAAAATAAAAACTATTACTAATAATACTTTTTTCATATTAACCTCTTTATTTTGGATCATCTACATTAGTAATCCAAAATTAGTGCCAAAGAAATGTTGGTTTTTAGTTAATACCTTACTTGAAATCCATTGTTTTTGTACAAATAACAGTACACTGACTAGTTTAATCTACAACTTGCAAAAGAAAAACTGAGACGAAATTTCATTCCTAAACCCAAAACAATTTAAGTTTAAAGTGTTTTTCGCTGGAATTACATTGGAATTATTTACTTTAATAAAATTTGTTCTATTTTTAATTTAATCTTATATTGTTCTCCTAAATAACAGGTGCAAGACGTTAGTTGTCTTAATGTTGTAACGAGAAAGAATATGTTCAAAAATGAAATTAAGTTTATTACCGATTTAACTGTTAACAAACTTAATGTAAATAAAAAATTTATCTCACTTCATGAAATTGCTCGAAGTAAAATTCATCCGGCAATTACTAAGTATATAATTGCGTCTGTTGATGAACAAATTTTTGCAGATATTCAAAACCTAAGTAAAAACTCAAGCTTTGATTATAGTGGAAATAAAGTAAGTAAATACTTAAAACTAATTAGTGCTGAGATCAAACTAAATAAGAAGTTTAGTGTTGAAGAAGTTACGCTTCTAATAAACAAAGCTGTTACTTTCAATATAAACTATTTAACACGACCAAATAAAACTTTAGCCGATTTTATTTTTGGAAGTACTCGCAGAAAAAACATTAGTGAAATTACACAAAAACTTCAATTTGCTTATTACTATAGATTTTTACCAAAAATACTTCTTACACACCTTACTAAAAAAAGAATAAAAGCAATTTCCAAAGTTGAATTTAATATTCTTCTCAGAAAAATTGATACTCTAGCAAAGAAAAAACATCTTCAAGGTACTGTAAATACTGCAATAAATTCAATGGTAAACTTTTTTGATTGTAGTTCCAAAACACCTGAGAAAGTTCCTGTTCTGGCAGTTGACTTATTCTTAAAAGAGAAGGGATTAAAAAGTTATTATAAAAAATTAGATAAAGAGTTTTCTACTAATGGCTCAAAAATTCTATTAGGACTTGTTATAAAAGACACACTTAGCAATGTTGAGGTACAAAAGGTATCTAATAAGAAAGATACAAACTTTGATGAAAAAATAATTGACTCAGATAAAAAGAAGAAACAGAAGTCAACAGAAAAATTGAAAAATAATGACAGCAAAGTAGAAAAAGTAGAAAAAGTAGAAAAAGTAGAAAAAGAAGAAAAAGTAGAAAAAGTAGAAAAAGAAGAAAAAGAAGAAAAAGAAGAAAAAGAAAATACTAAACTACCTTCTGAAGAAACAGAGGTAAATTTAACTAATGAAGAAAAAATAGTTGGGGGAACATTAGTTGCTTCCCTAGCAAGTGCAGTAATAGCAAATAACATATTTGATAAAAATAAGTTGTCCATAGAATCAGAGAAAGTTGTTGATCCAAATAGTGATGCAAAAATTGTAACTGACAACTCTGCTGAGGTTATTGCAAAAGAAAAACTTGAACCAATTGAAGAAGCCATTGTTGACGAGGTTCCTCTAAAAAAGCCTGATGCAAAAAAAGCTATTAAAGCATTAGTTGATATCGATAAATTTTATAATTCGTTTGACAATGAAACTAAACCTTCAGAGAGCAAATCACTTATTTCTTCAATAAGTAAATTTTTGAATGGCTTTGGGTTAAGTAAGCTAACAGGTTATAAAATTGATCCTTCCCATTTAGATTCTGAATTTGATATTCCTGAAGATATTGAATATGAAGAATTTCACTCAATATATGACAAAGATGAAGAAATTGAGTTGGAAAATCTTACTCCTTCAGAAGCTATACAAGAATCTAAAGTTGATCTTGAACAATTTGAACTGACCGATGACAAAAAGAATACAGTTGATGAATATATAAATAATATTAAAGATGAAAAAAATATCAAAGATGTTTCATTAAACGAAGAAGATATTAGTGATAATAAAACATCAGAAAAAAATGGCACAGAAAATATTGATGATAATGATATAACACTTACAGAAGAAATCAGTGAAGAAATGACCGAAGTATTTTCCGATATTACTTACCTTGAAAAAGAAAATGTTGAAGACGCTTTTGAAGAAGAAGATGCTCAAAAAGATATTGAAGAAAAAATTGAATCAGAAGACACAAATGATATTAGTGATTTCGATATTGCAGACCTAGAGACTTCAGACGAAAATGGAAATACATTCAACAATGAAGATGAAGTAATTACAGAAGTTTTAACTGAAACGAAAACAGTTGTTTCTCAACAAACCTTTTCTGAAACTACAACAAACAATGATATGTCAACAATAATTGAAACTATCTTTGATTATGATATGGAAGATTACCAAGATGTGGTTTCCAGTATAGGTAGCAGTAAATCTGAAGCTGAAGCTATTCAACTTGTAAATAATTATTGTTTAAAAAATAGTGTTAGTCTTTCAATGTCAGATGTAACTTCATTCAAATCTATTATCTCAAACTACTATTCTCAGCAGCAAGTCTAATGTTTATAGATTATGCAAAAATATTTGTGCAAGCCGGTAAAGGTGGTGATGGAGCTGTAGCTTTTAGAAGAGAAAAATTTATTCCTAAAGGTGGTCCTGCTGGAGGTAATGGTGGAAAGGGTGGAAATATAATTCTAAAAACTGATTCTAACTTACACACTCTTTTAGATTTTAGATACACAAGAAAATACAATGCCGAAAATGGTGTTAACGGAGCTAACTTTCTTAAAGATGGAAAGAGTGGTAAAGATTTAATAATAAAAGTTCCCGTTGGTACTTTAGCAAAAGATAAAGCAAGTGGAGAAGTAATTGCAGACTTAAGTGAAAAAAATCTTAAACTTGTAATTGCCAAAGGCGGAAGGGGAGGAAAAGGCAACAGTAATTTTGCAACTTCAACAAACCGCACACCCCGCTATGCGCAAGATGGCAAAGCCGGAGATGAATTTGATTTGGTTCTTGAACTTAAACTTATTGCTGATGTTGGATTAGTTGGATTTCCGAATGCAGGTAAATCTACATTAATATCAACCATATCTTCAGCCAAACCAAAAATTGCAGATTACCCTTTTACAACATTAAAGCCAAATTTAGGAATTGTAAGATATAAAGATTTTAAAAGCTTTACTGTTGCAGACATTCCAGGAATTATTGAAGGTGCAAGTTTAGGCAAGGGTTTGGGGCATGAATTTCTAAAACACATTGAAAGAACAGAACTTCTGTTAATACTGATTGACGTAACTACTGAGAATTTCAAGAAAGATTATAATGTGCTGCTAAAAGAACTTTCAAATTACAGTCCAATTTTATCAAAGAAAAAGAAGATAGTAAGTTTCTCAAAAATTGATCTTATCCCAAAAGATGAATTACAAAAACTACAAAAAGAAATTAAGAGTGAAATTAAGGAAGAAGTTTTATTCTTTTCGGCAATAGCAAATATAAATTTAAACTTGCTGTTAAATAAACTTTGGGAACATATAGAGATAAAATAACTACTAATTGTATGTATTACTTGATGTTCGATTTAATATTATATATTTTTACGGTTCTCAAAATTATAAGATGGCGGGGTAGCTCAGTTGGTTAGAGCAGTGGAATCATAATCCACGTGTCGGGGGTTCGAATCCCTCCCCCGCTACTATTAACTTTTAAAGGAATAAAGATGTACACTATACTAATAACAATATCTATCATTATTGCAGTAGTTTTAATAATTGTTGTTTTGTTACAAGCAAGTAAAGGCGATGGACTTTCTGGAGCAATTGCTGGCGGAGCTGGTAGCTTTGGTTCTGCATTTGGTGCAAGAAGAACTGCTGATTTTTTAAGTAAAGCAACTTGGTGGTTAGGTGGCAGTTTAATGGCATTAGCAATTGTAATAAACCTTTTCTTTTTACCAGGTCAATCTACAAAAGGTGAAAGAGAAAGTATTATTCAAAGTGCTGGGCAACAGACTGTTCCAACGGAAATAACTTTACCTGAGCAAACAATTCCTCAACAAGAAGCTACTCCAGTTGAAGAAACTAAATTACCAGAGCCTCAAACAAATTAAATTTTTGGGTGAAGATTTTTTCTTCACCCTTTTTCCTATTCCTCCAATCTGTTTTTTTTGACCAATATTTTCACTTCTATTTTTAACTAATACTTTTATGTGTATGTTAAAGCTTAATTTTATTCTTTTATTATACGGAGTATCACTTAACCATGAAGAAAACCGACATATCTGAAAAAGCTTATTCAAATCTTAAATTTTTAAATTCAACAAGTGCAAGATCCTTAAGAATTCTTTCAGAATTTTTAGAACCTGAAAACAGATTTAAGGAAAATAGTATTCTTGATACTATTGTTTTTTTTGGCTCTGCTAGACTTGTATCTAAAAAAGATGCTTCAAAAAATTTAAGAGAGTTTAAAAAATCTACCAAACCAAATTCACGTGGATATAAAGATAAATTAAAGAAATTAGAAGGTCTTTTAGTAATGTCTAGATACTATGAAGACGCTGTTGAGCTTGCAGAAAAACTAACTAAATGGTCAATGAGTTTACCAACTAACGAAATTAAAAGATTTATAGTTTGTAGTGGTGGTGGACCTGGAATAATGGAAGCTGCAAATAAAGGTGCACAAAAAGCTGGTGGATATTCAATTGGTCTAAATATAAGTATTCCGTTTGAACAATTTGTTAACAAGTATGTTAAGAAAGAATTAGCTTTTGAATTTCACTATTTCTTTATGCGTAAATTTTGGTTCGCTTATTTAGCAAAAGCTCTAATTGTTTTCCCTGGAGGGTTTGGTACATTAGATGAGTTTATGGAAATTTTAACATTAATGCAAACTGGGAAAATCAAAAAGAATATGAAAGTTATTTGCTATGATGAAAATTATTGGAAGAGCATAATTAATTTTCAAGCTTTTATTGATTATGGAATGATTAGTAAAAAGGATTTAAAACTTTTTGATTTTTGTAGTAGTGTAGATGAAATGTATGACAAAATAGTTACTCACTTAGAAAAAAATTATTTGAGTAAAAACAAATAATCACAAAAAAAAAAGTCCGGTATAAAACCGGACTTTTAAATTATCTTCTTGCTCTTAAATTATCTTTATAAGCTCTTCTTTTAGCTTTAATTCTTTCCATTCTTTTTTCCATAGAAGGTTTAGTGAAAAAAGCTCTTTTCTTATATTCCTTAAGCACACCGGAGCGTTCATACTTTTTCTTAAATCTTTTTAAAGCCCTATCAATATTTTCATTTTCTGAAACGTTAATACCAACCAATTAATATCACCTACCTTTGTATGGATTTGTTTTATAAAAAATTTGAATATTAAAGGTATATAATAAACAGAAGCATGTCAATCACAATTATTTGAATATCAATCCATTAAGTATGGAATAACTATCTGCATTTACATCATAAACAAATCCATTAATAACATTGAACATTAGTTTTTTATTTTTCCAAATTGTAAAATTTGCATGATTTTGATATTCAACATTCAAGTTAGGTTTTGCATTATTCAAAATAATATTAAACGGGATTTTAGAATATTCTTTTTTTAATGAGTCTGTTTGCATCTTAATAAAACCAAACCCGTTTGATAATAATTTATCTGTATCAATTTTATTTAGATCATTATTTTTTAAGTGGAATATTTTTGATGTTTTAATTTCATATCCTCCCAAATTAAAATCATCATAGCCATAAAATATTGAAAGATCTCCCCAGTCTTCAATTGTACTTTCAAAATATTGTTCTTTATAATTTGAGCTTATTCTTTCATATCTATTTATCCCAACATCAACTTTATAGTTTTTATTTTTACTCTTATAAGTTAAATTTCTTAGTATAACATCAAACAACAAATTATCATTATTTGGTATTTCATTGTACTGTTCTAAAGTTGCTGTTTCATAAGTTTTATTTGTAATAGAATAAAACCCAGAAAGCAATGCAATGTAATTTAATTTTCTAATAAATTGTTTTTCCAAATCATCTTTCCATCCACCAGATTCAATAAGAACTGAACTTGTTCCCCATTTAATAAAATTATCACCAAACGCACGTGGTTCAAAATCATCATTATATTTTGCCATATGTCCTGGAATAAATTTTGAAAGTTCTTCATGAATTTTTACAATCAACTTCATTGTATTACCACGTACTTTGTTTATATCTTTTTTGTAATTATATGCTGGAGCAAGAAACGAAATTGTTGCTGCTCGATATGAATTGCCAGCAGAGTATCTTGTGTTTTGGTCATGAAGATTAAAGCCAAATTGAGGTTGCAAACTATCTCGTATTCCTTTAAGTATTTTCGATTCTGGAAATTGCAATCTTAACGCATCTCTATTAAGATCAATATTTAGTGCATTTCTTCTTGTGAACTTTTCTGCTCCATCTGGGTTTAACATTGGTATAAAATGGAGTGTAAGTTTGGAGAGAATTTCATTTCTAAATTTGTCTAATTCATCACTAGATGAAAAAAAATTGAATACATCAAACAAAGCCATTGTTGCAGTTGATTCATCTCCATGCATTTGCGACCAAAGTAAGACATCGATTTCACCTTTGCCTATTGAGATTAAATGAATGTCTCTTCCTTCAACTGACTTGCCCATTTTTTTTATTTTAAATGTTTTTGCTTTTTTTAGTTTATTAATTTGTTGAATAATATCTGCATGCTTTATTCTTTTATTCTTAAAATTTTCGTATTTGTAGTTTTCGTATGAATCATATAATTGCTGAATATTATAATTTTGTGCCATTGTATTCTCTAAAAAAATTGTCAGTAAAAAAACTAAAATATAAACGTATTTCATAAAAAGTTTTCCAGTAATAATTTATAAAATAAAAATAGTTAATTTTACTTGGAATATTAAATTGTGATATAGAACACAAAAAAATTGCTTAAGACTTAATAAATTCTATCTTTAATTTGTTTAAATAACAAAACTTTCAACTAAACTAGTATTGGTTTATATATGGGAAAAATTATTGCAATAACTACTCCAAAAGGTGGGGTGGGCAAAACGACTACGGCTGTTAATCTTGCTTTGGCTCTTGCCCAAAACAAGAAGCGTACTTTATTAATAGATTTAGATCCAGCTGGCCAATGTGCAGCATCATTTGGTTATGATAATGAAAATATTAAAGCTGACATTTTAGATGTTTTAAGATTTAGAAATTCTTTTAAAACTGTGATTCTAAAAACTGATGATGAAAATTTAGATTTTGTTCCCATGAAAAATTTAGAGTATCTGGAAGAAGTTCAGTTAACAAAATTAGTTTCTCAAGACCTTATAATAAAAGACACTCTTGGCCCTGAACTATTTTCATATAATTATATTATAATTGATTGTCCACCTTCCCTCGCTGGAGTTACTACAAATGTACTAATAGCTGCTGACTCTATTATAATTCCAATAAAAGCATCTCGCTATTCTTTAAATGAAGTTGATAGAATGATTAAACATATTGAGGTAATTAAAACTAAATTTAATGAAAAGTTAAAAATAGAAGGTATGCTATTAACCATGTACGAAATGAATACTAAGGTTTCATTTAAGACAAAAAAAATATTAGTTGAAAAATTTCCTGGCTTATTATTTAATACTGTTATTCCAAAAAATGTTGAGGTTCAAGAATCTACATTTTACAACAAACCCATCTTAACCTATAACCCAAATGCAAAATCTTCTATTGCATATAAAAATTTAGTAGATGAAATATTAAGTAGAAATTCAACTCCAGAAATTTTCTAACCCTAAGCCATTGCCTGTTCTACTGTAGAATAGATTTCAAAGATAGTATCTATTTTCGTTATTTTAAATATCGAAAGTTGACGTACATCGCTAATAACAAGTCTAACATTTGTATTCAGTTTTATATTCTTTTTGCTAAAGCGAATAATTGTACTAAGAAAAGTTGAATCAACAAAAGTACATTTATCTAAGTTAAAAACTATTAGTTTATTTTTAACCGAAGACAAACTTTCCATATATTCTTTTAATTCATCAGCTTCATTAGCAGTTGCTCGCAATAAATCAATATCAATTATTATTGATTTTTTATCTTTTCTATGAGATAAAAAACTTTCCGAATCTACGGTTAGCCAAGTATTGTTTAAGTAAGACTTTCTTGCAAAAGTATTTGAGTTCATTTAACTTCTCCTAAAGTTTATAATGTTTCATAGTACTTACTAAGTTATTGAAGCAAGAAAGTATTGTTGTGATTCAAAGCAAGCTTGCACAAAATAAGTGTCTCATTATAATCGACAAAAGAAGAAGAAAAGTTAGGGAAGAATGTATATTTTTAATTGGATGTTTTTTTACGAAACTAGTACATAAAACCTATTGTAATTGTAAGAGTTACCTGTCCTAATGTATTTTTAAAATCACCAGCATATTGTTCAATTCCACCACCAAATAATTTGTGTAAATAATATCTAATATTTACACCAGTTAAGTTCGATGTATTATTTCCAATGTTAGCTCCAAGACCAACATAACCACCAAAACCAAATTTAGTTTTTGCACTGCCAAAAGAATTAAAAAATTCTTCTTGTGCAGGAGTTGAAACAATTAGTGTTGGACCAACACCAACATTTAGGTAAGGTCTTAAATTATCAGTTAATGTATTGTAAAACATTCTATAGTGAATACCAAAGTTTAGAGGTACCATAAAAACTCTATTCACTTTCCCTTCAATTGGTAAAGGATAACCCCAGATATTAAAACGTTGAATTTCTCTTTCACTTTTAGATTCCGAAATTGATACATCTACAAATCCAGTAATTTCATTTGTATATTCGTAACGGTAAAATCCACCAAGTCCAAATCCTCCTTCGCCAATCATAATATCAAGTCCTAGTGAATTATTAGGAAAATTTATATGAGGTTTTTCTTCGGCAAGTTTTCCTATTTTTTGTGCATTAAGAAAAAGAACCGGAACAAGTAGAAATAGATATATTAAAGTTTTCATTTTTACATTCTCAAAATAATTAGAATAAAAAATATATAATTTTTAGAAAAAAACAATGGTAATAATTATGCTCTATAAATATGAAGCCTAACTTCATGTAAATTAGGCTTCATATAAAAAATAAGTTATGCGTTTTGTTCTGCAATTAAATTAAGAGCACTACCAGCTTTGAACCATTCAATTTGATTTGCATTAAGCGTATGGTTTAATATTGCTTCTTCTTTTGTACCATCAGCATGATTTAGAATCATTGTAACTTGTGAACTGGGTGAAAGTTCAGTAACACCAACAATATCAACTTTATCGTCTTCTTGTATTTTATCATAATCAGCTGGGTTAGCAAAAGTTAGTGGAAGCACACCTTGTTTCTTTAAGTTTGTTTCGTGAATTCTTGCAAAGCCTCTTACCACAACTGCTTTAGCTCCTAAGTGGCGTGGTTCCATTGCTGCGTGTTCTCTACTTGAACCTTCACCATAATTTTCATCACCAACAACAATCCAACCTATCCCATCTTTTTTATATTCACGTGCAACCTTACTTACATTTTTGTATTCGTTTGTAAATAGATTTTTCACTTCACCTGGTTTATCAGTATATGCGTTTATTGCTCCAAGAAATAAATTATCAGAAATATTATCTAAATGTCCACGTAATTTTAACCAGGCACCAGCCATAGAAATATGATCTGTTGTACATTTACCTTTAGCTTTTAAAAGCACAGGTAAACTTTTGAAATTATTTCCATTCCATTTTTCAAATTTTTCTAAAAATTGTAATCTTTTACTTTCTGGATTTATTTTAACATCTACATCACTTCCATCTTCTGATGGAGCAATGAACCCATCATTATCAGCTAAGAAACCATTTTTAGGAAGTTCATCTCCATAAGGTGAATCTAATTTTATTTCTTCGCCACTATCAGTTGTTAAAGTATCTGTCTCTGGATTAAAAGTAATTTTCCCTGCAATAGTTAAAGCAGTTGTTATTTCTGGAGAAGCTACAAAAGCTAAAGTTTTAGGATTGCCATCTTGACGCTTTGCAAAATTTCTATTGAATGATGTAACTATCGAATTCCTTTTCCCTTCTGGGTTATCCATTCTTTCCCACATACCAATACAAGGTCCGCAAGCATTGGATAGAACAACTCCACCAAAATCAGTAAGTGTTTTTAGTTGTCCATCTCGTTCAATGGTAGCACGCACTTGCTCGGAGCCAGGCGTAATTGTAAATTTAGATTTTGCCTTTAATCCATTTGCCAAAGCTTGTCTTGCAATACTTGCAGCTCTATCTATATCTTCGTAACTAGAGTTTGTACAACTTCCAATTAGTCCAACACTTAGTTCTTCTGGAAAGTCATTTTCTTTTACAGCTTCTTTCATTGTAGAAATAGGCCAAGCTCTATCCGGAGTGAAAGGTCCATTCAAGTGTGGTTCTAATTCATTTAAATTAATCTCAATTACTTGATCAAAATATTTCTCAGGGTTTTCATAAACCTCATAATCTGCAGTTAATAAATTAGCGTGTTTAGTTGCAAGCTCAGCAACATCAGCACGTCCAGTAGATTTTAGATATTCAGCCATCTTATTATCAAACGGAAATGTAGAAGTTGTTGCTCCAATTTCAGCACCCATATTACAGATGGTTCCTTTACCAGTACACGAAAGTGAATTAGCACCTTCACCAAAATATTCTACAATTGCACCTGTTCCACCTTTCGCTGTTAAGATACCAGCTATCTTTAATATAACATCTTTAGGAGAAGTCCAACCAGAAAGTTTTCCTATTAAATTAATTCCAATAATTTTAGGCCACTTTAATTCCCAAGCCATTCCAGCCATAACATCAACTGCATCAGCACCGCCAACACCAATAGCAATCATACCAAGTCCACCAGCGTTAGGTGTGTGGGAGTCTGTTCCAATCATCATTCCACCTGGGAAAGCATAGTTTTCTAAAACTACTTGATGAATAATTCCAGCTCCAGGTTTCCAGAATCCAACTCCGTACTTATTAGAAACACTTTCAAGAAAATCGTAAACTTCTGCATTTTCATCCTTAGCTCTAGTTAAATCTTCTTCAGCTCCAACCTTTGCTTGTATTAAATGATCGCAATGAGTGGTAGAGGGAACAGCAACTTTCTTTTTACCAGCACTCATAAATTGTAACAAAGCCATCTGTGCTGTTGCATCTTGCATTGCAACACGGTCGGGAGAAAGTTCTACGTAGCTTTTTCCTCTTGTAAAATCACTTTCAATTTTATCCCAAAGATGTGTATATAGAATTTTCTCTGTATAGGTTAAAGGTTTTCCCAATACTTCTCTAACAATCTTTTGTTTGTTTTCTAAATCATCGTAAACTTTTTGAATCATATCTAAATTAGCAGTCATTCCGTTCTCCTCACAATTTGAATTTCTCAACAATTATTTTTTATAAATCAAAATTACACAATTTGAATATATTTTTCTTGGTTATGTTTTAAAGATACTTAACTGAATGTAATTGGAAGTGATAGCAATTGACAAAGCACCCTATTAAATAGTATAAGGTTTTGTTCAGAGATAAGTTGCAGTAAATATTTTATTTGCTTTTCGCAAAAGCTAAAATATGTCCATCTAAATCTGAGATGTAACCAACTTCATCTCCCCAGTCTCTTTTTTTAATATCACTAACTAATTTTCCACCTAATTGAATTGCTCTATCAAAATATTCTTTTGGGTTATCTATCTTTATATAGAGTTCACATCTAGGTATTCCACTTGCTTCATTTGGGTGTGGTAATTTTGGAGTAAGAATTTTTGCAATTCCATCTTCTAGCATTAGGCCTAGCTTAGTATTATTGCATAAATCAAATTCTGTCATCCCAGAAACATTTAGTGATGGTTTTATCAGAAACAATTGGCTATAATATTCAGTACTTCTTTGTTGGTCAGCAACATATAAAATAATTTCAATTTGATTTAACTTCATTTTTATTATATTTCGTTATATAAGAAGTACAAATAATTATTTAGTTTTATTGCATATTTCTTGCAAATATAGTATTTTATTATAGCACTTAAGTATTAAATTATTTAAGTAGAAAATATTTAAAAAAATACTTCTTAAAGTAATGCATTTTAGGAAAACTTTTATTATCTTCGTTGATACAAATTAAACAAATATACATTTTTTAACAAAAAAAAAGGACTCACCATGAAAAAAATGAAATTTTTAACTACTTTAATCTTAGCAAGCGGATTATTGTTCTCAGCCTGTTCTTCTAATCAAGAACTAGTTGATAGCTTACAAGCCGATGTTAGTACTAAGACTACTGAAATTTCATCTCTCAAAGCAAGTTTAGATTCTAAAGAATCTGCTTTAAAAAGTGCTCAAGCTTCTGTAAGTGCAAAAGCTGCTGAAGTTGAAGCTTGTAGAAAATCTAAAGCTGATGTTAGCTCTAGTGCTAATGTAAATTCAGATCTTTTTCCTCCAAACGCAAAACCAGGTGAATGTTATGCAAGAGTTTTAATTCCTGCAACATACAAAACTAATACTGAAAAAGTTGTTAAGAGAGATGCTTCTTCAAGATTAGAAGTAATTCCTGCAACATACAAATGGGGAACAGAAAAAGTATTGGTAAAAGCTGCTTCATCTAAATTAGTTACTGTACCTGCAACATACAAATGGGGAACAGAAAAAGTATTAGTAAAAGCTGCTTCATCTAAATTAGTTACTGTGCCTGCAAAGTATGAGAACAAAACTGAAAGAATATTAGAAAAAGCTGCTCATACAGTTTGGAAAAAAGGTGGTGGTGAAATTGAAAAAGTTGATAATGCAACTGGCGAAATTATGTGTTTAGTAGAAGTTCCTGCTCAATACAGAACTGTTACTTCAAGAGTTCAAGTTACTCCTCCTTCAACTAGAACAATTGAAATTCCAGCTGAATACAAATCTGTAAAAGTTAAGTCAGAAGCTACTCCTCCTTCAACTAGAACAGTTGAAATTCCAGCTGAATACAAAACTATGAAAGTTAAATCAGAAGCTACTCCTCCTTCAACTAGAACAATTACTATTCCTGCAGAATACCAAACAGTTACAAAAAGAGTTAAAGTAACTGAAGAAGTTATGGAATGGAGAGCTATTCTTTGTAAAACAAATGCTACTCACGCAAAAGTAATGAGCATTCAAAGAGCATTGAAAAAAGCTGGTTTTAATCCTGGTCCTATTGATGGTGTTATTGGTAGCCAAACTAAATCTGCTACTAAATCTTTCCAAAGAAAAAAAGGAATAGCTGTTGGTGGATTTACACAAGAAACATTGAAGAAATTAGGAGTATAAGTTTTAGTTTAGAACTTAAACACTTATTTTTTATAAAGGCTACTTGATTTATTTCAAGTAGCCTTTTTTTTATTTAAAATAGAATATATATTTCTTACCAAGACATTCCCTCTCGTAATAAACTATCAATAATTGATGTATCAACTTTTGACAATTAAACTACTCCGCTGCAAACAAACGGAGTATCAAAAGATTTTTGTTTTTCAAAGCGTCCCAAGGACGGGAATTAAACCCAAAGTAATTAAAAAGAAGTACTTATACAAAATTTTAAGGGATGTTTTTTAATAAAATAAACTTAACATTTAGAAGAATAATTACAAACAGAATGTGTGAGTTATTTATTTGACTATGTAGTAGTGGAAGTTAAAAGGATAATTACTTTATTGCAGTTAAAATTAGATAGAGAAACAAAGCTTATCATAAAAAGTGACTATAACTTTTATGATAAGCTTTAACTAAATTATTTCTTTTGGTTATATCTTTTTCTCTCGTTTGCATCCAAGTATAATTTTCTTATTCTTATTGATTTTGGTGTAACTTCAACCAACTCATCATCTTTAATATATTCTAATGATTCTTCGAGTGTAAATAATATTGCCGGAACAATCTTAATTGCTTTATCTGCACCAGATGATCTCATATTCGAAAGTTTTTTACCTCTTTGAACGTGAACCTCGATATCGTTATCCTTATTATATTCTCCAATAACTTGCCCTTGATAAACAGTATCACCAGGTTCAATAAAAAACTTACCTCTATCTTGTAATGAATCTATTGCATAAGCTGTTGAAGCTCCAGTGTGCATTGAGATTAAAACTCCTGAAGGTCTTTGAGTAATTGAACCCTTAAAATATTCATACTGATAAAAACGATGATGCATAATTCCTTCACCAGCGGTGGCTGTTAATATTCTATTTCTCAATCCCATCAATCCACGTGAAGGTATGTGAAATTCTAATTTAGTTAAACTTCCCTTCTGTTCCATCTTAATCATTTCACCTTTCTTCTGTCCAACAATTTCAATTACTTTACCGGCTATCTCTGATGGAACATCAACAACAAGACTTTCAATTGGTTCAGCTTTCTTACCATCAATTTCTTTATATATAACTTTTGGAGAACCAATCGCAAGTTCATATCCTTCTCTTCTCATCGTTTCAATTAATATTGAAAGATGTAAAATTCCTCTTCCAGAAACTTTAAAAGTATCTGGTGAGCCTGTGTCTTCAACTTGAAGAGCTACATTTTGTTGTAACTCTTTTTGTAATCTATCATGCAAATGTCTGGAAGTTACATACTTACCTTCTTGACCGTGAAACGGAGATGTATTAACTGTAAAGTTCATACTAATTGTCGGTTCATCGATTGCAATAATTGGCATTGGTTCAGGGTTTTCACTATCCGCAATTGTATCACCAATATCAATATCTTCAACTCCAACAATAGCACAAATATCTCCAGAGGTAACCTCATCCACCTCAACTCGTTCTAAGCCTTCAAATACAAATAATTGTTTTATCTTAATACTTTGTACTGATCCATCACGCTTAATTACACTTAAAGGTTTTTTCTTATCTAATATTCCTCTAAAAACTCTTCCAACTCCAATACGTCCAACATAATCATTATAATCTAATGTTGTAACTTGCATCTGACTTAAGCCTTCGTCAAAAGTCGGTTTGGGTATATTTTGTATAATTGAATCAAGGAGTGGAACTAAATCTTTTCTCTCATCATCTAAATTAGCAACAGCCCAACCATCTCTTCCGCTAGCATAAACCACAGGGAAATCAAGTTGATCTTCGTCTGCATCAAGATCAATAAATAAATCATAAATTTCATCAAGAACTTCTTCAGGTCTGTTATCTGGTCTATCAATTTTATTGATAACAATAATTGGTTTTAAATGAAGATGAAGAGCCTTCTCTAAAACAAAACGAGTTTGTGGCATTGGACCTTCAAAGGAATCCACCAATAGTAATACACCATCAGCAAGTTTTAGTACTCTTTCTACTTCCCCTCCAAAATCGGAGTGACCAGGAGTATCAATCAAATTTATTTTAACATCATTATAAGGAATGCTAATATTTTTTGATGTAATTGTAATTCCTCTTTCACGTTCAAGATCATTAGAATCTAAAAATTGTTCTTGAACAACTTGGTTACTTCTAAACACATTACTTTGTTTTAACAGTTGATCTATTAAAGTTGTTTTTCCATGATCCACATGTGCAATAATTGCAATATTTCTTACTTCTTTCAAATTTCACCTTCTTCTTCAATTAAAAAATACATAAAAAATGCCTCTATCTTTTGTGATAAAAGGCATAACTAATTTTTATATTAGACTGAATGGTAAACAAAATAAATCATTTATCCAAATAAGAGTATTTGCTAAGTTTAATTTAGTTATTTTTGTAGGTTAATTTATAAAAACAAATATTTTTAGTATTAAGGAATTTAATGAAATCATTTAATGAGTTAGGAATAGAAGAAAGTATAATTAAAGCAATTGAACAGTTAGGTTTTGAAAATCCAATGCCAGTACAGGCAGAAGTAATTCCGCTTTTAATTGAAGATGAACCAAATGATATTATTGCATTAGCACAAACCGGTACGGGAAAAACTGCTGCCTTTGGTATTCCATTAGTTCATAGATCAAAAGGAAAAGCCAAAAAGGTTAAACATTTAATTTTAAGTCCAACAAGAGAATTGTGTTTGCAAATTGCTGATGACTTACAAGACTTTGCAAAGTATAAAGACGAAGTAAAAGTAACTGCTGTTTTTGGTGGTTCAAGTATTGATAAACAAATTAAAACTCTAAAGAGAGGAGTTCATATTGTTTCTGCAACTCCAGGCAGACTTGTTGATTTAATAAATAGAAATAGAATTGACATAACTGAAGTTGAAACTGTTGTTTTAGATGAAGCTGATGAAATGTTAAATATGGGATTTAAGGAAGAACTCGATAGAATCATTGAGGAAACTCCAAAAAGCAGAAACACTCTACTGTTTTCTGCAACAATGCCCAAAGCAGTTTTAGAAATTTCTAAACGATATCTAAAAAAACCTCTTCAAATTACAATTGGTAAAAAAAATGCTGGAGCGACTAATGTTAGTCACGAAGCATATTTTGTTCATGCAAAGGATAGATACTCAGCACTTAAAAGAATAGTAGATTTTCATCCCGAAATTTATGGATTGATTTTTTGTAGAACTAGAAGAGAAACACAAGAAGTTGCTGATAAGCTTATAAAAGATGGATACAATGCTGATTCAATTCATGGAGATTTATCGCAAGTACAACGTGATGCAGTTATGAGTAAGTTTAGGATAAAACATGTTAGACTACTTGTTGCTACTGATGTTGCTGCACGAGGAATAGATATAAATGATTTAACTCATGTAATAAACTACAACTTACCGGATGAGTTAGAAATTTATACTCATAGAAGTGGAAGAACTGGTAGGGCTGGCAAATTTGGGACTTCAATTGTAATTGCTAACTTGCGTGAAAAAAACAAACTTAAATTTATTGAAAAACAATTAGGTAAAAAATTCACACAACAGAATGTTCCACTTGGAAAAGATGTTTGTGAAAAACAACTTTTCCATTTGATAGATAGAATGGAAAAAGTAGAAGTTGATCATACACAGATAGATTCTTTCTTACCGGAGATAATGAAAAAACTTGAGTGGTTAGATCGTGAAGAATTGATTAAGAAATTTGTTTCAGTTGAATTTAATCGGTTTGTAGAATATTACAAAAATAGTACTGATCTAAATAAACCCGAAGAAGGGAAAAGAGGACAAAAGGGTAAAGCCACTTCGGAAGGTTTTACACGCTTCTTCTTAAACCTTGGTAAGATGGATAACCTTACACCAGTAAGTGTTATAGGAATGATTAAAGATTATTCAGGTATTAAAGATATAGATATTGGTGGAATTGATATTTTACAAAACTTTTCTTTTTTCGAAACTGATTCTTCTTATGATGATACTTTATTAAAAGGTTTTAATGGTCAACAATTAAAGAACAGAAAAATTGTTCTTGAAGTTGCATCTGCAAAAAAAGACGATGGTAGAAAACCAAGAGGTGGAAGAAAATCATTTAGCAAAAATAGACGTAGCAATATAAATAAAAATGATTTTGAGAAATCACGCAGAAGGAGAAAAAGGTAGAAAGTTAGAATGAACTACATCGGTTCCAAAAATAAGTTGACTGATTTTATAATAAATTCCATTGAAGAAAATGTTGGTGGTTTTAGCAATAAAGTTTATGCTGAAATATTTGGTGGAACCGGAATTGTAGCTAGAAAATTAAAGACAAAAGTAAAAAAAATAATTGCCAGCGATTTTGAATTTTATAGTTTTGTCTTATTGAGAAACTATATTGGTAATCATAAACAAATAGATGCTAGCTCGTTATTTCAAAATCTCAATTCTCTAAAAGGTGTTGAAGGATTTATTTATAAGAACTACTGCAAAGGTGGACACGGAGAAAGGAATTATTTTTCTGATGAAAACGGAAAAAAAATAGATGCAGTTAGAATTGAAATTGAAAAACTTAAGAAAGCGAAAAAAATAAGTAAAGATTTATATTTCCATTTATTGGCTTCCTTAATTGAATCGGCAGATAAAGTTGCAAACACTGCATCTGTTTATGGAGCTTATTTAAAAAAGATTAAAAAAACAGCATTAAAAACTTTAGAATTAAAACCGGCTATTTATGAAACTAATGAAAACTCTCATGATGTATTTATGGAAGATTCAAATACTCTTATTTCAAAAATTGAAGGTGATATTCTATACTTAGATCCGCCGTACAACCATAGACAATATGGAGCCAACTACCACCTTCTAAATACAATTGCACTTTATGATAATTTTATTCCTTCTGGTATAACGGGACTGAGAGATTATAATAGATCAAAATATTGCACTAAAAAAGACGTCGCTCAAGAATTTGAAGATCTAATTAAGAAAGCAAAATTCAAGCATATATTTTTAAGTTATAATAATGAAGGTCTTCTTCCTTTCGATTACATAAAAAAAACCATGTCAAAATATGGTAAGTATAATGTTGCCGAATCAAAAAACTATCAAAGGTTTAAAGCAGATAGAGATGAAAACAGAACTTACATTGCAGAAAAAACTACGGAGTATTTACATATACTTGAGAAAAATTAATATCAACTCTATCATTTCTTTTTAGTCCGCTTCTATAGAAAACTAATTTATTACAATGTTTAAAAAAATATTTACAAATTTTACTATTGACAATCATTCCAAATGACATTATATTAGTGCCAGATGGAATAATAAATAGGAGTTTGTTTTGGCTACTTCTTTAGTAGAATCAAAAGTAAGAAAAAGAATTGGTACTGTTCACGTAATTAAAAATCTCGAGGATGGTATATCAACAGAAACTGTAAAAAAAATTTCAACCTACCTCAATATTTCTGTTAATGAACTAATAACTTATTTGCGAATTAGTTTAAGCACTTGGCATCGTCGTAACAAAATCGGGAAAATGGATTTTGATTCATCCGATAAAATTTTACAAGTTTCGCAACTTATTGAATATGGCGAAAATATTTTTGGAAGTCATGATAAAATTACTAACTGGCTTAAAACTCAATCAATTGTTTTTGATAACAAACGTCCAATAGAATTAATTGGTAGTTTGTCAGGAATAAATTTAGTAAATGAAGAACTAACTAGAATTGAACACGGAGTTTTTATATAGTGAATGCCTATCGATTGGTACACTCACGATATGCAGATGACCTTTCCGGATATGGAGCATATAAAGTTGGTGGCAGATGGAATCCAAAAGGTTATTATACACTCTACCTTGCCGAACATCCTTGCGGAGCAATTCTCGAATCATTTGTGCATATGTCTCCTCACTTAATTCCTAATGATTATAGTTTAGTAACCTTTTCTATTAAAAATAGTACTTTACTAAAAAAAATATCGGAACGTTCTCTACCAGAAAATTGGCGAACTCAAAATTATGACTTATCTGTATTCCAAAATATTGGTAAGGTGAAATTATTTGATAAAAACTTGTTGGGTATATTTATACCTTCATCTGTTGCGTATCCATCTTATAATATTGTTGTAAATCCCAGTCATAAAAAATTTAAGAACTCAATTAAAATCAAAAGTGTTGAGCCATATATTTTTGATTTTAGATTATTTAAGAAAATAGCTAGTACTACTGGTTAATTTATTGTTTATCTTATCTAAGAACAAATTTGTTTTCAGAATGTTTTTACATCTTGGTTATCAAAGGCTTATACTGCTGAAAAACTACAGAGTATTTACATATACTTGATAAGAAGTGATTTTATGCGATACAGCACAATTTTTTTTGCTAGTTAACTAATAGTTATGTTTATACAAAATAATATGCAATTTAAAATTGCCAAAATATTAGATCAGGGAACTGATAATCCAATTGTTAACAGAATTTTTCTACAATTTTCTTATTTGGCAAAAGGTGGATTTTTCTGGAGAGAAGAAGATAAACAAAAACAGTTCAGCGACTTACTGTTTAACCTGATGACTTCATTGTTAAAAGTTGAAAATGCTTATAAGGAGTACTTGAAGATTGAAGAAAAATCTATTCAAAATATAAATTCTGTAAATGGTGTTAAATATCAGAAAAATGGTTTTGCTTATGATGATCCAACGTTAGTATTACAAGAACGGTTCGAAGAATTCCTGATAAAAGCAGTTGTGTCAATAAGAAAATTTACAA
Source organism: Melioribacteraceae bacterium (assembly GCA_965224785.1). Taxonomy (GTDB): domain Bacteria; phylum Bacteroidota; class Ignavibacteria; order Ignavibacteriales; family Melioribacteraceae; genus JALSNL01. The sequence goes on along the minus strand of OZ245062.1, from coordinate 4,476,803 downwards.
ACATCTGCACATATGTTTTGGATAAAAGATTTAGTAGTCATAAATCATTTCATAAGTTTTTTTTAACGAACCTTAAGGAAGGATCTAAATTTCATAGTTGGTTTGAAAATGGTGGACAAATTGTAAAAGAAATCTATGATCTTAGAGCGCTTGTCGAGCATGAAGATTTGAAAGTGGACAAATTTGATGTTAAAATTAAAGGGGACAAAATATTAATAATCCAACCTAAAATATTTAAAATCGACCACACTTTGAAAGATTATATGGATGAAAGCAATAAATTTTTGTTCACGTATTTTGAAACAGTTATCGCACAATTACTTTCAATTATTTATCGTGGACCTGGTAAAATAGTCGAGTTGGAAGAAAATCAAATGAAGAGTGACAATTTCAGATATATAATAGATTTTAACTTAAATTAAAGATAACTAACCGCTTAAGCCGTTGTGTTTTCATAAGTAAAGTTTAGTTTTTTAATATTTAAATACTTTTATTAAACTAATCGTTTAATTATTGTATTATTTAGGCACAAATAATATTAAAGGGAGAGCAATAATGCGAATTTTAATTTTTATAATTTTTATGTTTATTTCCTGCCAGCCGGCATTTGTAAAAGAATTTCAAAAGCAAAGAGAAGTGTATGGCATAGACTTTAGAGAGTATTCAAAGAAAGGGTTTCTTTTTACCCCTTATCAATATGATTCAAATTATGAACCTATTGGATTAGTTCGTTTTGTTTTGACATCTAAAGCAAAATATATCGAGAAAGTCACTTATCTTAACCCATATCCACATTGGGATTATGAGCATGTCTCATTAACAGAATCTGTTGAATTTGCCTATAAAGAAGCTCTTGAAATGGGGGCAGACGCAATTGTAGATTTTAAGATAGTAAGAAACTCACAAAGATTATATGTAGGGAAAGCATATGAAGCTAATATTCCTCAAATTGAAGTTTCTGGCTTTGCAATAAAAAGAAAATATTGAAAAACCTCTTAAGTTATAATTATCATTTTAAGTCTAAAGAATGATTGTAATTCTATACAATCATTTAGGCAAGTAAAAAAACAAGCTAATTATTGAGCATTTTTTTAATGGGCAAACATAACCAACCGCTCAAGCCGACCGCCGATATCGGTGGGCAAAACCTGGTAATTTTAAGTTTGTAGTTTTTGTGCAACATTGCTTTGAAGTGTAGATCAATAGTAAAAGTAAGTCGCCGTGTTTCCTGAAGCATTGCTGTTTCCGTCTTCGTAAAAAACACTTCACCGAGAATAGTGGGGAGAAAAACTTATAGGTAAAGTCGCTCAACAACTACAGTAGAAATTCAAAAATGGAAAGTGAATATGAATAGCAAAAAACATTTACCATAGTCAATTGGATTTATTGTAATGGCAGTAATTACAGCTTTTATTTCTTGGAATAATACAACAATTTGGATTCCAATTTCAGCAATCTTAATTATTCTAAGTCTTCTAATTTTTATCATTCGCTCAACATTCAATTCAATTGATGAACGATTAAAAAAACTAGAAGAGAAAGAACAATACAAAAAATAATTTTTACTTTTTTTAAAAACTCTATCTATGTAAAACTATTATTTTTTCTTTTTTACCTTGTAACCAATTCTATGGAATGGATTAACAACGCTTGATGTAATATTTTTTAGATGAGAATTTATTCTTTTCAATTGACGAAGATATAAAGCTAAAGCAACAGCACTACTAGCTTTCATCGATTCATCTTTATCTTGCATAAGTCCAACTAATATTTCATCACTCGCTTTGCTTACCCATTTATATTCTTTCATAATTTCTCTACTCAAGTCTTCATCAGAATCTTTAAATGCTCGAACAGTTTTTTCATAATTATCTGCTACTGCATTTTCTATCTCAATTACCTTTTCATCAAATAAAGTTGAGTGTAATCTTGCTGGATGACTCTGTGCAATTTCAACAATATTTTTTGTAATGTCACCAATACGTTCTAAGTCAATAACAATACTAATTAAAACAAGACCAGATGATAATGTTTCTGCTCCTGACATTGACAGATGATTGAATACATCTTTCCGAACTTCTCTTTGAAATTTATTAACAGCCAAATCCTGGTCATTAATATCATAATCAATCTGATTACTATCTGTATGCCTTAACACATTTTTTGCCTCTGAAAACATTATATGTGTTAAGTCTAACATTTCAAAAATACGTTTATATGCTCTATCTAATAGACTATCACTGGTAAAAACTGAAATTAATTCTTTTAACATATTACCTTCCCTCTAACTGAAAAAATAAACAAATGATATTGGAATAACAAAAAATGTAATAACAACATAAGCAACCGGTATAAGCTTGTTGCGTGTTGAGTACTCTGCAAACAACTCGGCAATTTTAATTGGTACTTCTTTAAATGGAAACCAAACAATAATTCCACTTATATTAAATAATAGATGAGAAAAAGCAACCGTAACAGCAGCAATATTACCTGTTATTAAAGAGGCAAGAATTGCCGTAACTGTTGTCCCAATATTAGAACCAATTGTATATGGAAAAATTTGTCTTAAAGTTAAAAGACCGGCTCCTGCCATTGGTACAATTAACGATGTTGTAATTGAACTACTTTGAACTAAAAATGTTAGTACAACTCCCACAACAAAAGCTCTCAAAGAATTTTTAAATAAATATTTATCAAACCAAGCTTTTGCTTTTTCAACAACCATTGATTTTAATACATCAACCATAAATTTTAGTGCAACAAATAAAAGTAGTAAAGCAAGACCAACCATTATCCAAGCAACAATATTTGTATCGCTACCAAGATATCCTTCCAAATTCTTTTGAAATGATTTTACAACTGGTTTTGTAATAGCTTTTACAGGACTCAGAAACTTAAGTCCGCCAACACCCTGAAAAATAGAAGCCATTTCTGCAGCTGCAATTCCTAAAAAATTGGTTGCAAGCTGTAAAGGGAACAGAACAATTACACTAAGAAAATTAAAAAAATCGTGAACTGTAGCAGCAGCAAATGCCCGCTTAAACTCATTACTTCTTTTTATTTGTGGAAGTGATGCAATAGTGTTTGTAATTGAAGTTCCAATATTAGCTCCCATAATAATGGGAATTGACAACTCAAGTGCTAAAGTTGGATCTTCTCCAAAAGCTCCACCGGCAACCATTGCCACAACCATTGATGTTGTTGATGACGAACTTTGAATAATTGAAGTTGCAAGAATTCCGATAAATAAACCAATAAAAGGATTAGTAGTAGTTGCAATCAAGGCCTTTGAAAACTCTTTTCCAAACAACTTCATTCCACCGCCCATCATATCAAGACTTAGAAAAAATAAGTAAAGGAAAAATATTAATTTTAGAGATTGAAATAGAGTTGAGTCGGTAAACTTAACTGTAGAGTTATTTTCCATAAGATTTAATAATTATCTAAAGTGAAAAATTATACGTTTGTAATTGCTAACTATAAATATAAAAATATAACACTTTATAAACTACTCTTTTAATAGGATTATTTTTTCTTTTTAAGAACCTTACCGCAGTTTCTGTCTAACACAAAATAAAAAACTCATTATCCATTTGAGAGTTAGGCTCTTTTCTAAAAAAGGATAGGTTTGCATTTTGAATAACTCCGTCCTTTAGGGCGGAGAATAAATATTAACCATACATAACGGGCTTTAGCCCAATAACTTTATTTCTGTGGACTAAAGCCCATTATGTGTATGGTTATTAAGTCCACGTACCGAAAGCTTTCGGTGCGTGGTTAGTCATAAAACCTATCCCTTTTTAGAATAGAGCCGAGAGTTAATATACATTTCGTCTAAGTCCCAATTCACATCAACCTACACGTAAACGATAATTAGCCAGAGTATGATTTCTCAGATGTTTAATGTTTGATATATTTGGAAAATTTCTAATTCTTCTATGGATTCTTTTATTTGGATTAAAGATGATTTTGTAATTTTTTTTAAGTCTTTTGAAACACTTTTTGCATAGATTACATTAAACATCCAAATTACTCCATAATTCTTTATGGATTAGTGTTTCTTTCATCTTTATTTCATTTCTTCTTTCAGAGATTTCTTTTGATAAAGTTTTATATTCTTTTTTCTTCAATAATAATTTTACAAAATATGATATTTTTTCTTGATCTTTATTATGCAATTTTTTTATAACATCAATTGATAATGTGGACATAAAAAAACCCCTTAATATACTTATGTTCATACACAAAGTTATATATACAAAAATACGTGCAATTATTTAGAATTTAAAACTATTCTGTCGCACTTACTAATTGAATTTTAGTCAAATAGAAATATTTTTCTTTTTCTTAAATACTTAAACTAAATTATTTTAACTTTCTATAAGAGAAAAAACAATTTAGATAAATAACATTGTTATTAGAAACCAAAAAAGTGATTAAAGAAAAACTAATTTGTTACCATTGCGGAGAAGACTGTCCGGATGATGAAATTGCAATTGGAGAGAAACTCTTTTGTTGTAATGGTTGCAAAACTGTTTATGAATTATTAGATGCTAACGATTTATGTACCTACTATACTATAGATGAAGCTCCTGGTGTAAAGCAGAAAAATGATATTAAGAAAAATTTTGATTTTCTTGATGATACAGAATTAAAAGAAAGACTTATAGATTTTACCGATGGAAAAATAACTACTATTACTTTTAGCATTCCGCAAACACATTGTAGTTCTTGCATCTGGATTTTAGAAAATCTTTCAAAAATGAATCCGGGCGTTATTCATTCAGAAGCGAACTTCCTAAAAAAAATAGTTTCAATAAAATTTGATGAAAACGAAACAACTCTAAAACAAATTGTTGAACTTTTAGATTCAATCGGTTATGAACCTGACCTAAATTTAGCTGAGAAGGAAAAAGAAAAATCTGCAATAATAAATAAAAAACTCTGGTACAAATTAGGTGTTGCCGGATTTGCCGCTGGGAATATTATGCTTTTCAGTTTCCCAGAATACTTATCGATAAATGATTTAGATATTGATAATTTAAAATCTGCATTTAGTTATTTGAACATTCTTTTTGCACTTCCCGTTTTCTTTTATAGCGCAAGTGAATATTTTATTTCAGCTTACAAAGGTTTAAAGAAAAAGATTGTTAATGTCGATGTCCCTATATCAATAGGGGTTATCGTACTTTTTTTAAGAAGCTTGTATGAAATATTTACCCAAACCGGAGTAGGATATTTAGATTCTATGACAGCCTTAGTCTTCTTCCTAATTGTTGGAAGAATGTTTCAGAACAAAACTTACGCTGCTTTAAATTTTGATAGAAATTATAAATCGTACTTCCCCATTGCTGTAACAATTCTTAAAAATAAAATTGAGACTACTAAGCCAGTAGAAAAATTAAATGTTGGAGATAGAATTATAATCAAAAATGCAGAATTAATTCCGGCAGATTCTATTTTAATAAACGGAAGTGCTTTTATTGATTACAGTTTTGTAACCGGAGAATCAAATCCCATAGAAAAAGAAAATGGCGATATGATTTATGCTGGAGGACGACAAGTTGGTGGAGCTATTGAAGTAGAAACTATAAAAGAAGTTTCACAAAGTTACTTAACTCAACTTTGGAACAGCAAAGCTTTTGACAAAGATGAAGAAAGCAACATAGATGCTTTTGTAAATGTGGTTAGTAAATATTTTACTTTTGTAATTATTGTAATAGCCACGGTTGCCGGATTGTATTGGTTCTCTACTGATACTAAGCTTGCATTCAATGCTTTTACCGCTGTGTTAATAATAGCTTGCCCTTGTGCATTAGCACTTTCAACTCCATTTACACTTGGCAATACCTTAAGGATTTTTGGTAAGAATAAATTCTATGTTAAAAGTACTCATGTAATTGAAAAGTTAGCAAGTATTTCTTCAATAGTTTTTGACAAAACCGGGACCTTAACCGAAACCGGAAGTGCCACAGTAAACTACGAAGGTGATGAACTTACTGAAAAAGAAAAACAACTTATAAAATCTCTTGTAAGAAATTCTTCACATCCGTTAAGCAAAAACATTTACAATTTGTTTGATGTAAAAGAAATTACAACAATAGAAAATTATGAAGAAAAAGCTGGGCTGGGAATAAAAGCAATTATAGATGGAACTCAAATCCAAATTGGTTCTAAAGTATACGTTAACAAAGATGAAGAAAGTGATGAAATTAATTTAAGTACAAAAGTCTATCTATCCATTAACAATGTTCAGAAAGGATTTTTTAAAGTTAACAACACATACAGACCGGAGTTAAAAAAAGTTATTACTTCGCTTACTAATTATTACAAGCTGTCAATATTATCGGGAGATAATAATAGTGAACAGAAACAACTTACAAATTACTTCCCAGAAAAAACAAAAATGTTATTTAAACAAACTCCGTACAATAAATTAACCTATGTTGAAAACTTAAAGAAAGAGAATGAAAAAGTTCTTATGATTGGCGATGGCTTAAATGATGCTGGGGCTTTAAGTGCAAGTAATGTTGGCATTTCAATTGCAGAAGATGTTAATAATTTTTCTCCAGCTTGTGATGGAATTTTAGATGCAAATTCCTTTCAATATCTAAATAATTTTATTAACTTTTCAAGGATAAGTAGAAAAATTATTCTGATTAGTTTCGTTATATCATTTATATATAATATAATCGGTTTAAGCTTTGCTGTACAAGGAACTTTATCTCCTGTAATTTCCGCAATACTTATGCCACTCAGTTCAATTTCTGTTGTAGTGTTTACCACACTTGCTACAAATATATTTGCAAAGAAAAAAGGGTTATTGTAATGTCGGTAATTTTTCTTTTAATAGCATTTAGTTCCTTTGTTGCAATTATGTTTCTTGCCGCTTACTTGTGGGCTGTTAAGTCAGGTCAGTACGATGATAACTATACACCATCTGTAAGAATTCTTTTTGATAATGAGTTGGTTAAAAAGAAAACTGAACCAGAAAAGAATAAAAAATAGATTTTATATAAATATGTTTTAAAAAAATGCTTGTCATTCCCATCCCCGCTTAAAAACACGGGATAAACTTTGACTGGGAATCCAGGTGATTCTATGCAACTGGATTTCCGATAGAAACATTCGAAAATGACAGACTGTAAAATTTTTCAGAATAATTAATCAATTAAATAAGGAGCATCTTTTATGAATCTTGAGAAGTTCAAGTATGACAACCAGATAGTTAAGCTATTTATAATAGCTACAGTTGTTTGGGGTGTTGTTGCACTTTTAGTAGGTCTATGGATTGCCATAGCTCTCTATTGGCCAGCACTAAATCTAGGACTACCGTACACTACTTTTGGTCGCTTAAGACCACTACATACCAACGCCGCAATTTTTGCTTTTGTTGGCAATGCAATTTTTGTTGGAGTTTATTATTCGCTACAACGTATTACTAAATCTAGAATGTTTAGTGATGTACTTAGCAAGATAAACTTTTGGGGTTGGCAATTAGTTATTGTTCTTGCTGCGGTTACTTTACCTTTAGGGCTAACTACTTCAAAAGAGTATGCAGAACTTGAATGGCCAATTGATATTTTAATTACTGTTATTTGGGTTGTGTTCGGTATCAATATGATTATGACTCTCGTAAAAAGAAGAGAGAAACATATTTATGTTGCTGCCTGGTTTTATATTTCTACTTTTGTTACCGTAGCAGTTCTACATCTTGGTAATTCAGTTGAAATCCCTGTTGGTCTCTTCAAAAGTTATCCTGTATATGCAGGTATTCAAGATGCACTAGTTCAATGGTGGTATGGTCATAATGCAGTTGCATTTTTCTTAACTACTCCCTTTCTTGGTATAATGTATTACTTTTTACCTAAGGCTGCTAACAGACCTATCTTTTCTTATAAGCTTTCTATTCTACATTTTTGGACGTTAATTTTTATTTACATTTGGGCAGGGCCGCATCACTTATTATATACTGCTCTTCCAAACTGGGCACAATCACTTGGCGTTGTATTTTCTATAATGCTTTGGATGCCTTCTTGGGGCGGTATGCTTAACGGCTTGTTAACACTAAGAGGTGCGTGGGATAGAGTGAGAGATAATCCCGTTCTTAAATTCTTTGTTGTAGCAGTAACCGCTTATGGTATGTCAACATTTGAAGGACCTATGTTATCGCTTAAAAATGTTAATGCTTTAGCACATTTTACAGATTGGATTCCTGCACACGTTCACGTTGGAACTCTTGGCTGGAATGGATTTATGATTTTCGGTATGTTATATTATTTAGTTCCTAAAATGTGGAATACTGAATTATATTCTAAAAAATTAGCAAATGCACATTTTTGGATTGGAACTTTAGGAATAGTTCTTTGGGTTATTCCAATGTGGTGGGCAGGTATTGCTCAAGCATTAATGTGGAAAGAATTTACTCCGTTAGGTTTATTAAAATATCCTAACTTTTTAGAAACTGTTATACAAATTGTTCCAATGTATATTATGAGATCTATTGGTGGAACAATTTATTACATCGGTTTATTTGTAATGATTTACAATTTAATGAAAACTGCTAAGCAAGGATCGTTCGTAGCTAATGAAGAAGCTGAAGCAGCTCCAATTGGTGAAATAACTGATAAACCCAAATGGGGAATGATTCATCGTTACATTGAATCTAAAACTATGTTATTTACTGGTTTAGCATTTTTAGCAATTGCAATTGGAGGGTTAGTGGAAATTGTTCCATTGTACTTGGTTGAATCAAATGTTGCAACTATTGCTTCTGTTCAACCTTATACACCTTTAGAGTTGCAAGGTAGAGATTTATATATTAGAGAGGGTTGTAATAACTGCCATACTCAAATGGTAAGACCTTTTAGATCTGAAGTTGAAAGATATGGAGAGTACTCAAAAGCTGGTGAATTTGTTTATGATCATCCGCACTTGTGGGGTTCAAAAAGAACAGGACCGGATTTACACAGAATTGGAGGCAAGTATTCTAATATGTGGCATTATATGCATATGGATGATCCACAATCAATGTCGCCTGGTTCTTTGATGCCGGTTTATACTTGGTTGCTTGAAGATAATTTAGATATTTCAACAACTGCTGCAAAAATATCTGGAATGCGTTCAATTGGCGTTCCTTATGAAGAAGGTTATGAAGATATAGCAAATGATGATCTTGCAGCTCAAGCAGAAACAATTACAAACGATTTAATTGAAAGTGGTGTTGCAGCAGAATCTGATAAAGAGATTATAGCTTTAATTGCTTATCTCCAAAGATTAGGAACTGACATTAAAGCAGAAGTTGCAGATAACAAATAGGAATTCAAATGAAATTTTCAAACTATTTAAGTTCAATTGAAAATGTTTCTATTTACCCGATAATTACGATCATACTTTTTATGCTTGTATTTGTCGGGGCTGTTTTATGGATTGTAACCCGAGATAAAGAATATATTTCCGAGATGGAAAGTGTTCCCTTGGATAATGAAAATAATTTTTTAAATAATTCAGAGAATAAAAATGAAAGTAATTAAACAACTGAAAATGATTACCATAATGTTTCTGCTGTTCATTGTTAGTACTCCTATTTTTGCTCAGACTGGTGTAGAAGATGGAGATGGACTTGCTTCCGTTGTAAAAATTATGGTTGCAGTAACTGCCTTTCTTATTGCAGTTATTTTATGGTTAGTTTTAGTAAATTCCGAGAAGGGAGAAAAATCTGTTGATAGTAAATCTTCTATTTTTAGTTCCCTTAATTTTGAAACATCAATTGAAGATGAACAATCAATTCTACTTGACCACGACTTTGATGGAATTAGAGAATTGAATAATAAAATTCCACCTTGGTTTTTGATGACATTTTATGCTTCTATGATATTTGCAGTAATTTATATTTTTAAGTATCATATTTTGTTTGATGGTGAAGGTGATTACCAAACTTATGAATATACTGAAGAAGTTAGAATGGCATCACTTGAACTTGAAGCTGTTGCAGCAGAAAGTGGAGCTGTAATTGATGAAAATACTGTAACTGTTTTGGATGATGCTACTTCACTTGCAAATGGGAAAGTAACTTATGATAAACATTGCGTTGCTTGTCATCTTTCTAAAGGTGAAGGATTAGTTGGACCTAACTTTACAGATGATTATTGGATTCATGGAAATAAAATAAATGACTTGTATAGAATTATTAAAGTTGGTGTTCCTGCAAAAGGAATGATTAGTTGGCAGTCTCAATTAGATCCTGTAGCTATGCAAGAAGTGGCTAGTTACATTCTTACAATGAGAGGTACAAATCCTCCTAATCAAAAAGATGCAGAAGGTGATCTTTACGAATAGTAAATTTAGCTTAACATTTTTTCAAAATTCAAAAGCCTCACCAAAATTTTTGGTAAGGCTTTTTTATTAAATTATTATTCTTAAAATTAGTTGCAAAACTATAAATTATTTATAGTCTTAATACTATCTTGTTTTAATTTCAACAGGTGAATTTCTCTTTTTAGACTATCAACTTTATCTTGTTCCATAATTTTTTTATTTCGTAAAACATCGACGCTATTGTTTTTAGATTCTTTCAAGTTTTCTTTTACATCATCTGAATTACAACTGTTCAGTAATAACGTTGAAAATAGAATTAAAAATATTGTTTCGGAAATTTTCATTTGTAATTAAGTGTAATTATTTGTGGATTTAATATTAGTGAATATTTTAATATTTATGAAGTAAAGGATTATATGTTTTTACCTTTTATGATATTAATCACACATATAAATTACAATTGCATTAATTTAAGAGTTAAATATTTAAATATAATATGAATAACAAAAATAAAATAATACTAATATTTACAATAGTAGCAATAGCATTGTTGCTCTTTTTACCAATTGAGTATTCACAGTATATAAATGCCAAAGGGAAATTACTACCTCACAAAAGTTGGGTCTTATCAAAAGGAACCGATGGCAGATTACTAACATCTTTAGTTGATAATTCAACTGGCAGAAATAGTGAGTTTACTGTTACTCAGTTTGAGAGAGGTGATGCAATACAATTTAAGCTAAACGAAAAGATTTTAAGAAATACTTCTGTTTTAGTTAATGATACTATTGGTTTTATTATCTCGAATGAAATTGAGAAAGACATACAAAAATTAAAAGGTAAATTAGAAACAGCTCGAGCATTTCTTAAAGTACAAGTCAGTAGTGAAAAAAAATCAATTGTAGAAACAGAAAAGAAAAAATTAGAATTTGCTAATAAGCAGTTAGATGAACAACAAAAACTGTTTGAAAGAAAAAAGAAATTATTCGAAAGACAATTAGTATCAGCTCAAGAGTATGAAGAAATTGAAGCAAAATATGAATTAGCTAAAATTAATATTTCTATTATAGTTGAGAAGCTTAGAGCCTTACAGAGTGGTGCAAAAACAGAAGAGATTAATTTTGCTGCTTCAAAAATTAGTGCTATAGAAAAAGAGATTGATGTTCTGCAAAAACGATTTGAAAATAATAATATAACTTCTCCCATTTCCGGTATGATAAGTAGAAGCTACTCACGAGATACATTGCTAATAGTTAACGATACTAGCAAATATGTAGTTCTACTCCCTATAGAATGGAGTGATTCTAAAAAAATTAGGATGAATCAAACAGTTGAATTTTCTGCAAATAATATTTCAGAAATTGGTAATGGAGAAATAGGTATAATTGAAAATTCAGTTGTAAATATTAGTGGAAGAGAATTTGTTGTTGCAACTGTTTTATCAAATACAAATCTAACAGAACTTGCACCTGGACTAATGGTTAATTGTAAAGTCAGTTGTGGTACAACAACAGCATTAGATTATTTTACTAATATTGTTAAAACAATGATAAACTAATTATGCGTTTAGAGTATAAGTTTTTAGTCAGCAATAACGATTTACCAAAACTCCGTATGAAGATGATGCCGTATCTGAGCGTTGATCCATTTGCAAAAGATAAAGAAGGTAATCAATATACAGTCCGAAGCATTTATTATGATACATCAAGTTTTGATTACTATCATGAAAAAATGGATGGAATTAAAATTCGAAAAAAACTACGCATAAGAAGTTACAATAAAACCAATGCAAGTAATATAGTTTTTCTAGAAATTAAAAATAAGTATGATAATTTTATTGGTAAAAACCGTTCGCCCCTTGAGTATGAAGATTTAGTTAATCTATTAGAAACAAAACAGTTGCAACCTTATATAATGACAAATAATGGTTATGCAAATTCAATTGAAGACGCTGAAAAATTTTTACATCACTTTTATAAAAATGATTTAAAACCAACAGTTTTAATTGTCTATGATAGAGAAGCTTACTTCTCAAAATTTGATCCAAGTTTGAGAATTACTTTTGATAAGAATATTAGATATCTAGAAAATCCATCGCTTGATTTACTGTATGAAGATGGTAATTTAGAATATGCAATTCCAAATCATTTTGTTTTGGAAATTAAATTTGCAAACGGATACCCTAAATGGTTGCAAAATATTGTTATGGAGTTTAATCTTACAAGACGTTCTGTTTCAAAATATACTATTTGTATTGATTCATCTAAAATAATAAATCCGTTTAAGAGAACATTTACCTCAACATTTAATGATGAAGATATTGCTTTACAAGAAGGAGTTTTTTAATGCTAGATGATTTTAGTAACATATTAAATGTTTCAATTACTCCGTTAGAAATGATTGCTAATTTAGTAGTTTCATTACTAGCTGGAATAATCATCTCTTACTTTTACAGAAAGTCTTATAATGGTCCTGGCTATCAAGCATCATTTGTTAACTCTCTAATACTTTTAGTTATAATTACTTCTATTGTAATTATGGTAATTGGGAATAACTTGGCAAGAGCTTTTGGGTTAGTGGGAGCAATGTCAATAATAAGATTTAGAACAGCTGTAAAAGAAACACAAGATATAATTTTTATTTTCTTCTCTCTTGCAATTGGAATGGCCTCTGGAGTTGGGTTGCATGTATTTGCAATTTTAAGTTCTGTGTTTATCGGTACTATTACTTTAGTTCTATCTAAATCAAAATTTTCCACCCCAATAAAAAGCGATCTTCTTTTACAGTTTACATTTAGCTCTAACGGAGAAGAAACTAGAGAATACAATCAGTTGATTGATACATATTGTAACAAGAGTAAACTTATTAATGCAAAAGCAGTTGGTTTAGATGATACTCTTGAACTTTCTTATTACGTTGGTTTTAAGAATAAAGACAAAACAACTGAGTTGGTATCGAAGCTAAAAAAAGTAACTGGCGTAAAAAATGTAAACTTGTTTTATGATGAAGAATATTTTTAGAAAATAGAATTATTATTGAAATAACTCATATTTTTTCTCGATGATAAATTGTAACTTTAAGTAGTTCATATATTAATTCACAAGAGAAAATTATGGCTAAAGATAAAATCAAAAAAAAGAAGAAACTCATTTCTGCAGAAAACAAATCACAAAAAGAAAAACACATTTCTAAAAAATTTTATGAAGCTGAATTAAGAAGAATGCAAGTTGAACTTGTAAAACTTCAAGAGTGGATTAAAGAAAGCAAACTAAAAGTAGTTGTAATTTTTGAAGGTAGAGATGCTGCCGGAAAAGGTGGAGTAATCAAACGCATAACTCAAAGCCTGAACCCACGTATTTGTAAAGTTGTTGCATTAAGTACACCAACAGAAAAAGAAACAAGCCAGTGGTATTTTCAAAGATACGTAACTCATTTACCAGCAGCTGGTGAAATGGTTATGTTTGATAGAAGCTGGTACAACAGAGCAGGTGTTGAAAAAGTAATGGGTTTTTGTACTGAAGAAGAGCATAAAGAATTTTTACGCTCTTGCCCTGAGTTTGAAAGAATGTTAGTACGTTCTGGAATAGTTGTAATTAAATATTATTTTTCTGTGAGTGATGATGAACAGGAGAAAAGATTCCAATCTAGAATTCACGATAGAACAAAACGATGGAAGCTTAGTCCAATGGATTTAAAGTCTAGAACAAAATGGGTTGAATATTCTAGAGCTAAAGATGAAATGTTTTCCTATACAGATATTAAACAAGCTCCGTGGTATGTTGTAAATGCAGATAACAAAAAGAAAGCTCGCTTAAATTGTATGAACCATTTACTAACTTTAATTCCATACAAAGACCTAACACCAGAACCAATTAAATTACCACGAAGACAAAAAAACAAAGGTTATATTCGTCCACCAATTTCAGAACAAACTTTTGTACCTGAAAAATATTGAAAGAATAATTACATGAGAAAACCAGTTTATAGACATCCTTCTTTTGTAACGAAAGTAGAAGCTAAAAAAACTAGCACAAAAAGATATTGGTTAACATTAGAGATTGATAAAACCAAAAGTGAAAAAATAATTGTTATACTAAAAAATCCAAGTAGAGCAACAAAGGATATTTCTGACAAAACTGTTTTTAATGTAACCAGCTATATTTACAAAAATAGTAAAACCAATAAATTATTAAAAAATGTTGGCACTATTGTAATATTAAATTTAATTCCCAATTACGAAACCTATTCTGAAAAACTTCAACATTTAGAAAATAGTATTCTTGATAAAAAGAATCTAAAAACAATTGATGATTTTTCATCTAAAAATTCTTTAGTAATTATTGCTTGGGGAAATCCGCCAAAAGGTTTGAAGCAAGAGTATAATGAAATTAGAGATAGCACTATTGAAATATTGAAGAGGAATAAAAATAAAATATTTTATATCCACAAACTCTCTGCACTTGGCAACCCAAAACACGGTCAAATTTGGGCATACAAAAATGAGATGAAAAAATATATTTAATAGAATAATAATAAAACTAATCTAAATAATTTTTCCTTTTTGCAAAAACTCCAAACAGCCCGCCAGTATGAAGGAATAGAACATTCGTACTTTTTTTATTCTTCAAAAAGTTTTCGTAATAAGCAACAAAAGCTTTTCCAGTATAGGTTGGATCCAAAAGAATTCCACTTTCTTGAAAATAATTTTTAATTAAAGAAATCTTTTGAGGAGTAACATTCTTATAACCTTCATTTGAGTAGCCATCCAGTATTTCAATATTATTATAATTTGGTAGAACATCTATTTTATAATTTTGTATGCACTGTTTAGCCAAAGTTATAATTTTTTCTTTCATCACTTCTGCAGAATAGATTACGTTAACTGCATATATTTTGAGATCATTTCCTAAGATAGTAGAACCAACTAAAATTCCGGCAGCAGTTCCGGCTGAACCAGCGGCAAGAGTAATACCTTTCAATTTATTCAGATCAATTTGCTCAGATAATTCTTTCATAAAACTTACATAACCCCAAATACCTAATGGAGAAGAACCGCCGGAAGGAATTACAAAGACTCTATTCCCCTTTCGTTCATATTTTATTTTTTCCGCATCCATAATTTTTGGAACATCATTATATTCTTTTCTACTAAGAAATGAAATTTCTGAATTAACTATTTTATCTAAAAACAAATTACCTTCCGAACTTTTAGTCTTTCTTCCCCATAAAAATAGTTTCGTTTTTATCCCAAGAGAAGCTGCTGCAATAGCTGTTGCCCTTGCGTGATTCGATTGATCTCCACCACTTGTAAAAACATAATTACATTTTTTTATTTTTGCCTCGTACAGTAAGTATTCAAGTTTTCTAATTTTATTCCCAGAAAGTTCAACTCCAGTAAAGTCATCTCGTTTTATTAAAAATTTACAATCCCTAAATTGTGATTTTATCAGTGGAGTTGGTGTGTTTGCAAGTTGAAGTTTTTTTGGTTCATTCATTCTTATTACCTTCAAATATATTATTTATGTCTTATTGTTTCATAGTACAATCTTGCAGCTTCCAATTCTTCTTTTGTATCAACAGATAAACTTTCTCGTTCGGTAACAACAATTTTTATTCTCATTCCATTTTCTAACATTCTTAGCTGCTCAAGTTTTTCATACTTTTCTAAGTCTGTTTGTTTAAGAGAAGTGAAATCTAACAATTTATGTTTTCGAAATGTATAAAGTCCAATATGTTTATATATATCAGCTCTTCTTAGCTTTTTCTTATCAGAAACATTTTCTCTTATAAACGGAATTGGAGATCTGGAAAAGTATAATGCATAATTATTATAATCAAAAACAACCTTAGGAATATCTGGTGAATTTAATTCAATAACATCCGTAATCCGTTTGGCAAGGGTGGAAACTGAGACTTTCTTATCAAACAAAAGCGGCTCAATAGCTTCGTCAATCATTTTACCAGGAATAAATGGCTCATCACCTTGAATATTTACAATAATTTCTGCATTTGATATTTTTCTTGCAACGTACGCAATTCTATCTGATCCGGTAGAAATATCTTTGGGTGTCATCACAACTTTTGCCCCAAAGTTTTCTGCAATTTGAAGAGTCCGCTCATCATCAACAGCAATAATTATATCTGTTAGTAATTTAGATTTTTTTGCACTTTCATATGTATGCTGTAATAATGGTTTACCTCCAATATTAGCAAGTAATTTGTTCTTTAATCTTGTTGAAGCTAAACGAGCTGGAATTATTCCTACAATCATTTTAATAGACTATTTTGAATTTTATATTTATTTCTTTGGTACACTAACTTATTTAGATATTACTT
Organism: Melioribacteraceae bacterium; assembly: GCA_965224785.1. Classification (GTDB taxonomy): domain Bacteria; phylum Bacteroidota; class Ignavibacteria; order Ignavibacteriales; family Melioribacteraceae; genus JALSNL01. The sequence continues at coordinate 4,460,150 of OZ245062.1, read as the reverse complement.
TTGGTACTTTAAAATGTTCTGAGGTTTTATCTGGAGCATTTTTTAATGCTTCTTCTGTTGAAACAGATTTAACCAAAACATCTTCTCTAAAAACATTTTCATTCTCAATTGGATGTGATAATGGTCGAACATTTGTTGTATCTAGTTTATTCAACTTTTCAACATAACCCAAAACTTTATTCATTTCTTTTGTGTAATCATCAAGTTCGTTTTCATTAAATTCAAGCCTTGCCAGTTCTGCAATTTTTTTTACATCATCTTTTGTTACAGCCATTTTTGTTTCCTAGTTACTTTTCTAATTACTTAAAATTGCGTATATGTTTAGTGCGGAATTTAGAAGAACTGTCTTATCGGTTTAGCACTTAGCTAAATATAATAATTTTTGTTGTGTTTTTTCTTACAATCCTAAATTTTATATTTGGTGGTGTTTGTTCAAAGCTCTTCTGTTTGAGTTTAATACAAAACCCACATTAAATATACGCATTGTTAGGTTTAGTTTTTTCTTATTGAATATCATCTGCTCCAGCATCAAGTCCTGAATTTGTTCTATTCTCTCCATCAAAGTCGTTTATTGGAAAATTAGAAATACCAACGGCATAATTTTTAGCACTACTTGTTGTGTTTATATGTAAATCTCTATTGTTAAAATCTAAAAAACCAATATCGTTACTTGAAGTTAAGTTTTGTTCTGATGTTATTGGGTCAATAAATTCGATAATATTAGAATTTCCATCTGTTCTGACTAAGATATTTCCATAAATTTCAATACCAATATCTGACATTCCTGTTGAGATATTTATGGCTGATTTAGAAGATACAACAATTGAATTAAAACGTATTATAGTATTTCCTATATGACTATTTTGATTTCCATTTGTATTTAGGTTTACTCCTCTTTTTCCATTGTCGTAAATAAAATTATTTTCAATAGTTAACTCACCATTAACTCCTGGATGATCTGAATAATAACTCACACCGTGTTTATCTGCATTATATAAAGTGTTACGAGTTATTTTTCCATAAGACCTAACACTTATGCAATTTCCATTTTCATTTATTACATTATATATAATATTTTGAGTTATTAGAAAGTTAGTACCTTGAAAATATATACCGTGTTGAGGCGCTCCACTTACACTACTTATACTTTCAAGACCAACATTATGAATAGTGTTTCCTTTTATAGTGGTGTTTGAATGGGTTTCGTAAGCTAATATTCCATTTCCTTGAATATTATAGATTAAATTATCTTGAATTAAAACATTGTTTGAAGAACCACTATTTCTAAATCGAATTGCATCATCTCCGATTTCTCTAAAAGTACAATTTCTGATAGTTAAATTATTAACATCTCTTATTAATAGGGCATCTCCATCAATATTCTCAAAGATGCAATTTTCAATAATTAATCCATTATAGTTGTGTCCATCAATTAAAACAGTTTCATTAAAAGTTTTCCCTGAAATTAACTCAGTTTCATTAGGCTCATTTATTTTGTTTTTTTTACAAGAGCTGATAAACAAAACTCCAAGCAATAATACTAATAAAGTATTTTTCATCCTATTTTATTAAACCTAACGATTGAATAAATGCAATTCTTCTTTTTACTGATGGGTGACTATGAAAAAACCACTCCACAAAGGGATGTGGTTCTCTATCACCTAAATTTTGTTCTGTTAATTTATCTAATGTATTTATAAATACACTAGCCTTGCCAGTAGATTTCACTGCATATTCATCTGCTTCATATTCATATTTTCTTGATAAAATATTTGTTAGCGGAGTTTGAAGAATTCCTAAAATCATACCCCACAAAATAAGAATTGGCAATGCAGCAATTTCATTTATATTTTGGAAGCCAAACCAACTAATTGAAATGTTGTAAAGTTTTGCAAGTAAAAACAATGTTACAAAACTACTTAAAGTTCCAACTATAAGATTTTTAATTATATGTTTATGTTTATAATGTCCTAACTCGTGTGCAATAACTGTTTCAATTTCATCATTGGTAAATTCATTCAGCAAAGTATCACCTAATAAAATCTTCTTAGTTTTTCCTAATCCGGTAAATGCTGCGTTAGCTTTTTTTGTATCCTTACTCATATTAAATTGAAAGATATTTTCCACATTCATATTAACATTTTTTGAAAGTTGAAGTATTCTTCCTTTCAAATCAACATTTTCAATGGGAGTGATTTTATAGAACAATGGCAGAATAACAATGGGTACTAACTTTGCTAACACAACAGAAAACAAAAACATAAGAATAGCAAAAGGTAACCACCACAAACTTGCGTACTGGTTCAGAATATAATAGAACGCAAATAACACGGGCAGTCCAACAATACTTCCAACTAGCGTTCCTTTCAAACTTTCTAAAACCCAAGCTATAAAAGACTGATTAGATAATTCATATTTGTGTTCTATATAGAAACTTGAATAATAATTTAAAGGGAAAAATGTAATTGATAAAACTGAAGAAACAACAATTGTAAATGTCAATAGTATTAGATAATTGTTACTCATAGAGCTAGAAATAAATTCAACAAGTAGTTGGCTATAACCTAGGCTAACAAATAACATTATAAGGATGAATGTAAGTACACCACTTACAATACTTACTCCTAATTTTATATTATTATATTTTTTTGAGTCCATCTGAGAAACTTAAGTTGATAATTATAACACTTCAATTTAAGTTTTTTTTTTATAATCTGCTTTTATGATTCGTTATTTAAAACTAAAAATCCGACTTATTAAATCGGATTTTTATAAAGGTATTTTTGTAGAACAAAAATATTGCTGAGGAATTAGTATTATGTTAATTGCTCTTCATACTGTAACTGATTTATATCTTCTTCAAAAGAAATTTCAGATTTACTCTCATTATAATTTTGAATGTTACTTGGGACATCAAGCTTAAACTGATTTACTAAATCTGTTAAACTATCAGTTAGTTGATGCAAACCTTCGGCAGCAAATCTAATTTGGTTAGTATTCTCTGCTGATTCATTTGTTACTCCACTAATAGTTTCAATGCTTTGTGCAATCTGGCTACTAGTTACATTCTGTTCTTCATTTGTTGTAGCAAGTTGTTCAATCATTTCTGCAACATCATTTGTATTATTTATTATTTCTTGTATTGCTCCACGAGTATCACTTGCTAAATCTTTACCTTTATTAACTTCCAATGTTCCAACTTCAATAGACTTTATAGCTCCAGTAGTATCATCTTGAATTTTAATAATCATAGAAGTAATTTGATTTGTAGCTTCAGTAGTACGCTCGGCCAGCTTTCTAACTTCATCAGCAACTACTGCAAAACCTCTACCATGTTCTCCAGCTCTTGCAGCTTCAATAGCCGCATTTAGTGCAAGTAAATTTGTTTGGTCTGCTATTTCATTTATAACCTTTGTAATACTTCCAATTTCACTGCTTGATTTTCCTAACTCTTGAATTGTTTGTGAGGATTCTTTTACAACTTCTGCTATTCTATTAATTCCCTCAATAGTTTGCTCAACAACTTTGCCTCCTAACTTGGCTTTTTCTCCTGCTTCTATTGAGGTATTAGCAGCCATTGTTGATCTCTTCGAACTCTCTGTTATTGAAGAAGTCATTTGTTCAATAGAAGAAACTATTTCGTTTGTTTGAGCATTTTGTTCATTTGCACCATCTGACATATCAATTGTTTTTTGAGAAATTTCAGCAGCAGATATTTCTAATTGTTCAGCACTTTCTTTAACTTTCCCAATTATATTACTTAGCGAAGCCGAAACTTTATTTATTGCACAACTTAATTTTTTATAGTCTCCCTTAAAGTTGTTTCCCATTTTTATAGTGAAATCACCATCTGCCATTAGCCCTAATACCTCGTTGGCTTCATTGATAGGCTCTAGTGTTGATTGTCTAAGTTTATTAAGTCCATCAAGAACTCTTTTCCAACCACCTTCAAAACCAGATGAATCTAATTTTTCTTTTAGATCTCCACGCTCATTTGCTTCTATAACTTTTTCTAATTGCACTGTTAATTCATCAAATGATTCAACTTCACGAACAAATGTTCTAGCAGAAAAACCTGCAAATAAAAATGCTAAACTTCCAATAAATATTCCTGCATAAATCCAATATATTGAGTTAGTAACTGCTTGCTCAAATTCTGTTTGAATATTTTTCTTATTGGACAATAAACTATCAGAAATTTCATCTAGTTCAGCCGTTAATTTAACTCCTACTTCTTGACCGGAAGTTGTTGCAATTACTGCCGCCATATCAAAAGTTTTAGAAGCGGCAGCACTTATAATTGCATCCGCTACTAAATTTTTATAATCAGTCCAAATTTCTTTTACCTTTAATAACTTCGTACTAATTTCAATAGAGAAATTATGGCTTGTGAGTGAATCTAGCACTCCATCAATATGGGATTTGTGTTTGTTATACTCTGAAAGATTTGACTGAAACTGATCTTCAAATTCTGGAATTGAAAATTGAAGCATTATGAATTGAGCTCTCTGAAATTCTAAATATAATTCATCAATGTGTTCAACAGGATCAATATATTCTACAAATATTTTTTTATTTGCTTCAGACATATTATTCACTTGAAACAAATCTGATATTATTACAATACCTAAAATTGAAACAACTATTGCAAATGATAATTGTACTTTTCTAGCAAATTTTAGATTTTTGATTTTTTTCATTTTATTCTCTTAATGATAAAAATTATTTCTCTAATTTAAATTGAATTTGTAACGAAAGCTTTACGTTTACCGATTTGCCTTCTGAAACTCCAGGAGTAAACTTAGTTTTTTTAATGACTTCAGTTGCTGCTTCATCGCAACCACCTCCAAGTTTTTTAATTACCTTTACGTCAGTAGCAATTCCTTTTGCATTGATATAGGCTATTAAGTAAACTTTACCTTCTAGTCCAGCTTGTAAAGCCAATTTCGGATATTTAATTTTTTTATAAATAGCTTCCAAACCTCCAATTGGAGTTGGCATTTGTGTTGCAAACGCTAGATATTCATCTCCCTCCTGGAAGTGAATATTTTTTTGATTTGCTGAAATTGTTAGTACAAATGTAAGCAACATAAGGCTTACAAAAGAGCATAGAGTTTTCCCTTTCATTTTTATCCCTATAGATTATATTCATGTGTTAAATCCCTTACATGAACTATCGAAATGAAAGGTAATATGTTTAAAGTTTTTTAAGTTTTGGGGTGAGAATAAACTTATTTAATAATTTTAGATATACTTTTGAATTCTTGTGTACCACAAGTATTTAGTAATTCGAATAGAACAGCTTCATAGGTTGTAATTTCTGCACCATGTTTTTCCATTCTTTTAAGTGCAATTTGATAGTCTATTTTTTTTCTTGATGAGACAATATTAGCCAAAACATTTACTTGAAATCCGTTTGATAATAAATCTAGAACTGTTTGCTGAACACAAACATGAGCTTCAATACCACAAACAATTATTTTAGTTATTTTCTGTTTCTTTAAATTTTCAAATAAACCATCTGCACCAAAACAACTAAAACTCATTTTCTGAATTGCATCATTTTTTAATTCGTTTCTAATTTCTACAATAGAAGCTCCAAGACCTTTAGGGTATTGCTCCGTATAGAAAATGGGAACTTGAAGAACCTTTAACCCCTTAACAATTTTTTCTATATTTTGCAAAAGTTCTTTATGGTTTCCCATTACTTTTATAAGTCTTTCTTGCATATCTATAATAAGTAATGCCGTACAATCTCTTTGTAATAATATTTCATGTCGATTCATTTTATACTCAACTATTTTTTAATATTTTAATTACTTCGTCTAAATTATTTGCAGTATAATTTACAAACTGTTTATAATTTTCTGGAATTGGCGGCTTAGTTTTACCAGTAAGTATTAGAATTGATTCTGCTCCTAACTTATTAGCTCCCTTTATATCTGATTCTAAATCATCTCCCAGCATTATAAAGTGTTTAGATTCTTTGACTTCATTATTGGTTAACAAACTTAAAGCAGACCTAAAATATAGCTCTGATGGTTTTCCAATTAGAGTAGCTTTTACTGAAGTTGCATATTCAATTGCATGAACAAATGGTCCAGCATCAAGTTTAATTCCCTCACCCAACTTATTCCAATATTTATTTTTATGAATTGTAATCAACTCAGCTCCATTTTGTACAAATTCAAATATTTGTTGGAGTGTTTTATAATTCCAAGCGTTCCCAATATCTCCAATTAAAACTGCTTCAGGGTTTTTATAATTCAGAATTTCATTAAATATACACTTTACATTCTCATCACAATAAACTGCAACTTGTTTATATTTTTTATTTACGTATTTGTAGCCAGCATCAATGGCTGTAATAATTGGTAAATCTATTTTTATATTGTGCTGACTAAAAAAATCACGAATCTCATCCGAACTATAAAGTGATGAATTACTTAGGACACAAGCATCAATATTATTATTGCGAATAAAATCTAAAAATTTCTGTACTCCTTCTGCGGGTATATTTCCTATTCGGAGTACTCCATCAAGATCTATTAATAATGGTTTGTCAATCATAGTATTTCTTTTAAATAATTTTCTATTTTGCTCATTAACAAAATACAATTTTAAACTTGACAATGTACTCTCCTACCTTTAATTTTATATAGACTTAATCTAAATAAAATGTTTTAAGATATAATTATGAAAACAGCAGCAGAATTATCATTTGGTGAAATAGGGATAATTGATGAAATCGATAACTCCCATCCTTCCTTTAGAAGAATTTTAGAAATTGGTTTTACTCCTGGACAACAAATTGAACTTTTGAGTAAATCTATATTTAATGATCCATTAGCTTTTTCTTTAAGAGGTACAATGGTTGCAATTCGTAAAGGCGAAGCACAATCAATAAAAGTTGTATGAAAGAGAACAAACCAAAACCAACAATTACTTTAGTTGGTCCACCAAACTCCGGCAAAACAACACTCTTTAACTACTTAAGTGGTAAAAACTATAAAACAGTAAATTATCCCGGCTCAACAATTGAATATAATATTAGCAGTATTCATCAAAAATATAATATAGATGCCACTCTTTTAGATTCACCTGGCGTGATAAGCATTCTGCCAAACTCACCTGATGAAGAAGTAACAATTAGCTCCTTATATAAACATCCTAAATTTGGAACGCCTGACTTAGTAATTGTAACTGTTGATGGAAGTCAACTTTCTCGTCATTTATTATTAGTAAAACAACTACTTGCTTCTAATTTTAAAGTAATTGTTGCTATTACTATGGTTGATATTTTAGAAAAGAAAAATTATCAACTCTGTGCTAAAGACTTAGAGAAACAACTTTTATGTGATGTTGTAAAAATTGACGGGAGAAATGGGAAAGGAATTGGGAAACTAATTTCTAAAATATCTTTGAATCTAAATAATCTTAATTCAAAGGATAAATCCAAGCCAATTAAAATTGATGAAAAAATATGTGAAGGAAATTTATTAAAGTATTTTAAAGAAATTGAAAAGATTGAGAATAAAGTAGTAAAAAAAATTGTACCAGCGGAAAACATTAGGAATGCTAATGAAAATTTAAATGTTCTTAATCAACCAATACAGCATAGGCCAGACTCTCTATCAATAAAATTAGACAAAATATTTCTTCATAGGTTTTGGGGGCTCGTTATTTTCTTCATTTCTATGGGTGCAGTTTTTACTTCTATTTTTTGGTTAGCATTACCACTTATGGAATTTGTTGATGAATCTTTTGCATCACTCGCGAGTTTGGCTACAGACTATTTTGGATACAATTGGTATGGTGATTTTATTGCTGATGGAATAATAAGTAGTATAGGAGCGGTTCTTGTTTTTGTCCCACAAATTATAATTTTATTTCTTATTCTGGGTTTTTTAGAAGATACAGGTTACCTAGGAAGAGGAGCAATGCTAATAGATAAACCTTTATCCAAAATTGGATTAAATGGAAGATCATTTGTACCTATGCTTTCGGGTTTTGCATGTTCAATACCAGCAATGCTGGCTGCTCGCACAATCTCAAATAGAAAAGAAAGATTACTTACAATATTTATTATTCCGTTAATGAGCTGCAGCGCTAGACTACCAGTTTATGCTTTATTAATTGCATTTCTTTTGCCAAAAGACGAAGTTTTATTAGGTGGATTTTTTCTATCATTAATATATTTATTTAGTATTATAAGTTCAGTTGTTGTTGCTGCAGTTATCAATAAATTTAGAAAAGGTATTATAAAAGGTGAGGACAATTCTTCATTTATCTTAGAGCTTCCCTCATACAAAATGCCTAAAATAAAATCTGTTTTAAGGAATACATATTCAAGCACTAAACAATACGTAAAAGGAGCTGGGCCAATAATAGTAGGCTTCTCAATAGTTTTATGGATGTTAACTTACTTCCCAAATACTAATCCGAATATTCCTCAAAATAATTTAAGCCAAGAGCAGTATTTTGAAGCACAAAAAATTGAACGAGTTGCAACATCTTATGCCTCGGACTTAGGAAAATTTATTGAGCCAATAATGAAACCAATTGGAATGGATTGGCGAGTTGGTGTTTCACTTATTTCAGCATTTGTTGCGAGAGAAGTTTTTGTTAGTGCTTTAGCATTAATTTTTAAAGTTACTGGAGATGAAGAAACAATCCGTTCATCAATATTAAACTCAATGCGTAATGCAAAAATAAAAGGAACAAACAAAAAACTCTTTACTCCTTCAACAATTTTAGGTTTGATAGTTTTTTTTGTATTTGCAATGCAATGTTTATCAACAGTTGCAGTAGCAAGAAAAGAAACTGGTGGTTGGAGAATTCCCATTTTACAAATAATTATCTATACTGGCATTGCTTATATTGCAACCTTCATAACTGTAAATGGATTAAGGTTTATAGGAATAGCATAGTTTCATTTCAAATCTACACAACACATTCCCGCATTAAGAATATTTTTAAAATAATAGTACTTATTTATAGGTTTTAAAGTTAACTTCATCATAATTTCTTATTTTAATTATTATATATTTAACAAATTTGTAGCAAACATTAAAATTGATGGATGATTTGGAATAGTTTATTTTAAGCTGTTATTTTAGTTGTACATCGTACTAAGACCTCTAAACTCTTAAAAGACTTTTTTGTTCTATTTGAACTAGGAGAACAAGCTATAAAAATGATTCTTGTTATATTAATTCAACCTCATTTTTAGTAATTATGAAAAATAATCATAGATATATAGAAAGTCTGATATTTTCAATTTTAATCGTTGCACTAGCATTGTTTTTAAGTCCCACTCTAAAATCAATTGATGATATTTATACAGATATAAAGTTTAATTTTAGAGGGAAACAGCAAATAGACACCTCCATTGTAACTCTTTTTTTTACGGATGATGATTTACAAACTCTAGGAGGAGTTAATAATTTACCAAATCATACTGCTTTAATAATTAGTGCTTTAACTAATCTTGGCGTTAAAGCAATTGGAATTAACATTCTTTTTGAAGAAAAAGGAAATAATCAAAATTCAGAAAGACGACACTTTATAAGTACTGTAAAATCTTCGCCAAATGTATCCCTTGCTTGTTATTTCCAAACTATTGGGGAAGTTACTGATAGTCTGAGCATTAAAAAAGAAAATCTAGCATATTCTTCGGACGAAAACGACTCATCAAATTACAAAATAAACTTTACAAACCTACCGCTTGGCAGTAAACTATTATCGCCGTATCCAAAACTAATTCTTAATGAACAAATTGGGCATTTAAATTATTATGGTAAAACTATTGCAAGAAATATCCCATTACTAATAAAATCAAATTCTGGTAACATCGTCCCATCATTTTCGTTAGAACTTATGAGGGTTTTTCTTAATGTGCCGAAGGATGAAGTTACAATTAATGAGAATAGCATTGTATTGCAAAGCAATGATAGAAAGGTAACAATTCCAACAAAAAATGGAGCAATGTTAATTAATTATTCTGGCAGTTCTGAGAATTTATTGAAGTTTACAGTTGTTGATTTTTTAAATTCTTACTTTAGCCTAATTACTGGTAAAGCTCCGAAACTTCCGTTAAATACTTTCAAAAATAAAATAGTTTTAATTGCAATTGATTCTGAAATACAAGGGCAATATTTAATAAACCCATTTAACGAAAGAATGCCAAAAATTGGAGTTCAAGCAAATGCTATAGATACTATTTTGAATAATAGATTTATTTATGAACTATCTCCTTGGATGATTTTTTTACTATCGTTTATTCTTACTTTTCTAATCATATATATTCTTCTAAACTATAAAGTTGTTGTGTCATTTCTATTTTCACTATTACTAATTGCTGGCTATGTAGCTTTATCGCTCTTTTTATTTTCTAAAAACATTCAACTTCCAGTTCATCCAATCTTACTTTCACCTTTGGCAATAATATTTGGCTTAGTATATAAATTAGGAATTATGCAAAGTGGAATTGAAAATAATTCTGTGAATATTATTCAGACCGAAAGTGAAACAAAAGCTAAAATTGTTGACGAACTGAATGTAAGTAAATCAACTTTGCAAGATACTTCTACAGAAAGTAAAACTGAAAACAATACATTTTATGATTCTGACTATGACGAAATTGATTTTCAAGAAATTACAAAATCATTCAGAGGAATGGTTTTTAGTAATGAGAGTCCGTTAAATAAAATAGTTGCTACAATAGAAACTGTTGCACCATCAACAGCAGCCGTATTAATTACCGGAGAAAGTGGAACTGGGAAAGAATTAGTTGCCAATGCAATTCACACACTAAGTTTAAGAAGTGACAAAAATTATGTTGCCATAAATTGTGCAACATTTCAAGAAACTCTACTTGAAAGTGAATTGTTTGGCTACGAAAAAGGTGCTTTTACTGGAGCTGATAAACAAAAACTTGGGTTATTTGAAACTGCTAATTTGGGAACTATTTTTCTTGATGAAATTTCGGAAATGAGTGAAACTCTACAATCAAAACTTTTAAGAGTTTTACAGAATAATGAATTATATAGAGTTGGAGGAACAGCTCCAATTAAAATTGATGTAAGAATAATAGCAGCAACAAATAAAGATCCCCATCGTGAAATAAAAGCCAAACGTTTTAGAGAAGATTTATTCTATAGATTGAATACAATCCATATTCAGTTACCTCCACTAAGAAATAGAAAAAATGATGTTCCTGTATTAATCAATCGTTTCTTGAATAAGGAGAATGAAAATAAATTAAAATTATCAACAGATGCTTTTAATGCATTGTTAAATTATAATTGGCCTGGAAATGTGAGACAATTAGAAAGCGTCATTCAACGCGCTGTAATATTTGCAAAGGCAAATTCAAGAAACGAAATTCAAACCAATGATTTCCCAATTGAACTTTCTTCTGGCGATTCAATTGATGATTTAGAAACAAAAATATTACTTTCACTTAGAGAAAAAAAGTTTTCTCGTAATTCTATTAGTGAAACTGCCAAAGATCTTGGAGGATTGAATAGAGGAACAATTACTGAATACATACGAGGGATTTTACTAAAAGAACTTTCAAATAATGATTTCGATATGGAAGTAGTTTCAACAATAATGGCTGACACCAAAGAACAAAAAATAATTGATAGTATTAAGAAAAAAAATGAAGAGTATCTTTCAAATATTAAAAAGCAAATCAACCCACAAATCTCAATAGAAGAAAATACTAAAGCATTAAAAAAGAAATATAAAAACCTTCCAAAGAAATATCATATTTACCTAGAAAATTTTATTATTAGTTCCTTAAAATAAGAATTTGTTTTTGCAATTTACCCAGCATAAGTCTTCTGCTGGGTAAATCTTTTCCTAGACAAATGAATTCGTCACCCAACAAAAAGTCTTTTAATTTCTCCCAGCATCACCAAGCACAATGCAAATATTGTATTTGTAGCTTTCTCCAAAAACTATCAAAATGTTAAAATAACTAACTTATTCCTATCATAAATTCCCAGCAGTTATCTTCCCAGCATACAAACTGCTACTCGGAAAAGTTTGGCATTGCCTTTGCACTATGCTCAGTACATTCAAAATTCATCCACAACAAGGAGGGCTAAATGAATAGTACAAAAAAGTATCGTATAGTGTTTCATGCTATATTTATTCTAGTTGTAGCTTTATTATTTGTTACTCAGGGAAAAACTCAGAGTCAAAACGAAACAAGTAATGATGCAATACAATTAACTGCACAATTAACTGATAGTAATACTGTTACCTTAAATTGGGATACAATTTTTGAAGCTAATTACTATAAGGTATATCGTGCAGAAGTTGATGCAAAGTTTGATTCTACAAATAATGAAATTCAATATGTTGAATTAGGAATTTCAGAATCTAACGAATTTATTGACAGTTACATTAAAAAAGATGGAGAAAATGCAGTTGAAAAAAATGCCGAAAACACTTCTGTATTTCTTTATTACATAACTGCCATTGATGCTTGGGAAAAAGAAATAGGTGTAAGTAATGTGGTTAGACTTGCATTACCTTTAGATGTAGAAGAAATATAGTAGATTCAACAAAACAAAAGGAAGAATATTCAAAATATTGTTGCTTTGCAAATTAGGTTAAACAATTTCAATTATTACAAATTTAGAGGCGGTTTGTAAAAATTGTTTTTCAACAACTTAATTTTGCAGAGCAACTTTTTTTAGTTATTTTTAGCTGTAAACAATAGAGAAAATATGAGCAAACTTGTAATCATAATATTTATATCACTAACTATCTCACTTAATTTGTTTGGGCAAGAGTTCATAGAACTGCCACCACCAGATAGTTTATTTGGCTCGTATGCTGATAGTTCTGTTCAATTAGCTTGGCAATCTCCTACCAATTGGGACTCACTGAAATTTAACATTTTTAAGGCAACTATATTCGATACTTCAAATATTGATGCTGACGCACTTAATTTTCAAATGATTGAAACTACAAAAGATACTATGCTTGTAGAAAAATATAGTACAATAAAAAATCTTTCTCATATTTCCTTTATGTACTATGTTGTTACAAAAGATACGAACGATGTAGAAAGTGTACGAAGCAATTACTGCTTGATAAATATTAAATGATTTTAGATAAAAGAACCAACCAAAAACCTTCTTAAATATCAAACACCTATATTCTAGGATTTAAACTCTTTTTGTAAATATGATATGTTAAAGCCAATGAGATACAATGAGTTAATTCTTTAACTGGAATTTCTTCACTCAATTCAAAAATTATACTTCTGTTTCCGCCATACTTAAACTCGGTAGGATATATTTGTCTGAATGTTGAAACTAATGTGGTTTGGCAATTAAAATACATTGCGTATTTGTCGGAGTTTTTTATTCTATTAATTCTAATTGTACTTCCACTCTTAGGTTTAGAAGTAAGATAACTTGGTTCATTCCACTTTAACGTTTCTTCTAATTCTCCAACACCTTCAGTTTGTTTAGCAGTTTCAAAAATCAATTCACGAAGAAAAAGTAATTTTTCTCTAACATTTTTATTATATCTATTAAAAACTTCTTTCACTTCTGGATTTGCAAATTTTGGTTTACTGGTTTTTTTCATGTAATTATTTTATCCAAATGTCTGTCGGGTTTCATTTCTAAAGTGACCAATTCTCCTTTGTAGAAAATACTATTTATAATCCAAGGAATTGGCATTTTCTGTCCATCACTTTTATTTTTAATATAATTTATTGTAAGTGAAACACTTTTGTTTTTTGCATATTCTTTAAGCTTTTGGTTAATGTAAAAATCTGTAAAGGGACAAGTATTTGAGTAGTAAGCAGTTATTCCTTTTTTGTCAGGACAAACTCCCAACTTTGCAGTATCTAAAATCTTTGGGGAAGTTGCTTTCGAGTTTGTCTTCAATCCCCACAACTTAAAGTATGGCAGAGCTTCATCAATAATTTCGAAACCTTGATGTTTTAGAAATTTTGGATCGGTCATAAACGGACGTTTCTTATCACTTGAAATTGCAACAATTCCATCCATATTTATAGCATCTTTCATACATTGTTTAAGTAGTTTCTTCCCATTGCCTTGTCCTTTATATTGACCCGAAACCCAAAAACAATTAATCACCATAAAGTTTTTTCCTTTCAGCGGAAGCCAAGAGTTTTCGATAGGAACATATTCAATAAAAACTTTTCCTCGTACATCAACCTTTTGAAAATTGTATCCATTTTTGAATTCTGTTTTTAACCAACTCTTTTTCTTTTGATAACCATCAATACATTTTTTGTCGCTGATTGCACAGCAGATGTGTTCGTCTTCAATGTTTACTTTTGTTAATTTTTTGGTTCCCATTTGCAAACCCTTATTTCTTCACACAGCTTGTTTAACAAAGAAATCTACATCCTTATCTTTAATATCAGATAGAGATTTAATTTTTAAATGACGACGAAATTTTCCGGTTCCTTCCAATAAATTCTTTTCATCATTCATTTTATAGCCAAAACTAAACTCAAAAGAAATATGATTTTTGCTTGCAAAGACACCGCCAAAATCTTCTTCCAGAGAAAACATAATTCCACCATACATCATTCTTTCATCTGTTTTCTTGTAGTTATCAAATACAATTTTACGTAGTTTCTGTGTGATGTTGAATTGCTCGTCATTAATTATCATAAGTTCTTCTATAAATTTTTGAACTTTTTCATTTTTAGATTTTTTCATATTTCTCCAAGGAGACTAAAACTAAAGTGGTTTTCGGTTTTTACAAATTTATCATTGCGAAACTTCTGTCTTTGAAAAGTTGCGGGAATCTGTTAAGTGAACGAAAAATAATGACAGATTGCCACACTCAACTCTCCCGAAAGCTTTCGGGAGAGTTCGCAATAACAATATTATTCAGAAAACAAATTTGGACTTTCATAATTTTAATCTACTGCAATAAAAATATCAACTTCTGCATCATCGGGGTTTTGAGATTTTTCTGTGTACAATTCAAAATCTGCTGTGTAACTTCTTGTTAAATCTGAAGTCCAAATTTCCATCCACTTACCAATAACAACTTCCGAAAGTTTCCCTTTTGCCGTTGTAAACTTTTTATAATTTCCACCTTCAAAAGATATTCCAGTCATTCCTTCTGGAATATGATTTAAGTTCTCTACTTTACATCCAATTACAACAGAGTATGGTTTTGTAAAATCTTTTTCATAATCTGTGTAAATGCAATATACATTTCCATCAATTTTATTTGGTATTTTCTCTAAAATGTTTTCTGAGAAAAACTTTCCCCAAAGTTCCGGAATGTCTTTTGCTGCTTGTTCGTTCTCGTTAGTTGTTCGGATTGTTATTCCAATAATGTTGAATGGATTTATATTTGTTTCCATTTTGTTCCTTTGTTTAGTGTATTAAAATTCAGCTTACACACAAATATAAATTCGATAAGTGACAACAGTATGTCAGTAGTTGTTGGGTAATAAAAAATTATAAAGGTTTCTCAATACTTTTTTCATAGCGAGTATTTTTCCGTTAAAGTATTTTTAAGTTCTTTTTTATACTCAAAATTTTTTGGCATTTTGAAAGAACCTTTAAGAGATTTTATTAGTGGAGACAATTTAACATCAGTCTCTTCTTTCATAATTTCTTTAAAATCACTTTCGTTATTTAGTGTAACTTTTTGCTTCATTTTCTTTTGTCGTTTATTTTCTTTCAATTGAACCATATTTCTTTGAATATAAATATAACTTCATAATTGTTTTATATAAGAAAACAATTTGCCTGATGGAGAATTCCCATTCATAAAAATATTTTTATTACCAAACATTATGAAAGTATCTTTTGCTCTTGATACAGCAACGTTTAGCATATTTACTCCTCTATCAAAAAAGTATGATTGATTAATATTATTGTCTCCATAAACTGATGAGAATAAAATAATTGGTAGTTCTGCACCTTGTAATGTATGAACAGTTCCTATCGTCAATCCGTCAATGTTTAATCCATTTTGTCTTGTAGTATTTTTTAATATTTTTTTTTGAGAAACAAATGGTGTTATTATTCCTATAATATTTGATAGCATAACATCTTTTGGATTTCTATTATCTTTTTCTGCTTGAGTATTTTCTAATTGTTGATAATATGATTTAATCTTTTCTTTATTATCAATTATCCAGTTGACAATAGCTCTTGCTTCATTGATGTTTTTTCTGCTGGAGTTTTCAATTTGTGAATCTCCTTGTACGTGAATAAATTGCATTGGTCTATATAATGGATTAGTTGGGTTTCCTCTTTTGGGTTCAAGCAAACCATTGTAAGCAAGTTGATTACAGTATTCTATTATTTCATTGTAGCACCTTCTGTGTTCTTTTAAAAACATTCCCCTTTCTGTGTTGTTAGGAAATTTATACTTTGAAGATTTTTGAGCTAATTTCATTATGTTTCCTGAACTACTTAAAAATCCCTTACCACCAATTTTTTCTATTCTTTCGGAATCGTTTATATTATTAATTAAATTAAATTTTTCCAAATTTGCATGGTCAACTTGATAAGGAACATTCCACACAGGTTCTATCTGAGAAATATCACCAACAACTAAAGCTTTTTTTGCAAGAGCAAATGTAGCAACACTAACTTCTGGGGCAACTTGACCAGCTTCGTCAACAATAAGTAAATCAAGTGAACTTAGTAAAGGTAGAGTTTCCCAAATTTGTTGTCCATTATTGTCATTGCCAATAAAAACTGAATAAGTCAAAAACTTTGGCACCATATAAAATGTTGACACAAAGCAAGGTGTGAGCATTGCAAATCTTTGCCATTTTTGTATTGCATTATTTCGACCATTATTATTCAAGGCACCTTGAACTATAGCTCTTTCAGTTTCAATAATCCATCTTCCTTCCCAATAGTGTACTGCTAAATAGAAGAGTTTATATTTTAATGTTGTTTCAAATTCATCATAAAAGTAAGGGATATTATTATTTTCACAATTTTTTAATTCTGAATCACTCAATGGTGGATTACCTTTAAGATGGTAAATTTTCTTCCATTTAATCCAATTATCATTGACAGTTTTAATCTCATTAAAAGTTGAAAACCTGTCATCAAAAAAATTATGTATTGAAGGAATACTATAGAAGTTAATTGATTTGTAAGAAATTGGACAATTTCTAAATATTTGTTTGAACTTAGTTGCTCTTTTGTCTTTTACAAACTTTAGGCATGAAAATAGTCTTATCCAAAATGATTCTTTCTCTAAATAATCACTGAAATTACTCTCAAGTCTTTTAAGTTGATTTTCATATAAAGAAAGTTTTTCTAGGTCAAGGTTTGAACCAATTAAAAAATTATCAGGCTCAACCCCAAGTTGAAAAAATAATTCATACAAAGTTTTATATTTCTTCCAAAGCTTTATTCCTTCTTCAAGATTATCTCTATTATGAATGATTCTATCCCTTAATGTGTCAACTATTTTTTGAACTGAATTTAGGTTAGTCTTGGAAACTTCATTGAAGTTTTGAATATATAATTGCTTAGCATTCAGAAGATATTGTTGATTTTGAACTTGGTCTGGGAAGCTACCTTGATCGCCAAATCTAAAATAATGAATGTCATTGTTAACTTGACGAGTACTCCCCGGTAAATACATAACAAAGCTATTTACATCTGGCAACCATCTTTTGGTCAATAAATTATTTTGATTTTCAATACTTGCAAAGCTGTCAATTATATTTGTTACCGCTTGATTATTATTAGATGCTACTAAAATCAATCGAGGTTCATTTCCATCAATAGCACTCTGTACAACTTCATTTGCTACTACACTTTGGAGTAAGGTTGTTTTCCCTGTTCCAGGTGGTCCATTTATTGCTAATACTTCATCATCGCTTTGCTTTAAATAATGATAAAGACTTTGACGTTGAGAAAAGGAAAGTGCAAATTTATTTCCCATTTGTCCTAAATGTTGAACAGAATTTTCAGGAAATTCTTTTACTTTTATTGGATCGCTTAACTGCAATTCATTTTCATTAGTGATAGTATTTAACAATGGTGGTGTTGAATTATTCTTGATAAGAAAATTATACAATTTAATAATATGAACTGAAACACCGGAGATATTATTGTTTACAACTATTGTGTTCTGGTGAACAACTTTATAGTATTTAACTTGGTAGTTATTAATTTCAATTTGGGTTAGCTCAAAAAAACATTTTGTAATAAAGCTCCAATACAAATTCCAATTATTACCATTGAAGAGAGAAACTATTTCATCCACAGTTTCAACAGAAGAAAAAGTGTAATTAATATTTTGATTTACCAGTGGGGCTAAATAGTCTCTGGGAATATATGGGAAAGTGTCTTCATCAACCGATAAAGACCCAGCACGGTTAAGAATTGCTTTAATCCAAAAAGGATAGATAATTGATTTCTGATTATTGTAATTATTTTGCTGAGGAGATAAATAAAATGGTGAAATTAGAACAGGCACTTCATTTATTATTTGCCAATTAGGGCTGTTTCTATTTGTAATGTTTTTTGATTGGTTGTGTCTTCTTTCTTCTTGGTCAATCAGTTGCTGGGGTGTGTTTCCATTAACAGTTCCATCATTAAAATTTATAATACAATTTGTTCTATGAATAGTTTTTGTAACTTCAATTTTTACTCTTGCCGCATCAACAAGTGTATTACGCCAATATTTCAACCAATTTAACGCCATAACTTACTTTCTTTTTAGAAGCCCATGTTTCTTTGCTCTATGTTCCCATTCTTTTCTTGCAAGAGTTTGCATATCCATCTCAGTATCATTTTCATCCATAATCTCTAAACCAAGAAGTGTTTCAATTACATCTTCCATAGTTACCAACCCACTTGCTGAACCATACTCATCAACAATAAGTGCAATATGTTCTTTGCTTTCAATAAATCTTTCAAATAATTTTGGTATTTCAACACTAGTTTTTTCAATAATAATTTTTCTTTTAATTTCACTTAAATTTACTTGATGTTTATCTTCAGCTAATTTTTTTAGAACTTCATCCATAAGAATGTATCCAGTAATATTGTCAGTAGTTTTAGAATAGACTGGTATTCGTGAAAAATGTAAATCTTTATTTTTTTTATACAAATCCTCAACAGTTAAATTTTCTGAGACTATTTTCATCACACTTCTAGGAGTCATAATATCTTTTGCCAAAACTGAACTAAAATTTAAAAGATTTTTAATTATTTTCGATTCTGATTCTGCAAATACTCCCTTTTCTTTTGCGATGTCTGCCATTGCAGAAAAATCCGCTCTGCTCAAAACACTTCCGTGATGATTTTTACCAATAAGCTTAGTGGTTACTTGCAGCAACCAAAGAACGCCAGTCCACTTTAAAGGAAAGATTAAAACCTTGAGAGCCTTAGTTGTAAAAGGGACTAGTTGTTTCCAGTAAGTTGCTCCAATTGTTTTGGGAATAATTTCTGAGACAACCAAGATTAGCAACGTCATAATTGCAGAAACAATACCAACAATATTATCACCTGTTCCAAACGCTTTTTCTGCTTGAACTCCTACCAGTATTGCTCCAACTGTGTGGGCAACAGTATTTAAAGTAAGAATTGCAATAAGGGGTTTATCCACATCTTTTTTTAATTCTTCAAGAGAAGCGGCGTATGCTTTTCCCTCTTTCTTTTTTATATTAACAAATGTTGGAGTTACGCTCAAAAAAACTGCTTCAAGTATTGAACATAAAAAAGAAAAGAAAATAGAAATAGATCCGTAAAAAATTAGTAGTGTCATAGTTATATTACGTTTAATTAATGGTTAATATTATTTTCCAAGAGTGAAAAAAGATTTGTAAGTAAATCTTCTATGTAACCCGTCATAAATCATTTTTAATTTATAGAGTGTGTAATAAGGTTCACCAAAATACTTTTCCCATTTATCTGCATAGTCTTTGAATATTTTTTTTCCAGTCATTTGGTAGAGAATTTTTAACTGCGGAATATGAACTGCTTTGTGATAATAATAATCAGCAACGTAAGGATACTCATCATCATAGTAACTCCAATAACCAGAATCAAATTTATGGAGATTACCTATAATTGTTTCTATTCCTTTATCAAATAATTTTTTGGCCTTTTCATTTTTTGTAATTCGCCAATAATCGTACAAACCCATTACTCCATTTATATGTCCATTCAAAACGTGATTTGGAGGAATTGTTGGATATTCTTCGAACCAATATTTTTTATTTTCATCAACAAATAAAATTCCACCATCTTCAACTTTAGTTTCAAATGATTTTACAGTTTGGTTAGCAAGTTCAATAAATTTTGAATCATTTGTCAATTCAATTCTTCTTGAAATTGCAGAAAGAATATTACCTAACGCCCAAGACCCGCACCAGTCATAGTCTAAATCGTATTTAGTAAATTTAAAATGGTACGGCCACATTACAAAATCATTTTTAATTATAGCATTATTTTGCAACCAATTACTGAATAAAATGATTTCATTAAAATACAAGGAATCATTTGTTTCAATAAACTTTGTGTAGTCTTTTATTATGTATCCACTCATATCTGTTGCAATATAGAGCGAATCAACCCCTGGTTTCATAATATATTTTTTTGTGTCAGCATAAGGTTTGCGAAATAGTATTCCGTTTTTATCCTTAAGATATTTAATGTCTGATTTATAATTACCTAACTCTATAAAATAATTTTCAATATTCGAAATATTATTATCTTTATTCCACGAAGTAATATCTACATTTACATTTTCTACTTCTATATAACCAGGAGAAAAATAATTAAAGAAACACAAATAGAGCAATAATAACATTGCTAATAAAAACATGGCTAAAGACGTTAGAAATTGCCATCGGAATTTTTTATTTAGAATAAATCTATTTCTAATCTTTTCCATCACACCACTAATAATTACAAAAGGCTTTTTTATTTGTGGAACAAAATCGAACTCAGTATTTATGTTTTTTTTCGTAACATCAGAATGAAATTCCGAAACTGTTACAAATTCAAATCCTTTCTCATTAGCAAATTCTAAATACTTTCTAAATTTATTTTTTTGATAATTATTTTTTGAAAGTTTTTTTCTATCCCATCTTTTTAGAAAAGAAAAACTGTGCATCATTAAAACAAAGTAATCCAAATTTGAGTTTTGAATTTGTTTTGTAATTTCTTTTAATTCTTTTAGCGAACACCATTCCATATTTATAGAATTATATCGCTCGTTTGGAAAGTTATACTTATAAACTGTAGTCGGAATTTCAATAAGATTTTTAATTTCTCCAATCTTATTTATGTTCAAAAATATGTCTTCAGTTATTTTACATCTCTTTTGTTTGTACTGGAATGATAAATCACCTATAAAATTATTTTCATCTAAAAGTTCAAGTGTTTCCTTATTTGCAGAATAGCTTCCTGCTCTAAAATATTTTGGTGATCTACCATTAATCTTTTTATAAATTTCAATTGATGCATTTAACAATTCACTTTGTTTTTCTTTGCTATACTGCCATATATACGGCTTCCCACCAAGTATGTCCGGATGTAAGTGAAGTTCAATTTGATGTCCATCAATAGAAATTAAGTTAGTAATTTTTTCAAATATCTCAATTTCCCATTTTTTGCTTTCATAATAATCAATAAAAAAAGTAGCTTTTACTTCGTACTCTTTTAGAATTGATAGAATATCTTCAATTCCATTAGAACTATTTATTCCAAGAATTTCATCTTTAGAAAGAAAAAATTCTGTGTCTATTGTTAAGAGTATCTTTTTCATTTGGATTTTCTCACAGATTACCAGTCTTCTTAAAATTACGCCTAGGCATGCTAATCTGTGTTACAATTTTTCTAATAAAAATATTGAGTGAGCTCCTAAACCATATTTGGTTCTTTCTTTTTTCGTTGCATCTTCATAAGGATTGAATAATTTTATTTTAAAACCAGAAGTTTCTATCTTTTCTTTTACATCCCAGCCATAAGTTCTAATTGTAAAATTATTTGCAGCTATTCTTTTTTTGTACTCAACTGTTGTTTGAGATTTTTCATCAATACCACTTGCAAATATTAATTGTCCGTTTGGCTTTAACACTCTGTACATTTCTCTAAAACCTTTTAGATCATCATCTACATAATGCATAACACCAATACACAAAAGAAAATCATAATCTTCATCATCTAGTTTCAAATCGGTAACATCCATATGCAACATAGCATGTGGCGATTTTAGATCAACACTCAAATAATCAAAATTGCTATTATCTAGTAAAATATTTTGCAGAGATCTATTAGGGCCAACTTCTAATATTTTTAACTTTTTACTAAATAGGTTAATGTCATCAATTAAAAATTTCATTAAGGTTCTATAACGTGGAATGGAGTGACAAATAGGGCATTTTTCTTTAAGCTTAACTACAGCAGTTGTAACATGAGGATAAAATTGATTTCCTTTCCAATTGCAAAAATTACATTCAACTAATTCTTTGTTATTAGTGTATCTATAAATATGGCATTTAACGGTTTCTATCCATCCACTAGCACTTAACTTAAATTGGAAGAATTCGAACTTAGATAAATCGATAAAGGATTTAATGAAAAGTTTAGTAGCTGGTTTTTGAGCCAACCAAGTTCTAAATTTCGATTCTTGAAATTGTCTCAAAATTATTTTTTCCCTAATTGATATAATGCTCCAAGCGTAAAAATTTCTTTTAGTATTGGGATATTATTAAAAATAACTTTCTTCGGTTTCCATCCAAAACGTTTTTCAAAACAAGGTCTAATAAAGTAAAAATCTTTTTGCTTTATAGTTAGTTCAGCTTTATGAAAAAGTTTTTCAATTTTATTTATAGCAATCATATCACGTCTTGTTTGCATAAACTCATTTATTTTTTCATTGTTTAAATTAGCAGAACTTAAAAATAATTTATAGAATCCTTTTGGAAGCAAGTGGATAAAGGGCAAACTCCCAATTCGCTTTTTTATATTTTGCTGATGACCAGCATAAGGAGAATACTTTGGCGGATAGGAAAGAAAAATAATTCCATCGGGTTTAAGTAATTTGTTTAAGTTTTTTAGTGCGGAAAGCTTGTTGGGAATATGTTCAATAACATCTCTGATTAGAATCAAATCCATATGCGGGAGTTCTTTCACAAAAGTATCATCGCAAATATCGCCTTCCAAAAATTTAATATTTTTTTCATTTACATATTCAATTGCAAAATCATTTCTCCCTTTCGATATCTCAACTCCCCAACAATTAGCTCCTTGTTCAAAATAATATTTTATTCCTCCACCTTCTGCTGACCCAACTTCTAAAACATTTTTATTCTTGTATTCTTCTATTTGTAAATGTTTATTAAGAAATTCTTTTGCGTACCAATATTGTTCTTCATAAAATTTAATTCTTCTCTTGGGAAATTCTTTCACTAAAGTCGTCCTAATTTTTTTAATGATTTATATTTTAAAATATACATTTTAAGAATGTTAAAAATATTCATCTGCTTTTTAAATTTATCAGCATATTCCTTAAAGGTTTTTTCTTCAGTCAAATTATAAAGCATTTGTAGTTGTGTTATGTGTAAGTGCTGGTATGTTATTGTAGATGGATCATTTTTTGGATACCAATCTGTTTCAACTAGATTATACTTTGACCAATATCCTAAATCGAAATCCGGCAAACTATTTTTTAATGTTTCAATTCCTTCATCATAAAGTTTACGTGCTAACTTGTGTTCAGGAAAAACGCGAACAAAATCTGTAACTCCGCACATTGCAAATATCATTCCGTTCAAGACACAAGTTGGGACTTCAGCTGTATATTCTTCATAAAAAGAACCGTGTTTTATAAACGATGTAACGCCACCTTCACTAACTGGAATAGTGAATGATATCAAAGCTTTCTCAGCCATTTCTCTCCATTCTTCTTTCCCAGTAAGTTGATAACCACGAAGCAGATTTGAAATTCCTCTTCCTTGTACAAATGCAGATTGCCAAGGTCCGGGATTTCTGTACTGTGGAAGTGCAACATCCGTCATCCACCTAACACCAAGTTTTTCATCTTCAATTGCATTGTCAAAAAACCAATTTGGGAATTTCAAAAAACGTTCTTTATCTTTTTCTAAATTTGTTTTTAAATAAGTATGAAAAATTGCAAGTCCAACCTGACCTATTGTTAATGGGAAGTAAACAAAATCTTTATCTTTTACATCAACATAAGTTGGATTCATTGGAATTCCATCATCATCATAGACAATACTTTTTTGTCCGCCCTTTTGATTTTCCATTGCTTCTTCGGTGAATACAAAATAATATTCTCCAAGTTTTTGACTCCACAAATCATTTGAGATTGGCCAAATAGTTGGATTGAAAATATCTTTCCAAATTCTTAAAATAAAAAAGAGATATTTGTTTTTAATTGATTTCATAGTTCCTTTGCTGGATTTCCGATAGAAACATTCGGAAATGGCAGAGTAAAAACTTTAACTGTTATTTTACAAGTTCATCAAAAACTTTTACAAGTTCTTCAGTTAAATTCTTTCTACTGTATTTTCTTATTTCTTTTGCATTCGGTTGTATGCTTAATTTGTTTAATGCCCAATTATTAAATTGTTCTTCCAAAGTATTTCTGATTTTATCTAAGTCCGAATAATCAACAACAGTTCCAGTTTTTGTTTCACTAATAATTCTTGCAACTTCTCCATCTTCCGGGCCGAGAGCAAAAATATATTTTCCGGTTCGCATATATTCAAAAGTTTTTCCGGGCAAAATCCTTCTGTTGTTTTGTGATTGAGTAACAAGCAACAACAGTACAGACGTGTGTTCGGTAAAACTTAGGGCTTCTACGTGCGGAAGGTACTCAACATATTTTACCATATCCCAAATTTCATTTTTTTCAACTGTAGTTATTATTGTTGCATCAATATTACCGACAAATATTATTTGAAAATTGTTGATATTTATAAGTCCTTTATCCCTTAAAGACTTTACAGCTTCAAATAATTTTATGGGATTTCTCTCTTTATTAATTGCTCCAAGATGTAGAAGTGTAAATTTTTCTGTTGGAGAATTAAAAATATTCATCTCTTTAAAATCATCATCATCAAATCCATTTGGAATATTTATACATTTTGGCGAATCTGTTTTATTTGCAAAATCTAATTCGATATCCAACTTACTTATACAAGTAATTTTATCTGCATTATTTAAAACTATTTTTTCAAGTCTTCTATCCTTTGCTTTAACGTATGCCATTCTTGGTTGATCTTCGTAATAATGAATATCCGTCCAAGGATCTCTAAAATCAGCAACCCATTTTAGTTTACTTTGCTTTGCAAGTTCAGAAGCAATTAGGTGAACCGTCGGTGGTGGAGACGACGAAAATATTAAATCTGGTTTTTCTTTTTTAATTATTTTCAAACCTTCTTTAATTGCAAAACGTTTCCATCCAATTTTAGCATCAGGAACAAACAAGTTTAATCTAACCCAACTTGCAAATTTCTTTTTGAAACTTGGATTGTCATCAACCAAAACTGCAGTAGGAATATTTTCACTTTCCTTCATTCCTAAAAACTTTTTGTAAAGATTATTTGGTTCCCAAGATGAGGTCTTAAATACTTTTACTCCTAGTGGAATATTCTTTTCTAATGTTTTGTCAATTGCTGGATACTCGCCATTCGCAACAGTCAAAACAATTGGTTGCCATCCAAGTTTAGGAAGATACTTTACAAACTTCAAAACTCTTTGAACTCCGGGTCCGCCAGCTGGTGGCCAATAGTATGTTATTATTAAAACTTTTTTCATTTGGTTTTAGATATGAGACACAAAACAAAGGCAACAACTTTTTTTCTTAATCTTACTCGTAATCATAATCTTTCATCTTAAGTTTTAAGGCTTATTGTTTTTCAACTAATTTAAAACGCAGATTAAAAATCTACGATACGACCCGTTTCCTTTTTCTGAATGAAAAGAAAATTCCCAAAGCAATTATAAGATAAATTATTCCAACCGAAGCCCACGAAACATTTTTGTAAAAGAAATAAGAATCGGGATGACAAACAACTTCCACTTTATGATTTCCTTTTGGAACAACAATTGACTGAACAGCATGATCAGTTTTATAAATTTTCTCTACTTCATTTCCATCAATATAAATTTTCCACCCTGGTGGATAATATAATTCTGAGATTACTAAGAGAGAGGTTTTATCCGTAAAAACATTAAGACTTAGTTTATTAAGATTATAATCATCAACTTTCACAAGACTTGAATCAGGAGTTGAAATTATTTCAGAAAGCTCTTCTTCAAGTAGGGCGGTTTTATTTGCATCAAATTCAGAAGAGTTAATTTTTTCTAGTCGAACATATTCATCCTTTATCACTTCCGATTCGCCAACAAAGAAAGCACGCTTGTTGAAATTTTTGTTCTCATACAAAAACAATTTTGCATTTTGATCAGAACTAACATTGGTTAGCCCGAATTTTTGAAGTTGCTGCGGTGGAAATTGTTGATCAAGTACAAGATATTTTACATTAAGAAATTTTAATACATTCAAGTTGATGGGAAATTTTTTATCAGTTCCACCATAATAACAATTTTGTACAAGCTCTTCTATAGTGTACATTTTAATTGCACTATAACCTCCAATGGTTTGTGAGTTATAGCCCCAACGATTATCTCCCATTAATTTTCCAACAGGTAATATTCTGTGCAGAGATTTATCTTGTTCTAAATAGATATCAATTTTATTTTTTTGAAAAGCAGAAGTATTTAAGTTTTCTTTTTTTGAATAATCTTCTCCGTAGTAACCTTGTACTGTAATTAAATCTACTACAACAATAATTACTAGAATAATTCCAAACTGCGTAAAATTAATTATTTTGCTCAAGTAGCCAAATAACATTCCTCCAAATACAATTACAAAAAAAACATATCTATAAATATCAGTTGTAAATAATGTTTGCCTAATTGATTTTATCATTCCTTTAACTTGTGGATTATAATTCTCAGTTGGTTTCATATATTCAAAACCACTACTCACAATGAATATTAGAAATCCAACAAATAAAAATCCGCCAGCTACATAAAAGATATTTTTATGATTTGTAATATTCTTTGTTACTGATTTTATATTTTGAATATATTTAAGACCATACGCTGCAAGTATTACAAACACAAACGATGTTACCGTTATGCTCATTGTCGGAGCTCGAAATTTATTGAAGAACGGAAAGTAGTTATAGAACAATGCATAAAAAGATTCAAAATGTTTACCGAATGAAAGCACAATTAGAAAAAGTGCAAACAGCCCCAAACTAAAAACAAAATTGTTTTTCCTTAAAACAAATAGTGCAAGAAATGCTAAGAGAATTGTTAACACTCCTATGTAATCAATCATCGTATGGAACGGCATAAAACCCCAGTATAGTGGGAGTTTCTGATTTTTTAATTGTGGATATTCTTTCCCTGTATATTTTTCTCCGTGTATTCCACCATAAGCATGTGGTAGAATCATTCTCATAAGTTCCAATGGATGTGTTGACCAATTGGTAGCATATTCCATTGATACTCCATCAGACTTAGAAGTTGTTTTAGCTATATTTTTATTTTTTAAGTTGATAGTAGTTTTGCCACGTTTGGAGTATGGTAAATATTCTTTGTTCAGTAAAAGCGGTTGTGCAGACATTCCTAAAGATAGTGCAAGTGCTAGAAACAGAAGTCCCAAAGTTTTTCCAAACTCAACAGTCTTTCCATCAATTAATAATTTTACGATTGGATAAACTCCAACAGCAAAAACCATAACAGCTGTATAAAAAATTATTTGATAATGTCCGGTACGAACCTGAATACCAAATGCAAGAGCAAACAATGCTGCAGAAAGAATTGTTTTCTTATCCACAAAATATTTGAACGAATAAAGTATCCAAGGCAAATACATTAATGCACGGAACTTTCTAAAGTGTCCTTCCATCCAAAGCCCTTTATAATGAGGAAGAAGAACAAACATTAATGCTCCAATAAATGCAACAAGCGGAGACATCTTTAGATAACGCAAAAAGAAAAACATTCCTAGTGCAGCAAATAAATAATAGATATAAACGTTACCCATACTAGAATGAAACCAAGTTAAAAAAGTATCTACAGAAAAAGCCTTCGGACCGAGATCATTATACTTTGGCATTCCTGCAAAAATAGATGGATTCCAAAAAGGCGTCTCACCAGTTTCTGCTCTAAATTTATTTATTTGGTTTGTCTTTCCAATTCCGGCAACAACATCTGTGCCTTGTGGAGCTAAGCCATCAAGAGCTGTTGGCTTATTTAGAATTGTTATTAGTACAAGTAGTAAACCTAAAAATAACCAAGTTTGATGTTTGGTAGATAAACCGAACATTTCTTTTTGCTCAGATTCTATCTTTTTTTGTTGTTTTTTCTTGCTCATTATATAAGCTCCTCAAATACAATTTATTGCCACTATATTTTTAAGTATTGTCATTCCAAGCTTGACTGGAAATCCAGAAAATATTATGGAATGGATTTCCGATAAAGACATTCGGGAATGACAGAAAATTTAGTGTTGCAAATTATTTTATGTATCACTATTTATAGTAATTACGGACAAATCCGGTAAACTCATTTTTGTTAAAAATTATTCTTTTTACAAATGCATTTATAAAACCTAAACCATAACCCCATATTTGAGTTACAACAATTATTGGAATATATGGAAACACCTTGATATCATTATATTTTACAACTCCATGGATTGCCATTACCAATAAAACAAATATTCCAAACATAATAAAAGGCAAAAATATATTTGGGAATAAAACTGCGAGTAAAATAAATGTTAAAGAAATTATTGTTCCAATTGCAGGGAAGAAATGAACCGGTTCTAACATTTTGCTATCTATTTTAAACAAATTAATTCTTGCAACTCCCCAATTGTAAACTTGCTTAAAAAATTTCTTAATGGAAATTCTTCGTTTGTGATAAACTACAGCATCTGCAACTTTTATAATTTGTTCTCCTGTAGAAAGAATTCTATTGCTGAATTCTATGTCTTGTCCATGACGTAATTTTCCCATTCCACCAATTCGTTCAACAATATCAGCCCTAACTCCCATATTAAAACTACGTGGATAGTATTTTGAAATCTTCTTTTTTGAATGTCCACGTATTCCGCCAGTTGTAATAAAAGATGTCATTGAATAATCTATAGCTTTTTGAACTGGTTTGAAATTTGGGAGAACACTATCTGGCCCGCCAAAACCAGCAACATCTTTTTCTGCTACTTCTTTTTTATATGCTGAAAGCCAATGTTCATCAGCTATGCAATCGCTATCAATAAAAATAAAATATTTTCCCTTGGCATTTTTCATTCCAAGGTTTCTAGCCTCTCCCGGACCTTGGTGGTCTTGGTGAAGAGTTTTTATATCAAGCTTGGAATTTTTCTTAATAGAATCAATTACACTTTGTGTGTTGTCGGTTGAGCCATCATCAACAATAAGAATTTCAAATTCATTTTTGTTTAATAATTGCTTTGACAATGATTGTAGAAGTTCTTGAATTTCATCAGCACGGTTGAACGTGGGAATTATTACAGAGAATAAAATATCATAAGAAAGCATAGTTTTCCTGTGATTATTTTTTTTCTTTTATACTATAATTATCTTCTTTTCTTGTGTTGTGAACAAGCATCTCACCAATAAGACCAAGTGAAAAAAACTGAACACCAACTATAATAAGCAAGGTTCCCAAATACAAAATTGGGCGATTGCTCAAATTGATTTGACCGAGCAACCAATAAACAGTTAAATATCCATCAATAATAAGTCCGGCAAGAAAAGTTATTGCTCCCAATAAACCAAAAAAGTGTAATGGTCTTTGAATGTAGCGAGTTGTAAAAATCACTGTAATTAAATCTATAAACCCTTTAAAGAATCGTGAAATTCCAAATTTGGTTTTCCCGTATCTTCTTGGATGATGCTTAACTACAATTTCAGAAATTTTAAATCCTTTCCAGTCAGCTAATACCGGAATATATCTGTGCAGTTCACCGTGAACAGTTACATTTTTTACAACGTCTCGTCTATATGCTTTTAATCCACAATTGAAATCGTGAATTTTTATACCACTCATAACTTTTGTTATATAGTTAAAAAAGCGTGATGAGAATTTTTTAATGAAAGGATCGTGCCTTTGTTTTTTCCAGCCAGAAACAAGATCATAACCTTCTTGTAGTTTTTTAAGTAAAGCCGGAATTTCTGCCGGATCATCTTGAAGATCAGCATCCATAGTAATAACAGCATCTCCGGTAACATTTTTAAAACCAATATTTAGAGCTGCCGACTTACCGTAATTTTTTCTAAAACTTATGTAATGAATTTTACTATCTGCACGAGCTAAATTACGTAATACTTTTAACGAATCATCATCACTTCCATCATCAATAAATAAAATTTCATAATCCGAAGAAATATTTGAGAAAGCATTTTTAATTTCACTTGTCAATGTTGTTAGCGATTCTTCTTCATTATATAAGGGAACTAAAACCGAAACTTTTCTAAATTGAAGTCTTGAACTATTTCCAGAACCACTTTTGGCTTTGTTCTTATTATAGTGATTTTTTGAAGATGAATAATTTCTTCTTGGTTTTCTTTTTACGTAAGGCTTTGTTTTGTTGGAAGTACTTTCTTTACTTGTTGTATCTTCTTTAACAGATGTACTTTCTTTCTTTGGTATATTTTCTTTAGTAGTTAAATTCTCTTTGCTTGTTGGTTTAGCCGTTGGTTTATGAGCAGATTGTTTTTGGTGATACGGCTTTGGTCTAGAAGTTTTATTAACTTCCGGTTTACTAGTTGCAGAATTTGGTGTAACATTACTTGCAGATTTATTTACATCTGGTTTGGTAGTTGACGAACTAGAACTAACTTTAGATGCAGTTTTTATATTACTGTTTAAATCTGATTTTGTATTTTCTTTTACAGATGATTTAATATTTTCAATATTGTTATTTTCAGAACTCAATAAAACCTCTAATCATTATTATATTTTACTTTATGTATCTACAACTAAACAGAACGTTAAAATTAACTTAATATAAAACTAAAATCAATTTGATAGAGAAACAAAACGAAAAGAATTGGAGTGAAATAATTTTATAATGGGAGCAATAGTTTTTTGGGTTTTAGTACGAACTGCTATTTTGTTATTTCTTTTGTGGTTTGCAATGGATTATATTGATTATAAATTTTGGTGGGCTATTTTTTCAATGGCTGTTTACGGAATAATAATTCAGCCAGCTGTAATTCAGTATAGACTTTTTCAAGAAAAAAATAAGGAAGTAATAACAAACTCATTATGTTCAAGTTGCAAACATTTTGATGAAACAGCAGTATTATGTTTAAAGTATGATGAGCATCCTACCAAAGAAGAAATTCCTTGCGAAGGTTTGGATTGGCAACCGAAATAAATATACTATTTATCTTCAAATAATTTAATCAATTCCTTAGTTCCAAAAATTGAGCGGTTTGCAACATTGCTAAGTACAATTATAGTTTTTTGTTTGCCAAGTTGTCTAATAAAATATGATCTAAATCCTTTCCACCAACCATTATGATAAACAATTTTATTAGTCGAATCTTTTGCATTTATTCTCCAACCATAACCGTAGTTATCATGAATATGTAATTTTTTATGAGCTGGTTTAAATGCTTCGTTAATATTTTCTTTTGATAGTAACGTTCCTTTGTATAACTCTTGATCAAATTTTAACATATCCTCTACAGTAGTATAAACTCCCTTATCACCAACAACGCCATTTTGGTAATAGTCCTTTACTTTTCTTCGTCTTGATCTATAACCAGTTGCAACATTTCCTGTTAATTTTTTTTTGCCCTTTCTGTAAACAAAAGAGTCATTCATTTCCAAAGGTTCAAAAATTTCTTTCTTCATAAAATCTTCAAAACTTTTGCCCGATACTTTTTCAACAATTGAAGCTAACACAGCATAATTAGTATTTATATAATTATATTTTCTATCAGGTAAATAATATCTTTTAATTTCATGATCGCTCATTAAATCTAAAACATCATCATTTGTAATAGTTGTCTTTCTATCAATCCAATATTTATCTGAAAAATAATTATACTCCGGAATACCGGATTTGTGAATTAAAAGAAGTCTAATTGTAACACCCTTATACGGAAATTTTGGAAAGTATTTTTGAACACTATCTTCTAATGATAACTCTCCCCTTTGCTTTAACAATAATATTGCATAAGAAGTAAATGGTTTTGAAACTGAAGCAATTTGGAATTTGGTTTTTGTTGTAAGATCAATTTTTAGTTTATGATCTTCATAACCAAATGCATGTTCGTAAATGATCTTTCCTTTTTCAGCAAATAAAACTGCTCCGCTAAATCCAGCTTTTTTTTGTTTATTACTAAAATATTTTTGAAGCTCAACAGCTTTTTTAATATATTTTTTGTTGTAAATGGTTCTT
Organism: Melioribacteraceae bacterium; assembly: GCA_965224785.1. Taxonomy (GTDB): domain Bacteria; phylum Bacteroidota; class Ignavibacteria; order Ignavibacteriales; family Melioribacteraceae; genus JALSNL01. Next base: position 4,427,648 of record OZ245062.1, on the reverse strand, counting down.
TCGGTTTTCACCTTAACTGATGGAACTATTTTTCTTTTCGCTTCTGCCTTTTCACAAGATTGTAATTGAAGCAGAGAAAAACATAGAAAAAAAGTAATTGTAATTTTTTTATATAACATAAATTATAATAAATAGAATACTTTGAAATAAACAAAAAGAAGGAGTCAAATAAATTCGACTCCTTCTTATAAAAATGAGACAATAAAACTAAACTTATATTTTAGGTGTATCTAATTTATCAAGACCTGAACGTAACTCAGCATCTGTAAAATGATGGTCTTCTAATTTACCATCAAAATAATCTTGATAAGCTGCCATATCAAAATGACCGTGACCACTAAGGTTAATCAAAATAGTTTTTTCTTTCCCTTCCTCTTTAGCTCTGTTAGCCTCTCTAACAACTGCAGCTATTCCGTGTGTAGATTCCGGAGCGGGAATGATTCCTTCTGAATTTGCAAATTTAACTCCAGCATCAAAACACTCTAATTGTTGAAGGGCAACAGCTTCAATTAAATCATCTTTTAATAGTTGACTTACCAAAGCACTTGCTCCGTGGTATCTCAGCCCACCAGCGTGAATAGGAGCTGGTACAAAATTATGACCAAGTGTGTACATTGGAATTAGCGGTGTCATTCCAACTGAATCACCAAAGTCATATCTAAATTCACCTTTTGTTAATTTAGGGCAGGATGCTGGTTCAACGGCAATAAATCTGATGTCCTTGCCATCATTAATTTTGTATGGTAAAAATGGGAAAGCAATTCCAGCAAAGTTAGAACCTCCACCAAGAGGAGCAACAATAATATCAGGAAAATCACCAGCCATTTCCATTTGTTTAATTGCCTCTAAGCCAATTACTGATTGATGCAAAAGAACATGATTTAACACACTTCCAAGTGAATATTTTACACCTTCATTTTTTACTGTGTGTTCAATCGCTTCTGAAATTGCAATACCTAAACTTCCTGGAGAATTAGAATCTTCTGCTAAAGCTTTTTTCCCAGCATCAGTAAAGTCTGTCGGAGATGAAAAAACATTTGCTCCCCAAGTGTTCATCATTAATTTTCTATATGGTTTTTGATCGTAACTAATTTTCACCATAAAAACATCAAGGTCAATTCCAAATTGCTGACAAGCATAAGAAAGTGCACTTCCCCACTGCCCAGCACCAGTTTCAGTACTTATTTTTTTTACTCCTTCTTTCATATTGTAGTATGCTTGGGCAACCGCAGTATTTGGCTTGTGCGAACCAGCAGGACTTACACCTTCATTCTTGAAATATATTTTTGCTGGTGTATCTAATAATTTTTCAAATTCCGTTGCACGTACTAAAGGAGTTGAACGCCAGCCTTTATAAACATCTCTTACTTCTTCAGGTATATCAATCCATCGTTCTTGAGAAACTTCTTGTTTTATTAACTCCATTGGAAAAAGTGCTGCTAAGTCTTCCGGCCCAACAGGTTCTTTAGTTCCAGGATGTAAAGGAGGTAACATTGGGTTTGGCATATCAGCTTGTATATTATACCATTGCGTTGGTATATCCTTTTCATCTAAAAGAAATTTCTTTTGCTTGCTCATAGTAATCCTTTATTTATATATTGATTGATAATTACAATGTAAAAAAGAATTTAACAATTTCACATTTCATTTGATATTTGACTTAGTAATTTTTTATCTATTATATGACCACCAGAAAAATTATAAATTTTGAAGTTTAGGTTTTGTGTTTGCAAATATACTTTTTCTTTTTCAAACATTTCTTTTGAAATAAATCTGTCTTCAGTCCCAATCATAATTTTTGTTTTAATATTTTTCCAGTAGTTACTATTCTTTTTGTATTCACAGTCACGTGGAAAACTAGTTCCCCACAATAATAAATTATTAATTTTGTTATGATATTTATCTAGCCAACGTACAACCGTATGGCTACCTTGCGAAAATCCTAAAATATTTATTTTAATATTTTTGAAATCAACTTCTTGTTCAATAGTGGTAAATATTTCATTAATCATTTGCACGTAATCATGAATTTCGTTTTCCCTATCTTCCTTTGTCATCCAAGTTGCACCAATTTTTCCAGTGAATCCACGTAAATAAAATTTGTTCAATGCTTCGGGTGCAACAATAAAGGTAGAATCGTTTTCTAAAGTTTTGAATTCATCAATAAACTCATTTGCAAGTTGTCCATATCCATGAAAAACAAACCAAACAGTTTTTGTTTTTTCTGAAAGATTTCCAAGTGTAAAGTATCTTGCACTTTTTTTTACGGTAATATTTTTAGAGTTTATCATTATAGGTAAATTATTAATTGAGCTAAAATAGTATGATTGTAAAAAACTTTACACATTTTTTTTTCTTATGGTTATATTTTATTATTCAAATTTAGCAAATAGATTATTATTGAATACATCAAAATTCTATTGAGTTAAAATCTTAAGATAATCATTGTATATTTATTCTAAAATAACAAATAATTGTTGTGGAGAAAGATGTGAGAAATGAAATTTTATTAAAAGTTGAACAATATGTCTCTGATCTCTTTAGTCAAAAATCACCTTCTGAAAATGTTTATCATAATCTGACACATACAAAATCTGTTGTAAAAGTTGTACAGCAAATTAGTGAATTTGAAAACTTAACAGATATTGACAAAGAAATTGTTAGCATTGCAGCTTGGTTTCATGATGTTGGCTATATTGAAACTTGTGATGGTCATGAAGTTATTAGTAGTGAGTTTGCGAAAAAATTTCTTGAGAGTAAAAATTATTCAAGTGAAAATATTCAAAAAATTTCACAGTGTATTTTAGCAACCAAGATGCCTCCCAAACCAAAAACCTTTTTAGATAAAATTTTATGTGATGCAGACATTCACCATATAGGCAAAAAAAAGTTCTTCGAAAAAAGTGAACTTCTAAAATTAGAAATTGAAAAAAGAACAAACAAAAAAATATCTGATTTAGAATGGATAGAAAAAAATATTGGTTTTCTTTCCACTCATAATTTTTTCACTAAATATGCTAAATTAAATTTTAGTGAACGAAAAACTAAAAATCTTTTAGAACTTAAAAAAAGTTATAAAAAAGAAAAGGAAACTCTTTCACAAAACAACCAGAAGAAAGAAAAGTTTGCGTTTGAAAAAGAAAAATTTATAGACAAAAAAAATAATGAGAAAAAAGCTGACCGTGGAATAGAGACAATGTTCAGGAATGTTATGAGAACTCACATAAGTTTTAGTTCTATGGCGGATAGCAAAGCAAATATTATGATAAGTGTAAATACGTTGCTACTTGGGGCAATAGCCACAATACTTGCAAGAAAGTTGGATACAAACCCTTATCTTCTAATTCCAACACTTTCTTTAACAATTGTTAGTTTAACAACATTAATATTTGCTATACTTGTTACTCGTCCCTCAGTTACTTCGGGCGTATTTACAAAAGATGATATTGAAAAAAAGAAAGCTAATCTTTTATTTTTCGGTAATTTCTTTAATATGAATATGAAAGATTTCACTTGGGGAATGCAAGAAATGATGAATGATAAAGATTACTTATACGGAAGTATGATAAAGGATTTTTATTTTCTCGGACAAGTTCTTGGTAGGAAATATAAATATTTACGAATCTGCTACAGTATTTTTATGTACGGTTTTATTATTTCAATTATTTTATTTGCAGTTTTTATTTATTTAAATCCAGAGACAGCTCAGTTGAATAGTATTGTTGAGTGAAATTATAAGTTATGTGTCAATATTCCGTCATACTTCTACTCCGCTCAGCATGACATTCTCGATTGCAATCAAATCTCATCCCGAGCAAAGTCGAGGGAGGAAATTAAAACGGCATATTAAATCTTAAATAAAAATTAGTTAGTTCTTTAGATGCAGCAACATCAAAAGATAAGTTCAACATTCTATCTATAAATGACATCCAAACACCTCCACCAAAGGATGAATGCCATTTTTTGGAATTTTCATTTGTGACAAAAACTCTTCCGCTTTCTCCAAAGAAATGAATTCCTAATTTACCTGGCAAACCAAATTTGATTGGGAATAAATATGTTCGCATTTCTGCTTGAGCAAAGACAGCTGCGTCTCCAGTAAACCTTTCTCTGCTATAACCTCTTAAACTATTTCCACCTCCAAGTACTATTGCTTTAGTAAATGGATAATTTCCCCAAATTTTTCCTCCACCAATTCTAAAAGCAAATGTGTTGTCTGTTATAAATTTAGTTGTAAAATAAGTTCGTGTATCAAATTCAAATCTGGAAAAAGTTTCTTTAACATCTAACAATTTTGGGTAAAGAGAACCTTTAACATTTAAATAAATTCCCTCATAAGAATTGCTTACATTATCTCGTGTATCAACTTTCAAAGATAAGTGAGTTCCAAATAATTTTGTATCGCCTAAGCCATAATCATCTTTGCGAGTGTTCAACAACAATGTTTCATTCTCCAATTCTATTTCAGAATATTCATACGAAACACCAAAACCCGCTTTTATTTTCTCCCAATAATTATAATACAATGTTGGAGATACAATCACTAACTCTTGTTCTAATCTGTAAAAATCTTCTTCATCTAATTCTTCGTTAAAGATTGTCTCATTACCATAGCCGTGATATTCCGTAAAAAATAATCCAGTCTTTAACACTTCAATATTTAAAGTTGCATTTTTAATTATTGAATTGAAGTAACTATCAAGATGTAAACTATAGTCATTCGGGCTAGTTGCATAGGTAGCTGATAAGGATATTTTATAATCGAAAGGAACATCCCTAAAATTATATTTATAAAATGTTGATTGCCATCCCAAAATAAATCCATCATCAGAATTAAAATTAGCCAAAGGGAAATTCCATAGTTCACTTCCTCTGTCTTTTGGTAATGGTTCAAATTTTGCAGAATCGGTATTGGCTTCAACTATTTTTTCATCACAAAAATATGTTCCAGCTCCACTTGTAACTTTTGTTTTTTTACCACTATCATAAAATTCCGTTTTGTTTTCTGCATCCGGAATTGGAGTAAGATTAAAAAAGTATCCTTGTACAATGGAGTTATCAATCATCTTATCTTTTCCTCTTCCTCCAATAATTCTGACTAACGGACTTGTCTCAACTTTTCCTTTTACAGTTACTTTATCATTTCCATCGTTTAAATAAATTCTAATTTCATTTGTTATGTTGTTATCAAATATTTTATAATACAAAACTTTTTTATTTTTCTTTGTAACAACCACTTTAGTTTGTTCATCATTTAATCTTGTTACTTCAACTAAATCAACTTTATTACTGCAATAAATATCTGCAACACTATTGATTAATTCATAATATTCATTTGAAATTTCATTCAATAAATTTCTACGCGATTTCATTTTTGTAATTAGTTCATTGGCTGCGATAGAATAATTTTCTTTAGGTAAATGATTAACAGCATTTTCAATTACTTCATCAGTTAATTTATTTTGAATAAATATTGTAATAGAATCCCATTGTGGTTTGGAAACTTCTGTTAAATGACGGCGGTCTATAAATCTTCCGCTCCAGGTAATATCTTTTATACTCGAGTATGTTTCACCAAAATGAACAAACTGAGGAATAAAATATTCTGCCAGCGTTGGACCAAATCCATCCCACTTTGCAAAGGCTTGGTCTCTATCTCGCGGAATTGGCTTCCACAGTTTTTCCCCATCATTATTATACAATGCCCATTTCCATTGGTCTGTATGTCTATCCCAATCACCAAGAAAGACATCAACCAATCTTGCTTTAAAATATTCTTTGGAATCAATTTTTTCATTTCGTTTTTCTAAAAGTCTGTTAAATAATTTTAGAGTTCCTTTTACATCTTCGGCATCTTCAAAATGTATTTTTTCTTTTTCATCAACGTCAGGATGAATTTCCATCATTCCCAACAGCCCACCAAACTCATTTTGAAACTCTCCAAGACTTTCATCATCAGGCATATAAACCAAATAAGGTTTTGATTGTAGAACTCCAACGCTTTCTAATATTGGAGTAACCACCAATGCAGCCATTGGATTTGCAGAACTAATTTGATCTTGAAAAACATCTGCAACAAATGTCTTTCTTAAATTTTCCGGTAAAACTTTTGACGGATCTTTTTCCATGGATCGAAATTTCCAAATGTGTCCATCGTTCCCTCTTAGTCGAAGTGACTTTGTTTGAAATCCTCCACCACGCTTAATTGGTATAAGACCTCCGGCAAACTTTTCAAGATTTAAGATTTCAACTTTTATTGGAGTAGTCCAAACATCACGCCAATGGTTACCAAAAATAAAACCGTGCAACCATCCAGCTTCGTACTCAACTCCAGGGGTAATTACAATAAATTCCTTTTTGTAATCATTTTGAGATAACAAAGAAATGGGTAAAAAGAAAATAAGAAAAGCACTAAATATAAAAATTTTGTAATGTGTTAGAAATGTTTTGGATTGTTTCATAACTCAGATATTTTTAATTTAACAAGTGTAGCGCGTTTCCCTTTAGCCTCATTGCTTACTAGCAAAGTCGAATCAGATAAAAATACAATTCCTTCTGGTTGAGCAAAAGTTTTTTTATCTAACTCATAAGCATTCAATATTTTTCCACTATTTGTAATTCTTACAATTGATGGTTGACCTTTAGAAGAAATTATAAAGTAGTCTCCACTTGCAGAATGTTTTGTAATTCCGGATGGATAAAAATCTTTAATACCATTTTTTTTTGATAACTCCTTTAAGGGAATTAAAATTTTGGGCGACTTATCTAATTTGTAATTCTTTAGAGAGAAAGAATAAATTGCTCGGTTTCCTTTGTGCTTTTTCCCAGGATAGTTTTTGCTAACAATTAGTAAACTATTAAATGTTGAATCATAACACAAACCTTCAAACTCAAATTTAGAATTGAATCCTAAATTGTATTCTGTAAAATCTACTTTCTCTAAATCATTTCCTTCTTCAAATTCATAAAGTATTCCATCACTTGATAAAAGGAAAAACTTTTCATCAGCAATTGCCATTCCTTCAAAATCAGATTCAAGTCCGTACTTACCAAGTTGAAATCTTTTAATTATTTTCCCAGTTTTATAATCAAGCTGATATATAACAGCTCTCTCATCATCGTGACAAAATAGCCTTCCATCATTAGAGATAGCAAGTCCGGAAATTTCATCAATGCGATGTGGGAGTTTTACGATAATTGATTTTTTAGATTTCAAATTGTTTATGTTTTTGATTAACTTATTCTCATTCTTATTGCAAGCTAAAAATAGAAGAAATATTAAACTTAATATTAAAAAATCTTTCAATCTCATACTCCACTATTGATGAGAAGCTTTCTCGCAATACTCTTTAAACACACTTAAAGTTTTTTTTGAATTCCTACGTATAACAAACAAAATTATTTTGAGTTTTAAGGAATGAATTATTTTGTAAATCCATTTTTTATCTTGATGGATTGAATCTACCGCTTGGAAAGAAACAGAGAGTTCTGTTGATTCTTCTTCAGCTACAAGTCTATAATGATTATCAATTAGAATATCTGAACTAATGATGGCTCTTTCGGAAAAAATAATTTCACCTTTATTTGCTTCACTTTCAGTTGTTACAAAACTAATTTCTCTATTATCGAAAGTACAAATGTGAGATGTGTTAACTCTATTTATTTTATCTTCAGTTTTTACCCCTTTAATTCCGGGAACCCATTCCAACTTAGCATTTATGTCAATCAATTTTTCATGAACCAATAACATAGGAGCTTCAATTGTTATGGTAACATCAGGGTTCTTAGTTTCATTTGATAAATTGTTTGTATTTGAAATTTTTGGAATTTGTTTTAATAAAGGTGTGAAGTTTATAAACTTTGAAGAAACCTCACCGAAATTATCAAAGTATTCAACATTTTTTTTTAACTCTACTTTGTCTTCATTTGGTAATTTAATGTTGTTTTGAGTTTTAAGATAATTTTCTGTGAATAATAAATACTCATTACTTAGCACATTATTTTTTAATAAACGATGAGCAAGAATTACATCACTACCAATTAACTTTGTAAATGATTGTATTGCAACTTCTTTAAAATTACCAAGATGTCCAATAAATTTCAGAGTTAAATTAGAAGCTGTTCTACAAGCTCCACATTGACAAACTGCATCTTTTTCAATTTGTTTAAGAAGAGAATGGAAATTTAAAAACATTTCTTTTGACTGATTATAAATCTCGTCTAACGAAGGTGGGGAATCCAATTTGTAAAATAGCACTGCATCACCTTCAATTTCAGAAACCTTAAATTCTAAAGTATTTGAATTTAGAATAACACTTATAAGTTCAGATATTATATGTTCACTATGACTAATTTCTGTCTCAGTAACAAATTTGGTAAATCCGCTAATATCAGGGATATATATAAAAGACTTGTTTTCCATTTTCAATTAAAATATTTTATTTGTTTTAACTAAATATAGATATTTTATAAACAAGTAATTGTAAGTTGGTTGATAAATGCTAATGATTTGGACAAAGCAGGATGCTCAAGTACGAATAGGCTTTCTATTAATTTAAATTATTTATATAATCTCTAATTTTTATTTCTGATGGTTTATCACAAATTAAATTTTGCCCAAATAAAACTTTATTATTAACAGTTCTATATTTAGAAAGAGTTGCGAGTGGTTCTTTCCCTTTTACACCAGTATCTTGGTTTACAGTTGTGAGTACACATCTTGAGCAAGGTTTAACAACTTTAAAAATTGCAGAGCCAATTTCAAACTGTTTCCACTTATCTTCTTCGTGCGGTTCTCCTCCTGTAAAAACAAAATTAGGACGGAATCTATTCATAGGAACTGGTGTTTTTAATTTAGAGTTTAGAAAATCTAAAGAAGATTGCCCAATAATTAGGAATGGATAACCATCTGCAAAGCTAACAATATCAGTACTTTTAGAGTATTTAGGATCAACATTTCGTTCTGTTGACTCTGGCATATAAACCAGTTTACAATTTAATTCTAAAGCTTCAGAGAACCATTCATTAATTTCTATGGATGAAGTTTTGGCAATGCACTCATCATTCCAAACAGTTGCTAATATTTTAGAATTATTATTTTTAAACGGAACGAACAATCTTTTAAGTGATTTTATTTTGTGAGATATTACAAGTCCTTCGTTTGTAATTTCAACTTTTAGCGACGACATTTGCGGATTAGTTCTTTGAGTGATAAATTTATTATTATCATCAACTAACATCCATCTTCTGTCGTATTGCAAACCTCTTTTTTCAATAATGGAAGACTGCAAACTTATTCCGCTGAGAGATTTAATTGGGTAAATATAAATTTCACTTAATACTAATTTATTCATTGCTAACTAAAATTCTTCTGTGGTAATTAATTTGACCTAAATGATAATTTAAATGAGTAGTTAAATGTATTAAGAAAAATTCTGTCATCACTTCTTTCTTAAATACATTTATAGGATATGAGCTTTCAAAATTACTTTCGTCCAATTTTTCTAAAGTCGATTTAACAACCGAAAGTGTTTCATCACAATTGTTAAGCAGTTCATTTTTAGTAACATCCTTCAGAGAAAATTCTTTTGCTCTTTCCCTAAAAAAATCTGTCCCACCAAGTATGTGACCAATAAAATGTTTTAGATTTCCGCAGACGTGTAAACACAAATTCCCTGGAGAATTATTAACATCACCTGCGGTTACCCATAAGTCAGATTCGTTTTCAAAAAGTATAATTTCTTCTTTGAGTTTTTTTAAATCTCTTTCAAATATTTTTATTAGCGAGTTCTTTAGCATAAGGTTTTACTAAATCTCACCTTCAAATCTTATCCACTCTTGAGTTCTATGGAAGAACAAAACGTAACCACGAACTTGAAGCTTTCCATCTTCTACCCAAAGTTTGCAATCATAAGTTTTACCTTTTTTAGGATCAAGTATTTCGCCATCTTCCCATTCATTGTCATCTTCGTCTAATTCCATATCAGTAATAATTGTCATACCAATTATTGGTTTATCTTTTCGTGGATCATCATCATCACACTTAGTGCAAGTTGGATTTTGATCTGTTCCCTCTTTAGGGAATATTTTTTTAATATCACCAAACAGTTTCCCATCTTGCAAATATATATTTACAATAGATTTTACATCTCCAGTTTCGTCATCAATAGTTTTCCATAGCCCGGTTATTTCTTCATGTTGCGCAAAAGTACTTGTGCTAAATGCAATCATAAGTAGTAATATAATAGATAGAGACTTTATTCTTTTCATTCTTGTTCCTTTCTTTAATGTTAAAAAATATTAAGTTAAACTAAATCAGTTTTTTATTATACAAAATTATTCTTTCTTTGTAAAATTTTATCAATCTGTTTTTTATGGTGATTGAAATGAGCTTCCATAAATTTTAATGCGTGAACCATATTCATTTCTCCAACAGAAGGATGTTGAAATATATCGCTCTTTAGTATATCCAAATCTGTGTTTTCAATTATTCCTAAAAGATCACTTCTTATTCTAGTCCATTTTGTACTATAAAGTTCCAGCTTCGCAAAGTCTGGAACATCAGAAACATTTGTAGGAGCTTTAAGTTTTGTCGGCAACCTTAATGCCCACTCTACAACTAGCCCTCTTGCAAAAGAGCCAACGCTAGATTTATTTATCTCTTTTGTATTTCTTAATTTATTTTTAATATATACAATAGAGTATTGTTCAGATTTATGTAAGTGATGAATAACTTGAATGATTGACCATTGGTTTTCTTGCGGTTTGTAGTTTAAAATATCATCATCATTTTTTTTAAGTATAGAAAATAATTCGTTTCTACTATCTTCAAGTTTTCTAAATCTAGAAAATATTTTATTTTTCATAATTTATTCTTTACTCTTTCTCAAAGTTACAACTGTTATTTCCGGAGTTGAATTATATCTAAGCGGAGCAAGCGACATTCCCAATCCACCAGTTACAATCATAAGTAAATCTTTGCTTTTTTCTATAGTTTTCTCAAACCAAAAATCTCCTTTTAGATAAAGCGTTTCTGCCATTGTTGGTGAAAGATTATAGAATGGAAACAAAAAAGTTATTTGTCCACCGTGAGTATGTCCGCAAAAGTATAAATCATAATTTTGTTCAACTGCTTTGCTTATTAGATGTTCTCTTGGTTGATGTGTTAAAAAGATTTTCAAATCTGTATCATTTTTGTTGATTGTTAAACTATCTAAAACCTCTTGTTCAACTTTACCCACGTAGGTGTTTGTTATAAAACTAATTTTTATTGTTGCTGTATCAATTCCTAGAAATAAGTTTTCATTATCTATCATTGGAACGTTTACTTTTTCAAGAGCTTCAGTTATTTCATTTACACTTCTTTTATTCTCTAAACGATATGCCCAATTGTCATGATCGCCAACGCAGGTATAAACTCCGTGTTTGGCTTTTATTTCTCCCACTTTTTTTGCAGCGAGATTTATATAATCTGGAGAGTGTGTAATTATATCGCCAGAGATTAAAACTAAATCTGATTTTACATCGTTTAATTTTTCCACAAAGTTTTCAAGTCTGTCATAATCAGTATATCTATCTGCTTGTAGATCCGATATCACTGCTATTCTTAGTCCATCAAGTGCTTGAGGTAAATTGGATTTTTCAAAAACTACTTGTCTAACATCAACCGAATAGTAATCGTAAAGAATTCTTGAGGGGACATAAATAATGGATAAAAACAAAATAGCAAAAAATATTTTCGCTTCCTTTCTGTAAAATGTAGATTTAGTTTTTTTATAAAATGGGTAGGAAATTATTTTAAGAATATCTACTAATAGAAAAAGTAATATTGATTGAACTATAATTATTGTACCAACCCAAAAAGGGAAAAGGATAAAGTAATCATATAAAGAATTTTCTGGTAAGGCAAAATCATAATTATTTGTGAAATAATAATAAGCCATCAGAAATAAAACCGAGACAGGGAATAAATTTAGAAGTAATAGTCCGACTCGTTTCCAAAATTTTAATTTCTTCTTAGAAACTTTAGGGAATAAAGTTTTTATTGACCAAGTTACTTTTTTAAGAAAATAAAATTCTATAAGAAAAACTAAGACTAGAACTATTATTACTTTAATGGCAAAGGCGAACATATTCATAATAAGTATATTTAAGTGTTAAAGTTTTATGAACGATTTTTAAAATCTGTTATAAACTTTTTAGTATAATCCGAGAGAACAAGCTTACCACTATTCTCTGCACGCTCTTCTAACAACTCATCCCAATGTTCTGTTCCTTCCCAAAAAATTTCTTTTAGTTTTGTTAATGCTTCGGGATTTCGTTCACTTAAAGTTTTAACAAATTTATTTATGTGTTCGTCAAGTTCATCTATTGTTTCATAGACTTCTGTATAAAATCCGTGCTGCTTTCCCCACTCTGCTGTACGCCATTCGCAATCAAGCGACATCGCTTCAAAAGCATCAATTCCAATTTTTCTTTCAATTGGTGGACCAACAACAAACGGACCTAAACCTAAAGCAAGTTCGCTTAACCTAAGGGAAGCATTTTTAGAAGCCATTGCATAATCAGTTATTGCCACAAGCCCAACGCCACCACCAACAGCTTTGCCTTGTATTCTTCCAACAATTATTTTTTTGCATTTACGTATCGAGTTAATCAATCTGGTAAAGCCCATAAAGAATTCTTTACCATCTTTTAAGTTGTCAATTTCTATCAGTTCATCGAACGAAGCTCCGGCACAAAATGTTTTTTCACCTTCGCTCTTTAATAGAATAACGTTTACATTTTTATCTTCTGAAAGTTGATTTATATTTTCCGTCAGCTCCTTTAATAAAATTGATGGAAACGAATTACTTTTGGGATGATAAAAAGTAAGTGTTGCAATTCTATTTTTGGTTTCTAATTTTATAAATCCGTTGTTCATTTAACCTTCTCTTGTAATTATAAACTTTTAATTTGAACTAACTATTTTTCTAATGATGATCACTCGTCATTCTCAGCTCGACTGGGAATCCAGGTTTTGTTAAATCAGACTTTTAATATTTAAGAACAAAATATTCTTCTGGATTTCCGATAAAAACATTCGGAAATGACAACAACGAGAAGTTATATATTTCAAACATTAACATTTTATATAGATGGAATAGTGTTATTAAATAATTCCTAATATTTCTTTCAAATCATCAATCAAATAATCTGGATTGTGTTTTTTCAAATCTTCTATTTTTCTAAATCCATAACTAACCGCACAAGTTTTTGCATTTGCATTTTTTCCACAAAGAATATCTAACTCCGTATCTCCAACCATCAAAGTGTTCTGCGGACTTACATTTACTTCTTTACAAATTTTTAATAGTTGATCTGGTGATGGTTTAATTGCAATATCTTTTTTTCTTCCTTCTATTACATCTAAATATTTTTCAATTTTAAAATGCTTAGAAATTTTTATTGCTTGGTCATGTCCTTTTGTTGTAAGTAATCCGGTTTTTATGTTTCTACTTTTTAGTTCTGCCAAAACATATTCTACATTATTATAAAGAACAGAGTCGTCAATAAAATTAAAATATATTTCTTTGTAAACATCTATAAACGAATCCACATCTGTAACATTAATACCGCACTCATTAAATATTTCTCTAAAATGATGACCTAACATATTATAGAATATTTCTCTATCGAAACTTGTACTTAACTTTAATTTCTTAAGTGTTTCAATTACCGAATTTAAAATAGTAGTGTCAGATTTCACCAAAGTTCCATCCAAATCAAAAACAACACATTCAGTTTGCATAACTTACCGAGTTTCATTAATAAAAATTGAAAAATACAAATTTATTTACATTTAATTGCTCAACTTAATAAACATATTATTTTTTTTGAGTAAATTTATAATTGAAAATAATAAATAATACTTATCATTTAATTTTAGGAGATATGTTATGTCTGTAGTTGATTTAAAAAAATATTGTGAGATGCTTGATAACGCTAAGAAAAATAAATTTGCTTACGCTGCAATCAATGTAGTATCAGAGTCATCAGCTAATGCAGTTCTTAGTGCTTTTGCAGAAGCTAAATCGGATGGTATAATTCAGTTGAGTACTGGTGGTGGTGAGTTTGCTTCTGGACAAGCTGTTAAGGATGCTGCTCTTGGTTCAATTTCTGTTGCAAGACACGTACATTTTATTGCTGATCAATATGATGTAAATATTGCTTTGCACACAGATCATTGCCAAGCAAATAAAGTTGAGTCTTTTCTAAAGCCATTGTTGGAAGAATCAAGAAAAAGAGTTGCAAACGGAGAGAAGCCTTTGTTTAGCTCACATATGTTTGATGGTAGTGCTTTGCCACTAAAAGAGAATATGGATATTGCCGTAGAACTTTTAGAAGAATGTACTGAGTTAGGAATTATTCTTGAAGTTGAAGCTGGCGTTGTTGGCGGAGAAGAAGATGGAATAAATAATGAAGATACTCCAGCAGAAAAACTTTATACAACTCCAGAAGATATGATTTATGTACACGAAAGACTTTCTGCTGTTAAAGGTGGCAGATACATGTTTGCTGCAACTTTTGGAAATGTTCATGGAGTTTACAAACCTGGTAATGTTAAACTAACTCCAAAAATATTAAAAGATGGACAAGCTGCTGTTGTTGCAAAACATGGTGAAGCTGCTCATTTCGATTTAGTATTTCATGGTGGTAGTGGTTCTACTCTTGAAGAAATTAGAGAGACTCTAGATTATGGAGTAATCAAAATGAATGTTGATACTGATACTCAGTATGCTTTTACAAGACCAATTGTAGATCATATGTTTAAAAATTATGATGCTGTTCTTAAAGTTGAAAAAGAAGTTGGCGTTAAAAAGTTTTATGATCCAAGAGGGTATTTGAAAAAAGCTGAAAATGGAGTGAAAGATAGAGTGATTGAAGCTATTAAAGATTTACGAAGTGATGGAACAACTTTAGGGAAATAAGTATTTGTTAGTTAAGATAAAATGTTTCAAAAAAAAACCCAACTTTTAGAGTTGGGTTTTTTTTATCAATTTTAAGTTTTAAACCAAACTTACATCAAACGCCGTTGCCCCTTTAATATCAGAGTGAATATTAAATTCTCTAATAATTTCTTTGATAGTTCTAATTTCTGTTTCCGCCATAAACTGTCTATGTTTTAGCATTATCAAACCAGTAAATGCAACATTTCTTTCACGTTCTAATTTTATTATTTTGGTCTTAATTTCAAACGTACTTGCTTCCAAATTTTCTAATTTTATTTTTAACTTCTGTAATATTTCATCTCTACCCAAATGGTGCAATAGTAAAATTGCAATATCAAACTTTGCTCCATCCGGATCTGTTACTTCAAGGTAATGAGAAATTGTTCTGTTTAATTCAAACTCACCTTCTGCTGTAATTGAGTAAACAGTTTTTGCTGGGAAGCGACCTTCTTTTACAGTCTCCCCTTTTATTAGTTTTTGTTTTTTCAAACTATTTATAGTTGCATAAACTGTTGAGTCAGCAATGTTAAACCATTTGCGTAGGTTCAAATCTTTAAGCATTTTTGTTATTTCATAAGGGTTGTGTTCTTTTTCATAAAGAACACCTAAAATAAGTGTGGATATTTTGGAAAGCATACTATCTCCTAAAAAGTATAGGGAGGCTTCGCATAAGAATTATACAAAAATTTAATTTGTCAAACTAGTTCAAAAAAATCCAGCTGCACCAAAGTATTATTGTTTTGCTTCGCCCGCCTTTTTTACATTGTTCAATGTTTCCTATTATTAAAACTAAGGAAATAATACTTATTGTAGAAGTTCTTTTTGTGTATTACTATAAAGAAGTAGTAAACGGAATTTAAGATTTAAAGTAAAATTTCCTTTAACAATTTTTCATCATTAACCATTTCTTCAAAAGAACAAGTATGAAACTTTACATGTTTTGTTAGTGCATAATATTTATTCTGTAAAATTTTTGTGTGTTTACTATTTATTACAATAACCTCAATATCATCACGTAATTGTTTTTTAAAAAGAGCTTTTATATGAACATCTGCATCTGAAAGTGAGTAGCCAACAAAAACTATTTTTTTTGCATCTCTAATTTCACGTGAAGCTTCACTTATAAGTTGAGAGATTACTGGTTGGTTAAGCGATTTTAAATAAGATGGCGGCATTATTAATGTCTGAAATTCTGTATCATCCAAAGGACAAACATATTCATATCTTTCTTTTTCAGGATAGGTATAACCAAGAAATTTTCCTTTTTGTAAATCAATTGTTCTATCCCAAGGTGTTAGCAATGTTTGGTTACAACAATTACAATACTTCCAGTTTAAGCTTCCGTGTAATTTTATAATTTTAAACGATGACGGATTTTCTCCTTTCTTAACATCAACTGGTTCACGAGGATTTATCCAAAAATTAAATTCTTTAAGCTTATCAACTTTATCATAATTCATTAAGTGCGTACAATAATCAATGTAACCTACTTTCTTGAAAAGGAAATCGAAAGCTTGTTCAAGAAGAGTATCATAGTTTAGAGTAATTACAGAAATATTTTTATTATACTTTTCAATAGCTTCCCAAAAAAGTCGGTAGTATTTACTTCGCTTATGAGTTTCTAAATTTACTATGTAATGAATTAGCTTTATTAGATATTCTTTTATTTCAACAATTTTATTGTAAGTATATTTTGAATTCAGGCTTTCGTTTTGTTGAATGAAATAATCTAAAAACCCAAACACAGCTTCAAGTTGGGGATATTGTTGTTTCTCCGAATTATATTCAAAATTATCATTAATAAATTCTAAAACTGTTTCTCCAATTATTGAATTTTTAATTTCTTCATTTTCACCGGAAAGAATTATTGGAAGAATATGTTTTTGAAGAGGAACTCCATCAGGATGCGAAGCGCCTGCACCCATAACAAAAACTACATCTCTATTAATAGAATATCTTAAATATTTTTGGTTTGGTTCAGACATAATTATTTACAATTAAATTAGAACGAAAAATAAAGAAACTTTATTCTTTTTAAGAAGTTTTTATTTAAGCAATATATCTAACAACAGCTTCAACAAAATAAAATGCCATAACTCCGGTTAAAATAATTTTAGCAACTATTGCCAACAAACTAAATGCAAAGGAAGCAATCCCAACCTTTAATGCTTCACTACTAGCTTTACCAGAGATTAGTTCGCCAACTATTGCTCCAAACAACAATCCCAAAATCATTCCAAATGGAGGAAAGAAAAATATCCCAATCAGCATTCCAATAATTGAAAACCAAATTCCTTGTTTAGATGCGTTGTACATTTTTGCTCCAAGTAATGGAAGAACATAATCAAGTAGATAAACTCCAAGCGTAACAAAACCAAGAGTAAATAAAAAGTCAGAAGTGAAAATTGTTGGTTCTACAAAATGTAATAATACCAAAGACAAAAATCCAAAAGGAGGTCCTGGCAATCCGGGAACAATGCAGCCTATGAATGCAACTACTATTAGTATGCTTCCGGCTATTACTACTAATAAAAAATATGGATCCATTTTTATTTATTCTCTTAATGATGAAAGGAAAAAATATTAAATTATAATTATACTTTTTAGTAAATTAAATATTACAATAATCTTTAACAAATACTAATTGGAGGAATAAATGGCTTTAACAATGAAATATGGCCCCGTGCTTGATTTATGTAACAGATTTAACATGAAAGATGCTGACGTTGCAGAAAGAGAAGAAGGATACTTAAAAATTTATGGTATTGTTCATACTCAATATGAAAAGAATACAATATGGAATAAAATAAAAGAAGTTGGTGGCGACAGTCCAACAGATATTAAAGCAGATATCAGAACAGAAGCTACTGATTATTATCATATTCATAAAGTTGTTAGTGGTGATACTCTTGGTAAAATTTCTAAAGAATATCTTGATGCAGCTGGCAAGTATATGGATATTTTTAATGTTAATAAAGATCAACTTTCAAATCCAGATGTTATTCAAGTTGGTCAAGAATTAAAAATTCCTTTTCCTGGTTAGGATTAAGCAAAATAAATTTCAAGAAAAAGCAGGCAGTTTGTCTGCTTTTTTTATTGAGGGAAAATGACATCTCTAAATTCCATTGAAGAATATGATAAATTCATTTCAGAAAATCCTGGGGCATTGATTTATTTTAGCACACCACAATGCAATGTTTGTAAAGTTTTAAAACCAAAGATTAAGGAATTGATTAATTCGGAATTCCCCAAAATAAAATTGGGCTATATTAATTGTGAAGCCCAAGAAGAAGTTGCTGCTCAAAATAGAATTTTTGCAGTTCCAACAATTTTAGTTTTTTTTGATGGGAAAGAGTTTATAAGAAAATCTCGTAACATAAACATCTCAGAATTTAGAGATGAAATTTCAAGACCTTATTCTTTATTTTTCTAAAAATATTATTATTGTATTTTAACTTTGTCATTCTGAATGAGACGCTTTTTGTTGAAATGAAAAATCTCATAACTATTATTGTTCGAGATATTTCAGTCCCACCAAAAATAAGGCGGGCAAGCTGTTCAACAAACAAACTCCTTCAATATGACAACTTTCTAATCCGAAAACCAATTTAGTTTTATGTATGTTATAATTTATAGCTATTTTTACAAACCAAACATTCACTTTTACACTGTACATTCTTAAATGAAAAAAACACTTTTTGATCCAACCGTAAAATTTTTTATAAGTATTATAGGTCTCATAGTTCTATTTGGTGTTCTAAAAGAGTTACAACATATATTTGTTCCTTTATTAATTGCTTACCTACTGGTTTTTGTTTTTGAGCCACTCAATATTTTTCTGATAAAAAAAAGAATTCCTAAATCACTAACAACTGTAATTGATCTTTCAATTATTATTGGTTTCTTTTGGGCTCTTTCTAGATTTATGATTGATTCTTTTTCACGGTTAGGTAGCGAACTTCCCTTGTACGAATTAAAGTTAAATAACATTGTTCAAAACACAGCTATTTCTTTTGGAATAGAAGATCCAGTATTCACAAATTTTAACATTAGTCAAATTCTAACCGAACTTGATTATGGCGGTATTGCAAGTGGATTGTTTTCTTCTACTCTGTCATTATTTTCAGCGGGATTTTTTGTCCTATTCTTTTTTATATTTGTTAGTAGCGGACATAACCAAATAATTGCTGCAATAAAAAAACGATATATTAAAACTCAATCTCAATTATCGCTAAAGAAAATTGAAAAAACCTTAAAAGAAAAAGACCATAAGTTTGAAACAATTAGAAAAGAACGAGAAATAAAAATTGAAAAAACATTCAAAGATATTACAGAACAAGTGCAACGTTACCTTGCCACAAAATTTCTAATTAGTTTGTTAACTTCTTTAATTGTTGGAGTTATTCTTTGGATTTTTGATATTGACTTTTTAATTGTTTGGGCTGTTTTAGCTTTCTTCTTAAATTTCATTCCTAACATTGGTTCTATTTTAGCAATCATTCTCCCAACATTAATGACTTTAATTCAGCACGAATCCATTGGTTACACAGTATTAGTTGGTGGCGTTCTAACGATAGTTCAGAACTTAATTGGAAATTTATTAGAGCCTAAAATTTTGGGCGATAAATTAGGATTAAACCCTTTAGTGATTTTATTATCATTATTAGTTTGGGGTTATATTTGGGGAATTGCCGGAATGTTTTTGTCTGTTCCACTTACTGCAGTTGTTAAAATTATTATTTCAAATTCAGAATCTACAAATCTTAATTTTCTTAGTGATTTGATGGAAAATTAATTCTTGTTCTAAGCCTCGTAGGAGATCTATTTATTATAGTTGAAACTCAATTCCAAAATTGTGTAATTTACACTTTAGTCGCCTTAAACTATAGGAAGTTCCAAAATGAAAAAGAAAATATTAGTTAGTATTTCCTCATTTGTATTCTTACTTACACTTATTTTACAATTAGGCTGCAACACAGACTCAACAAAAACTCAAAATATTAAAAGTGCTGTTGTTGAAACCTTACAAAAAGAAACTCAAATTGATTCGTTTAGTATTAGCCTTTCAAGTGCAGGAGGAATTACTGGTTTAGGTAGCGGTTATACTTTAACATCGGATGGAGTTATAAAATACTGGAGACAATTATCATTTGTAAAAGACACAACTTTGTGGGAAGAAGAATCAGACATTACTAAAATTTTACAATTTAAAAATGAATTAGATTCTTGTGGGATTTTACAAAAGAAATATGACGGAACTGATAATATGACAACAAGTTTAGTGTATAATTTAAGTGATACATCTTACACCTGGACTTGGGAAGACAGAGGAATAGATAGCAATATCCCAACTGAAATAACTAGCTGGTACAAAGAAGTAATTGAATTTTGTACGAGTATCAAAAAATAATTTTAAGATTAAAATAAATTAGTGGAGTAACTAATGAGTATAAGAATATTGTTGAAGCTTGGAATTATTATTTCAATATCAGCTAGTGTTATGTTTTCGCAAAACAACTTAACCAAGAACAAAAATAAATTACGTGGATGGGAAAAGAAATTACATATTAAACAATCTGACAAATCAGTTACAATTAGTAGTAATGAATTAAAAAATATTAGTGAGAGAATTTCTGAAAGAATAGAATATGCTCGTCTTGGGAAATCTAATAATACTAAAAAGAAATCTAACCTTAAAAGTTTTCTTGAAAATAAAAATAGAAGAGTTTTTAGTTTTCAACAAAACCAAATTAACGGATGGGAAATTAATTGGAACAAATCAAATAATACTCCAACATATATTTCAAACTTTAGGTCAGCTAAAAGTCTTAAGAAAGCTAATCTAAATGTATCTACTTCCGAAAATGCAATTTTGTTTATTCAAGAGAATAAAGAAATTTTTCAACTTGATAATCCTTCCGAAGAACTTGTGTTAGTTGAAGAAACAAAAGATAAATTAGAGACAAAACACCTTAAGTTTAATCAGCAGTATAAAGGTATTCCAATTTGGGGAAATGAAATTGTTTTGCACTCAAATAAAAGTGGTGAAATTTATTCTTTAAATGCTAGGTATTCCAAGACTCCTGTTGACTTAGATGTGGACTCAGAAAATATAAACAATAAAAAAGCTACTGACATAGCAATTGAACATATTCAAAAAACAACAGAAATTATAGAGATCGATAATCAGTTTAAAACAATATTAAATTACACTACTCCAACAGCTAAAAAGTATATTTGGCTAGATGACAAACAAGTGGAGCATCTGATTTGGTTTGTTCAAGTAAGACCTAATCTGAAAGACAACTTATATTATTTTGTTGATGCAAACAGTGGAAAGATTTTACAGAACTATAATGCAACAGTTAGTGATGGTCCCGAAACAGCTTCGGCGACTGACTTAAATGGAGTTAGTAGAAATATCAATGTTTACAATATTTCTGGTACATCTTATATGATTGATGGAACAAGAGATATGTGGCAAAATAACCAAACAAAAATAGTTGATGATCCCAAAGGAGCTATCCTAACTATTGATGTTAGGGGAGAAGATTTATCAAACCAAACTAAACTTTTTCATGTAACGTCTACCAATAATACTTGGAGTGATGCAACAGCAGTTTCAGCACATTATAATGGAGGAGTTACTTATGAGTATTATAAAAATGTTCATGGAAGAAATGCAATAGATGATAAAGGTAGCACAATCCTTTCAATTGTTCATGCAACTGAGAAAGGACAACCAATGGATAATGCTTATTGGAACGGAGCCATGATGATTTACGGAGATGGTAATGTTGCGTTCGAACCACTTGCTGGAGCGTTAGATGTTGCAGCTCATGAAATGACGCACGGAGTAATTCAACACACAGTTGGTTTAGAATATAAGTTTCAGTCGGGAGCTCTTAACGAATCTCTTGCAGATGTTTTTGGTGCAATGGTAGATAAAACAAATTGGTTTTTAGGAGAAGATGTAACTAAAACATCTTACATAGCATCTGGCAATTTACGAGATATGGAAGATCCACATAATGGCGGAAGTAGTTTGAATGATAACGGATGGCAACCATCTCACATGAATGAGTTTTTAACTCTTACAATAAAGCAAGATAATGGCGGAGTACATATTAATAGTGGAATTCCAAATAGAGCTTGTGCTTTAATTGGCAACGCAATTGGAAGAGATAAAACAGAAAAAATTTACTACAGACTTATGAATGCTCGCTACTTAAATAGTCAATCTCAATTTATAGATATGCGACTTGCAGCAGTTCGTTCAGCAACAGATTTGTATGGAGAAAATTCTACAGAAGTTTCTGCAGTTAAACAAGCGTTTGATACTGTTGGCATTCTTGATGGTTCTGGAACAAAGCCACAAGATGATTTACCTCCAATAGAAGGAGACGAATGGATTGCTGCTATCAATGATGAAGTTGGAGATAACAGTCTATATATAATACGTCCAACTATAGAAAATAGCAATAATGATATAGTTCAATTAACTACCACTCAAGTTTTTACTGGAACAGGAAATCCTATAAGTGCTTCTGATGATGGTTCAGCTATTCTATTTATTGATAGCGATAAATATATTAGAATTATTGGTTCTAACGGAACAGACGAATCTGTAATTAGCAATGATAGTGTTTGGAAATCAATTGCTTTTTCTCCCGATGGAACAAAGCTAGCAGCTACAACAAAATGGGAAGATGGTTTAATATACATCTTCGATCTTGATAATTCTGATAATAGTAAGTCAGTTAAACTATACAACCCAACAACTCAAGATGGAGTAAAAGATAGCGTTGTAAAATTTGCAGATGCAATAGATTGGAATCTTTCAAGTGAATTAATTATTTATGATTCATTCAATATTATTCCGCAAGCTTCGGGAAGTACTTTTGATTATTGGACTGTTAACATACTAGATGTTGCCAATGAAAAAATTTACTCAATATTTCCACCACAAGAAGAAGGCATAAGTTTTGGTAATCCTTCATTCGGACAAACAAATGATAATTATCTTTTAATTGATAAAATAGATTTTAATAACGAAACAGATTCAATATTTGCAATTGATATATTTAGTGGGAACTCCGATTTGGTTGAAGCAAATGGTTCTTCAATTGGCTTCCCCAGATATTCGCCAAATGACGATCGTGTTGTATTTCAGCGGACTGATGGAAATAATATTTCTGGTTTGCGACAAATTGCAATGGCAGAAAATAAAATTAGTTCTTCCGGTGTATCTCAAGACTATGTTTCCGGCGGACAATTACCAACTTGGTTTTCAATTGGTAACAGACCGGTAAGTGTTGAAGATGAACAAAATGAAATAATTTCAGATTTTAATTTATATCAAAATTATCCAAATCCATTTAACCCAACAACAACAATTAAATATACAATTCCAAATATAAATGTAGCCTCGAACTTCAGTTCGAGAGTAACCCTAAAAGTTTACGATGTTTTGGGCAAGGAAGTTGCAAGCTTAGTAAACTCAATAAAACCAAGTGGTAATTACACAATAAATTTTAATGCAGAAAATTTAACTTCTGGAATTTATTATTACCAATTAAAAGTTGATAATTTTATTGAGACAAAAAAAATGATTGTTATAAAATAGTATATGATTCCTAAAGTAAAAATATGTTGCATCTCTTCGCTGCAAGAAGCAGAGCTTGCAATTAAATATGGAGCTTCTGCAATTGGGTTAGTTTCAGAAATGCCAAGTGGTCCTGGAGTTATTTCTGAAGAAACAATTGAGCAAATAGCAACATCTCTACCAAGTAACATTGATACATTTTTACTTACAAGTAAGCAAGATGTTGCATCAATAATTAAGCAACTCAAAAAATGTAAAACAAAAACTGTGCAAATCGTTGATCGATTAACAGATGGTTCTTATTCAGATATAAAAACTGAATTTCCAAATATCAATATTGTACAAGTTATCCATGTAAATAATTTGGAATCTATAAATGAAGCAATTCACATTTCAAAATATGTTGATACAATTCTTCTTGATTCTGGAAATCAACAAAAGGAAATAAAACTACTTGGCGGAACTGGCAAAACACACAACTGGGAACTAAGTAAAAAAATTGTTGAATCTGTTAGAGTTCCGGTTTATCTTGCTGGTGGTTTGGATGCTCACAATATTATAGAAGCAGTAGAAATGGTTAAGCCTTATGGTATTGATTTGTGTTCTGGAGTTAGAACCAATAACAAACTAGATGAAAATAAAGTGAAAGAATTTTTTCAAAAATTAAGTTTAATTTCATAACTTTTCGATATGAAAAAAAATCAATTTAGATTATTTCGATTTGTAGTTTCTTTCTTCATGTTAATGTTACTACTTGTATCATTCACTCAATGCAAAAATAAGGAAACTAAAAAAAGTAAGAGTAGTAATATTTCGCTTATTAAAAAAATCCCCTTAAAAGTTCCTGAACCTTCTGGAATTACCTTTAATAAAAAAGAAAACACTTTGCTTATTGTTAGTGATGAATCAAGCAGAATTTATAAATTACAACCAAACGGGAAAATAAAAGATAGCCTTTCTGTAAATGGTTTAGACCTTGAAGGTATTGCCTACATTAACGATACATCCATAGTAACAATTTTGGAAAGAGATAGAGCTGTTGTAATTCTAAGTACAACTGGAGAAGAACTCAGTAGATTTAGTATTGACCTATATGGAAAACCAAATAGTGGTTTGGAAGGAGTCACCTTCAATCCTAACAACAATCATTTATATGTCTTAAATGAAAAAAAACCTGGCTTACTTTTAGAGCTACAATTAGATGGCAAACTGATAAATAAAAAAGAATTAAAATTTGCTAAAGATTATTCCGGCTTATTTTTTGATGAATCAGAAAATGAACTTTGGATAACTAGTCATGAAAGCAAATCCATTTACAAGTGTTCAACGGAAGGAGTTGTGATTAGTTCATACTCAATTGATATTCCGCAAGTGGAAGGAATAGCAATAGATTTTGATTTAAAGAAAATATTTTTAGTTTGCGATAAAACTCAAAGTTTATTTATATACTCATTACCATGAAAAGAGTAATACTGCTTATAATTATAATAGTTAGTTTTGCATTTATGTTCTTCTTTTGGGGAGGTAACAAACTAACTGCTCATACAATAAAAACTAAGATTGAAGAATTACGAGATTCAACAAATTTTAACAAAAAAAACATTTTTACTCTAGCCGAACTAGATAGTTTGCCGCAACTATTATCTAAATATTTCGAAACTGTTTTAGTAGATAATTCTCTTAAACCAAACTTTATTACTCTAGGTCAAACTGCTTATATAAAAACTGACGAAGACTCTGAATGGATGAAAATAGATGCAACCGAATGTTTCACAACTGTACAGCCTAATTTCTTATGGAATTCAACTTTACAAAACAGTGATTTATTTTGGGTTCAATCAATAGATAGCTATATTCACGGAAATGGCAATATGTTAATTAAGCTAAACTCCAGCATCACCATTGCAGACGCTTGGAATGTTGAAATGGATAAATCTGGTTTGTTTAGATATTTTTCTGAAGCTCTTTTTTTTCCAACTTCCCTGCTACCTAATAAAAATTTACATTGGAATGTTTTAGATTCTAATACTGCCGAAGTTAAATTTGTTGATGAAGCTAATTCGATTGTTGCTAAAGTCTTTTTCGCAAAAGACAATACAATTGAAAAAATAGAAACGATGGATAAGTTTAGAACAACCCATGGCGGGTATGTGAAAACACCTTATACAATTTATTACTCAAATTATAAATGGTTAAATGAAAACTATTTTGTTCCGACCCATTTTGAAGTCGAATGGGATTTACCGGATGGGAAATTTAGATATGGGAAATTTGATGTTACTCATATTAAGTACGAATAACTGATCTATTTTTTTGTTTTGTTGTCGAGGACTACTCCTCGACAACAACATTTTTTATGCTTGCTCTTCACATACCTGACAAATATTAACAATTACCCTTGCTGCCATTTCCATATCTTGAACTGCAACATATTCTGTTACAGCATGAAAATTATGACCGCCCGCAAAAATGTTTGGCGTTGGTAAACCCATATAGCTTAGGCGAGAGCCATCTGTGCCACCTCTAATCGGAGATTGAATTGGTGTAATGTCTAATCGTTTCATTGCTTTCAAAACAAAGTTCTCTATTTCAGGATGCTCAACTAAAATATTTTTCATATTTCTATATTGTTCTTTTACTTCAAACTCCGATGATGAACCAGGAAAGTTTGCAACTGTTTTATCAACAAGTTTTTTTAGAAAATTTTCAAACTCTACTAAGTTTTCATCAATAAAATCTCTAATAATAAATTTGAGAACAGTTTTTTCTTCGTTACCACTTATAGCATTACAATGAACATACCCTTCCAATCCTTCTGTAGTTTCAGGAGAAAGTCTGTCTTTAGGTAGAAGTTCCATAAAATAAGATGACATTCTTAGTGAGTTTATCATCTTCCCTTTTGCATAACCAGGGTGAACATTTTTGCCAATAAAAGTTATGTTCACTGCGTCTGCACTAAAAGTTTCGGTTTCAATTTCTCCACGAGTTCCACCATCAATTGTGTAAGCAAACTTTGCTCCAAATTTTTCTACATCAAATTTTTCTGCTCCTCTTCCTACTTCTTCATCTGGAGTAAAACAAATTTTTATTGTTCCATGTTTTACTTCTGGATGTTGAATTAAGTAGTTCATTGCATCCATAATTTCAGCAACGCCAGCTTTATCATCAGCACCAAGTAATGTTGTTCCATCAGTTGTAATTATGTCAAACCCAGTCATATCAGTTAGTTCAGGGTTTTCGGCTTCAACAATTACTTTGCCATTTTGTAAAGTTATATCTCCACCTTGGTAGTTTTTTACAATTTGCGGATTTACATTTTTACCACTTACTGCAGGTGAAGTATCAACGTGTGCAATAAATCCCATTACCGGAACATCCTTGTCTGTATTGCTTGGTAATGTTGCAATTACATAACCGTTCTCATCCATGTGAGCATCTTCCAAACCAATTTCTTTCAATTCAACTACTAAATCTTTTGAAAGCTCTAACTGTTTTGGGTCACTTGGAAAAGTTGTTGATTCTTCATCTGATTGTGTATCATACTTAACATATTTTAGAAATCTATCTATGCAAGTAAACTTATAATTTTGGTCAAACATTTTAACCTCTACTTTAATTAATTCAATTTGATTTATGTTAACATAATATCTAAAAAGGATTTTAAATACAAGAAGGGTTCGTCCCTTTTCTGCCCATCTTATAAAAACTAAATTGGTTTTTGTAAATCTTAATGATTAACAAACCTTCGAGGTTTTACTGAATTATTCTAAACTTCATTATTCATTTAATATTAACCTAATTTTTAATATTTCTAAAAGTTACAAACCTCGAAGGTTTTTTCTAAAAATTAATGTAGAATTAGTATATATACAAATGTTTAAACTTATTAAATATAACTGCATCTTTTTTTCAGGCAATTTAAGTATATTTTGATGTTAGTTAATCATCAATAATTAAGCTTATGAATACAGTAAATTTAATTAAGAAAAAAAGAGAAGGAAAAGTTCTAAGTGAAAGCGAAATTTTATTTTTAATAGATTCGTACACAAAAAAACAAATTCCCGATTATCAATTTTCTGCATTTTTAATGGCTGGATTTTTAAATGGATTTACAAAAAAAGAAACTAAAGCTTTAACAGAAGCTATGCTCTACAGCGGAAAGATAATTGACCTTTCCGAAATTCCGGGAGCAAAAGTAGATAAACATTCTACCGGAGGAGTTGGAGATAAAACATCTTTAATTATTGCTCCAATAGTTGCCGCAGCTGGAATTAATGTTCCAATGATTTCCGGACGTGGACTTGGGCATAGTGGCGGAACGCTTGATAAACTTGAATCAATTCCAGGTTTTAAAACTAATTTGTCTTTGGCTCAATACAAAAAAATAATTAAAAAATGCCAAGCTGTTTTAATTGGACAAACAAAAGATGTTGCTCCAGCGGATAAATTAATTTATGCTTTACGAGATGTAACTGCAACTGTTGAGTCCATTCCTTACATAACTGCAAGCATAATGAGTAAGAAGTTAGCAGAAGGAATTGACGGACTTGTGTTGGATGTTAAAACTGGAAGCGGTGCTTTTATGAAGCAAACTAAAGATGCAAAAGCTCTTGCACTTTCACTAATGGATACAGCAAAATCGTTTGACAAAGAAGTTATTGCTTTCATAACTGATATGAACCAACCACTCGGAACTCACATTGGTAATTGGTTGGAGGTTTATGAATCGGTAAAAGTTTTAAAAGGTGAAATGGTTGAAGATTTATTTGAAGTTTCTGTTCAACTTTCGGGGGCTATGATTTATCTTGGTAAAAAAGCTAAGAGTATAAAAGAAGGAATTAAGATTTCAAAAGAGTTAATTCAAAATGGGAAAGCTTTTGATAAATTTTTAGAAATGGTGGAGTTACAAAGTGGAAATACTTTTTATCTTAAAAATTTAGATAAATACCCGAAAGTAAAATACAAAGAAGTTATAACTTCAAGCAGTTCTGGTTTTATGAAAATACTTGACAATACTTTAATAGGTATGGCTTCTTTAGAATTGGGAGCAGGAAGAAAAACAAAAGAAGATATAATTGATCCAGCTGCGGGAATTATTTTTTATCCAAAGATTGGAACAAAAATTAAAAAAGGTGAAGTTGTTGCAGAACTATTTACAAATAATAAATCTACAATTGAAACAGCCAAAAAAATGATTGCAGATTCTTATGAAATTTCAAAAAAGAAAGTTTTACCAGTTAAGCTAATTAAATCAATTATAAAATAATCTAAATAAATAAAACAAGGAGAAGTTATGATTTTTATTTTCGCAATAATTGCAGCCGTTGTACTGTTTTTCGTTTCAACAAATATGAAAAAAATGGGCAAGAAACAAGAAGCAAATATGACGTTAATTATGGCAATTGCAGCAATTGCATTTGCTCTGTTTAGAACTTTTACTGTTATACCAGCTGGTACCGTTGGAGTTGTAGATTTTCTTGGTAAGGTAAATGACGAAACATTAAAACCAGGTGTTAACATAGTTAACCCTATTGCAAAAATTATTAAGTACAGTTTTAAAACTCAAGAACTAAAAGAAAATATGACAGTTCCTTCCAAAGAAGGTTTGCCTGTTCAGTTGGAAATAAGTCTGTGGTATAGAGTTGATCCGACAATGGCAAATGAAATTTATAAAACTGTAGATGCCGGTGATTATTTAAATGTGATTTTAATTCCTCAATTTAGATCTGTGGTTAGAGGAGTTACAGCAAAGTTTGAAGCAAAGGCGTTATACACCGGAGCAAGAGAACAACTTGCAACTCAGATTACAGAGAATCTACAAAAAATTGTTGGCAGTAAAGGAATAATTATTGAAGATGCTCCTCTAAGACAAATAATTCTTCCACCAGGTTTAAGTAGATCAATTGAAGAAAAATTACAAGCAGAGCAAGAAAGTCAAAGAATGTCATTTATTCTACAGAAAGAAACACAAGAAGCTGATAGAAAACGAATTGAAGCTAAAGGTATTGCCGATTTTCAAAGTATAGTTTCTAAAGAAATTAATGCAAACTTACTAAAATGGAAAGGTATTGAAGCTACAGAAAAATTAGCATCTTCTCCAAACGCAAAAGTTGTTGTTATTGGTTCTGGTAAAGATGGTTTACCTTTAATTTTAGGTGGAAATTAGATATAAGACAAGTGTCTAAAGTTAAAAGTATTAAAGTGCAAAAGATATTTATAATGCTTTTGTACTTTAGGCACTTATAAACTTTAGATACTTTAGCTCACTTTTACTATGGCAACTCCAAAAAAAATAAAACTGAATAATCAAGAATCTCTTACCATTGAATGGGATAATGGAAAAGCAAATACTTATCCATTAATATTTCTAAGAGATGAATCTCCAGATGCTGGGAATAAAGGTGAGACAATTCTTTGGACTCATTACGCTCCACCTCCGCCAGGACCTGACAAACCTGGTAAATATGAAATTGCGAATATTCAGAAAGTTGGTAATTACGCAATTAATATTACTTGGAAAGATGGTGAACACGCTGGAATATATTCTTGGAATGTTTTAGAAAGACTTGGAGAGTTCTTAGATATTAAAAAGAATTTAGATGTTGAGTAATAAAAAAGAGCTATCTTATTAATTTTTAAGATAGCTCTTTTAATTTTTGCAATTCAAATATTACAATACTTTTGTTATAGAAACAGCCCCTCTTAGATCCCCTTTAACATAATTAATCGCTTTATCTTCAGGATAGTTTTTCTTAATTACATCTGCTACTTCTTTAGAAATATTACCACTTCCTCCATGACATTTAAGACAAGGAGTATCAACAATAATTGGTTTCATATACCTCAAAATTTTTTCACCATTTATTTCGTATTCACCAAAAGTCTCAATGCTTTCATTTAACTTACCTCGTAACAAAAGCTTCTCATAACTATGTAAAATTTTTGCTTCAATTTCATCCGGAATATTATTTGGATTTCTATTTTTGAAACTTACTCTTTTTATCTGTAAGTCAACAGCATCAGAGAGCATATTGGTTAAGTCAGTAGCTGTATCTGAGCAAACAGTAACGGCTTGTAAAGGGCCACCACTTTTCAAATTCTTTTTCAGAATTGATTTTAATCCAAGTAGATAGTCTCTTGATAGATTTGCAAATTCCGTTTTGTATTTCTCTTTATCTAGTTCTACTTTCTTTTCTTTAGTACAACCAAATACTACTAAAGTAATAATAATTAAAACTGATATTATTTTAATTCTAAGCATATAATAAATTACAAATTTTATTTAACTAATGGCAAAGTAAAGTCTGGAGCAATATATTTTGTATCTGGAGAATAGTCTTTAGAATTAGCTTTTTTAATATCGTTTATATACTTTTCCTTTGCAACTAAACCTTGATAATAAGAAACTATGTAACCTTCTTTATCAATAACAAAAGAGGTAGGAATTGAACCAATTCCGCCGTAGAGTTGTGCTACTTGTTCGTCTCCTAAAACAATAGGATAGTTAATACCTTTTTCTTTCATAAAAGGAGAGACATTATTTTTGGTAGCTCCACCACGTGTATATCCATCGAGTGAAATACCAATTACTTCAAAGTCAGTATCTTTAAGTTCTTCCTTTATTTCAATTAAATCTGGAATACCTTTTATACAAGGAGGACACCAAGTTGCCCAAAAATCTATAAGTACTACTTTGCCTTTCAAGGAACTCAAACTTAAAACTTCAATTGATGTGTCATTATAGCTAGGTGGATATGGACCTTGCTCAGTTTCTCCGTTTGCATTATTAACAATAAAAAATACTACTGCTGCAACTAAAAAAAGTCCAGTGTATATTCTACTTCTATTTTTAGGGTTTGCTAAAAAGTTAGAAGCTTTATCATCTTTATTCTGTAAATCCGTTTTGTTACTCATTAGTTCTCCTTTTACTAAAAAATATAAGTCTCTACTCATTAAAACTATTTTAATTTATTTAAATCCTTAACAAAATTAACAATTTCTTTATCTGAAAAACCTTTCTCTTGGGCTGCACTTTCTAAAGTTCCCCAAATTGGTTCTCCACATCTAAGACACCTAATTCCTTTTTCCATAAGATAGACAACTGAATTTGGAATAAGTTTCACTAAATCCTCAATTTCTGTATCTTTGGAAATGCTGGTTTTACTCATTTTAACTTTCGTCTTCGGAAGACTTTTTTTTCTTCTTAGTTGGGAAAGCAAAAATTAGTCCGGTAAAAGCTCCGTAAGCTGTTGAGATATAAGGATTGCTTGTAATTGCACATGATCCAGAAGCACAGCCAATGAAATAGTAGTAAGCATAACCTAAAGTAGCTCCAGCTAAAATTGGTAACGCTCTTATGATATATGATTTTTTCATAAATTAAAAATATTATATTAAGTTCAAATATATAGGATGTTAATATAAAAATAAAGTTTCAAAGCTTAGTTAAATATTATAAATAAATTGATAATATACTGTATGGAAGTTGTCATTTTATTTTTATTTGATAACTATCTTATTCTCAATCTATTTTAAACCTTTTATCATTGGAAATATATGAATACTAATTCAAGAATAAATATTCTTTTACTTATCCTTAGCTTTATAATGTTTTACACATTCTTTTCTTCCAGTAATATCAATAAGCAAAGCCCTAACTTTTCACAATCTAATAATGAATTATTACCTTCTGAATGGCAATGGGTTAAACGTACTTTTCCCTATTACAATTATGATGTTAAAGCAATTTCAGAGGCAAGAAATTCTTTGCAACAACTAAAAGAAAATAAAATCCTAAGTAAAAAAAATCAAAATGGAAATTGGGAATTTGTAGGTCCAACTAATATTGGTGGACGTATTGTTGACATTGAGTTTAATCCCAAAGAGCCAAATATTGTTTATGCTGCTTCTGCAACTGGAGGCGTGTTTAAGTCTATTGATACTGGCGAAACCTGGTTTCCTATTTTTGATGACCAACCAAATTTATCAATAGGAGATATTGGAATTGACCCAAGTAATCCTAGTACAATTTATGTTGGAACTGGCGAAGCAAATGGAGGACATAATAATTTTCCAGGAAGTGGAATTTACAAATCAAACGATGCTGGGGGAAATTGGAAATTTATTGGATTGGATTCAACAGCTTCCATCGGAAGAATAATTGTGGATCCTAATAATTCGAAAAATATTTTTGTTGCGGCAGTTGGTTCTTACTTTAAACCAAACCCAGAACGTGGAGTTTATTTTTCAAATGATGGAGGAGACAGTTGGAGTAAATCTCTTTTTGTTTCAGACTCAACGGAGCAATTGATTTAGTAATGGATCCCACAAACTCAAACATTCTTTTTGCAGCAATGTGGGAAAGAGTTAGAAGACCAATATTCAAAAACAGCACACATTTAGATGGTCCTTCTGGAGGAATTTATAAAACAATTGATGGTGGAAATATATGGAGTAAATTAGATGAGACAAATGGTTTGCCAAATTCCAAAATGAAAAAGATTGGAAGAATTGGATTGACTATATCTCCGTCTGATTCAAAAACTTTGTATGCAACTTATAATGATGGCACTCAATTATTTGGAATATATAAAACTACTGACCAAGGTCAAAGTTGGAGTACAATGACAAATAGTTTTTCTGGTTCAGGATCATTCAGTTGGTTTTTCGGACAAGTAAGAGTTCATCCAACAAAACCAGAAACTGTTTTTGTGTTAGATGTATCATTAATAAAATCAATAACAAGTGGAACTAGTTGGGATTTTTCTTACGGTTATTCCGGACCTAGAAATTTGCACGTAGATCATCATGCATTAGCTTTCCATCCAAACAATTCGAATTATATAATTAGTGGAAACGATGGAGGAATTAATATTTCAATTGATGAAGGTGTTACTTGGTCCAAACCTAAAAAATTACCTATTACACAATTTTATGAAATTGGTTTGGATAAATTAAATCCAAATAATTTCTACGGCGGAACTCAGGACAATAATACTATACAAGCTTTAACTGGAAGTGGAAATGATTGGAAAAGTATTTTAGGTGGAGATGGTTTTTATGTAATTGTAGATCCAAATGATTCTGATATTATTTATGCTGAATCGCAATTTGGGAACTTAGCAAAAAGTACAAACAGAGGACAAAGTTTTTTTGGTGCATTAAATGGAATTAATAGTAGTGAGCCAACAAATTGGTCAACTCCAGTAGCAATAGATCCTAATAATTCTAAAGTATTATACTATGGAACAAATAAATTATATAGAACTGAAAATGGAACAACTACCTGGACTGCTATTAGTAAACAATTAACAGATTGGACAATTGATAAAAGACTCGGAACCCTTACCACGATTGCGGTTGCTCCAACAAACTCAAAAGTTATTTATGTTGGAGCTGATGATGGAAATATTTCGGTAACAGAGAACTATGGTTTAACTTGGGAAAATATTTCGGAAGATTTACCTTTGAGATGGGTTACAAGAGTTGTTGTAGATCCGAAAAATGAGAGTATTGTTTATGCAACTTTTTCAGGTTTAAGATGGAAAGACGCAGAAGCAAAAGTTTTTAGAAGTACAAACAAAGGAACTACTTGGGAAAGTATAAGTAATAATCTACCAGATGCACCAGTTAATGCTTTTGCTATTGATAACAGAAATTCCAACACTTTGTACTTAGGTAATGATGTCGGTGCTTTTATAAGTTTGGATGCTGGAAATTCTTGGAATATTTTAGAGGCAGAACTTCCTAACGTAGTAGTAAGTGATATAAAAGTTCATCCAACAGAAAACTATTTAGCAATTGGAACACACGGACGAGGAATGTATAAAATTAGTTTAGAAAATGTTGCAGGAATTAAAAACAATTCCAAGCCCGAAATTTTTTTGCTTTCTCAAAATTTTCCAAATCCATTTAATCCAAGTACAAAAATTAAATATACAATTCCAGTAGTGGATGCAAACTTTGTAACAACTACCAATGTAACACTAAAAGTTTATGATGCAATTGGTAGAGAAGTAAAAACGCTTGTAAATAAAAAACAATCTGCAGGGAATTATAAAGTTAATTTTAATGTAAAGAACTTAGGTTCTGGAATTTATTATTATTCATTGCGAATAAATAATAATACCATTACAAAAAAGATGATTGTACTAAAATAAATTTCAATACTAATTCTATTTTTATAATATTAACTCTCATTTATGCTTAAAGTTTTAGAAAACAAAAATAGTATTTTTAGTATGATCAGAAAACAAATGAAATCATTTTTTCTTATTTCAATATTATTCTTTTTTACTTCTTCAATACAAGCTCAAGAATTAAAAAAACAAATTGATTCTTTAATTACACTTCCATACGATGTAATATACTCTGAACCCAAAGAATTCATATCTCTTTTTCAAGATTGGATAGAAACTTCAAAAGAAATTGATTACAAATTTGGAACGGCAAAATTATACAGCAAACTTTCGCTTATGTACTCCTCTGTTAGTGAATCCGATAGCTCGCAAGAAGCAAGAATTAAAGCAATTAAACTTTTTGAAGAATTGAATAGTGAAATTGAATTAATTAGTGAATATGGTTTATACGGTTACCACTTACTACGTACAAATCTTGATCTTGCAAAACACTATATACGACTTGCTATTAAACTTGGTGAAAAAAATAACGCTAAGAAAGCACTTTGTAGTATTTATGGTCATTATTCAACTTCGCTACAAATTTCAAACGATTTAGATAGTGCACTTTACTATAGCAAAAAAGGGTTAGATATAAAATATGAGATTGCTGATACAATCGGAATTCCTTATAGTCTTAATGGACTTGCTGGTATTTATGCAATTTTAGGAAACATGGATAAAGCTTTTGAATATATGGCTGAATCTGATAAGTATCGATTGAAGGAAACAAGTAACTATGGTCGTGCAGAAAATGCTGTGATTTCAGGAGAGTTATACGCCCAAATTGAGAAATATGATATAGCAATTATTAAGTTCAATGAAAGTCTGAATCTTGCAAAAATAATGGGCAATAAACATATGGCTCAATATAATTACGAGAAACTCTCTGATATTTATCAAAAAAAAGGAGATTACAAAACCGCTTACAAAAAACTTAAAGACCATAAACTTTATCATGATAGTATTCTAAATAGTGAAACAAATGAGAAAATTGCAGAACTTGAAATTAAATTTGAAACAGAAAAAAAAGATAGACAAATTGCTGAACAAGGATTATCTATTAGTAAAAGGAACAACCAACTTTATATTGCAATAGGAACTATTTTTATTCTCATTTTATTGGCGTTTGGAATTTATAAGACACAAAAATTACTACAAGAAAAAATAAGAAAAGAGTTAGAACTAAAAAACAAACTAAAGCAAATTGAAGCTGATAAAAAAATCACTGATGAAAAGTTAAGAATTTCTCGTGAGTTACATGATAACATCGGTTCTCAAATAACCTTTTTGATTAGTTCTTTAGATAATTTGACTTTTTCGAAAAACACAAATCAAATTCACCTAGAAAAAAATGTCGTAAATAAATTAGAAAGTTTAAGCAACTTTGGAAGAACCACTCTTGCCGATTTACGCAACTCTATTTGGGCATTAAAAAGTGATGGCTCAAACACTAAAATATTAGTAACCAAATTAAACGAATTGAAACTTAGTTTTCTAAACAATGTTGAAAATATTCAAGTTCAAATGGAAAACAATATTTCTAAAGATATAATTCTAACAAGTTCTCAAAACTTAAATCTTTATAGAATTGTTCAAGAATGTTTTCAAAATATTATAAAACATTCCAATGCATCAAAAATAAAAATTAGTCTTGATGATACCCAAAAAGGTTTTAGCCTAAAGTTTATTGATAATGGTCAAGGATTTGATATTACAAAAATAAACAATGGAAATGGAATTGAAAATATGAAACAGAGATGCAACGAAATTTCCGGATTATTAAATTTAGAAAGCTCTTCTACTATGACAACTATTACTTGTGAACTTGATTTAAGTAATAAGTCATAACTACTTTTTTACACTAATTTTACGCTGTTATAAATACTCTTATCAAAATACGTCATTTGCCGTATTGAACTGACAAGCCCTATACAATATCTTTGCATACGAAAACTCAAACAGAATTTTTCAATATAATAATATACTTTATGTAAAAATCTGTGTTCGAGTAGAATTATTTACAAATAAAATTTTAGGAATAAAGATGAAATACATTAGACTAACTACAATAATTTTAGCACTACTTATTTTTACTGTCTCTTGTCAGGAAGATTCACCCAACGAACCAAATAGTAATGGACCTTCCAATTCCAGCGGTCAACCAATGCCAAAAATTACTGAGTCATCAGATATTAATGGAATTTTAGCAACTATTTATTATGACTTTGATGCTGGATTGCCGGGAGTACCAGCTATTGGATTGGCGATGGGATACGCTCAATTTGGAACGATGGTAGATGGAGGAACTGTTGCTATTAACAATACCGAGCTTGATAAGAATACACAAGGGGGAAGTGTATTCTATATCAAGCCTGGTCCTGGTAGCACTGCTCAATTAAACGATGTAAGTTTTAATGGATCTTTACATAAGTGGAATGTCTCAGGTAGTGGAAACATCCTAGAATTTGAAGGTGATGTAAAAAGTCCGAGTAAGTTTAATGTAACAGCGCCAAAAAATAATACTACAATTTCAAAATCTAATGACTTAAACATTACATGGGTTCGTACTGGTTTATCTGATGAAAAAATTCTAATCAACTTAATTTCATTAAATGATTCGAAAAGTATTGTAACTGAACAAGACCTAACAAACAATGGTTCGTATAAGATTGCTTCTTCAAAACTTAGTTCTCTAAGTGGAAAAGTTATGGTTCAAATTGTAAAGTATCGATATAAGGAAATTTCAGCAAATGATAAAACTTATTTAATTATATCTGAAGTTGTAAAAAGTTTGACGCTTACAATTCAGTAAAAACTACATAAAAAAGAGATAGATAAATATGAAAACTTATAAAACACTTTTACTAATAATTTCAATTTTGCTAGTACATAATATCAATTCGTATGGTCAGGCAACTATACTTCAAACTCTTACAGAAAATTTAGAAAATAGCGCTTCTAATTTTGGTAAATCAGTTTCAAGTGCTGGTGATGTAAACAACGATGGATATGACGATGTAATTGTTACTGGAAACGATTCATTAATTTATATCTACTTTGGTGGAGAAGCAATAGATGATACTGCAGATGTAATATTGGTATCAAACTCTTTTGGAAGTGCTGCATCAGCAGGAGATGTAAATAATGATGGATATGATGACATAATAGTAAGTGGTACACATTTTGTTTTTTTCTACGGATATAAGGGTGGTGCTGGTATTTTTTTTGGCGGCGAACAAATGGACACAGAAGTTGATGTAATGTTCTCCGAAAAATCATCTTTCCTTGGAGTATCACTTGCAGGAGCTGGTGACCTAAACAATGATGGTTTTGATGATGTAATTGTTGGAGCTGGTGGTAATAGTTTAGATCAAGGAGCTTACATTTACTTTGGTGGAACTACAATGGATAATGAAGTTGATTTAGAACTAACAGAGACAGTAGCCAATAGTTTTTTTGGAGCTTCTGTTTCCACTGCAGGTGATGTAAATAATGATGGATTTGACGATGTAATTGTTGGCTCCCACAGATTTGATAACAGCAAAGGTAGATCATTAGTTTATTTTGGTGGACTCACTATGAAAGACTCCGCCGATGTTGTTTTAGAGGGGAAAGAAAGTACCGAAAATTTTGGATGGTCTGTTAGTACTGCCGGAGATGTTAACAATGATGGATACGATGATATAATTATTGGAGCTAAAGCTTATACTCGTTCGACAGGCAGAGCCTATATATACTATGGCGGTGCTACAGTAGCTGACACGGCTACCATTATTTTGACTGGAGAAAAGTCGCGAAGCGAATTTGGAGTTTCTGTTTCTTCAGTTGGAGATATAAACTTTGATGGTTATGATGATGTAATTGTTGGAGCTGGTGGTTATGTAACAGCAACAGGGCGAGCTTATGTTTTTCTTGGTGATAGTACAATGAATAATTCTGCTGATGTTATTATAACTGGTAGAACAACAAATAATTTTTTTGGAAATTCTGTATCTGGCAATTTAGATGTTAACAATGATGGAGTTAATGACATACTAGTTGGGGCATACAAAAATAAAGAAGCTTTTGTTTACACAATTTTTAATCCTACCTCTCTAGAGGAAGTTGAAATTACTAATCTAGATTTTAAATTATTTCAAAACTACCCAAACCCATTTAACCCAACAACAAAAATAAACTTTAGTCTCTCAGAAGCTACAAGAGTATCAATAACTATTTATAATTCTATTGGACAGCAAGTTAAAGAATTGATTAACAAAGATTTCTCTGCTGGAGTCCAATCGGTTGATTTCAATGCCTCAAACTTAAGTAGTGGGATCTATTTCTACAGAATACATGCTAGTGGTTATTCAACAACAAAAAAAATGTTACTTCTTAGGTAATTAAATTAAAGATGATAATTGTAATTACTCAATTATCATCTTTTCCAATGAGGAACAAATAATTTGGGAACAGACAATAAAGTACTTAGTAATACCATTAACTTAATTGTAAATAACTACAAAATAAAAACTATTTTTTTTAGAGTAACACTAAAAACGGGTATTCTTTCTTTTGGAATTCTATTCTCTATAATATTATTTGTTAAATTAAGTAACTTTTTATTGGTTAAAGATTCATTATTTATCTTAACAAAAGAGGATGTTTTAATTTCAACAATTGGATTTTTATTAGGCTCTCTTTTGGAAATCACATTATATTTTAGAAAAAAGTAATTACTTCGTTTGTCATATTTGTATCAAACCACCTTTTAAATATGAAAATAAAAATAGCAATTGCAGAAGACAATGCTCTATTAGCCCAATCAATTAAGGAAAAGTTAGAACTTTTTAGAGATGCCATTTTCTTTAAATTTAAAGCTTCAAACGGCCAACATTTAATTGAGCTTTTAAAAAATGATAATAATGTAGATGTTATCCTAATGGATATTGAAATGCCAATTATGGATGGGATAAAAGCTACAGAAATTGTTAAGGATAACTACCCGCAAATAAAAATAATAATACTTACTGTATTTGATGATGAAGATAAAATATTCAGAGCAATACAAGCTGGTGCAAATGGCTACTTACTAAAGGATGAACCGCCAAATATAATATTAGAAGGGATAAAAGATATAGTTAGTGGTGGAGCCCCAATGTCTCCAACAATTGCAACTAAAGCTATTGAACTATTAAGAAATCCCGAAAAGAGAAAACCGAATAAATACTTTGAAAATTTCTCTCTTTCAAAAAGAGAAACTGAGGTACTAGAACAATTAAGCAAGGGGCTTAATTATAAAAATATTGCAGTAAATTTATTTATTTCTCCCTCTACTGTAAGAAAACATATCGAAAATATTTATAAAAAATTACATGTTTCAAATAAAATGAAAGCTGTTCTAAAAGCACAAAAACATAATCTAATTTGATTATCTAGTTGTGATTTCTTTTCAACTTTAGAACTAAACTAAATCTAAAGAATTTCTATTTAGTATTTCCTCGGCTAATTCTTTATAAGCAATTGCAGCTCTTGATTTAGGAAATTCAAGAGCTAATGGTTTTTGCTAAAAGTAACATTCATCATATTTACATCTTTAGGTATTGAACTATTTAACATAAACCACGATTGTAATTCAAATAATTTTTTCTTTATTTGGAAAGATGCTTTAATATTTCTTTCATAAGAAGTAATAAATATTCCCTCTATACTTAACTTATGATGATGACTACTATTTATAAATTCTATTCGTTTTAACAATTCATCAACAGCGTCCAAAGAGTATTCATCGGTTCTAATCGGAACTAAAACAGAATCCGAAGCAATAAGTGCCATGTTAGTTAGACCAAACAAATAAGGTGGGTAGTCAAAAATAATAAATTTATAGTCGCCAGAAATTGCACCTATAATATTTCGTAAGAGTGATTCATTTATATTTAGTTTTTGTTGCCGAGCTTCTTCAAGAGCATCGAGTTTCATTTGAGGAATACAATACAGATTAGATATTTCGGTGGAATGGATTACTTACTCAATAGACTTCGCATAACTAAAAACATCAAACATATCGCCAAATATGTTATCTTCATTAAACCCTAAGAATAAAGAGCCTGATGCTGTTGGATCTAAATCAATTAGTAATGTTCTGAAATTCTTTTTGGCAAAGTAATATGCTAAGTTTACTGCACTCGTGGTTTTCCCAATTCCTCCTTTAGGCAGAATAACAGATATTACTTTTCCCATAAATTACTTTCTTGATATTATATAATATGGTTATAAATTTATTATTTATATTACCATTTTTACTTATACTAATAAAATTATTTATGTAATAGTTCTTATAATAAAATTTTATTATTGAGAACTAGAGAATTAAACTTTGAGTTTAATATGAGCTATCTAAAATTATTCTTACTTCTTATTCTTTCAACAACTTCTTATTCACAGTATGATTC
Source organism: Melioribacteraceae bacterium (assembly GCA_965224785.1). Taxonomy (GTDB): domain Bacteria; phylum Bacteroidota; class Ignavibacteria; order Ignavibacteriales; family Melioribacteraceae; genus JALSNL01. The sequence goes on along the minus strand of OZ245062.1, from coordinate 4,386,442 downwards.
CCTAAACCACGATGGACTGAATCGTAAATATTTATTACATCTTCCTTCTGAATATAATGAGAACACCCCAACACACTATCCATTAGTTGTTGCAATGCATGGTGGATTTGGGAATGCTTTCAATATGGAAAGTCAATCACAATTTAGCAACTTGGCTGATACATCTGAAACTCCTTTTATAGTTGTTTATCCAGAAGGTATAATTAGTCCACTAGGCATTTCATCTTGGAACTCTGGTGAATGTTGTGGCTATGCAAGTAGAACCAATGTTGATGATGTTGGTTTTATTTCATCACTAATTATCTTGCTGGAGGAAAATTATTTAATTGATACAAATATGATTTATGCAACTGGTATGTCCAATGGTGGAATGATGAGTTACAGACTTGCAGCAGAATTATCAGATAAAATTGCTGCTATTGCTCCTGTTTCTTCTGCAATGTCTTATGAAGAAATTTTAGAACCTAGTAGAGCAATACCCATAATTCATTTTCATTCTTTTATCGACACTCAAATTCCAATAGAAGGTGGGACTGGGACTGGTCTAACAGACTATAATTATTTACCCCTTGATTCAGTTCTAAATGTTTGGGCAAACTTAAATAATTGTAAAAACAATAATGATACTTTATATAATAAACCTGGAGAGTATCTTTACAAAGTTTGGAAACAATGTGACAATAAAGCAAACATAAAACTTTACGTTACTTACGATGGAGGACATTCTTGGCCAGGAGGAACACAACCTAGACCTGAAGCTGACCTACCTTCAAAAATAATTAATGCTAACCCTTTAATTTGGAGTTTCTTTTTAGAGCATCCAAAAAATAAAATCACAAATGTTGAAAACCAGAAAACTATTAATGAGAATTTTGAATTACATCAAAATTATCCCAACCCATTTAACCCAACAACCATAATAAAATATTCAATCCCTTTGGTAAAAGAAAAGTTTTCGTCTACTGTAAACGTAACATTAAAAGTGTATGATATTTTGGGAAGACATATTACAACGCTTGTTGATGAAGCTAAATCTTCAGGAAATCACAAAATATTTTTCAATTCAACTAAACTAACTTCTGGAATATATTTTTACAAATTAAAGGCTGGAGATTTTACGATAACAAAAAAAATGATTTTAATTAGATAGAGTCTTAAAATTCTTAATGCCCAAAATTATCATTATATTTTGGTTATTAATTTTTAAGGACAATTGTAAATGCAAAACACTAAAACTCTTTTACTCACACTACTATTTATTTCATTGCTTACTGCCTGCATAAAAGAAGTAAAAAAAACTACTGACAATAATGTTCAATATAATCTTATTGAACCTGGCAATGGAATTTATGCAATAATCGAAAAAAAAGTAACTGAAGAAAAACTAAAAAATAATTTTTACGAAAAAATTTATTTTGATAAAACACTTCCAATCAGAATTGAACGATATGATAAATCTTCAAAACTTACTGATAAACTTTCTGTTGCAGCCATTACAAAATTTGAATATAACTCTGATAAAAAAGTAAAACGAGTTAAATATTTTGATAGTCAAAATAAAAAAGCAGTTGATGAAGAGTTTGGATATCACTCAATAGAATATATTTACGATGAACTTGGAAGAGTTAGAATGGAAATTTATAGAGATGCTGATTCTCGATTTCTAGAAGTTCCAAGAGATGATTCCGGTAACATTGCTAAGGTTGATTTTCTATCTCCGGTTTTAACTTACGAATATGTTGGAGATAAATTAAAAATAAAAGCATTAGACCAAAATTTTAATTTACTTAAAGAAGTTGTGGGCGATAAACCTTGTGTACCCTTTATTGATTGCGGTGAAAACGAATAGTTTTATGAAACCAAATTTTCAAAACTTCATTCAAGTTGCTGGAGTAATTGATATTGAAGAAGCAAACTTACTTCTTGATTCCGAAATTAATTATTTAGGCTTTCCGTTAAGACTTCCAGTTAACAAAGAAGATCTTTCCGAAGAGGTAGCTTCTAAAGTAATTAAAAATTTAATGCCACCTAATTATGGCATTGTTATTTCCTACTCTAATACTGCAAAAGAAATTATAGAACTTTGTGATAAAGTTGGTTCAAAAATAATTCAGCTACACGGTTCAATAAATATTGATGAAGTAAAAAACCTTAAGGCATCAAGAAGTGATATTTCAATTATAAAAAGTTTAGTTGTTAGAGAAGACAATTTTGATAAACTAACTTCTTTAATTAAAGAACTAGAACCTTTTGTGGATGCTTTCATTACTGACACTTATGATCCAACGACTAGAGCAAGCGGTGCAACTGGCAAAACACACGATTGGAAAATTAGCAAAAAAATTGTTGAGCTATCTTCCAAACCAGTTATCCTTGCTGGCGGATTAAACCCAACAAATGTTTACGAAGCAATATTAAAAGTTAATCCAGCTGGTGTTGATGTTCATACTGGAGTTGAAAACAAATTGGGAAGAAAAGATAAACTACTAGTTAAGCAGTTTGTGAACGAAACAAAAAAAGCTTTTAAAAAATTGAAGATGTAGAAACGAATCTCACGTACCTCGACTTAAGACGAGATTCGTTTTATTATAGATTATTATAACCAATAATATTTAGGAAAGTTATAATGAACAGAGAATTTACAAAAGATGAATACACAATTTCCACAGATCACTCCAAACTCCAATTTGATGTTATTCATAATTTTCTTAAAACAACTTACTGGTCAAAAGATATTGAGTTTGAAACAGTAAAAAAAGCTTCAGAAAATTCATTTTGTTTTGGGATGTACATCAATAATAAACAAATAGGATTTGCCCGACTTATAACTGACCGTACTTCCTTTGCTTATATTGCTGATGTATTTATACTTGAAGAACATAGAGGGAAAGGTTTGTCAAAATGGTTAATGGAGGTAATGCTAAATCTTCCAGAACTAAATGAAATACGCAAGTGGGCATTGCGTACAGCGGATGCACATTCTTTATATAGCCGTTTTGGTTTTAAGAGTCCTACACAACCGGAAAGTTATATGGAATATGTCTGCAAAAAGTAAGGATTTGTAAACTATTCTTAACATTTTTTTTTTGATAAAACATTTTCTACTTTGTTACGTCTTAATTACTAAACACTTAAAGTAAATGAAAGATTTAATTCTAAATATTTATAGATTTCTTAAACCAAACTTAGAAGCATACATTTGGATTATTGCCTTGATATACTTGATGTTTATCAATCCGTATCAATTAAATCATTTTTCATTCTGTGCTTTTAAGTTAATCGGAATTGATTATTGTCCTGGATGCGGAATTGGAAGATCAATATCAATGTTGTACCGTGGAGATATTTTTGGTTCAATAAATATGCACCCATTAGGAATTTTTGCACTTGCAATTATTTTTTATAGAATTGTTACTCTTTTACAAAAGAATAAAATTAAGTTAAAACTAAAACGGAGTTAATTATGGCTAACGTATTACAATTTCTCCCTGAAATAATGGGAGACGAACAAGCATTTATTAGTGGTTTGATGAAAGAAATGGAAGATGACGCAGCTCAACAATTTGCAAATATTTACAGAAGTAGAAGGAAAGATCCGCAAATGATTATGTTGCTAACTTTAGTTGGATTTCTTGGCATTGCCGGAATTCAAAGATTTTGGGTAGATCAAATTGGAATGGGTATTTTATATGTACTTACTGCAGGTTTATGTTTTATAGGTACAATTATAGACTTAGTAAACTATAAAAGTATTGCCTTTGAGTACAACCAACAACAAGCTCAAGAAATTTGGGCAATGGTAAAAAATTACAAACAGTAGTCATTAAACAAATTACTTAGAAATTATATTTTCGAATTTTCCTTTAATATTATTCATTTGGAATTCTATGCTAGTACTTGTTGGCTCTAAAAACCCAGTTAAAATAAAAGCTGTTAAAGAAGCTTTTGGTTTATACTTCAATGATATCAATGTCTTGGGACGTTCTGTCAATTCAGAAGTTCCACCACAACCAATAAATAATCAAACATTTAAAGGTGCAAAAAACCGTGCTATTGAATTACAAAAGTTAAATAAAAAAGAAAATTTAGATGCACAATTCTTTGTTGGAATTGAAGGTGGAATTCAAGAAACTTTTGGGAAATGGTTTGCCTTTGGTTGCATGTGCATAATTGACAAGACTGGTAAAACTTCCTTTGGAACTTCAGCTCATTTTGAATTACCAAAATCTGTTACCAAGCGTTTATTGAATGGAGAAGAGCTAGGTTTTGTAATGGATGAAATATTGAACGAAGAAAACACTAAACAAAAAGGCGGAGCAATTTCCTTTTTCACAAATGGTAAAATGAATAGAAAAGAATTGTACGTTCCCGGAATTATTTCAGCTTTAATTCCATTCTTACATAGTAATTTATACTTTTCAAAATCTTTGCAATAATTTTAAACAGAATTTATAATTTCAGTATAAATTTTATTTCGAATAGTTAGTCTTCCATCTTAGATGTTTCAACTTTTTCAGAGAACTCAATTCCCAATGTTTTTAACTCTTCCAAAACTTTTGTATAAATCATAGGATGAGTTGGAATTTGACAACCAGTTAAATGCAATTCCCCTTTCAGTAAAAGCTTAGCAGCAATGGCAGCTGGTGCACCAACAGTTTTTGCAATAGCAGTAAATTTATCTGGTTCACCATATTCAACCATAGTAGAAACTATTATTTCTTTCTTATTAGTCTTCGGATAAAATGCTTCAATTTCATGATGAAGAATTACCATATCTCTTTCACCTTTAGGTAGAGGCATTTTTTCTTTTATTAAGTCTGTCATTAGATGTACTGAAGTTTTATGATTTTTACCAATTTTTCTATCATCGAAAAGTCCTAACCATTTTAGGTTTTTCATTATTGTTCCGGTTGGACTTATATTAAGATAGTTAGCAATACGTGCTTCTAATTTAGGGCCTGAAACATTTAAAGGCAAAAACATTTCCGTATATTCTCTGTAAGTTAACTCAGAGATATCAGGTAAAGTCATAGTATCAAGAGGGATTCCAAGTCTAACAATTTGATTCCATGTTTCACTCCAACCAGGATACCGAAGAGTTCCCCTTATCATAGTATCAACTTTATTAATATTAAAAACCTTCTGATAAATTAAAGAATCCCGATTTGGATAAGCTTCAAAAGAACCAAGCCCCTCAATATCAACTCCCCAAGTTCGTCTAAAAACTTCGTGATAAGGAACTAACTTAATTTTACCCGATTCCAAATATTGAGCTCCGGCATCTCCAGCAGTTACCACATTTGCAGGATTCCAAGTGATGCAATAATCAAGAGGATTAGATTTTACTTCCGGAGCAGGTATTCCACTTCCATAAGAAATAAAACTATTAATCCATCCACCATCATTTTTTATTCTTTTAATAATTTGCATTGCAGACATATGATCAATACCAGGATCAAGTCCCATTTCATTAAGAATTAAAATCCCCTTTCTATTTGCATCATTGTTTAAATCTGCAACTCGTGGATTTTCATAAGAAGCAGTTATGCAATGCTTGCTGAACCTTACACAATCCGATGCAACTAAATATTGAAATAGAGGTGTTAATAAATTAATTACAACATCAGCTTTTTTAATTTGTGTATGTCTTAGTGCTTCATCATTTACGTCAAACTTAATTGCATTTCCATTTGGATGTCCATTTACAGCAACTCGTGCATTCTGTTCATTCATATCGCAAACAGTTACAAACCAATTATTTTTGGCTGCTTCTTCCAACATATAATAAATTAAATATGGTGCACTTTGTCCGGCACCAAGAATTAGAATATTTTTCATTTCTTAACCTTTAAATTTCTTTTAACTAAATAATAGTAAAAAAATTATCTTACAAATATTTTTTTAAGTACTCAAAATTAGGAGTAAGTTTTCCCTTGTGAGTAATAACTGCTTTTTTAAATTCATCTGGCAAATCCAAATCTTCAAAATCTTTAGAGTAATCTATCTTTACTAAATCTTGAATAAATGGATAAAGTGCATCTCCAAAAGATTCTGATGCTTGTCTCGGAAGTTCAGCTGGTAATTTATCTACAGCTAAAATTACAGGACCATTTCCTTCAACACCATCAATCACATTATCAGTAAGTGGTTCATACACAAAAGCCGGATTACTTGACTTTGTTGATTTGACGGTCATCTCAACTGAACCATTAATATCACAAGTAATATCACCAATAACTTTAAGTTTCTGTTTTGCCTCTTTTTTATACCACTCTTTCATATTTTCAATTGTAATATGTTTAGGAAATCTTTCCTCCCAATAAATTCCATTAATTAGCATAGAAAGATTTGGTACATATTTATTCATAATACTTAAATACTCACTTGGGTGATCAACAAAATATTCAAAACTAAATTCTTTTTCTGTTGGACGCTCATACATATCTTCTTCTTTGAACACAACTTTGTAAACTACTTTATTCGAGAACTCTCCTTCCCTAATAAAATCATCTAACTCATCTGCTTTAATTACTTGATGAGGCAAAATATTATACAAACTTTGAGCTCCTTGTGAAACATTTCCATACCCGGCAAAGCCAGTAATCAGAGGGGTTATCTCATTTGGCAAACCTTGTTCTGCAATTTCTTGTCCAACAATTTCAATTTCTTTTTCTGCATCCGCAAGTAAATCATATTCAGTTGCTTGTTTAATTTTACTAAAGGGTGTTTGCACACCTTCGCTCGCTAGTCTTCTTCCTAACAACCAAAGGGAATCAATAATACCAGCATAACCAGCAAATTGCCCGAAGAATACTACTCTTGCATCTTTATTATTTTTAACAAGTTCATAATCCATTAAGGTAATATTTTTATCAAGAATTTCTTGAAGCAAAGGCATATTATAGTCTTGCCCTTTAATAGTATGTGAGAAAAATAGATGTGGCTTATTAGGAATTAAATCTACTATTGGAACTTCTTTCACTCCAAATATAAAATCACAATTTGATAGATCATCTACCATAGTTGCACCGACTTGTTTATACTCATCGGTCTTAAATACTCTTTGACTAGCTTCTTCAACAAAAACTTCAATCCCACGTTCAACTAGTTTCTTTGCGTGCCTTGGAGTTATTGATGCTCGTTTTTCGGAAGGATATTGAGTCTCTTTTCTAATTCCTACTTTCAATAGTTTTACCTTTAACTTTAATGATTAATGCTAATTTTATTACTCACTAAACTTAGATAAAACAATTATAATTTGAAAATTAAATGATAGGATTAGTTAATAAATTGTTGGTATTCTTTATATTTTTGGAGAACATCATTTACATATCTGATGGTTTCTTTACAATTACAATAACCATTTTTTACAACTTCGTCATTATAAAATTTAGGATTAGATTTTTTCAGTAGATATTTTTCAACATTATTTTTCCATACTTTTTCATTAGCTCCGTACTTTTCGGCTAATCTTTGTGCATCTTCAACATGACCAAAACCAATATTATATGAAGAAAGAATAAATTTAATTCGTTCAGAATTATCTAAAATCTTTTGTTTCCAATATTTATCTAACCACGATAAATATTTTACTCCAACTTTTATATTCTCTTCAGGATCTGTTAAATTAAAGTTTCCATAACTCTTAGCTGTTTCCGGAAGCAACTGCATTAATCCAACTGCACCCGCCCAAGATTTTGCCTTTGGATCAAAACCGGATTCAGCAAAGATTATTGATGCTAACAATCTCCAATCATAACCGAATTGTTTTGCATACTTTTTTATTAATAAATCATAAGGAGAAATTTTTCCATCCTTTGTAAGAAAATATTGACTGCCTCTTCTATACTTGTAATATCTTTTTTGTTTGTAATACCTATCATAAATAACATGAAAATCTTTTGTCTTTTTAAATTCTGTAATCCATTCATTCAATTTATTTAATAGTTCACTATTTCCTTTCCTAACTGCCCAAGAAATTTTTTGCGTGAACGAAATTGGAGTTCCAGTATCAATATTATCAAAGTAAGCTTTATTTAAGTCTGCAATATTTTCATCAGAAACTGTATAATCAATTTTTCCATCTGCTACTTGTTTTATAAGGTCTTCTATAGACAGGCTATCATCAGCTTCAATAATTTTTATTTCACTTCCAATTTCATTGGAAAGATTTTTTAATCTATTCCCATATACAGAACTACGTCTTACATAAACAGTTTTGTTTTCTAAATCAATTGGATCTCTAATCAAAGCTTCATCTATTCCATCAAGAGTCATCTTCCTCCAATCTTGAGGTAAACGTTGCACTAATACTTGCTTGGTTCTATTAAGATATGTAGTAAAATCTAGAAGTTGTTTTCTATTGTTGGTAACTGTTAAGTTCGATGCTATTAAATCTCCTTCTCCACTATTTAGTTTTTCAATCATTTCATCAATACTTTTAACTACTTTAATTTCTACTTTCACTCCAAGTTGTTTCCCTAACCTTTGCAACAACTCATATTCATAACCCATTGTTTTGCCCTTATAAATAAAATAACTATAGGCGTTGTATCCGGTTAAAGCAACAATTTTACCTTTTTTAATAATTTTTTCTAATGAAGAATCTTTAATGGATTTTTGCTTTTGGGTTTCGCAAGAAACAATTAGGAATAATAGTAAGAATATAAATATTTTTTTTGTTCGATTTAATTGCACAGAATTATTTTCTTAGTTTTAGATAGAGTAAAGAAATTACGGAAATTAAAAATAAATTCAAATTGCAATTTTTGTAAATTGTTTTTTTTGTTTTATATTTGCCATTCGATATTCATTTCAAATTTAAAGTATAAATATTATATGGGTAAACTTAAAAAATCAAAACCAAACTATTGGTATAATCAGTCAGCAGTTGTTCCTTATAGAAAAAACGGAACTGTAGAAATATTATTAATAACAACACGCAAAAAAAAGAAATGGATTATTCCTAAAGGAATAGTTGAAGAAAATTTAACACCTTTGCAATCTGCTGAAAAGGAAGCATTTGAAGAAGCTGGCATAAGAGGAACAACATCAAAAAAATCAATAGGGAAATACAAATACAAAAAGTGGGGCAATAAATGTAAGGTTAAAGTTTTTGCTATGGAAGTAAATGAAGTACTAGACACTTGGGAAGAGGACTTTAGAGAACGGAAATGGGTTAAGCTTGATAAAGTAAAAGAAGAAATTGTAGAAGTAAAATTGCAGAAAATAATTTTATCCTTTTTTTGACCTCTTTAATAATTTAGTTTGTTTTCAACATTTAGGACTATTAAATATATTTATATTTTTTTACTCTCCCACTAGTATTCTAGAAATCAAAATATTTTAGTTTACCACAAATCTGCATCCTTTCAAAAAAAGTATCATCTTATTCATAGTTAACAAAACTATTTATCATTTTAGCTAAAGTAACTATGAATAAACAATTACGAATTCTACACTTCCCTATTTCATTCTTTTCAATAATTTTAGGACTTACAGGAGCAACTCTTGCATTTCAAAAAGCGGAGCAAGTTCTAAAAATTCCAGTTTCATTAAGTAGTATTTTTTTGATTGTAACAGTAATTATTTTCTCAGCAATCACAATTATATATGCTATAAAATATTTTACTTTTAGGGATGAAGTTATTGAAGAATTTAACAATCCAATTAAACTAAGTTTCTTCCCAACCTTTTCAATTAGTTTTGTTATGCTAAGTATAGCAACCCTTGGTATCAATGAGTCTTTGTCAAAATATTTATGGGTCGTTGGAACAGTACTTCATTTTATTTTTACATTAAAAATAATTTCTATTTGGATTCATCACACTCATTTTGAAATTAAACATATGAACCCAGCTTGGTTTATTCCGGCCGTTGGAAATATCTTAGTTCCAATTGCTGGCGTTAAACATTTCTCCCCAGAAATTTCTTGGTTCTTTTTTAGTATTGGTTTGTTCTTTTGGATTATTCTGCTAATAATATTTTTTAATAGAATTATTTTTCATCATCCTCTACCCGAGAAATTAGTTCCTACTTTATTTATACTAATTGCACCACCAGCAGTTGGGTTTATTGCTTATGTTAAATTGGTTGGTGAGGTTGATGCCTTTGCAAGAATACTTTTTTACTTCGCACTTTTCTTAACATTCTTACTTTTCTTTCAGGTAAAATCGTTTGCACAAATTAAATTTTATTTTTCTTGGTGGGCATATTCGTTTCCAATTTCAGCTATTACAATTGCAACTATTTTAATGTATCATCAAACTGAAGTAATAGCTTTTAAATATTTAGCTTTTGTATTTCTAGCAATTTTATCTACTGTAGTTTTGTTTTTAATTCTTAGAACTGCAAAGGCAATAAAGATGAAAGAAATTTGTGTGGAAGAATAGATTTAACTGTAAGTATTTCTTGTAAAGGTTTATATGTTTTCGCAGATTTTAAGCAATCTACGTTACAAAAAACTTGAACAAATTTTCAATCAATCTCTGGAGCACAATATTGAGGTTGTTCCAAAGCATCGTTAGAAAGTTTAGGACTTATATAATGAATCCCTAAATTTAATCCTCTCAAAATAAAAAGTATAGCTAAAACAATTGCAAAAACTGGAATAAGTTTATTCATTCTTCTTCTTACATTCCCAGTAATAAATTTACCGACAAGAGCAGTGCCAAGCATTATAGGTGTTGTGCCTAATCCAAACAAAGCCATAAAGGATGCTCCAGATAAAACATCGCCCATTGTTATTGCTCCGGCTAAGGCAACATAAACAAATCCACAAGGTAGAAATCCGTTAATAATTCCGAAAAGGAAAAGTGATTGAGGTGAACCATCTTTTGTAATTTTCTTAAATGAACGTTTTACAAAATTGCTAAGTAATTTATAAGGTGCAGTAAGAGCAAGTTTACCTTTATATTTGCTGGGAGTTAAATAGTAGAGAAGAATGGATACACCAATTAAAATAGTTGCATATCTTTGGAAACCAACAAATGTTATACCTCTTCCAAAGAAGCCAAATACTGCTCCAAAAAAAGTATAGGTAATAATACGACCGAAATTATATGCTATTCTACTTAGTACTAGCTTTAAGTTTGATGCATTTCCAACTGGCAATGCTAGTACAATTGGACCACACATACCAACGCAATGGAAGCTACCAAAGAACCCAATTAAAAATCCAGCCCAAACACCAGCTTCCATTTTAGTTAACCATTATTATTTCTTCATTAAAATACGTTGTATTATTTACCGACCAATCTACCTGTGCTTTCCACATTCCTTTAAGCATTTTACTTGAAGATATATTTTGTTGGTTTAAGGAATCCACTAATATCAAAAAAGCAATATCTCTTCCTCTATCTGAAGGTCTGTACAACAAAACATTGCCGACAATATTTTCACTCTCAAAGTTTTGAGGATAACTAAATTGAATTGCCTTCTCTTTAACACTAACACTTAAAGGACTTGTTAAACTTTTTGCTCTTTTTATTTTTTCAATTTTACTTTGGTATTTAAGTTCCTCTGCATAATAATCTTCTCTAACTAAATTAACGTCTTGAGTAAATGCAAAGTAAACAAAGCTCAATGTTACAATAGTAAAAATAATAATTACTATTGCAATTCCACCACCCCAATTTATTTTCATTTTATTCCTTTCTTGCCTTTTATTTTTCCTAGGAAAGATGTTTCAATAATATCTATTATTTTGCCATCAGATTTTACTGCAATTTTAATTTTTGTACTCATTTTTTTTATACTATTCTTAGCAAAAATTACAAAAAACTTTCCTTCTGAAACATCTTGAGGATGTAATACTAACTCGCCACTGAGTAACTTTATTTCACCTTCCATATTATGAAGTTCTAAAGAAGCAGAAGCACTACTAAATGTTTTATTAATAATTTTTACATCATATAAATTACTAATTCTATCTCCAGGTTGTTCTTGTGCCATAAGTCCAGCGGTTCTTACTATGGAGAGTTCATAGTCAGAACGGGTTGCCAATAGAAAGGTTATAAATACAAAAAGTAAGCTCAAAAATACTGTGTAGCTAATTGCCTTAGGAGTAAATATTTTCTTAATACCTGTTTCAATTTCATTTTTAGATGCATAACGAATTAGTCCTACAGGACGTTTGATCTTAGTCATTACCTCATCGCAAGCATCTATACAAGCTGTACAGTTTACGCATTCAAGTTGCGTCCCATGTCGAATATCAATTCCAGTTGGACATACATCAACGCATAAATTACAATCTATACAATCACCTAAATTTTGCTCAACATTTTTTTTAATTTTTCCTTTTGGTTCGCCGCGTACATTATCGTAGTGAACAACAATAGAAGTAGGTTCTAGCATTACACCTTGCAGTCTTCCATAAGGACAAATTAAAGTACAAACTTGTTCTCTTAAATAAGCATAAAAAATATAAATTACTCCAGAAAAAACAACCATTGCAATAAAGCTGCCCATAACTTCAGGTATTGGTCGGCTTACAAGTTTAACTAGTTCATCTACACCAATTACCCAAGCAAGTAAAGCATTACCAATAGCCAACGCCATAATAACAAAGATAATATGCTTTGAGGTTTTCTTAAATATTTTATCTCCGGTCCACGGCTTTTTGTTTAATGCACGTTGTTTGTTTGCATCACCTTCAATCCAATACTCAACTTTTCTAAACATCATTTCCATAAAAATAGTTTGCGGACAGAGCCAACCACAAAATATTCTTCCGTACACAACTGTAAATAAAAATATTGAAATGATACCACCAATTATTGCTAGAACAAAAAGGTGAAAATCGTGCGGACCAAAAGCAATTCCAAAAAGAATAAATTTTCTATTTAGAATATCAAGAAGCATAAATGGATGACCATCAACCTTGATAAGCGGAACTAGAAAAAGAATTGCAAGTAATGCTACTGCTACCACTACTCTTAACCTATGGAACTTACCTTTAGGTTTTTTAGGATAAACCCAAATTCTATCACCCTTTTCTGTAACTGTTGCAAGGTGATCACGAAATTCATCGTGTTCTTCTAATGGTTTATTTTCTTTCATCTTTTAATATCCTTTATAGAATAAAATACTCTTATTTAAAAATAAATAATTTTTTAGTAGAAGACTAAATATTTTCCTTATAGTACTTTAATATTTTCCTTTTGAAAACGTAAGTTTTAACTATTCTATTTAAAACAAAAGAAGCCAAATTTCTTTGACTTCTTTTATTCTTAAAATCTTATTTCATTTAAAACTTATTTTAGTTTTACGTCTGCTTCACTAATCATATAACCAATTGCATCATATATATCTTTATCCGAACAATCAGCACAACTTCCTCGAGGAGCCATTATTCCGTACTTTCCTTCTCCCTTTGCTACGCCCTTAATTACACTTTTTTGTAATGCAAGTATTCCTTTATCTGCATTTGCTTGCCAACGTACTTTGTTAGTTAAAGCAGCTGCACCGCCAACACCTGTTGCATGGCAAGCTGTACAAATTTTTTCATAAGTCTTTTTTCCATTTGCTAAATCAACAACCAATTCTGCTTTTTCTGTTTTAGCTTTGTCAATCATTGACTTTGCTTTTTTAGCAACTGGTTTGCTATCGCCACCACAATTGATAATAAGCATACTAAATAATAGTGTTAGAACTATCACTAATAATTTCTTCATTAAATACTCCGTTGTTTTAGTTTGTAAAAGATTAAATATTGTAAGTAAATCTGCATTCAAAAATAACTTATTTATTTTAGATTTAAAGAAATAATTAATAGCATTAATTTTAAATAATATAATTAGAAAATTTTTAAAAATCTTTTTTCTCTAATTTTATTTTCATTCTAAATACAGGAATAATTATCCAAAATATTAGAATTAACATTGATATTAAAAACCCAAATGTTGTACCAAAAAAATCCTTAAAAACTGCTCCTGTATATCCTAATAATGCTGAGATATCTAATTTCAACAAAATCAAAATTCGTGATAAGTCAATTGGGTTGGACATTGTTGCAATCAAAGAAAATTTATCTAATGGATATTCATTAAAAACAATTAATGAAATCATAAAAATACCATCATAAATTACTGCAAAAAATAGCCACATTAAAATAGCGTAACCAAATCCTTTAATTTTATTATCTGTTGATAAAGCAATATTATAGGCTAGAGCTACAAAGATAAAATTTAGAAATGACCCAACTACGATTAACAAACTAAAATCAAATATCGCAGAAGATTTAAACAAACCATACATCACAAATGGAATTCCAATTCCTAAAACCAAACTTAATGTTAGAGATAGTGAAATACCTATATACTGACCCATAAATATTTTTGTTCTATTTATAGGTTGAGCTAACAAAAGTTCGGTAAATTCTTTTGAATTATAATAGTACATAACTCCAAAAATAGTTCCTATTAACGGAGTTAAAACAATGATTATATTCATCAACGTAATTACAGCTTTATTAATATCATTGTTTAAAAATAGTAGTACAAACCCAAGCAATAAATAAAAGAAAAAATATACGTAACTCCAGCGACTACGCAATAAATCATAAACACTATATTTTAATATTTTAAGCATATTGTTTTGTCATAAGATGTGCTATTGCATTTTCTAAATTTATTTGATTTGTTTGTTCTTTCAAATTAGTAATACTACCTTTAAAATAAATACTTCCATCTAGTAAGAAAACAATTTCATCTGCAATTTCATCAACAAAACTTATAATATGACTGGTAATTAAAATGGTTTTCCCTTTTTTCTTTTCTTCAATTATTAATTCTTTTAATCGTATTAATGCTATAGGATCTAATCCAGCCGTTGGTTCATCTAAAATTATAAGTTCACTATCAAACATAAAAGTTAACACCAAGTTAACTTTTTGTTTTGTACCTCCTGAAAGATTTCCTAATTTTTTATTTAAGAATTCTTTTAATCCAAACAAATCAATAAGATCTTTTTCTTTAGCTTTTTTTGGGCGTAAATTTTTAACCATTTCAATCAATTCTATAACTGAAAGGTTACTAGGGAAGTTAGCAATTTGTGGTAAGTAATTAAGGTTGTTTCTATAATCCCATTTTTTCAGAACACTTTTATTCTCAAATAAAATTTCTCCTTTATTAGGAATTACCATACCCAGAATACATTTTATTAAAGTTGTTTTCCCCGAACCGTTTGGTCCTAATATTGCAAAGATACCACCTTTAGTTATAGTTAATTCTAAGTTATCTAAAACTGTAAGTTTACCAAATTTTTTACGTAAGTTTTTTATTTCAATCATTCTAAAAATTATACTTTCAGTTTTTAATCTAAAGGGTTTATTGGTTTCATAAGTGGTTTTTTATCTTCTAAATTTTCTGGAGTAAAAACCGGAGAAACTTTTTCCGAAAAATTTATTATATCAATAAACAAACTACGTAATAAAACTAATGCTTCGGGTGTTTTGTTAACTATGTACGAAAATAGTTTTACAGGCTTATAGGGAACATCTCCCAAGCCATCTTTTTTAATATCATAACCAGTATATTCACTCCAAAAATTTGCTTCAAATTTATTATCGTTTACTCTACTGTTATAAGATAAGTCAAATGAGTTATACATAAAATTATTAAATTCAAAAGTATTAGTATAACAACCACCAGTAAATTTTAATGCCCAACCATTTCTAATAAAATGATTGTTTTTATAACTGATTCTATTACATCCATCTATGTTTATTCCAATTGTATTTTGTTCAAAAATATTATCAACTATTTCAGCATCATTAATTTCTTTTAACAGTAATCCATAGGAGGCAGAACCCCAATTATAATGAAAAGTATTGTGATGCATTGAAATAAATTTTGAGTACATTACTGCAACACCAGCACCATTATGTTTAAACTCGTTATTAAAATAATTGTTATTATTAGAAAACATAAAATGTAACCCATAACGAATATTGTTGAGACTTGTATTGTGAGAAATAGAACTTTTGCTTACAAACTCTAAATATATTCCATCTCTCATACCCGAAATTATGTTTTGTTCAATTCTAATATTTTTAGATTTCCATAAATGTATTCCATTACCAGAACTTGTCTCATCAATTGCATTACCAATAACCTTATTATTTGATAAAATACCATATTTGGCTTTTTGTAAAATAAAAGCATAGAAAACATTTTCCATAATGTTGTTAGTGATACTAAAGTTAGTACTGTTCGAAACAAAAAAAGCAGCAATTTCTTTAGTGTAGCTCATTCCAACATTTATCAACTTGAAACCGGAAATACTAAAATTATCTGCAGCAATAGCAAAAATACTTACTTGTTCGTTCTTACCATCAATGGTTGGTTGGTCAACACCAATAATATGAATTGATTTACTTATACTAATTTTATTCTCTTTGTAAATTCCTTTTTTAACTAAAATAGTGTCGCCGTCTTGGGCAAGAGATACTGCTTCTGTAATTGTTTTTATTTTACAACTGGCACATACTTCAATTGTATTTGCTTTAATTTGAGAACTAATAAAAACAATAATTATGAGATGTAGAATATATTTCATATTTGAAAGGATTTACGAATTGATACTTATTACATAAATCAAATTAGTTTT
Organism: Melioribacteraceae bacterium; assembly: GCA_965224785.1. GTDB lineage: Bacteria > Bacteroidota > Ignavibacteria > Ignavibacteriales > Melioribacteraceae > JALSNL01. The sequence continues at coordinate 4,369,831 of OZ245062.1, read as the reverse complement.
CGGATTATTTTATTATTTAAAACTCACCTTTATCCTCTCTTTAGTAATGAGAGGAACTGTAGTTAATCCGAAAACCAATTTGGAATTTGGTAGTACAAAATTTGTAATACTTTATTTTGCTAATTTCACTTTTAATTGCTCCCAAGAAAACAACTTGCCTCCATTTTCATCTAAAAACTTTTCAGCTGTTTCTTTTGAACTAAACGATGAGAGATTAGCTCCCATTGGACTTTTTATTTTTTCACTTATTAAAAAAGTTGCTTTGCGTGCATCTATTAATTTTCCGGGATTTGCATAATCAGTAACTAAAAGAAATTCTAATTTATCTTCGTTTTTTTCTTCATCAATTTCCCAAACAAGGCATTCAGCAGAATCGAACATAAATGCTTTGCCTTTCTTTGTTACGTACTGAGCTGAATGGGTTTTTGATACAACCATCATATCGCAATGCAAACATTTATCTTTTCCATATTTGATTTCTTCAGGTTCGACCTTACAAGCAACTAAGACCAAAAGTAAACTAAATATAGATATTATATTGATAATTTGTGCTTTCATTTTTTTACCTAAAATTGTTCTATTTGTATTTAAATTAAGGCGAGCATATTTTAAGAAATATGCTCGCCAGTAAAATTACAAGAAATACGATTAAGATATTATAATAATTAGTCTTTCTTCGATTCCTTTTTTCCCAAAAAGAAAGCTCCAAGTGTCATTAACATACCAACAAACATAAAGTAAGCACCAACACGAGGATATGAATGAGCTTTGAAATTTAGAATGTCTTTACTACCAAATAATGGTGGTTGAAAACCCATTACTGAACCATCAGGGTTTTTAAAATTCATAATTGCCTTCGGGTCTAAATTGTGTCCGTAATTGTATTCCCAAGAATAAAAATCATACAAACCTATTGCTCCCAAAATGCACATTAAAATAAACCATGCTAAAAACAATTTATAGTTTCCAATAAAACCAAATATTACTCCAAGTACAATCATAACTCCAATTACAATTGGAAATATTTCAAACTCTGGGATAGTTTCAGGAATGTATTGCATACCAACATAATGATTCATCAAATTAATATTCTTAATATCATGCTCGTGCATATCTGAAAATTTATCGAGATGAATATTCATACCTAAAGGAGTTGGATATTGAGGTGCTTCAAGTGTAATATTCCACATAGGAAATAAAAATAAACCGCCCAATAATAGAGAACCTATTATCATTAATAATTTAGATTTTTTCATAACTTTTTACAATTTAATTTAAGATTATTTTTTAGCTTCTATTTTAAAGTAATAATAATTAAATGACATTACTTTATAGACTAAATAAGATATATTCATCTTTTAACAAGATGATAAAAAAGCAGACAGATATATTCATCTGTCTGCTTTAACATATTTATTTCTTATTTATAATTCTTCGCCAGGTTTGTCCCCATCCAATGTAAATGAAATAGGTACGTTAGAACCTCTTGGAGAAACACGAACATAACCTTGCATCTCTTGATGTAATGCTGAACAGAAATCTGTACAATAGAATGGCCATACACCAACCTCTTTAGGTTCCCAAATAAATGTAGTTGTTCTACCAGGCATAATTAGTAGCTCAGAAGTATTAGCACCAATTATTGAAATACCATGAGGTACATCATAATCTTGTTCTAAGTTTGTAACATGAAAATAAACTTTATCACCAACTTTAACTCCTTCAATATTGTCAGGTGAAAAATGAGAACGTATCATAGTCATATAAATATGAACGTTTTTTCCTTTACGCACAACCTTGGTTTCAGCTTCTGTCTTAACAGCATAAGGATGTTTATTATCTTCTAACTTATAAATCTTTGTTGTATGTGGAGTAATCTTATCAGCAGCAATACCTGCAGCATAATGTGGTTCACCAATAGTTGGAAAGTCTAATAATAATTCCATTTTTTCACCAGAGATATCAAACAATTGTGCAGATTGACAAACTTCTGGACCAGTTGGTAAATAACGATCTTTTGTAATTTTGTTCATAGCAACTAAATATTTATCATCCGGAGTTCTTGAATTTCCACCAGGAATCATTAAGTGACCAACAGAATAATATACAGAATGTCTGTCAACAACTTTTAAGTCTTTAATATTCCATTTTACAACTTCTGAAGAAATAAAGAAAGTAGTATAACCATTCCCTCTTGTATCAAATTCAGTATGCAATGGTCCTAAACCTGGTTGCTCTAATGTACCATAATTTACAGCATCAAATTTAATAATTGGAATACCGTAAGCATCACCATCAAAAGCTTTATCTTCAATAGCTTTAGTCATTTTTGTAAATGAATGAACTGTCATAGTAGCAGCTAATTTACCACTACCAATAATATATTCACCAGTAGGATCAACATCGCAACCATGCGGAGACTTTGCTGTTGGTAAAAAATAGATTGCACCAGGAACATCTTTAGGATCCAAGACCAAAACTTCTTTTAGCATTTTATGAGTAGTTAAATGCTTATCATCATCCCAAACATTGTGTGCATATTTTGCAGGCATTTTTTTACCAGCACCTTTTGCAACATACTCTTCTACTTTTTTCCAATTTATTGCAGCAATAAAATCTTTATCATTTTGTGAAGCATTTACTTCCATTAAAGAATTTGCTTCCTCAGTATTATAGGTAGAAAAGAACATCCATCCATGAGATTTTCCACGACCAGGATGAGATAAATCATAACTAAACCCAGGCATTCTTAATTGAAATGCAATGTTCATATGTCCATCATCAGGATTTACTTTAATAAAAGTCATTGCACCTTTAAAGTTACCTTTCATATCTTTTATAGCCATATCTCTTTGCGGAAATGGTACAGAAAAACGAGTACCAGCAACTATATATTCTGTATTTTCTGTTACAAATGATGAAGGATGATTTCCCGCTGAGTTTGGAATTTCAATAATCTCTTCTGTTTCAAAAGTTTTTAATGAAATTCTAGCTATACGAGGTGTATTGTTTTCGTTAATGAATATCCAACGACCATCTGTTGAACCTTCGGTTTGTGAAATATCAGGATGATGTGAATCTCCCCAAGGTACAAAACCATGAGATGTAGTTAACATTGGTTTTGTTTCTTCACTATAACCATATCCTTTTTCAGGGTCTTGAGAAAAAACTGGTATTACTCTAAACAATCTTCCTGAAGGCAAACCATAAACGGCTAATTGACCACTAAACCCTCCAGAAATAAATGCATAATGAGAATCCCATTCTCCAGGTGGAACATAGGTTCTTTCTGCAGCATTACCTGAAATTGCTCCTTTATTTTTATTACCTGATGGTCCACCACAACTACTTAGTGCTAGAAAGCCAAATAATAAAATGACTAGTAAAACTAATTTACTTTTTTTCATTTCTACTCCTTTAAGTTATTAGTAACATTATATTGTTTACTATTAAAATATATTTCTTATTTATCTTTTAATCTAAAAAATTCTAAAATCGCTCTTGCTTCTTCCTCTTTAAGTTGTTGATTTGCCATTGGGGCATTATATTCAGTAATTAAAGCTTTTGCCAATGGATCTTCAGCTACCATTTTTTCAGGATCAAGAATCATATTCATAATCCATTCGGGTGAACGTCTTTTAGTAACACCAAGTAAAGCCGGGCCAATATATCGTTTCTTAAATTTATGACAAGCAGTACACATTTTTTTGTAAGTCTCTTTACCAGACGCTGCTAATTTTTCATCAAGAGCAGATAATTTTAGATTCTTTATTTTCCCAACCCCTTTATTATCAAGAGCAGGTGCATCAAAATCAATCTTTCCAGTTGTTTCAATTTTCTTAACTGTTTCTTTTTTAACTATTTTTTTTACTGATTTTTTAGCAGAATTTACTTTATCTTTACTATCTCCACAGTTAACAAACAAAACAGCTACGATTAAAAGTACTACGAAATATTTTATATTCATTTTTTCTCTTTTTTTGATTTAATAAAAAACTATTCAGCCGGAACCATAACATCACCAATAACGTGAATCCAACCATTACTAACTTTTACAGTCATTAATATTTCTTTTCCATCAACAAATATTTTTCCATCTTTATTCTCAACAGTTAAATACTTGCCAGAAGCCATATATAATTTACGACCTTTTTTTGCTTCTTTCTTTAATTGTTTGATTGAATAGTTAGCTGGAGCAACATGGTTTACAAGCACAAAAGCTAATGTTTCTTTGTTCTCAGGTTTTAATAAATTATCCACAGCATCTTGTATTTTTGCAAAGGCACTGTTTACTGGAGCAAATACTGTTAAAGGTCCTGCATTTGCAACTGCATCTTCTACCCCTGCAGCCTGCACAGCAGCAACTAGAGTTGAGAAAGGTTTGTTCCCTTTTTCATCTTCATAAGTCATTGCAACTTGTAATGCATTAGGTTGTTCACCTTCTGATAATTGCACGTGTGCTTGCCCTTTGTGAACTGAATTATCCTTTTTAACTACTGATTTTACTGCCTCGTTGGTCTCACTTCCGCATGAGTATAAAGCAAATACAAATACAGTTAAAAGAAATAATTTTAGACTATTTATTTTTCCTAACATGTTAATTTTATTTTTCATTTTTCTACTCCTATTATGTATTGAATTTTATAATTTAACTGAATTAAAAACTAGCTAAGTTAGAGAAAATATCTAAACCGAAAGATACACAAACTTAGTAATATTAGTAACCTACATTTTTATAAATTTGACTATAATAAAATTACTAAGCATTTATTTATATTACAAGAACATTTAATCTGATTTAACTTTATATAGTAAAATACTAACCTACAAATTGGTTTGTAAAATTATTTAGAGATGTTGTTATTCAAAAATAATGTCTAGTATTGAAAACCTTCTCCAACCCTGGAAATCAAAATGCCACCACTCGGATGTGATTGGATGGAAGCCAAACTTCTTTATGACATTAGAAAGAAGTTTTCTATTTGCTCTTACTTTTTTTGGTAAAAATTTATAATTGGGGTGTGCCTTCTTTGTGAAGTTATCGTACTCAGTTCCCATCTCTAATTGGTTACCAAGTGAATCTACAAGTGTTATATCAATAGCCGCTCCTCTATTGTGCCTTGAACCTTTTACTGGGTTTGCAACATATCTATCATCTGGCATAACTTCCCACATTAGTTTTTGAACTGATAAAGGTCTGTACCCATCAAATATTTTTATTCTTAGATTAAAGTTTTTCTTAAAATAATTGTTTGCATTTGCTAAACTATCAGCAACAATTTTTCTAATCATAACTTTATCCGAAGTATAAAGAACCTTCCCCATAAAATTATTTGTAGTTGCATATCTTACATCGGTTACAATTGTTGAATCAATATTTTTCAGCAAAACCAATGAAGTATCATTCTGTGAAAAAATGATTGAGTAAAATAAAAATGATATAACAAATTTTATTTTCATATTAAAATAATCTAACTATTGTATAAAACTGTGAAAATAAAACTATTCAAAATGTCATTCATAGATACAACAATACAATGGAAATTAGAATAAATAATCATTTACATCTGCAACTCATGTGCTTCACCTGCACCACTTGGTATTCTAATATTTTCTACTAACCTTTGTACATCTTCTGGTGGAGCTGGAAAAAATCTTGAAATAGAAAATGAAACGATGAAGTTAACAAACATTGCTATTGTACCAAAACCTTCTGGCGAAATACCAAACCACCAATCTTCTTTTGGTGGAACACTACCAACAAACCAACCTAATTTATAAACTGCCATGTAACCAAACATTAGCAACAGCCCTACTATCATACCCGTTACTGCTCCTTCTTTGTTCATGCGTTTATCAAATATTCCAAGAACTATTGCAGGAAAAAATGTGGCTGCCGCTAGACCAAACGCTAGAGCTACAGTTGCAGCAACAAACCCAGGCGGATTTATTCCAAAGTAACCAGCAATAAAAATAGCAAGTGTTGCACTGGCTCTAGCCCAAAGCAATTCTTGTTTTTCTGTTATATCTGGTTTCAGTTGTTTCTTAATTAAGTCATGCGAGATGGAAGCTGAAATCACTAAGAGTAAACCAGCAGCAGTAGATAGAGCAGCCGCAAGTCCACCAGCAGCAACCAAAGCAATAACCCAATTTGGTAAGTTTGCAATTTCTGGATTTGCAAGTACCATAATATCTTTATCAATAATTAATTCATTTACATTTTTATCTGCCACATACTGAATTTTATTATCTGCATTTTTATCTTCAAATTTTATTAGTCCAGTACCCTCCCAACTTTTAAACCAAGCTGGCATTTCAGAATACTCTTTATTGTTTACAGTATTAATTAAATTAGTTCTTGCAAAAACTGCAATTGCTGGAGCAGTTGTATAAAGGATTGCTATAAATAACAATGCCCATCCAGCAGATTTACGAGCATCAGAAACTTTTGGGACTGTAAAAAATCTTACAATTACATGAGGCAAGCCAGCAGTACCAGCCATAAGTGCCAGCGTTATTGCAAAAACATCTATCATAGATTTTGACCCAGTTGTATATTCGTGAAAGCCAAGTTCTCTATGTAACATATCAAGTTTATCTAATAAGTAAACTCCTGAGTCAACATCCGTTCCAATAAAGCCAAGTTGGGGAATTACATTTCCAGTCATAGCAATTGATATAAAAATTGCTGGAACCATAAAAGCAAAAATCAAAATACAATATTGTGCAACTTGCGTATAGGTTATTCCTTTCATCCCACCAAGCACTGCATAGAACAAAACAATACTCATTCCAATTACTACGCCTAACTCAATTGGCACTTCTAGAAAACGAGCAAACACAACTCCAACTCCACGCATCTGTCCGGCTACATAAGTGAATGAAACAATTATTGCAGCAATAACTGCAACTGTTCTTGCAACATTTGAATAATACCTATCGCCAATAAAATCGGGAACGGTAAATTTACCAAATTTTCTTAAATAAGGAGCTAGTAGTAATGCCAATAGAACATATCCACCGGTCCAACCCATTAAATAAACGCCACCATCATAACCCATAAAAGAAATAACTCCAGCCATAGAAATAAAAGATGCGGCAGACATCCAATCGGCAGCAGTTGCCATTCCATTTACTAATGGCGAAACTCCTCCTCCGGCGATATAAAAATCTTTTGTAGAATCTGCTTTTGCCCAGAAGGCAATTCCTATATATGTAATAAATGTAATTCCAACAATTATAAATGTCCATACTTGAACTGTCATATAACTTCTCCAAAATTTATTGTGATATAATTATTCATCAACATCATATTCTTTATCTAGCTTATTCATTTTTTTTATATAGACCAAAATGAGTATTACAAAAACATATATTGAACCTTGTTGAGAAAACCAAAACCCGAGCTTTGCTCCTCCTATTCGAATTGTATTTAATTCATCAACCAAAAAAATTCCGAACACGTACGAAACTAAAAACCAAACGAGCAAAAGTGACAAAACAATTTTTACATTTTTTCGCCAGTATTCCTGAAGTTTATTTTCAGACATATATTCTCCGTAAAAAAATTGTGAGTGTGAGTTTATATTAGAAATGTTCTACCTAGAAACAGATAGTTGCATTGGAATGCAATTTACAAAAATAAAATTTAAAATAATTGTTGTGGTCTAATTGTAAGAGAAAATACTAGTATTACGATAATGTACATATCTAAATACTTTTGTAATTGTTTCAATCGGTTAAATACTTTAAAATTAAAAATGGGACAATTACTTGCCCCATTAAATGTTTTCACAACGGAATAATCCTTATTGTGATTTGCTTCAATTTGTTATAATTAAAATATTAAACTAATTTGAAATATCAAAATTTAAAACGGAGTGTTTATGAAAAAAATACTTGGGCTTGATATTGGGACAACATCAATTGGTTGGGCTTTTGTAAATGAAGCGGAAAATGAAGACGAAAAATCATCAATTATAAAACTTGGTGTAAGAGTAATTCCAATTACAACAGATGAAGAAACTGATTTTCAAAAAGGCAAATCGATTTCGATTAATGCTGATAGAACTTTGAAAAGAGGAGCTAGACGAAATCTTAACCGTTACCAATTAAGACGAGATGCTCTTTTGGAGGTTTTGAAAAAAAATAATTTTATTACTGACAAAACATTACTTAGTGAAGAAGGTAAAGACACAACATTTTCAACTTTCAAAGCAAGAGCAGAAGCTGCGAAGGGACAGATAAACAAAGAAGACTTAGCAAAAGTTTTTTTAATGATAAATAAAAAACGCGGATATAAAAGTAATCGCAAAGCTAATTCAGATGAAGACGGAGTTGCAATTGATGGGATGGAAATTGCGAAGTATATGTCTGATAACAATTTAACCCCTGGACAATATGTTTATGAAATATTAAAAAGTGGGAAGAAAAATATTCCGAATTTTTATCGTTCGGATTTACAAAGTGAGCTTAACAAAATTTGGGAATTTCAAAAACAGTTTTATTCTAAAAAACTTACTGAAAACTTACTGAAAACTTAAAAGAAGATATTAAAGAAAAAAATAAAGGTGCCACTTGGAAGATTTGCGAAAAGCCATTTGATATAAAAGGTATTAGTCAAAAAGGAAATGCTCAAGAAAAAAGATTAGAAAAATATAAGTGGCGAAACCTTGGAATAAAAGAACAACTCGATTTGGAATGTTTTGCAATTGTATTGCAAGAAATTAATTCACAAATTAATAATTCGAGCGGATACCTTGGAGCGATTAGTGATAGAAGTAAAGAATTATATTTTAAGAAAGTAACTGTTGGCGAATATCTTTACAAACAATTAGAAAAAAATCCACATACAAAATTAAAAAATCAAGTTTTTTATAGACAAGATTATCTCGATGAATTTGAAACTATTTGGGAAAAGCAAAAAGAGTTTTATCCGGAATTAACTGATGAATTAAAAACAGAAATTAGAGATGTAATAATATTTTATCAGCGACCATTAAAATCTCAAAAAGGTTTACTTAGCCATTGCGAATTTGAAAGTTGGGAACAAGAATATACAGATAAAGAAACCAGAAAGAAAAAGAAAAGACGAGTTGGGCATAGAGTGGTTCCAAGGTCTTCTCCTTTGTTTCAAGAGTTTAAAATATGGCACAATTTAAACAACATAATATTAACAGATAAAACTACCGGAGAAATAGCTCCGCTTGAGCAAGAAACAAAAGAGATAGCATTCTCTAAACTGAATATTGTTAATAAACTTACTGATAAAGATTTTTTAATACTAATAGTTGAAAACCCAAAAGACTTTCAAATAAATTTTAAAGAGATAGAGGGAAATAGAACTAATGCTGAATTGTATAAAGCATTTCAAAAAATATTAGAGTTTGAAGGAGACGAATATAATTTTCCCAAAATGAATGTTGAAGAAATAAATAATGTGATTATAGAAAAATTTATTGAATTGGGAATCTCAACTGAGATATTAAAATTTGATTCTGAAATAGATGGAAATTATTTTGACAAGCAACCTATTATTCAACTATGGCATTTACTTTATTCTTTTGTAGAAGATAAATCGAAAACCGGAGATGAAAATTTAATAAAAAAATTAGAGAAGAAATTCGGGTTTAAAAAAGAGTATGCAAAACTTATTGCTAACCTTCCGTTACAACCAGATTATAGTGGTTTATCATCAAGAGCAATACGGAAAATTTTACCATTCTTAAAAGAAGGTAATACTTACGATGTGGCTTGTACGTATGCAGGTTATAACCATTCATCATCTTTAACAAAAGAAGAAAGAGAAAATAGAGAACTTATAGACAAATTAGAATTACTTCCAAAAAATTCTTTACGTAATCCAATTGTAGAAAAGATTCTTAACCAAATGGTAAATGTTGTAAATGCTCTTGTTGATGAACAAAGCAAAAAAGATGACAAAGGAAAAGTTATTGAGCTTTTTAAATTTGATGAAATTAGAATTGAATTAGCACGTGATTTGAAAAAGAGTGCAAAAGAAAGAGAAGAAAAAACTAAGGCAATTAGAGAAGTAACTGCAAGCCACGAAAAAATTAGAGAAATTTTACAATCAAAATTTAGAATATCAAAAGTAACACGTAATGATATAATACGTTATAAACTTTGGCAAGAGTTAGCAAATAATGGATATAAAACTCTTTACACAAATACTCGTATCCGTGAAGAAGAATTATTTTCTAAAGAATTTGATATTGAGCATATCATTCCGCAAGCAAAACTATTTGACGATTCTTTTTCAAATAAAACATTGACCGTTAGAGATATAAATATTGAGAAAGGGAATGAAACAGCTTTTGATTTTTTAAAAGTAAAATTAAGCGAAGAAGAATTCAATCAATACTTAGGGCGTATTGAACGAATGCAAAATAATAAAAGTATTAGCAAAACTAAGCTGAATAAACTCAAAATGAAATCAAAAGACATTCCCGATGATTTTATTGAACGAGACTTACGCAACAGTCAATACATTGCAAAAAAAGCTGTGCAAATGTTGAGTGAAGTTTTTAAAACCGTAAATACTACAACCGGTTCAGTAACAAATCGTTTAAGAAATGATTGGCAATTGGTAAATGTTATGAAGGAATTAAATTTGCCCAAATATGAAAAATTAGGATTGGTTGAAACCATTGAAGGTAAAAACGGTCAACCGGAAAAACGAATAAAAGATTGGACAAAACGAAACGATCATCGCCACCACGCAATGGATGCTTTAACAGTTGCCTTTACTACATACAGTCACGTGCAGTATCTAAATAATATGAATGCACGAGGTAACGAAAGTCATAAAAAATATCATAAAGTTTACGGAATTGAAAAAAAATATTTACACAGAGCTAAGAATAATAAATTGTTGTTTAATGCTCCAATGCCTATTCACGAATTTAGAAGTGAAGTAAAAAAACATCTTGAAAATATTTTAATTTCATTCAAAGCAAAAAACAAAGTTGTTACACGTAACAAAAATAAAACAAAGATTAAGGGAAAAGATAATTATAAAATAAAAATTGAATTAACTCCACGTGGGCAACTCCATAAAGAAACTGTTTATGGAAGAATAAAACAATACAGAACGAAGGTAGAAAAGGTTGGTACAAATTTTAATTTAGAGAAAATAAATTTAGTTGCTAATAAAAAATATAGAGAAGCTTTATTAGCACGTTTGAATGAATTTAACGGAAATCCTAAAAAAGCATTTAGTGGTAAGAATGCCCCAAGTAAAACACCTATTTATATTGATGATGCACAAACCATTGCTATACCTGAAAAAGTTAAACTGGTTTGTATGGAAAATGTTTTTACTATTAGAGAAGAGGTTGTACCAAAATTAAATTTGGATAAAGTTATTGATGTTGGTGTAAGAACAATTTTACAAAAACGATTATATGAATTTGGAGGAGATGCTAAAAAAGCATTTATAAACCTCAATGAAAAACCAATTTGGTTAAATAAAGAAAAAAGTATTCCAATAAAAAGAGTTACAATTACTGGTAAAAAAAATGTTGTTGCCATACATCATAAAAAAAATCATAATGGCAATTACATTCTTAATGAATATGGTGAAAAACAACCTGTTGATTTTGTAAGTACAGGCAACAATCATCACGTAGCAATATACAGAGATGAAGATGGGAAATTGCAAGAAGAAGTTGTTTCTTTTTACAAAGCAGTTTTAAGAGCAAATGAAGGTGAACCCATTATTTCAAAATATCATCAAGAACATCCCGATTGGGAGTTTTTATTTACAATGAAACAGAATGAATATTTTGTTTTTCCTTCGGATGATTTTAAACCAAGTGAGATTGATTTGAAGAATCCTAAAAATGCTAATATCATTAGCCCACATTTATTTAGAGTGCAAAAAATATCTACCAAAAATTATTTTTTTAGACATCATTTAGAAACCACAGTAGAAAATTTGAAAGAATTGGATACAATTGCATATAAATCACAACTTGGTTTAAATGGAATAGAAGGAATAATAAAAGTTCGCATTAATCATTTAGGGCAAATAGTAAAAGTTGGCGAGTATTAAAAGCTGTTGTAAATATTATCAAATAACAAATTGAAAGCAAATCTACATATCCTTGCCATAAAACTTATCAATCTTTTGATATAATAATGTTGAAAAAATAAAGAATCCGAAAAAAAAGTAAATATAGCTTAACAGAACAAATATTTTGTTCAGAAATAATCCTAAGGCAATAAAGCTAATAATAAGTATTAAAAATTTCATGATAATAGACCTATGAAAATTTGAAACCAAATTGAAACTTAGTTAAGCTCCAAGAGTTGCAACCATAACAGCCTTAATAGTATGAACTCTATTTTCTGCTTCGTCAAAAACTATTGAGTGTTCGGATTCAAAAACTTCTTCGGTTACTTCCATTCCGTCCAAGCCGTATTTCTGAAAAATCTCTTCACCTACTCTTGTATCTCTATTGTGGAAAGCTGGAAGGCAGTGCATAAATTTTACTTTTTTATTTCCAGTTGCTTTAATCATCTTCATATTTATTTGATATGGTTTTAATAATTTTATTCTTTCTTCCCAAACTTCTGCTGGTTCTCCCATAGAAACCCAAACATCTGTGTAAAGAAAATCAACACCTTTAACACCTTTTTTCACATCTGTTGATAAAGTAATTTTTGCTCCGGATTGTTTTGCAATTTGTTTGCATTGCTCAACAAGTTCTTTGTTTGGCAAGTTTTTCTTTGGAGCACAAAGTCTAACATCCATTCCCATAATTGCTCCACCAACCAATAAAGAATTTCCCATATTATTTTGTGCATCACCTAAGTAGCAAAAGGATATTTGAGAAAGTGGTTTATCACTATGTTCTAACATTGTCATAAAATCTGCAAGAATTTGTGTTGGGTGATATTCATTTGTCAATCCATTCCAAACCGGAACTCCTGCAAACTCTCCAAGTTCTTCAACAATAGCTTGACCAAAACCTCTGTATTCAATTCCGTCATACATTCTACCAAGAACTCTTGCTGTATCTTTCATCGATTCTTTCTGTCCAATCTGAGAACCGCTTGGTCCTAAGTAAGTTACATTTGCTCCTTGGTCATAAGCAGCAGTCTCAAAAGCACATCTTGTTCTTGTTGAACTTTTTTCAAAAATTAATGCAATATTTTTTCCTGCCATTGTTGGTTTTTCGTAACCACCATATTTTGCATCTTTAAGATTTTTAGAAAGGTCTAACAAAAAGTTTATTTCTTCTTGAGTAAAGTCAAGTAGTTTTAAAAAGTTTCTGTTTCTCAAATTGAAAGCCATAAAAACTCCATATTAAAATTCTGTTTAATAAAAAAAATTCTTATGTTAATATATTCAACAAATTTTAAATGATAAATAAAAATCTTTTACTATGAAAAAAACAATAAAACAAATTCTAGTTTTTACAATCATGATTAATTTTGTGATTTCTAATTATTTAGTTCCTAAATCTGCCGAGCAAATAAAATCCCAAAATGGAATGGTTGTTACTGCTAGTAAGCTAGCATCGGAAGTTGGAGCTAAAATTCTGAAAGACGGAGGGAATGCAATTGATGCAGCTGTTGCCGTTGGGTTTGCTCTTGCTGTTACATATCCGTACGCTGGTAATTTGGGTGGTGGCGGATTTATGGTTTTACATCTTAAAGATGGAACAAACACAACAATAGATTATAGAGAAAAAGCTCCTCTTTCTGCAACTAAAAATATGTACTTAGATAGCGATGGAAAGTATCTTCCAGAGTTAAGTCAAGAAGGAGCAACTTCAGTAGGAGTTCCCGGAAGTGTTGCTGGATTATTATTTGCTCTAAAAGAATATGGTTCACTCCCACTTGCAAAAGTAATTCAGCCAGCAATAGATTTAGCAAAAAATGGTTGGCTTCTAAATGACTTTGATGCTAACTCGTTTAAGAATACACTTCCTCGGTTTGAAAAGTATCCATCATCATTTAAAGTGTTTTCAAATAATGGGAAAGAATATGAAGAAGGAGATTTATTTAAGCAAACTGATTTAGCTTGGACTTTGGAACAAATAAAAATAAATGGACGAGATGGTTTTTACAAAGGAGAAGTTGCAGAACTTTTTGTTAAACAAATAAAAGTATTGGGTGGAAATATAACTCTGACTGATTTAGAAAAATATAACCCGATTGAAAGAGAACCTATAGTTGGTACTTACAGAGGACACAAAGTAATATCAATGCCTCCACCAAGCTCTGGTGGAATTGCTTTGGTTGAATTGTTAAATATTTTAGAAAATTTTAATTTTGAAAAGAATGATTGGAATAGTAGTTCTTATATAAATAGATTAGTTGAAACAATGAAATATGTTTATGCAGATAGAACATATCATTTAGGTGATGAAGATTTTTATCCTGTTCCAAAAGAAAAATTGATTTCTAAAGATTATGCGAAAACTATTTATAACAAGTTAACAGATTATGCAAAACCATCAGAAGAAATACTTAATGGAATTACAAGTGCAACTAAAGAAAGTACAGAGACAACTCATTATTCTGTTTATGATAAAGAAGGAAATGCAGTAAGTGTTACAACTACAATAAATTCCGGTTTTGGTTCAAAAATAGTTGTTGAAGGAGCAGGGTTTTTACTCAATAATGAGATGGATGATTTTAGTGCAAAACCAGGTGAACCAAATCAGTTTGGATTATTGGGAAGTAAAGCTAATTCTATTGAACCAGAAAAAAGAATGTTAAGTTCTATGACACCCACAATAGTTTTAAAAAACGACAAACCCTATATTCTTGTTGGCTCTCCTGGAGGTTCTACAATTATTACTGTTGTACTTCAAGTAATTTTAAATGTAATAGATTTTGATATGAACATAGAAGAAGCAGTCAGATTTCCTCGAATTCATCATCAGTGGTTTCCCGATAAAATATATTACGAGAAGTACTCTATTAATAAAGACACAGAAAACAAATTATTAAAAATGGGATATAAATTAGCAAATAGAAATACGACTTTTAGAATACTCGGTTCTGCTCAAGCTATCATTATAAAGGATGGTTTCATTTATGGAGCTTCCGATCCAAGACGAAATGGTGGTGCAGCAATAGGATATTGAGATATGACTTGAAAAACTTTAAGAAAGAAGTTATATTTCTTTTTCTATAATTAACTAGTCAATATACAAAGATAACAGCCTCTCAAAATTTTATCAATTTAAAATATAACTTATTTTATTACTTTAGCTTAGCAAAATAAGTTAAACTAATTTCTTTCTACTTCTAAAAAAAATATTTATATTATGCCTCAAATAAAAAAGTTTAAACTTAAATAAAAAAGGAGAGCAAAAATATGTTCACAATAAAATCAATAAACAAAAAACAATTAGTATCAATGTTGATGATTGTTTTAGTTTCAATATTTGTTTTATCAAGTTGCGATAAAGCGAAAGAAGCTTTGGATGATACCACTAAAGCAGTTGGTGATGTTGCAGATAAAGCAGGCGAAGTTGCTGGTGATGCTGCTGATAAAGCAGGAGAAATTGCAGGAGACGCAGCTAATAAAGTTGGTGATGCTGCAAAAAATGTAACTGATAAAGCTGGTGAAGTTGCTGGCGATGCTGTTAATAAAGTTACTGGAGTATTTGCAAATAACGGATTGGTTGGTACTTGGTCAGGTAAATTTGATAGTAGAAAAACAGTTCTAGTTGTGACTAACCAAGATGCAAAAGGGTTTAGTGGTAAAATTTCTATCGCATATAGAAAAGCGATTAATCAAGAAGTGAAAGGGAAATATAATTCTGACACCAAAGAAGTTTCAATGGTTGATCAACTTCACAGTCGTTTTCAAGGGAAGTACAACGGAAAAATTTCTGATGATGGCAAAACATATTCAGGAATATTCACAATGAAATTGGACGGTAAAAAATTCAAATTTAATCTAACAAAAAAATAAAATATCATTAAATAATATTGGAGAGAGTTAATATGAAAAATAAAAATTATTTATTAGTGCTTCTTTTTATAATAGGAATAGCATTTGTTTCTTGTAATGAAGACGTTACAAATCCAGTTGAGAGTAAAGGTAAAATTGAAGTTGATTCAAATCCACAAGGAGCAGAAATTTGGTTGGATGGAACAAACACAAATGAAGTTACTCCTGCAACAATTGATGCAACTGAAGGATTAAGAGAAGTTACATTAAAGTTAACTGGTTATACTGAATTAACTTTTAAAATAACAGTAACTGGTGGTGAAACTTCTATTGTAAACCAAAACGAATTACAAAGCCTTAATACTCTTAATATTCAATCAGATCCTACTGGGGCTGAAATTTGGTTTGGAGCAGTTAATAGTGGCAAAGTTACACCAAGTAGTTTCTTCTATGCAGATACAACTATTGAATATACACTTAAATCTACCGCTTATGCGGATAGTACAGTTTCTGTACAATTAGCTGGTGGCGAAAACAAAACAGTTTCTATTAATTTATGGGCAAATTTCCTAACTAGTTTATCTTCTACTATTTGGGAAACTACTGGTACAAGTGCATCACAACCAAGTGGAATTGATTTATCTACTGGTCTTGCTTATGGAATTTCTAGTGCTGATAAAGATAAAGTTGATGCTTATTATTCATCAGATGGTTTTATTGTTAGAAGTGCAAGTGATCATAGTAGTATGACAAGAAAAACTTGGTTTAAAGTTGATGATAGTAAAAATTTAAGAGATGGAATTAACTCTCCTATTAAAGATGGAACTTGGGCAACAAGTATTGCAGATACAGTTACTAAAAATGTTTTCTTATATGATGAAGATGGAAATTATTCTAAATTTCAAATAGTAAAACAACTTGGTGGAACTCCTGGAGATCCTTCAAGAGTTGAAATTCAATGGCTATATAACGATGCCACTGGTGATACATCGTTCTAATTTGAGATTAAAACTATCATTTAGTTAAAAAGTGTGCTTTGTAGCACACTTTTTTATTTTTAAATCACTTTATTTAAGCTTAAAATAAATAACAGAAAGAAATGCTGAACTAATTTTTATATATTCATGTAAAATTAAAAGTGATAGGAGCAAAATAAAATGAAAAAGAAAGTTTATATCATAACTCTTCTTTTAGTAACTCTACTAATAGTTTCGTGCGATAAAGATGTTGTAGATCCTTTAAAAGATAAAGGTTCAATTTTTATTGACTCTAATCCGGAAAAAGCAGCTATTTATATTGATGGGAAAAGTACCGGAAAACTTACTCCTGGAGTTATAGAAGTTACAGCTGGAATTCACCACGGATCAGTAAAGAAAGATGGTTTTGCAGATGCAAATTTTACTGCTGAAGTTACTGTTGGAAATGAATTTAAAGTACCAGCTTTAGATATGTCAAAATTCGGAGTATTTCAAATTAAAACTGAACCTGAACAAGCACAAATTTGGATGGATGGAAGTAACACAAAATCTTCAACACCAAATAGTTTTTCTTTGAGGGATGGGAGTTACTCTATTACATTAAAATATGATGAATATAGAGATTCTACTTTCTCTATTAAAATAGTTGATGCTCAAGACACAATTGTTAAAGTTAATTTGCAACCAACATTTGTTTCAAAGTATAGTGGTATTTTATGGGATACAACTAAAGCAGCAGATAATCAACCTAGTGGTGTTCAACTTTCTACTGGAAGACTGCTAACAATAAAAGCAGGTTCTGGACAAAGTAAATTAGTTGATGTTATATTTGCACCCGATGGCTTTGGTGGATTTATTGTAAGAGCCGCAAGTGGAATTAATGGAATGATTCGTTTGACTAGATTCAAAGTTAGTAAATCTAGAAATATAAATGATGGTGCTAATGCTCCAACCGAAGATCCAACATGGACAGATAGTTTCTTAGCCTCTGATAACAATTATGTTTTTATGTATGATAGCGAAGGACACTATTCTAAGTTTCAAATAACTAGAAGATTTTCTAATCCAGAAAGAGTTCAAGTAAGATGGATTTATAACGACCAACCTTTTGATGGATCGTTCTAAGACAAATAATTTATAATATAATTACCTCCAGGGGATTTTTCTCTTTGGAGGTAATTTCTATCAACATCCCACTACTCGCAAAATTTATTTCCCTGAAAAAACTAATGTAAAAAACTACAATTTAGCTCCAGCTAAAAACTTGCAAATTTTATCTTGATATCTTCTTGCAACTCTAGAACTACCCACAAAGTTTTGAACAAAAATTGAAAATGCGATTCTGTGTTTATTTTTACTTAGTAAATAACCGGACAAAGTGCTTACTCCACTAAGTGTCCCAGTTTTTGCACGAACATTTCTATGAGCTTTACTTCGTCTCATTCTCTTTTCTAAAGTTCCATCAACTCCAGCAATTGGTAACGAGTTAAATAATATTTTATAATTTTGTTTTGATGATTGATACATATACTCTAACAATTTCACCATCAACTCCGTACTAACTAAATTATAATGCGATGCTCCTGAACCATCAACAATTTTATAATCATTCGCTTCAAGTCCTACTTTTACAATTAAACTATCAATAATTTTTACGCCATTTTTTGCAGTAGATTTTTCATCAAAGTGTTCGGAAGCCAATGCTAGTAAGGTCATTTCAGCACTAAGGTTATCACTTTCCTTATTTATATTATTAATTATATTCTTAAATTGTCGCGAATGTGTATAGATATGTTTAGGAAATTCAGGCAATGTAAGTGTATCAATTATTCCCAAAAAGTTAATAGATTTTTCTTTTAATTTTTCTTTGAACAAATACATAAAGTAGTATTCGGGATTTATAATATTAAGTTCAACTGTATCTTGCTCTTCCTTAAAAGAAATATCGCCTGTAATTGAAATTTCATTTCCGTGGTTTAACCAATTTCTAGAAATATCAAAATTAGATGTATCTTCTTTTGAGGTATAAGATGTGTTAGTAATATTAAAAAAATTTGTTTGCGGAATTAATTCATAATTAATTTTCTTTCCTATTAAGCCAGGTTGATAAACAATTTTTATTGCGGCATCATTAATAATTAGTGAAGTCATATAAGGGAAGTCAGTTGAAGGATCATCATCCCACATCCAACCTTTGCCCCAATGTAGCGAATCCATTTTAGATACGTCACCATAAAGGTTTCCTCTTATTTCATTTACCCCAAACTTCCTAATTTCTTGAACTAAAGTATCCAAATCTATTGTTGTAAAATCCGGATCAAATCCACCTTGCACAAATACGTCTCCATAACAAATTGAATCCATAATAATTCCCGTATGATAAAGAGAAGTTTTGAATTCATATTTAGGGCCTAAATATTCAAGTGCTGCAATAGTAGTAATGAGCTTCATGTTAGAAGCTGGGTGAAGTAACTTCTTTGAATTTTTTTTGTATAATGATTTGTTACTTGTTAAATCAAAAATATCAACAGCAATAGTTGTTGATTCAAAATAGTCATCGTCTAAAATTTTGTTAAGGGCTTTTGCAACTTTTTTATTATTGCTTTGAGCAGTTAAATTGATGGAAAGAAATAGTCCAACAATAATTACAAAAATCATTTTTGATAAAAACTTTTGCATTTAGAAAAATCCTCTTTCTCTAAATTCAACACCAAGTTCGTTTACAACTAAGTCTTTTGCTTTTTCTCTATCAACTTCTTTAATGCCAACTATTGATAAAATAACTTTAGAATATTGTTTTGCTTTCTTTGCAAAGTCTAACATTTCTGCGTGCATTTCTGGAGCAACTTTCATAAGTTCTGCGTACTGATTTGCATCAGTAGAATTTAGACTTATAGAAACTGTGTCAATTAAGTCTTTTAGTTCTGGAGTTATATCTTTTTTATTTATGTAATTTCCATGACCGTCAGTATTCATTCTAGTACTACCACCATTGGCTTTTACGTATTTTGCAATTTCTTTAACAACATCCCATCTTATAGTTGGTTCTCCATATCCGCAAAAAACTATTTCTTTATATTTGCTAGGATCACCAATCAACTTTATATATTCATCTGCTTCCGGCTCTTCAGATTTTTTCATTTTTAGATTGTAACCACTTATTACAGCTGCACCTTTTCGGTCACAAAAAACACAATCTGCATTGCATCTGTTTGTAACATTAACATAAAGAGAATTGCCTATTTCATATACAAAACTAATTTCTGGTTTTTGTCCAATTCCAAATAATTTAAAGACATTATAGTTTGTTGTTCTTGCAATATCATCAATTGTCGTGTTATGAATTTCTGCAATTTTTTCTGCAACTAACAGAATGTTAGTTGGCTCGTTTCTCTTTCCCCTATGCGGTACGGGCGTCATAAAGGGTGAGTCTGTTTCAAGTAACAAATTTTCTACTTCTATATTCTTTAAAACTTCTCTTAAGTTGTCTGCTTTCTTAAATGTTATGTTGCCAGTAAAAGAAATAAAATGTCCCATTGCTACAAGCTCTTTCGCATCATCAACGCTGCCGGCAAAACAATGGAACTGTCCTTTTAGATTTGTGTCTTTGTATTCTCTAATAATATTCATCACATCTTCGTTGGAGTCTCTGTTATGAACAACTATTGGTAGGTTAAGTTTTATTGCCAAATCAATTTGTTTTCTAAAAGCTTCTATCTGATTTTCTTTTGGAGAGAAATCATAATAGTAATCCAATCCAATTTCACCAATGGCAACAACTTTTTCATGCTTAGCAAATTCCTCTAACAATTCAATATAATTTTCTTGAATTTCTTTTGTGTCGTGCGGATGAACGCCAACAGTAGCATAGACATTCTCGTACTGCTCAGCTAAATCTATTGCTTGTTTAGAAGTTGGAAGATCAGTTGCCGGAACAATTATTGTTTTTACTCCAGCATTATTTGCTCTTTCAATAACTTGTTCTACTTCACCTTTAAAGTTTGGATAAAACAGATGGGCGTGTGTGTCTATGAACATTATTTATTCTACTCCGTTAAAATATTTAAATATAGTACTACCGATAAAGTCATCTATCTTTTTTCTTCCACGATTCCGCCAATGTTGTCTACTTAAGTATTTTTTGTCTTGCCTATAAAAATTGTTCTTTAGTTTTTCGTACTCTTAATCATACTCTTACTCGCCTTTTTGTGTTAATGAAAAACAAAAGTGAGTATGATTAAGAGTACGAATAAGATTAAGATTTTTTCAGCATAGTTTTTATCATTATTCCCTTAAGTTGACTGCATTGACGACTCCGCTCAGGATGACATTCAATTATTGATCACCATAGTCATACTGAGCGGAGTCGAAGTATGACGGAAATTGACAAAAGCTAAACTATCTCCCCAATCTCAATTACATCTTCACCAAGAGAAGAAATAGATTCCTTAACTTCTGCTAAATTCTTCTTATCTACAATTGCAATTAAGCCAATACCAATATTAAAAACTTTCCTCATTTCAACATCGGAAATATTTCCAGCGTCTTGAATTACTTTAAATATATTCGGAATTTCCCACGAGGGCCAATCAATATTAATTTTGTAATTATCAGGAACAACACGTTTTGTGTTTCCTATAATTCCACCACCAGTTATGTGCGAAAATGATTTCACTAAATTTTTTGAACTTAAATTTTGAATTATTTCAAAATATGATTTATGAACTTTAAGTAATTCTTCAGCAATCGTTCCTTCTAAATTCTCTAACTTTTCATCTAATTTATATTTTTCAAAAAGAACTTTTCTTGCAAGAGAATATCCATTTGTATGTAATCCATTTGATCTAAAACCTAAAAGAATATCTCCAGCTTTAACATTGCTTCCATCAATAATATTTTCTTTTTCAACTATGCCAATAATTGTTCCAGAAAGGTCGTAATCTTTCTCTTGATAAAGTCCGGGCATCTCAGCAGTTTCTCCGCCAATTAAAGCTATGTCATTTTCTCTACACGCCTTTGCAAATCCTTCAACAATACTTGCCGCAACTTCAGGGTCTAGTTTACCAAATGCCATATAGTCCATAAAATAAAGGGGCTTGGCTCCACAGACTGCAATATCATTTACACAATGGTTAACTAAATCTTGACCAACAGTATTATGAATACCGGAATCGATTGCAACTTTTAACTTTGTACCAACTCCATCAACGCTTGAAACAAGAACAGGATTTGTATAACCTTTCAAGTCCAATTCATACAAAGCTCCAAAATGTCCTATTCCAGTTAATACATTTTTGTTAAATGTAGATTTTACAACCGACTTAATTTTATCAACTGTAGCATTTCCAGCTTCTAAGTTAACACCGGATTTTTTATAATTGTTACTCAATTTTTTATCCTTTTAAATATTACTATTTAGAATTGGTATTTACTTGTCATTGCGAACTCAACGTTTTTTGTTGAGCGTGGCAATCTGTTGAATTATTTTGTTCACTTAATAGATTGCCACGTCATAAAAAACATTCCTCGCAATGACAGTATATATTTAGTTTTGCAAAAATATTGAATAGATTCCCGATAACAACATTCGGAAATGACATTATTTTTGGTGAAAACCAATTATTGTTTTTTGCATCCCACCAATTGAAACAATTTCTAACTTCCCTTTGTTCTATAATTGAACTTAGCTTAATCAACTATTTTGAACATCCAAATTTAATGTATTTAAGTGATATTATTTGGAATTTTAGTAACTTTGTAAGTTTATTTTAGAATTTTCTTTATATAACCATATAAATTTTATTAACCTTAAATGATTAGTGAACAATTAAAAGAAAGACAGAAATCAATACTTGGATATGTAATACATCAATACATTATTACGGCTACTCCAGTTGGTTCTCGCAATCTTTCTAAAAATTATGATTTAGATGTTTCACCAGCAACTGTAAGAAATATTATGGCTGATCTTGAAGAGTTTGGATATCTCGGTCACCCACATACTTCTGCAGGAAGAATTCCTACTGATTTAGGCTATAGGTTTTATGTTGATTCATTAATGCATACTCCAAAGTTAAATAAAGATGATTATGATTTAATTGATTCGAAATTTGAAAATACAATTTCTGAAACAGATGAAATTCTAAAAATCACTTCATCTATTTTGAGCAATCTTACTCATCAACTTGCCTGTGTAAGTTACCCTAAGTTTGATAATGCAGTTTTAGAAAAAATTCAACTTGTCTCACTTTCAAGTTCAAAATTATTGGTTGTTATAAGTATTAGAACCGGAATGATAAGAACAATCACTCTAGAAATTACTACTGGTTATGAAAAAGGATCATTAAAAAAAATAGAAAGTTTTTTAAACCAAAGATTATCAGGATTAACCTTTACAGAAATTAGAAATACAATTACTGAACGAGTTAGAAGTTATTCAGGTTCAATTAAGAAACCAGTGATACGAGTTTTTTTAGATTCAGTTGAACATATATTTAAAGATGCAAAAACCAACGAAGACACTATAATAACAGGAACAAAAAACATTCTAGATCAACCTGAATTTAGTACAGCCGAAAATTTTAAAAGTATTATTGAGTTAGCAGAAGACAAAGATATTATCATTCACATTATGGATGAAAAAACTTCGAACCATAGCGGAGATGTTTCCGTTACAATTGGAAGCGAAAGTAATGAAGAAAAATTAAATGATTATAGCGTTGTTGTTAAAGAGTATAACATTGGACCTGTTATAGGAAATATTGGAATTATTGGTCCTAAGAGGATGGAATATTCTCACACAATTGCTTCTGTTACTTATATGGCAGAATTGCTATCAAAAGTTTTTAAAAATAAAAGAGAAGGATAAATAATGAAAAAAGATAAAAACAAACACAAAGAAAAATCCGAAGAAAAAGAAATTGAGATTAAAGACGAAACAAATCTTGAAGAAGAAATTTTAGAAGATGAAGCAACAGAAGACAAAGTTGAAGAAGAAGTTTCGGTTGAGAAATTAGAAGAAACAATTAAAGAATTAAAGGACACAGTTTTACGCAAAGCTGCTGAATTTGAAAACTATAAAAGAAGAACAAATAGTGAACAACAAGACTTATGGAAGTATGCAGCAGAATCTTTTATAATAAAAATTCTTCCGGTTTATGATGATCTTCAAAGATCAATTGAACATCTTGATGAAAGTAATCTTGATTCAATAAAAGATGGGCTGAAATTAGTTACGGATAAATTTGCAAAAGCACTTGATGAACAAGGTATAAAAAAAATAGAAGCACAAGGGAAAACTTTTGATGTTGATTATCACGAAGCCCTTTTACAGCAGCCTTCTAAAGATGTTGAACCAAACACAGTAATTCAAGAAGTGGAAGCTGGATATCTATATAAAGATAAAGTTATAAAACATTCAAAAGTAATTGTAAGTCAAGAAGTTGAAGAACCGATTGAAGCAAATCAAAATGATAATGAAGAATAGGAAAACATAAATGAGTAAACGAGATTATTACGATATACTTGGCGTTCAGAAAAATGCCAATGATGTTGAATTAAAAAAATCATATAGAAAAATGGCAATGAAATATCATCCGGATAAAAACCCTGACGATAAAGCTGCCGAAGAAAAATTTAAAGAAGCTGCCGAAGCTTATGAAGTTCTAAGTGACGGAAACAAACGAGCTAAGTACGATAGATTCGGACATCAAGGAATGAGAGGTGGACAAGACTACCACAGCTACCAAAATGCAAATGATATTTTTAGTAACTTCTCCGATATTTTTGGAAGTGGTGGAGGTGGTTCTATCTTTGATGATATTTTTGGTGGCGGAGCTTCGTCTGGTAGAGGAAGACAGCAAACTGGAACACCTGGCTCAGATTTAAAATTAACGTTAAAATTAACCTTAGAAGAAATTGCTTCCGGTACAACAAAAACTGTTAAAATACAAAAACCACAAACTTGTAAAACTTGTGATGGAACCGGTGCTAAAAGTAGTGCTGATTTTAAAACTTGTACTGTATGTAATGGAGCCGGAGAAGTTAAACAAGTTTCGCGTTCTGTGTTTGGTCAATTTGTAAATATTTCTGCTTGTCATAATTGTAGAGGAACAGGTAAAATAATTTCTAACCCTTGTAAAGATTGTAGAGGGGAAGGAAGAACCAATGGAGAATCAACAATTAAAATAAATGTACCAGCCGGAGTAAGTGATAATAGCTATATGACTATGCAAGGACAAGGTGGTGCTGGCAAAAATGGTGGACACGCTGGAGATGTGATTGTAATTTTTCAAGAGTTGGATCACGAATATTTTATTAGAGAGGGTGATGACCTCGTTTATGATTTATTCCTTAGTTTCCCTGAAATTGTTCTTGGAACAAAAGTAGAAGTACCAACAATTAACGGAAGAGCAAATCTCAAAATTGATTCAGGCACACAGCCGGGGAAATTTCTAAAGATGAGAGGCAAAGGAATTCAACATCTTAATAGCCATAGTTCAGGAGATCAGTTGGTTAGAATAAATATTCACGTTCCAAAAAAAATAACATCAAAAGAAAAAGACTTACTTAGAACTTTGGATAAAATGCCTAACATAAAATCTGAGAATAAATAAGTGCAGTTTTTCTAAAAAAGATACAGTCTTTTCTAGTATTTTCAGCTAAGCTTCATTCAATTGTGGATGATTAAAACTATATGATTATTTACTAAGATAAAAAGATTGCATCTTTAACAAAATTATTACTGTGTTATATAAACCTGACTGTAACTAATTGGAAAAAATATGTCATTCCGGTTTCCGCAGTTTCTTATGCGGGATACCGGTATCTCCAACAATAGCAAGAGATTCCAGTCTTGCAAGAACACAAACCGAAATGACAGCATACTTAAGTCTGTGATAATAAATATAGTTCTATTACTGACTGTTCAATATTTCTAAAATTTTTTGATATAAAATAGTTAAGTTGTTTTTTTATTAATTTAAGATTACAATTGAAAAAAGTACTTAATAAAATTTCAGAAAAAATTGGTTTTACTAATACTGAAATAAATGTAGTACTTTTTATTGTTGGAGTTTTTATGGTTGGGCTATTAGGCAAATATTATAATTACACTACAACAAAAACAAACATAAGAAATTTTGATTATAGTGAGCAAGACAGTTTGTTCTTTGCTATGAATCAAAAAGCAGAACCAAATTTACAAGTAGATAAAAATTTAGAAATAAAAGTTGATTCTAAGCGAGAACTTTTAGATTTTAGAGTTACAAAAAAAGCTAATAAGAAAAAAAACAACTCCCTAATTAAAGAAAAAAGTGTTAATTTAAACACTGCTGGAATTGTTGTTCTAAGTACTTTGCCTGGAATAGGAAAAAAGACTGCTATTAAAATTATTGATCTTAGAAAAAGCAGAAATGGTTTTAGCAGTATTAGTGAGCTAACAGATGTTAAAGGAATTGGTAAAAAGAAATTAGAAAAAATTAAAAAGTATTTATTTATTGAAGAATAAAATTAAAATATCTGGAGGATAATATGAAAAAGAAAAAAGAGCCGTGGTATATTCATGCTGGTTTATATGCTGTTATAGCTATACTTTCTTTTGTACTTATTAAAGTAGCAATTATTGACCCAACCGAATACATTGATACTGAAAATTACAACTCTTCAGAATCGCACCTTAGGATGGAAAATATTAGACAAGCTGAAATATTGTGGCAAAAGCAAAATGAAAGCTACTCTGATAATTTACAAGAGCTAGTAACTTTTGTGAAAACAGATTCAACTGTACTTTCCTTAATAAGTGGATTCGATTCATTAACAAATAGATCAACTAATCCTTTTAAGAAATTGTCGGATGGAACTTTTAATGCTGAGGCATTACTTACTTCTCCGGGATCAAAAACAGTATACTCACTAAAAATTGATACAACCACGACTATTGATACTATAATAAATAGAACTGGTAAATTAGTTAAAGTTGATACTGTAACAACTATTGGTAACCTTTATCTACTAGCTTGTCCAGATGGATATGGAACTATTGGCGACCTTGAAAGTGCTGGGTTAAAAAATACAGCTTCTTGGGATTAAATTTGAATGTCAGTTTTTGCAGATCACATTGGGTTAAATATTACTGAAGAAAAACTTCAGTTAGTTGAAATTGTTTATAAAGAATCTGAATTTGTTCTTGAAAGTTTAGAGGAAGAATACTTTGAAGAAATTTTATCTCAAGATATAAAAGAAACAAAGTTTATTCATATCCTTCAAAATGCTTATAACGAAATTATATTAAGAAACTTTATCAATACAGATAAAGTTTCTATTTCTCTTCCGCTTAATTATTTTAAAACGTTTGAACTTCCTATTGATAGAAATCTAATTCAAAGTGATTTAAATGAATATATTGAATGGGAATTTGCTCAATTATTTCCTCATCTAAATAAAGACGAATACGCATTTCAGCCAATAACAAGTAACGAGGAAGATGATTCTGAAAGTCTTCGTACTTTTGTTTACTGTATTCCAAAATCAATTCTTAAAATTCTACATAAATTTTGTGTAAGAAATAACTTACTTTTACTTAATGTAGATAATTCTCATATTGCTACAACAACATTTTTGCAATTAGGTAATTCGACTAAAGAGCAACTAAGTATTTTCATTGATAGTCTAAAAGTTTCAGCAATTTTGTTTAAGGACAATCAATTCGTTTTTCAAAAGCAAAAAAGATATAAAGTTATTTCAGATATACCAATTGCAGTAAAACAAATATATGATGAAGTAATAAAGAGGAATTTAATTTCTACATCTTTAAGTGATTTTTTTGTTTCGGGCAATACCCTTTCAAAAGAACTTATTAATAAATTGGAAAATGATTTAAATTTAAAAGCTAAATCAATATTACCATTCGAAAAAATTTCTGTTTCTCAAAAGATTACGAATAAAGAATACTTGGATGATAGTTCAACAAAGTTTTCTTCAGCTACAGGAATGGCAATACGCTTAGTGTCATGAGAATAATTGCCGGTAAGTATAAAAGTAGAATAATAAAAGTTCCAAACTCCAAACTTGTAAGACCCACCACAGATAAAAACAAAGAATCAATATTCAACTATCTAAATAATATTATAGATTTCGATAATATAAAAGTATGCGATATGTATGCTGGTAGTGGTGGTCTCGGCTTCGAAGCTTTAAGCAGAGGTGCAGAACAAATTCATTTTGTTGAAAAGAATTTTGTTATTTATAAAAATCTTTATCAAAATATTTCTACTTTAAAAGCCGAAGACAATTGTAAGATTTTCAAAATGTCATCTCTTAAATTTTCGCTTCTCAAAGAACATGACAGTTATGAATTAATTTTAGCTGATCCTCCATTTTTCAAAGATGATATTCATGAAGTAGTTAGAAATATTATGACAAGAGATTTTTTATCTGAAGATGGAATATTAATTGTTGAAAGATCAATTCAAACAAAAGAAAAAGATGTAGAAAACTTTGAAGCTGAACCAATAAAAAGATTAGGCGATAGTCTTATTTATCAATTTTAAAATGATTGAAGTTATATATATTAGAAACAAAGTAATTTTGGGGAAATAGAAAACCAAGATTTGTCATTTCGAAATGAGCTTGTTTTTAAGCGATTGAGAAATCTCTACCTATAATGGTTATGAGATTTCTCTCCCGATAAAAAACCTCGGGATCGCAATGACAATTTTGATAAATCAAAAAACCATTTTAGATTTATAGAACAAATTTTTCACTTTAATTAATTAAACGAAATCATAAATATGAAAACAGTAATTTATCCAGGTACTTTTGATCCAGTAACAAACGGACATATTGATGTGATAAAAAGAGCAATAGATTTGTTCGATAAAGTTGTTGTAACAGTTGCTCGTAATCCGGTAAAATTTTCTATGTTCTCTGTTGACGAACGCGTAATTATGCTGAAAGATTGCTTAAAGGAATTTCCTTCCGTTCAAGTTGATTCTTTTAATGGATTAATTGTTAAACATGCAAAAGCAGTTGGAGCAATAGGAATAATAAGGGGCTTACGAGCAATTAGTGATTTCGAATTCGAGTTTCAAATGGCTTTAATGAATAGAAAACTTGATGAAAATTTAAGAACCATTTTTTTAATGCCTCACGAAAAATATACATATCTAAATTCTACAATAATTAGAAACCTTGCACAATTTAAGGGCGATGTAAGTAGTTTCGTTCCTCCAATAGTTGTAAAAATGTTAGAAGAAAAAGTAGCAAACTCAGAAGAGCCAAAGCAGGATGTTGGTGATTGAGTTAAAATAAATTGTTGAATGGTTACATTGATTTATAAGTAACAATTTGGTAATAGTTAGTGTCTGAATCGATGAACATTTAAATTAGTTTTATTTTAGTTCTTCTCTATATTTATTTATAAGCAAAAACTTTGAAGTAATCAATTTATTAACTCAATGATTTTATATACACTTTTTTTCTGCTGGCTAATCTCTTTTACAATTTTTTGTTGTAATCATTTTTAATGCCTTACACAACAATTAGCCTTGTTGCACTTAGTAGCCTAATAAATCCTTTTAGCGAATTAAAAACAAGAAAATAAAAGGAAAAATAAGTCCAACTAATGTTAATTTCCATCCTCTTTTCTTAAAACTATTTATACCTTTAGAAATGAACATTCCAGTTATTGCAATTATTAACATTGCAATTCCAAAAATATCTGAAAACCAAATCCACCACTTACTTGTAGATTTATGTAATATCGTCATTTGACCTAAAATTGGAATGGTTCTTACATAATCAATTTCGCCAATTCCAGTTTTTGCATCAATATTTACAAAAGCATCATCAAGATACAATCGTATTTCATTTTCTCGAATTCTAAACCTTTTATAATCTTCATTTATGTTTTTATTAATTAATGCACTTCTAAAGAAATTGTCTGTAATCAATAATTCATCTTCAGGTAAATCAAATTGAATTGCATCTGTTTGTACAGTATATTCTTGAGGATCAATATCTACTCTGTGATTTAATATAATACCAGATGCAGAAAAAGCGATAATCAATCCCAAGAAAAAATAAGCTAAATCTCTATGTAACAATTTGTTCCAGTATGCTTTGTTTTTTTTCATAATAGTATGTTTTTTGTTAAAAATTATTCTAGGGGAGAAATATTAAAAATCCTGCTAAAAATATAAGTATCGTCATCTTGATCCATTTAACTTTTTGCCAGAAAACACTAGAGTTTAAAAACTGTCTTAATTTTCCTGCAATAATAGCAATAATACTAAAAACCAAAAAGGCTTGTAGCATAAATAAACTTCCTAAAATGATTATTTGTATAGGAAAAGAAAGTCCATCTTTAATGACAAATTGAGGTAGAAAAGCAATGAAAAATAACGTTACTTTAGGATTTAATACATTCATAATAAATCCTTTTTTGTATAATGGAAACCATTTTTCTTTTATGTCTAAACTGTTACTTCGATTAGATATACTTACAGTCGTAGTTTCTTCTTTGTATGTTAAATAGGCCAAATAAAGCAAATAAATAGCTCCAAAAGTTTTTATGACGTTAAAAACTAAAGGAGATTGTTGTACTAGAATAGATAAACCAGTCGCTATTACAATGGTATGTATAATAATACCTGAGGCTAAACCAGCGGAAATGATAATTCCATTTCTTTTACCTTTGGTAATACTTTCGGTTAGTACAAAAACATTATCAGGTCCCGGCATTAACGATAACGTTATTGATGCTAATAAAAATGATATGAGTAATTCTATATCCATAATTTGTTTTCTTATCTCAGTCTTTTATCATCTACTATTGCTGTAATTTCGATTTCTATCAAACAACCAAAATGTAATTCACGAGTTGGAATGATACATCTCGTAGGCTTATGGTCTTGAAAGAAAACACTATATCTATCGTTAACTTTATCCCATAATTCAATATTCGGTATATAAACCCTTACTTGCAATATCTGGTTTTTAGAACTTCCTGCTTCGGTTAATATGTTTTCAACATTTTTCAGTACTAAATCCGTTTGTTCTTCAATTGATGAAGGAATGTTTTTAGAGTTTTGATTAATTGGAAGCTGTCCAGAAAGATATAATATACCACTATGCTCAATACATTGTGAATAATGTCCGTTGGCTTTAGCCATTTTGAGTGTGTTTATTATTTTCATTTCACTATTTTAATTTGTTATAAAATTATTTTAAAATCTCGATATAATTTTACCATCAAGAGTAGTATAGCTTTTCATTAAGTTTCCTGTCATACAAGCATGAATTGGAAGAATCACTAAATAATCACCTATTTTATATTTATCCATATCTACATTTGGAACAGAAATAATTCCGTGTTCTTGTGACAAACTTTTCACATAAGTATTTGGAACTAAATCTCCCCAACCAGTTTTTATTTTTTCAACTACTCTACCAAATACTAACCCTTCTTTATCCTCCAATCTATCTTTTGAAAAGTGAACTCCACCACCATAAACTACTACTTCTGAACGTTCTTTATGTAAAGCAACTATTGGACATGCCATAGCAACTGCTATTTGTAAAATTGAATTTGAACCAATACGGTTTTGAGTTAAGTCGTAAAAAACAAAATTACCAGGTCTAATTTCATCAGCTCCAGAGAAATCATCAGCAACACTACAACTTGGGGTATCTCCCAATGAAATAATTAGGTTTGGATATTTAGTTGCATACTCATCTTTTAGTTTAGCCATAACAATTAAACTTTTAGAATGCTCTTCTTTAATCGCATTATGCGTTCTGCATTTGTAAGTTTGCCCAGCATGACCTAAAAATCCAAAGAAATTCAATAATGGGTTAGCATCTATTATCTCTAAAATAGTTTGGATTAAATCACTATTTTCTGGGTTTATTCCTGTACGATGATAACCTACATCAATTTTAAGAAAAATATTTATTTTAAATTTCAAATGTTCACTTAGAAATGATATACTTTCTTCATTTTCTATGCAAAGATTTAAGGTTATTTTTTGAGCTAATTTATTAATTGGTTCAATTTCCAAAATGTTTGTTGGAAAAGCAATAGTTATATCATTCCATTGTGTAGAGAAATACTCCGCCATTGATACTGAAGAAACAGTAATTTTATTTATACCAATCTCTTTAAACCAAGACCCTATTTCTAGTGATTGATGCGTTTTAAAATGTGGACGTAAATCTAAGTTGTTAGTTTTTGCTTTTAAAAACATCATATTAATATTTACTATACATTTTTTCTTATCTATAAACAATGTAGGTTTTGATATCATTATTTTTTTGTAATTCATAATTAAAATTTATTCCGTTTTATCTTTATAAATATTTTGGTAGTTATTTTAGAAAAAACGTATAATAAAGCATCCAATT
Organism: Melioribacteraceae bacterium; assembly: GCA_965224785.1. Lineage (GTDB taxonomy): Bacteria > Bacteroidota > Ignavibacteria > Ignavibacteriales > Melioribacteraceae > JALSNL01. The sequence continues at coordinate 4,337,515 of OZ245062.1, read as the reverse complement.
ACAATTATTCCACATAATTTGTTATTGTTGCATAATCCCAAACTTTTCCGGTCTTGGCATCTATCATTTCAATTTCTACTTTCAAATTATCTATTTTAACAGATACTACATAATACATTGCTTCTGCAATGTCCGTTGTTATACCCTTGGAAGAAATAAATTTAAACTCAGGTTTACCTTTTATAAGGTCATCCTTAGTTCGTCTTCCATAATAAACATCTCCTTTTATGGCATCTTTTTCTCTTTTTAGTCGATATATTGTTGCACCAGCACCAGCTGAAATTATATATGTAGTTTCCTTTCGTTTTGTCCTATAATAGATGTGGTCATGACCACTAAAAACAGCAGTAACTTTATACTTATCATATAGTTTTGTTACTGCAGTTTCAGTTCCTTCTACATCTTCATATTTTTTTGACCCGACATCATAATGAGGGCGGTGTTTATACACGAAAATTAGCTTACCTTTTGCTGATTTAAGTTCTTTCTCAAATAATGCTAATTTTTGCTTATCATCTTTTATTTTCCGCCACGGAAGAGCAATAAATTTAGCATTTCCATATTCAAAAGAATACAAATCATTATTGAGACCAAAAAAATTGGAAAAATTACTCATTGCATTACTTCCCCCACTAGCTTCATGATTTCCAACGGTTGGCCACATAGGGTATTTTTTCATAAACCAACCACCATCTTGGTCAAGTTTTTTATAATCAATTTTTCCTTGATCTCCACCTCCTTTGTTAACTAAATCAGCTGTAGTTAAGCAAAAATCTGGATGTAAGGAATCTGCTCGTTTTAATACTTGGTTAAAATATTTCGATCCTTTTGAATCACCAAATACCAAAAAATGCATTTTCTTAATATTTTCACCTTTTTCTTTTTTTAATAATTCCATCTTGGGAATCGGATTATATGGATTGAGTATTGCATCTGAATCTGAAACAATAATTTTTGAAGATTTACAATAAGTGAGTAGAATTGATATTAGTAGTACAATAATTAAATTTTTCATAAGTATATTCCTGTTCTATGATTTGCCAAACAATACCTTTATATGAAGATACTTAGCAAAGATACTAAATATTATCTTTATATAAAGATAATTTTTGTTATAATTGTAGAACTATTTTAAGGGCTAAAAAATATATGAACAAAAAGGATTTAATTGATTCATTAATTAGTGAATGGGGAGAAGAACGTCCCGAGTTGGATGCATCAGCGATGGAAATTGTAGGACGTATCTTAAAATTGAGTAAAATCCTTGAAAAAAGAGCTGGTAAAGCATTAGCTAGTTATAATATTCATTATACAGATTTGGATGTTTTAGCCACACTTAGGCGTTCTGGAAAACCTTATGAACTAACACCTTCACAATTAATGGAATCTGTTCTGATTACTTCTGGAGCTATGACCGCCTTATTAATTAGATTGGCTAAATTAAAATTAATATATCGCTCTCCAAACCCAAAAGATGGTCGGATAAAGTTAGTAGGGTTAACTCCAAAAGGCTTTGACATAATAAATAAGGCTATTGAAACCCGATTCGCTGAGGCGAGTGATTCAATAAAGTCATTGAATAGAATAGATAACAAAAATCTTTCATACTTATTAAAAAAACTATTACTTTCCTTGGGAGAAGATTCCCTCCATCATGTGCAACATAATTAAGATTCTCCATAAATAGCTTTATACTTTTATACTTTTTTAGTCGAATTGATAAAATATGAACCAGTTAGTAATATTGCAGAAGCAATAACAGATTGCATAGTAAACTCTTCATTCAAAAAAATGACTCCTAAAATTACTGCTACAATGGGATTTACCAATGCTTGGGTAGATACTTTATCTGGTGCAACATATTTAAGTAAATAATTAAAAGCTAAATAGGCTACTACACTACCAATTAAGACAAGATATACCATCGACACAATGACCTTAGTATTTATATTAAGTTCACTAAACTGAGGTTTTTCAATTATAAAACTAATTACAATAAGGATAAGGCCTGCAGAAAACATTTGTATGCCAGTAACCCAATAAAAAGTATTTTGACTGTTATTTGATTTTTTTCTAGAAATAAATATAAGCCCAAAACTCCAAGCTGTGATGGCACACAGTAAGACTATTAAAACCAATTTTTGTTGAATAATAATATTTTGTGAGCCTTGATCAACTAGTAAATACATACCTAATATCCCTAAGAATATACCAATCCAAGATTTTGATTGAATCCTTTTTCTATATAGTATCCGCATAAGTAGCAATACAACTAATGGCTGAGATGCAAATGCCATTGCAACAAAACTGCTATCAATATATTTTAATACCCAGACAAGTAAACCATTTCCTAGAGTAATTAAAAGAACTCCTGCAATTATTGCATTTTTAATATCAGACCGAGAAGGTAAAGTATTTTTAGAAAAGCGGGCAATTACAAACAGTAGCATTCCTGCTATTGCAAATCTAACTCCAACCCATAAAAAAGGTGGTATTTGCTGCGTAACACCAACTTTATTAAATAAGTAGGTTGCTCCCCAGAATATATATACAGCAAGAAATGCTGCTATAATTAACCAAGTATTTTTTTTAGATTTCATTTTTTACTACTAAATAACAAGACATTCATTTATAGCGAATTATAGATGTATTCTGCAAAAAGAGATTGCCAATAATTTATACCAAACTTATCGTTTAAATGTTAATCTCCTGTTGGAATTATCCCTTTTGTTTCGACCATAAGCATTACCACTTTCTTTGGAGCTCTGGTTCTATGCAACACATTCTTTGAAATAGTTGCACCTTGATTAGGGTTTAACTCTATGGTTTTATCTTCTAAATCAATAAATAATGTGCCTTCTATTACATAAAAAAATTCGTCTTCGTACTCGTGTTTATGCCAATGATAATTTCCTTCAATAATTCCAAGTCTTATAACACTATTATTGACCTCAGTTAGTGTCTGGTTTAACCATTCATACTTATTTCCAGAAACCAATTTATTAATGTCAATTGCTTCAGCATGTTCAAATGCAATATCCAAATTGTTTCTATAGTTGATTTGTTTTTTCATGTTTGTTATCTTTTATTAAATATTGAAAATATTATTTTTATTATCAAAGCCAAGTCAGAATAAATGTTACAAGAAATGGAACAAGTATTGTTAAAATTATACCACTAAATACTGCAATTATTGCATACTCTTTGCCAGTAAATTTAGTAACTATTGGTAAAGTTGTATCCATTGAAGTAGCTCCTCCGGATGCGATTGGTGCTAATTTACCAAAATACTTTACAAGTAGCGGAGTTGTAAGTAAAGTAATTACTTCCCTAAGTATATTTGATAGCAATGCAATTACGCCCAATATTTCACTATGTAGCTGACTAATAAAAACACTTGATAAACTATAGTAACCAAACCCTGCTCCAACAGCTAGCGATTCTTTTAGGCTAACATCTGGAATCAAAATTGAAAAAAGTCCAACGCCAATAAAAGTTCCTATAATTATTGATAAAGGAACAAGCATAATTTTAAGTTTTGCTCCTTTTAATATTTTCAGAACATCTTTATCTGCCCCAATACTAATTCCAACAAAAAACATCAGTAAATAAAGTACGTAGCTACTAAAATCTGTTTCTATAAGAAAACCAGGTAACAGAGAAAATACACTTAACAGTACTCCACAAATAAAAAAGACAACAATAATTAAACTACTTTTCATATTTCTTAAAAAATAAGTTGTAAGTAAAATAGGACACAATCACGCTTCCAGCTATAGCTCCTACTGTTAATAAAATGACTTTTAGTAAAATAGAATTTATATTATTTAGAATTACTTCATTATTTCCAACAGAAATACCCAACGCGAAAAGAAGAAGATATATTAACCATGAAATTATATAATCAACAGGCTTAATAAGCCTATTTTGTTTCTGTATAAAATAACCTAATAGCATTCCTGCTATCATTATAATAATTACTGTTACCATTGAGTTTGTCTTAAATTATTTAAAATTTAATTCATTAAAGTCAAAATATTTGTTTGTATTATTCTTTGCTCAATTCAGATATAAATTCATCTACTTTAGATTCTTGTGTAGCCCAAGAAGTTACCAAACGAAGTGCAGTAAACTCATCATCTATTTTTTCCCATCTATAGAATTCAAATCTTTTTTCTAATTCAACAATTAACTTGTTAGGCAATATTGGAAATATTTGATTGGATGTAGATTTGGATGACATTTTAAATCCTTTTGTTTTTATTGCTTCAGAAAGTTTTGATGCCATCTTATTTGAATGTTTTGCTAGACTAAAAAATAAATTATCTTTAAATAACTCTAGAAACTGAATACCTAGCATCCTTCCTTTTGATAACATAGCACCTCTTTGCTTAATATGAAAAGGAAAATCTTCTTTCAGTTTTTCATTAACAATAACAATAGCTTCGCCAATTAAGGCACCATTTTTAGTACCTCCAATTGTAAAAATATCCACAAGGCTTGCAATATAGGATAATGTGAGATCATTATTAGAAGCTGTAAGAGCTGAACCAAGTCTTGCTCCGTCTAGAAAAAGATATAGGTTATTTTTTTTGCAGAAATCTGACAATTCCTCTAATTCAGATTTCGTGTAAGTAGTACCAATTTCTGTAGCATTAGAAATGTAAACTATTTTAGGCTTTACTACATGAGCACCAAAATCATGCTCTTTCAACACGTCAATAATATCTTCTTTGGTTAGTTTTCCATCACTTGAAACTACGGAATTAATTTTATGCCCTGTTGCTTCTATCGCTCCAGCTTCTCTTATAGTAATGTGTCCTGTATTTGCTGAAATTACTGATTCATTAGATTTTAATGCAGATGAAATGATAATTAAATTAGCTTGCGTACCACCTGAAACAAAAAAAACCTCAATGTACTGATTACCTATTTTAGTTTTAATTAAATCCTTGGCTTGTTTAGAATAATTATCATCTCCATAGGGTGTCTGTTGTACCATATTTGAGCTTACTAATGCTTCCAATATTTTGGGATGTGCACCTTCGCTGTAATCATTTAAAAAACTATATTTCATATTTGTCCTCTTTACGTTCTTTTAATTACTTTACAACCCAATTCATTTATGTCGTTGAGCAATAATTTCTATTTCATCTAAAAGTGCTTCAAAATCTGTTATTTTAGTTAATGGATTCATAACTGTACAACGCAAATATCGTTTACTATCAATCATTGTTTGCACAATATAGAATTTCCCAGATTCAACTAATATCTGCCTGATATTACTATTTAAATTATCTAACACCGCTTTTTTTGCTTTTACATATCTAAAATTGATGATATTCGACTGTGGGGCAAGAGCAAGTTCAAAAGTATCTCTACTAATAATTAACTTTGCAAACGAATGGGTTAGGTCGAATAAGTAATCTATATTCTCCTCAAATATTTTCTCTCCATACGTTTTTAAGATAGCATACACCTTTATAGACATCATTAACTTGGTGCATTCAAAAGTGCGTTTGCCTGAATTGTACCACTCTTTCGATTCTTGCGAATCCCAAATATAATGTGCTTGTTGTTGAAAATTATCATACGAATATTTTTCATTTTTAAAAATCAAAGCAGTACTAGGTGCTGGCGTCATTAGCATTTTATGAAAATCTATAGTAATAGAATCTGCCTTGTGGATACCTTTTGCCAAGTATTTATATTTATCTGAAAACACTACGCCACCACCATGAGCTCCATCAATATGAAACCAAAGATTGTGTTTTGTTGCAAAATTGCTCAATTCTTCAAAATTGTCATAAGACCCAGTTGATGTAGTGGCTGCACTTCCTATAATTGCTATTACATGCAGTCCATCTTCTTTAGCTTTCATTAGATATTTATCTAACACTTTAGTTTGGATACATAAGTTATCATCTACGGGTAATTTAATAATACCTTTTTCACCTAACCCCAGTATTTTAATTGCCCTTTCAATGCTATAATGTGCTTCTTCAGATACCATAATAGCTAGTTTTTGCTCATATCCATTTTCCCAAACATTATTTGAAGCTTTTGTTTTTCTTGCTGCTAATAAAGCTGTAAAATTAGCTAATGTACCACCCGAAGTTAAAAATCCTGAAGCATTGTCGCCAAAACCTATTTTTTCTTTCATAAAATCTGTTACTACTTTTTCAATAGCGTTTCCTACCATACCCATCTCATATACTGCAGATCCATTATTAAGAATATCAATTAGCGGAGCAACCAAAGTAGAAATTAGTGCAGGTGAAGCCATTTGATGCCCCATATATCTAGGATGTGATACATGAACTGATCGATTCAACACATTTTTAAATACGCTTAAAATATCTGAGTTAGAAGTGAAATCATGTTGCCAAAAGTCTAATTCATCTTCTGGATGATGATATGGAAGAACGGGATATTCCATATCGGTTTGTACTTGCTCTAGATAATCACTAAGCAAATCTATAACCTTATATCCCATTGTTTTAAAATTTGAAGAGTCGTAAACCTCAGCAAGTCTTCCTGAATTTAATTTAGTTTTCTTCATTATACAATATCTTATATTTTGAAATAAAATTATTTAATCGCTTGATGCTTATAAATTTTAGGTTCTGAACAGTATTTTATCACACCAGGTTCATGTTAATCTCCAGTAATATCATTATCAATAGTCTCAAAACATAGTATAATTGTCCTTTTTTTAGACCTGGTTCTATGCAATACATTTTTGGGTACTTTAATCATTTGTCCAGGTAAAATTTCTTCTGTTCTATTTTCAAAGTCAACAAATAATTGCCCTTCTATAACATAAAAAAATTCATCACTCCGAGTATGTCTATGCCAATGAAAATCTTTTTGCAACACACTAAGTCTTACAATATGATCATTGATTTCACTTATAGGAAAATTTTTCCAGTCTTGGTCAATATTTTTTGTTAGTTCTTTGTAATCAAGTTTTGTAGAATTCATAATAACATCCATATTTAGCGAATAATAGATATGATAAAAAAAAAACTAAAGCTCTTTTTTTAGGAAAATAATATATTCTTTTATCATTTTTTCGTTTCTTTTATAATAAGTCCATTTACCTTTTCTTGTTGAAATAATTAAATTAGCATTTTCCATTTGCGATAAATAGGTAGAAATTGTTGATTGTGATAATTTAGCCTTATCTTGAATATTTCCAACACAAACTCCAATTTCAAAACCATTTGCTAACAACTGATAAGGGAAATTTTCTTCAGGTTTTTTTAACCATTGTAATATATTTACTCTAGTTCGATTTGAAAGGGCTTTACTAATTTCTATTATATTCATAATACAAATATACAAATATCTATATAAGTAGATGTATTAATTTTTACGAATACACAATAAATTATTTTTTACCATCTATGGTTTAATTGTTGAACATGCAAAAGTAGTAGGAATAATAAGAGGTTTGCGTGCTATAAGTGATTTTGAATTTGAGTTTCAAATGGCTTTGATGAATAGAAAACTTGATAAAGATTTAAGAACAATATTCCTTATGCCACATGAAAAATATACTTATTTGAATTCTACAATAATTAGAAACCTTGCACAATTTAAAGGCGATGTAAGTAGTTTCGTTCCTCCAATTGTTGTAAAAATGTTAGAAGAAAAAGTTGCAAACTCAGAAGAACCAAAGCAGGATGTTGGGGATTGAGTTAAAACAAATTTATTTAACGATTTATACTCTTTTGTTGGTGGAGTACTTTTTTTCATGTGTGCTGGCAAAGGCATACATATTAACAAGTTTTTGTTCGCACGTTTCTTTTTTGAGAAACTTGGCAATGTTTAATCTTTATGCAGTAGATTCAATTCCCCTAGTTATATTCCCTATTCTAATGTTATCTAAATTTGGTCTAAATGCATGATTTTCGGGTAATTGTATTTCGTCAAAAGAAAGTTTTTCAAATTTTCTTATTCCAGAATCAAGACCAACTTTTTCAAGGTATTCCATTTTACTTTCGTTAATTAAAATATTAAATTCTTCATCAAAGAAAATTAAGGAACGGTCGTATGCAGTGTGGTGCAAAGCACATAAACTTATTCCGTTTACAATATCATCTGTTCCTTTTTCGTGTGAATGTGGAACAATATGTGCTGCTTCTATTAATTCTAATTGAATGCCACACATTGCACATTTGTGTTTATATGCAGAATATACTTTTTTTCTAAAATTCGGGTCACGTTTGTATCTTGTATGCGTGATAGTTAGATGACCTTCAGGTAAATCTATTTTTCCATCTAAATTTTTAGTATTAAGTTCATCTGATTGTTTTATCAAGTCAAATAATTTATTATCGGAAATTAAATGAATCATTGATAAGTTTTCAAAATATAGACCTAAATAATCAGGTTGAAAACTAATTACAGACTGTCCTTTAGTGTCTCTATATGTAGCGATTTTGTCAATATTTGCATTCTTTTGAATAGAAAATCTTGAGTAAAGAGAAATAGTTTGTCTTTGATTAAATCTATCCCTCATCATATAAGGATTCCAAACTGTAAAAATCTTTTCATCAGCAAAATATCCAAGAACGATTACGTCTGTTCCTGAATTAAGTGCCTCATTGAAATTATTTGTTTTAGCAATTTGAATTCGGCATTCATCTTGATTCCCTCTTCCATCACCAGATTCGTGTACATTTTTAATTAGTACATAAAAAGTCTTTTTATTGATTGAAAACCTATATGGATTATTCCCATCAATGAAAACAACATTGTCAGAATATAGTCTTAAACTATCTATCAATAAATACTTCAAATCTGAATGGTTTAATATTGTTGTATCTCTTACACTCATAATTATTTAAAATATTGGTTATGTATTTCTTTTGCAAATCTATATGCTAATTTTGGAGGGACTGCATTACCAACTAGTCTCCATTGCTCTGTAAAAGAACCAAGAAAAATATGCTTATCTTGAAATGACTGAATTCTTTTAATTTCATCTATTCTTAAAAATCTATTTTTCCAATGGAAAGGCCCCATATTATTTGAATGACTTGCTTGGATTGTCCAAGAAGGTCTGTCTGGTGAAAGTTTCAATAAAAAAGACCAATATCTCGACCGCCATTTAAAAATTGGCTTAGGATACCCTCTCTTTTCTGTAAAAAACAGATAATTATCTCCCGGAGGTACGAGTTTTAATAAATTTTTATGTTTTGAACCTGCTTGCATTTTTTCATCCTCAGGCAAATCAAAATCTATATCGTTTAAAATATCACCACAGTTAATCCAATTTTTCGTTCCTTTTATTGGTTTCTTTGGATTCGAGTGTGTCTCTTTTGGATACTTGAAATCAACTAATGATTTCTTAATTCCAATACAAATAAACCTTTGTCTTGTTTGAGGAATACCAAAATCAGCAGCATTAACAACATTATGAAAAATTTTATAGCCCAATCTTTCACTTTCACTTTCTACAAGTTCTAAAGCTGATTTATGAGGTTTAAATACAAAACCGTGAACATTCTCAAAAAAGAAAAACTTTGGAGTTAATTCTTCAACAGCTCTAAAATAATTAGATACTGTTATAAATCCATCTTCATCATTAATTCCTCTTTCTTTTTCTTTACGATAAAATCTTGATTTTGAAAACGGAGGACAAGGAGGACCTCCAACCAAACCATCAATAGTTTTATGTTTCTTTTTGATTTTTTTAAAATCAATATTAACTATATCGTCACAAATAACTTCACTTTTAGGAAAATTTACTTTTAAAGAATCACAAGCTCGTTCCCATATATCTGAAGCAAATACAGTTTCAAATCCTGCTTTTTCAAATCCAAAATCTATACCTCCAACTCCAGAGAATATACTAACTATTTTTGGTTTCATTAAATATTAGAAATTAAATGTTTAACCATAGCTTCGCCTAACAATGCTGGAACAGCATTACCAATTTGCTTTTGAATAGAACGTCTTGAACCCACAAAATGATAATCTTCAGGAAATGTTTGTAAGGCAGCTATTTCAGGAACTCTCAATCTTCTGTTATTCCAATGAAACGGCCCAACCCAAGGTCCTGGTTGAGCTGCGATAGTCCAAGAAGGTAAATTCGGGTGTAATTTTAACAAGAAGTTCCAAAAACGTTTGTTAGCAACAAATTTTGGATTTGGATGCCCATCTCTTTCTGTTAGTGCAAAATAGTTTTTCCCAGGCGGAATTTGTTTTAACTCTTTATCATATGTTTTCCCTGTAGTTAATTCTTCAGGTTCAAAATATTCATCTGTATCATATTTTCCAATCCAATCAATAACTCGTTCGTGTGGATATAAATCACTATTTAAAATTAAATCTTTAAAACTACCGTGTGATTTAATAGGCTCCCCAATTATTATTTTTTTTGAAGCAATAAAGAAAACTCTCTTTCTTTTTTGCGGAACACCAAAATCCAAAGAATTTGCTCGGTAAACAATGTAATTATAACCAAGCCTATCTATAGCTTCCTCTAAATCTTCAACAGCTTTCACATTTTTTGGGTGCAATAAACTTTCTACATTCTCTAAAAGAAAACCATCTGGCTTAAGTTCTTCAACAATTCTAAGATATTGACCAATCATATTTCGTGGGTCTTCACTACCAAGTCTATTCTTGTGTGTAACCCAATATCCAGCTTTTGAGAAAGGTTGACAAGGAGGTCCACCAACAAGAATTAGTTTCTCGGGATTATTACCTTTAATTATTTGCAAATAATCAGAAGCATTCATTTGTTTAATATCTTCATGAAAATGTTTAGAATGTGCAAAATATTTATTTGCTTTCATTGTTGCTATACTGTCTCTGTCAAAATCTAAGCTTGATATAACTTTAGAGCCAGCAAGTTGGGAACTAATATCTAATCCTCCTGCTCCGGAGAAAAATCCAATTGTTTGAATTTTACTATCAATTATAGATTCCACTTTATCATTTACAGTATAACCTCTTTTTTTAAATTTAATATCTATAAATTCTTTCTTTTGAGAAGTTTTAAATTCTTCTTCAAAAAATTTCATTTGAGGTTCTGGAAGAAACATTAGCGAATCTATAGGAAATTTATATTGTTTTAGTACAGTGTTTATCATTTTTTTAATGTTTTATTGTTTTATTGTGTGTTGATCAAAAATAAAAAATATAGAATTTCAACAATTAAATTTCTACATCTCTTTTTCAGCAGTTAAAATTTTACCTTCTTCGTAAACACCATTTAATAAAGTTTCATTCGTAATGTAAACAATTCCATCTTCATTATGTGGTTCACCATAAATACAGTGTGTCGATTTTAATCCACCCAAATATTTTCTTGCATCACAGAGATAAATTAAATCGCCAACATTAGCTTTCATTTTTTTCATATCAGCAACAGAAAAATTTATTATGTCATCATCACCATCTTTCTTTTTCCAATGGATTTTAATTACTTCACCTTCTTCATCATTTATCTTACTTCCCTTAAACAATTCTTTTGCTTTTGCTACTGAGTAAACTGTTAAGCCCGTAGTTTGTGCTACTGCATCATAATCAACTAAGTATGTTGATGTAATAGCTGTAAGAGCCATTAAAATAATTGCTCCTATTATTTGTGACGAAGCTGGAACTACGTTAAATAAGATTATGATAAAAATTAATACTGAAAGAGCAACTAAGCCATAAGCTAATGTTTGTCCATTCCCTTTTGCTTTTAGTTTGTTCGATAAATTAATTTGCCAAGTTGTTGTAAGTGTAACTACAACTGCTACCGCTGCACAAACAAACATATTATAGAATGCTCGGATGTATGAATATGGATGAGACTCATTCATGTGTATGCCATGATCAAACGGAGTAATAACAGTTGGGTCGTGAAGCCCCACTATCATTAGGGCAACGCCACTTACAAAGGTTGCAATAACTGCCGCCGGAGTAAAACGTTTCCAAAATAAACCTAGAAATATTGCAACAACAAGTGGCGGTGTTAAAGTAGAATGAAAATAACCATGAGCTTCATAAACCGTTGGGAAATTTTTGAAAGCCAACACTGAAATAACTCCAAGTATTGTAATAGCAACTGACGAGTATCTTGCAGCCCTAAGTTCTTTTTTATCTTTACTTCTTCCTTCTTTTTCAGTTTTGCTAAGGAACTTTTTAAGTGGTCTGTAAACATCATTAATATAAATAGCAGCAGTTGCATTTATCAAAGTATCTACTGTTGACATTAACGCTGCAGTAAGTGCTGCCATTATAAAACCAAACACTCCAGGCATTGCAACTATATTCGCAACTACCACAAAAATTTCATCTGGCGAAGTATTAATCGGAACTAAACTAGGGTCTTGAATAGAAAGTACCTTTCCAATCCACCCAGCATTACCGACAACAACAGCAGAAAGTGGTAGCATAAAAAGTATATTGAACGTTGCAGCTTTTCTACCATCATCAACACTTCTTGTAGCCATAAATCTCATTATCAGTCCCATATTCATAAACAGAAATCCTATGGACCCTGCAACTCCATCTTGCCAAAAAATACCTACAAAATTAAAACTACTCGGCTCATTAAAATTTGCCAAAGGCATCTTCCATTCTTGAGGCAGCATATTCCAAAAAACATCAAAGCCACCAATATAAGTTATACCAAGAAAGAATAATAAAAATCCAGCAAACAATAAAATAAATCCTTGTAGCAAATCTGTAAAAATAACTGCCGTCTGTCCACCAAAGGTTATGTATATTCCTGTAATAACTGCTATAACAATTATTGCACCCATTAAAGTAATATCAAAATGCATCCCAAGCATTGTAAAGTTCTCTGGCAACAACGGCATTACTGCTTTGCCTAATGTTAGAAAGCCAATTCCAATGTAGCCTATCATATAAAACAACAGCAAAATTGTAGAAAGAAATCTTGCAGAGGGACTAAATCTTTTTTCAAAGTATTCAGGTATTGATCTAATTTTTGTGTAAACAATAATTGGTAACCATCCGAATAAGAAAAATGGAATAAAGAACCAATCATTAATATATGTCATTGTTGAAGAGAAGCCATGTTCAAATCCTTTTGCAGAATATTTTACAAAGCTATGACTTCCAACTCCTGTAGCAACAATGGAGAATGCAATTAGCCACCAAGCAAATCTTCTTCCACCAAAAAAGAAATCTTTTGTGCTTCGGTTATACCTTCCAAAATAACTTCCGAAAAGCATAATAACGATGAAGTAAACAACCATTACAATCCAATCGGTAGAAGTACCAATGTTATGAAAAGTTTGATGAACGCTTTGAGATGTAGTTTCCATTTTTTACCAGTATAATGCTAAAATGTTAAAGAATGCATGAAGAACAACAAAATAAAAATATCCGAAAATTAGTACTCGCCACCAATATCTATGTCTTTTAATTTTAAAGTTTAATGCGCCGGTTTTTTTTATAAGAACCATACCTACAAAAAAGAAAAATCCGCCAACACCATAAAGGTAAAGGAAAGGTAGCCAAGTATCAAAAAATGAATCCATTTTTATTTGCCATTATTATTTAGAAAGAAACTTGATAATGATTATAAAGTTAAACAAGGTAGGAAATAGTTCCAAATTATATTTATTTATTGTGTGTTGATAATGGAACAAAAATAGAAAAAGATTTGAGGTATTGGATTTACATAAAAGGAGAATATCAAACAATATGTAATATTCAAAATTACAATATTTTCATTTCAATTCTATATATTTAGAAATCAATTAAAACTATTTAAGAAAATAACTTAAAAATGAATAACTCGAATAATAAATATTGTAACAGTCTAACAAAGTATAGCCGCTTTCTTACAAGGGAAGTCCAAATTGGAAATGTTCCACTTGGAGCAAACAACCCAATTAGAATTCAATCTATGACCACAACTTTTACAATGGATACAAAAGCAACTGTTGAGCAAACTATTCGAATGGTAGAATCCGGTTGTGAGTATGTAAGAATTACTGCACCTAGTTTAAAGGAAGCGAAAAATTTAAAAGACATTAAAGAGGAATTAGAAAAACAAGGATTTAATGTTCCACTAATTGCAGATATTCACTTTACTCCTAATGCTGCAGAAGAAGCTGCACGAATTGTTGAGAAGGTAAGAATTAATCCTGGCAACTATGTTGATAAGAAAAATTTTCAACAAATTGAATATACAGATTTTGAATATGAAGAAGAGATTGAAAGAATTAGACATAGATTTTCTCCTCTTGTAAAGATATGTAAAGAGTACGGAACGGCAATGAGAATAGGCACAAACCACGGTTCTCTTTCCGATAGAATTATGAGTAGATATGGAGATACGCCTCTTGGTATGGTTGAGTCTGCAATGGAGTTTTTAAGAATTTGCGAAGACTTAAACTACCACAGCATTGTTCTTTCTATGAAAGCAAGTAACACTCAAATTATGGTACAAGCTTACAGACTTCTTGTAAATAAAATGATTGAAGAAAATATGAACTATCCTTTGCATCTTGGTGTAACAGAAGCCGGAGACGGAGAAGATGGAAGAACAAAATCGGCAGTGGGAATTGGAACTCTTTTAGAAGATGGGTTGGGCGATACAATTAGAGTTTCGTTAACTGAAGAACCTGAGAATGAAGTTCCGGTTGCAATTACTTTAGCTAATAGATATTCAGATAGAGCAAACCACAAAACAATAAAGGAAATAATTACTTTCCCTTATGATCCTTTCAGTTATCTAAAAGTTCCATCATTACCAATCAAAAATTTTGGAAGTAAAAATTCACCAAGAGTTATTGTTGATTTATTAAACGAAGAAATTACAAATAAAACTTTAACTGATTTAGGTTTGACTTACTTGCCTGACTTAGACAAATGGAATATTGGCGATCAAGCTCCCGACTATATATTTGTTGGCGATAAGTCTATTGACATAAATCTACCAGAAAGTTTAGACGTTATTCAAAATTATTCTACTTGGAAAAATAGTTCAGGGGATAAAAAAATTCATCCTATCTTTTCGTTTGAAGAATTCTTAAAATCTGAGAAGAAAAGTTCTCACCTTAATTTTGTTACAGTTAACATTGATAATATTTTTAGCAAAGAATTTCTTCAATTGAAAAATGATAAAACTATAGTTTTTGTAATTACAACTAACAACAAACATGGATATGCTGAACAAAGAAGAATTTTTATTGAACTTGCGAACGAAGGTTTTCAACAACCGATTATTATTAAAAGAGAATATGAGACTGACAGCTATGATGACTTAACCTTATATGCTTCAACAGATATTGGTGGATTATTTTTGGATGGTTTTGGAGATGGAATTTGGATTGAGAACTATAGAATTAATCATGTTGAAATAAACAGACTACAATTTGGAATATTACAAGCTGCTCGTGTCAGAATTTCAAAAACAGAATACATTGCTTGTCCTTCTTGTGGAAGAACTCTTTTTGACTTAGTTGAAATTACCAATAAAATTAGGGAACGAACTGGACATTTAAAAGGTGTTAAAATTGGAATAATGGGATGCATAGTTAACGGACCCGGAGAAATGGCTGATGCAGATTATGGATACGTTGGTTCAGGTGTAGATAAAGTTACACTCTATAGAGGAAAAGAAGTTGTACAAAAAAGTGTTTCTTCAGTAGAAGCAGTTGATGGTTTAATAAATATTATTAAAGAAGATGGGAATTGGGTAGAACCAAAATAGAGATTTGGTTTCCCAAATCTCTATTCAAAAAATTATACATTTTTTTCTGCTAAAAACTCAAAACTATTATTTTAATTGGCTTCTACTTCGGCAGCTACGGTCGGAGAAATTAAAAGTCTTCCACACGATTCGCAAGTAAATAATCTTTTACTACTTCTAATTTCAATTTGTCTTTGTGGTGGAACTACGTTGTGGCAACCACTACAAGCAGATCTAACAATAGTTGCAACTGCTTTACCGCCACACGCTTTTCTAATTCTTTTATAAGTATTATAATCAGAAGTTCTAATTTTTTCTGTAACAATTGCACGCTTCTTTATTAATTTTTTTTCATCTTTTTCATTTGTGCCAATAATCTTTTTTAATTCCTCTTCTTTACTTTTCACATCTTCTGAAAGCTCATCTAATTGAGGTTGCGTTTCTTCAATATCACCTTTTGATGATTGAACTTTATTTTCCATTTCTGCATTTTCTGCTGTTAACAATTTAACTTTTTCTTCAGAGTGTTCAATTTCTTTTGTTAAGGCATCATATTCTTTATTATTTCTAACTTGATATAATTGATCCTTAAATTTTTTCAAACTTGCGTTCAATCGTTCAAGTTCATGTTCGTTAGATTTAATAGTTTCGTTCGAGTCGCTTTTGTTTTTTTCATTGGAATCAATAGCCTCTTTAATAGTTTCTATTTCAGCATTCAACTCTTCGACTTCTATCGGAAGGTCACCTCTTAACTCTTCTAAAGAATCTAATTCATCATCAATTTGTTGCAACTCAAATAATGCTGATAATCGATTTATCATTTTATCTCCTGTTATTATTATAATATTTTATAGGATTCGTTGAACCAGAGAACTTAAATACATTCACCGACTCTTTATTTATTTTTATAAATTTTTCTAATTTTTTCTTAACAATATTCAATGAGTGAATTTCTGTTTCATAATGTCCGGCATCAATAAAAAGGATTTTGTTTTCGCCATCTTGAAAAGTATGATACTTTACATCAGCAGTTATAAAAGCATCTACCTCTTGTTTAATTGCTTCACCTAATAACTCAGAACCACTTCCACCGCAAACAGCAACTTTTTTTGTTTTACCCCTTTTGCCATTAGTAAATCGGACATCATTTGTTTTTAGGGTGTTGCAAGTATGTGATAAAAACTCTTTCGCAGTCATACTTTTTTCTAAAGTTCCAATTGCACCAAAACCATAATTTAGATTATCGAGAATAACTGGTATAACATCAAAAGCTGGCTCTTCATAAGGATGATTAGCTTTAATCGTATCAACTACTTTATTTAGATTCCATTTTTCAACAAGAATTTCTAACCTAACTTCATTTATTTTTTCAAAATTATCTTTTCTGCCAATTACTGGATTTGTATTATCCGAACCTTTAAATGTTCCAATTCCCTTTGAGTAAAAACTGCACTTTTCATATTCTCCAATTACTCCACCGCCAGCATTAAAGATAGCTTCAGAAATTTTAGCAACATTTTGTTCTGGAATAAAAACAACTACTTTGTACTGATTATTTTTTTCATTTACTAAAAACTTAATATCATTTAGCTTTAATGTTTTGGCAAGTTCAAAGCTTACTCCATCTTTTGTAAAATCTAAATTTGTATGTGCAGAAAATAACGTGATATTATTTTTAATTAATTGTTCAATTAATTTCCCTTTATCATTGTCATCTGTATTGATTTTTTTTAGTGGGGAGAAAATAAACGGATGGTGAGTGAAAATAAAATTACACTTTTTGCTTTTGGCTTCTTTCAAAACTTTTTCACTTAGTTCCAAACTTAGCATAACATTAGTAACTCTACGTGAGGAAGAGCCAATCTGTAAACCAACATTATCCTTATCCCACGAAACTTCCGGAGGCGCCCAACTTTCTAAATAATTAGTTATCTCTTTTATTCTCATACAAAAAAAAAGCACTTCAAGTATTTGAAGTGCGTTTTGGTCTTTCTATTTTAAGTTTGCTGTTAATTTTTTTCTTAGTTGTGCTATGTAAAACATAAGTATATTCATAATTTAGCTAGTAAAAATACTATTTTATACCATAAAATTCAAGACCTCTATTTATTTGTTTAGCTTTTTAAGCGATTCTTTTATTAAATCTTCAATACTAAGTTCAGAATTATCTTCAAGAAGACTTCTAGTAACACCATCAGCAGTTTTTTGATTATACCCCAAACCAATTAATGCTGCAATTGCATCACCCTTTATAGAAAAACTTTTTGCATCCAGTTTAGAATCAGATGTGGAAACTCTATCAACTTTATCTCTTAATTCAATTACCATTCTTTCGGCAGTTTTTTTTCCAATACCTGGAATTAAAACTAATCTTGAAATATTACTGTGAGCTATTGCATCTTTAAATTCGTTAGCACTAATTCCTGAAAGAATGCCTAAACCCAATTTTGGACCTATTCCATTTACACTAATAAGTATTTCAAAAAGTTCTTTTTCTGTAAATGTATGGAAGCCAAATAATATCAGAGCATCTTCCCTTACAGAAAGGTATGTATGAAGAGAAATTCGTTCTCCAATTGTAGAAATTTTATCAAATGTATTTATCGAAATATTAATTTCATATCCAATTCCATTTACATCAAGTAAAACTTGTGTTGGTTTTTTTGTTAATATTTTTCCTGTTAAATGCCCTATCATAATTTAACTTATAATTCTGTTTGGATTTTTTTCAATGAAAGATTTCCAATTATTTTTAGATGAGGAAAATGAATTCATTTTTATTGAATGACAAACTGCAGTTGCTAATGCATCAGTCTCATCGAATTTAATTTTTTCTTTTTTTAAAGTAAGTAAATTCTTAATCATATACTGCACTTGTTCTTTTGACGCAGCTCCATTACCAACCACAGATTTTTTTATTTCTCTAGGAGAGTATTCGGCAAAGACTATGTTATTATTGGCTGCTACCAACATTGCAATACCACGGACATAACCAATTTTCATTGCTGATTGAAAATTTTTATCATAGAATGCTGTTTCAAGACAAAAGACATCAGGGTTAAATTTTTTTATTAATAGGTTAAGTTCTTGATAAATAAATTTAAGTTTATTAGGAAGGTCGTCCTTTGGTGATGGTTTTATTATTCCAGATTCTTTATAAGTAATTTCTTTTTTTATAGAAGTAATTATTCCAAATCCAGTTAATATTGTTCCAGGGTCAACACCAAAAATTATCATATCTTAAAAAGTATAAAGTGATATATTTTATTCATCAGTAAAATTAGCATTCGTAAATAGATTTTGCACATCATCACTATCTTCAATTGCATCAATCATTTTCACTAATTTTTCTGCAACTTCTCCACCAACATCAACAGTATTTTTTGCAATCCACTGCAACGATGCATTTTCTATTTCTAGACCACTTTCTAATATAGCTTTTCTAACATTTTCAAAATCTTCAATAGCTGAACTAATTTCAAAATAATCTTCTTCTGTTTGAATATCTTCTGCTCCAGCATCTAAAACTAATTCCATAATATCATCTTCAGTTTTTTCTTGGTTAGCTAAAGTTATAACTCCTTTTCTATCAAACATCCAAGCTACCGAACCAGTTTCGCCTAAGCTGCCACCGTGTTTTGTTAAAGAATGTCTAACTTCTGCAACTGTTCTGTTTTTATTATCTGTTACACTTTCAACTAAAACTGCAACTCCGCCAGGACCATAACCTTCGTAAGTTAATTCTAAATATTGTGCTCCTTCAACTTCTCCGGTTGCTTTTTTAATTGCACGTGCAATATTATCCATTGGCATATTTGCAGATTTAGCATTATCAACAACCAACCTTAATCTAGGATTTCCATCAATCTCTCCGCCGCCTTGTCTTGCTGCAACAGTAATTTCTTTTACAAATTTAGAAAATATTTTGCCACGTTTTGCATCTATTACTGCTTTCTTCCTTTTTATTGTAGACCATTTTGAATGACCTGACATATTTTACTCCTTCAAAATAATTTTTCTTTATATTTTTTTAAAGTTAAATATTTTTTACTTTATAATCTTTAACTCGTATCTGCGGGAATGTTCTTCCGTCTTTAACAACTTTTTCAATAGTAAAAACTAAATCAACTAAATTCTTGTATTTATCAACATCGTAAACAAACTTACCTAAATTAAAACCAATTGCATCGAATGATTTGTCTTCTCCATTTTGACTGAAAGTAGTAACAAAGTGATTTGTCCCCACTATTCTTGGGTTAGAGACAACCCTAACATCCTCAGCTAAAAAAACTGGACGCATATTACCTGGACCAAATGGAGCAAATTGTTCAAGTATTCTTACAAACTTTGGAGTAATTTCACAAAGAGATATTTTTGCATCAACTTTTATTTCAGGTATTTGCTCACTTTTTTTCATATTAGTTTTTAGCGATTCATTAAATCTTCGTCTAAACTCACTAATATTTTCAACCTTAAGTTCCAAACCAGCAGCGGCTTTATGCCCACCAAATTGAATTACTAAATCTTGACACTCCTCAATACTTTTGTGAACATCAAAACCAGGAATACTTCTTGCAGAACCTTTTGCCACTCCATCAATAGTAGTTAACATAATTGATGGTTTATGATATTTCTCTACCATTCTTGAAGCAACTATTCCAACAACTCCAGGATGCCAAGTATCTCCGTGCAAAACAATACCAGGGTTCTCGTCAAAGTCTTTATCATTTTTTGCTAACTCTAATGCGTGGGAAAAAGTTACTTCATCAATTTTTCTTCTTTCTAAATTTTCCGATTCCAACACCTGAGCTAATTGCTTTGCTTCTTTATCATTATCACTTACAAAAAGATCAACAGCTCTGCTAGCTTCACCAAGTCTGCCAACAGCATTTATTCTTGGTGCAATTGTAAAAACAATTTGTCCTGCTGATAAATTTCCAGGGGTCATTCTTGAAAGTTTAATTAATGCTTTAATGCCTGGTCTCGGATTTTCATTAATTGCTTCAATTCCCTTTCTGACTAATATTCTATTTTCATCAGTAAGTTGAACAATATCAGCAGTTGCGGCAAGAGCAACCAAATCCAAATATTTAAAAACCATATCTTTTTTACCAAATTTATATGCAACAGCTCTTGCTAACTTAAAAGCAACTCCAGCTCCAGATAAAAATTTGAAAGGGTACTCGCATCCTGGTTTTATAGGATCTAAAATTGCAATCGCATTCGGCAATTCATCTTTAGGTTGGTGATGGTCGCAAATTATAGTATCAAGTCCTACTGAATTAGCATGTTCAATTTCTTTAATTGCAGTTATACCACAATCAACAGAAATTATTAAATTAGCCAATTTTTCTTTTGCCCGATCAACTCCGCCAATTGAAAGTCCATAACCATCAGTCAATCTATTCGGAATAAAAACAAAAACATCTGCCCCTAATTCTTTTAAGAACATATACATTAATGCTGAAGATGTTGTACCATCAACATCATAATCTCCATAGACACAAATTTTTTCGTTGTTTGTTATAGCATCCATAACCCTTGCTACAGCTTTTTCCATACCATCCATAAGATACGGATCATGAATATCTTCAATTTCAGGGCGGAAATATTTTTTAGCTTCAAAAAAATTTGTAATACCACGTTGAATAAGTAATTCGGAGAGAATAGATGATATGTTTAAACTATCAGCAAGTGCTAAAACACTGTTTCTATCAACAGCATCTTTAGTAATCCATTTCTTTTTTAACATTTTCTTATTTACGTAAAAGAAAATATTATGATTCAAACCTATAAGCCGAATTTTGTAACCCCGAAAACTTTCGGGGCGGCAATTATTTGTCTAGGACTTTAATTGCTTAAAGTCTCAAGCGGTTTACCCGAAAGTAAAGAGGGAACATCTCTCTTATCCAAAATTAATTGGAAAAAACTTTCTACTTAACCTTGCACCAAGTGTGGTTTACCTTGATTTCGGTATAACCGAAACTCTCCTAAGAGACCTTCAATATTACTATTGAAGCGGTAGGCTCTTACCCTGCCTTTTCACCCTTACCTCAAAAAAAATTGAGGCGGTTTTTTTTCTGCAGCACTTTCCGTAAACCAATCATTATAATTGATTTCCCGGGCGTTACCCGGCACTCTGTCCCTGGTGTTCGGACTTTCCTCTACTCAAAGCATATAATGCATAAATAGCAATTGCCCAGTTTGAATCATAAGATTTTTTCTACTTTTTTAGTTATTTGTTTCATTTATTTTATGAAACGAATATACTAAAAAGTTGCTCTATTTCTTTACAATTATTTTAAAGATTTTCTAAAATTGTTCAAATACAATTCTCAAAATAATTCTTACAATTAAACAGGCGGTAATAGAAGGATATTTTTTATCTCATACTTAAGTATGCTGTCATTCCGGTTTGCGTTCTTTGCAAGACTGGAATCTCTTGTTATTGTTGGAGATTCCAGTCTTGTCAACAAAAAACTCCCGAAAGCTTTCGGGACGGAATTGTAAATGTTACGTAATTCGCAGACAAAATTTATATCTTAAACAAAAAAAATCGGGACAAAATTAATTATCCCGATTCAACTTTAAGAATTGTAACTAATTTTAATACTTAATCAAAGTTCCTTGTCTTTCCTTTGCTGCTTTATCCCACTCTTTAGCAGTAGTATTTAATAAATTTTGTTTGTCCTCATTTAAATATTTCATATCAAGACCAATTACTTTTTGAGCCTTAGCCTTAGTAGAAATATCAGGTAAATCTACAGGATATTTTACTCCAAGTTTAACAAGAAGTAGTGCTAATTCTTTTCTAGCACTTCCAGCTTTATCTATTGAAGTTCCTAATACTCTCATAGCTTCAACAGGTGAATGAAAACCTAAACCATTTGCTGCTGCAACCCAATCCCATCTCCACTGAGCGTGCCTAATTAATTGTAATATTGGTTTCATTTCAGTTTCAGTAGCTCCATTATCCCAAGCAACTTTTGCTTCCAAGTGAGATGCTGCTATTTGCTTTTCAACAATTCTTCTTAGTTCTTCTATTCTGTCTTGTCTTTCATAAACATCTTTCATTAAAGTTTCAGTTTCTTCTCTATGGCAAACTTGGCAAGAGTTAGCTACGTTTGCTAAAGGACTTTGGATATGATGATCTGTAAATTTCACGCCACCTTCACTTTTATATGGCATATGACAATCAGCACAAGAGACTCCTCTTTTTGCATGAATACCAGTTCTGAATAATTCGTAATCTGGATGTTGAGCCTTTAACATAGGGGCTTTACTTAGTTTATGTGTCCAATCTTTAAATCCCGCTTCATCATAATACTCTTCCATTTCGTCAGCACTAAAACCTTTGTCCCAAGGGAATGTTAAATACGGAACTCCATCATGACCTTTTTTATCAAAATAGTATTCAACATGACATTGAGCACAAACCAACGATCTCATTTCTTGTCTGCTAAAATCTTCCATCTTTTTCCCTTGTCTTTCAAAAGCTTCTACAAGAGCAGGACGAGAAATTTTTAATGCCATTGTTTTGTTATCGTGGCAATCGCCACATCCAATTGGGTTAACGATGTCATGTCCTTTTGCTTTCCACTTACCTGCGTAAAATTCGGAGATGCCAACTTTCTCCATTACTCTTGGTACATCAGGACTTTTGCACGTCCAACAAGTTGCTGGCATCGGACTAACTTCATTGCCACCAGTACGCAATGTATTTCTAATATCTTCAATAGCATAAGCATGCCCTCTACCTTGATTGTAGTCTTTTGAAAATCCATAACCAGCCCACATCACAACTAGTTCAGGATATTTTTCAAGGTAGTCAATCATTGTAGAACCACCGTGCTTGCTTGCAAAATCTGTGTTCAAAGTTTTTCTATATGATTCATATTCTCTTGGATAATTTTCTCCCCAAACTTCGTTACGTGCTTCATCATCTGCTATTGGTCTAATCATTTGTAATGTAGAGTATGCTTCATTTTTTCTTTCAAATATTGAACTTGCAAAAAGTGCTACCAAAACAACAAATAAAATTGTTGCTAAAAATAACAACCAACCTAAAAGCGGTCTCTTTTGAATACTTTCATTAATTGAACCCATTACTGTTTCCTTAAATTAATAATACTTATAGTTTAATTATTTAAATTTTGTTTTATCCATGCTGGTACTACTGGTTTTATTTCTGGTCTAATAATATTTGGAGATGAAGACAAACTATGAACTTTTCCATGTGGAGTTTCACGATGACAGCTCCAGCAAGTTCTGTCTTCATCTTGATAAATACTTTTAGCTCCAATTGCTCTAAGAGAAATTGGATGTAAATAATTAGAATGACAACGAATACAATTTTCCTGCACAACTTTTTTCCCTTCTTCTTTTATTCTTATAACTTCTGGTTCCATTCTAAAAGTAAACATTGTTGCGTGCCTTAATCCATCACTTGCTTTAAATAAATATTTACGTAGAATATTATCATGCGGAACATGACAATCGTTACAGTTAGTAACTCTTCCGTGACTTCCCTTTTCCCACGATGCATATTCAGGAAGCATAACATGACAATTCACACATGTTTTTGGATCATCCGATAAATACGATGTTGCATTCGAGATTTTTAATATATAGATAATTAAGCCTACCAATATTCCAGTAATAATTATTACAGGAAACCTCCATTGAGTTGGAGGCGAAATACCTTCAATTAAACTTTGTTTGTTTTTGTTTTCCATTTTTAATCACTTATTAATTTGTTACAGCTAATACGTTAAACAGAGAATATTATCTTCTTAGAAAAGATAAACAAAACGGTTTTATTATACAATTATAAAATTGCTTTACGGTATAAAGTAATATGTTTTTTACTTGTTATCTGGGATTATATTTTTTATGTTTTAATCAGAAATATTATTCTTTTTATTTAGTTTTAATCTAAATAAGAGATTTAACAAACTGATTTTTATACTATTGGAATTAATTAACCCTATGCAAAACACAGAGAACAATTTAGTAACGCTAGACGTTCGCCCAATTATAGAAGGCGGTAACGATCCATTCAATGAAATAATGGCTGCAATAAAAGTATTAAATAACAACCAAACTTTAGAAGTTATAAACACATTTGAGCCAATCCCATTGATAAATAAACTTAAAGGAATGGGCTACACTTCAAATGTAGAAAGAAAAAATGATGTCGTTCATACTTATTTCAAAAAAGAACTAAGTGATGCTGTAAAAGAAAAAAAAGAAAGTATTTATAAATCAGACCCAGTTGAGTTTGTTAAAACTCTTTCTTCTTTTGGGGATAAAGTAAAAACAATTGATGTTAGACATCTTGAAATGCCAGAACCAATGGTAACTATTTTAAAAGAGATAGAAACTTTAGATGCTAGCACAGTTCTATTTGTCGAACATAAAAAAATTCCGCAATTTTTACTCCCTGAGTTGGAAGAAAGGAACTATAGTATTGTTGCAAAAGAGATTGATGCAAACCATACCCAGTTACTAATCTTTAAGGCTTAACAATAAATGAATAATCTCCAAACTGATAATGCCCCTTCTATTGCTGTAGTTAAGCCTCATTTTATTTTTGGTGGAGTTTCTTTTTTTGTTTCTACGCTACTAATGGTTTTGGCTGATACCAGGTTGCTTGGTCCTTACTTTGATGGAAAAATAATTGCAATTACACATATTGCAGTTCTCGGCTGGGCAACAATGATAATTTTTGGAGCGTTGTATCAACTCATTCCAATTGTTTTTGAAACTGCTTTATTCAGCGAGACTTTGGCAAAAGTTAATTTCTGGATTTTTGCAATTAGTATTTCTTTGTTAAGTTATTCGTTTTGGGTAGATGCATTTTTAACTCTACTTCTTTATGCTTCCATTATGCTTTTAATATCACTTTTAATGTTTATCACAAATGTTTTAATGACACATAAAAAGTCAACAAAAAAAAACATACAAGCTCGTTTTATTATTACAGCAATCTATTGGTTATTGTTAACGGTTATATTGGGAACATTAATTGCTTTTAACTTTAGTTATAACTTTTTTAATGAATTACATTTACACTATCTAAAAATTCATGCACACGCTGGTTTGGTTGGTTGGTTTTTATTGTTGATTATCGGAATATCATCGACTTTAGTGCCTATGTTTTTTATCTCTCATAACTTAAAAGAGAAAAAAATAAAGTATGCATACTATCTTATTAATTTAGGGTTGGTTGGACTAATGTTAGATTGGTTTGTATATAGTGCAAACAAGTTAGCGTATTTTAATTGGCTAATAATTTCCGTTGGAATTATTTTATTTCTATCCTATTCGTGGGATGCTTACAAACAGCGATTACGAAAAGTACTTGATACCGGAATGAACCAAACTGTAATTTCTTTATTATTATTGATTGCACCAATAGGTATTGCAATATTATTACTTTTTGAATTTAATATTGAACAAAATTTTCTTTTTAGAGCAACTACTCTTTATGGATTTACTATAATCTTTGGTTTTATTACATCACTTATTTTAGGACAAACTTATAAAACTTTACCATTTATTATTTGGTTAGAAAAATACAAAAAGCATGTTGGTAAAATGAAAACACCTATGCCTAAAGATTTATATTCTGAAACTTTAGCGAAGTTCCAAATGTACTTTTATATAGCTGCAATTGTAATTTTAAGTTTAGCTCTTTTGCTCAATCAACCTTTACTTATAACAATTGGAAGTTACATACTATTGGCATCAGCAATAGTTTACAACATAAATTTATTTAAAATAGTTTTACACAAAACTAAACTCGAGAAATTAAAATGAAAACTTCAGAAGAAATAAATAATCATATTTACGAAATTCTTAAAACAGTAATGGATCCGGAAGTTGAACTCAACATTGTTGATTTAGGATTAATTTACAATATAGATTTTGATGGAGAAAAAAATGTCGATATAGATATGACACTTTCCACACCAGCTTGTCCTCTTGGCGATGCAATAGTTCTTAACGTACAAGAAAGTATAAAAATTGATTACCCTGATTTTGTTGTGAATGTTAATTTGGTTTTTGAACCACTTTGGACTGCTGCATTAATTAGCGATGAAGGCAAAGTAAAATTAGGAATGTAATTGTAAAACAAATGGGAAACAACAAACCACAAATAACACCCGAAACAAAAGTAGGAGAACTACTTGATAATTATCCTGAACTGGAAGAAAAGCTAATTGAAATTGCTCCTCCTTTTAGGCGATTAAAGAACAAAGTACTACGTAGAACGGTTGCTAAAATTACCACACTTAAACAAGCTGCAAAGGTTGGTAATGTTTCACTTTCAGAATTAGTTAATAAACTTAGAAATGCTGCCGGGCAAATTGAGATAGAAATTGATGATGAGAAGTCTGTAATTGTTGCTAAGCATGAATGGGTAAAAGACGAAAATATAAAAATCATTTACAATGCCAGTATTGATTTAGATAGTGGACAACAGCCAATAACCAAAGTAACAAAAGAAATAAATGAGTTAAACGAAGATGATATTTATTTATTGATTACTCCTTTTCTTCCGGCTCCTCTTATAAAACTAATTGAGGCAAAAGGCTGTATAACTTATTCGGCAACGATTAATAAAAATCACGTACAAACATTTATTAGAAAGCAATAATTGAACTTATGAAAACTATCTCGAATAAAATATTTTTTGATATTACATCTGAATTTTATGATGAGATGATAAACTTTGACTTATCATTACAAAGAAAAAAAGGTGCATTTAATAAAATTGTACCATCTAAAACAAAATACGTTGCGGATTTGGGATGTGGTTCCGGTATTGATTCTATTGCCTTATCTGAGTTAGGATATAATGTTACTGCGTTTGATATTTCCGAAGGAATGATTGAGAAAGCTAAAAAGAATGCTGAAGAAAAAAAACAAATAATAAAGTTTAATAAATATTCTATAGATAAAATACCTTCTTCATTTAATAACCAGTTTGATTTTGTTTGTTCACTTGGTAATACTTTTGCAAATCTGAATAAAACCGAACTTAAGAAAAGCATTGAAAGAATTATTGATTTGTTAAATGAGAATGGATCATTCTTAATACATATTATAAATTATAAAAAAATATTATTGGAGAAAAACAGAATATTAAATATTACAAATAAGAAGGAAAACTATTATGTTAGATTTTATGACTTCGAAAAGAATCATATTAATTTTAACATATTAAATTTTAATAAAGATAACCCAAATACAAATAATTTAATTACAACTAAATTATATCCGCACACTTGTAGAGACTTTGAACACACATTAAAACAGAAAGGATTTGGCAATTTTAAATTTTATAGTAGTATGAATAAGAAACCTTTTGATTCTGAATTATCAAAAGATATGTTCATTTATGGAAGAAAATAATTATAAGCTATGAATTTTTTTTATTGTTGTTTCTTTAAAATGCTCTAATGTTTCCTCATTTAACATTTTGAAAGTTTTGTCTCTAATATCTCCCCAAGTATTGTGAACCGGACAAGGATGTTCATCTCCACAATCTGGAAAACCAAGAACACAAGTTTTGAAAACCTCCAATCCATCAATTGCATCAACTATTTCAATAAGCTTGATATTACTAGGTTTCCTCGCTAAATAGAAACCTCCATTTTTCCCTTTTTTAGAACCTACAATTCCACTAGGAGTTAAAGTTTGTAACATTTTAGAAACAAATTCTTTCGGTACTTTTAATTCCTTAGATATTTCTGTTGAATTAAATATTACCTGATCTTTCTTTATTGAAAGAAAAAGAACTGCTTGAATTGCAAGCTCACATTTTTTTGAAAACATTACAGTCATATCGGATAACCGCTTCTGATTAATAAAGGAAATAATATTTTAATTTACATTAATAAATGTTAATAAAAAAGGTACTAGAAAATTCTAGTATCATTTTCATCAAAGGTTAGACGGAGTTTATTGTGATTTTGTTCCCTCTTTTCCCTCACCTAAATTATTGTAGTATCTTGTAGTTGGGTAGGCAAAATCTATATTGTCATACTTAGCAAACTGTTCTAACACTTCTTCCCAAATTAGTTCTTCAGTCATTCTTCTTCGTCTAACATGTGCCAAATATCTTATGGTCAGCATAACTCCGCTATCTTTAACTGATGTATAAACTATTGGAGTTAAAGTTTTATAAAAAATTAAAAAGGTTTTTGCTGCCTCTTTTATTTGCTTTTCGGCTTCCTTACTTAAAGAGATTGCATGCTTATTAACAGCTTCAGTTAATATTTCCTTTGCTTTTTTCCAATCACTTTCAAATGTAACTAACACGGGAATTTCATGCCATATATATTCAAAACCAGCTGTATAATTTGCTTGATGAGTTTTAAAAACTTTTCCGTTTGGAATGTGAATTATTCTACCCGTACTTTGATCGGCATCAACCCAATTGCCAATTTCAATAACAGAAAACTGAAAAACTCTTTGATCAATTACATCTCCAACAATACCTTCAATCTCAATTCTATCACCTAAAGTAAATGGTTTTCTAAATAGAATGAAAATCCATCCTGCAAAATTTACTAGCAAGTCTTGCAAGGCAATTGCAAGTCCGGCAGAAAGTAGCCCAAAGTACGTGCCTATTGAATCAAATGCACCAAACCAAGTTCTTGCTAAAAATATAATTGTGAAGAATACAATAATGTACTTAACTGTTTTCTTCCATTGGAATCTAACTTTAACATCATCAAATTTATCAACAAAAAAGCG
Source organism: Melioribacteraceae bacterium (assembly GCA_965224785.1). GTDB lineage: Bacteria > Bacteroidota > Ignavibacteria > Ignavibacteriales > Melioribacteraceae > JALSNL01. The sequence goes on along the minus strand of OZ245062.1, from coordinate 4,308,072 downwards.
AATTACAACTTTTTGAAGACCCCAAGAAATAAAAACAATTATAAATGTTAAAAATAATTTAGATTGTAGATCTGGTGAAAGACCGAGATATTTTTCTATTAGGTTTGTAATCATTGTTGCAACAAATTTTATTCAAGCTTAGTTAACTTTGCAATTTTTTCTACAAGTTTTATTAAATCTTTTAGTTGAGTAGTTTCATTTTTTGTGTCTAACTCATTAATTTTCTCTCTTTTTCGTAATGGGTCTTTGTGGATTTCTTCAAGTGCAGTTTTTATATAATGAATATATTCTTCATTATTTTCCGTTCCATTTTTTTTAAGTTGCTCTGAAAACCCTACAATTGATTTTGACAATACCATCTTATAAGCATAATCTTCAATAATATTTTTTTGTTTAGTATACTGGTTTGCACAGAAAATTGCACTAATAATAGGCAAAGGTAATAGTGAAATTTTTCCTATTAAAAGACCAATTTCAGATGGAGAAGTTTTTACGGTTTCAAGAACCCAAAAACCTAAACCAACTGCTCCAATAAGACATACAACTGCTCCAAATATCCAACCACCTATTATCCATTTGTTATTAGACTTATTATATTGTGTTTGAAATGAAGCACTAATTCCTTCAGCAGTTTTATAGTTTAAAGCTTTTTTAGCAGATTCAATCAGTAATTTAGATTCAGCCAAAATAGAAATTCTTTCTTCATTGTAATCTATTAGTTTTTTGTTGTTTTCTTCAGTATTTTGTTCTAATTCATTAAGTCTTCTATCTCTTTCTTGAACATTATTTGCAAATGCTGAAATTAATTTTTCGTTAGATTTACTTTCTGTCATTGAAGTTACAATATCATTTAGATTTTCACTTGCCTTTTCTTCAATTGATAAAAGATTTGTATTAATTTCTTCTAAGGTTTCAGATTTTTCTATAAGTTCATCTTTTTTAATTATTATTTCATCTAATTGTTTTTCTATATTGGTTAGTGTATTCACACTCTCCTCAATTTTTACATCAATTGCCGAATTATTTTCATCTATTTCTACTTTAATTTTTTTTACATCAACAAGTTGTTGTTGTAGTTGAAGTTTAATTTTTCTTGTTTCTTCTAATTCACTTTCAAATTCTAGTTGTCTTTCTGAAAAACTTCTAACATTATATCCACGTAATAATACCTTTAGTAATTCAAATTCGTTTAAATAATTTTCAGGTTCTTCAAAATACGATTCAATATTATCAAGATAAGAAATAATACTATTTCGTTCTTCAATTGTTGAAATTTTTATAAATTTTCGTGGGTGTTTTGTAAGTGTTGATATGTCAGTCAGTAAAGCTTCAAGTCCTCCAATTAATCCTTTGAAGTTATATTCATTTTCTCCACCATATGTTTCAGAACTAAATGAGTTTAATTCAACATTCTTAATTAATTCTCTTAAGTTATCTCGTTTTTCTCGGATTTGATTTATAGTTTCAATTTCCATTTTCTTACTATAGTTTCATTTTGTTTTCTGATTACATAATCGCTATACTCTTTCTAACGCCTGTTCTAAATCATTAATTATATCATCAACATTTTCTATCCCAACAGAAAGACGAACAAGACCATCTGTAATTCCGGCAGACTCTCTTGCTTCTTTGCCCATTGATAAATGAGTCATTGTTGCTGGATGTTGAACTAAAGTTTCAACTCCGCCAAGACTAACTGCGAGTTGACAAAACTCAACAGAATTCATTAGAACTCTTCCAGAATCTAATCCACCTTTTAACTCAAATGAAATCATTCCACCTGGAGCAGAATGTTGTTTTGCTGCAACGTCATATTGTGGGAATGATTTTAATCCAGGATATCTTACCCATTCAACTTTTGGATGTGATTCTAAAAACTCAGCAATAACCATTGCACTTTGTGAATGTCGTTCCATTCTTATTGCAAGAGTTTTTAATCCACGATGAACTAAGAAAGAATTGAATGGATCAATAACTCCACCAAGTTGGTTTAGAATTTTTCGCATATTTATATATGCTTCATCATCTTTTACAACAATGATTCCGGCAACTACATCAGCGTGTCCGTTTAAGAATTTTGTCATACTATGTACAACAATATCAGCACCAAACTCAAATGGTCTTTGTAATATTGGACTCATAAAAGTATTATCAACAACTACTACTGCATTCTTTTTATGTGCAAGGTCAGATACTAACTGTAAATCCGTAGTTTCTAAAGTTGGATTGCCGGGAGTTTCAATGTAAATTATTTTTGTGTTTGGCTTTATTGCCTCTTCTACTTTTTTAATATCGGATGTATTTACAAAAGTAGATTCAATATTAAATTTTGTAAGTAGGGTTGCAAGTAAAGTAGTAGTAGGACCATAAACAGACTTTGAACAAACTACGTGATCACCCGCTTGTAGCAAGGCTGCAAAGACTGTATGGATTGCTGCCATTCCACTTGCACAACCTAAAGCTTTATGTCCACCTTCTAAAGCTGCAACTGCTTCTTCCATTGCTTCAACTGTTGGGTTAAGCATTCTTGTATAAATATAACCTTTTTGTTCGCCACTAAATAAAGATGCTCCGTGTTCGGATGATTCAAACTTAAAGGTTGATGTTTGATAGATTGGTGGTACAACAGGACCAAATTCATATTCTCCAATTCCTGAGTGAACACATTTTGAATCGATGTTTAAATTTTTGTTTGATGACATTTTTGTTTCCTTTTATTTCTTTTTCTTAATCCTACTCTTGCTCATCCGGCTGGTCGCCGAGACACGTAATCTTAATCTCGTTTTTTTCTTTTAAGAAAAAAAAATAAAAGCGAGTAAGATTAAGAGAATGATTAAGAATTTTAATTTTGCTTCGCAGATTGCAGAAGCAATCTACGTTACAAACTAATCAACAAAACTAAAGCAATGTTTCTTCATCTTCAGAATCATTTTTTTCTGGTTCACTATCATCGGCAATAACTCTAGCTACATCAGCGATTAAGTGACCTTCTTTAAGATTGATTAATCTAACACCTTGTGTTGCTCTTCCCATCACTCTAATTTTTTTAACACCTTGTCTAATTACCATTCCACCGTTTGTTATAATAACTAATTCATCATTATCATTTATTTCTTTGATGGAAATTAGGTTGCCGGTCTTCTCACCAGTTCGAACAGTAATTACACCTTTACCGCCGCGCTTGGTAATTCTATAGTCATCAATATTACTACGTTTTCCGTAACCTTTATCGGTAACAACCAGTAATGAAGAACCTGCTGTTCGCACAACAATAACCCCAATAACAATATCATCTTTACCCAAGCGTATTCCGCGCACTCCGGTTGCTGTTCTGCCCATTGGTCTAACATCACCTTCTTTAAATCGAATTGCTAAACCTTTTTTGGTTGCTATAACAATATCGTTATCGCCATCAGTTAGTTTTACCTCTATTAGTCTATCGCCATTAGCAATGTTGATTGCTTTTATTCCACCTTTACGAACATTAGAATAATCTGAAAGAATAGATTTTTTAACAGTACCATTTTGCGTAACCATAATAATATTTTTTATATCTACAAATTCTTTAACTGTAACAAAGGCAGTAATTAATTCATCCTTTTCTTTTTCAACTAAGTTTTGCAAAGACCTACCACGTGCTGCCCTTCCACCTTCAGGAATTTCATAAACTTTTTTCCAATAGCATTTCCCTTTATCAGTAAAGAACATTATGTAATGATGAGTGGACGAAACAAACATATGTTCAATAAAGTCCTCATCCTTAGTTCCAGCTCCAGTAACTCCTCTTCCACCCCTTGCTTGTTTTCTATAACCACTAACTGGGAAGCGTTTTATAAATCCGGAATGGGAAATAGTTACAACAACTTCTTCTTGTGCAATTGTATCTTCTAAAGAAAACTCTGTGAAGTCTTTAATTATTTCAGTTCTTCTTTCGTCACCATATTTTTCTTTAACTTCAACTAGTTCTTTTTTAATTATTAAAAATCTAGTTTTTTCATTATCTAAAATTCCAGTAAGTTTCTCAATAAGTTTTATTATTTCTTTATACTCTGCCTCTATTTTATCTCGTTCCATTCCAGTCAATCGTTGCAAACGCATATCCAGTATAGCCTTTGCTTGTATCTCGCTTAACTTGAATTTCTTCATCAAATTGGTTCTAGCAGTTTCAACATCTTTAGATTTTCTAATAATTTTAATTACTTCATCTATATTATCTAAAGCAATTATATAACCTTCTAAAATATGAGCTCTTCTTTCGGCAGCTTCCAACTCGTACTTAGTTCTTCTTATAAGAATATCCATTCTGTGTTTTAAGAAGTGTTCCATTGTTTCTTTAAGAGTTAAAACTTTTGGTTGACCGTTAACCAAAGCCAACATTATTACTCCAAACGTTACTTGCATTTGCGTATGCTTAAATAACTGATTGATAATAACTTCTGGTTGAGCTGCTCTTTTTGTTTCAATAACAACTCGCATTCCATCTCTATCAGATTCATCACGAATATTTGAGATTTCTGTAATTTTTCCATCACGTACTAAGTGAGCAATTTTCTCAATTAGGTTTGCTTTGTTTACTTGATACGGAAGCTCTGTTATTATTATACTTTCTCTATCATTCTTGTGTGTTTCAATATTTAGTTTGGCTCTTATTACAACTTTTCCTCTTCCAGTCATAAAAGCTGACTTAACTCCTTCGAAACCAAAAATAATTCCACCGGTTGGAAAATCCGGAGCTAAAACGTGTTCCATCAATTCTTCAATTGTAATTTCAGGATTATCTACAAGTGCAAGCAATCCATCAACAACTTCTGTAAGATTATGTGGAGGACAATTTGTTGCCATACCAACTGCAATACCACTTGCACCGTTTACCAATAATGTTGGAATGTATGACGGAAGAACTGTTGGTTCTTGAAGCGAATCATCAAAGTTAGGTGCAAAATCAACTGTATTTTTATCAAGGTCTCTTAAAATTTCATCTGATATTCTTTCCAATCGCGCTTCAGTATAACGCATCGCAGCAGGAGAATCACCATCAACAGAGCCGTAGTTTCCCTGCCCATCAACAAGTGGATAGCGTAGTGAAAAATCTTGAACCATTCTAACCATACTATCATAAACTGCCGTATCACCGTGGGGATGATACTTACCAAGAACCTCACCCACAATTCTTGCTGATTTTTTATATGCTCTATTATGTGCTAAGCCTAACTCACTCATTCCGTAAAGTACACGTCTGTGTACAGGCTTAAGCCCGTCTCTAACATCCGGCAAAGCTCTTGCAACAATTACAGACATTGCATAATCTATGTAAGATGATTTCATTTCATCTTCTAAAGCAACTGGTACTATTTTTTCAAAAATTGTAGTCATATTATTTTATTCGTTTTTATTATTAAATTTTATATATCCAAGTTTGCATACTTTGCGTGTTTCTCAATAAACTCTCTTCTTGGCGGAACTTCATCGCCCATAAGAGTTTCAAAAACTTTATCTGCCATTGCAGAGCTTTCTAAATTTACCTGCAAAATAGTTCTGGTCTCAGGGTTCATTGTTGTATCCCAAAGTTGATCAGGATTCATTTCTCCCAAACCTTTGTAACGTGAAATAGTAACTCCTTTTGGAACATTGCTTTCACCTTTCTTTGGTTTCTTAGCATCATCTTTACTTCTCATTCGTTCAAGAATTTTATCTCTTTCATCATCATCATAAGCATATACTTCTTGCTTGCCTTTTTTAATTTTATACAATGGCGGCTGAGCAATGTAAATATGTCCGGCAGTAATTAAATCTTTCATATATCTATATATAAAAGTTAGAAGCAAAGTTCTAATATGACTTCCATCCACATCAGCATCAGTCATAATAATAACCTTACCATATCTGATTTTTTCAACATCAAACTCAGTACCAATACCAGCACCAATAGCTGTTACCATTGTTTTGATTTCTGTGTTTTCTAAAATTCTATTTAGTTTTGCTTTTTCAACATTTAGAATTTTACCTTTGATTGGTAGAATTGCTTGGAACCTTCTGTCTCTTCCCTGCTTGGCAGAGCCACCAGCCGAATCCCCTTCTACAATATATATTTCACAAAGATCGGGATCCTTAATTGAACAATCAGCAAGCTTGCCGGGAAGGTGCATTGAATCTAAAACATTTTTTCTTCTAACAAGATCACGAGCCTTTCGTGCTGCCATTCTTGCTTCGGCTGCTCTTAAACATTTTTCAATTATCTTTTTACCTACTGCAGGATTTTCTTCAAGATAGTCGCCTAACTTTTCACCAACTATTGTTTCAACAATAGATTTCACTTCACTGTTGCCAAGCTTAGTTTTTGTTTGTCCTTCAAACTGTGGTTCCATTACCTTTACTGAGATAACTGCTGTTAATCCTTCTCTAAAATCGTCTCCGGTAAGTACAATTTTATTTTTTGTGTCTTTAATTAGCTTATTTTTATTTACAAAACTATTAAAGGTTCTTGTAAGTGCAGTTTTAAAACCAACAAGATGTGTTCCACCTTCGCGAGTATTGATGTTATTGACATACGTAGAAATATTATCTGAATAAGCATCTGTATATTCAAAGGCAATTTCTACTGGTGTATTATCTTTTTCACCTTCAATGTAAATTGGTTTATGAGATGCTTTTCTATTTTCATCAAGGTATTCAACAAACTCAACAATACCACCTTTGTAGTGATAAGTTTCTGCTTCGTCTTCAATCACATCTTTCACATTAATAGTAATGTTTCTATTTAGAAAAGCTAACTCTCTCATTCTTTGAGTAAGTGTGTCAAACTTAAACTTTGTATCCTTAAAAATACTTCCATCAGGGAAGAATGTAACTTTAGTTCCAGTTTCCTTTTTAGGTACTTTTCCAATTTCTTTTACAGGAGCTAAAGGAATTCCCTTTGAATATTCCTGCATATATAATTTACCATCTCTTTTAACTTCGGCTATTAGTTTAATTGAAAGAGCATTCACAACTGAAATACCAACTCCGTGTAAACCACCAGAAACTTTGTAAGAGCTTTTATCAAATTTACCACCAGCGTGAAGTACGGTCATAACAACTTCAAGAGCAGATACTTTTTCTACCGGATGAATGTCAACTGGAATACCACGTCCTTCATCTTCAACAGTTACTGAGCCATCTTTATTTATAGAGATATCTATTTTATCATTATGTCCGGCAAGAGCTTCATCAATACTATTGTCAACAATTTCATTTATTAAGTGATGCAAACCACGTGTTCCAACATCACCAATATACATCGCCGGTCTTTTTCTAACTGCTTCTAATCCTTTTAGAACATTAATATTACTCGCAGTATATTCTGTTTTTTTTGCCACATTGCTTCCTATTATTTATTTTCAATTTTTATAAATCGTCACGGAATGGTCAGTGACGTCAACCTGAATTTTGGTAACCCACGACTTAAGTCGTGGGCTTATCATATACTTTTAAATTTTATGTTCAGAACTATTTTTCTTTTAAAATGTTTGTTGATTTTCTCAATCATTAAATTTCTTTGCAAATGTAGTTCACTTTTTAATACTGAGTTTTCTACTGATAAATAAAGTATACTATTTTTAACAGTTAACGCCTTAACACTACTTGTGAAGTTTGGGAAAATATTTTCAAATTCAGAAACAACTTCACTTTCACTTATCGTTAATCTTAATTTTGAAAGAGATTTATCTTTTGTAAACACATCTGTTAGACTTACAATTTTTTTTCTTCGCAAATCATCTTTAAGCATTTGCAACTACTCCGTTATTTACATTAAACACAATGTCGTTTTCTGTTTTGCTAAGTTTATTAATATTTGAAAAATCTGTCATTGTAATAAATGCTTGTCCAACTTCGCTTAAATAACTACTAATTTTTTCTGCTCTGCTTGAATCAAGTTCTCCAAAAATATCATCCATTAAAAAGATTGGAGTTACTTGTAACTTATCTTGCAAATAATAAAACTGACTAAACCTTAACGCAATTTGAAATGTTTTATGCTGACCTTGCGAACCGAATTTTCTTAATGATAAATCATCTATGGAAAATTCAAAATCATCTCTGTGCGGACCGATTAGGTTTCTAGCACTTCTAAGTTCATCTGTTTTTTTCTGGTTTAGTTTCTCAGTAAAAATTTCATCTATACTTTTGTTTTCGACTTCATCAAACGGAACATATTTAATAGATGGATTTTCTTTTCCACCCAAAATTTTTGCATAAGGTTTTAATATGTACTCATTAAAATCTTTTATAAAATCAATTCTATGCCTTACTACTTCAGAGCCAGTCTTTACAAGAGAATGCGTCCAAACTTCAAGTTGATTATGTAATTCGGTGGAATTAAATTCTTTTAACTTTGAAAGTAGGGCTGACCTTTGACGAAGTATTCTATTGTAATCCAATAATAGTTTTAGATAAGTGGCACTTGATTGAGAAATTATAGAATCAACAAATCTTCTTCTTTCAGCAGGCGAGCCTTGTGTTATTGCGTGATCTGATTGCACCAACGCAACAACCGGAAATTTTCCAATTATGGAAGACGCTCTGTGTACGGGCTTATCATTAAGTTGTACCGTCTTCTTATTAGAATTCTTCTCGTAGAATACTCTAACTTTATTATTAGAAAGTTCAGTAAATCTACCTGCTACTTCAAAATAATCTTCATTAAATTTTACAGCTTCACTATCCGAAACTTGGTTCATACTTTTGGTTGTACAGAGATAATAAATAGCTTCCAGTATTGTAGTTTTGCCCTGTCCGTTTCCACCAATTATATAATTAATATTTTTTGATAATTCTAAACTCGTTTTACTATGCAGTCTAAAATTTTTAAGTTCAATAAATTCTAAAACCATTTTAGTTGTTTAAGCGTACTGGCATTAGTAACATCATTAACTCGTAGTTCTCTTTGTTCTTAACAGGCAAAACAATAACTGCTTTGGTTGCTGAATGAAGCTTAAATATTATTTCTTTTTCCGAGCCAAGATGACTAAGTACATCGTGAACGTAACCTGAGTTAAAGCCTATCTCTATTGGGTCGCCACTATATTTACATTGAATATTTTCAGTTCCGGAAGCACCAATATCAAGGTCTTCTGCAGATACTTCAAGATTACCTTCGTTAACGGAAAACTTTACTCGTCTTGTATTTGTTGTTGAGAACAACATCATTCTTTTAATTACATCGTGCAATTCTTTTGTTTCCAACTTTAGCTCAAATTCATTTTCTAACGGAATTACACTATTATAATCAGGGTACTTTTGTTTAATCAATCTTGAAATTAATTCATATCCATTTAACTTGAAGGACATATGTGTTTTGCTTAAGTAAACTTTAACATCTTTATCGTCTAATATTTTTTGCAAAACTGTTACTGCTCTTTCGGGTAAAACGTATTGTTCGTCACTTCCTAAACTTATATTACTAACAAGTAAGTTTGCCAAACGATGTCCGTCAGTTGCAACAAATCTTAATCCTTCTTCAGAAAACTGAAACAATGTTCCCATCATTGAAGGACGCATTTCTTCTTTGCTCATTGCGAAAGAAGTTTTCTCAAAAGCGAATCTAAGTTCGCTTCCGTTAATTGTTAATTCATTCAGGTCGTCTGTATCTGAGCCTTCATTTGGGAAATCCGGAATGGCGGGAAATTCTTCATCATCAAGATAGCTTAAGTTGTACTGACCGTGATCCGTGGATAAGTTAACTTTACCATTTGATGCAATTTCAAATTTAATTGTTGTGTCTCTTAACGATTTAACAACATCAAAAAGAAGTTTAGCCGGAAGTAAAATTTTAATGTTTTCTTCCGCTACAATATTCAAAGTTGCTTTTAGAGAAATCTCTAAATCGGTTGCGTAAACGGTTAGCAAACCATCTTTAATTTCGAATAAAAAGTTCTCTAAAATTGGCATTGGCGTTCTGGTTGGAACAGCCGAAATTATTTTTGAAAGTAATTTTTCAAGCTCGGTGCTATTTACCTTAAACTCCATAAAACTCCTTACATATTATATAATGAATTAACATATAAATATATCAATTTTATGCATAATTTACAATTTTATAAAACGCAAAAAGACAAGCAAATGATTGAAAATGAATATTCTTTATAACTCATTTTTTAATGAAAAAAAGCGAATGCTTAATTATGAGTTATGTTTTACTTCTTTCTCCTTTTTACTTAGATAACGCATTGAATAACAACTATTTAGAAAAGTTAACCAACCTAAGAATAGACTAATTTTCTTTGTTTATTAAAATGATTTTACGTAATTTTGTGTTCTTTGTAAATTTAAGGTATGTAAAATGAAACGAACTTATCAACCGAGTAATAGAAAACGTAAAAACAAGCACGGATTTAGGTTAAGAATGTCCACCAAAAATGGAAGAAAAGTTCTTGCAAGAAGAAGAGCTCGTGGAAGAAAAAGGTTAACCGTTAGTGATGAATTTTAGTTTTGAAAACTTTTGGTCTTTCAAAAAATGAGAGAATCAAACTTAAAAAGGATTTTCAAAAAGTTTACTTAGAAGGGCAAAACTTATATTCATCAAACAAAAAATTGAAAGCACGTTATTATATAGAAAGCAGCGTTAATGAATTTGGAATTAAAGCTGCTTTTGTAGTTTCTAAGAAGGCTGGCAATGCTGTTTGGAGAAACAGAGTAAAAAGAATTTTAAGAGCATCGTATAGATTAAACAAATTAGATTTGGTTGAACTTTGTAATAGTAAAAACAAAAAACTTCTTGTTGCTTTCTCGCCAAATAATTTAAACCAAAAGAAAAATAAAAACCTTAACTTTAATTTTGTTGCTGATGACTTTGCTAATTTATTAGAACAAATAAAAAGTAAATTATAATATGCGTCACGTATTCATCTATATAATAAATCTGTATAAGAAATTTATTTCTCCAATGTTTGCTCCTTCTTGTCGATTTTATCCAACGTGTTCAACTTATGCGGTAGATTCATTAACAAAGTATGGAGTGTTCAAAGGTGGAGCAAAAGCAATTTGGCGAATACTAAGATGCAACCCTTTTAATAAAGGTGGAATGGATCCACTGAAGTAAAAGAATTTTTAAGATCGATATCAAAATTGAATTATGAGTAATAAACAATTTGAGAAACAAAAAATAATTGATTTTTGGGTTACAAGTTCTGATGACGATTTTGACACAATGATGGCTATGTACAATACGCATCGCTATAATTGGTCGCTGTTTCTTGGGCATCTAACTTTAGAAAAAATTCTTAAAGCATATTTTGCTAAGGTGAAAAATGACTATCCACCGTTTACTCATAATTTATTAAAATTAGCAAAAGACTCAAACCTTACGCTATCGGATGAAGTAAAGATAAACTTAACAACTATTACTGCTTTTAACTTTAATACAAGATATGATGATTACAAAAGGAGCTTTCAAAAAAAATGTACTCCCGAATTTACATCTGAATGGATTGATAAAATCAAAGAAATAAGAGTATGGATAAAAGAACAAACAAAATAATTAGTGATTACATTTCATCAGTCGCAAAGCAAAATAGTCAACTGACTAAAGCTTATTTATTTGGTTCTTATGCAAAGCAAACAGATAGATTAGATAGCGACATAGATATAGCTCTGATTATTAATAATTTGAGTGATGATGGAAGATTTGATTTGCAAGTAAAATTAATGTTAGTAGCATCTGACTTTGATATGAGAATTGAACCGCATCCAATATCAAACGAAGATTTTAATTCAGATAATCCATTTGTTACTGAGATAAAAAAGACGGGAATTGAAATAGAACCACAAACGCCTAACGAATGGTACAACTAAAAGAATAATTTAATAAATGGACAAAGTCCTAATACTTTAAACTGGTAAAAATTTAATGGATAAACAATCAACAATAGCATTTGTATTAATTGGAATAATTCTCGTTGTTTGGTTGCAAATGAATGCACCCGAACCAATTCCCAATACTGAGCAAACTGATAGCACAAGAACAGCAGTTACAAAAGAGACTCCGGTTACAACTACAAAAGAAGAGCAAACTAAACCCGCATCTTTTGAAAAGGTAACCGAAGATTCTGTTAACGAATTTAAGACTAAAGAAGAAGCTGAAAGAATCATAACTATTGATACTGACCTTGCACTTATCGAACTTACGAACAAAGGTGGTAGAATTAAAAAGTACTTTTTGAAAAAGTACAAAACTTGGTATCACGATGATGTTGATAGCTCTAACTTTTATGATTCTCACGTTCAGCTAATTAATACTTCCAGAGAAGGTGGAGATTTTAATCTTGTGTTTATAACTAAAGGTGGACAATTAGTAAACACAAAAGATTTATCTTTTAAAGCTGATTCAAAAGAAAATTATTTTAGAATTTCAGAAGATGATTCAATTGAAGTAAAATATGTTTATAGTGTTGAAGAAAATAAAAATGTTACAAAAGTTTTTAAATTTTTTGGCAAATCATATTCATCTAAAGCAGATGTTATTTTAGAGAATATGAATGATATGATAAGCGGTTACAGATACGATGTAGAGTGGGCAACCGGATTAAACTTTGTTGAACGAAACTCTGTTGACGAAGCACAATACTCAAATGCAGCAGCTTATTCAGGAGATGAACGAGTTAAAATTGATGCCAGTTCAGTTGGAGATGTAGAAACAAAAGTTCTTAATGGAAAAGTAGATTGGATTGGAGTAAGAAATAAATACTTTACAGCTATCATTGCTCCGGTAAACCCAAGTGATGAAGGCGGTGCAGAATTTAAAGGCGAGCATGTTACTACACAGTATGGCGATCGTGAGTATTATGCAGCTAATTTAAAGATTCCGTTCAGCAATCAAAATTATCAGAAAGATAGTTACAATTTATATATCGGGCCTCTCGATTATGATGTTCTAAAATCTAACAATAACAACTACCAAGAAATTTTTGAGTTTGGAAGTATGATGGGGCTTAGCATTATTACTCGTCCTATCTCAGAATATCTGCTTCTTCCTTTGTTCAAATTTCTTCACACATTTATTCCTAATTACGGATGGGTGATTATTGTCTTTACTATTATTTTGAAGTTTGCTTTATATCCGCTAACACGTCAAAGTTATAAGTCGATGAAAAAGATGCAGCAGTTACAACCAAAAATTGCTGAACTAAAAGAAAAATATAAAGGTGACCAACAAAAAGTTCAAAAGGAAACGATGGCGATGTATTCAACCTATGGAGTAAATCCGGCTGGTGGTTGTTTGCCAATGCTTTTACAAATGCCAGTTCTTTTTGCCTTATTCACATTTTTTAGTATTGCTATTGAACTTCGGCAAGAACCGTTTATGTTGTGGATAACAAATCTTTCCGCTCCTGATGTAATTTTTCAGTTGCCTTTTAAAATACCAATACTTAATCTTGATACGATTACTGGTCTAGCCCCTTTGTTGGGAATTACGATGTTCTTCTCGCAAAAGATGACTGTAAAAGACCCTAGCCAAAAAGCTATGGTTTATATGATGCCAATTATGATGCCTTTGATATTTATGAATATGTCTTCGGGATTAAACTTGTATTATTTGTTATTTAATTTATTTTCTGTTGCACAACAATACTTCATAAATCACCAAGAAGGCGAGGAATTAGTGCCGGTTAAAAATCCTAAAAAGAAAGGTGGCTTTATGCAAAAAATGATGGCAGCCGCAGAACAACAACAGAAGGCACAAAAAGCAGGTAAGAAAAAAAAGAAATAGTTTATTTATCCGTTTACCTTAGTTTGTAATTGTTAACTATTGTATCTTAACTGTTGTCAATCCCAGCTTGACTGGGAATCCAGGGAATATCAATAAATAGATTTCCGATAAAAATACTTGAAAATGACAGACAAAAAAAAGATTAATCAAGATATTGAAATTTTTGAAAATCATTATTAGTTCGAACATCATTAAACCACTCAAAAATGATGGTTAAAAAAAACATAATATTTTTTCTACTCATTCTTGCTCCGTTCATTATCCAAGCCCAAAATAAAATTGATTTAAGTTTAAATCTAATTGATAAACAACTCCCATTCGGATTAACAAAAAAGATTCCAAATGAAAAACCTAGTGTAGGCTTGGTACTTAGTGGTGGCGGAGCTAGAGCAATTTCTCACATTGGTGTTTTGCGTGCAATTGAAGAATTAAAAATTCCCATCGATTATATTGTTGGTACAAGTATGGGAAGTGTTGTGGGGGGACTATATTCCGCTGGTTATAGTATTGATGAAATAGATTCCTTATTAATTTCATTGGATTGGAATAATCTTTTTTCATCACACAGTTTAACTAGAAAAAATTTATTTATTGATCAAAAAGTAACTGAAGATAAAGCTTTACTTTCCTTACGATTAGATGGGCTAAATCCAGTAATTCCAAAATCAATTAATACAGGTCAAAAAATTTCTAACGTTTTAACATTGTTAACGTTAAACGCACCCATAAATAATTTTTCTACATTCGATGAGTTACTTTATAAGTTTAGAGCAGTTAGTACAGATCTAATCTCCGGCAAAAAAGTTGTACTCAAAAATGGATCGCTCAGCAAAGCTATGAGAGCAAGCTCAAGTGTATCTTTTGTCCTTCCTCCAATAAATATTGGGTCATCACAATTAGTAGATGGCGGCTTGGTTGATAACCTTCCAATTAAAACTGCTGTGGAAAATGATGTTGACTTTATTATTGCTTCCGATGCAACAAGTGAACTAAAATCTGAATCTGAACTAAATTTTCCGTGGGAAATTGCAGATCAAATTGTTAGCATACCAACTAAAATTATTAAAGAGCAATACGAAAATTTTGCTAACATTTTAATATCCCAAGAATTAAACAACCATAGCAATAATGATTTTTCAATTCTTGATTCAGTAGTTCTGAAAGGTTATAAAAACTCTATGAAAAAACTTAGAGGAACAAATAATTTAATTAATAAAAATTTTCGAAAAAATATAATTGCAGAGAGAACAAACTTAGATAAAAATGTTTACACTAATTTAAAGTTACCAAAGAACCCAAATCAGATAGAGCTGAAATTATTTGAGAAATATTTATCAAAAGGCTCTGTAAGCAATTCGGATATTTTATTTGACCTTTACTCAATTTATGCAAGCGGAGATTACAAAAGTATTTCAGCATCTATATTACTAGATACAGTTGAAACATTAAAAGTTAACTTTACTAAAAATGATATAGTTCAATCCATCAATATAAATGGAGTTTCTACATTAGAAAATGAAACTGTTGAACAAATCTTTAAGCCTTTATTGCACAAACCCTATAACTCAGAGAAAATTCTGAGTGCATTATTAAAAACTTTAAAACTATATAGAGCTAATGGCTATGCCCTTGCAACGGTTGATACCATTGACTTTGCTAGTGACAAAGGTAAATTACACATTATTTTTAGTGAAGGAATTATAAATAATGTTGAGATAAATGGAAACTCAAATACCAACGAAGGAGTAATTACACGAGAATTATCAACTGAAGAAGGTGATTTACTAAAGTATGAAAATATTAAACATGGATTAGAAAATTTATCAGCTACAGGTCTTTTTAGTAGCATTGATTTAGAATTTGAAAAAGTAAAAGCAAATCATAAATTAAAAATAAATTTAGAAGAAAAACTGCCTCTTGTTTTAAGGTTTGGTTTACGAATTGATAATGAAAATTTTTCTCAACTTGCTGTTGACTTAAGAAATGAAAATCTGTTTGGAACAGCTACGGAATTTGGAGCATCTATAGCAGGAGGAATAAGAAACCTTTCTTTGTTAGTAGAACACAAAGCTAATAGAATTTTTAATACTTATCTAACTTATAAGATACAAGGATTCTATAAATTTAATAATGTCAATTTATACAAAGATGATATAATTCTGAACGAACGAAAACTTTCAAGATCGAAAATTGCTGAATATAGACAAAATTTTTATGGAACATTAGTGGGAATTGGAGCACACTTAAAAAAGATTGGAACACTTACTGCGGAAGGAAAGTATCAAATCAATAGAATAGATGACTTATCTAATTTTTCTTCTTCGAGAATTAGCAAGATAAAAATAAGCTCACTAAAGTTTAAACTACAGGTTGATACCCAAGACAAATATCCATTCCCCACAAGTGGATCTTCGGTAAATACATATTATGAAACAGCACAAAAAATTCTTGGTGGCGATGTTAGTTATGCAAAGTTTAGTCTAAACTATAAAGGCTACTTTACTGCATCGCCTAAACATACAATTGCACCAAGTATTGAATTTGGTTTTGCAGATGAAACATTACCATTAACTCAGCACTTTTCTTTTGGTGGACAAAAGAGTTTTCTTGGCTATAGAGATTATGAATACAGAGGAAGACAAATTTTTATTGCTGCAACAGAATACAGATACAAATTACCAATCAAAATTTATTTTGATACTTATTTAAAAGTTAAATATAACATTGGCTCAATTTGGGCAGAGCAAGAGCAAATTCGTTTTAAAGATTTGAAGCATGGAATTGGACTTACAGTATCTTTTGATACTCCAATTGGTCCTGCAGATTTTTCTGTTGGGAAAAGTTTTGTATTTAGAAATACATTACCGAAAAATATAATTAGCTCAACCAAACCTTTTTTCTACTTTACTATTGGATATTACTATTAGAATTTATAAATATATTTTGAATCCTTTGAATAACTATTCAGTTTGTCATTCCGGTTTGAGTTCTTTGCAAGACCGGAATCTCTTGCTATTGTTGGAGATTCCGGTATCCCGCATAAGAAATTGCGGAAACCGGAATGACATATTTTTTTATTACTTACCGTTGGGTTAATAGCTAATAACATTTCAATTCATATAAACTTTTTCGAAGCCAAGAACTCATACAACCAATTTGGCAGAAGACTAATAATCTTTATACCCAAAACTATAGGAAACGGAAACTGAATAATTCTTTTTTCTTTTTCAATTCCTTTAAGAATAATATCCACAGCCTTATCAGTTTCCATTATCAAAGGCATTGCATAATCATTTTTATCCGTCATAGGTGTTTTTACAAAACCGGGTTTAACGGTTATTACTTTTATGTTATGCTCAATAAGTTCAACACGTAAACCTTCTAAATAAATTGAAGCTGCGGCTTTACTTGCACAATAAAAACCACTGCCGGAAAAACCACGACTATCCGCAAGGCTTGATATACCTATGATATAACCCCTTCGTCTTTTTATAAACTCCGGTATAAGTTGCTCCACCCAATAAACAATTCCAAAAACATTTGCTCCAAAAGTTGTTTCTGCTAACTCGGAATTGTATTCTTCTACTTTCATTTTTTCTCCAAAACCAGCATTAAGAATTGCAACATCTATTCTTCCAAATTTATTAATTGATTGGACGTAAGCTTCTGCAACTTCTTCTTTTTTACTAACATCACATTTTAATGTTAAAAACTCTGCATTAGATTCGTTAGAAATTTCAGAAATTAAATTTTCAAGAAGCTCAACTCTGCGAGCAACTAAAATTATTTTACAATTAGTTTTAGAAAGAGTAACAACTAACTCTTTCCCAATTCCGGTAGAAGCTCCAGTTATTAGGACAACTTTATTTTTAAAATTCATAAAATATTTTTGTTTTATTTAGAAGTAATATGAACCTAAATTTAATGAAAGATAAATAAAGAAGAATTGACACATTTGTTTAGACTAAATGTAGTAACTACTCATGAGTAGCCACTACATAATTTTACGAGCAATAAACTATAAAACCCACCCACGTCTAAAAGTCTTGCATTTTAATTTCTATATTCTGAGTTTTCTTCTTCTCTCTAACTTGTCTCGGCGTTTTATCTCGGCATAGCTGTCTTTTAGTGCAGCTGGAAGTTCGTTTTTTGAACGAAGACGGATCTCATATCTTGATACTCAATACTTGATTCTATTTTTTTATTGTTAAAAAGCCCTAACAGCACGTACGAAAATTGCGATGTTCTTATTGTTGGCATTTAGATTACCGCTATTGAATTGCTGGGTCCACGCGAAGCTATTACTGTACTCGGTAGAACTCCAATAGGAGCTGGCAGCAAACAAATGACCGCTATTTGCTTCTGCTGTTGTATTAATTGTAGCTTTATTTATGTACATTAAATTTATTTCTTGCTTGCTGGGTAAATACCAGTCTCCATAAGTTTTACCACCTTCTGTTACTTGTAACTCAGAACAAACTCTAGCTGCATAAGTTGTACCGTCATCTCCTATTGCAACTTGGGCAGATATTATTATGCTTGTATTCATTTCTCCAGAAAATGGTCCATCTCCTCTAGCTTGGGTGTTACCGTTAGTTCCGGCATACCATCTTATTAGGCTTCCACCATTTTGGTCTTCTTTGGTACAGACTAAGCCGTGTTCGGCGGTTTCGTCAACCCAAAATACTATGCCACCTTGGGCAAAGTCGCCTACTGAATAAGTTGTTCCTCCACTTACAGTAGATAGTTGGTCTCCTCCCCACATTAAATTACCATCTGCATTGAATAGTTTCTTATTACTTCCAAAATTATTCTTATCATTCATTATTAGGGAGGCTGCTCCATTTGTTTCTTCTTCTATTTTTAGTATTACTACACTACTTGTTCCTCTTATCTTAATTTTATTTCCTACAGCTGTTGTGCCATCTGTTCCATTTCTTGAATCTCTTTGTTGTACTTTTGTTGCTAATTCTTTTGTTGCTAATTCTTTTGTTGTCTGGTTTGCTTCTTGCGCAAATGTTGTGGTAAAGACAAATATAAAAGCGAAAAGGCAAAAGGCAAAAATATATTTTGTGGTTTTCATTGTTACTCCAAATTGTGGTAAAGGCATTTGATTTTTGATAAATTGCTATTTATAAAATAACATACTTAATCCTATTTTACAAGAATAAACAAGTATTTTTTGTGTGTTGTGATTTATAGCACAAGTGGGAGATTAATAAAATCATTCCTTTTGGGGTATGATATCTGTCTTCGTTAAAAATACAAACTTCCAGCTGCACTAAAAGACAGCTATGCCGAGATAAAACGCCGAGACGGAAAGACTTGGAAACGAAAGACATTAAACGAAAGATGCAAAACGGAAAAACAAATATCCAATAATCAATACAGAATTTCCAATGTTCAATTACTTAATAGCTAAACTTTAATTCTAACTTTAAAATACTTGGTAATTGTTTATTGAACATTGGTTGTTGAGTGTTCAGTTTTTAAAATTAGTGTTCATATCTAGGGACATAATTTCAATTACTTTTTTATATATATCAATTATTTACTCCTTTACAACTAATTCATTTTTAACTATCTTATCAAAAATTATTCCAAGAATTGTTAGGGGTCTTCGCAAAGTTATTTTTTACGAAGAATTGTATTGTGAAATGTTTCCAACTAAACTAATTTCGAAATATTTCACTTAGCTTCGCCCCCTTTGTTTTATATAGTAAAGGTTTTTATTTAATGAGAAATTTCGATAATATTGATGATATTCTAGTTGACCAAGATATTTCTAAAACTCACTTCACATGTAATTTAGAAGTTTGTAAAGGTGCTTGTTGCACAATGAAAAGCGAATACGGAGCACCACTAGAGAAAAAGGAAATTGCAATTATTGAGAAAATTCTTCCTATTGTTAAACCGTATTTATCGGAAAGGAATGTAAAAGAGATTGAGACCAATGGATTTTGGGAAGAGAAACATGATGAAATAATGACAACAAGTATAGACAATAGAGATTGTGTATTTGTCTATTATGAAAAAGACATTGCAAAATGTGCAATAGAAAAAGCTTACTACGATAAAAAAGTTGATTTCATTAAACCAGTCTCGTGTCATTTATTTCCAATTAGAATTAATAATTTTGGCGGCGATGTACTTAAGTACGAAGAATATACTGATTGCGAATCAGCTGTAGAAAAAGGAAAAGAAACAAAAATTAGCATTTTAGAATTTTGTAAAGCTGGAATTACTAGAGCTTACAATCAATCATTTTTTAATAAAATTATGGAACGGAACGGTAAATAAATATGTTAGGATTATATCAAAAACTTTCACTTCAACAAAAATTATCTCCACAGCAAATTCAGTATCAAAAATTGCTTCAGCTAAATACAATGGCTTTGGAACAACGAATTAAAACTGAGCTTGAACTCAATCCGGTTCTTGATGAAGAATTTGAAACAACTCAAGACCAATTGGATAGTTCAGATGAAAACAGTGATGAATTTGAAAAAGATAGTAACGAAGAGTTTGACGTTGAAGATTATATGAACGATGGCGACCTTGATAACGATAGGTTAAATAAAAGTCCAGATGATGACAAAACAAAACCACTTGCACCAATGAAGGTTTCAGCAAGTGAACGGTTAATTGACCAAGTTCATTTATTAGATTTACCGGAAGAGCAAATAATTTTGGGTGAAGTAATAATTAGCAGTTTGCAAAAGGACGGCTACTTCAAAGAAGATTTGGCAAAATTAGTTGAAGACTTAAAATTGTTTGAGCATGTAGAAGTTTCTTTAGAAGATGCAGAAAAAGTTCTCAAGACAATTCAGTTGTTCGATCCTATTGGCATAGCCTGCAGAGATTTGCAAGAGTGTCTTTTGGTTCAGCTTAGAAACTTATCTTTCGATCCATATTATTCTTTTCTTGCAGAAAAAATTCTTGATGAGCATTATAAAGATTTTGTAAACAAAAGATTCGATGCGATTCAAACCAAAATGGATTTAACAAGAGAGACTTTAAAATCAACTTTGAATCTTATTCAAAAGCTAAATCCAAAACCCGGTGCGGGTGCAATGGAGTCTGACGAAGCAAACCAAATTACTCCAGATTTTATAATTGAAAAGTACGAAGGCAATTACATTATTAGTCTTAACGATAGAAGTGTTCCCTCAATTTCTATTAATGAGACTTACCTTGAAATGATAAATAGTAAGAAGCGAAAGAGGAAGATTACTAAGCAAGAAAGGGATACTCATAAATTTCTAAGAGAAAAATTTGAATCGGCTAAATGGTTTATTGCATCTATTCAACAACGCCGAGATACCCTAATGAGAATTATGAGAACAATTCTTGAAAAGCAATATATGTTTTTTGAAGAAGGGCCAAAAGCTCTAAAACCTATGATATATAAGGACATTGCAGAAGAGATTCAAATGGATATTTCCACAATAAGTCGTGTAGTAAATGGCAAGTATGTACAAAGCCCTGTTGGAATTCACGAACTAAAATATTTCTTTAGCGAAGGTTTATCAACTGATGGCGGAAGTGAAATGTCCAACAAACATATAAGGATATTGATAAAAGAAATTTGTGATGCCGAACCAAAAACCAAACCTCATAGTGATGAAAAAATTGCAAAGATTTTAGTTGATAAAGGAATACACATTGCAAGAAGAACCGTTGCAAAGTACAGAGAACAATTACAAATTCCGGTGGCAAGACTAAGAAGGGAATTATAAGATCTTTATGAATTTACTGCTGGACATTTTTATTATAGTAATTCTGTTTTCAATGTTTGCAATTTCCCACTCACTACTTGCCGCATTTAATATAAAAGAAAAAATTACTGTACAAGTCGGGACAAAAATTGCATTCTATCGTTTGTTTTTTAATATCAGTTCGATACTAATATTTCTTGCAATTTATGCACTCTCGCCCAAACCAAATATTATCATTTACGATTTACAATTCCCATACGATATAATTATTTTCGGCTTTCAAATTTTGGGAATCATCGGTTTCTTTTGGGCAGGGTCTTACATTGACTTAAAAGAGTTTCTCGGTATTTCACAAATCAAAAGATATTTGAAAGGAACTTATGTACTAGAAGAGTTAGATGAGCATCAAGAGCTAGTAGTTACCGGACCTTTTAAGTATTCACGACATCCAATTTATTTTTATTCCATTATTATGTTAGGTTTTAGACCAAGTATGGATTTCTTTTACTTAGTATTTTTTATTTGTATGGTTATTTATTTTTACGTTGGAGCAATGTATGAAGAAAAGAATTTAGAAAAAAAATATGGCAAAGCTTATTCAGAATATAAAAAACACGTCCCGCGATTAATACCAAGTTTTTTTAACAGTTATAAAACAGTAACAGAAAATACGTGAACTTAAAAAAAACATTTATACTAATACTATTATTATCAACACAATTTTTCTCACAAGAAGCTGATAAAACTTTAGCTAAAATTGGAGACAAAATAATTACGGTTGAAGAATTCAAACATCGGTTTGAATTAACTCCGCAAATTAACAGAAAACAAAACGATGCAAATATTGCCAAAGAAGAATTACTCTATACTTTAATTGCCGAAAAATTATTTGCACTAAAAGCTGAGGAGCTAAGTCTTGATACATCAGAAGCAATGCGAAGTAACTTTGTTCCCTTAGAAAAAATGCACGTAAGGGATGCACTTTATCTGAAAGAAATAAAAGAAAAAATTCAGTTGAATAATTCTAAGTTTGCTCAAGGATTAAAAAGGGCAAACCATAAACTTTTTGTTAATTATGTTTACTCTCTTGATCAAGAAAAAATAAATTTAGCATATAAATTATTAACAAGTAATTCCAATTTCGATTCACTTGCAAATCTTCTAAAAGATGTTGAGTATGTAACTGAAGCTTACGAAGTAACATTTGGCAGAATGAACATTGCAGCAGAAGATGCAATTTATAATTTGAAGTTAAATGAATTTACAAACGTAATCAAAGCTCCTGAAGGTTGGTATATATTTAGACTTATTGGCAGCGAGCCTATAATTTATAATAGTGGTAATCAGAAAATATCAAAAGTGAAAAAAGCTGTTAACAATAGAATAGAAGATTCAATCTATAATGATTTTTGGCTGAACTTTTTTAAAGGAAAAAATGTTGAAACAGATGGAGATTTGTTTTGGAGTTTAGCAGAGATTTTGCACAAACAAATTGTAAAAATAAAAAAGACTAATAATATAAAAGATGGAGAAAAGATTTCTCTTGGTGATGAAGACTTTTTGCAGATTAGAAATAGTATAGACCCCGATTCGCTAAAAATAGAATTTATTAGGTTTGATGACAAACTATTTACATTAAATGATTTTATAACAGAATTTATGTATGAAGGTTTTTATACTTATTCAACAGAACTAAAAACCATTGCAAGTCAGCTAAACTCAAGGGTTAAGAGACAAATAGAAAATGAACTGCTGGCAAAGTTTGGTTATGAAAAAGGTTATGAAAGTTTACCGGATGTTAGAAGTTCCACAGATGTTTGGAAAGAAAATTATCTATCAAGTTTATATAGAAGAAAAATTGTTCGAAATTCTAAACTCACAAATGAAGATATTAAAAACCATCTAACAAAAAATTCTTCTGAACGTCTTATAGAAACTCAAGTTAAAATTATTGAGATTTTAACAGATAGTTTGGAAGTTGTTGAAGAAGCACTTAAGCTAAAAAATGAGAATGATTTTATAAAATTTGCGAATGTACATTCTATAAAAAAAAATGCTGGTGAAGATAAACTAAAATTTTTTCCTATTTCTGAATTTGGCGAAGTTGGGAAGATTGCAGAATCAATGAATGTTGGAGATGTTTACGGTCCCTTACAAACAAGTGAAGGATATTCTGTATTTAAACTTATTGATAAAAGAGAAAATGAGTTATCTTTCGACTCGCTAAATATTAGTGATGAAACTAAGAATAAAATTCGTTATCAAAAAGTAATGAATAGCTTGGAAGAGCAAGCAAGTGAATTGGCGAGCAAATATAACGTACAAGTAAATGAAGAATTACTAAAGTCCATTGATGTACTAAATATTCAAATGGTTGTTTTTAGATATATGGGTTTTGGTGGAAGAATTCTTGCCGTTCCGAATGTAACACCTTTTTATAATTGGAAAAAAAAGTGGGAACTAAAAAAGAAAGATTTGCTATAAAGAATTGTGTATTGATATAGTAGCTGTATTAGAATTTTTATAAAATGAATTGATGTTCTTTTGTCATTTCCGAATGCCTTTATCGGAAATCCAGTTATTTATAACTACCTAGATTCCCAGTCAAGCTGGGAATGACAAATATCACTTGTTTTATAGGAACTTTTTTTACAATTGAATTTTGAAAGGAGAAAAAATTGAAAGAAAAATTAAGAGCAACAACAGTACTTGGCGTTATCCATAATGGAGTTGCGGCACTAGGTGCAGATGGACAAGTAACACTTGGCAACACTGTTATGAAACACAATACCAAGAAAGTTAGAAAATTATTAGGCGGGAAAGTGATAGTCGGATTTGCAGGTTCAACAGCAGACGCTTTTACTTTACTTGGACGCTTTGAAGAAAAGTTAGAACAGTACCGTGGCAATGTAGAACGTTCGGTTGTTGAATTAGCAAAGGATTGGCGAACAGATAAATATCTAAGAAAATTGGAAGCATTGCTCGCTGTAGTTTCCGAAGATAAAACTTTTGTAGTTTCTGGAACTGGAGATGTAATTGAACCTGATGATAAAATAATAGCAATTGGTTCGGGCGGAATGTATGCACTTGCAGCAGCAAAAATGTTAGTTAAGTATAGCAAACTTTCTGCAAAAGAAATAGTTAAAGAAGCATTGAAAACAGCTTCTGAAATTTGTATTTATACAAACGATAAAATAAATATTGAAATAATTGAAAATAAAACGGTTAAAAAATGAAAAAAGATGTAATGCAAAATTTAACTCCAACACAAATAGTTGGCGAACTTGATAAATATATAATTGGACAAGACGAAGCAAAACGTGCGGTTGCAATTGCACTCAGAAACAGATGGCGAAGACAAAAAGTTCTTGAAGGTTTACGCGAAGAAATTATGCCCAACAACATTATTCTGATTGGCCCAACTGGAGTTGGGAAAACAGAAATTGCAAGACGGCTTGCAAAGCTTACCGGAGCTCCTTTCTATAAAGTAGAAGCTTCTAAATTTACCGAAGTTGGTTATGTGGGAAGAGATGTTGAATCTATGATTAGAGATTTGACAGAGTTATCTATTAATATGGTTAAGACAGAGCAACAAGAATTGATTCAAGAGAAAGCTGATAAACTTGCTGAAGAAAAAATACTTGACTTACTCATCCCACCAATTAAAGCTCCAGCCAAAGTTAAGAAAGAAGGAGAAAATGAAGTTGAAGATGAATCTGTAAGAAATGAAAAAACTAGAGAATGGATGCGTAAAAAACTACGTAAAGGTGAGCTTGATGATAAAATGGTAGAGTTTGATACAACAACCGGAGCAATAGGAATGCAAGTGGTTGGCCCAATGGGAATGGATGATATGGGAATTAACATTCAAGAAATTGTTGGAAGTATGATGCCGAAGAAACGTAAGAAACGAAAAACTATGATTAAAGAAGCTCGTAAAATTCTTGCTCACGAAGAAGCTCAAAAATTAATTGATATGGATAATGTTCAGAAAGAGGCTGTTAGAAGAGTTGAAGAAACTGGAATTATTTTCCTTGATGAAATTGATAAAGTTGCTGGTAATAGTAAAGGCGGACACGGACCTGATGTTTCTCGTGAAGGTGTTCAACGAGATCTTCTTCCAATTGTTGAAGGTTCAACAGTTAACACAAAATACGGCCCGGTTAAAACAGATCACATTTTATTTTTAGCTTCCGGAGCATTTCATGTTTCAAAACCATCCGATTTAATTCCTGAACTTCAAGGTAGATTTCCAATCCGTGTAGAACTTAAAAGTTTAACGGAAGCTGATTTTATTAAAATTTTAACTATCCCAGAGAATGCACTTCTAAAACAATATGCAGCATTGTTAGATACAGAAAATGTTGATATTAAATTTGATAAAAGTGCAATAAAAGAAATTGCAAAAACTGCAGCTCACGTTAACGAAGAAGTTGAGAACATTGGTGCAAGAAGACTTCACACAATTTTAACAACTCTTTTGGAAGATATACTTTTTGAAGTTCCTGACAAAATGCCTGACGGAAAAATTAAAATTACAGGTAAAATGGTACACGATAAATTGGATAAGATTGTTAAAGATAGAGATTTAAGTAAGTATATTTTGTAATAAACTCAAGCACCTTGCACTTCTAAAGTGCAAGGTGCTTTTAGTTTTAATAAATATTAAAACTTTCCGTTTTCATTCTTCCATTCTATTCTCACTGGTATTTCTTCTATTGTATCCCAGTGCTCAACAATTTTATTATTTTCAATTCTGAATAAGTCATAAAAAGACACATGCTTATTTAAAAAACTTCCTTCTGAAACAGATAACACAAAATTTCCTTCTCCTAAAACCATATGATTTTTTGTATATTTCATTGGCATTCCTGCTTTAGCTAAATTTTCAAGTGCTTTCCCCAATCCGTCCAGCCCATCTCCAACTTGCGGGTTATGCTGATAATACTTTTCTGTAGAAATATAATTCGTAATCCTATCAGAAGCTTTTGCTAATAAAACATCTTCAATAAAACCTTTGACTAACTTCTTATTTATATCTGTTTTATCTAAATCTAAAAGTTTTGTTGTTCCGTCAAATTGAGTTCTTCCAGAAACAGTCTGCTCAACAATTTCTTGGAGATTATCCCAATGCTCCACTATTTCTCCATCTTCAAATCTAAAAATATCGAATCCTGCTTTCGGACCGAAAAAATTGTATTTTGTATGTGTAACAATATAGTTGCCATCTTCAAGTATACGAATTATTTCAACCTTTGCACTACCTTTGGGTAATTGTTGCAACACTTCTCCGAAACCAGCAAGGCCATCAGCAACATTTAAGTTATGTTGAATATACTTGTCTGAGTTTATATAAGACACTGGCTGTGTTTCACCATTTTCAATACTATTTAATAGGGCAACTACCTTTTGCTTATTTATTTTCACTTCCATTTTAACCTCCTTTGGTGTGGATGATGAATAAGTATTTCTTAAGCTTGAGCAAGCAGTAAAAAATATTATAAATACTATGCTTGCAATTATTGTTTTGCTCATAAAATTTTTCCTTTTGTTTTGATAAAAAATATATGATGCAAAGGTAGGTTGGAAATTAAATATCCGAAAGGTATAGAATGAACAAAATATGATATAAGTTGAACATTATTTTAGAACAGACTCTTTCTAAATTTAGATGGTGATTTTTTTTCGAGTCTCTTAAAAAACTTAATAAAGTTTGTTGGTTCGTTAAAGCCCAAGTTATAAGCAATTTCTTTTACAGTAATTTCTGAATTTACAAGTAAACGTTTTGCACAAATTATAATATATTCATCAATAAATTCTTTTCCACTTTTGTCTACTATTTTTCTAACCGATAGGTTAAGGGTTTTAGTGGTAATAAATTGTTTATCAGAATAAAATTTTACATTTTTATTTTCTTTAGAATATTTTCTTAAATGATTTTTAAACTGTAAAAACCGTATGTAATCAATATTGGTTTTATAGTTGATGTTTTTTTTCTCATTTGCTTGATGAATTTCATAAAGTAAGATATTTAAATAATTATTAAGTATTTCTTTTTTGTAATTATTTTCAGAATTATACTCTTGATTTATTAATAAAAAAACACTTTCAATTTTTTTTGCCAAATTACTTGAAAGTAATAATTTTGGGAAGTTTATATTTGATTCAAAGATTCTGCTAACTAAATTATTGTGACTTAGGAAGGAAGAAGTAAAAAAGATAACAATCCCTTTTGTTACTTCAACATTATTAAAATGATGAACTTGTTCATCTGATATAAAAAAGATATTCCTTTTCTTAATAGAATGTTTCTTAAAATCAACAAAATGTGAACCCTTGCTATTCAAATAATAAAATATTCCAAAAAAATTTTGTCTGTGTGGAACAACCATTTTCTGTTTACTCTTTTGATATATTTTCTCAAAAGTAGTTATTTCAAATTCTATGGACGGAGAACTCTTAAAACTATATTTAGGAATTTTATTTTTCATAAATTATTATAAATCTCATATATATCTAGTTCATTGCAATTCTTATTTTATCTAAATTTATTAATAATTATAACTCCAACAATTATCAAACCAATTCCAACAAAGTGGAGTGGGAACAAAACTTCATCATCAAGCAAACCAACAATTATTGCTGTTATAGGAATTAAATAAGTTGTTGCAGAAGCGAACAATGCACTTGTATGTTTAACTAAGTTAATAAATATTGAACCAGCCAAGGCTGTTCCGATAGCTCCAAGAATAAATAATGAACCAAGAGAAAACATTGCGTTTTCGTTTGTAACTACGCTTGAATAAATATTTGTGTTAATCAAAATAATAATTGCAATTGGAGACATTGCCAAAAGTTGAAGCGATATTAAAATTGTGGGTCTTATTTTTTGAACCATTCCTTTAATCATATTTCCAGATATTCCATACAAAATGGTTGCCATAATTACATACAATGCATAAAAATTAAACACTCCCAAGTTACCTTCACTGCTAACAAAACTTAAAACTACAGAACCAATCAATCCTATTAGCAAACCCATTGAAAGTAGAAAATTAATTTTTATTTTATAAAATAATACTCCAATTATCATTGTGAAAATTGGGACTAACGAATTTAACATTCCGGCAAGCGAACTATTAATTTTTGTTTGAGCCTCAGCAAATAATATTGCTGGAATTAAGTTTGAAATTAATCCCAAAAATATAATTTGCTTCCAGTAAATTTTGAACTCTATATTAATGTGTTTAATGGCAATTGGAAATAAAACTGCTGATGCAAAAACAATCCGCAAAGCAGCTACTTGCATTGGCGAAAAGGCAAGCAGTCCTTTTTTTATTAAGAGAAATGATATCCCCCAAATAATTGAAAGAAAAATTAAAACTAATATTGGGAAAAATGTTTTCCCTTTTAATTTTGATAGTGTCATAAGTTGTTTGCAACTCTTTTCTATACCTAACAAATAACAGTTAGGTTCTTGTGTATTTACTGAAATTGAAAAAGTAAGATATGATTTTTTTAATGATGACTGGAGAATAAATAAAGTTTTATTCTAATAATTATTTTACTGTGTAATAGGAATATTTTTTACTTGATTATCGTAATATTTTTTCCGTTATTATCGTTATGATAATAACGGAATTATTATGAATGAACAAAACCCTTTCTTATTAACTGGATACATCTCACCAAAATATTTTTGTGATAGAGAAAAAGAAACTATCCGAGTTATAGATGCTATTAAAAACAATAGAAACCTAACACTATTTTCTCATAGAAGAATTGGTAAAACCGGATTGCTCCATCACATATTTTACAAGATGCAAAAAAACAAAGAATATTCAACATTTTATTTGGATATTCAAGATACATCTAATATTAACGAATTTACAAAAGAACTGGCTAAGACTGTAATTGGGAAACTTGATTCTTTCTCTGAACGAGTTATAAAAAATATTGGGAAAGTGTTTTCGAACTTAAGACCAACAATAAGTTATGATTCATTTTCTGGCGAACCCAAAATTAATTTTAAAATAAACAATGTACAAGAAGCAAATACTTCTTTGGAGCAAATAATTAAATATTTGGAAGAACAAAACAAACATATAGTTGTTGCCATTGATGAATTTCAACAAATACTAAACTACCCTGAAAAAAATGTTGAAGCACTTTTACGGAAGCTCATTCAAAGAACAAAAAACATAAGTTTTGTATTTGCCGGAAGCCATAAGCATATGTTGATTTCAATGTTTAAAGATCATAGTCGGCCTTTTTACCAAAGTAGTGAACTAATGAATTTAGATAAGATTGATTTTAAGAAATACAAAAAATTTATTATTAAAAATTTTACTGATGGTAATAAAACAATAAACGAAGTTGAAGTTGATTTTATTTTAGAATGGACTAAGCGACATACTTTTTACACACAATTTGTATGTAATAGACTTTATTCATTGAATATTGATGAAATTAGTTTAAGTATTATTCAAGAAACTACAAATAAAATTTTGGAAGAGAATAGAGTTGTTTTTAATAATTACAAAAATCTTCTTTCTTCAAACCAATGGAAGTTATTAAAAGCAATTGCAAAAGAAGATAGTGTAAAACATATTTCTGCTAAAGAGTTTATGCACAAACATAATCTTGGGACTCCAAGTTCAATTAATGGTTCACTCAAAGTTTTGCTTGATAAAGAAATGGTTTATCAAGATGAAGATAATTATCAAGTTGTAGATTTGTTTCTTTCAAGATGGTTGGAGCAAAAAGATTAACACAATTGTACCAACAACATTCCCAACTATTTTACCTTTAATATAAACTATTTTGAAATAATTAAAAACTCACCATCTATAATAGAATTTCACTTGTAACTAAAATAATTTTGTAATCGATAAAAGAGTAAAATTTCTTAAAGTGTATATTGCTCTTTAGCCCAAATCACCTTACTATTTCTAATAAAGAAATGACTTTTACAACCTTTATTTTTCCAGATTGAGGGGGAAATAGATATTTTTTTATTATTAATTATAACTTCCCAATGAGGTTTATCTTTTTTTACTAAACTTAATTTTAATTGTTCTTTGCATCCACACGGGCACGTCATAGATAAGAAGTCAAATTGATCATTCTCTCCAATTAAATTAATTTCATATTTTTTGCAGTATTCAGGGAATTCGTTATATACATGAAATTTATAATTCCTTTTTAAAAGAGTAATAAGCTTTATAAAAAAAATTTTAATTACTTTCATATAGAACCTTCACTTGAATTTAAGGCAGACATATTTAATAATGGAAGCATATCTCCTCGACCAATAAATTTGGTAAACGTGTTTTTTTGATTTAGTTTTTCTTCAGATTCAGTTATTAAATCCCAATCACAAAAATTAAACATAGTGATAGCATACGTACTATTGTTATTATACCTATAGCAATGAATACGTGCTAAGAAATCATTTACTGCAAAAGATGAAATTTGATTGTTTATCGATATGACGGCAGGACTATCTACAACAATGCCATCAATATATTTTGATTTTAATCTTTTTTGATATTCATCTGGATCTGTTCTTATTAAATTTGCACTTTCTAATTTCTTTTGACTATACAGTCCACGACTCAATAGAGTTGACATTCCAGGTTGTAAATAATGGACAGAACCAACAATATGTTCTACTCCACCTTTTCCATCCGCTTTTAGCTTAACACCTAAATCAAAATAAGGAATTAAGTAAATATTTGAGATTCTATTTAATAAATGTCGTCCATCAATTGAATCCATACACCCAAATATTATATCTGATCCAGCAACTTCATTAACAACTTTAGAATTAAACAGATTTGAATAAAAGGTTTGAACCTTAGTTCCTATGTTCATATTAGTAATTGCTCTTTTCAAAACAGAAACCTTTGACTTTCCTTTAATTGCGTCATTATAAGTTGAATTTATAATTCTGTTAAGATTCTTTAACTCGACAACATCTGGATCAACCAAGACTAATTCTCCCACACCTAATCTGGCAAGCTGTTCAATTACAAAACTCCCTGTTCCTGAACAGCCAACAATAGTAATTTTCAAATTATGTAGTTTTTTAAAAGTATCCTCACCAAAAGCTTGGCGATGACGTAAAGCAAACTCGTCATCATAAATTTTATTATTATTTGCTGTAGTCCAAGAGACTATATCATTACCAATTTTGCTAAAACTATCTATTTCCACAAATTTTCCATCTTCTCTAACAATTCTTCCAATTAATTTTCCGCAAGAAAGCATTATAAGACTACCATGATTTTGATTTGAATCAAGCCATGTATATATTTGTGGAAATAGTTTTTTATCTGACACATTATCAATTTTTGAGAATTCTTTGAAACGTTTGTCATGACTATGTATTTTAAATACCGATAATTTTTTTTGACTTGCTTCGTCTAAAATTGGTTTTAATACATCCGTTTGCCATTGTACTCGTCTTGCAGAACGTACAGTACATTTTTCATAAGGAATCATAAATATTTTGTGGACTAAAAATCTTTCCCTATTTTTAGCCTTATGAACACCACATAGAAGTATTGCAATTGCTTCTTTTTGGTCACCTGGAAACAAATGTTTTTGAAGTTGTTTGTATTGCTTCTCAGTAATACACATTGATTTCTTCATACTTTTATTTCCTTTTTTCTAATTCAAGACGAAGCCATTCATTGACCAACAATAGGTGGGTTGAAATATCATCAACATCTGGTCGCCACGGGTTTTTCCCAGTTCTATGTCGAGACCATCTTTGCCATATTTTTCCATCAAAATTATCAATTGCTAAGGCTCTTATTGGAATATTATCCATTCTGTTGAGTGCAGGATAAAAATAAACCATATCAATTTGTACATCAGGATAACTTGCTTCCAATCTTAAATTAAGATCAGCATTCTTTATGTTAAAACCAGCAGGTATTGGATAATCATATATAACTAATCGATGTGTCCCATTTTCTATAATAGTTTCCCAATTGAGTTGGGTTTTAGAAAAATACTGTAAATCACTTTCAGATAGATTAAACATATGTCGAAGATTCTCCCTACCCTCGGTTTGATCCAAGGGTAAAGTAACAAATCTTTCAATTCCAGGAGTTCTAAAATCAACCTTTTCATCTAAGTTAATTCTATCACTTACTCCTCCGCATAGTTTTTGGTAGATTGCATATTCTTCACCGGGTATTTTATTAGCCAGCTCAAGTAGTTCTTTACCATTCATAGAAGAAACCGAAACAACATATTTTGTTCTATCAATTCTTATTCGATATCTTTTACATTTAGGGATTTTCTTGTTTGATTTTGAATATTCTTCAATATCAATAATCTCGTTACTTTCTATAATCATTTTATTTCCTTTTTAATTTGTGAATTTTATTATTTATTAATAATGATTTTTCTCTTTCGTTATTACGGACTTCTTTTATGAGTATCCATGAACTTGTACCATTGTTTAATTAAATTAGATAGGCTTGACTTTAAAACTTCAGGTTTATAGATTGGATTATTCAATTTATAGAAAAGTTGAAGAATGTAGACGCTCAAACCTTTAGCAAACTACATTTTTATTTTAACCCGAAGTATTCCAGTACTTCGGGTTTTTTATTTTATATTCGATACTATTTACATTTTTATACTCTCACTGTTTAGAACATTAAATATCTTTTAATAAGCGAAATAAACTTACTACATTTGGAATTCATTGTCAAGTATTTTAAATATATAATTTTGTTTATGTCATAAACACGTTTATATTTCTTGACATTCGTTATCAGTTTTATTATATTAACATATGAGGAAAAACAATACAAATGGTTTTTACAAAAGAATCGGACAACTCATAAAAAAAAAAAGAGTTGCTACTGAGCCACTTATTTCTCAAGAAACTTTAGGAAGGTTGATAGGTTTATCTAGAGTATCAGTTGTTAATATTGAACAGGGAAAACATCGTATTCATATTCATACATTATTTGATATTGCAAATGTTCTTCAAGAAGATGTATCAGAATTTTTCCCGGGTGATTACTCAAAGGAAAAAATTGTGTCAAATGTAAAAGTTAGTTCAGAAGAAATTAATAATTTAATGGAACAGGCAGAAAGTAAGAAGGGTATGAAAAAATGAGTAATCGAATAAAATTACTTGCTGAAAAAATACTTGTGAAAAACAACATTAAATCACTTCCTATTTCACTTAAAAAAATTGCTAAAAATGAAAAAATTACATTAGCATCCATTCATGCTGATGATAAAACATCAGGATTCTTATATAAGAAAAATGAAAAAATTATAATTGGTTATAATTCTGAGCATCATCCTAACAGACAAAACTTCACAATTGCACATGAGCTTGGTCATTATTTTTTACAACATTTTGGAGATTTTTTTATAGACAAGGGAACAATATTATTTAGAGATGAAAGGACTAATAATCAGAATTACAAACAAGAACGTGAAGCAAATAAATTTGCTGCTGAACTTTTATTACCTGAAGATTTGTTGTTGTCTTACATAAAAAGGGAAAAAATTGTTTTTGATGATCGAAAAGAAATTAATGAAATGGCAGACGATTTTGGTGTTAGTACTCAAGCACTTACAATTAGATTAACCAACTTGGGTTTAATAGCTATCTAAATATTTTTGAAGCTCCTTTTTGCAGAATCAAATTAAGTCAATTACCTTAAGACTAAATAATGATTGTTTTATTTAATGACTTAATATCCACCCATCAAAATCAATATAATCTAATACATCGGCTTTTTTTCTTTCGTCGGTTTTGGCAAATAAATTTTCGCTTAGTTCGGTAAACATTTTTTTATGTTCTTCTTTTCTTGCAAGACTAATTTTTGAGAAAAACTTTAACAGCACTTTTTCAAAATCATATAAGTTACGTTTCTTTTTTAGAAATCTTCTACTTGCATCAACAGCATATTTTAGAACAATTGTATTTCCCAATTCAAAATGAATCATCAAATTTAGGAAACGGACATAACTTTTTAAATCCTCACGTACACCAGTAATTTTTCCACTTAACAATTCATTAGTCCAATGCAATGCCTCCGATAATTTGTTCCTCATAAAAAAGATATATGCAAACTGATAATAGAAAAGTGTTTTATAATTATTTGTTACTAGGTTTTCATTCAACCTTATGAAATGTTGAATTTCTTCAATTAGGTTTTCTGCTTTCTTAAACTCTTTAAGATCACGATACATTTCCAGTTCAACATTGTAAGTCCTTACCATAAGCTTAACAGAAATTCTATCTTTGTTTTTTAGTTTATATTTCTCTGGCACTATTCTAACTTTTGTAAGCAAGATCGGAATTTCGCTGTACTGTTTTGTTGAAAGGAGTAAACTTATTTTATTATTTAACGAAGTTATATAAGAACTTGACTCTTCAGTAATTTGTTTTGGATTACTTTCTAAAAGCAATATCAATTTTGAAATGTAATTAATTGCTTCATGAATTTTATTGTTTGTTGTACTAAGCGTGTACTGAATATGATAGTACAATATTTTGGATTGTAAGGAATCTGCAAGTTCAAAATTTTGCAAATATTTATTTTTAATAAATTTTTGTCTGGTCTTTTTATCTCCTCCAAAAACCTCGTATAGTTTTGATGTCAAAAGCCAATACTTGTTTTGGTTAATTATTTTTTCCAAAATAGTTTCTTGCTTCAATATTATTTTCTCAAGACTTACCTCTTCGTTATTAAATTTACCTTGTGCTAAAAATACTTTTCTTTTCCAGTTTAGTATTTCAACCAATAAGGTAAACTTCTCATATTCGTTTGCTAAATTTTCAGCTATCTTTACAACTACCAAGCATTGCTCAAATAATTCTCGCTTATATAATATTTCAACATCAAGTAAATAGTTATTAAGTTTTGTATCAATAGAATTTTTAGAATGATAAACCCTTAAACTTTTAAGTATTTGATTTGACAAATAATTTTTTGTAACGTGTAATTGCTTTACAAAAGTATCATTCTTAAATTTCATTTTAATTATTTTTTCATCATAAATAATTTGCTTATCTATCTCATCAAATAGAAGAATATAGTTTTTATTTTTATCTTCAGAATCAGCAAATATTTTAAAATGTCTTTTTTCAGCTTTGCTCAACGATTTTATTAAGTAAAATAGTTGTTCGTTTTTCTTCATAGACTTTTACGTTTTTTGATTTATATTATGCTACATAATACTAATTTTCTATATTTTATTATATTAGTTTACAATTTAGGCTTTTACGTTTATTTATTATTTGCAATTGACTTCTTACAAAAAAAAGTTATTTTTGCATCAAGCGTTTTGATCAGACAGCTAAACAAAAAAATCTATAAATTAACAATCCGGCTTCGTTCTAAAAAACGACTTCCGGCTACTCCCGAAAGCTTTCGGGATATGCCGAGATAAAACGCCGTGATATAAAGGAGTACAAAATGGCAAATGTAGTTAATTGGTTTGAAGTTCCCGTAACAGATTTTGATAGAGCAAAAGATTTCTACACAAAAGTAACTGGTGGCGAAATGCATGTTGAAGTAATTTCAGATTATAAAATGGGTTTCTTCGCAATGGAAGGTGAAGGGGTTGGCGGAGCAATTGTTCTCGGAACTGATTATACACCATCTATGGATGGAGCAGTAATTTATCTTAACGGTGGAGAAGATTTAACTGAACAACTTTCTAGAGTTGAGACATCTGGTGGAAAAGTAATTGTACCGAAAACTAAAATTACAGATGAGATAGGTTTCTTTGCAATGTTTATGGATACAGAAGGAAATAAAATGGCATTCCATTCACCTAAGTAGATTATAATTGTGATGAAGAAGAAGCCTGATTAACTCAGGCTTTTTCATCAATTTTAGCATTAAAAATATAAAACAAAATAAATAGGAAATATAAATGGCAAACGTTTTAAATTGGTTCGAAATTCCAGTTACAGATTTTGAAAGAGCAAAAGATTTCTACACAAAAATAACTGGTGGAGAAATGCACGTTGAAGAAATTCAAAATACTAAAATGGCTTTCTTTAATATGCAAGGAGAAGGTGTTGGCGGAGCAATTTGTTGTGGTGAAAATTACAAGCCTTCAACCGAGGGTTCATTAGTTTCTCTTAACGGAGGGGAAGATTTATCAGAACCACTTTCCAGAGTTGAACCAGCCGGAGGAAAAGTGTTATTACCCAAAACAAAAATCTCAGATGATTTTGGTCACTTTGCATTGTTCCTTGATACCGAAGGAAATAAAGTAGCATTTCATTCACTTAAATAAAAAGGGAATTATGAAAACGATTTTCATATTAATTTTTGTAGCTACATTATTTTCTAGTTGTGGGCAAAATCAAAAAACTAACAATGCTAAAAATGTTGAACTGGTAAATCAATACTTTGATCATTTTAACAAACACAATTGGGAAAAGATGGCGGCAATGTATTCCGAAACTGCCGAATTTAAAGATCCATCACTAGGGCAAGGAATTGTAAAACAAACTCGCGAAGAAATAGCAAAAAAATATAGCGAGTTAAGTGAAATATTTCCTGATATAAAAGATAAGATAATTGAAACATATCCTTCTGGAGAAGACCATATAATTATAGAATTTGTATCAAGTGGAACTGCTCCTGATGGCTCCAAATTTGAATTACCTATTTGTACAATTTTTGAATTTGAAAACGGAAAAATAATTAAAGACTATTCTTACTTTGATAATTTTGAAGAGTAAATTTCTTGTCACTACGAACTCAACGGTAATTAAATGAAAAAAATATGTTATTCCGGTTTGGCAATGTTTTTTGTTGACAAGACCGGGATCTCCAACAATAGCAACAGATTCCGGTCTTGCAAAGAACACAAACCGGAATGACATTTTATGTAAAACCTTTTGTTATCTTTTAATTATTAAATTTTCAAGGAACAAATAACTATGCAATACTTTACACAAGATTTTATAGATTTTTTTATTGAGCTTGAAAATAATAATAACCGTGAATGGTTTCACGCAAATAAAAAAAGATATGAGCAAGCAGTAAAAATTCCTTTTGAAAATTTCATTCAAGATATGATTTTCAAAATTCAAGAAGATGATGAAAGTCTTATGACTACACCTAAAGAAGCAATTTTTAGAATTTACAGAGACGTAAGATTTAGCAAAGATAAAACACCTTACAAAACACAAACCTCTGCAATTATAGTTACTGGAGGAAGAAAAAATTACACAGATCCCGGCACTTACATTGAGATGAGTTCGAGCGGAATTAAATTTTATGGTGGAATTTATCAAATGTCAAAAGAACAACTTCAAACTGTCAGAGAATCCATTGTGCAAAATCTAGATGAATTTGATTCTCTGAATAATGATAAAGATTTCAAAAAGAAGTTTGGTAAAATTATTGGTGAACAACACAAAAGAATTCCAACTGAGTTTAAGGAAGTACACAAAGAACAACCACTAATTGCAAACAAACAATTCTATTACTTTGGAAGAATTAATTCAAAAAAGATACTAAGTAAAAACTTGAGTGATTTTTTAATGAAGTATTATCATACTGCAAAACCGTTAAACCAATTTTTTAAAGAAGCATTGTTATAGTTTTTTCATTCTGTAATTGATTAAATCTTTTAAAAATCCTTCCTAGATTTGTATAAGTTTATTTATAATTTTAACATCGAGTATAATCCTATTATATAAATAATGTTTTTACAATCTTTCTGAAAAGGATTTCCAAGTGAAAAAATACATTCTCATTTTAATAGTAGTCGCACTAAATTCTTGCACACAACCTTCCAAAATAATTTCTGATAATAACAGTCTAATAAATATAAAAGCAAATTTAGAATTTTTAGCTTCTGATGAATTAGAGGGAAGAGAAACTGCTACACGCGGAGCAAAGTTAGCAGCTTTATACATTTCAAAAGAGCTAAAAAAATATGGAGTAAAACCTTTTGCAGATAACGGAACTTATTTTCAAGAATTCGATATTTCGATTAGTGGGATTTCAAAAAATGCGAGTATTACGTTTTACGATTCAATAGAAAGTAGAACAATTGTAAATGGAACTTCTATGATTTATAATGTACGAAATATTTATGACTCTTCTTTGAGTAATACAAATTTTCAAATTGTTTATGCAGGTTTTGGAATTTCATCAGAAGAAAAAAATTATGATGACTATGAAAGTATTGATATCTCAAACAAAATAGTTTTGCTAAAAACTGGTATGCCTTCTGAAACATTTGATAAACCCGAAGATAAAAAATATTCAAAGTGGAGTTATAAACTATCAAATGCAAAAAAACATGGAGCAAAAGGCGTAATGCTAATTGTAGATGAACAAGCTAATAATAATTGGAAAGGTTATACAACTTGGGCAAAAATAATTAAATATAACTTAATTGATGAAGATACATCTATAGCAAAGCCAACTATACCAATGGTTATTCTAAATTTGGAAGAAACACAAAAGCTACTTAATACAGAACCATTTTCTTATGAACAAATTTTAGATGATGAAGCTTCTTCATTTATTTTAAATAATAAAATGAGTTTTCAGTTTTCTTACCAAAACGAAATTAAAACTGCAAGAAATATAATTGGAATTAAAGAAGGAAATGATGAGAAATTAAAAAATGAATATGTTGTTATCACAGCTCATTATGATCATCTTGGTAAAAAGGGAGATGAGATTTATAATGGAGCAGATGATGATGGTTCTGGAGTGGTTGCAATAATGGAAGCAATTAGAAAAATATCTTTTCGGAACAATAATAAAAGATCAATAGTAGTTGCATTTCATACAGGAGAAGAAAAAGGATTAAAAGGCTCAAAGTATTTGACAGCAAACAGTAGTTTTATCAAAAATACAGTTGCAAATATTAATATAGATATGGTTGGCAGAGAAAGTATTGATTCAATTTATTGTATTGGATCTAGAAAGTTAAGTGCTGAATATGGAAAGTTGATTGAAGATGTAAATGCTAAAACCACCAATTTTATTTTTAATTATAAATTTGATGATCCAGATGATCCGAATAAATTATATTATAGAAGTGATCATGTACATTATGCAAACAAAGGAATTCCAATAGTATTCTTTTACGATTACATGCAGGAAGATTATCACAAACCAAGTGATACTTTTGAAAAAATTAATTATGAAAAAATAAACAAAATTTCAGAATTGGTTTATAATATTAGCCTAGAAGTTGCTAACTTAAATCATAAACTTGTAATTGATTAACAAACTAATTCAGATTAATAAAAAGGCGACCAATTGACTAAACAGTTTCTTATAATTTTTATTACAGTTATATCATCACAAATTTTTTCACAAAATTCAAAATTATATATTCCTCTAAACATTCAAAAAGCATATAACGCAAACACTCGTTCTCACAATGGAGAGCCAGGTTCTGCCTATTGGCAAAATAAATCTGATTATGAAATTAGTGCAGAAATTTTACCCGATAGTAGTTACTTACTTGGCGATGCAACTATAACTTACTATAATAATAGTCCAGACACGCTTGATATAATTGTAATAAGATTATACCAAGACATTACCAAAAAAGGAGCTTCAAGAGACTTGTTCATTCAACCAAAAGTATTTACAGATGAAACAAAAATTAATTACATAACTGTAAATAAAAATTCTTTTGATGTTTCACCTTTAAGCCAAGAGGTAATAAGAAGTTCAACTAATCTTTTTGTTAAACTTAGTGAATCGATTCTTCCTAATAGCAAAGTAGAAATTAAAATTGGATGGGAATTTGAAATTCAAAAATCATTCCCAATTAGAATGGGCAATTATAAAAATGGGAAATTTTACTTAGCATATTGGTATCCTGAAATTGCTGTTTATGATGACATTGATGGCTGGGATAAAATTGAGTATAAAGGTAACGTGGAATTTTATAATGATTTTTCAAACTTTGAAGTATCTCTAAAAGCTCCAAAAGGAAATGTTATTTGGGCAACGGGCGAATTACAAAATGCAAAAGAAGTTTTGAGAAAAGATATTTATGAGAAATATGAAAAAGCAAAACAATCTGATGAAACTATTAGAATTATTATTCAGCAAGATTACGAAAAAGGATTAGTAACAGCAGACAAAGAATTTAACACATGGAAATTCTCTGTGAAAAATATAACAGCCTTTGCTTTTGCAATTAGTAAAAACTCCAATTGGGATGGAGCAAGTGTTGTGGTTGATAAAACAACCGGGAGAAGAACTTTAACAGATGCAGTTTACCACGAAGGAGCAGCTCATTATGATAGCACTGCTCAATATGCTAGAGAATCCATTAAGTATTTATCTTATGAACTTCCAGGTTATCCATATCCTTATTCCCACGCTACAACATTTAGCAATGGAAAAGTAAGTGGTGGAATGGAAAGTCCTATGATGGTGAATAATGGAACTCCAATTAAAAAGTCTAGTCATGTGGGTTTAGTATTTCATGAACTTTCACATAATTACTTTCCATTTATGATGGGAACTAATGAACGAAAATATGCATGGATGGATGAAGGTTGGGCTGCATTTTTAC
This sequence comes from Melioribacteraceae bacterium, assembly GCA_965224785.1. GTDB lineage: Bacteria > Bacteroidota > Ignavibacteria > Ignavibacteriales > Melioribacteraceae > JALSNL01. The sequence goes on along the minus strand of OZ245062.1, from coordinate 4,267,038 downwards.
CAAGCGAAATTGTTAGTAGAAATGTACCAAGCTATGACTACTGGGAAAGAAGAGTTTATTATTATTCTATTGCTGCCGGAAAAGAAAGTGAAATTCCTCCAATAGTTCCCTCTTACTCTAACAAAAGTAAATATTCAAGAACAGCTTTTTACAATAGACCAGCAAATGCATATAGTGAACTGGAACAATTACTTGGACGAAAATTATTTAAGAAAGCCTTGTTAGAATATATGGATAGGTGGAATGGGAAACACCCAATTCCACATGATTTCTTTTTAACATTTAATGATGTTATTGGTGAAGATTTATCTTGGTTTTGGAAACCATGGTTTTATGAATTTGGTTATCCGGATTTATCAATAAGTAATGCTACACAAACAGAAAAAAATATTTTAATTGAAATTAAAAAACTTGGAAATATTCCAACAAGAATTTTTGTTACTTTAGAGTTTGAAGATGGGACAAAAAGGATCATTGAAAAATCTGCACGGAATTGGAAAAATGGGAATGATATTTTTAAGCTAAAGTTAGAAGATTCCAAAATAATTAAAAGTGTTAAAGTTGGAAACAAGTACATCCCAGATGCTGTAAAAGAAAATAATGTTTTTAAATTTTAGAAATCTTTATCCGTAAGAATCTCACTGAGAATATACATTTATCAAAGTGGTCTTCGTAGAAATTTTTATTAAATGATTGTTCATTGCATTTTTAAATACTGTCATTCTCAGCCCCGCTTAAAAACACGGGATAAACTTTGACTGGGAATCCAGTAATTCTTAAGCAACTGGATTTCCGATAAGAGCATTCGGAAATGACAAACAAAGGAATAACTTGGTTAAATATATGCTTGATCATATAAAAAATATAATATGGATTTTGGTTTTTTATTTATCACTATTGGGCTTTTTGTTTGCTCAAGAAAAAAATGAACTAAACTTACAAACAACTTTGAATGATTCGATAAAAATTGAAGCTGAACAAAAGTACAAACTAAAATTAGCGCCACACTTAAAAACAAAATCTCCTTTGCTCTCTCTTGGTAAATCTTTTGATCCATTTGTAGAAACATTTGAGTTTATTGTTCCGCCACACTTAAAGGAAGATAAAAATCAACCACTTAGTTATTCAGAAAGACAAAGAATAAAAAGTGAAATTAACCAAGCCATGAAAGTTTATAGAAATGGAAAACGTAAAACAGATCTTGGAGTTTTTGGAAAAGTTTTATTTTACTCGCAAGCTGCTGCAGTTTTAGGTCTGGCAGTTTATCACGTTCACAAATATGGTTTCAAATAATTATTGATGAACTCACCTAAAAAATTTCAAACTGGCAATATTCTTCTTATTTCATTTGCTCATTTTATTCACGATGTTTACTCGTCATTTCTTGCTCCAATTTTACCTTTGCTGATTGAAAAATTTAGCATGTCTTACACACTTGCCGGACTTCTAACAATTGCTCAGCGGCTGCCATCTTTGTTCAATCCCTTTATAGGTTTGATGGCTGATAAAATAAGTCTAAAATATTTTGTAATTCTTTCACCATCCATAACAGTAATTGCAATGAGCTTGTTGGGCTTGGCGCCAAGTTATATTTTTCTAATAATTATTTTATTAACAATGGGTGTAAGTGCATCAATGTTTCATGTTCCAGCTCCGGTTATGATTAAACAAATTGCTGGAGAACGAATTGGAAAAGGAATGAGTTTCTTTATGCTAGGTGGTGAGCTTGCTCGTTCCGTTGGTCCACTTGTAATTCTTGGTGGAATTTCTCTTTGGGGTTTAGAAGGCACGTACAAACTAATTCCTTTTGGGTTATTGGCTTCTATTTTTCTCTATTTTAAATTTAGAAATTTGTTTATACCACAAGCCTCTATCAAAATTGAAACTAAAAAAGTTTGGGGAGCATTTAGAAAAGCACTTCCTTTGTTTATTATAATATTAGGGATTACTTTTTTCAACTCAATTATAAAAGGAACGTTAACAACATTTCTTGCTGTTTATCTAACTGATAAAGGAGAAAGTCTTTGGTATGCTGGTATTGCTTTATCCATCTTTCAGTTTGCCGGAGCTGGTGGAACTTTTTTCTCTGGAACTATCTCAGATAAAATTGGCAGAAGAAAAGTGTTACTAATTTCAAGTTTTCTAAATCCTATATTGTTTTATTTTTTCATAATTACAAATTCTGTTTTCTCATTTGTTTTTCTTATACTTTTAGGATTTTTCATTTTTGCCTTTACTCCGGTTTTGATGGCACTTGTTAACGAGTCAAAATCAGAATTCCCTACTTTTCTAAATGGTATTTTTATGACAATTAATTTTTTAACTTCTGCTATAACAATTTCGATAATAGGGTTTTCAGCAGATTGGTTTTCAATGCAAACAACTTATCTTTTTGCTGCAGTAATAGGATTTGGAACAATTCCGTTTGTTTTAAGGTTAAAGAAATAAAATAAATTGTTTTGTCTTACTACTTACAAAAAGGCACATCAATTTTCTATATTATAGAATATAAAATCACATAAAAAAGGAAACTCGTATGAAAAAAATCTCATTGTTACTATTAACTGTCTTTATAGTTTTTAGTTGTACAGATAATAAAAAGGCAAATAGCAAAGCGTTAGTTGAAGGTAACAATACTGAAACTAGTGAGGTAGTTTGGCACACAAACCTTGAACAAGCAATTGTAATTGCTGAGAAAGAAAACAAACAAATTCTTTTACAATTTTCTGGTTCCGACTGGTGTCATTGGTGCAAAAGACTTAATGAAGAAGTTTTAGAGACAAAAGAATTTGAAAACTATGCACAAGATAATATGGTTTTAGTAAATTTAGATTATCCTAAATCTATTCCTCAAACTGATAAAGTAAAGGAATACAATCAAAAAATGTTACAAAAATATGGAGTTCGTGGTTTCCCTACAGTTCTTCTTTTAGATAAAACTGGAAAAGTTGTTAAACAAACTGGTTTTGTTGCTGGCGGACCATCCAAATATATTAAGCATATAAAAGATGCTTACGCTTCAAAATAAAAAAAGCCTCTTCTATATATTTAGAAGGGGTTTTTGTTTTACTTCAAATTTTTTATATAAATCAATAATTTTCTAAACTATCTACATCCGCAAAAGTTTGGAAATCATCTGTTCCAAATGAATCATTTCGTTCAATAATTTCATCAGCCAATTGTGCATAAGCAATAGATGCTTTAGCTCTAGGTTCAACAATAATTACAGGATCATCATGAAACGAAGCTTCTTCTGCAGCCACATTTTTAGGAATAGCTGTTGTAAGCATTGAGTTTGGATATAGACTGTACAATTCTTTCTTTGTTGTAAAAGCAGCTTTAGTATTAAGTTCGTGCATTGTCAAAAATATTCCTTCAATTTTCAATTTGCTATTTACAGATTCTGAAATTGTTTTTATTCTAGCAACAATTTTTTCCAAAGCAGCTATCGAAAACATACTAGATTTTGCTGGGATCAAAACAGAGTCCGAAATATTTAGAACATTTGCTGTCATACCTACCAATGTTGGAGGACAGTCAATTAATACATAATCGTAACCACCAACAAAAGGTGCAACTAAATTTTCAAATAATTTCTGATCAAAGCTAAGATCAGCTAATAATAATTCTTCTTCGTAAGAAATATTTTTAAATGGTAGAATATCAAAGTACGGGTTCTCAGTTGTATTAATGGCTTCTTCACAATTTTGAGTATAATTCAAAACATTAAAAAGAGTTCCTATTTCCGGATCGTCTGGCAAGCCAAACGCAATTGCACATTGATTTGCTGGATCAGCATCAATAAGTAAAGTTCTTTTCTTTTTATTTGATAAAGCTATAGCAAGGTTAACAGCTGAAGTAGTTTTTGCAACGCCACCTTTTGGCATGGCAAAGGCAATTATTTTTCCCATAATTTCGTATCCGTTTAGTAATATAAATTACAATTAAGTTGCAAACATATAAAAATAATTTAATATATTCTGTGATGTAGTTGGCTTACAGTTTTCTTGCAATTACAATAACATCTTTTATTATTTCCAAAGTTGTATTTGCAGAATTTAATGCTTCCAAAAGTACAATGTAAATTCCAATCTTTAGTGGATTTTTATTTTTATCTAATCCATCAAAAGTAATTGTTCCTTCACTTCCGCTGGGCTTATTATTTGCAAGTGTACGAACTAATCTACCTCTACTGTCAAATATTTTTAATCGTATTTGTGCAATATTTTGAGTGAGTTTATAACTAATAAAAGTATAATCATCAAAGCCGTCATTATCTGGTGAGAATGGATTTGGAGAAATACTTAACTTAGATCCACCAACAAGTTTTTCTACATAAATGGAATTTTCTCTTCCGGGTGTCGCTCCAAAATCATCTACCGAACTACTCCAGTTTGTTGAGGAGTTTCGTTTAGTGTTATAGTTTATTAGTTCTAATGAAATATTTTTTGTTTCTACTAAATTTGAGTTATGCCAATTTTTATTGTAATTCAAAGAATCAATTATATTACCTCTAAAATTTTTCAAATAAATTAGCTTGGAGGAATTTGTAAAGCCCAAAGAACTAATATTTCTAATAGAAAGATTTTTATTATTCTCCAAAAAAGTATAATTTCCTAAAATATTTGAGTCCGCTGAAATCACAAAATATTCATCTGGTTGTAATTTTTTACTCAAATCAAAAATTGAAAAACTAATTCCTTTTTTATCTTCAATACTCAAACCACCTAATTCTATTGGGTTTGATGAGTTATTATATAATTCAACAAACTCAGAGTTTGTTGAATCTGGTTCATACATTATTTCGTTTATTATAATATCTCCATAATTGTAAGAAGGAATATTTATGATAGAATTTTCATTCCCAGGAGAACTTCCAGACTCACTTAGTGAAAATATCCAATTTGATAAGTCATTCGAAAAGTTATCTAAGCTAATTCGTTCCAACGAGATTCCTTTTACTATATTATTAGGAAGTTCATAATTCATACTATCTATAACAGCATTTCTGAAATCGTAAATAATTACTGCATCTTTTTTAGAACTAAATTTTGGAAGATTTGTTTGTATAACATTTACGTCTTCATCAAAAATACTATTTTGAAAAAAATCACTTATGATAAGAAGTTTGTTGGGTTCTAAAAATATATCATCATCTATAATAATATTTTTAGTTTGCAAATCACCAATGTTCCATCCATTAATATTTATAGTAGAGTCTGAATTATTAATTATTTCAATCCAAACTGGTTCACCAACCTTTGGATTAAACATTACTTCATTAATTAGAATTGAGTTTTTATTAAAACCTGATGTTACAATTCCTTCCAAATAATTATTTGTTTTGTCCTCATCGTTCGGCAATTCTATCTTTGCTGAAATAAATAATGTATCTGAAATTGTAACTTCTAGTTTTGATGTTATAACAAGCGAATCCCCTTTTGATAAACTTAAATTATTTATTTGTTCTAATTCTTGAATAGGAGAGTTTTTTCCAAAAGATAATATTGCACTGAAATTATCTACATTAAAGTTTCCTCTATTTATAATTTTTACACTTATTTTAATTTTATCATTCTTAATGGGGAATTTAGGAACAGTTGAAATTGAACTAATTACCAAATCATAATCTTTTGAGGTTACAGAATTAATTCGTCCTGGAGTTCCATTTTCAATATCTATTGACGATTTCCAATTATTTGAATTTGTTGAACTAAACTCCAAAGAAACTCTTTCAATCGATTCACCATTCTTGCCTCCAATTTTATTTGTATATAAAACTGAATCAATTGTTGCCGAACGATTATCTTTAAGTACAATTCCATCTTTATCATTATTAAGGTTTGCGAATTTTAGTTCTAGAACCGGCGAAAGAATATTACGATAGTAATTATATATAACATTTCCTTTGGAGATAACAAAAAATGTTTTTGAAGGAAAAATAAATTCTTCCTCAAATATCTTTTTGGAAATTGGCGTTGTAAGTACATCACTAATTGTCCAATCTTTTAGATCAATATTATAATCTGAATTGTTATAAAGTTCTACCCATTCAGGTTCATCATTCTTTGGTGAATATTTTATTTCGTTTACGAGTATTGATTTAGACGGATAACCTGGAATACTTGTATAGTAAAAAGTATTGTTGCTAACATCGTCATCAATTGTTGAAATTTCAAAAATGTAGCCTCTCCTAAATTTAACTGTATCAACAAAATTAAACTGATATAATAAAGAATCCCCTGCGCTAAGAGATAAGGAATTTGAAGTTTCAATAACATTTTCTTTTACACTATCGATATTCGAATCTGTAAACAAATCAATTTTGAACTCAAGCGATTTTTTACCGCTATTTTTAACTTTTACATTTAGCTTAATTGGATTGTTAATAATTGGAGCTTTAGGAGAAGTGAAAGCATCTACAATTTTCACATCAAATTCTTTTTGTGTAACAGAATTTATTTTCCCGGGTGTTGCCAAAGTTAAATTTTCTTTCCAATTGCTTGAATCAATAGAAGAATTGTGTGCATCAATCCGTTCAAGTGATTTACCATTGTTTCCTCCCCAGTCGGATGTATAATAAACTGAATCAATAGTGCGACCAAATGAATCTAATAAAATAATTTTATCTTCCGAATTATTAAATGTGGGAAGACTTAAAATTATAAATTTTTCTAGTTCTGGATAAATTTCAGAGACTGAGCTATCATCAGTTATTATCAAATATCCGCTTGGTTCAATCATAGTAGTTTGAGCAATAATATTGCTGGTATCTTTAGAGTCTGCAATTTGGTAGTTGTTTATTGTGATTTGTTTTTCACTTCTATTAAATAATTCAATCCATTCAGGTTCTGGGGACTTTGGAGCATACATAATTTCATTAATTATTAAGTCATCTTTTGTTCCAATAATTTCAGTTCCAAATACAGAAACCATTTTAGAATTATTATCTAAATATTCATCCAAATCAAATTCTACTTCTGCAATAAAATTATTTTTACCAATACTATTATTTTCAAATTCTTTAACAATTTCTACTGAATCATTTGATGTGATTTCAGTAATTATTTCTGCAGATAATAATTCTTCTGGTTGCTGAATTCCATCAAAATTTACATCTTTATAAATATTAAGAATGGGATTTGTTGCCAATAGAATTCCAGCATTTTTAATTTTAATAGTAAGTTCAAAGTTATTACCAATAGTAACATTTGTTTTTGTTACACTTAAACTCAAAAGTTCTAAATCATTTTCTCTCGGTGAAATTGAATTTCTAAAACCAGGCGTTCCATTTGCATTTTTTGAATTTAACCAAATATCAGCTGCAGTAGTCCCTCTTTCATCAGATATTCCTTTGCTGTTGTTTGCCGAATAAGTATATACATCAACTGTATCATTGTTATCGCTTATTAGATAAACCGAACGATCGCTTGAGTTAGCCATTCCTCTACTTCCAAATGAGTTATCATCTAAGGTAAAAACTAATGCCGAATCTGATATTATTCCTTTATAGATTCCGTTCTCAAAATCGTAATCACCTTCTAAAATAATTGCATATTGTTTTGGTTCAAGAATGTAATTCGAGTTAATAGAAACCAAACTATCTCCCGAAGAAGAAGTGTGATAAAGTATGGTATAGTTTGAAATATCAATAGCATCAGTTTCTGAAGTATTTACAATTTCCACAAACTCGCTGTTTGATTCAGTTGGATTAAACATTATTTCTGAAAGGACTATGGATTGTGCGTTTGTATAAGAACATGATAGAATGAAAACAATAGGAAGAAAATATGTATATAACTTTTTTATAATAATCTCAATTAAGTTGAAAGCTAAACTATTTTACTTTCAAGATAAATAAAGATTGTTTGATATCATTACTCTTTTTTATAATGCTTTAAAACAAAAACAGCCATCCTACTTAAAAGAATGGCTGTTAATAAATATAGAAGAGCTTAGTTTATGCCAAATAAAACTCCAACTTGTAAAGTTAAATGTGCAAGTGAACTTTCAGCACTAATAACATTATATTTTAGATTTCCATCAATTTTAAAACCTTTACTTACTTCGTACACAGCTCCTCCTCCAAAGGCAAAACCAAAATTTACATCTGTTGCACCAGTATATTTTGTATCAATTTTTGAAATGGTAATTGTATAATCCGAAGTTGTAAAAATTTGTAAGCCTAATTCTGCAGTTGCATAAGGCATCAAGTTTCTTTGCGGAAAGTAATATCTAATTCCCGCCATTATTGGAATTGAGGTGAACGACCCATCAACTGAAGCTTCAATAACTTCAGTAATTGTTGGTACATCTCTAGTCCACGAAATAAATCCTATAGAACCTGTAGTTTCAAAAACATCAGACAAACCATAAATAAATTTTCCATTAAGTCCAAAACCCATCGATGCAATATTAGAAAAATCACCTAAGGGTATTGAAACTTCTGCATTTACTCCAATAGACATAGGGTTTCTTTGAGCTTGAAGAGAAATAAAACTAAATAATATTAAAGCGGTAACAAACAATTTTTTCATATCAACTCCTTTTAGATAAAATGGTTTAGAATTTACTATTAAAACTTTTTACAAAATGAAAATACTAGTTTTTAATTTAATTTTAAAGAGTTAATCCATAAGATTTAAAAAAGAATGTATAAAAAATGCGATACTCTAAAAAGAATATCGCACATTAAAACATTAAAGATATAGTTCTAGAATTTAAAATCAATTCCTAAGTCTAAAGCAGAACCTGTACCTACACCAAATCTTGCATGAGCAGCCATATTTGGAGAGAACCAATATCTTGCTCCACCTTGGAAACCAAACCAAATACCACCATTAGTAACTGAATTCCCTAATAAAGAACCAAAATAATCATTGCCATCTGAACTAACTGTCCCAGCATTATAAGCAAGTGTTATACCTACGTAAGGATCCACTTTACCATCGCCAACTTTAAAGTGGTAATTACCTTGAGCACCTATTACTATATTTGTATAACTCCAAAATCCCAAGTCATAATTCCAATAACGGAAAATGCCACCAATTCCAATTAATCCAGGAACATCATCAATTTTCATTCCATACTCATAGTTAGCTCCAAATTGAACTGCAGAAGCTCCAAGAAACGAAAGACCTATTGAAGGACCAGCATGATGTTTCCCTTCTTGAAATTGTGCACTAATAGTTCCTACCATAAAAAAAAGAACCGCTAAAACCAATACTACTTTTTTCATACAACATCTCCTTATTAGATTGATAATGATTAGAATGATTTTAATTTTTGTAAATCAAAATATACTTAATCTTAAAATAACAAGATTTTATTAAAAGACAAAAAAGAATCATTTTTTTATAAAAACATTACAATAAAATAATTCTTTCTATTATTTTGTTCTGTGATTATAATCACTTAAATATTATTAAAATTTTTGTAACTGTTACTCAATGCATATAAAATTATTCTTTCTTATAGTTGTTCTTTTATATTTTTCTTCGTCTGCTCAAGTTGATTCAATTAAACATTACAAACTTGATGAAGTAAAAGTGCAAAGCAGTATTCTTGTTAAACCAAAACCAATAACAAAAATTGAACAAAAAGTTATTCATAACTCTGATGCAGCCAATTTAAGTGAAATTACACAACAAATACCTTCAGTAAAAATTCAGAATAATTCTAGAGGTGAAAGTCAGATTTATTTTAGAGGTTCGTCCACACGTCAATTAACTTTATTCTTTGATGGCGTTCCTTTAAATATTCCTTGGGATAATAGAATTGATTTAAGTTTGCTACCCACTAATACAATTGATAATATTGAAATTACAAAAGGAATTCCCTCTGTAGTTTATGGAACAAATACAATTGCAGGTGTTGTTGATATTTCTTCGTTTACATATAATGCTAAACGAAGTAAACAAATTAAAATTATAGGTGGAGAGAATTATTTTCAAAACTATTCAGGGTATTGGTCAGAAAAGACGGGAGGTCTGCAATATCTACTTTCGCTTTCTTATAATTCCACAGATGGCTTTAACTTGCCCAACTCATTTAACAACTCAGGAAATATAAGGAGGGTAAGAATTAATAGTTCCTTACAAACACTTAGTGGATTTGCTAAAGTTGGGTATGAGTTTTCCTATAATTCAAAAATATCGCTATCATTTTCATCTAAAGACTCTAAAAAAAGTGTGCCTCCGGAAATAGGTATTACTAAACCAAGGTTTTGGAAATACCCCAACTGGCAATATAACTCTCTAATACTAAACGGAACTCATGGAATTTACAATGGGTCAAATTTTTCTTACGCTTTTTCTGTAGCAAAATTTAATATGCAGATAGATCAATACAAATCTATTAACTACAAAGTTATAGATGATATTGAGTACAATGACGACCTAACTTTTTACGGGAGATTATTGTATTCATCAGTACTTAGTAATAGCTCAATATTAAAATTTGTTGCTAGTGGAATAACCTCATTGCATAATGAAAAATTTCTATCAAGTAATTTTGTTGAAACTGATTATTCCCAACAAACTTTTAGTATTGGTACTGAGTATGAATTTCTGAAAAATAATTTTTTTAGTATTCTGGGAGTAAGCTTTGACGGACAATCCACACCCATAACTGGTTCATTCCCTTCAAATAAAATGTTGACAAATTACGGCACTAATTTTTCAGCTCTTTACAATTTTTCGTCTGTGCTATCAGCACAATTAAACTTAGGTCGTAAAACTAGATTTCCCACACTAAGAGAAATGTTTTCAGATGCATTAGGGAAATTCATTCCAAATCCGGGACTTAAATCAGAAGTTTCCCATTCTGTAGAAGGTGGATTAAACTATACCGGAGAGAACACATCAAGTCAAATAAATTTCTTTTTAAGTTATGTAAACGATGGAATTGTAAGAGCAACAATCTCTGATACAACATTTATGAGAATCAATAAAAGTGAAATTAGAAATTATGGATTTGAATTTACAAACAAGATAAATTTTTCAGATGAACTAAATATAAATTTCAATCTATCATATTTAAACTCTTTTGCAAAAGACACAAAAGGAAACTTTATTGATACGTTAGAATATAAACCCAATTTTATATTTAATGGCAATCTCAATTATAGTATTTCTGCGAATATCGATGCAACTTTGGAATCTAATTTTATAAGTAATGAATATGCACTTAAAGATGGTTCGGAAGGATTTCAAAAATTGGATAATTATTTATTAGTTAATTTAAAACTTTTGTATAAATTTCCTTTCTCTAAAAAAAGAAATATTGATTTATTTGTTAGAGCAAATAATATTTTTGATAAATTATATTATACACAATTTGGACTTCCAGAAGCTGGAAGACAATTTTTTATTGGAACAACATTAACTTTTTAACTGATATTGTAACGTAGATTGCTTGCAATATGCAAAACTTATTTTAGTGTAACCTGCACATTTTGAAAGTGCCAGATACATAGGAACACACAGCTATGAAAAACGACATAACAATTGCATCAACAAACAAAAACAATAATATTCACGGATTAGATTTTTTGATAGTTGAAGAAATGCTTTCATCAAAATCTATTCGTTCAATTTCTGAACAAGTAAAAACTGAATATATAGTTCTGATAACAAATGATACTAAAATTGAGTTTGGGGCATATAGTATTGATCGATTAGTGAACGTTGCTAAAAATACGGGAGCTGGAATTGTATATTCAGATTATTATGAAGTTAAAGAAAATAAAAAAAGCAACCACCCAGTTATTGATTACCAACTTGGAAGTTTAAGGGATGATTTTAATTTTGGGCCATTGATACTTATTAAAACTGAGACATTAAAAAATGCTGTGGCAAATTTCACAGAAGACTTTGATACATCTGGTTTATATGAGTTACGATTACTAATTTCTCAAAATTATTCTCTAATAAGAATACCCGAATATTTGTACACAGCAATTGAAGATGATACTAGAAAGTCAGGCGAAAAACAATTTGATTATGTTGACCCGAAAAATCAGCAAGCCCAATTAGAAAAGGAAAGAGCAGTTACAAATCATTTGAAAAATATCAAAGCATTCGTAGATTCTACGTTTGAGCCTATTGCTATTGATGATAGCGAATTTGAGTTTGAAGCTTCCGTAATTATTCCGGTAAGAGATAGAGCTAATACTATTGGGGATGCAATAGAATCTGTGCTAAAACAAAAAACAAATTTTAAGTTCAATTTAATTATTGTTGATAACCACTCAACCGATGGAACTACGGATGCTATTGAGCAATCTGCGAATAAGAATGATAAAATAATTCATGTAATTCCGGAAAGAACAGATTTACAAATTGGTGGTTGCTGGAATGAAGGAATAATGAATGAAAATTGTGGTCGCTTTTCTGTTCAACTAGATAGTGACGATATTTATTCAGACGAAAATACTTTGCAAAAAATTGTTGATACCTTTAACAAAGAAAAATGTGCAATGGTTATTGGTTCGTACAGTCTAACAGATTTTAATTTAAAAGAAATTCCACCTGGACTTATTGACCATAAAGAGTGGACACCAGACAATGGGAAAAACAATGCACTTAGAATAAATGGACTTGGAGCGCCAAGAGCTTTTTATACTCCAGTTCTCAGAGATATAAAAATCCCCAATGTAAGTTATGGTGAAGACTATGCTGTTGGATTAGAGATTTCACGTAATTATCAAATAGGTAGAATTTATACATCACTTTATCTTTGCAGGCGCTGGGATGGAAACTCCGATGCAGCTTTGGATATTGTAAAAACAAATTCTAACAATTTATATAAAGATAAAATTAGAACAATTGAAGTTTTAGCGAGACAATTAAAAAACAAGAACAAATAGTGTTGTCATTCTCAGCTTGACTGGGAATCCATTTTTTTCAAAATACTGGATTTCCGATAGAGATATTCGGAAATGACAGAAATATTTGTATTATTTTAACAAACATGAATAACAAAATATTTATATCTGACAAAGAACTAAAAACCTACGGAAGTACTGATACTCTTAGCGATGAAGCTATTTCACTTTTGTTGCATCAAAAAAATAATTGGGAATTAGTTAGGAGTAACTTTCAAAATCTTGAACAAATTAAAACGAAAGACTTTAATTTTGATGATTACAAAATCAAAGTTCAATTTAATCCATCAAGAATTGTTTCTTCTTCTGCAAAGGTTGATAAAAAAACCATTAAAGATAGAGCTTGTTTTTTGTGTGAAGAAAATCTTCCGGATGTACAAAAAGGGATAAAGTATAAAGATGATTATGTTATTCTGATTAATCCATTCCCCATTTTTAAGCAACACTTAACAATTCCACATTTAAAACACACACCACAAAATATTGAGAATTCAATTGAAGATTTGTTAGATATTGCTTATGATTTGAGAGATAATTTTTTCGTTTTTTATAATGGCCCTAAATGTGGTGCTTCCGCCCCAGATCATTTACACTTTCAAGCAGGATTAAAAAACTCAACTCCAATTGAAATTAACTATAAATACTTTGCAGAATATTTTGGAAGAGAATTGTTTTCTCAAAATAATTCTAAAGTTGTTGCAGTTAATCATCAGTTAAATAGGTTCTTCTTTTTTGAAGCCAAAGAGAAAAGTGAATTAGTGAAATTATTTATTGATGTAGTCAATCAACTAAAGAAGCTCAGTACTAGCAAGGAAGAACCTTTAATGAATATAATTTCAACTTATACAGAGAATAGTTGGAAAGTATTTTTGTTCCCTAGAAAGCTGCACAGACCAAAGCAATTTTTTGCAGAGGATGATTCTAAAATATTGTTTAGTCCGGCTGCCGTTGATATGGCTGGGCTTTGTATAACTCCACAAGAAAAAGATTTTAATAAAATTACTAATGAAGATTTAGTTGATATGTTTGAACAAGTTATGTGTGATAGTTTTACAATTGAAAATTTGCAAATATTATAATGAGAACTATTATAAGTTAATTCTGGATTGGTACACTATAAATAGTTTCCACCTCTTCCAAACCCTTAATTTTATAATGGAAAATTAATCTCCACACACTTGTATTTTTTGGTTTAGTTGACCTAAATTCAATATTGGAGTTTGTAGATAATTCATTTACACCAGCTCCTGTTCCGCACCATCCAAGCATATTTGCTGACCACCCAGTATCATTCTTGATTTGGTAATTATAAAATGGAGACTTACTTCCATAACCCCAATACTCAATGCTGGCATTACTATTGTTTATTAATCTAAATTGTATCATTTCTTCATACTCCGTACTCTTGCCAAGGTAATCCAAATAAACACCATCTTTTTCTTCTGAACTAAGAAAATTATCACAAGATGTAAATAATAAAAAAGATATCATACCCACAAACAATATATGCTTCATAATGTACCTGAATGATTTTATACAAAGGAACAAATTATTTTTCACAAAATCAATTCAAAAATATAGTAGCATTTTTTATATCTTAATCAATCCGTTTAATTCTTCTTTAGTTACAACACCTTCTTTAATAAGTTCTCTCAAAGTTATCTCAGTCATTTCACTCATAAACGGAAACTCATATCGGATATCTAACACATAAGCTTTTAATCTCATTTTTAGAACTGAGCGATTTTGAAATATTTCATTTTTAAATATTACAGAAATTGGTTTGTTTAGAAATACAAACTTAGAAACTTGTGCAGAATCAATTGCAATTCGTCTAGCTTTTTCTGTATCAATATAAGCTGGCAAATAAATTTCTGCAACAACTTGGCAATTTGTTTCGCCTGTATTTGCATTGGAAATTGGTTGCGACATAAGCTCGGCATTAGGAACAGTTACTAATGAATCATCGGCAGTAACTAATCTTGTTGACCTTAGCCCGATACTTAGTACTTCTCCGTAATGGCTACCAATTAAAATTTTATCTCCAACCTGAAATGGTCTATCGAACAAAATCATTATTCCGCCAAAAATATTTTTTAAAACATCTTGTGCGGCAAAACCAACTGCAATTCCAAAAGAACCAGTTACCAATATTATTGATTGCATTGGAGGATTAAAAATTCCAATAATGATAAATAGTATTAGAAGTGTCCAAGAGATAATTCTTGTTACTGGTATTAAGCCCTTTAACGTTAGGCGATACGAAGCACTTTTCTCAGATATTTTATAGAGTAAGGTTGTTAATAATTTTATTAAATAGTAACCAATTATAAAAAAGAATATTGCCCAAAATATTTTGGTTGGAGAAAATACTTTTTTTAATTGTTCGCCCGGAGTAAGTTCCTTGTAACTGTTTGGGGAAGAATCTATTTCCTTTTCAACTGAATTTGTTGGAAGTATGTTTTCAATAATTGATTTAGTTTCACTTTTCTCAATTGGTTGAGGAGCAATACTATCAGCAGTTTGAGCTAAATATTGTTGAGCCAATATTTGGGAAACGGCTACAGTAAAAAAAACAATTATAAGTAATTTTTTTTTCATTTTATCTAGTGTAGAATATTTTGACTTTTTAAAAGTTTGATTACGTGAACATATAATAAAAAATTTACTCTATAATTCTTATCCGTAATTCTAAGTTCGCCATCATCCAACATTGCAGAAAGTAACAAACGACTTTCCTCATTTGTAAAATTAAAAACCTTGGCATGCTCTTCGATAGTTAAACCATCGTGTATAAGAATTGCAGCAAGTGAAAAAACTTTTTGTCTATTTAAATTTTTAAGAAAAGAAAAATCAATGTTATGTAATGACGTTATTTGAATTTCACTTTCTGTCAATTCAGAGATTGAACGAAGCCAAAATAGTTGAGCCAAAGCAACATTACTTTGCGAAATATTATTTAATTCTCTAAAAAATTTATTAAGCAAAAACTCTTGTTGGTTTTGTTCAGTTAATTTTTGAAATTGTTTATCTTCCAAATCATCTTGCGTGGGAATAAACATTAATCTGTAACCACTCATATTATGGCGAGTCATAATTATTTCGTTAATTCTTTTATCAGTAAATTTATTAAACTTTATAACAAAGGCGAAATAGTCTTGTATGTTAATTACTTTACTTAGGTAATTCCAAGCATATTTATTGCACGTTGCAATCCAATAAACATTATTGTTTGTTAAAGAAATTATTTGTGCAAACATCTTCATAACATCAAATCCATTAACAACTCTTAAAAATAGGTCTTCAATATTTTCAATTATAATTACACGTTTTGATGGATGCGTATTTAGTTTATCAATTAAGTCATCAAAATCAATAATATCTTTTTCATTTAAGTTTTCACAAAGTAAATCAATAAAATCTTTTGGGTTAAAAATTGTGCTTCTCAATCTTATATGAATTACATCCAAGGACTTTTCAAATTCTTCTTGAGCAATATTAGTTAGCGAAGAAGCACCGGCTCCCTTTTCACTTACAATAACAGTTGGTGCAAACTTTCCACTTTCCCAATGGTTGTATGCTTTTCTAATTTTTTCAAGTTCTATTTCTCTTCCAATAAAAAATCTTTTATCATTTACCGGAGAATTCTTAAACAATCTTTGATAGATAAATGGAAGACTCTCAATTTGTTTTTCAGTTTCAACAATGTAATCTAATATTTCTTCTGAAACTTCCTTAGGAACACTAGTTAAACCAACCTTCTCACTTATTTTAAATATTTTCTTTTTAGTTTCAGAGTATAACTCTTTTCCTTTGCCAACAATTAAAGGGAAAAAACTCTTAATATTTGTTTGTACTTTTTTAATTTTTATTTCAGTTTCTTCTTTGGATTTTTCTCGTGAAAGCTTGTGCTTTAGTTGTATTAGTTCATCAGAATCATTCAATTTATATAGATTTTCTGTAAATTTTTTTACTGATGAGTAGAACTCATCCATTGCCAAAGTAGTAACTTCAGAAAACTGATTTGAGACACCACTACATTTTTCAATTATTCTATCAGTTCCATCATTAACAATTTTGTAAGCTGAATTCACATTAGTTTCTTCCAATATTGCATCTTCACTTTCCCCAACAGAAATAGCTGTTTCAAAATTGTAATTAGAAATTTGACCTAGACCTAAAACTTGTGAGCTTATTTCTTTAACACTAATTCTAGCTGTTTTTGAAATTTCCGATAGTTTGCTAAAAGCACTATTATAAATGTTATTTTCAATTATTTCTTTTGAAGAGAAAGTGTAAAGTTCGTATTTAGTATTATAAGTTAAGTTATCTAAGTTTGTAATTGTTCTCTCTTTCGGTAATGTACCAATAATTGATTTCACCTTACTAAGGTATGCTTTAATGATCGGTGCAGGATTGTCATAAGGGAGCAATCGTACCATTTTGATTAGTAGATCATCTTCCAATTGGTGCTGAACTTCCTTTTTTTTCTTCTTCAAGTAGTTCAAAAAATTATCGGAATCTTTGCGGTTTTCTAGTTCAAGTTTTACAGAGGTGAATAAATTAATTATTCTATCGAACTCATTGGTTATTTCATCTTGAATTTTTTTATTCAGATTACCACTAGTTTCATAAAAATCATATAAAATGAAATAATTTAGTGTAGATATATCTTCAAAAAAATTCCAGTTCCCGAATAACCCCAAGTAAAAATCAGAATGATTTTGAGTTTTAGTTTTATAATTGCTATTAAATTTTTCTTCAAAATTATCAATATTTTTTTTCGAATATTTACTAGATAATTTATTCGAATTTTCTAATACTTCATTTGAGGTTTTATAATTTTCAATTAGTTCTTCTAACTTTACTATAATTCTATTTTCTAAATCATGTTCTAATTGTTTTATGTTGGCTACAACTTCAGTAATAACAACTTCAATACTAAAATCATCAACTAAATTTTTATCACTTTGTTCTAAAGTATCAGCAATAATTTTTGAATGATAAGTGCTATTTAATTTTATAATTGCTTTGTAAAGAGTTAAGTAATTTTCTGCAACAATGTTATTATTGTAATTCACTTCTTCAAATAGTAAGGAAACCAATTTATGGCTGAAATAAAATTTACTTAAGCTATTTTCTTTATCATCATGTGCATCAATAATTTTATTCGGAATGATAAAAGATTTTTCAATAATAGAAAACAACTTTGAATACTCTTTCCTAAAGTCTAAAGTCTTAACACTAAATTTTTCTTGACCAATTATTTTTTTTACATTCTGATGAAATTTATGAGCAATCTTACTTAGATTGATTTTTTCAGAGCTATTACTTTCATAGCTTAAAACTAGACGTAAAATTTCTTTTCTTAGTTTAACAACAAACGTCATTCTGTTTGTTAGATAAACATTCTGAGTTTCAATAAAATTCTTTTTTGCAAACTCACAAATTTCTATTTGATTTTTATTTAGAATATCAGAACTCATTTTAACTAGTTTATGAAATACTTTATAAGAAATGGTTCAACAGCATTCCAATAAGAATTACTATCTTCAAACTTACTCCACAAAGCTCTCGAACCATGATTACCATTAGTCTGAGGTAAAAAGAAATGTTTGTTTTCAGTTGGAATGGAATTGTATATGTTTTCCCAATTTGATTTTTCATTTTTTGCAGAAGTTATAAAAACCGGAGCTGCAATGTTCTTTGCAAAATCAGAGATAAAAGTTTTTGGCTTACCAAATCTCACAAAGTACTCCCCTGGCGAAAATGATAAAAGTCCATCAACTTCATTTTTATATTCTCCAGCCAATCTAACGGATAAAGCTGCTGAATATGAACTTCCCCAAATTATTGTTTTCCCTTTACTATATTTTTCTTTCAAAAATTTCAATGATGAAACCATATCAATATAAGCATCCAAATACTTTGTTGGTTTATTAGCTGTTGCAGCTCTGCCATGTGTTTTGTTAATTACATTATTAACTTTTTCACCAGACCTTTGGTCAACAGCAATACAATTAAAACCTAACTTATTTAACTTTGGAGCAATATCAATATATTCACCACGGCTCCACCCTGCTTGATGAAAAAGAATAATAAGTGGAGCATCCAAATTATGAGCTAAATAAATATCGGCAGAAATCATCACACTATCTTCTGAGGGAAACATAATTGTTTTTGTGGTTTTCTCAAAAACAACTGACCCAACAACTTTTTTCCCTTGTTCAGAACAATTTATAAGCGAAACTACTATAAAAAAAGTTATGACAATTTTAGGAATTATAGAAATCATATTTTTCTCCATTGAAAAATTTTATAATTTAAGTTAAAAGTATTTTATCAAAAAAACAAAATAAAACAGTACTTATCAAGTTTTAATAATGCTTTTCTATTGAAACAGTTTTAAAATTTATTTGTCTCCTTTTTATTCTCACTATATTTCCTTGATGACCTTAAAAAATTGAATGATAAAAAAAGAGCGACTAATAAAATATTTCAATATGTATATAAGTAAGCTTTAAGATCAGCAACACTTTTTACTAAATATCACACGTTCAATTTTAACTGATGATGATATAAATGTTAAAAGTGTTTTGAAGAAAAGAAGTAAGACTATCCTGTTTCTCAATGTAATAAATTTTTTAGCAACTATTCTTCTCGACTCATAGTGCATCATAGTTAAACATTCAGTTTTTTATTTTTAGCAGCTAACCAACTTTTAAATTCTACGGAATTTTATTTCTCATACATTGTAACCCTTACAAAATTTGAAAATAACCATGACAATGAGCTACTCCGCTGCAAGCAGACAGATTATCAAAGGATTATTATTTTTCAAACCGTCACAAAGGACGGGGAATTTACTCTCAGAGATTATAGCTATGATAGAATAAATGGAGGCTGATTACTTACGAAATAACATTCTAGTTAAATATTTCATATAGTGCTTAGTTCTGATTAAAAATCTTATAGTTGTGTAACAATGTTACAGATAAATAGGATATTATGTCGTATTTTTTAGCAGAATATATTCATACATATATTTCAACTTAAGTTAATTTCCCGATACGAGGGAAAATATAAGATATAAATTTGTAATTATACAAATTACTTAAATTATGCATTACTAAAGTTATTGCGAATACATCGGTATTTTGCAATATTTACATTAATAATTCCCTGAAAAGGTCTTACGCACGATTTAGAATTTCGACAAAACACTAACTAATAACTAAAAGGAGAATCCATATGAAAAATTTTTTAATTAGCTTAATATTTTTAGGAATATTTGCTTTCACGATTACTACTGTTATATCAAGAGGATTTAGAGAAGCCCAAGTTCCAAACGGTTCTAAATTCAGTTGTAATACTTGCCATACAAATGGTGGAGGGTCACCTAGAAACGAATTTGGAAAATTAGTTGGGACAAAATTTCTTACAGAATCCGGTTCTGCAGGAAATGTTGTTTGGAATCCTTTATTAGCAAGTTTAGATGCTGATAATGACGGAGTTACAAATGGTGAAGAACTTCAAGATCCGTTCGGACAATGGGTAAAAGACCAGGCAAACCCTGGTGATGCAAATTTTGTAAGTTCACCGGGAGATCTAAATAGTACATCGCTCTTACCTCTTACAATTTCTTTTTCCGGAATGAATCCACACATTGGACAAATGTTAAAACTAAGAGTAATTGATAGAACAACAGGAAAAGAAGTAGGACGCACTACAGTTGACACAATTTCACAAAGTTTTGATGTTGTATTAGATGCCGTATTACAAGGACGTAGTTATTATATTGATATGTTCGCAGATCACAATGGCAATGGATTATATGACGCACCACCAACTGACCATGCATGGAGAATTGAATTAAACGATGCTCAAGGAAATGACAATGTTAGTTTTTCACATAACACTGATTTTGTTGATATTGAATGGGATTATATGTTAACTATTAATATCACAGGAATGACTCCTCATTTAGGTAAACTTTTAGAACTAAGGGTTGAAGATGACCTTTCTTCAGAGGAAGTTGGAAGAATTAGAATTGAGTCAATAAGTGAAGCAGATTTTACTGTTGAGATTCCAGGAATAAAATTAGGTAAAGAATATAAAGTTGAATTTTACGCTGACCATAATGGCAATGGAATTTATGATGCTCCACCAACAGATCATACTTGGAAACTACAGTTTGAAAATAGTACTGGTGATGTTGCTGTTGACTTTGCTCATAACACAGACTTTAAAGATGTCGGTTGGAAATATTTATATTCATTAAATTTAATAGGAATGAATCCACATATTGGTCAGACAATTGAGATGAGAATTGTTAGGCAAGATAACGGAGAGGAAGTAGGCAGAACCAAAATAAATAGTTCTGCTGGTCCCGATTTTATTTTATCTGTACCAAATATAGAAATGGATCACGACTATAATGTGGATTTTTATGCTGATCATAATAGTAATGGACAATATGATGCACCGCCAACAGATCATGCTTGGAGAATAACATTTAGTAGTACTACTGGAAATTTTGTTCAAAACTTTACACACAATCCTAACTTTACTGATGTAAACTGGATAAATATTACGGGAATTTTAGATGAAATTGCTGTATTACCAAATAGTTACAGATTATTGCAAAATTTTCCTAATCCATTTAATCCAACAACCAATATTACATTTAATTTGAAAGAATCTGGATTAGTTAATTTAACAGTCTTTGATATTTTGGGAAGAGAAGTAACAACATTGGTAAATAAAGTTCTACCTTCTGGATTGCATAGTATTAATTTTAATGCTTCAGAATTACAAAGTGGAACTTACATCTATAGAATTCAATCAAATAATTTTACCGATGTAAGAAAAATGGTATTGTTGAAATAAATTTAATTAACTAGATTAAGTAATAGAACTAGTTTTAAGATCTTAAAAACATTTCCAATTATTAATAGTGGTTGAGTTTTAGTATTTTCATTTTTCTTTATTGTATAATGAAATACAGAATTTGCAGATACTAAAATCTCAACCACTATTCCAAAACCGAAAGTAAATCCTATGAAGAAAATAATTCCTATACTCACACTTTTTTTTATATTTTTAATTTCCTCCTGCTCGGAAAGCATAGTTGAGACTACGCCCACTATTGATGAAACAGATTTTCAAAATCCAATCAGTACAACTTTTGCAAGTATCCAAACTAATGTTCTAAATAAATCGTGCGCCTTAAGTGGTTGTCACGTTAGCGGAATTGTTGCTCCTGATCTTGCCGGTAATGCATATAATAGAATTGTAAATAAAGCTGGCTCTACCGGATTAAATTATATTGAACCTAACAACCCAGAGAATAGTTATTTGCTAAAAAAAATAATAGGACAAAACATATCAGGTTCTAGAATGCCTCGTGGAGCATCTCCACTATCACAATCTGTTGTTGATTCAATTTCTTCTTGGATTAACGATGGTGCAAAAAATAATTAAGGAGAATCAAATGATAAAAAATATATTAGTAGTTTTATTACTGGCTAGCAGTATTCAAATATTTGCTGAAGAATGGAATGTTAAAAAAAGTAATTCCAATATGGTGAAATTTATTTCTAGTACAACTGTTTTAGATTTTGAAGGTGTAACAAGTAATATAGATGGTTATTTATATTGGGAAGGTGAAAAAATGTTTTCTGGTAACAATGAATTGTATTTTGAAGTTGATATAAATTCTATTGAGACCGGTAGTGGTAAGCGGGATAGAGATATGCGTGAAGATGTACTTGAAACTGACAAATGGCAAACCACATATTTTAAGGGAAAAATTATCTCGTCAAATAGTATAGAAAAAAACAAGTATGAAATTAAAGCAGTTGGTAAAATGTTTATTCATGGAATAGAAAATGAAAAAGAAATTGATGCTGAATTATTTTTTAATGAAGGAATCCTGAATGTAAAAACTAATTTTTCTGTTCTCTTAAAAGATTACAAAATTAAAGCTCCAAGCTTATTAGCTTTTATAAAAGTAGCAGAAGAAATAAAACTAAATCTTAATTTCATTCTAGAAAAATCTGAGGAGAAATAATTTTTGAAATTTATTATACTATTACTTTGCACTTTTGTTTTTGTTAGTCTTTCTTTTGCTCAACCAAAATGGAAAAAAAAGTCTTCTCCAATAAAATTAAAATTAGAGTTTTTTCACGCAACTAAAACTGCAAATTTTCCAACAACAGAATCATTAAAATCCGGAACTTGGATGTATGAAATTTCTCATAGATTTCTTCCCTCAATTAAAGATGGATATGATGCACTTTTTGGTTTTGATGGACCTGCGAAAATTAGGTTTGCTCTTGGTTATGGTATAAACGATAACCTAATGGTAACTCTGGGACGAAGCAATAATACAGATAATTTGGATTTACAATTCAAGCAAAAATTATTTCAGATAGATAATAATTTTTTGCCAAGTGTTTTCTCTTTACAACTTGGAGCTGTTTGGAATACCGAAGTACCAACCGGATTAAATTTAAGTAGAACTGATGCAAGGAATTTTCAGTTTTATGCTCAACTAGTTTTTAATACAATGTTGTTTAATAAAAAGTTAGGGATTGGAATTGTTCCTTCATATTTACACAACAGTTTTATTTATGCTGTTGATCAGCAATACTCGTTTACTCTTGGTACTTATCTACAATATTATTTAAATAGAATGTGGAGTTTTTGGTTAGAGTATAATCCTACTATTGCAGGTTATCGTGGAGTAATTAGATTGGATGAAACTGGCAAATCATTTAATACAGTTGCTTTTGGAACTGCAATTGAAACTGGAGGACACATTTTTCACATTTTAATTACAAATAATGCAAGACTAAATACATCGCAATATTTGGTAGGAGCAGATCGTTCGGCAAACGACGGAGAGTGGCGACTCGGTTTTGGTATAGTTAGGTATTTTTAACATCTCAAACTGTGACTACAATGGTTTCAGATCCACGAGTTTGATTACAATTAAAATTCGTTTAGAAGTACCAAAAAGCAAATTATAAAATACAAATAAATACTAAATATCATTTTTAAAACATTTACTATTTTAATTTATTACTTATTTCCGTATAGCCGTTTGTATTTTGATAAATTGGAATTTATTTGGTATTTATATTTTGATATTTGTTTTTTCTATCTTGAAATTTTTGAAGCAAATGCAAAGTACAATAAAGAACATAGCTTTAACTCCGACCAAGACAAAAAACTATACTTCCATTATTTCAGTTTCTTTATTTTTGATTAACTCATCAATTCTTGTTGAGTGATTGTCAGTGATTTTTTGTATATCAGCTTCCGCATCGTGTCGCAAATCTTCAGAAAGTTCTTTATCTTTTTCTAGTTTTTTAAGATGTTCGTTTGCATCACGTCTTATATTTCTAAGTGCAACTTTGTAATCTTCGCCATATTTTTTAGCTAATTTTACAAGCTCTTTTCTTCGTTCTTCATTTAGTGGAGGAATAGGAACTTTTATATTTGTTCCGTCACTAACTGGGTTAAGACCTAAATCAGCAACTAGAATTGCTTTATCAATATCGTTTACAAGACTCTTATCCCAAGGTGTTACAGAAAGCGTATGTGAATCTAAAACACTTACATTTGCTGTTTGATTTAGAGGAGTTAAAGTTCCGTAATAATCAACTTTAATTCCATCCAGTAAAGCTGTAGTTGCTTTACCAGTTCTTATTTTTGAAATTTCACTCCTAAATGCTTCAATGGTTTTATCCATTCTTTCTTTTGCATCATTTAATATAGGATTCATAATCACCTCAATACTTTTATTGAAAAAACTAATTTGTAACTGCAGAACCAACTTTTTTACCTGTTACAACTTTTAGTAAATTATCTTTTTTATTCATATTAAAAACAGTAATTGGTAAGTTATTTTCTTTACATAAACTAATTGCAGTCATATCCATAACACGTAAATTATTTTTCAAAACATCTAAGTAAGTAATTGTTTTAAACATCGAAGCATCTGGATTTTTTTCAGGATCTGAATCGTAAACTCCATCTACTCTTGTCCCCTTTAAAATCACTTCAGCTTCAATTTCAACAGCTCTAAGTGAAGCAGCAGTATCTGTACTAAAATAAGGATGTCCAGTTCCAGCACCAAATATTACAATTCTTCCTTTTTCTAAATGTCTGATTGCTCTCCTTCTAATATAGGGTTCAGCAATTTCATCCATATTTATTGAAGATAACAAACGTGTATCTAGTCCGTGTTTTTCAAATACATTTTGTAAAGCAAGTGCATTTATTACAGTTGCTAACATTCCCATTTGATCACCAGTAACTCTATCAATACCAGACTCTCCGGCATTTAATCCTCTAAAAATATTTCCACCACCAATAACAATTCCTACTTGAACTTTTAGCTTTTGTATTTTCTTAACTTCTTCTGCAAAAAAGTCTAACATTGCAGGATCAATTCCGTGTCCTTTTGTGCCAAGTAACGATTCACCACTTAATTTTAATAATACTCTTTTAAATTTAATTTTTTGTGCCATAATTTAACCTCAATATAAAAAAAAAGGTCTTATTAAAAAATAAGACCTTTATAAAATTATTTATTTTCATCACTAAGATGAAATCTATGAAATAACTTAATCTTAGAATTAGTCGAATGCTTTTTATTAAAATCTTCTAATAAATCACCAACAGATTTAGAATTATCCTTTACAGATGATTGTTCGAGCAAACAATTTTCTTTGAAGAATTTGTTTAATCTTCCTTCTGCAATTTTGTCTAATATATGTTCTGGCTTGCCTTCTTTTTGAGCAACTTCTTTGTAGATTTCTTTTTCTTTATTTAGAATTTCTTCACTTACTTCTTCTCTATATGCATAAGATGGATTCATCGCTGCAATTTGCATTGAAATATCTTTAGATAAAGAAACTAGCTCGTCTTTTCCTTCTGTTACATTATCAACTCTTAACAAAACACCTAGTTTCGCTCCGTGATGTATGTAATCAGTAACCAAGCCAGCATCAGAGTTTTCAATTGCAAATCTAGATACTTCAATTTTCTCTCCAATCTTTCCAACAATTGTAGTTAATTCTTCTTGTACTGATTTACCATCGTGAGATTGTGTTAACAATTCTGCTATATTAGACGGTTTGTTTGCGACTACTGCATCTAAAATAAATTTTGCAAAATTACCAAAGTCATCTCCCTTAGCAACAAAATCAGTTTCACAATTAACTTCTACAATTATTCCAGTAGCACCATCATTTAGCAGTTTGGTCAAAACAATACCTTCACTTGCAGTTCTATCAGCTCTCTTTTCTGCTATTGAAGCACCTTTCTTTCTCAAATAATCAATTGCTTTTTCAAAATCACCATCGGATTCAACTAAAGCTTTTTTGCAGTCCATCATACCTGCACCAGTTTTATCTCTTAGTTCTTTAACTTGTTGGGCTGTTATTGCCATAATAAATAAATCCTTATTTTTTATTTCTTTTTATCTTCTTTTTTTTCTTCAACTTTAACAAGCTGTGCTTTATCACTTTTTATCCATGCAAAATCTTTTTCCATTTCATCTTTAGTTTTGTAATAACAACTTCTACCAATCTCTTGTCCGTTACCAGCTTTAATTGCATAATAGTGATATTTATCATCAAGAGCAGTTCCACTTGTCCAGCGTTTTTCTTCAATTGCATTTTTTGTTACAGAAGCAATTCCATTTTGCATTGCTTTTTCAGTAGTGTAACCTTCAGAACGTAAAAAAGTTTTACCACTTTTATCATTAAATGCAAAATAATGTT
Source organism: Melioribacteraceae bacterium (assembly GCA_965224785.1). Taxonomy (GTDB): domain Bacteria; phylum Bacteroidota; class Ignavibacteria; order Ignavibacteriales; family Melioribacteraceae; genus JALSNL01. The sequence continues at coordinate 4,240,356 of OZ245062.1, read as the reverse complement.
CGTTTCTATCTTCTCTAAAGAAAATATGATATCCTTCAGCACCTTTATAATCTTCACAAGGTAAATAATCATCAATAGTTGCTTCTTCTTTTTTTACTTTAGGCTTTTCTTCTTTAACTTTTTCTTCTTTTACAATTTCTTTTTTAGGTTCTTCTTTCTTAACTTCTTCTTTTATTGGCTTCTCTTTAACTTCAACTTTTTTATCTTCTTTCTTAGCAACTTGTTTCTCATCACTTACTATTTTTTGCTCGCCTTTTTCATCAAACTTAACTTTTCTAATTTTTGCCTTTCCTACTTTCTTTTTATCAGTATCGTCTTTCTCTTGTTTCCTAAGTTTTTCTTTCTCAGCAACTTTTTCAGCTTTTACTTCTTGATATTTTTGAGAACCTTCAAGAATTGCATCTGCCATTACTTTTGTTATTACCTCAACTGTTCTACTTGCATCATCATTTGCTGGTATAACATAGTTCACTGGTTCAGGGTCACAGTTTGTATCAACAATAGCAAAGATAGGAATGTTAAGTCTTAGTGCTTCATTAATTGCAATTGATTCTTTTTTGATATCAACAATAAAAATTGCATTCGGCATTCTTTTCATTGATTCAACACCTTCAAGAATTTTTTTCAATTTTTCTTTTTCTCTTGTCTTAAAAAGTTGTTCTTTTTTTCTTAGCTTATCAAATGTTCCATCAGTTTCCATCTTCTCAATTTTTTGCATTCTAGTAATACTTTTTCTAATTGTAGAAAAATTAGTAAGCATACCACCAAGCCATCTTTCACTAACCCAGTTCATACCACAGCGTTTAGCTTCTTCGGCAATAACACTTTTAGCTTGTTTTTTTGTACCCGCAAATAAAATAGTATCTCCTTTGGAGGTCATTGCACGGAGTTCATTTGCTGCTGCTTCAATTGATAGTTGTGTTTTTTTAAGATCGATGATGTGAATGCCGTTTTTTTCCATAAAAATGTATTGACGCATTTTAGGATTCCAACGACGTGTAAGGTGACCGAAATGTGCACCTGCTTCAATAAGAGAGGTTAAATCTACTTTAGCCATAATATCTCCTGTTTAACTTCTACTCTCTTCAACTTTGCCTTCCATCCATTTTTAAGTTTGGACACAGGTGGCAAATCCGAAAGTATGAGTGATGTGTGAAAGCGGATTACAATTAAAAAATCCGCCAAATAATTTATCTTTTTGAAAATTGAAATTTCTTTCTTGCTTTTGGTTGCCCAGGTTTTTTACGTTCAACCATTCTTGGATCTCTTCTTAATAATCCTTCAGGTTTTAGCAATGCACGCAATTCAGGATCTCCATCAATTAATGCTCTTGCAATACCTAATCTAATTGCTTCAGCTTGTCCACGAACTCCACCACCTTTTACATTAGCTATAACATCGTACTTCCCTAATGTTTCAGTAAACTTAAAAGGAAGAATAACATCGTCTCTATTATCTTGAACAGGGAAGAAGTTTTCAAATTCTCTTTTGTTAACTGTTATTTTACCTGAGCCATTTCTCAAAATAACTCTAGCAACTGAAGTTTTTCTACGTCCAACAAAAATTTTATCAACCATTTATATTCCTATTATTATAAACTTAACACTTCAGGTTTTTGAGCTGAATGTGGATGCTCGCTACCAGCGTAAACTTTTAGTTTCTTAATTAGTTGTCTGCCTAATTTGTTTTTAGGTAACATACCTTTTACTGCTTTATGAATTATTAATTCTGGTTGCTTAGCTTTTAGTTCAGCAAATGTTTTTGTTTTTACTCCACCAGGATACATTGAGTGAGAGAAATATGTTTTCATTTGTTCTCTCTTACCAGTCAATTTTACTTTCCCAGCATTAACAACAACTACAAAATCGCCAGTATCCATATTAGGTGTAAAAATTGGTTTGTGTTTACCTCTAATAATTGTGGCTACTTTAGTTGCAAGTCTACCAAGTACTAAATCGTTAGCATCTATAACATGCCATTTTCTATCAGCATCTTCAGTTTTAATAAATCGTGTAATTTTTTCTTGTTTCACTTACGCTCCTTTATGGAAAGGGATTTTTATTTAGCCTGTAAATGTACTTGAATAGAAAGGAAATGTCAAGAATTAGAAAATTATTAATTATAATTATTTCACTTTAGTAAGTTCACTATAAATTCATTCCCAAAAGGATCAGAATATTTAATTCCTATTTGCTTATAAACCATTTTTGGTATCCCAAGATCTCCAAGAAATAAATCACCGGTAAGTTCTGGCAGCAAACCAGTTTTAGGCAATGCGAGTGTTAGCGTTCTGTTAGCTTTAATAAATTCCCCATAAGTTTCTCCAGTTGTTGAGTTAATTCCTGATGGAACATCTAGCGAAAGTATTTTTATGTTTTGTTTATTTGCCCAAGTTATCATTTCAAGAGCTTCACCTCTTGGAGCAGATTTTAAGCTGTAACCAATTATTGCATCAATTATTAAATCGGGTTTTATACTTCCTAAATTATTGATACTAATTTCTTTGCCTGACGTAGATTGATAAATTCTTCTTTGTTCGGAAGGAACTTTGCTAAGTCTCTCTATATTAGATATACAAACTGCAACTTTCATATTTCTATTTGCTAGATGCCTTGCTGCACAAATTCCTCCACCACCATTTCCTCCAGTTCCGGCAAGCACAACTATACTAGCATCTTGCCAAGTACTACCAAGCAAATCAATTGCAGAAAGAGCAAGATTTCTTCCTGCATTTTCCATCATCTGAAATAAACTTGGTCCAGTTTCTTCAATAGCAATTCTATCAACTTCAATCATTTGTTCAGTTGTAATTGCTGGTACTCTTATTCCAGTTTTTGTTTCAAAATATTTTATCATAACAATTCTTACTATTATTTAGAAAGCACAGTTTTGCGGAAGTGGTTCTTTTTGTTCAAGCTCAATTGCAAAATCTTTATCAAGAGTTATTTCAGCAAACCCTGAACTTACTGAACCTTTCATTGCTTTTGTTCCATAACCAGTATTGTTCATGTGTCCGCGAACTATTACAGTTTGATTTGCACTAATATTTACACTTCCGCCAGAGCGAATAAATGGTTGTTCATTTACGTGACTATGTCCAAGTATTCTTCTATAAATTAGTTCGCCACTTTCAGAAATCACTTCCCACCAATTAGCATATTGCTTACAGCCTTCATCGGGACTTTTAAGTTTTACTGAGAATGAATATGATTTTTCACTTCCGCTTACTTGCACAGAAATTACATTTGCAAAATTACTATCACTTTGTTGAATGCCGTCATCTTTAACTTTACTTTGAACTGTATTGGTTGAACAACTAATTAAAACAGAAAAACTCAAAACAAAAAACACTAACTTCTTAAAACATATCTTCTTCAATATTACACTCGCTCAATTATTTATAATTACAAATTTAACTTATTACAAACACTAAAGAAAAGATGATACTCCCTCAAGTGTCATTTAGCTTACACATATTCTTCTAAAAGTGTCGGCTACTTGCAAGTTGAGTTCTACTTTACAAGCTAAGTTTCATACAGAAATTTGAAAAGATTAAACTCAAAGGTTAAAAATGAAGTTACTTAAACTTAACTCAAAACAGAAACGAACAATGTACATAGCCCTTGCTATTATTGCCTTATCTCTAATTGTTTGGCTTGGCTATGGGCAAGAAATATTTACAAAAACAGAAGTATTAGTTGAAGTTAAAGATGAAATGTTTGATAGAACATATCAAGAATGGCAAAAGAAATTTATTTGGGGACTTGATCTATCAATGGCTATTTCAGGCTTCACAGCAATTGTATCAATTATAATAATATATATTCAAAAAACAAAAAGGAGTAACAATGAAGGCTAAAGCAACAAGCACAATTTTTCTATTTTTATTATTTGCAATATCTACATTTGCACAAAGTACATTCTCAGCAAACTCAAGTGATATGCGTAACCAAGCAACATTTGAATCGAACGCACCAATGGAAGATATTATTGGAGTAAGTAACAAGCTAGACATAATGGTAATGATAAATACAAACGACATTACAAAAATGCCAAAAGGTAAAGTTGATGTTGACTTAGTAAGTTTAAAAACTGGTATAGAATTAAGAGACGAACATTTAAGAAGTCCAAACTGGTTAGATACAGAAAAATTTCCTAAAGCTAAATTTATGTTAACCGGAATTTCTGCTGCATCTTCAAACATGTTAGCGGATACAAAAAAGGTAACTGCAACTGGTCATGGTAAATTTACAGTTCACGGCGTTACTAAAGGAATTTCTGTACCAATGGAACTAACTTACTACAAAGAAAATAAAATCACTAAAGGTAAAATGCCTGGTAACTTATTAAAAGTAAAAGCAAACTTTAGCATTGAGTTAGGTGATTATGGAGTTAAAATACCTGGGATGGTTGTTGGCAAATTAAATGAAACTATTAAAGTTAGTGTTAACTTTATGGCATCAGATGCTGGTGGTGGAATGAATCCTTGCAACCCTTGTAATCCTTGCGGTGTTAAAAAATCTATGAAAAATCCGTGCAATCCTTGTGGCGTTAAAAAGATGATGAAAAAAGTTAATCCTTGCAACCCATGTAATCCTATGAAATAATTATTGTGGGGTGTCTGGTTATTTTCTGCCCCTAACCGGACACCCTAACTTTATTAATTTAAAAAGAATTTAAAAAGAATTTAAAACACATCTTATTTATTTTATGAAACGAAGAAAATTTTTACATATTGTAGGAATTACTACCTTAGCACTTCTCTCTCCTATTACAAATAATGCTCAGACTATTTTTTACAACTCCAAACTAACAGCTGAAAAATATTTAAAGAAAATTGTAACCATAATAAATTCTCTAAAATTGAGTGGTTCAAATTTAGTGTTAAAAATAATGGATGGGGGGGAATATGAGTTTGATCCAAACATTCACTACCCGTTTGATGGTGGTATAGTTGACCCAGACACAAATAGCAGAGTTTTTTTTCATGCACATAGAGAAAATGAATATGGACATTTCCACACATTTGTTGAAGATGAGAATGGAGAATTAATTCATCTACTTTTAATTTCAATGAACAAGCAAGGTGAACCAATTGGATTAAGTACTGTAAACAGATGGGTAACTGGAGATAAGTATGTAAAAGCTGATGAATTAAAAAAGCACTTTGAAAAATTTAGCATTGATAAAAAAATATTCAAAGATGAAAGAGTCCTAGACTTTATTGAAAATATTTTTCTTGGTTACAAAAAGCAAATTTTCAAACTCTTTGATGAACGTGATGAATGGATTAGTAGTTACGTTAACAAACATTACAACGAACCTTTTGAAGATAGAGATTATGAAATATTATCATCTTTAGAAATTAATATTTTGAAGAGTTAAACTAAATTAAGTCTTACCTTTTACCAATTTTGTCATTTCAGAATGTTTAAATCGGAAATCCATTTACAATAATATTTCTAAGATATAAATATTCTCGTGCCATGGTTTCCTTGAATCTACTCTTCCGAAATTGTCTGTAATAATTACTATAGGTTTTGTCTTTATTAACCATCCATTTTTATTTCTTTTTATTGAATATGTGAAATTAAATACTCCTATATAGTCCAATAATGGAGGTGTTGCTAAAAACTGATTAGTATAAATAATCATCTCTTTTGGCCAACCAAGATTAACTCCTTTGGTACTATCATATGGGAAGTATTGAACATTAATACTGTCAACAAATTTACTTGCACCGTGGTCATAACTAATCATACCTTTATTTTCAAAAATTAAAAATGGTCTTAAAGTTTTAGAAAGTTTCTGAATATATTCTGTGTCTTTTATTTTATTATCAATTTGAGTATTTATGTAGCTATCAAAAGTTAGATATGCTATAACAAGTCCTATAAACGTTAGAGTAAAACTCAAAGTAGTTTTATAATCTCTAAAAAAAGATTCAATTGCATTCATCTTATACTCCTATTAATAATTAAACTAATTCCTAAATAACTTGCAAGCAATCTCCCCTACTATTTTTACAACACAATTGTATTTATCCCCAATACAAAATTATTATAACCTCGGTAATTCAGCTTCCAAGTAAACTCAAAAGTAAGTGGAATTAAAATGTGTCCCATTCCAAAACCAAGCTCATAAAATGGTTTGGCGAATGATTTGAAGTTTGTCGGTAAAATTTCTTTACTCTTATTTGTTACTTCAGACCACGCTACATTAAAATGTGTTGTAAGTTGCAAACGACTTTCACTTAGATATGGGATACTAAGTATTCTAAAAAGTTCATCACTAAAGTTATGTTGTAAATATAATGCTGTAATATCATCTCCAAAAACTTCTCCAATTCTTAAGGTTCTAAATGAATTACTTTTACCAGCAGCACTTATATTGCCAGGTAAAGCATAAAGCATTTGAAAAGGAACGCTTCCGGTCGACAAAATTTTTGTTAAATAAAAATTAAGTGATGCAGAATTAAAAATTGAGAAACGTCCGTGAGATGAAAACTTAAATAAGAAAAAATTATTTTCACTTTTAAATAAATTTTTACTGCTAAACATACCTTCCGCTTCTAAAAAAATGTTACTATTTGTTGAGTTGATTCTTCTCCTAAAAAATCCAACTTCAATGTATTTTCTAAAATCTAATTTAATTGATGCAGTAAGAGCGTTGGTTTTAGCTTCATAAATTTGCTGGTTATCAGAGTAAGTTTTACTTCTACTAAAAATAGAAAAGTCAGAATTGTTAATTGCAGAGTTATCAGTTCTGTTAACAAACCCTATGCCAACATTGACGATTGGAAGAATATCCGTTGAAACATTAAACTCAAACCCTTTAGTATAATAATAATCTCTAAAATCATATTTAGAAATAAGGCTTAAAAAGGTTGAGGTGAAATGATTGTAATCATTGGACTCGCTGAATAAATCAGTAATTTTATTAAAAGCATTTACAGATATTTTTGTTGTTCTATACTCTCCTAACAAATAGGATGTAGTAAGTTCTTGCTTAAACTTTTCATCTGCAAAACCATAGCTGAATTTTGTTTGTACATCAAACCTTTTATTATCAACATCATTGTAATTCAGCTTTAGATTTATAGTATGTCCTTCAACTTTATTAAAACTGTAAAGAGAAAGCAAACCTCCAACGGAGAGATTATCCGTCAACTTAAACTTGGGAGCAAGCAAAGAAAAATTTTGTCCTAATGTTTTGGAAACTTCAGCAATGCTATCAATTCTAGAATAAGCTTTTACTTCTTCTTGTGTGTTTGGTATTGCTTGAATTGAGTTCCAATATCCTTTGTCTTTTTTATCAGCTTCAGGCAAAACAGAAATTATTGCATTGTCAAAAAGGTCATCATCCATAGATGTATTAATTTCATAATTATGCATAATTGTATGAACTTCAAATCCAAACTTAGCCAAGCCAAGATAATTTCCTTCTGCAAACAATCGGTAATCAATTGGTAAAACAATTTCGTCTTCAAAACTGTTAAACTGCTGATATACTTTAACATAGTCAAAAAGTCCCCCAGGATTTGCCGCATTGTTTAGCGAAGCATCTACTTTTAATAATTGATAAGTACTATCGGTAATAAATATCTTTCCTTCAAAACCAGCGGATGAAGGATTCTCCGTTTCAAAATAGATTTGATAAACTTTTTGCTTATCCATTGCTAATTCTTTTTCAATACGGAAATAATAATATGTCAACGCTCTTTCAGAAATTGGACTTGGAATTTTTCCACCCATAAAAGTTAGTTCATCTTCATAAAAACTTTGAACTAAAGTTCCGCCAGTCAACACATTTATAAATGGTGGAGTGTTTGCCGTTTGTTTTCGCGCAACAATAAAATCTTTGTGACTATCCGGAGCCTTAAAAAAACCTCGACTTTCGTTTTCCAAAATTCCGGTAATTTTTAATTTCGCGGTATCCTTTGTTGTTAAAGAAATTCCTCCTTCTTGAAAATCCTTGGTAGTTTTTATAAGTCCTTTTGTGTAAGCGGAATATTTGTAGTTTTCTATTTTAATTTTTATTTGCTTCTTTTTCTCAACTGCCTTTCTAATAATTTCGAGAGCGGGGTTTTCTCCTGGCTTAACAGTTACTTGCTTAAGTTCTACAGAAATTGGTTTTAGAAAAAAGTTAACTGTTTCATTTTTTTTAAAATCAATTTTTACTGTGTCTGATGTGTAACCAATGTATGAAGCAATGATAGTATAGGCACCGACATCTACATTAAGTTTAAAATCACCATTTTTATTTGTTGCAGTTCCGTTATTGGTTTTATCAATTCGCAAGTTTGCAAAGCTTAAGTCTTCGTTGGAATTTTTATCAATTACTCTTCCTACAATCTCTATCTTTTGTGAAAATACTTGAGAAAACGAGATCAATATTGCTAGAAGAAGAAGGTGGAATTTTATTTTTTTCATTGAAATATTTTATTTGAGTTTATTTGAAGGTTAAATTAAATAATTTTTGAGAATGGATTTTGACTAAATTAGATTTCAGAATTAACTAGAACTTTCTTCCCAAAGATGTTATCTAACAACAGAGATACCATCTTGATTAAAACTTGCAAAAAATATTTAGACAAAATGAAACTACCGAAACAAGTACGAAAGTATTTAGATAGACAAAGTTTATCCAACTGGAAATTAGAAATTGGAAAGCAAAATTTGTTCTCTAATATAATTGTTATTCCAGCTTTGTCCGAATATGAGAATGTAAAAACACTTATTCATTCTTTAACATTAAATAACATCGAATATCTAAAAGAAACGCTAGTAATATTTATTGTAAATAATTTAGAATCTCATTCCAATGAAATTAAAGAGAACAATTTAGAACTTCTAACATATTTAAGAAACTATATTAATGGAGAAAACACTTTACTTAACATTGAAATTATTGATGCTTCCTCAAACAATAAAGTTCTACCGGAAAAAGATGGTGGAGTTGGTCTAGCCAGAAAAGTTGGAATGGATTTAGCATTAAATTATTTCAACTATAGAAACAAAAATAAAAAAATATTGATTTGTCTTGATGCTGATTGTACTGTTTCTAAAAAATATATTGAAACAATAATTTCTGAATTCAATAAAAATAATTTTTCTGCTGGTTGTGTAAACTTTTATCACACTCTACCAAAAGAAATTGAGGATCAAAAAGCAATAATCAATTATGAAATTTTTCTTAGATATTATGTGCTTGGACTTCAATACGCCAAATCGCCTTATGCATTTCATTCAATTGGTTCTACAATGGTTTGTGATTTTGAAAATTACATTAAAGTTGGTGGAATGAATAAACGAAAAGCTGCTGAAGATTTTTATTTTATGGAAAAACTTGCAAAGGTTACAAACATCAATAGAATCAATGGTGCAACTGTGTTTCCTTCTTCTCGTGGCTCGTGGAGAGTTCCATTTGGAACTGGACAACGAGTGAATAGATATTTATCACAAGAAAAAAATGAGTATTTACTTTATTCCCCAAAATCTTTTGAGATATTAAAAGAATGGTTAGATGTTTTTCACAGAAAAAGAAAATCTTCGGGTGAACAATATTTAGCAGAAGCAAAAGAAATAAACTCAACTCTATTTAATTTTTTAGTTGAACAAAGATTTGAAACGAGCTGGGATAAAATTTTAGATAATTCAAAAACTAAAGAACAAATAGAAAAACAAAAAGTGTTTTGGATGGATAGTTTTAAAACTTTAAAACTTATTCACTATTTAAGAGACAATGAATTCCCTCAAGAAAATATGTTTGATGCTTTGGATAAATTGTTTACGAAATTAGGAATTATAAATTCAATTAAGAGAGATACAGAAATTCCTTCTATTGAAGTTCAACTAAAATATTTAGAAATATTAAGAGAACTACAAGGAGTGTGAATAACTCTGTTGCAAATCGAATCTCCCGCTTACCTATGCTCTGACTTGATTCTATGTTAAATTTATAAAATATTTCTAACTGTCATTCCGATTTACACTTTTTTTTTGTAATACCGGAATCTTTCAAATAAACAGATACCGGTATTGCAAAAAACACAAACCGGTATGACAACTTAAAAACAATTCGCATTTATTTTAGATTTAGAAAAATCACTTTACAATTCATTTTTCAATCAAACAATCATTCTTATTTTTCATTATATTGCGACCTAAATTTTAAGGTAAAGGAATGGATTATTTAGATAAACTAAGAGAAATAAAAGAAAAGTTTCAAGATATTGATCAGCAATTATCTGATCCGGAAGTAATAAAGAATACTGCCAAAGTTATTGAACTCAGCAAAAAAAGAAGTGAGCTTGTTGATCTTGTTGATGCTTACGACAAATACAGTTCGTTACTAAATAACATTGAAGGTAATCAAGAAATTATAGATTCTTCTGATGAACCAGAGTTGAAAGAACTTGCAGAAATGGAAATGGAAGACCTTAAAAAAAGTAAGGAAGAGTGGGAAGAAAAAATAAAACTATTGCTAATTCCAAAAGATCCTGATGACACAAAAAATATTATTGTAGAAATTAGAGCTGGAACTGGTGGAGACGAAGCCGGAATTTTTGCAAATGATTTATTCAGAATGTACACTCGCTTTGCCGAACTGAAAGGTTGGAAAGTTGAGGTAATGGATATTAATGATTCGGGGATGGGTGGAATTAAAGAAGCAGTTTTTAGTTTGAGTGGTGGAAGTATTTTTGGTGAGATGAAATTTGAAAGTGGAGTACATAGAGTTCAACGCGTTCCGGCAACAGAGGGAAGTGGAAGAGTACACACTTCGGCAGCAACAGTTGTAGTAATGCCCGAAGTTGAAGATGTGGAAGTTGAAATAGATATGAGTGATGTTCGTGTTGATACTTACAGAGCAAGTGGGGCTGGCGGGCAGCACGTTAACAAAACGGATTCAGCAATTAGAATGACACACATTCCTTCCGGTATTGTTGCTCAATGTCAGGATGAAAGATCGCAATTAAAGAATCGTGTAAAGGCATTAAAGATTTTGAAAACAAGATTGTATGATATGAAGTTACAAGAACAAACTAGTGAAATTTCTGAACAGAGAAGATCAGTAGTTAAAAGTGGTGATAGAAGTGATAAAATTAGAACTTATAACTATCCACAAAATAGAGTTACGGATCACAGAATAGGCCTTACACTATACAGCCTTTCTAGTATTATGGATGGGGAATTGTTCGAGCTAATTGAAAAAATGTTAATTGCAGATAGAACCGAAAAACTTAAAGCTCAATAGTAAATTATAAACTATCATTCATTAGAGAAAAAACTCATAAACTTAGAACCGGCTGCAAGTACAAAGCCAGTTAGAGAAAAAATCACGTCGTTCAATCCAATATTAAAACTTTCTTGAAAGCCCACAAGATAGCCAAAAGCAGTAGTAATAAGAATGATTGAAAAGAAAGCTGCAAATCCCATTACACCAACTTTTAGAGGATCTAACAAATAAATCTTTACTTCATTTATTTCGTCAATTTCATTTTCAATTATTTCAGAATTGTCTTGTGCTGAGTAAATATTTGATTGTGCTTTCATAGTTTTTCCTTTTAATTTCTAACCTCAATAAAAAGGATAAATGATTTTAATTTGTGATGCAGAGCATCCATTTAAGTTTTTGTCTCAAATAATCATATCATTTTGAGAATAACGTTGTTAAGTTTATTGTTTTATTTAATCTAAAATTTTAATACTCAACATAAAACCTTCGAGGTTTTTTCGAATTGTAAACTAAATAAATTATTTAGAGTTCTTTTCAATTTCTCAATAAAATTATAATTCAGTAAAACCTCGAAGGTTACTTGACCTTAGGATATACCTTTATGAAAAACACATTGCTCTTTTTACTACTATTAACAACTTTGCTAACTGCTCAAATTACTTTAGATGCAGATTTTGAAAGTGGGAACTTACTTTCAATCGATCAAATAGACTCAGTTAGTTTTAACGTAACTACTAAAGAAGATATTGGTGGAAGATGGTTTTACTTTAGAATGAGTGGAGTAAAAGATAAAGAGGTTAGAATACGAATAACAAATAGTGATGTTAAACGTGCAATGTATTCTTACGACAATGAAATTTTTGAAAGGTTTACATCTGAAGAAAGTAGCACTAACGTTTTTATTAAACAATATACGCAAGACACAGTTTACGTTTCTTATTATACTCCTTACACATTTAGTTATTTACAAAAAAGATTAATTGAATGGACTCAAAATGAACATGTAACTCTAGATACAATTGGATTTACTAATAAGCTTTTACCAATTCAAGAAATGATTATTACAGATAGAAGCATCCCTAATTCTGAGAAACAAACTGTTTGGATTCACGCAAGAACGCATCCGAGCGAAACACCAAGCTCTTGGCATTTTGATGGAATTGTTCAAGAACTTTTAAGTGGAAAGGAAGAAATAAATTTTTACTTGGAGAGAATTGAATTTCATCTTATCCCTTTTACAAATCCCGATGGAGTTTTTTATGGAAGGTCTAGAACTAACTTTGATGGAATTGATGTTGAATCAAATTGGGATAAGTCTGAAGCAACTACAACCAAAGAAGTAAAAATTCTTAGAGCAAGAATGAAAGAGTTAAATGATGAAAAACCATTCTCAGTATTTTTAAATCTGCATTCGCAAGTTTCATCGTTCTGTACTTTTTGGGTTCATACAGAAGGTACAACTTCGCAAAGCTTTTATCAGAAGGAACACCTTTTTGCATTCTTAAATATTTCTGATAATCAATATTTCGAAAAAGATGATTTAAGGTTTTCAACTCTCAAATCAAAATTCCCTGAAGGTTGGTTATGGAATAATTATGGCTCGCAAGTAATGGCTTTAACTTACGAAACTCCTTATGATAATTACTTAAGAAACTCTAGTGATCTATTCGTTACTAACGAAAACCTATTTGAACTTGGTTCTAGAACAGTTTATTCAATTGCAGAATATTTAGAAATATCACATCCGAAGCATTATATAATGGATAACTCTATTGCAAACATAAGTGGTACAAACTCAACAAGTACAACTGGCTTAGAGTTTTTTGGAGGTGACTTTATTGAACTTGACCCAAATGATACTGATGCTTCTGCCATATTTATTTCAGAAGAATTACACAAAGGAAAATACGATGTTGCTGGTTGGTGGTCATCAAGTGATGATAATTCGTTTGAAACTAAATTTGAGATAATTACTACCACAAATTCTTACGAAGAAACTAAAACCCAAAAATTAAACGGTGGTCAGTGGAATTATTTAACAACAATTGAACTTACAAATAATGGAACTATTCAAATAAAACTAAAAAGTAATTCAACTGGCAAAGTTGTTGCAGATGCTTTTAGACTTAACTATGTTGGAGCAATTACAAGTGTTGAAGATGAAAATATTCCAAGTGAATTTATACTCTATCAAAATTATCCAAATCCATTTAACCCAACAACAACAATAAAATTTACAATTCCAGAAGTGAACACAAACCTTGCATCCATTACAAATACAACTTTAAGAATTTATGATGTTTTAGGAAAAGAAGTTGTAACACTTGTAGATAAAAATAAATCAACCGGAACTTATGAAGTTATTTTCAATGCTAGTAATTTAGCAAGTGGAACATATATTTATAGATTACAAGTTGGGAGTTTAATAGAAACTAAAAAGATGCTATTGATTAAATAATATAAAATTTAATTTATTACTTAAACTTTATTTGTTGGAAATTATCTTTCCACATTTTGGGGTTTCTCCACTTCTTTGCAGAACCTTTAATTTTTTGTAATTCTATTACTTCAAAAAAATTAGTTGCAAATAGTATAAATGGGAAAAGCAGTAGTAAAACTAATTTAAGGAAAATAGTAATTCCAAAAGAAAATTCTTGAAGTTGAAAGGAAACAAAATAATATAATACTCCAATCAAAATTAGAGTAATAATTTTTCTAGTTTCATAAGGAATATAGAATTCTTTTTGAGCAAAATAATATGTTAAAAAACTCATAAGAATTAGAGAAATAATCATTGAGATGGGAGCCGCAATAATTTCTATTTGGGGAATTAACCAAATATTTAAACCAACATTAATTAATGCTCCAAAAATTACAATATATGCGTTAAACTTTGTTCTATTTACATAATGAAAACTTAGACCCATTACATATTGAATTCCTTTAAAAATAAAAACAAATCCAATAATAGGAATTAACGGAATTGCACTTAGATATTCTGACTTATTACTAATAAGTGTGAGAATATTTCCGCTAAAAAAGGTTAACACAATTACCACAAAAACTAATAACAAAGTTTTGTAAGTAAGAACTTTAGCAAAAAATCTTTTTGACCCTGGTTTGCCTACTTGTGAGAAAGCAATTGGTAAAAATCCCATTTGGAAAGGATGATTTATAAATACATTAACTAAACTTGCAATTTTAAAACCGGCAGAATAAATTCCAACAGCAGCATCACCTAAGAAATATTTAATTAAATATCTATCTCCAAGATTAAGAACCATTGTGGATATAGTTGAAAAAATAAGTGGAAAACCATAACCCAACATTTCTTTAAGTATAGAGAAGTTAAACTTGAATATTGTGTTTTCAAAAACAAATTTGATACTTAAAACCACTAATAAAACTTGACCTATCAACAAGCCAAGTAAAATTCCTTTTATTCCTAAACCTAAAATTGCAACAAAATAAATATTAAATATTAAAATAGCTGTGAATCTTATTAGAGAAAGAACAACAAAAAAAACAGATTTCTTTTTAACTCTTATTAAATTCAATATCATTCTATTAATCATAGAAATTGAAATGTATAAAAAGAGAATTATAAAATGTTCAGAATATTTTAATGTACTAAATAATAATTCAGATAAATTTCCGGCAAAAGGAATAAGAACTAAATTACTTACTATTGCAATAAAAATAATAAATACAAAAGAAGTAAAGACTATAGACTTTCTTTTTTCTTCATTATCTTCATACGAGTACCAACGCATCATTGCTGTTGGAATACTAATTAACAAAACTTCCATTATTATTTGAGCGGTAACTTCAAGGATAGAAAATATTCCATACTCCTCTATTGTTAAATAGTGGAAATAAATTGGGAGCAAAATGAAGCCAACTAATTTTGCAGATAGATTACCAAGACTATAAATTGCAGAATGTTTGACAGTGTTTTTTAACTTAGCAAGCAATTGTTATTTACCTCTAAGTTTTTTTCTTATAAATTTTTGACTTGTAGTAATACTACTTTTAATAATATTTCGATTTGTTTTTATTGTCGGGAAAACTTCCATATCAGTCACATAGTTTTCAAGTGATGATTCAATTTGTTTTATTGATGCTATTTTGTAGTCATTCTTCAAAGCATATTCTAGAATGAATTTGAATTTTGCTATATCATTATAATCTGGAGTAATGCTACTATAATCATAAGCTCTATTGAACAAAGAAAAACTATGCAGAAATAAAATTATAATTCTAACTCCAGAATCTTTTAACGCATCAAAACCTTTTTGTAATTCTTCTTTTGTACATCCATCAACATCTAATTTTTTAGTTAAGGTTTTTTGTTTTATTGATTGCCCAGCAAATGTGTAAGAAATTTTATTTTTAAATATTGTTACGGGAATTTCAATTAGTCCACTATTTTTTGAAATTCTGTTCAAAGGTTTCTTGCTAATGTTACACCACTTATGATTATGGAAATAGGAACTATCCGAAGTTATGCCAAAGTTGTTTAGAAGTTCAAGCGTATTATTATCAGCTCCATAACCTCCAGCTCTAAAAGATCTAGGTTTTTCTCCGGTACATTTCTTTTGAATATCAATACACTTTTCAAAAATCTCCGATTGTTCTTCTTTTGAATATTGGTTTAGTAAGTAACGATTTTCATCTGCAATAAACTGCGGATGAATATGAAGTTGAACATCACTTCCTTTTTCAAGAATTAAATTAGAGAGGTTTTTGAGTTTGTCAATTCCATGTTTGTATTCAGCAAAATCTACATAAAAAGTTCCACTACCATTATATTCCCTAATGATATCAAGGATTTTTGGAACTCCAAAATAATCATCATCAATTTTTCCCATTATTAATTGGTCAAAATTACCAAGTCGAGAAAGACTTCTAAGAGCTTCAACATCTATTGTAGGAATAATATAATTCATTGTTTCTTTTGCATTAGTACAAAATAGTTGGTTGTAAATTCATCATCATAAAACAATTTATCTAAGAAGTGAAAAATTAGGAATGCGAGATTTATTATTATTGGAGAAAGTAAAACAACAATTAACCAAAATTGAACTCTAATAATTTTTAGAATTTTTATCACAACATTTTTTTCTTTAGAAATACTTTTAAGAAATTTTGGCAATAAACTTCGGAAGTATCTTTCAAGTAGTCTTGCTTGCATAACCCAATAACCACCGAATGGTTCGAGTACAATTAAGTCTAACTGGTTTCTTTTGGCTAACTTTTCTAATCCAAACTTTGTTGTCCTCCAAAAATTAAAAGGTGCATTCCAAATTGGATAAAGAAAATCTGTGGTAAGTAAAAAGTAACCATTTGGTTTTAGTACTCTTTTAACTTCATTGTAAAACTCATCCGGATTTTCAAAAACGGGAAGCACTTGAAAATTTAAAACCGAATCGTAGCTTTCGTCTTCAAAAGGAAGTTCTGTTCCATCCTCTACTATAAAATCATCTTCATTAATTTTGTGTAAAGAGTTTTCATAATAAGATTTAGAATTTGTACCAATATACTTTTTAATGTCTTTGAAAATATTTTTATAAGGTTTGTTTCCACAACCTATATCAATAACACTTCCACTTATTAAGTTTTGATGTTTCTTCAACTTTTGTTTCATAATAAAATGAAAGTAGTGAAAAATAAATGTTAAGATATACCAATTGTATAGTTTTCTAAATAGCATTTTATTTCTTTTCCATAATTACAAATAATTGCCAATTCTTTTTAGGAGAAATTAAAATATTCGTTTTATCACAAATAAAACTTATTAGATTAAACTTATATGGTATTTCAAATTCTTTAGAGCATTTAGGACATACAGTTTTTCTATGCCCTTTGGAAGTCCACTTTGGAGGAATCCAAGAATTTGGATTAGCATATTTATGTTTAACTTTTTCAAGTGTTTGATTATATTCTCTTACTTTAGATCCAAAAGTAAAATGATTTAATATTTTATATCCCGGGAATAATTCTCCAAATTTTTCAATACTAAAACTTCTTAAATGATATGTTTTATTAAAGATAGTTTCGCAATGAATACATTCCACAAAATTTTTTTTTATGCTTTCATTGTTTGGAACAGTTACATAAATATATTTTTTAGAAATTCTTTTTAATTCAGAAATTGTATCTGCAAGAAGTTGATCTTCTAAGTGTTCAAGTAACTCACTACTAAAAACCAAATCAATAGAATTATCTCCTAGTTTTATATCATCCGCAGAACATTGCAGTTTTTTTGTTTGAACTGATTTAAGTGCTTGTGTACTTCTATCAATTCCTACGACATCGAAATACTTTCCAAGTTCGTTAGTTATTTTTCCATTTCCGCAACCAACATCTGCAATGGTTTTAATATCTTTAGGTAAAGTTTCCAAAAGCCTTTTAACTTTTGAAGAAAAAACTTCATCTGGTTCAATCTTTATTTCCCTTTCCCAATATTTTGGGTTTGCCATTTCTATCCTAAATGTTATTATTTAATTAGTTCTTCAATTATTTTGTAAACTCTTTCAGAATTATTACCATCTTGATATTTAAACATTTTGTTTTTTAATTTTTCTCTTTGTTTCTTAAACAAGTCACTTCCGTTTTTCATATCAATAATATTTTGTAAGAATTCTTTTTGCGTTTTAGGCTGTGGTCCAACCAAAACTTCTTCTAATGGAACAAGCAAACCAACTCGTCTATTATAATCTTCAAAGTCATAGGGGATTATCATAACAGGTCTATCTAACAATAAAAAATCGTAAAGCACTGATGAGTAATCAGTTACTAAACAATCTGTAATTCTTAGTAAGTTATCAACTTCTGGACAAACAGTATGTGTTAATAATTCAAAGTTTGAATAACTTTTTATTTTTAACCAAAAATTTTGATTTGATATATTGTTCAGATCAACATGATGAGGTCTTAGAGCAACACAAATATTATTCTCTTCAAGAGTTTTTGACATTTTTGAAATATCAAAATCGGGAAAAGGAAAAAATTTTGTTGTTGTCCACTTTCTCCAAGTTGGAGCATAAAGAACTATAAACTCATACTTATCTAAGTTTCTTTCATCAACTATTTTTTGTAAACTCTTCGGATGTTCCTTTGGGAATAAAACATCGCATCTTGGTAAACCAGTAATTTTAGTTTTTTCTTTTCCAATCGGTAGATATTCGTTCTGTTGATGTACAGAATATTCAGACGAAGTAATTGTATAGTTTGTACATTTTATTCTGAACTTATCAAGTCTAATTGAGTGTTTATCAATATCTTTAATTCCCAACCAACCTTTTTTTATTGGTACTGCATGATTTAAGTACAACAACTTTGGTTTATGAAAAAGTGGCTCAAACAAAATTGCATCTTTTATTCCATGAGATGTAACAATTAAATTTGCTCTTAACGACTTCCAAATTCCTTTGAGCGATCTTCTACTCAAAGGAACTCCTCCAACTTCAGCTACTTGCTTAGCAGCTTCTTCAGAATTGTACATCCAATAAATTTCTACGTTAGATTTATTATCAACAACATACTGGAATAGAATAGCAGAGTTATCTCCAAATCGTCTTCCACCAAAACCTCCAAATAAAACCAAATTTTTCTTTTTTGGAATTAAAAGCGAAATTACTTTTAGAATTTTAGAATTCACTTCTAACGATATTTTTCTAATTTTTTTTTTGAACATTTTAATTGATAAAGTTAAATGCTATTTTTCTCCCGTTAGAATTAAGTTTTCTGTTTTTACTAAACACTCCCCATTTTCAACTCTCATTTCGTAAGCATCTTTAACTTTTTGAGGTGCATTTAAATGTATGTCAATTATTGTCTTTTGTACTTTTTCATCTAGCCCTGAATTTTCAACCCAATTATTTATACTGAAATTGTTCATAATATGTCGTTTAATTTTTACGTTCTTAAATCCATTTTTTTCTAAATAGTATTTTAGCTGAGATTCAGTAAATGTTCTTCGTTCTTCTTTATGCTTAAACATTTCTGTGTACCAATCAATTATTTCAGGATCTTCAGAAGGTGGAATTCCTTCTGCCACAACAATTTTTCCACCTTCCTTCAATAGATCATAACATCTCAAAATTGCACGATCGAGATTATCCAAGATATGATGAAAAATCATTCTAGCAACTACTCTATCAAAAATTGCTTCAGCAAATAATTTTTCTCCAATGTCCCAATTAACAACAGAAATACCATTCCAGAGACCTTTTTCTAACATAGAGTCTGAAATATCTACTGCAACAACTTGACGAACAAAATCTTTCATTCCTTTTGCAACTGTTCCAGTTCCAGTTCCCACATCCAATACAAATTGATTTTTGTTTAGGTCAGCTGCCTCAAAAATATCTTTTAAATAACTATCATCTTTAGTCCAAAAAAGATTGTCATACTTTGCCGATCTAATTTTCCAAAAGTGATCAATTTTTTTTCTATCGTCCATTATTTTCCCTTAGCTTAGTTTTATTGTTTGATACATTTTAATTAAATTTTTACTTGTTGCATTCCAATTATATTTATCTTCAACAGCCTTTTTGCCGTTAGTTCCAAACTCATTTTGTAACTGTTCATCTTTATAGAGTTCAATTACTTTTTCTGCAAAGTCATTTTCATTATTCGATTCATAAATCAATCCACAATTTGTTTCTTTTATAATTCTCTCAATAGGGTTGCAGTTACTTGCTACAATAGGTTTTTCTAAAATCATATAATGAAAAAGTTTGTGCGGAATTGTGTTGTCTGTATGAACTGTTTTTAAATGTGGGATTAAACAAATTGAACTGCCTTTTATATAAGATGGTAATTTTTTTGCTGATTGAAATCCTTCGAAAGTAATATGTTGAGAAATATTTAAATCTTCCGCAATATTTTTTAAATCGTTTTCATTTTTTCCTCTTCCAACAAGTACCAAGTGAAAATTATTAATAACTTTAAGAATATTTGGAAGGGATTTAACTACACTTTCCAACCCACGATGAATATCAAAGCCACCTATATATAAAAGTGTAAACTTTTTCTTTAATCTGTTTGTTATTATTTCGTCATCTTTAACATCTAAAAAACTATTTAGGTTAACATAATTTGCAACCACATTTAATTTTTGTTCTAGTATCCCAATAGCTTTATAACGTTCAACCGCTTCTTCAATCACAGTAATCAAATAATCGAACTTACTGCACCATTCTTTTTCTTTTTCTTCCCACTTCTTAATTGAGATTAAAATATTACCGGGAAAAGTATTTGCAAATTTGTAACTCTTTAATCCTTCAACATAATTTTCGTGTAAATCGCCAACAAGTTTTATGTTTGGATATTTTTCCTTTAACTTTAAGCCAACTTCAAATAAATATAAATCGTGAATGTGCAACACATCTATTTTATGAGCTAGTAAGTATTTTTCAATAAGCTTAACTAAATAACTAGGATAAAAATTAAGAACTGTATTTATTAAAGCTCTTAGCTTTCTTGTAAATTTTCTATTAACCGGAATATTTACAATTGTAGCTCCATAATAATCATCTTCGTTGTATTGTCCATCAAAAGTAAAACAATAGACAAAAACCTTAAACCCAGCTAACGATAAGGCTTGTACTTCGTTTTCAACACGCATATCTCCATAAAACTCTTTATCAAGAAACATTCCTATGTTCATTTTTTCTTTCCAGCTAGTAAAACAAAGGTTGGTTCTTTATCAAAATTAGGTTTTAGGTTTTTATATTCCTTAGGAGTCAAAACAAGAATAGATATTTTTCTATCTATTAGTTTTTCGGTTTTGTTTTTTACTCTTGTAATTTCTTTCTGGTTCAAATCTGAACCAACTATTACCAAATCAATTAAACCACTATCATTGCCAACAGCATAATCACCACGGATGAACGCAGTTTTAACATCACCAACAGTATTAATTATGTTAGAAATAACTTTATCAATTCCTGTAGATTTTAGAACAATGTTTCTTAACTCATCAAACAAAGGATGTGATGAGTTTGCAGTATAAATTTTGTTCCGTCCTTTAAATTCAGACGAAAGAATTTTTGCTTCTTCTAATTTGTTTAATTCAACTCTAATTCCATTTGTCGATTCGTTAAACTCAGAACTTAATTGACGTAAATATCCATTGGTTTTTGGGTTTAGAAAAAACTTTAGCAGAAGTTTTATTTTAGTTTCTGAAGTAATTAGTGGTTTTAGCATTTCGCTTATTGAGTAATTTTATTACTCGTAATATAAAACAATTATTTCAAATGTAAAGAAGAAATTATCAATTAAATATTGTATCATTTATTAAACAATTGATAAAAAATATATTTTCTATTATTAAGTTTTCTTAAATTAAGTACTAAGAACATAGCAATATAAATGGATTTTAATATGAAAACAGTTTTAAGAGTTTTGGTCTTTTTTTTAGTGTCTGTCTTTTCTTTTGCACAAAGTCATGTAATACAAAATGGAGATAGATATTATTTTTCAAATAAAGTTGTAGTTAAACTAAAAGAGAACAACGGAGCATTAAAAAAATCATCAAATCAATTTTTAGAAAAATTTAGTATGGAAAAAATCAAAAGTACTTTTTCTATTAGTGATGAAGGAAATGAATTTGCAAAGGAATTAAACAAAATATTTACCCTTAGTTTTAACACAATATATGATCCAGAATATATTTCGAAAAAAATATCAAAATTGCCAGAAGTAGAATGGGCAGAACCTCACTACCTTTTTGAGTTGGCACTTGAACCAAATGACCCTAAATTTTTAGATGGAACTCAAAAATATTTGGAAAGAATAAAAGCGAAAGAAGCTTGGGATATAAATACAGGAAGTGAGGATATAATTATTGCTATTGTTGATACAGGCGTGGATTGGGATCACCCAGATTTAGCTAACAATATTTGGGTTAACGAAGACGAACTTGCTAGTGACGGAGTGGATAATGATAACAATGGTTTTATTGATGATGTAAGAGGTTGGGATTTTGGTGGTGTTTCTGGAACTGCTGATAATAATCCGAACGAAGACAAACCGGATCATGGAACACACGTTGCTGGTATTGCTTCCGCCGTTACCAATAACGGGATTGGAGTTTCGTCTATTGGATTCAATTCTAAAATTATGGCTGTAAAAACTTCTCAGAATAATATTCGTTCAGATAACGGTTTAGCATTAATTGCTTATGGCTATAATGGAATTGTTTACGCCGCAGATAACGGAGCAAAAATAATTAATTGTAGCTGGGGTGGGTATAGTTATTCAATCGCAAATCAAGAAGTTATTGACTACGCAACATCGAAAGGAGCATTAGTTATTGGAGCTGCCGGTAACGATAACAAAGATGATCTATTTTATCCGGCAAGCTACGATGGAGTTCTCTCGGTTGCTGCAACAAACTCCAATAACGATCAGCGAGCTTCATTCTCTAATTATGGAAATAGTGTAGATGTTGCTGCTCCGGGTGCTAGTATATATTCTACTTGGAGCAATGATACTTATGCAAATAAAACTGGTACTTCTATGTCTTCCCCTTTAACTGCGGGACTTGCGGCACTTGTAGTCAATGAATTTCCTAGTTATACTCCTTTACAAATAGCAGAACAAATTAGAGTTAATGCCGATAATATTGACAGTATCAATTTAGGATTTATAAACAAATTAGGTTTAGGAAGAATAAATGCACTCAATTCTTTAACAAATAAAAACTCTAAATCTGTTAGACTAAATAATGCTACACTTACAGATGCTGGAAACAATGATGAAATTTATGAATCTGGGGAAGAAGTTATTATTGAAATAAATTGTACAAATTATTTGCTTCCTACTTCAAATCTTCAAGTTACATTGGAAACATCTAGCTCCAATATCTCCATAACAAATGGTTCATTTACTGTTGGTTCTGTTACTACATTAGGTGTTTTTAATAACTCTAGTAATAAGTTTAAAATTAAAATAAACGAGAATGCCCAAAGTAACATTGATGAAAACTTGCTTATAACATTTACAGATGGAGCAAAAATTGGCTTTGATTGGATATCATTAAATATAAATCCAACTTATAGAACGCAACATAGTGGCAACTTAGCACTCACAATAACTAGCGATGGAGCAATCGGTTTTGATGACTATCCAAATAATTTGAAAGGTGATGGATTAACTTTTGAAGATGGTGAGAATGTTCTCTTTGAAGGAGCATTGATGTATGGAACATCCGCAAACAATATTGTAAATACTGCAAGAAACTCTAATGGCGGAAATTCTGATAATGATTTCACTGCTGAAACCCCTTTCACTATTAGCGTTCCTGGTACTTTTGCTGATGAGGAAGGTGTTACAATCTTTAATGAAAGAAATAATGTTTTAGGAATTTCAACAAAACTAAACACATATAGTTTTAGTAATAGCCCCAACGATGACTATGTTATATTGAATTATAATTTTCAAAATACAACTTCCAAGGAAATTGATAGCTTTTTTGTTGGTCTATTTTGTGACTTTGATTTAGGAGCCAAAGCAGATAATGACTTTGTTGGATATAATACTACTAATAACTTTGCGTATGTTTTTGACAATGATGTTGAATCTGTTAGTCCAAATTTTGCTGTAGCATTATTGAATAATGAAAGTTACAACTTCTTTGCAATAGATAATCCAACAAATATTTATGATGGTTTCTCAGATGAAGAAAAATGGAGTTTTATTTCAAATGGAGTGGCAAATAATTTTTCAACCGCTAGTGATATTTCATTAGTAATTTCTGGTGGACCATATACTATTCCCGTAAATAATAGTATTACTGTTGCCTTTGCAGTTGCCGCAAGTGATTCACTAAACGAGCTTGAAAATATAATTTTACAAAGTAGAAATAACTACAACCAAATCCCTACTAGTATTGATGAAGACAAAACTAAGTTACCTACTGCTTTTAAGTTATCACAAAATTTTCCAAACCCATTTAATCCAACAACCACAATAAAATACTCTATTCCAGAGGTGGAACAAAATTTCTCATCTATAACAAATACAACTTTAACAATTTATGATATACTTGGAAGAACAGTTGCAACTCTTGTAAACGAAAATAAATCAGCAGGTGATTATGAAGTGATGTTAGATGCTTCTAATCTTACAAGTGGTGTTTATTACTATCAGTTAAAATCTGGATATTTTGTTGAAACAAAAAAACTTATTTATCTAAAATAATTTATTTTTTCTATTTAGAAACATAAGTCTTGACAAAAATCTCTTTAACAACTATCTTTGCAATTCAAATTTATTCGTTGGTAACATTACAATAGAGTTTTCGGAATGTAAGTTCGATTGTTTTAGAACAAGCAAATATTTTTTTGATTTGACCGTAAATTCCGCGGTAGCTCAATGGTAGAGCATTCGGCTGTTAACCGAAGGGTTGTAAGTTCGAGTCTTACCCGCGGAGCTAAACCCCAAGACTTTTCTTGGGGTTGTTTTGTTTTTATGAAATACTTCCTCTACATATTGCAATCTGAAAATTCGCAAAAATACTACATTGGTATTTCTCAAAACCTAGAACTTAGACTTACTTACCATAACTCAACAGAGAAAGGTTTTACGGCAAGATACCGTCCTTGGAAGATCGTATTCACCAAAAAATATAATTTCAAAAAAGAAGCTCTCATCTCCGAGAAAAAACCAAGAAATGGAAAAGTAAAATTATGACAAAAAGAATTATTGATGGCGAAATTGAGGTTTAAGTATTCCTCTGTTATTCCGAAAGCTTTCGGAATGTAAGTTTGGGTCTTACCCACGGAGTTAAACCCTAAGATTTTTTCTTGGGGTTTTTTAGTTTTATAAAATACTTCCTATATATATTACATTCTGAAAGTTCTCTACATAGGCATTTCCTAAATTTTATAGCTTAATTTTACATATTGTTATTCAATAAAACCTCAGAGACCTCAAAACATTTCCAGAAGTTATTACATAGTATTTTCAATAATAATTAAGTATTTTTGATTTTAAATTAGTTGCTAAAATTAGTCCATTTTTAAGAATCATAATTAGAAAGTTATAAATGAAAAATACAGAAAATAGACATACGTTTCATATCCCTGTAATGGGTACTGGTTTCTCAATTGATACTCCTGTGAAAGTTGCAAAATACGGAATTTCTTCTGTAATATCTGTTGTGGATGACCTTCTTGTTGAAAATATGAGAGAATATTATTCAGAAAAAACGGATATACCATTTAAGGCAATATCAAATAAAATTGAAGATTTTAGGGCAAAAAGATTCACAGAATATCTCAATTTGGTTGATGAAATTGTTACATCTAAATTTGAAGAATTAAAAAATTCTTATCATAAAAATATTGATGAAATTCATAAATATCTTGATTTATTACCTGATTCAATTTCTCTAAAAAATGACTTTAATAAACTTATTGAGAACAATGAATATGCAAAAAAAGTCCATACTTGGTTGAATGAGAATTTGTATTGTGGCTCCATAGATGTTAATATAATGACCAAACTTGATAGAGTAAATTATCAAAACAATGAAGAATTACCAACTGAATATAATGATGCACATGCCTCACTACGTGGTTTTGCGGAAAGTACTTTAGAGTCTTCACTAATTTTATCAGCCGGATTAAATCCTAGACTATATGGTTATTTAGAAAAATTTGAAGATTTCTTCCCAGATGAAAATGGTTATATAAAAAAGAAAGTTGTGTTAAAGGTTAGTGACTATCGTTCAGCATTAATTCAAGGTAAATTTTTAGCAAAAAAAGGAATTTGGGTTTCCGAATATAGAATTGAATCTGGTTTGAACTGCGGTGGACATGCTTTTGCAACCGATGGTTTTTTGATGGGACCAATTCTTGAAGAATTTAAAAATAAAAAAGATGAATTAATCGAAACGGTTTTCAATATTTTAAGTGGTGCCCTTGCGAAAAAAGACAAGCCTTGTCCAACAGAACCTATTAATTTATTGGTAACTGCACAAGGAGGAATTGGCACAAATGAAGAACATAATTTTTTAATAAATTATTATAATTTGGATTCAATAGGTTGGGCAACTCCATTTTTACTTGTACCTGAAGCAACCAATGTAGATGAGACTACATTAGAACTTTTATGTAATGCCGAGGAAAAAGATTTATACCTAAGCCATATTTCACCATTAGGAATTCCGTTCAATGCAGTTAAGGGTAACACTCAAGAATTAGAAAAACTTAAGATGGCTAAAAAAGGTAGACCAGGGAGTTCTTGCCCTAAGAAACATTTGGTCTTTAACAATGAATTTACCGATAAAAATATTTGTACTGCTTCTAGACAATTCCAACACTTAAAATTAAAACAGCTTGAAAGTCAAGAGCTATCATTTGAAGAAAAGACAAGAAAAGAGACTCAAATTATGGCAAAAGAGTGTTTGTGTGTAGGTCTTTCAAACTCAACTCAACATATACATAATATAGAAAATAAGTATGCAATTGAAGGAACATCAGTTTGTCCAGGACCAAACTTAGCATACTATTCAGAAATTACTTCTTTAAAGGATATGGTGGGTCATATTTACGGAAAAATAGATATTATTAAAGTCAAAAATAGACCCAACTTGTTTATTAAAGAATTGAACTTATATCTTGATTATTTAAAAAGTCAAATTGAAGAAATGGAAAGTCCACTTACAGATAAACAATTAAACTATATAACTAAATTTCAAAATAATTTAACAGATGGTATAAATTACTACAAAGATTTATTTAGCAATTTTGTAAACAAATTTGAAGATGTAAAAGAAGATGCAATTGCAGAATTGAATAATGCAGAAATTATTTTGCAAAAATTAGTTTTATCAAGACAAACTGTTGAAGCAGAATAATTTTATTATAATGTACTTTTGACTGCAAAATGTTACAAATATTTTGCCGTTTTTTATTTAGTTTTATTTTTTATAACTTTTTTCAAAACTAAATGCAAAAACCTATTAGAAAAATTAGCTTAATTATTCTATTAATTTTCATCCTACCTATTGTAGTATTTTTCATCTACCAATTCGCTTCACTTAACGAAACCGAGAAAGAGATTAATGAAATTTACACTCAGCAACTTGAAGCAATTCTATATTCAGTCAATCAATACTCAGAAGACGTAATTAGTAGTTGGGTTAATGATATCAATACAATTTTATACTCTACCAATTTTCAAAAGAAAAACATAAAAAATTTTCTACGTGAAAATAATTCTATAAAGAGTATTTTTGTGTTCGAAAACACACTTAGCAATATTTCTGTATTTAATAATTCAGATACTAAAAACATTTCTAAAAATACAATTCAAAAGATTTTAAATGATAAAAAACCTCTCATCGAAAAACTTCAAAATTATTTAGAAGTAGGTTATCAAAAAATTGAACCTCTAGGAAAGTTTACCTCGAATGATTTGTATGTGTGTTTATTTCCTTTACATACAAAAGAAAACGAAAGAGATATTGGTGGAATTATTTTTAATCCCAGTCAATTTATTAAGGAAAATTTATCAGGCAAAATTTCTCAAACAGCAGGAGACAAATTCGTTTTAACTATACTTAATAAGTATGAAAATGAAATTCTTCACTCAACTGAAAATATTACTATCGATAAAATTTTACTTAAAAAACCTTTATGGCTTCTTCCGGGTTTGTCTCTTGGCATTAAAATGAAGAGTGGAAGTATAGAAGAATTAACATCTCAAAGATTTTATAAAAATTTACTAATTCTAGCTTCGCTACTTTTAATTTTAATAATTGGTATGGGATTGATTTATTATAATCTTAGAAAAGAATTAAGATTAACTCAATTAAAATCAGACTTTATTTCTAATGTTTCTCACGAACTTAGAACACCACTGTCTTTAATAAGTATGTATTCGGAAACTCTTGCACTTAGCAGAATTAAAGATGAAGAAAAAAAGAAAGAGTACTATTCGGTAATTCACAACGAGGCAAATCGGCTTAGTAAAATTGTTAATTCAGTTTTAAATTTTTCTAAAATAGAAGCTGGTATAAAAAAATACAATTTTCAAAGTTACAGTCTTTTAGAAATAAATAATGATGTACTTAATACGTATGATTATCATATAAAGTCTAAAGGTTTTAGCTATACTTTTAATTCTGCAAAAAAAATAAAAAATATTATTTGCGATAAAGATGCTATCTCAGAATCGATAATAAATCTTATTGAGAATGCAATCAAATATAGTAATGGAAAAAAAGAATTTGAAATTATTATTGCGTCTAATAAAAAAGGAGTTTACTGGGAGATAAAAGATTTTGGAGTTGGGATAGCATCCAAAGACCAAACTAAAATATTTGATAAATTCTATCGTGTTTCATCCGGGCTTATCCATAACACCAAAGGTACTGGTTTGGGTCTGTCGTTAGTTAAACAGATCATGGATGCACACAATGGGGATGTAACAGTAAAGAGTAGTATAGATATAGGTAGTACTTTCCGTTTACAATTCAACAAAAGTTTCCCGGACTAAAACTAAAAAGTATAATATGAAAAAGATTCTAATAGTTGAAGATGAACAAGCAATGAGAACAGGGCTTAGAGATAACCTTGAAGTTGAAGGTTACATAGTTGAAGAAGCTGAAGATGGGACAATCGGATTAGAAAAAATTACTAACAATAATTATGACCTAATTATTTTGGATGTGATGATGCCTGGCATTTCCGGATTTGATGTTTGTAAAAAAATTAGAACTTCTGGAAATTTAACTCCAATTATTTTAGTTACAGCAAAAGGGGAAGAGATCGATAAAGTATTAGGACTTGAATTAGGTGCTGATGATTACATAACAAAACCATTTAGTCTTAGAGAACTTCTTGCTAGAGTGAAAGCAATTTTAAGAAGAACCGAAACACTAGTTGAAGTTAGGGATGAATATACCGTCGGTAGATTACAAATTAATTTTTTAACATTTAATGCAATATCCAATGATAAGGAAGTTAATCTTTCTCATAGAGAATTTGAGATTCTGAAATATCTAGTTGAACATAAAAACTCAACCGTTTCACGAGATGATTTATTAACAGATGTTTGGGGATACGAAAATAAAGTTACAACTAGAACTATAGATAACTTTATTTTGAAACTTCGCCAGAAAATTGAGAACGACATTAACCATCCAAAAGTAATTTTAACAATTTATGGAATTGGTTATAAAATGATTCTTTAGTTATTTCTGAATACTTAAAATTGTAAAACGGATTGCTTTGCAATCTGCGTTACAGTTGCTGAAATTGCTCTGTGACATTCTTTTACAATTGTTTACTTCAACATGACAACTTAGACTTTGAATTTCTGTCTATTAGAATAGGGAATTTAAGAATTAGATTAAGGGGTTTGTCATGTTATATAAAAGTAATTCAAAACTATTAACCACTATATTTTTGATTGTCGTCGTATCATTATTAGGTTCAAGTATTTTTGCACAAAAGCCTAAAAATGTTATTTTAGAACTAAGTGAAAACGCAATAGCAAATCTTAATACTGCTATTAAATCTAAGAATCCTGGTTTAAGAAAAAGTGCCATCTATCTTGTTGGTAAACATTCTATTGATGAAGTATCAGAAACCTTATTAATACAATTAGAAATAGAAAAAAATCCAAGTATAAGAATTTTAATAGCTAGAGTTTTATATAAGATAGACAATGAGAAATATATAAACAATATTTATATGTTAGCAGAAAAAGATGAGAATAAAAAAGTTAGAAAAATGGCAACTGCAATTTATAAAGTAATGAGATTAGAAAAATCTTTTAGAATTGTTGATGCAAACAAATAGAATAAGGAACTATAATGAGAGTAAAAATATTTTCAAAAAAAGAAGGGTACTTTAAAAAAACTTCAACCACAAGTACAGAATTAGAACAAGAGATAAATTCATGGCTTGAAAATAATTCAAGAATGAAAGTGATTAAAATAGAACAAACTTCAAGTGGTGGAAATATTGAGCCAGCAGTCCATATAATTTCAGTTTGGTATGAAATTAAAGACTGACTCACATTTTACTATGCCTAAAATAAAATCCTAAAAAGAAAAACATGGTTAAAAGATATCTACTTTTATCTTTACTTGTAATTATTCCAATTCAAACAACTATTGCAGATGATTGGAGAGAACTTGTAAATTTAAAAGGTTCTTGGAAATTCAATATCGGTGATGATATGGAGTGGTCAAAAGTCGATTACAATGACCACAATTGGGAAAAAATAAAAGTACCTTCTTCTTGGGAGGATGAAGGATATCACGGCTATAATGGATATGCTTGGTACAGACAAAATTTTTACTTAGCCAATCATATTAAAAATAAAAGTATTTATATTTCTTTAGGGTATATAGATGATGTGGATGAAGTTTATCTTAATGGTCATCTAATCGGTTCTTCGGGTTCCTTCCCACCCAAGTTCAGCACAGCTTATAACGCTAATAGAAAATATCCAGTATCAGCAGATTTCTTTAATGATGGTAAAGAGAATGTGATTGCTGTTAGAGTTTATGATTCCCAAATGAATGGTGGAATTGTATCTGGAAATATTTCTGTAATGATTTTTGAATCACTAGACCTTGAAGTTAATCTTGAAGGTTTTTGGAAATTTAATATCGGAGATAGTTTATCGTGGAAAGAGCCTGACTTTATCGATACTAAGTGGGATAGTCTTTCAGTACCTTCGAAATGGGAAATACAAGGTTACCAAGACTATGATGGCTTCGCCTGGTATAGAAAAAAGTTTTATGTTGACATAATGTTAGAAGACGAAAAGCTAATTGCACTACTTGGTAAAATTGATGACATAGATGAATGCTATTTAAATGGAAAATTAATTGGGAGTACTGGAGATTTTAAGGTAACTCCAAGAACAAACAATTTTAGAAATGAGTGGCAAGAATTGAGAGGTTATTATATTCCGGAGAATCTCATTAAGTATGGTAAAGAAAATATTATTACTGTTCGCGTTTACGATGGTACTTTGGATGGAGGAATTTATCAAGGTCCTGTTGGCATTACTACACAAGAGGAATACAGAAATTATTGGAAGCAAAAAAAGAACAAGAGACGAAAAAGTTTTTGGGAATACTTTTTTGACAAATAGTTTATAGTACTAACTAAATTTATTCAAAAGTAGTTCAGCAGCAGATGTGGCAAGAAGTTTACCTTCCAGAATTTGTTTCTCAATACTTGCAATTTCTTTTTGAACTTTTGGGTTTTCATAAAATTGAGACTTTAGTTTCTCATCTATTAGAAAATACATCCATTGAAGTGATTGCTTTTTTCGTTCTTCATTAAAACTATTATTCTTTTTTGATTGTTCCACAAAATGAACAATTGTTTCCCAGATCTCTTTTATTCCATCTCCATTAATTGCAGAAGCTGTCATAACTTTTACAGTCCAATCCTTCTTATATGGTTGAAGATAATGTAAAGCATTTGCAAATTCTACTTTGGACATTTCTGCTTTTTGTTTGTTGCTTCCATCAGCTTTATTGAAAACCAATGTGTCTGAAATTTCTATAATTCCTTTTTTAATTCCCTGAAGTTCATCTCCGGCTCCTGCAATCATAACAAGTAAAAAGAAATCAACCATTGAGCGGACAGTAATTTCACTTTGCCCAACACCAACAGTTTCAATTAGTATAATATCAAATCCGGCAGCTTCACAAGCAGTAATTGTTTCGCGAGTTTTTCTTGTAACTCCACCAAGGTTTCCACTAGAAGGAGAAGGGCGAATAAAACAATTTGCTTCACGCGAAAGTTTTTCCATTCTAGTTTTATCTCCAAGAATGCTCCCCTTTGTTACCGAGCTACTTGGGTCAACAGTTAGTACCGCAACTTTGTGTCCTTGTTCAATTAAGTAAAGTCCAAGAGCTTCAATCAAAGTACTTTTACCAGCACCGGGAACTCCCGAAATCCCTATCCTTATTGACTTACCCGAATGGGGCAATAACTTTTCTAAAATTTGTGCGGCTTTTTTATGGTGAGAAGAAGAGTTACTTTCGATTAAGGTTATACTCCTTGCAAGAAGATTTCTATCATCTTCTAAAACTCCCTTAACAAGTTCTTCAACGCTTGGCACTTTTGATTTCATATTTGAATTGTTTTTTACAGTTTTGTTGGAAGTTCCAACAACTCCCTTTACAACACTAACAGCAAATTCTTTCCCAGCATTTTTAGGTTGCCAATCTGGTTTATATGATTTTTGTTTTTTCAATTATTATTTCTTTGTATTTCAAAAAAGGAATTTTCGCAAAATTATAAATGCTTATCATTCTCAACCCGGCTTAAAAACACGAGATAAACTTTGATTGGAAATCCAGGGAACTACAATGAAATGGATTTCCGATTAAAACATTCGGAAATGACAAATAATAATAATTCGTTTTTCTACTTTTATAAAATTATTTAAATATTTGATTTCTAATTAACTCTTTAGAATCCCAAGGAGCTTTGGCTCCGCCTAAATATTTATGAAACCATTCTAAATGTGAATTATAGTATAATGGCATTGATTTTAAATGACTTGGCCAATGCCCATCATTATCAAAAATAATTAGTCGCGAATCAATTCCCTTTTTCTGCAAAGCCGTAAAGTATCTTAAACTGTGCAAGTATGTTACTCTATAATCTCGTTCTCCTGTAATTATTAGAGTTGGAGTTTTAAAATTCTCAACATATTTACTTGGTGATTGTTTATCATATAATTCCTTTTGTTGCCAAGGGTCTCCACCCAGATCAACATCAGGAAACCATAATTCTTCTGTATCTAAATAGAATTGTTCTAAATCATAAATTCCCATCATAGAAGCAAGACACTTAAATCTGTTTCCCTTAGCTTGCAACAAATTCATAAAGTAACCACCGTACGACCAGCCCATTGCACCCATTCTATCTTTATCAATAAAAGGTAAATTCTGTAAACTATCCATAACACTCATTACATCTTTGTAAACGTTTCCATCCCAACCAGTTGAAATATCTTTTGTAAATTCTTTTCCAAATCCAGTTGAGCCGTGTGGGTTTGGATATGCAAGAACATAGCCAGCTCCAGGATAAACTTGCCAATCGCTACGATATGAATTACGCCATTGCATTTGCGGACCACCATGAACATTGATGATAAGTGGATATTTTTTATTTGGATTAAAATTATGTGGTTTAACTAAAAATGTTTGAATCATTTTTCCACTCGGACTCTTAACCCAAATTTGTTCGGAAGAACGAACATCAACTTCTTCCAAAAATTGTTTATTGATATTTGTTATTTCATTTGCTTTATCGGAATTCAAATCAAGCTTAGCTAACTCAATAGGTTTGTGCGTATATGAGTATCCATAAACGATAAAATCATCTTTGGGAGAAATTGTAAAACCATGTAAACTTTTACCTTCAAGTACTCTCGTTATTTTTTTGTTCTCTATGTTTATTTTTAGTAGTGGGTTATATCCTTTCTCATCAATGCTGAAATAAATATTTTTTGAGTCTGAAGTCCATACAAAATTATTAACATGATTATCAATTTGTTCAGTTAGAATTTTAGTTTCTCCAGTTTGTAAATTTTTAATTACCAATCGCCATTTATCTGATTCATATACTGGAATTAATTGAGTACGATAAGCTATATACTTTCCATCGGGAGAAAACTTTCCAAAACCATCATAGGCTTTATTTTGTTCTGTTAAATTTTTTAGATTCGTTCCATCAACATTAACAATCCAAACATCTGAGTTTGTTGATGATTCAGGATCACTAACTCGCTTGGAAGAAAATACAATTTGCTTTGAGTCGGGAGAAAAATTATAATCATCACTTCCTCCAGCAGAAAAAGTTGGTGAGTTATAATATCCTGGAGTTAAATCTGTATAAGATTCACTTTCTAAATTATACAAAACTACGTGAGAATATTGACCATCATTATATTCAGTCCAATGACGAACAAATAAACTATCAGTAAGATGGGCTTGAACTGGACCAGTATTCATAGCATCTAGCAAGTCTTTTGTTTTTTCTTCATCAACACCAAGCTCAGGGAATATTTGTGAAGTGAAAATTATATTATTTCCATCGGGTGAAAGTTTAGAAGATGAAATTCCCATTTCAAAATCTGTTACTTGTTTAATCTCTCCACCGTTCAAAGGCATATAAAATAGTTGTGCCGAACCACTTCGATATGAAACGAAATAAATTCCACTATCATCATTAGCCCAAATTGGATTAAAGTCTGCTGATTTATTATTTGTTAGTTGTCGCTTGTTCGAACCATCAATATTAGAAATGTAAATGTCAGTATTAGACTCACTATTTGGCAAATCATAACTGGTAACAGTAAAAAGTAATTTGTTCGCATCGTTAGATATAGCAGGCGAACCAACACTTTTTACTTTATAAATATCTTCAATAGTAAATGGTTTTTTTTGAGATAAAATATTTGAGAAAAGGAAAAAATAAATTGTTAAGGATAAAATTATTTTATACATATCACTCACTTTATTTAAATGAAATTGTTGTAATAAATATATGAATTTGTTTGTGTGAAATGAAGAAATATTTAGAGGTAGTTTTCTCTTTGAGCATTACTCTATCCCAATTGAAGCAGAAGAAAAATCTTCTCCTTCAATTGGGTTATCATTCAATCTTGACAGCATAGATATTTGTCCAATGTGTGTTAAGATATCTGAGAATGGACCTTGCAATAATCGTTTTGAATAATTAATGTCAAGATCTTTTTCTGCCAGAACATTATCTATACTTTTCAATTCAGTATTGAATCTTTCAATTTCCAAATTTAGATTTAACTTTTCTGGAACTTCCCTATCCCTTCGCTCCTCCATAATAAAAATTCTTGTAGCTAGTAAAACAAAATGCATATGATTAATAATTTCGTTTGGAGTTCTACTTCCTTTACCAACACTAAAATCACCAAAACTATTTTCTGCATTCTTGATAGACTTAGTAAATCGATAAGCTATTGTTGCTATTGTATGTCGCAGAAATTCATTTTTAATCATATTGATACAAATTTAATTTAAGGGAACTACTTTTTAATTTTATTATACGCTTTCATTCCACCCATAACATTTTTTGCTTTGTAACCATTTTTTTGCAGAACCTTAGTGCCAAAAACTGAACGGTTACCAGACCTACAAATTACTGCAATATTTTGATGTTTATATTTTTCTAATTCACTAACTCTCTTTTCAATTACTTGAACTGGTATATTAATTACACCTTCTATTTGTCCATGTTCTCCTACTAACTCGGGCGGAGTTCTTACATCTAAAATTACTAGTGATGTGTCTGAGTCCATTGCTATAACTAACTCTTCAACCGTCATGTTGAAATTATCTTTTACATTTCCTTTATCTTCAACTTTGCTTTGACAAGAAACAGTTAGTGTTGTTAAAACAAATATTATTGGTAGTAAGTAGATAAGTTTTTTCATTTTGTTTCCTTTTTTTATTATTACTTCTAATTCTAAATTACTTTATTACTTAAACTTCCTATTTCCGAAATTTGACAAGTTATTCTATCGCCTTTAACAACCTTTCCCACTCCAGCAGGTGTTCCAGTGTAAATCAAATCTCCTTTTTCAAGAGTCATTTTAGAAGAAATAAATTTGATAATTTCAATCGGAGAAAAAATCATCTTATCTAATGAGGAATTTTGACGAAGTTCATCATTGACATACAATTCAATTTTTTCATTTCCTTTAAATTTATAATCTGAAGTCAAAATAAAGTCTGAAACAACTGCTGAAGTATCAAAACATTTTGCAAGTGTCCATGGTTGTCCTTTTGCTCTAAGTTCAAGTTGAATGTCTCTTAAAGTCATATCCAATCCAACAGCATAACCATATATTGCATTTTTTGCTTCATCATCATTTGCATTTTTAATTGTTTCTCCAATTAACAAAACTAACTCAACTTCATGATGCATATCATTAGAATAAGTTGGATGAACTATATCGTCTCCATTAAAAACCAAATTGGAAGCTGTCTTTAAAAAGATAATAGGAAATTTTGGAACTTCGTTTCCCATCTCTTTTGCATGAGCAACATAGTTTCTTCCAACACAAACAATTTTTCCAACTTGTATTTTTTCGATACGATTATTAATAGAGATACTTTTCATATGAGACCTACTAAACTAGTTTGATGAAAAAAAAATAAAATAGATTCTAAGTTTGAAAAATAATTTACATATTAAAAAAGACACTTTCTGCACTTTATATTTTTATAAAGGTAGGTTGAAAATAGCACACAATATTATATTTTATAGCCTAAATTAATAGCCCCTAAATCGGTAGTATTACTAAACTTGAATGCTTTATCTACATTCTTGGAATAGAACAAAAATCACTAAACTAATATAATGTTCCACCGATAATCTATTATAAAATGAAGATTACAAAAATTCAATATTTTGTATAAAAAAAATAAGAGGAGTTATGAATACAGGACAAATGATGCTTGGAGTTGTTGCTTTGGGACTACTCACACTTGTTGTTCTTAACTCTAATAAAAATACAATAACTACACAAGACTCAATGATTTATAGTAAAGGATTTATAGTTGCAAATACAGTCGCTCTATCATTACTAGACGAAATAGCCAGTAAAGCTTATGATGAAGAGATAGTTAATGGTACTTCCATTGTTAATGCAATTGATTTTTCTTCATTACTTAAACCAGAAACGGGTGAAGTGTATCCTAATTTTGATGATATAGATGATTACAACAATTTTACAAAAACTGAAACAGTCTCTCAAATGGGAGATTTTAATATTTTAGTAAAAGTAGAATATTTAACAGATGCTCTTGTACCAACAATTGTTAGAACATATAATAAAAATGTTACTGTTAAAGTAACCAGCCCAACAATGATAAATCAATCTACCGGAGAGGTTGATACATTAGTTATTACCAGTATTTTAAGTCAGTGGAGAATGTTATAATATGGGACATAGTACACTTTTAGATATAGCTGGAGCAACAATCATTGGTGGTTTAGTGTTATTTGGAATTATAAGATTTAACCAATCATCATCTGAAAGCTCTAGCCAATATCGCAGTGAAGTAATTTCACAACAAAACTTAGTATCAATTGTTGAGTTAATTGAACATGACTTTTCAAGAATTGGATACTGTGAAAATGCAGATAGTATTTTAGATCCTACTGATATGATAATTGCTGCTGATTCTACCAGCATTACATTTTGGACTGATCTGGCACAAAGCCAATCAAATTTTAGAGGTGATGGAATAAAAGATCAATTAACTTATGAGTTGGGCGATGATGTAAATGGAACTCCAAATCCTTATGATAAATTGCTTTATAGATATAAAGAGGGGACAACTAAAAGCACAAGTAATTTGGGCATCACTATGTTTAGACTCCATTATTTTGACAATTTAAATAATGAACTATCTCATCCAATTGAGACCAAAAAAATTTCAATAATACAAATTGAATTGAAAGTTGAAGATTTATATGGTTATGATACTGACAATCCAGATAAAACCCACTCAGAAAAATTTCCTACTGTATTCTGGCGTCAAATTAAAATGGCAACTAAAAATATGAATAGGTAAGTAATATGGGTGGAAAAGCAGCAATTATATTAGTTCTTGGTTTCAGCACAATTATGATGACGATT
The DNA here is from genome assembly GCA_965224785.1 of Melioribacteraceae bacterium. Classification (GTDB taxonomy): domain Bacteria; phylum Bacteroidota; class Ignavibacteria; order Ignavibacteriales; family Melioribacteraceae; genus JALSNL01. Next base: position 4,202,427 of record OZ245062.1, on the reverse strand, counting down.
AGTTTGAATATGAATAAATTCTCAAGTAGTGCCATTGATAATTCAACAACTCACTATGAAGTAGCAGTAGCAAAGATAATTGCGAAAAGTGGAATTAATTTTGCAGCAAGTAATCTATCACGAAATAGTAATTGGCTTCCAACTGAATCTCCATATAGTTATATGGGTACTAATAATTTGGAGATAACATTAAATGATTCCATGGGAACTAAAACTGTAACTTCAACTGGTACAAACAATAATAAATCTCAACTTGTTGAAATTAAAATTAAAATGGCAAATTTTTCAGAATATGCTTACTTCTCTAATATAGAAGACAATATTTGGTGGACTGGTGCAGATTCTGTTTTTGGACCTTTTCACACAAATGATCATGTCCAAGTACAAGGACATCCTTATTTTGCAGGACCATCAACATCGCATGGAGGAATAGTAAAATTTTTCACTAATGAAGCTACTGACAAACCATCAATAATTGGGAAGTACACTCCTGGAATTACAATTGATATTCCAACAGATGGAATTACCAATTTATCATCTCGTGCTTCCAGTGGAGGATATACATTTTCAGGTCAGGCCCAAGTGTTTGTAGAGTTTGCAGGCGATAGTATTAAATTTAAATTTAATTCAGCTGATCCCTACACAACAGTTTTGGGTACTGACTTAGCACCAAATGGAATAATTTATGTTAATAATGGTAACCTTAGAATTCAAGGTACAGTAAAAGGTAAATGGTCAATTGGTAGTAATCAATCCGTATATCTTGATGGTGATGTAGTATATTCTGATATTCCAGATCCCATGGATAAAAATGATTCATCCCAAGATTTACTTGGTATTTTGGCAAAAAATAATGTGATTATTACAGATAATATAGTCAACAATTCAGACATCAACATTCATGCAGCAATTTATTGCGAGGACGGAGGATTTACTGCAGAGAATTATGCTGTCAGACCTGTAAGTGGCTCAATAAATTTAATTGGAGGAATTACTCAAGAACAAAGAGGAATTATAGGTCAGTTCAATGTTAGTGGGGGAATTAATACCGTAACTAGCGGATTTGACAAAGACTATAAGTACGATAGTAGATTACAAAGAATGGTTCCACCCTATTTCCCAAGTACAAATACTTTTAAAATAGTTTCTTGGTTGGAATAGTATTCAATTTAGCAATTTTCCTAAAAATTAATTTAGTCACTTAGTAAAAACTAAGTCTTTTGCTTTTTCTTTTTTGCTGCAGGGAAAAGTATGTTATTTAAAATCAATCTATAAGCTGGAGAATTTTTATATAAACTTAAATCTGTTGGTGGATCGTTAACTGCATGTCTATAATCTTCTGGGTCGTGTCCACCATAAAATGAAAAAGTTCCTCTTCCAAACTTTCCATGAATATATTTTACTTGATTTGTTCCGGCTCTCTCGCCCATAATTATAACAGATTTTTTAATTAACTCTTTACGGAACATTGTTGTTTGTCCCATAAAGCCCTTGATAACATTAGCGTGGCTTTGTGTTAGCATAGTTGGAACAGGATCGAACTTTGCAGAGAAATCAAAAAGAGTAAAGTAATCATTATACTCACTTCCAATTTCGCCTAAACCAATATCAATATTGCTGTACTCGTAAACAAGTGGATTCATAACCAATTCAAAATTTTGGAAAGCTAACGTTTTTGAAAAGTCTAAATTATTTTGAGCGTTTGGATCGGGAGCATCTCCATCATACATTTTATCAACAATATCAACACCTTCTGCCGCAAGAGCAATGTCATAAGAATCTGCAGCTGAACACATTGCAAAAAGAAATCCACCTTGACCTATAAAACTTTTAATGGTTCTGGTAACTTGTTTCTCCATTTCGGAAACTTTTTTATAACCTAACTTTTTTGCTTCATTCTCAAAAAGTATTTGATTTTCTTGATACCATCTTGCATTTCTATAATTGGAATAAAACTTTCCAAACTGTCCGGTAAAATCTTCGTGATGAAGATGAAGCCAATCATACTCTTTTAATTTTTCGGTTAGAATTTCTGTAATCCAAATTTTATCATATTCAACTTCAGCATATTCAAGAGCAAGCGTTACTGCATCGTCCCAAGGTTGAAACCCAGGTGGAGCATACACAGCAACACGAGGAGCTTTTTCAAGCCGTACAACTTCCATATTTTGATCTTGACTTTGCACAAATGAATAAATGCTAACTAACTCTACATTATCAATTAATTTATACGCAACATTTCTAATTCTACACTCTAAAACTATTTGTTCAGAATAATCCAACATAAAAGCTCCGCCCTTATAATTAAGAAGCCAATCTGCAACAATATTTTTTTTAAGACCATTAAATGTTATTCCGTAAGCTTTCAAATGGTCCGTTTGAGATAAATCCATTGGAATAAGAATTTTGGATTGTGCAATTATTGAGTAAGAAAACAATACTGCAAAAAGAAATGTTAGTCTAATTTTATTCAAAGATTTTCCAAGACATTAAAGTAACTGAAACACATTGTAATTATTAATTGTACAACCATTTTACAAAAAAGTTCGACTAAAACTAAAGCGACTTTAATACAAGAATAAAAATACAAAGTGAAATTTTGAACTCAACTCCTTTGAAAACTTTTTATATTTATTCTTTATAAAAACAGATGTTTATAGTATGATTGAAATAGTAAACCTACACAAAAGCTTCGGAAGTAAAAAAGTACTTAAGGGTGCAACCTTAACTATTGCCGAAGGTGAAACATCTGTAATAATAGGGAAAAGTGGAAGTGGGAAAAGTGTTCTTCTAAAACATATTGTCGGGCTGCTAACAGCGGATGATGGCTATGTAAAAGTTGGCGGCGAATTGGTTGACACTAAAAACCAAAATAGACTTTACGAAATTAGAAGAAAATTCGGTTACTTATTTCAAGGTGCTGCTTTATTCGATTCAATGACAGTTGGAGAAAATATTGGATTGCCAATAATTGAAAACGAGAATAAATTATCTACAAGTGAATTAAGTGAAAAGATTGCAGAGGTTTTATCCTTGGTTGGTCTTCCAGGAACTGAAGAGCTAAAACCTTCAGAACTTTCTGGGGGAATGAAAAAACGTGTTGGATTAGCTAGAGCCTTAATAACCAAACCCGAGTATATTTTGTACGATGAACCGACAACTGGTTTAGACCCAATAATGTCGGACTCAATAGATGATTTAATTAGAGATCTAGCAGAAAAATTAAATGTAACATCAATTGTTGTAACTCACGATATGTTTAGTGTAAAAAATGTAGCCGATAAAATTGCTATGATGCACGAAGGTAAAATTTACTTTGAAGGAACTCCTCAACAATTAATAGATTCAGAAGATAAAATAATTGTTGATTTTATAAGTAGAACTGGATTTTAGTTTTAAGACTTGAGAACAAAAGTTTAGATTTAGAGAGTTAAATGCATCTAGATTCAACTTTCTTTTATAGAATTAAATATTTACTTTGACTGAAAACATTTAACAAAATTTATTTAGCACAAATCATAAAAATATATTGGGGAATATAAAAATGAAAAAACTAAACTATCAATATACATTGCTATTTACTTTACTGTTTATTGCAACAATTTCTGCACAAGAATTTAGAAAATACGGAATTAAAAGCGGATTTATTGAATACAAACTTTCCGGCGATGCATCGGGAACCACTACTGCAACTTGGGATGATTGGGGTAGAAAAGAACTTCAAACATCGAATTCAAAAACAAGCATTATGGGAATTACCAATGAAGAAAACAAAACAACCTTGATGTTGGGAACTGATATGTATTCATGGGTAAAAGGTAAAAATACAATTCAAAAAAGTAAAAATCCTATTGCTGATATTTTGGGAAAAGAAGACTATGATGAAAATGATCTAGAAAGTTTTAGTAAAAAAAGTTTGAAATCACTTGGTTATAAAAAAACTGGTGAAGAAACTATTGATGGAAAAAATTGTGATGTATATGAAGGTATGGCAGGAAAGATGTGGCTTTGGAAAGATAATCAAATTGCATTAAAAGTAGATATTAGCTTGCTTGGTATGAGTATGATTTCTGAAGTAATCAATATGGATCTAAATAAAAGTGTTGACGCTTCACTTTTTGAAATACCTAAGGGAATGGAAATAGTAGAAGGTGAAAATGTAAACTATAACCACGCCGATAGTGATGCTGAGCTAAAAGTTATAAATAGTATGGTTAAAGACTTACTAAAAGGTGGTTCAAGTGGTAAAAAAGATTCTTCTAAAACTAATAAGAATGAATCAGATGAAAATTTTACCGAAGAACTATTAGAAGAAACAAAAGATGCTGCTGTTGAAGGAGTAAAAGAAGGTGCTAAGGAAACAGCTAAAGATGTAGCCAAGGAAGAGGCAAAAAAAGCTACGAAGAAAACTGTGAAAAGTATATTGAATAGTATTTTTTAATTAAAACAATAATTTGATGAAATGATTTTAGGTACAAAGATGCAATCTTTAATAATTCATTTCTCTATTTACGCACAATCAAATGTTCTATACTAAAAGTGAACTGGTTTTTGGAAAAATATTATCATTATATATTTTAATATGTCATTCTGAATGAAGACGTCTTTTGTTGAAATGAAGAATCTCATAACCATTATTGTTCGAGATATTTCAGTCGTTCAAAGACAAACTCCTTCAATATGACAACTTTAATATCTGAGATATAAATCTGTTTTTGTATACTTATGTATTAATAAACAATAAGACTTAAGAAAAGATTGGACCTTTAATAAAACCTTTCACCTATCTAATTTTTATATGGCAAAAAGTAAAATAAAATTCATCTGTGCAAACTGTAGTTTCGAATCCCTTACTTGGCTGGGTAAGTGTCCGCATTGTAGTGAGTGGAATACTTTCTCAGAAGAATTTGTTGAAGCTAAGAAAAAGAAAAAAACTCAGAAAGTAGATGATAAAAATATCTTCAAACTTTCCGAAGTAAATGTTGAAGATGATATTAGAATTGAACTTGGCATCAAAGAGTTTGACAGAGTTCTTGGTGGAGGTTTAATTGTTGGCTCAGTTGTTCTAATTGGTGGCGATCCTGGAATTGGGAAATCAACACTTGTAATGCAAGCTGCCGGAGCCACAAAGGCAACTGTTCTTTATGTAACCGGAGAAGAATCGGTAAAGCAAATAAACTTGCGAGCTCAAAGATTAAAAATAAATGAAGAAAATATTTTTCTCCTTTCCGAAACAGACTTGGATATAATTACATCTGCAATTGATAAAATCAAACCTGACATTGTAATTATAGATTCAATTCAAACTATGCACAAACCAGAGTTTGAAAATGCTCCCGGAACTGTTACACAAATTAGAGAGTGTACTTCTTACTTAATGTTACTTGCAAAAACATTAAACTTTTCTGTTTTAATTGTTGGGCACGTAACCAAAGAAGGGTTTATTGCCGGACCAAAAGTGCTTGAGCATATTGTTGATACGGTTCTTCAGTTTGAGGGAGAAAGAAACTATGCCTACCGAATTTTACGAGCTCAAAAAAATAGGTTTGGCAACACAAACGAAATTGGCATTTTTGAAATGCACGAAGATGGATTGACTGAAGTTAAAAATCCGAGTCAAATATTTTTAGGTGAAAGAAACAAAAATGTAACTGGAGCAGTAGTAACCGCAAGTATAGAAGGCTCGCGACCCGTTTTATTAGAAGTGCAGGCTTTGGTAACTCCAACAAATTTTGGAAATCCACAAAGAGTTACAACTGGTTTTGATTATAGAAGACTTTCCATTCTACTTGCTGTTTTAGAAAAGCGAGCAGGAATGAGACTCTCCACACATAATGTTTTTCTTAATATTGCTGGTGGATTGAAAATTGACGAGCCTGCAATAGACCTTGCAGTTTGTGTTGCAGTTGCATCTAGCTTAAGTAACAAACCTGCAAAAAATAATATTGTTGTACTTGGCGAAGTTGGACTTGGTGGTGAGATTAGAAGTGTTGGACACGTCGAAAAAAGAATTCAAGAAGCAACAAAACTTGGCTTTGAAAATATTGCAATTCCACAAAATAATATGAAAGCACTAAAAGGCAAGAAAACAATTAACATTTTAACTGTTGAAAATGTTGCAGAAGCAATTAATGAAATTTTAGCTTAATAATTTTTCAAATCAAGACAATAGAGTTTTTGCAAAATAAATTGCAAAAATGTCAATGACCCAAATATAAAAAAAGATAATTATTTGCTCACAGTTGTCATCTCCGAATGTTTTAATCGGAGATCCATTTTTTGTGTTGTCTGGATTCCCAATCAAGTTGGGAATGACAAAGAAATCTTATTTTGCAGAAGTTCTAATAGTTTCTAATTCTAGATATTCATACTCCAATAACATCACAAAACTCTAAGAGATTTTTATATTCGCAAATCGCTTTAGGTGAACTCGCACCTCCAACTAAAACACAATCAATATTTGCAGTATTAGCTCCACCTAAATCTCTTCTTGCAGAATCACCAATCATAAGAGCGTTCTCACTAGAGATTTCTAATTGTCCCATCACTAATTCAAATGGTTTGGGTGAAGGTTTAACCATTCCGTGATCTGACGAAAATGAAATTACATTGAACAAAGACATTATTCCTAACTCCTCAAATAACTCAACCCATAATTTTTTGGGAGACCAGATATCAATAACAGCTGCTAGTGTAAATCGCTTGTGTAAATTTTGCAACGCAACTAAATATTCATTCGGAATATGTCCAAGTTCGTGGAAAGCAAAAGTATCAATAAGAGTTTCCATTTCTTTTTTAGAGAGACTATTGGTAGATGTTTCTTGCATAGCAGTTTTTACCGAAGGGAAATTGTTTCGGTATTGTTCGTCCGGATATCTAACATCTATGTAATCAAATGCCGAACGAATTATTTTATTGACTTCACTCGCTTGAAGTTTCCCACCAAGTTTATGGTAATGAATAGAAAAATCTTCCGACTCGTCAAATCTATCTTCACCAAACATAAACGTGCTGTTCATATCTAAGAGTAGAACTTTTTTATTACTTAACATCTAATCATTAGCTTAATAGTTCATAATTATTTTTCACGTAATTTCTTTTTCATTTCAGTTACAGTTACTGCGCCAATTACAATACCTTCATTAGGCAATTCTCCTCTGTAGATAAAAAAACAGCCTATAAAAATAGGCTGTTAATAAAAAACATATTAGATAATTTTTATTCTTCTTCCAAAAACGGATATCTATAATCACTCGGTGGAATGAAGTTTTCTTTTATTGTGCGTGGTGAAGTCCAACGAATTAAGTTTAGGTAACTTCCAGCTTTGTCGTTAGTTCCACTTGCTCTTGCTCCTCCAAACGGTTGCTGACCAACAACTGCTCCGGTTGGTTTATCATTTATGTAAAAGTTACCTGCTGCATTAACTAAAATTTTATTTGCCAAAATTACTGCTTCTCTATCCTTTGCAAAAATTGCTCCAGTCAAAGCATAGTCGGAAGTTTCATCACATATATGTAAAGTCTCTTTGTACTTTGCAGTTGGGTAAACATAAATTGTAAGAACCGGACCAAAAATTTCTTCTTCCATAGTTTTAAATTTAGGATCGGTAGTAACAATAACAGTTGGTTCAATAAAGTAACCTTTCGAGTCATCAAAATTTCCGCCAGAAATAATTTTGGCTTTTTTAGATTTTTTTGCAAAGTTGATGTAACCTGTAATTGTATTGAACGCATTTTTATCAATAACCGCATTAGTGAAGTTTGTAAAATCTTCTGGGTCGCCCATCTTCATTGTTTTCATTTCTGCAACCAAAAACTTTTCTAATTTCTTCCACATTGAAGAAGGTACATAAGCACGCGAAGCAGCTGAACATTTTTGCCCTTGATACTCAAACGCACCTCTAATCATAGCCGTTCCCACTTCTTTTGCATCTGCACTTTTATGAACAAATATAAAATCCTTACCTCCAGTTTCGCCAACTATTCTTGGGTACGATTTATAGTTTGCAATATTTTCTCCAACCATCTTCCACATACTTTGGAATACTGGAGTGCTTCCCGTAAAATGAATTCCCGCAAAGTGTGGTGAGTTCATAACTGGATTACCAACTTGACTTCCTGAACCCGGAACAAAATTTATTACTCCCGGAGGAAAGCCAGCAGCTTCAAATAATTTCATTAACCAGTAGCCAGAATAAACTGCACTAGAAGCTGGCTTCATTAAAACTACATTACCCATTAACGCCGGAGCGGAAGGAAGGTTGCCAGCAATTGATGTAAAATTAAAAGGAGCAACTGCAAACACAAACCCTTCTAGTGGACGGTATTCTAACTTGTTCCATTGTCCATCGGGTGAGTGAGGTGGTTGCTCTTTGTAAATTTCTTGTGCATAATATGCATTAAATTTAAAGAAGTCTATTAACTCACAAGCAGCGTCAATTTCTGCTTGGAAAGCATTTTTACTTTGTGCCAACATTGTTGCTGCGTTTAATGTATTTCTCCAATAAGGTGAAGCAAGTAAATCGCCAGCCTTTAAAAAAATTGCTGCTCTTTCAACCCACTCCATATTAGCCCAGGCGTCTCTGGCTTTAAGTGCTGCATCAATTGCCATTTCAACTTCTTTTTTTCCAGCTTTGTGGTATCTGCCAATAACAGTTTTATGATCGTGAGGAATTATACAATCTGCCATATTTCCAGTTTTGATTTCTTTGCCACCAATAATTAATGGAATTTCTAACACTCTACTTTTTAGTTCTTTAACTCTTTTTTTAAGAGCAGCTTTTTCTGGTGAACCGGGAGCATAACTTTTGATTGGTTCGTTCTTTGGTAGGTTAATATGAAACACTGAATTACCCATTTTCTTCTCCTTATAATTCTTAAGTTTTCTTGTATAAAAATTTTAACTTATACTGTATAAGGTAAGAAAATATATTTAATTGTAGAAGAAAATTTCTTAGAATTTGAGAAGAAGTTAGTTTTGTTTGGTTTAACTTTCGAACCCTCCCACGCCTAAAAACTTGCGGGCAAGCCCAACCCTCCCTTTGGAAAATGGAGGGAGCTAAAACTCCTCCACTTTGGGAAAGGGGAGGTTGGGAGGGGTTCGGTTATTTACTTGCTTACACTTGTAAATTTTTTCTCGTTAAAAAGACTTTCTATTTTACTTAGTCTATTTTCTAAACTTGCATTTTCATTTCTATACTCTAAGTTTTGCTTTTCTAATTCTTTTAATCTCTTATCTTGATACTCAACACTTAATTCTTGATTCTTTAGTTTCTCATTCAACTCTTTAACCGCTTGCATAGTTATTACTGAAAGCTTAATGTAGTCCACACTCTTGTAACCATCTCTATCTGTTGTTACTAAGTTTGGGTAAACTTTTTCTAGGTCTTGTGCTATTACTCCTACTTGTAACTTGTCGTTGTTAAATTTTCTTTCTGGGTAGTCTTCTACTTTCCAGTTGTATGTATAGCCTTCTATTTTATCTAAAGACTTTAACACACTTTTTAACGGAGTTATGTTTTTCTTAAACCTTTTATCTGATGGATTTGAGAAAGTACCACTTACATATACTCGTCCACTAAACCAACCAGCCCAACCATTTAACCCGGAAGCATAAGCAGCAATTGCTCTACCATCTTCTCCGTGTGCCTCTGTAATTACTCCATTTCCTCCAATTCCATTGGCTGAACCAAAAACACCATAACCAGTAGTTGCTTGACCATAAACACCTCTACCCGTAGTTGCTTTACCATAAATACCATAACCAGTAGACCCAGTTGCTTCTCCATAAACACCACGTCCCGAATTACCAGACGCCCGAAAATATCCACCATAGTTTTGTACACTTCCAGTTGCTGTTGCCGATCCAGAAACACCAACTCCCAGGTCTCCAGATGCGTGAAATTGTCCGCCCCAATTTGGTACTGCTCCAGTGGCGGTTGCACTTCCAGAAACTCCAATGCTACCGTCAGCAGTTGCTTCACCATAAATTCCGTAGCTCTCATCACCAGTTGCTTTACCAAAAACTCCATAACTAGAATAACCTGTTGACTTTGCAAAAATTCCTTGTTGATTAATCCCATTATTCACACATGAAATAGTTGCAGTACCAGATCCATCCCCACCAACACTCAAAAGTGAATTAGGGTTTGTAGTACCAATTCCCACCTTGTTTGATGAAGTTGTAGTATGAATTTTAGCACCAGTATCAGTCCAACCAGCACTACTACTGTTAGTTCCCAGTTGGCTTCCGTTCCAGTGTAAATTACCGCTAACATTGTACAACTTATCATCGTCGTTTGGGTCGGCTAAAGCAGAGCCTTGAGGAATTAAAATTGAACCAGCATTACTTCCTTCATCTGTAATTGTAAGTATAGAGTTAGTAGTTTCGTTCTTAAATTCTATTTTATCTGTTATTGCTTGCGGATTGTTTGGTTGAACTGTACTTGATTTTTCTTCTGTTTCAACTTTATTTTTTGTTTGTTTTGCTTCTTGGGCTTGAACGTTAGCCGTAAAAAGAAAAACGAAAGATGTTAAAAGTATAAAGGTAAAGACAAAAGTGTATATTAGTTTTGTAGGTTTCATTATTTTTCCTATTTATTTGTGGTAAAGTATTTTAAAAATAAAGTCTAAAGACTTAACGCTTTAGGATAGTATATCTTTTATTAAAATAATATATAGAATATTACTTGGAAAAGATATAACTAAAAGTAGTAGTTTTTGCAAAAATACAATTTTATAAAATATAACTAAAATTAAGACAAAAGGCTCAAGGCAATCTAAAAAGCTTATATATAAATTAACCACTATTGAAATTGATTAATTCCAATTTATGAAATAAAGTTATTTTTTTATTGTCACCTATTATTTAAAATGAGTATCCGTTTATATACCTAATCTAAAAATTGGCTGTAAATATTTACAGCGCAGACAGGAATGTCTACGATACATCGTACCACAGACATTCCTGTCTGTGTAAAAAATACTACTTGTTGTAAATTGCTAATAATTATCACACATAAATCTATTTTAGGTACATAAACGGACATTCATATTATTTAATTAGTCTTTTTATACATTATTCAATATTTTAGTTTAAACTTTATTTTTAGAACTTATGAACAGCAAAAACGAAAATATAAATAAGATATTAGAAGTATGGAAATCCATAAATATTATTGGACACCCAATTAAAGATAAACTTCAGTTAGAAATTATAAACCAAATTGCTTCTGCTTTTGCTGTTGGCAAATATTATTATATGGTTTTAAATTTTACTAATCTCTCTTTCGAATTTGTTTCTCCTGGTGTTAAAACAATTTTAGGTCTTGATGAAAAAGAATTTAGCCTCAATACTTTTTTTAATTTAGTACATCCTAACGATTTGATTAAATTCCATGAAAAAGAAAATATGGCCGGAGAATTTTTGTTCAATAAAATTCCAAAGGAAGATATTCCATTTTACAAGATGGTTTATCTTATTAGAATAAAAGATGTAAATGGAAAAGACAAAACACTTCTACACCAAGCTAGAGCAATAAGTGTTTCCACGGATGGAAAAATAGAAAGAACAATTATTGTACACTCCGATGTAACTTTTCTTGATATACCGTATAATCATAATATTTCATTTATCAGTCAAGAAAAAGAATCGTACTTTGCAACAGAAAAAGATGGTAGTTATAGCTATAACAAAAAACATAAAGAGAATATTTTCAGCAGAAAAGAAATAGAAATTATAAAAAATATTTCTGAAGGATATGTCTCCAAAGAGATTGCTAATATTTTATTTGTTTCTCAGCACACAGTTAATTATCACAAGAAAAATATTCTTAAAAAGTCGGGTTGTAAAAATACTGCGGAGCTAATTGCTAAGTCTATAAGAGAAGGAATTATTTAGACCGTGAGACGAGAATGGTGGAAACGAAAGACGTATCCGTCTTCGTTCAAAATACGAACTACGCCGAGACATGAAGAAAATATTCAACACTCAATAAACAATTTCCAATATTCAATTCTATTTGTAATTAATTATTAAGGTTTTTATTTGATTATTATTATTGGATATTCATCATTGATTATTCAACCTTTAAAGTTTTTGCAAATTTGCAAGCTCAGAGTTAGATAGATTTATATTTTTATTTATGCTCCGTCTTTCCGCCTAAAAAAATGGCGGACAAGCTGTTCAAAATGCGAACTTCTGGTTTCGTAGAAACAACTACGTCGAGACAAGAGGACGTAAAGAAAATATCCAATTTCCAACACTCAACAAACAATTTCCAATGTTCTATTAAACAATATTTAGACTAATTTTATAAATATATTTACTCTTGTATATTTTTAATTTGATTTTTTTGGAATAATATTATGAAAAACATTTTTTGCAAAATATTTATTATAGTTTTTTTAGCATCAAGCTATCAAATAACATTTGGACAACTAACTCCGCAAGAAGCTGTGCAAAATATTACTAAAGGAATAAACCTTGGCAACACTCTTGAGCCACCAAACGAAAGTGGATGGAATAATGGTCCAGCACAAGAATACTATTTTGATGATTACAAAAATGCTGGCTTCACTTGTGTAAGAATACCAGTAAGATGGGATGAACATACAGCAGCAACTGCTCCTTACAATGTAACTGAAGCTTGGATGAACAGAGTTGAAGAGATTGTTGATTGGGGTTTGTCTCGTGATTTATACATAATTCTAAATGCACATCACGAAGAATGGATTAAGGTAAATTATAGCGAAGCAAACAAAGCAAGGTTTGATAGTATTTGGGTTCAAATTTCTGAAAGGTTTAAAGATAAATCAGAGAAATTATTATTTGAAATAATAAACGAACCAAAAGGTTTAACTGTTGGACAAGTGGATGACTTAAACGAACGTACACTTTCCATAATTAGAAAAACTAATCCAACAAGAATTGTAATTTACTCTGGCAATGAATGGTCTAGTTTAGAGAGAATGATTGCTGCTAAAATTCCTAATGACAATTTTATAATTGCATATTTTCATTCGTACGATCCTTGGAACTTTGGCGGACTAGGGAATGGAACTTGGGGAACATCTTCGGATAGAAATGAAATTAAATCTAAATTTTTAGCTGCTGCAAATTGGTCAACAACAAATAATGTACCCGTAATAATTAGTGAGTTCGGAGCTGTACATAAATGTGATTACAATTCTAGAATGATGTTCTACTCAACCTACGTTCAAGAAGCCCAAGCAAATAATATTCCCTTTCAAGTTTGGGATGATGGAGGGCAGTTTAGAGTTTATAAAAGAGAAGATAGAACTTGGCCAGAGGTAAAAGATATTCTTATTCATACAAATTCGGGAGGACCAACCTCTTTAAGCTCTACATTAAATTCGGAAACATCAGTAACTATAAATTGGCAAAATCGCACAACTGAAAACTCAAAAACAATTATTCAGAGAAAAATAAATAATAGTTCTTTCATTGAACACGCTGAACTTGATGTGAGTACGACAACTTACAAGGATACAACCATTAGTGCCGGCAACGATTATTACTATAGAGTAATTTCCGAGATTAATGATTCGGTTAGTTACTATTCATATCCAATAAAAATATTTATAAAACCCAATGAAAGGTCTTCATATTTAGGTAAGCCTTTTACAATACCTGGAACAATTGAAGCAGAAGATTTTGATATTGGTGGAGAAGGTTTAACTTATCACGATTCAGAAAGTGAAAATATTCCTAATGGTTATCGTCCGGCAGATGGTGTTGATTTAGAAGCTCTAACCTCTGGTGGTTTTCAGATTGCTTATGTTAAAACTGGTGAGTGGGTTGAATATACTATTGATGTTGAACAAGCCGGAGACTATGATATTACTGCTCATACAGCTTCTCTTAATGGAGGAGGACAAATACAATTTAACACTTTAAATAGTACTTCAGGTATTATTGAGGTTGCATCCACAAGTAGTTGGCAAACAACAACAGAAGTTAAAGGGAAAATATTTTTAGATAAGGGCGAGCAAGTTCTCAGATTAAGTATGGTTTTAGCAAATCCATTTAATATTGATAAGTTTAGTTTTGTTTTTGATACAAGTACTGATGTAAAAATAATTTCAGATATTCCCTCAGAATATGCCTTATATCAAAATTATCCAAATCCGTTTAATCCAGAAACTACAATCAAATATCAAATTCCAAATAATAAATCGCAAATAAATTCAAATGTTGTTTTAGGGAACGAAAATATTCGTTCCGTACAATTAATAATTTATAATCTTCTCGGACGAGAAGTTGCAACACTTGTAAATGAGAATAAATCAGCAGGCAAGTATGAAGTGATTTTTAATGCGTCTTCACTTTCTAGCGGTGTGTATTATTACAAATTAGCAGCAGGCAAATTTACCGAAACAAAAAAGATGATTGTCTTGAAATAGTTATTGTCAACTATTAAACATGCGGTAATAGAACGATATTTATTATCTCAGATTAAGTATGCTGTCATTCCGGTTTGTGTTCTATGCAAGACCGGAATCTCTTGCTATTGTTGGAGATTCCGGTATCCCGCATAAGAAACTGCGAGAACCGGAATGACATATTTGTTTCAATTAATTACCGTCGGGTTAATAATCGGTTTTACAGAAATATATTTATTTACACTTTCTGCAGCTTTTCTACCTTCGTTAATTGCCCAAACAACTAATGATTGACCACGTCTCATATCTCCAGCAGCAAACAGTCCGGGAATGTTTGTCATTTTTTTACCATCAGTTTTCACGTTTCCTCTTTCGTCTAACTCAATTTTTAGTTCGGTCAATAATTTATTTTTCTTTGCCCCTAAAAATCCCATTGCTAAAAAAACAAGGTCAGCATCAATTGTAAATCCTGAACCTTTAACCTCTTTCATTGTTGGTCTTTGTGTTTTGTCTTCGGATTGAATAAACTCAACTTTAACAAGGTGAAGTTTTTTTAACTTCCCATTTTTACCAGAGAATTTTTTAGTTAGAACACCAAAATGTTTTTCACAACCTTCTTCGTGCGATGTAGAAACTCTATCAACAAAAGCCCATTGCGGCCAGGGGTTATTTGAGTCTCTATCATTTGGAAGTTGAGGCATAAGCTCCAAACTTGTAACAGATTTTGCACCTTGTCTGTTTGATGTACCAATACAATCGGAGCCTGTATCACCTCCACCAATAACAATTACATTTTTACCTTTTGCAGAAATGGGTTTAGCACTAAAACTGTAATCCAATAATCTTCTATTTTGTTGAGTTAAAAAATCCATAGCAAAATGAACACCATCTAATTGTCTTCCTTCAATTGGTAAATCTCTTGGGTTTTCTGCTCCACCAGAAAGAACAACTGCATCAAAGTCATTTAGTAATTTGGAAAGTTTTATGTCCTTCCCAATTTCGCAATTTGTTTTAAATGTTACTCCTTCTTCTTCTAATAATTTTACTCTTCTTAGAACAACTTTCTTTTCTAATTTAAACTCAGGAATACCAAAAGTTAAAAGTCCACCAGGCATTTCGTTTTTTTCAAATACAGTTACGTCATGATTTTTTTTATTTAGTTCATCTGCACAAGCTAGACCAGCCGGGCCTGAACCAACAATAGCAACCTTTTTACCAGTTCTTATTTTAGATTGTTTTGTTTTTACCCAACCATTTTCAAATGCTTCATCTATAATTATCCGTTCAATATTTTTTATTGTAACTGGGGGATTGTTAATCTCAAGTACGCAAGAGTTCTCGCACGGAGCAGGGCAAACTCTACTTGTAAACTCTGGGAAGTTATTTGTTAGTGCAAGTCTATGATAAGCTTCTTCCATCTGCCCTTTATAGACTAAGTCATTCCAATCCGGAATTATATTATCAATTGGGCAACCAAATTGACAAAAAGGAGTTCCACAATCCATACATCTTGCACCTTGGTCTTTTGCTTCGGCAAGACTTAATGGTTTTATAAATTCATTCCAATGTGTAATTCTTTTATTAACACTTTCTTTCTTAATGTTTTTTCTTTTGTACTTTGTAAATCCTTTTACTTCACCCAATGTTTGTTCCTTTTAGTTCAATTTTTGATGAATCTTTTCTTAATCTTAATCTTAATCGTACTCTTACTCGCTTTTGTTTTTAAAAAACCAAAAACAAGAAAGCTAACTTTTCAAAACTGTCATTCCGGTTGCGTTCTTTGCATACTGGAATCTGATACAATTTGAGTTTGGAGATTCCGGTATTCCAAAAAAACTGGAAACCGGAATGACACAATGTGTAATATTTTCTTGCTCCAAGTTTTTATTAGTCGTTCTTCTTAATCTCGTTTTTGGTTTTAAGAAAAAAAAGAAAGATTATTTATCTCGGCGAACAGACGGATGATTAAGAAATTACTGTTCTAATCATATTCATAAACCGGAGGTTGCTCAAAAATACTATCTTTCTTAAGTACTCTTTGGTAATCTTTAGGAAATACTTTTACAAATTGAGTTAAAGATTTTTTCCAATTTGCAAGAATCCCTTTTGCAACTTTACTGTTAGTATATTCAAAGTGTTTTTCAATTAATGATTTTAATTCTTGTTCGTGCTTTTTACTATTTACAGTATATAAGTTCACCATCTCGTTATTATGTTTTTTAATGAACCTTTTATTTTTATCCCAAACATAAGCAAGCCCACCACTCATTCCGGCTGCAAAATTTCTACCAACTTCTCCAAGAATAACAACTCTTCCTCCAGTCATATATTCACATCCGTGATCTCCAATTCCTTCAACTACTACTTTTGCTCCGCTATTCCTAACAGCAAATCTTTCACCAGCTTTTCCGTTGATGTACATTTCACCTTTTATTGCTCCATATAAAACAACGTTACCAACAATTATATTTTTTTCAGGAACAAGTCTATCGTCTTCTTGCGTAGTAATAATTATTTTTCCACCAGAAAGACCTTTACCAACATAATCATTAGCATCGCCTTCTAATCTTAAAGTAATTCCTTTTGAAAGAAATGCTCCAAAACTTTGTCCAGCCGAACCTTCAAAATCAATTTGTATTGTATCTGATGGTAAACCTTTTAGTCCATACTTTTTTGCTATGATGGAACTTAGCATTGTACCAACTGCTCTATTTGAATTATTTATTAAACTACTAAATCGTACCGGATTTTTTTTATAGATAGCTTTTTTACACAACTCAATAAGTTTTACATCGGTAGATTTTTCAAGATTGTGATTTTGTTTTGAGGCATTAAACAATTCAACTTCCGCAGGAACATCTGGTCTATGCAATATTGTTGTTAGGTTGATATGCTTAGCCTTCCAGTGTTTTATGTCACTTCTTTTTTCTAACAAATCAGTTCTACCAATTAGGTCGTCAAATTTTCTTACACCTAATTTTGCCATAATTTCTCTTACTTCTTCTGCAATAAATAGGAAGTAATTTTTCACGTGATCTTCGTGACCGCTAAAATTTTCTCGTAATTTTTCATCTTGAGTTGCAATACCAACAGAGCAAGCATTTAGATGACACTTCCTCAACATAATACAACCCATAGTTATTAGCACGGAAGTTGCAAAGCCAAATTCATCAGCTCCTAACAACGCACCAACAACAACATCTCTTCCGGTTTTTAATTGACCATCAACTTGTATTCTTACTCTTCTACGTAAGTCGTTCATTACTAAAACTTGTTGAGTTTCGGCAATGCCTAATTCCATTGGGAGACCAGCATTTTTTATTGATGTAAGCGGTGATGCACCAGTCCCACCTTCTGCTCCACTAATTATTATTAGATCAGCTTTACCTTTAGATACTCCTGCAGCAATAGTTCCAACACCAGCTTCGGAAACTAACTTAACACTTACTTGTGCTGAGGGATTTGCTTTTTTCAAGTCATAGATTAGTTGAGCCAAATCTTCAATTGAATAAATATCGTGATGAGGTGGCGGAGAAATTAAACCAACACCCGGAGTTGTATATCTAGTTTTAGCAATTTCTTCACTAACTTTTGCTCCCGGCAACTGACCACCTTCTCCAGGTTTTGCACCTTGAGCCATTTTAATTTGTAACTGATCTGCATTTACAAGATATTCAATTGTTACTCCAAAGCGACCTTGAGCAATTTGTTTAATTCTACTTCGCTTTAATTTTCCGTTTTCATCTACTGCAAATCTGTTTGGGTCTTCCCCACCTTCGCCAGTATTTGAAAAGCCACCGAGTTCATTCATTGCAATTGCAATTGTTTCGTGAGCCTCTTTGGAAATTGAGCCATAGCTCATTGCTCCACTTGCAAAACGTTTTACAATTTCTTCAGCAGATTCAACCTCATCTATTGGAATTGATTTACTTTTTCTAAAAGCTAAATAAGATTTAATTGATCCGAAATTCTTTTTAGGATCGTTTACAATTTTTGTGTACTTCTTAAATATCCCATAATCACTGGCTCTTACTGATTGTTGTAACAACGAAATAGTTTCGGGATTCCAATTATGTTTTTCTCCGTTTGCCCTCCAACTATAATAACCACCTTGCTCTAAATTTTCGCTGCCAGTTTTGTTTTCTTCATAAGCTAAAGCGTGACGCATAAATGTTTCTTTTTCAACAGTCTTAATTCCAATTCCACCAATACGCGAAGAAGTTTTTGTAAAATATTTTTCAATAAATTCTTCATTCAATCCAATGGCTTCAAATATTTGAGCTCCACAATAAGATTGAATAGTTGAAATTCCCATTTTTGAAATAACTTTGAACAAACCTTTTTTAACAGCTTTATGATAATTTGCAACGTACTTATTAAAGTGAAGTTGCTCCAGTTCACCATTTTCTACAAGCTGTCCTATTGTTTCATAAACTAAATATGGATTTACTGCATTAACTCCGTAACCAATTAGAGTTGCAAAGTGATGTATTTCTCTTGCTTCTCCAGTTTCTAAAATGATGCTTACTTTTGCTCTGTTTCCATTTCTTATTAATGATTGGTGCAAACCAGAGCCAGCCAATAAACTAGGGATTGGGATATTCTCCTTATTCGCTCCTCTATCAGATAAAATAATTATTGATGTCCCGCTTTTAATTTCTTCTCTAACTTTTATAAAAATTTCTTTTAGCTTATTTTGAAAACTTCCGTCTAAATCTTTGTTAAATAAAATTGAAAATGTTGTAGTTGAAAAATCTTTATTAGTATTTAATTTTATTTTACTTAGGTCTGTATTAGAAATTATTGGACTATCTAATTTTATTCTTTTACAATGTTCCGGAGTTTCTTCAAGTAGGTTTAGCTCCTTGCCAAGAAGCACTTGTCCACTCATAACAATTTCTTCTCGTATAGGATCTATTGGCGGATTTGTAACTTGAGCAAATAGCTGCTTAAAATAGTTGAATAGTAATTGAGGTCTTTTACTGAGAACAGCAAGAGGCGTATCAGCACCCATTGAGCCTGTAGCTTCTTTTCCGTCTTCCAGTATTGGCTTTAGTACAAATTTTATATCTTCTAAAGTATAGCCAAATATTTTTTGTTTTGTAATAGTAGGTTCTTCTGCATGTAAATTTGCTTTAACTATTTTGGAAGATGGAAATGGTAGAGAATCAATTTCCTTTATATTGGTTTTTACCCACTTGGAATAATCATTCTGCTGACATATCTCTTTCTTAATTTCTTCATCTCTAATAATTCTTTTTTGTTTTGTATCAACTAAAAATAGTTTCCCAGGTTGAAGTCTTCCTTTTTCAACAATATTTTTAGGATCAACTTTTAATGGTCCAACTTCTGAGGACATAATAATTTTTGAATCGTCGGTAACCCAATAACGAAGTGGTCTTAGTCCGTTTCTATCTAAAATAGAACCCACATATCTTCCATCAGAAAAACAAATTGCAGAGGGTCCATCCCAAGCTTCCATTAAGCAAGAGTGATATTGATAAAAATCTTTTTTGTAACCGGTAATATTTTTATCATTTGTGTATGCTTCAGGTATCATCATCATTAGTGCGTGCGGTAAGGAACGCCCAGCCATAATTAATAATTCTAGTGTATTATCAAATGCAGCTGAATCACTTTTGCTTGGTGCAATTGTTGGCGTTATTTTTTTTAAATCTTTTCCCAATAAAGAATTTTTGAATTGTTTCTCTCTTACATTAAACCAGTTTGTATTTCCTTTTAATGTATTAATTTCTCCGTTGTGAGCAATATATCTGTAAGGATGTGCCAAAGCCCAAGTAGGAAAAGTATTTGTAGAATATCTTGAATGAACTAATGCTATTGATGATTTATAATCCTTATCATTTAGATCAGGAAAAAAGTTCCGCAACTGTTCAGGCATTAGTTGACCCTTATATATAAGGGTTTTGGAAGAAAGACTACAGATATAAAAATAATTTTTCTGTGCAATTTCTATTTGACTTACCTTATTGCCAATTCTTTTTCTAATAACCAAAAGCTTTCTCTCGAATGCTTTTTTATTAGTAGTTTTATTTTTAGCAACTAATAAGTGTTTAAAAACCGGCATAACAGAAATTGCAACTTTTCCTATCTCAGAATCGTTATATGGAACATCTCTAAATCCTAAAAATATTTGTTCCTCTTCATTTACAATTCCTTCAATCAAATTTTCTATAAAATGTCTATCCTCAGCAACAACCGGAAGAAAAACTAATCCAACACCATAATTTCCTTTTGCCGGTAATTCAATTTTAATTTTTTTACAAACTCTACGTAAAAACTTATCAGGAACTTGTGTCATAATTCCCGCACCATCTCCGGTTTTAGGATCTGCTCCAACAGCACCACGATGTTTTAAGTTTTCTAAAACTTCAATTCCATTTTGTACAATTTCATGCGAATTAATTCCGTTAATATTTGCAACAAATCCAACACCACAACTATCATGTTCAAATTCAGATGAGTAAAGTCCCTGACTATTAGACATACCATTATTTCCGTACATATATAAATACGCTCTTTAGATTATTATTAAGATTGATTTTCTATTTTGTGAATCCGCAAATACTTCAAGATTATTGAAAACAAAAAGCGGAGCTTCAATTCTAGAGGGATCTGCCTCGGTTTTTATTGAAGTGTGTAATGGTACAAAATAATATTATTTAGGAGAAAAGCAAGTTTTAGGAAAGAAATTAAGTAAAAAACAGCGTGAGAGTTTACAAATATGCAAACTCTCACATATTTTACTTATAAAATAATTATTTTACTGCAAATGCTAGCTTTACATTAGCTCTGTAAGAAACAATTTTGCCATTAGAAACTTTTGCACTTTGGCTAATTATTTCAACGCCAGAAATTCCTTTAATTGATTGAGACGCTTTTTTAACTGCTTGAGCTACTGCATCTTCAAAACTTTTTTTAGAAATTCCAACCAATTCAACTATTTTAATTGCACCTGCATTAATTGATGTTGCTGCCATATTTTACTCCTTTTTATCACGGCATAGCTCTGTTTTTTGAACGAAGCCGGATTGTTAGTTAATAAATTAAGTTAATTTTTGTCCAGCTATTTCTTCCAATCTTCTAATTCGTTCCTCTGTTTTTGGATGTGTAGAAAACAATTTTTGCATTCCACCAAAGAAGGGATTGATAATAAACATATGCGAGTCTGATTCTCTTCCTGTTCGCATTGGCACTTGCTTCACTCCATTTTGAAGTTTGTCCAAAGCACTCGCTAACCCTAAAGGCTTTCCACTAATCTCTGCTCCGCCTTTATCAGCAGCATATTCTCTTACTCTAGAAATTCCCATTTTAATAACCATCCCAGCAAAAGGAGCGGCAATCATCATTAAAATTCCAGCCATTGGATTTTCTCTTCTTCCACCTCCAAATCTTGCAAAGCTACCAAGAGCAGCAAGACCGCCAGCAAATGTAGAAGCCACAGCACTAGTTAGTATATCATAGTTTTTAATATGAGTTAATTCATGAGCCATTACACCCTCAAGTTCATCTTGGTTTAATATTTTAAGAATACCTTGAGAAGCAGCAACAGCAGCGTGTTCAGGATTTCTTCCGGTTGCAAAAGCGTTTGGAGTTGCCTCCGGAGTTATATAAACTTTTGGCATTGGTAGGTTAGCTTTGTTTGCTAACTTTTCTACTGTTTGATAAAACGGATGTTCTGGACCAACCTCGCCTGCTTTATATCTTTTCAAAACAGATTTATCACTAAACCAGTAGCTATAGAAATTCATTCCAAAAGCGAATACTAATGCTATAACTGTTCCGGTTGTTCCACCAAGCACTCCACCAACTATAACAAACACAACGGTAAGTGTCATCATTAATAAGAATGTTCTTATTCCACTTTGCATAATGTTACCTATTTTTTACCGCCAAGAAGTCCGCCCAACAAACCACCAAGCAATCCACCAGTTGAACCACCCATTCCTTTACCTAAAAACCCAACTACATCATCCAAAATACTTCCATCACCATCTGCATCAAGCAAAGAAGCAATACCGCTTGAACCAACTCCACTATTTGAACCGATTCCACTATCTCTTGATTTTGTTAAGTAACCTAAAACAATAGGTGCAAGCATTGGAATAATTTTAGCAGCCGTGCTGCCACCAATATTAAATTCTTTACCAAATAAATTTGATGCTTCAACACCAGCATTACCTAATAAGCCGCCAAGTGCTGGATCTGGATTAGAGTCCTGAGCTTTACTGGAAAACAATCCAGCAATATCATCTAACACACTTGCACTACCATACTTGTTTAAAATATGATCAACTCTTGCTTCGCCACCAAAGTTATCTTTTTGATTTTTCAATCCACCTAGAATCATTGGTAAAACTTGTGGTATAATTGCTCCAGCTATACCTTTGTCAATACCAAGACTAGATGCCAATTGACCAGTAATTTGAGGTCCCATTGAACTCATAAGCTCTTCTAAAATATTTCCCATAATGATTTTCCTATTTGATTATTTAATAAAACAATATTTTAAACTTAATGTAGGTTATAATTGGGTTATTTTCAATATCAATTATTTTCAGCAATCGCTTACATTTTTGGTTGGAAAAGAATAAGTTGTGGAAACTAGAGTCAGTTTATTTCAAGTCCAATTCAACGGAGCAATAACAACAACAAACTCACCCTTAATAGTTTTGTCTGGAAGGTCTTCTAAAATTTCACTTGGTAAACCACGCCAAGTTTCTTCAAACATTTTTGTTAGCTCTCTATGTACAACTACAAATCGGTTTGGCATATATTCGTTCAGTTCTTTTAGTAATTTCTCAATTCTGTAAACTGATTCATAAAGGACAATAGTTCTAGATTCTTCGGCAAGCGTTTTAAGTTTTTTTTGTCGTCCTTTTTTTTGAGGAAGAAAACCTTCATATACAAAAGCATCGGTTGGTAAACCTGAAATACTTAAAGCAAGTATGGCAGCATTTGCTCCTGGAATACCAACGACTTCAACATTTCTCTTTATTGCTTCGTTTACTAATCTAACTCCTGGATCAGAAATTGTTGGAGTTCCGGCATCAGAAACTAACGCACAAGACTCACCGCTAGAAATTCTTTTTAATACAAAATCAATTTTATTAGTTTCACTTTTAGCATTGAAGGAAAGCATTTTCGTGTTGATATCATTAGCGTTTAGTAACTTAGAAGTTACACGAGTATCTTCACAAGCTATAAAATCAACTTCGGTTAATGTTTCAATTGCTCGGTGAGTTATATCTTTTAAGTTTCCAATGGGAGTTGCAACTATATATAGTTTGCCATTTGCCATAGTGTTAAAATAATAACGGCTCTAACATTTAGAGCCGTTATTAGCAAGTAGTGATAATCCTTAAATTAAGTTGTTATTGTAAAATAACTAATAAAGAATCAGAATTGCAAATTGATAAAGTTCTAAATTTTAACGAAATAGAATCTGTCAACTGTAGCTATCTTCTAACGTAGGAGAATCATTTTTTTAGTTTCCTTAAAATTACCAACAGATAATGAATAAAAATAAACTCCACTATTTAAGTTTGAAGCATCAAATGAAACACTATATTTTCCTGCTGATTTTTTTTCATTCACAAGCGTTGCAACAACTCTTCCGAGAAGATCATAAATTATTAATTGTACGGAACGGAAACTTTCATTCCCTAAAGCAACATTGAAATTTGTCTGTGATTTATTATTTGGAATTTGATATTTAATTACCGTTGTTGGATTAAATGGATTTGGATAATTTTGACTTAACTCAAAATTTAAAGGTAGTATTTTTTCATCTTCAACATCCACATGAATAAAATCTATATATGCAGAAGTTGTATCCCAACTATCAATTGAATTAAATATTTTTAATTTTACTAAATATCTATTCCATTCGGAATAATGATGAGTGGGGTTTTGCTCATTACTAAAATCGCCATCTCCAAAATCCCATTCCCATTTTATTGCTCCTTTGGAACTATCTTCAAAAACAATACTATCTGTAGTCGTATCGTAACCACTAGCAAAGTTAGCAATAGGTTTGTGAATGTTCCACATAAAATTAGATGACTTTGTAACTATTGTATCCCAATACAAATTTGGTTCAGGATTCCACATTCCTTTGGAAACTCCATAAAACTCATGTTTTTTCCCATCAACAAAATATGTTTCAGAGAACACTCCTAGATTTTGTAGCCTTCTATCAATTACACTACTTCCAAAAGTTTTAGGGAACAGAAAGAAATTAAACGGAGAACCAATTCCAAAATGAACAGAATTATCAGCTTTTCCATGAACCAAAAACAAAGGAACACTGACATCCGTTTCCTTAATTAATAGAGTATCTCTAATTGCTCCCCAAAGTGCTATTACACCTTTGGGATGACTATTGTGATCTATATTTGGATTGACTGCATCAAGCGAGCCAAGGTCAGGCCCATTATCGGATGTTTGTAATGAGTTCGAAATTTCGAAAGAGCTTTTAGGGCGCTCCCCTTCTTCGTTCATAAACAAATTGTGTAAGCCAACAAAAGCTCCAGCACTACTTCCAAGTATGTAAATATTGTTTGTATCAATTCCATATTCAGTAGCATTCTCTTTGAAATATCTAACTGCAGCTCGTCCATCTTGAATTCCCCGATAGACAGCACGCTCAGAACTGTTAGGGCTTAGAAGATTCATGCCAATTCTATACTGAATAGTTGTGGTTACATATCCACGCTGTGCAAACACTTTGCAGAATTCAACCATATCTTCATTCTCTTTTGTCCCCTCAATAAAAGCTCCGCCGTGAACACATATTAACAATGGGCGAATTTCTAATGAATCATCTTTCGGTTGGTACAAATCAAACTTTAGTTCTTGCAAATATGTAGAACTCTCGCCGTTATAGTTAGAGTCCAAAGCCAATGCCGTTGCATAAATTTTATCTGATACTACTTTCTCATAAGTGAATAAAGAATCAGTATATCTGTTAAAGTTTTGTGCTTGAATATTTAGTACAAAAACATAAGTGATAAGTAATATTATTTTCATTTCATTTTCTAATTTTGGTTAGCTATATATTCGGAATTGTTAGATGAATATTTAGTTTTCTAAAAATTATTAACTAGGTCAACCCCTTTATGCTGAGAGAAGTCGAAGTATGAAAACGGATCAACTTACTGGTTCGACTCCGCTCACCCTGACTGTATATCAAATTACTCAGAAGTTTCTAATAATTTTTTCTCATAAATAAACGTACTACTTACATCCGAGAAATATTTATCAATAGTCAATATAAGTTTGTATGTTTTCATATAAAATGTTTTTGGATTTTTAAATAATTAAGGAATAAAAAATGGACTTCTTAAAAAAACTTGGAATCAAGAAAAAAAATTACGGCTCATGCACAGGACTTAAATGGAACGCGACAACAACTGAGGGCGAACTTAATATTTATTCACCAGTTGATGGGAAATTTATTGCATCAGTTTATCAATCTTCAAAAAAGGATTATGATGCAGTTGTAAAAAAAGCACACGAAGCTTTTCTTGAATGGCGTAATATTCCTGCTCCTAAAAGAGGAGAGATCGTTAGACAAGTTGGAGATAAATTAAGAAAATACAAAGACCCTCTTGGCAATTTGGTTTCTTATGAAATGGGTAAATCACTTCAAGAAGGTTTGGGCGAAGTGCAAGAGATGATTGATATTTGTGATTTTGCTGTTGGTCAGTCTCGTCAACTTTATGGGAACACAATGGTTTCAGAAAGACCAAGTCATAGAATGTACGATCAATATCATCCACTCGGAGTTGTGGGAACAATTTCTGCTTTTAACTTTCCAGTTGCAGTATGGGCTTGGAACGCAATGATAGCAACGGTTTGCGGAGATACTAACTTATGGAAACCATCATCAAAAGTTCCGTTAACTTCAATTGCAGTTCAAAATATTATTGGTGAAGTTATTAAAGAAAATGATTTACCCGAAGGTTTATTCACACTTGTTATAGGGCGTGGTTCTTCCATTGGCGAAAAAATGTTGAATGATAAAAAACTTCCTCTAATTTCTATTACTGGTTCTACTTATGTAGGAAGACACGGAGCTCAAGTAATTGCAAAACGTTTTGGTAAAGCTATACTTGAACTTGGTGGAAACAATGCAATTATTCTAACTCCGAAAGCAAACTTTAAAATGGCACTTCCGGCAATTGTGTTTGGTGCTGTTGGTACTGCGGGACAAAGATGTACATCAACAAGAAGATTAATTATTCACGAAAGCATTTATGAGAACGTAAAAAAATCAATACTTAAAGCATATAAAACTCTAAAAATTGGAACACCTTTAAGCGAGAAGAATCATGTTGGTCCATTGATTGACAAAGCTGCTGTTGCAGATTTTACAAACGCACTTGTTCATGCAGAAAATGAAGGTGGAAAAATCCTTTATGGAGGCGAAGTTCTAAAAGGAAGAGGTTACGGTTCTGGATGTTACGTTCGCCCAGCTATAGTTGAGGCAAAGAACCATTACAAAATTGTGCAAGAAGAAACTTTTGCTCCAATTCTTTATTTAATCAAATATAAAGGAAGTGTAACTAAAGCTATTGATCTTCATAATGGAGTTGTACAAGGATTGTCATCAGCAATATTTACAGATAATGTTCAAGAAGCAGAAGAGTTCCTTTCAGCTTCGGGTTCTGATTGCGGAATTGCGAATGTAAACATTGGTACTTCCGGTGCAGAAATTGGTGGAGCGTTTGGTGGTGAAAAAGAAACTGGTGGCGGACGTGAATCTGGTTCTGACTCTTGGAAAGCTTATATGAGAAGACAAACTAATACTATTAATTATGGCAAGTCATTACCGCTAGCACAAGGCATTAAGTTTGATATATAACGAGAAACATAAAACGAAAGACGAGAAAAGGAAGATGTCAAAAGCCAAAACAAAAAAATGCTTTTCGTATCGCAGACTTTTAGTCTGCGTTTAAAAAGTTTTTATCTTAAAACGGATTGCTGGCAATCTGTTGGATGTGAACGAATAGTTTAACCGCTAAAAACATAAAAATGAAGTGTTACAAATTTGTAGGGCCAACTCATGAGTTGGCTCTACTTTTTTTAAATTTATATCTCCAAATAAACATTCAGATTTTTGTAAAACATTTCCCATTCCTAAAAAAGATTATTTGTCTAAAATAATTTTACTATTTTAAAAAGTTGTTAACAAATACTTTATAAACACTCATCACTAAAGTTTTATTCTAAATAAAATAATGCAAAAAATAATTAAAATATTTTTGGTACTTCTATTATTTACTTCGTATAGCTTTGCTCAAATTAAAATTCATAAAACAATTTCTATTGATGATGGTTTGGTAGATAATGCTGTTAGTTGTATTCATCAGGACAGTAAAGGTTTTATTTGGTTTGGCACTTACGATGGATTAAGTAGATGGGATGGAAATAATTTTGTTAATTACAATACCTCAAGCGGATTGCCGCACGTTGCAATTTTTGATATTGTGGAAGCAGAAGATAGCACAATTTATTTTGCAATTTTTGGTGGAGGTGTTCTTGTTTACAAAGACGGAATAATAGACACCATAAATACAGATGACGGATTAAACTCTAACTTTACGACAGAATTGTTACTACAAAAAGATGGTAGTTTATTAATTGCTGTAAAGGGAAAGTTATACAGTTATAAAAATGGAATCATATCAAGATGGGGAGAAGAATATAACTTTCCAAAAATCATTCAAATTACTGGAATGATAGAAACAAATGATAACACTTTGTATTTAGCAACAAGTAATGCCGGACTAATAAAAATTAAAAATAATGTTGTTAAAATTATTGATACTAATAATGGATTGGTCGATAATAAAGTTTTAGATATTAAATTACAAAATGACAATACGTTATTGATTGGAACTCAAAATGGAATTAGTAAATTACGAAATGATAAAGTTACAACACTAAAAAATAATGGAAAGCCATTAGACGAGTATGTCTATAATATTTTTTGCAGTAAGAATGGCAACACTTATTATGCAACAACTAGTGGAGTTATACTCGAGAATAAAAACGGAATTGCTTACCTCAAAGAACTTAATGGTCTTAAATATATTTCCGTTATGAGTATTCTTGAAGACCAAAATGGAACAATATATTTTGGAACAGATGGAGGTGGAGTTAGTATTTATTATCCTGAAAAATTTGAAACATATACAAACAAATATATAAGCCCAAGTACATTTGTAAGTAGTGTCTATCAAGATAGAAGTGGAATGTACTACTTTGCAACAGACAATGGAGTAGTTATTGATGACGGTAAAAGTGTACGAACTCTAACTACCAAAAATGGATTGAGTGGAGATGAAATTAAATATTTTTTTGAAACATCTGATAATAAAATTTACATAAGTACATATTTACATCATCTGAGTTATTACAAAAACAATATTGTTACAAAATCTCCAAACATAATTTGGAGAAATCCTAACAATGCAAAATCAATTGCTGAAAATAGAACGGGAGATATTATTGTTGGGACAAGATATGGTGCGTATATATTAAAAGATAAAAAAGTTTCGCTACTAAGAAAAAGAGATGGCTTAGCTAATGATTATGTTAACTCGCTTCTTGTTACAAATGACAGCTCAATTATTTATGGCTCGCACGGAAGTGGGTTAACTATTTACAAGAATGGAGAGTATAGATATTTAACAACGGAGGATGGACTTTCAAATGGAATTATAAATATTCTATATCAAAAAACAGATGGAGCAATTTGGATTGGAACTGATAATGGCGGAGTAAATATTTGGAAAGACAATACCATTGATACTATTGATGTTGCTATGGGTTTAACAAGTAATAGAATTCATGATATAACTGAAGATGATAATGGCAAAATGTATATCTCAACACCTAATGGCGTTAATATAATTGAACATTATGCCGATGAAATTTTTATAAGAACCCTAACTAAAGATGATGGATTAGTTGCAAACAATTGTACTCTTAATGGAACTTTTAAAGATAAAGATGGAATTTTTTGGATTGGAACCGGGAATGGAGTTTCAAAATATAATCCTTCTAAAGACAAAGTAATTTCAACTCCACCAAAAATTTATGTTACCGGAGTAGAAATATTTAACGAGAAATATCCTATTAAGAAATTAAAAAGTGAAAAGGAATTAGATCATAATCAGAACTATATAAAATTTATTTATACCGGAATTAATTTATCTGCTCCAAAAAAAATATTATTCAAATATCGCCTTGTTGGAATTGATAAAGATTGGGTTGAGACTAAAAGAGATTGGGCTCAATACACTAACCTAGATGCCGGAGAGTATTCGTTTGAAGTTAAAGCTAGAAACGAATGGAATTTTTGGAGCAAAGAAGCAATTCTAAACTTTACAATAAAACCAATTTGGTGGAAGACTTGGTGGTTTAGAGTTGTTGCAGTTTCTATATTTCTTTTCGGAATGTACTTTACAGTTAGTAGAAGAATATCAAAGTTAGAAAAAGAAAGAAAAGCTGAAGAAGGTTTTTCAAAAAGACTTCTCCAATCCGAAGAAAAAGAACGAGAGAGAATTGCTTCTGGTTTACACGATAGCCTTGGACAAAATTTGTTAGTAATAAAGAACAGAGCATTGCTCGGATTAAAGTCTAAAAAAGTAGAAGCGCCAATTGAACAACTTTCTGAGATTTCGGATGCAGCAACTTTAGCAATTGATGAAGTAAGACAAATTGCATATAATCTTCATCCGTATCAATTAAATAGATTGGGATTAACAAAAGCAATAAAATCAAAAATTACAAATATAAAAGAATCAACAGCAATAATATTTGAGGAAAAAATTGATAGTATAGATGGGTTGTTCAACAAAGAAGAAGAGATACATATTTATAGAATATTTCAAGAAATAACTAATAATGTAGTTAAACATTCGGAAGCAACTGAAGTAGTTGTAAGAATTACCAAATTAGAAAATAATATTATTGTAAATATTAAAGATAACGGAAAAGGATTTAACAAAAACTTAGTTAATAATAAAAAAGAAGTTGGCGGATTTGGATTCCAAAATATTAATAAAAGAGTAAGTTTGCTAAATGGTACAATTAGAATACATTCTAAATATGGCACAGAAATAAATATTGAAATTCCAATTACTCGTAATACAGATTAGCCCGCCCGCCATTTTGTTAGGAGGGTAATCTGCGAAATAACTATTTTAGAGTTTTGTCTCTGCGAAATAAGATATTTTTGTCATCCCCAATCCCGTTTAAAAACACGGGATAAACTTTGATTGGGAATCCAGACAACACAAACAATAGATCTCCGATTAAAACATTCGGAGATGATATCTAAGAGAAAAAAATGTTGTTGTTTTTATTATCAGCAATAAATACTTATAAAGTTATTTTGCAGAAACTCTAGTTAAGTTATAAGAAGAATCTGTCATTCTGTTTTTTTTCGCCGTTTGAAAAAAACCGGATTCTTATAAAATAAACAAACATATTTAATTTGATATCAAGCTATAAATATTCTTAAGAAACTACATGAAACAAAACATAAAAATACTAGTAGCAGACGATCACCCACTTATGCGTGCTGGATTAGTAATGGTGCTTGAAGAAGAAAATAACTGTTGCCAAATTGAACAAGCAAAAGATGGAGAGGAAGCTTACAATAAATTAGTCTCTAACAAATTTGATGTTGTAACACTTGATATTGAAATGCCAAAAATGAGTGGATTGGAAATTGCACGAAAACTTACAGAAGAAAAAATTGAAACAAAAATAATTTTTTTAACAATGTATAAAGATGAAGATATGTTCAACGAGGCTATGGATACTGGGGCAAACGGATTTGTGCTAAAAGAAAATGCAGTTACAGATATACTTGATGGAATTAAAGTTGTAATGCAAAATGGTTATTACATTAGCCCACTCATTTCCGAATATCTGATTAAAAGAGGTAACCGATTAAATAATTTAGTTTCAGAAACACCTTCAATAAAATTGCTTACAAAATCTGAGAGAAAGATTCTAAAACTAATCTCCGAAGACAAAACTTCAATTCAAATCTCTGAAGAATTATTTGTCAGTTCAAAAACTGTTAACAACCATAGAAGTAATATTTCTAAAAAACTTAATCTGCACGGAACACACAGCTTAGTAAAATTTGCAATCCGAAATAAAAAATTGCTTTAATAAATGATTAATTGTTAAACTGATAAATGGTTTAATTGTTAAAAACAACAAATGATTTATTCTGCCACGCCTTTAGACAGTAAACTCTGAACAAAATAATAAAACTATGTCATCCCCAACTCGATTGGGAATCCAGGCAGCAGAAATCAACGGAATAAAATACTTTACTATTTTTACTCGTTCATTCACCATTTTATTATTTATTTCATAAATCTTTAATTATTCCTTTCTATCACCTTACAATCAACCAATTTTAACTCACTCATTTAACCAACATTTCTTTTTAAAACCATTCCCCAACAAATTTGTTCATTGTTACTTGCCTTGTCACGGCATAGCTGTAGTTTAGCGAAGCTGGATTATTTGTCTTCCCCTATTTGTTACTTGTACATTGTTAATTGCTTTCTCCTAGGGGTGTTTACCTATATAAAATGAGTTCTTCTACCTATATACAATTACAACCAAACCTTGCATATTGTACCATATTTTTTTTCAACTGTCATTCCGGTTTCTCGTCTTTTGGGAAGACCGGCTCGCCCCGTTCTGTTTGCGGGGAATCTCAAAAAAGATATGCCTCTACTCTAACAAATACAAAGTATTATGAAACTACTAATTGTTGATGACTACCCAAAGATAAGAGCAATGCTAAAAAGTATGTACGGATTTATGTTCGATGAAACTATTGAAGCATCGGACGGAACAGAAGCAATTGAACTTTACAAAAAGCACTTACCCAATTGGGTTTTGATGGATGTGAAGATGAAACAAATGGATGGAATAACTGCGACACAAAAGATTAAACAATTCGATAAAAACGCAAAGATAATTGTTGTAACATTATTTGAAGATAGCCTAACAAAAGAAAACGCAATAAGTGCTGGAGCTTATGAACTTGTGCCCAAAAGCGATTTAACAAAAATTGGAGATCTATTTTTTCCGGCTACGTAAAAACAACTACGCCGAGACAAGTTAGATGTGAGTATCAAGTATCAAGACGTGAGAGGAAATGTAAAACGAAAGAAGAAAGGCGTGAAACGTTACGGCTACGTAAAGACAACTTCTGGCTTCGTAGAAACAACTACGCCAAGACAAGTCGCTGGGACAAAAAAGGCTGGAGATGGGAAACCGGAGAACCGGGGAATGGAAAGACGAGAAACAGCTTGCCCGCCTTTGGCGTGGTAAATATGCAAGCCTTTCGTATCGCAGATTAGTAATCTGCGGTTTTTACAAAAACACTTTGCAAAACAGATTACTTGCAATCTATTAGCCTCTTAATAAAAAATAATTTATAAATAACAAAAGGAGTAACACCCAATGAAACAACTAACTTTTACTTTCTCACAAACTAAACTTTCCAAACTTCGCTCTACCCGGTTTTCCGGTCTCCGGTTTCCAGTCTTTGCCTTTTGCCTTTTTACTTTTGTCTTTAGTCTTACTTATGCTCAAGAAGCTAGCACAAATCAAAATACAATTCCCGACACAACCCAACTCTCCACAACAACACCCAATGCTCCACAAGCAGAAGAGGGAGATATTAAAATTAAAGATAACTCTTCAAACACCCTACTGCGTATAACTGATGAAGGTAACTATGGAGCTATTGAATTAAAATCCGGAACACCTTCAACAACAACAAATAAATTATATAATGTTGGAGGTACACTTAATTTTAATGGTTCTGCACTTGGTAGTGGTGGTGGGTGGACTGATAATGGAACACAAGTTTACACTACTACTTTTACAGATAAGGTTGGTATTGGTACTACAAATCCTTTATCAAAATTGAGCGTTGGTAGTGAGGGAACTCCTTCTGCAGTAATTTACGGTTTTACATCCCTTGGTAGTAGCTATGGAGTTTATGGGAACACGACCGGGAACAATAGTCGCGGCGTTTATGGGTTCGCATATGGGCAAAGTAGTAGTGGCGTTTATGGGTATGCAAGAGGAATTGGTGGCTATGGAGTTTATGGAAGTGCTGTAAATATTGGCGGATACTTTTTATCAACAGGTGGTACTGGGGTTTTGGGCAGAACAAGTGGTGGTAGTGCTTCAGCTGTTTTTGGTTTTGCTGATGCTACCGATGGAGCAACAAATAATGGTGGTAAATTTACTTCATGGGGTGATAAAGGAACTGGTGTTGTCGGTTTAGCTTTGGCGGAAGGATCTATCGAAAATTATGGTGGTAGGTTTGAGGCAAAAGGAAGTCTTGGAATTGGAATAGTTGCAACTTCTCCACATCTTGCCGGGAAGTTTGATGGCAACGTAGAAATAAACGGCAACGTAGAAATAAATGGAACATTAGAACAAGAAGACTGGATAGCTCCTACTCTACTAAACAGTTGGGTAAACTATGATGGTGGTTTTAATCCTACAGCATATTTTAAAGATAGCAATGGAATTGTTCATCTAAGAGGAATGGTTAAAGATGGAGCAACTGGTACTGTAATATTTAACTTACCTACAGGATATAGACCCGAATATAGAGAGGCTCAATCTACAATATCTAATACTAACAGTGATGCTCGTTGTGATATACTAGCAAATGGAGATGTTCTGATGGAAAAAGGTAACAATAATTATTTCTCTTTAGATGGAATTACGTTTAGAGCTAACTAATAGGACAAAACGTGTAGACGAAAAACGTTGAGACGGTAAACGTTCCGGCTATGTTAAACTACAACTTCTGGCTTCGTAAAAGTAACTACGCCAGACAAGTCGCCAAGACAAGAAAAAGTGAAAAAACTATAAATTAATTTAATACTAACAATGAGGAACAACTATGAAACACAATAAAATACATTTACTAACTTTTTTAATATTGATGATGATGTTTATAACAGTAAACGGGCAAAAATTTGAGCAAAAACTGATAGAACCATTTGAAGAATTTGAATTGAATAATTATAGCTACCGTTTTGAAAATTTGGATGAAGAAAATGAGCTAGATAATTTTTATGATGAACCAAGGTTCAATGAACAAATATTACCACATCAGTTTTACAAACAATTTGCAGAGTCAGTCAATCAAGATGTTCTTGATAGTGTAATTACCATATATGATGATGGAAATAAATCAAAATTTATATTTACGCTAAATAAAGAAGGAAAATTAGAAACAGTATTAGAAATGCAAATGGATACTAATAATACTGAATGGTTAAACAAAAGGAAGTCAAAAAGTTTGTACAATTCAATAGGACTAAAAATATCGGATGTGATTGAAGAGTGGGATAGCACTCAGTGGCAACAAAGGTATAGATATACTGCAATATATAATTCGGATAGCAATAGAACTCTATCATTAAGTGAATATTTTGATGAAAATTTGATTCTTACAAATTATATTAGACACACTAGTGTGTATGGCCCAGATGGTAAAAGTAAAGAAGTAAATGAAGAAGAGTGGGAAGGAAACACCTTAGTTAAACACTCAAGACGGAAGACTAATTATGATTCAAAAGGGAATTTAACATTAAGCTTAAACATAAAACTTAGTAATAATATAGTCACATCAGGTTCAAGTCGTTTATATAGATACGACGCGAAGGGAAATCAAATACTAAATAGATTAATGTTCTGGAAAAATGAAGGATGGCTTAATTTTTCGCAATTCTTACAAAAATATAATTCTAGCAATGTAAGAATAGAAAGTGAATCTCAAAAATGGAATAAAACTAAAAACGAATGGGTAAATTTTTCTCGTCATAAAAATACAGTCGATGCTGTTGGAAATTATATTACCGGAATTGGAGAAAAGTGGGAAGATAGTTTATGGATAGAAAGCAGTAGATCTATTAGCAAGTATAACTCTAATGGAGATAGAGTGTCATATTTTTCTGAGAAGCTCGATAGTGTTTGGATACCAAGTCATCGGGACAATAAGCAGTTTAATAATGATTTTAAATTAACTTTAAGAATACTTGAGATTTATGAGGAAGGATTATTAAGAACAACCGAAAGGGAAGAATATAGTTATGACCAACAAAACAATATACTAATTAGTCTATATGAGGAAAGAGATGATGGAGAGATTAAATATTTTGGTAAAGCTATTAATACTTTTGATGAAAACAATAATAAATTATCCTCTTTTACTAAAAGATGGGATGGGAGTAAGTTGACTAATTATAGGAAGTATCTTTATAGCTATGATTCTGATAATAATTTAATAACCCAAATAAATCAAAAGTGGGAGAATAAAACTTGGGTAAGAGTTAATTCCAATTCATCACTACCTGTGGGATATAATCTAGATTACAAACAAAATGGAAAGTACTATTCTAATATATCTACTTCAAGTGCTAATATCTATTTTTTCTATAATGGTAATATTACATCAACCAAAAAAAGCAAAAATAGATTACAAAGTTTTTCCCTCTCCCAAAACTACCCAAACCCATTTAACCCAAGCACAAAAATAGAATATAGTATTCCCCTCTCGAGAGAGGCTAGGGGTGTGTCAAATAATGTTACGCTCACTGTTTACGACATGCTAGGCCGTAAAGTAACAACCTTAGTAAACCAAAAACAAAAACCCGGAAATTACAAAGTAAACTTTAACGCAAGCCAACTTGCAAGTGGAATTTATATTTACAGACTTCAAGCCGGAGATTTTGTGGAAACTAAAAAACTTATGTTGATGAAATAAAAACAAAAATGCAGACCGGAGACTGGAGAACCTGAGAAGGATAAAAAAGAAGAGACGTAAAGATGTTAAAACTAAAGACGTGAAATGAAGAGATCTTCTTTCCTGTTCCAACCCAACACGATTACGGCCAAGTTATTGTGTTGGTTAGAGAATCTCATAAAAATATCAAATGATAATCAGAGAATTATAATGGAAAACAAGCAAACTAAAATTATGAGTAATACTATAATTATATTTTATTTTCTTGTAACAACAATGTTGCACAGTCAGGTTATTATAGACGATTTTCTTGTTAACAATCCTAATGAAAATCTTTCTGGTGTTGGAAGAACATCAATTGCTGTTTCGCCAAATGGTAATATTGGAATTGCTTGGCACGACTATAATGATTATACCATTCCAGTAGCCGAGCAACCAAGAATAGCAAGTAGATTGTTAAACAATAACGGGGTAGAGATTGGTTCATTAAATTTGTTTAGAGGTGAAAGTAGAGGCAATGCTATTTGGACAAGCGACTTTTTAAAAAACAATCCTGACATAGCTTTCACTTCAGATGGAATTTTACTGCTTGCATTTGAGCATGAAGGCGAGGAATCATTTTTAAATATTAATTCTTTTACTTCAGAAATTGGACTTGGTGCTATAAATACAGTTGGTGGAATTATAGATTTGGGAAATCATCCTGGATATGTTTCATGGTTAGAACAATCGGAAACTTCAAGAGAAGAACAACCACGAATAACAATATCTCCTACTAATGAATTTTTTATTTCTTTTAATGGCTTAGTAAAAAGCACAAACAAGTATGTTGTAATTATTCAAGGTTTTAATTCAGATGGCAGTTTGATGGACTCTCCATTTAGTCCACACTCAGAAAGCACAGCCGATGTAAATTTTATGAATGCTGATATTGCAACAAACGGAAAAAAATCAATAGTTGTTTGGCAAGATGGAAGAGATGATGACAATTGGGATATTTACGGTCAAATTTTTAGTAGTACAAATACAATTGGCAGTAATTTTAAAATTAATAAAAATGATGCTAATGGTACTATTAACATTAACCCAAGTGTTGATATGAATAGCTCAGGAGAAGGAATTGTTGCTTGGGTTGATACACGCAAAAATAATTATGGCGATATTTATTGCCAACGTTTTAATCCTTCCACCGAACCAATTGGAGATAACATTTTAGTTAGTAATGGAATTGGGACAATTGTTGATAGACCTGAAGTAGCCGTTTTAGAAAATGGTAACTTTATGATTGTATGGACGGATAGCATTTTTAGTGTTATTGGAGATTATGCATACCGAGCAAAGGGAAGGCAATTTAATAGTGATGGAGTTCCTTTAAATGAACCATTTATAATTCCGAACAAAAATATTGTCTCAGGTTATGTAAATATAAGCACAGATGGTACAAGCTATTATTGTTCTTGGTTAGATAACAGATTGGGAAGAGATTACTTAGATGTATATGTAAAAGTAATAGGAACAGTAATAACAGATGTAAATACAAACGAAAAAAAAATTCCAAATGAAATTAAATTATTTCAAAACTACCCAAACCCCTTTAACCCAAGCACAACAATAAACTATAACATTCCCAAAATTGCTTCCTCCCATTTGGCAAAGGGGAGAACCAAGGTGGGGTTTGTTACACTAAAAGTTTACGACATACTTGGCAAAGAAGTAACAACATTAGTAAACCAAAAACAAAAACCCGGAAGTTACAAAGTAAACTTTAACGCAAGCACACTTGCAAGTGGTATTTATTTTTACAGACTTAGAGCCAAAAATTTTGTACAGACCAAAAAACTAATTCTAATGAAATAGAGAAATGAAAAAAGGCAGACTGGAAAACTGGAAAAGGCAAAACAACTTGTCCCCATTTTGGGAAGACCAGCCCGACAAAATACTTCGGTATAAACTTTGTCCCGTTCTGTTTTGCGTGGGAATTTCATAATAACTTAAAAATATTGCAAACATCAATAACCATCCGTCTTCGCTCATAAAAACATTGAGCTACGTCGGATTAGAATAGTCCGTCTTCGTTCCAAAAAAAAAAAAGGAACTACGCCGTGACAAGGAGCAAACAATGAAGAACAAAATAAAAACTTTAATTAAATCAATAAAATCTTTTACCGATTTTAATTCATTTTTATCTCGGTGTAATTATACTTTGGCGAAACCAACTGTTTTTCCCTTCTCCGGGTTCCGGTTTCCAGTTTTCCTTTCTTCCATGCTTTTAACGTTTCTCGTTTTTCTTTTTCCTGTTGCGGCGGAGCTTTGTGGAGACAAATCGTCTAACGTTTTTGCCCAAGAAGCTAACACAAACCAAAAAGCAATTACCGATACAACCCAACACTCCGTAACAATACCCAACGCTCCACAAACAATTGGAGACTCTGTAACAATTAAAAGTGGTAGTAAAGTTTTAATGACTGTTACAGAAGAGACTACAGCTGGTTCTATTAAGCTAAAAGATGCTGGAGCTGTTTCGTCAAGTACAGATAAACTTTATAACAAACAAGGTGATCTTTATTGGGGAAACAACCAAGTTAATACATCTAGTGCAGTAGATAAAGACTGGACAATAACGGGTAATAATATTTATAGTGCTAACTCTGGTAATGTTGGTATTGGTACAACTAACCCTACATCAGAATTAAGTGTTGGAGGAGATGGAGTTTTTGATGCAACTATTTATGGGCTAGCAACTGATCCAACTCACAGTGCAGTTAGAGGATATGCATCATATAGTGGTCCCGCTGGTTCAATAAATTTTGGTGGTTATTTTGAAGCAGCCAGTACCTCAGGTAGAGGAGTTTACGGGACAGCAAGCGGAACCTTTGCTAGTGGAGTTTATGCCGTAGCTACTGGAAGTCTTGGAGTTGGAATATTTGCAACTTCACCTTACTTAGCCGGGAAGTTTGACGGAGACGTGGAAATAAACGGTAACGTAGAAATAAATGGAACATTAGGACAAGAATACTGGACAGCCCCTTCACTACTAAACAGTTGGACAAACTACAATGCTGGTTTTAATCCTACAGCATATTTTAAGGATAGCAATGGGATTGTTCATTTAAGAGGAATGATTAAATCCGGAGCAAGTGGTACTGTAATATTCACATTACCAAACGGATATAGACCTCAATATCACGAAGTGCATTCTACAATATCTTTTGGTACAAATGCAGCTCGTTGGGATATTTTAGCAAACGGAGATGTTAAGATGATAGTAGGTAGCAGTAGCTATTTCTCTTTAGATGGAATAACATTTAGAGCTAACTAATGATAATTTAACAAACAAGTTGAATCTGAAAAAATAGAATAGACGAAAATAAAAAAAAGGAAACGATGAATGAAGTAAAAATGATAAATTTAAAAGAAATAACAAAAACTTAAAAATCTGTCATTCTGGTTTTACATTTTTGTGAATACCGGAATCTCATAAAATGAACATAGGAGATATAATAGTGGATACAAAAACAAAACTTTTCACTTTTACCTTTTTACTTTTGTCTTTAATCTTTTCTTCTCTTCTTGCCCAAGACAAAAAAGAAAAAGATGATAATCTAGTAAAAACTGAAACTACTCAAAGCACAACATCACCAAACTCTCCACAAGTAATTGGTGATTCAGTAACAATAAAAAGTGGAAGCAAAGTTTTAATGACTGTTACAGAGGAGACTACATCTGGGTCAATAAAATTAAAAGATGCTGGAGCAGTTTCACCAAGTACAAATAAACTTTATAACAATGGTGGCAATCTTTATTGGAATGGAAATGCAATTAATACTGGAAATGGTGGAGCAACAAATATAAATGATCTAAGTGATGCAAAGTATGATGGCTCAAGTTTGTTCATAGGAAGCGGAGCTGGTGGAACAACCGATGATGGTGGAAATACAAATACAGCTATAGGATTTGAAGCTCTTAATAAAAATGAATCTGGAAGAGGTAATGTAACTAATGGATACAGAACACTAAGTAAGAATACACTTGGAGATTTCAATACAGCTGTTGGATTTGCTGCACTTTGGAAAAATACAACTGGTATAAATAATGTAGGTATAGGTTCTTATGCAAACAGAAATAATCAAGAAGGTTCTAAAAATACCATTGTTGGTTTTCACGCTGGGTATGGTAATGTTTTACATAATAAGAGTGGAAATGTTTTCATTGGTTACAAAGCTGGGTACTTTGATAAAACAAATAACAAACTCTATATACAAAATGATAGTTCAGCTTTTCCACTTATTTATGGAGACTTTACTAATGGAAATGAACGAGTTAAAATAAATGGAAATTTTCATGTAACTGGAGACATTACAAGTGATGGTACTAGTGGTGGTGATAACGACTGGACCATTTCAGGTAATAATATTTATAGTGCAAACTCTGGTAAAGTTGGCATTGGTACTA
Source organism: Melioribacteraceae bacterium (assembly GCA_965224785.1). Taxonomy (GTDB): domain Bacteria; phylum Bacteroidota; class Ignavibacteria; order Ignavibacteriales; family Melioribacteraceae; genus JALSNL01. The sequence continues at coordinate 4,161,726 of OZ245062.1, read as the reverse complement.
CTTCCCCTCAATCAAAATTAAGCGTTGGTGGAGATGGTAATTTCAGTGGTAAAGTTGATGTTGGTACTAATATAGATGTTGGAAATGATTTAACTGTAGGACAAGATTTAAATGTAGGACAAGATTTAAATGTTGGAAATATTTTAGATGTTGGATATGATTTAAATGTTGCTCAAGATGTAATGATTACTAAGAGCTTAGATGTTGGTGATAATTTAGATATCGGTAATAATGCAAAAATTATTGGGATTTTGGATGTTGATTCAGACACAAAAGTTGGTGGTAAGTTAGATGTAAATGGCAATGCCAAATTTACAGCAAATGTTGGGATTGGTACTGCAAACAATACCAATAGTTTATACGTAAAAGGAAACTCAAATAACGAAATATCTTTATTTGAAAATACATCAGAATCCGCTTCCGCAAGTGGAATAACAATAAAATGTGGTAAATTTCCTGTTGGACCTGGCAATAGACTAATGCTATTCAAAGATTTAGATAATATTATTCTTGGTGGTATACTGGGTAATAATATAGGTGCTTATGGGGTTTTATATACTTCAACTTCAGACAGAAGACTAAAAACTAATATTAGAAACTACACCGGAGCTTTAGAAAAAGTAAGCCAAATACAAGTTAGAAAGTACGAAAGAAAAACTGCCCCGGGTAAAGAAGAAATTGGTTTCATTGCACAAGAAATTCAAAAAGTATATCCTCAAGTTGTAAGTGGTTCACCAGATAGCAATGTGGAGGAAGACCCTATGATGGTTGACTATGGAAGGATTACTCCTTTGCTGGTAAGGGCTATTCAAGAACAACAGAATAGTATCAAGTATCAAGATGTGAGAATCAAGACACAAGATGAAATAATTAAAAAACTTGAGAAAGTAAATGAAGAGATTAAAAATTTATTAGTAGAATTAAAGAAAGAAATTAGAACCGAGAGATTTTCAAAAGTCCGACTTCGTAAAAACAACTACACCGAAACACAGTAAATGGAATAATTGATTTAAGATAAAAAAATAGAGAACAGGAAAAACTAAACAAAAAGAAACTGGTTTTTTAAAAAACAGCTGGTGTCATATCAAACATGTTTTCTCTCAGATTTTCACATCAACTTAAATATACTTCGACTCCGCTCATTAAGAAACATATGTCATCTTGAGCGGAGTCGAAAGAGAAAGATACGTAGCTAAGTAATTTACATAACACTAGAGGGTTATAATAATAAATCTACTCTTTAAATTTATAACCATATTTTGTAAGATTTGTTTTTGCATCTGCAATAGTGTATTCTTTTAAATCCATTCCACATTTTGGGCAACTTCCGGCTTCGTCAGAAAGTATATTCCAATCCATAGGACATTCGTGAACTTTGCCATCGTGGTTGTGGTCAATAGCTTCAACATCTATTACACCTTTTCTTACTAATTCGGATTCAACTTTTTCAGTTGCTTGTTCAACAACTTCTGCTACTTTTTTAACTTCTTCTTTTTGTTGCGAGCAACTTATTAATGTTACTGCAAATAATAAAACCAAAATAACTTTTAGTGCTTTCATGTTTTTCTCCTTGTCTCGGCGTAGTTCCATTTTTTTTTTGGAACAAAGACGGACTTTGTTTAATCCGGCGTAGCCCAATGTTTTTCATTGGTGCGAAGACGGATAGTCAGCATAGTTCCATTTTTTTTGGAACTGCCTGTCCGCCATTCTTTTGGGGAAAGACGGACTTTATTTAATTAATAAACTATTTTACTATATAAAATATGTCGGTAAAGTTATCATTAAATACTAAACTTTACAATGGCTATCGCAACCACAAGACATATTTCCGGTTTTTACTTTTTCCAATGCTTCTTTTCCTTCGCTATAAGCAAAGTATGCAATTCCAATTGAGCCTAGACTATCAAAATATTGAATTCCAAATAAAGAATACAATGCACTTGCTGCCAACAGAATAAACGATAAATAGAAACAGGTTTTAGTACAGTTTGCATCTGCAATAATTGCAGCAGAATCAAGAGCTTTCCCAACTTTAAGTTTTGCATTCATCAAAAAATACATTGTAACAATTGAAATAAGCGAAACTATAATTCCAACAATTGTGGTTTCAGGTTTTATATCTAAATAAATACTAATTGCAGAACCAACGACCAATCCAATGGCTAGAACATAAAAAACATAACCAGTAATTGTAAGAGCAGTCTTTTCAAATCTATCGTGAGTTTCAATCTCGGTATTTTTCATTCTAATAACCATGTGTAAAATTCCAACACCGGAAATTACTTCAACAAAACTATCTACTCCAAAACCAAACAGCGCTAGGGTTTCATCTTCCAATCCATATATGACAGAAATAGTTCCTTCCACCAAGTTATAAGCAATTGTAATTATTGCAAGCCAGTAAGCTTTATTTAATAAACTAGTTTTATTCATGTCAATATTTCTAATAGATAAAAAAAAAGCTCATAGAATATTCTATGAGCCTTTCTTGGTCAAATATTTTTACTTAGCTTTTTGCAGTACATCCATCTGCACAAGCAGTAGTACATTTATGATCTTTCATTTTCATATCTGCTTTTGAAAGTTTACAAGCATCTGTGCAACCATCTTTACAATCTGGTCCACATTTTTTGCTACTTGAAAGTTTTGCTTCTGCAGCTTTAACGGCATCGCAACCAACAGTCTTGCATGCATCTGTACAAGTGTGCATTGCAGTTTTAGAACTACATTCTTTTTTAGATGTTTTGCATTCTTTTGCTGAAGTTTTACATTCTTTTTTTAATGTTTCACATTCTTCTTTTGATTTTTCACAAGCCTTTTTAGTAACTGCATCTTGTGCAAATGTAAATGATGCTGAAAGTAATAGAACAGATACAAATAGTACAAAAGATTTAGCTAGGTTTATGTTTTTCATACAACTCCTTTTTGTTTTAGTTTATAGTGTAAAGTAATTTAGATGTTATATCTTATTATTATAAGATAAGCAGAGCATAGAGTTATAACAAGGGAAAAAGTTTACCTATTACACTATGCTTTAAACTTAATATTTAATTTAGTGTTTAATCTTTTCAAAAATTGTCAATTAGCTTACAGAAACTTTCTTCAGAATTACAATTTTATTATTACTAAAGAGTATTAGACAAAACAAAAAATATTATAAAACAATGGTTATACTCCCCTTTCCGTTAAGAATATTTTAATAGCAAAATAGATAATTAAATAAATTGTGTATTTTACATTACTTAATTTTAAGGGGAAAATTTTACAAAACAAATATATTATGATTAAAAAAATTAGTCTGCTAGCAATTCAGTTTTTATTATTTAATAATCTTTTTGCATTTACCCTTAAGCAATCTGATACACTTTTCATTTCTGGAATAAATTCACCTCCAACTATTAATGCTCTTATAGATGATGATTGTTGGACAAATGTTAAGTGGAATGCTATTGATAATGTTTGGCTTAAATATGGAGAAAAAATTGACTCCTTAGATTTTAGCGGACAATATAAATTGGTATGGTCATCCACTACAAACTTACTTTATTTTCTTGTTGAAGTTACTGATGATATTTTTGTTGATGGTTGGCCTGATAGTTCCGAAAGCAGTTATCCTTCTTTTGATATTATTGAAGTATTTATTGACCAAGATAAATCCGGAGGTAAACATACGCATGATGGAACTGGTGAACATGGAATAAAGTGGGGAACAAATGCTGAGAATGCTTTTGCATATCACTTAAATATTGATTTACCAATTACAGAAGACTACGCAACTGAATGTGTAGTTAATGACATTGCTGGAACAAGTTGGAACGATTCATGGGATCCAGACTATAAAAATCACTTCCCAGAAATTGCTTTAAGAGAAAAAGGTGGAAAATATTATTGGGAATTTTCTCTAAAGGTTTTTGATGATACATACAACCACAATTCTCCGGATTCATCTTTAGTTAAACTAAAAACTGGAGACATTATGGGTTTAACTTTAGCCTATTGTGAAAATGATGATTTACTGGAAAAACCAAAAAGAAGAGATAGTTTCATTGGTTCAGTTTGGGTTTCTGAAGAAGCACAAGATAGTTCTTGGATTGATGCCGATCTTTTTGGAACGATTAAACTTGTATCAACTCCAACTTCTGTTGAACAGAACAAATCTAGTTTCAGTTTTAAATTAAGCAATAATTATCCAAATCCATTTAACCCAAATACAGTAATAAATTTTGCAGTTCCCAAAACTGAAAATGTACACATTCAAATTTTTAATTCACTTGGTCAACTAGTTATAACTCTTGTAAACGAAATAAGAGCTAGTGGTGAACATAAAATTGTTTGGGATGGAAAAGATACAAATGGTAAATCTGTAACTTCAGGCATCTATCTATATAAGATAGAAACTGGAGAATTTACTTCAATAAAAAAAATGAGTTTGATTAGATAACAATTTACAAGAGATTAATTGCAAGAAAAGTATGCTTAAACTTGTGGAAAGAAAAAGTGGGAGAAAAAGTGGGAGAAAGAAAGCTAACCTAAAAACATTATTAGATAAACCTCAATTGAAACACTCTTCAAATTTGTACATATTTTCATTATTTAACTTTATAAAAAAATCATTGGAAACTATACTTGACAAAATAGTTTCCTTCTATTATATTGGAAACTAAATATGTAATTATAGTTTCCTAATTGTTAGAGAAATAATGAAAGAAAAAGAAAAAATAGTTTCCTTCTCAAAAGATACCTTTCTAAAAAATGGTTTCTACAAAATGACTATGGATGAAATTGCATCCGGTTTGCACGTAAGTAAAAAAACAATTTACAAATATTTCCCATCCAAAAATATATTAGTAGATTCTGCTGTAAAAATATTTCGAAATAATGTTAAAAGAAAAATAAAAAAAATTGTCAGCGAACAAGACAATGCTATTCTAAAAATAAAAGCCCTTTCAGATTTTTTTGCAAAACTTTCTTTAGATGTTAACGAAAAAATGTTGTACGATCTTCAAACTCATAGACCTGACCTTTGGAAAAAGTTAGATGATTTTAGAGCAAATGTTATCGAAGAAGTTTGGTCGGATATTATAGAAACGGGAAAAAGTGAAAAGTGTATAGTAGATAAACCAAATGATATTATTATAACAATAATTCTTTCTTCAATTAGAAGTGTTATCAATCCAACCTTTCTTATCAATCATAGTTATTCGATAAAGGAAGCATTTAATATTACATTCGAAATAATAATCTTTGGAATTCTAACAGAAAAAGGAAAAAAATTATATCATAAATCAATTTTGGAAAATAAAAAAACTAAATAATATGGTTAGTAAAATACAAATGATAGCAATCATTCTATTCTTCATAGCACAGTTAGGTTATGGACAAATCCCATTAAAAAGTCTTTCACTCAATAAGGCTTATGAACTTTTGGAGAACAGGTATCCTTCATTAAAAGATAGTGGAGTGCTAAAAGAAATTCACGAGAATGAGCAGAGCAAACTTAATAGAAATAGATTACCTGAAATTTATCTAAGGGCTGAAGCTAAAGGGCAATCGGAAACTCCAAGTATTGATTTACAACTGGGAGCAGCATTACCTTTTGAAATTGATTTACCTTTATACTCTGCAAAATCTTATTTGGAATTACAATATAATATTTACGATGGCGGATTGAATAATGCAAAAAGAAATGTAAAAGAAACTCAATTCAAAGCTGATTTACAAAATATTGAAGTTAGCAAATATGCTTTGAGGGAAAGAGTAAATCAGTTGTTTGTTAATATGGCAATTTTGAGAGAGCAGAATAAGCTGTTTGATATATCGTTGAATGATTTACTGGAAAGAAAAAAGAGTGTAACTGCTGCAGCTGAAGAAGGTCTATTATTAGAAAGCGAAGTTTCTAAAATAAGTGTTAAAGAATTAGAGCTTAAAGCTGAAAAGGATAATATCAGTTTTAAACTTTTAGGAGCTACGAACACATTGTCATTATTGCTTGGTGTTGATCTTTCTGAAAGTACAAATCTTAAATTTCCTACTTTCCCTGATCCTTCTCAGATTCCAAATATTCAGAGATCCGAGCAAAAATTATTTCAACTAAAGCAAGAAGCTATCTTGGCAAATACTGATCTGATTGATGCAAGTCGCATTCCAAAGCTTAGTGCTTTTGCACAAGGCGGAATTGGTTATCCAAATCCACTTAACTTTTTTGATAACAACACAGCTAATTTTGGAATAATAGGTTTACGATTTAACTGGAAAATTTATGATTGGGGAAAAGGCAGTTTAGATAATGAAGTTTTAGAATTACAAGCAAAAAGATTGCAGAATGCTCGGGAGACATTTGAGTTTAATCTTAAAACTCGTGAAGCAAATTATTTTGCGGAACTAGCTCGCTTGCAAAAACAACAAACAAGTGATAAGGAAATTGCAAAACTACAATCTGAAATACTAGAACAATTAGCTTTCCAATTTGATGAAGGAATAATAACTTCGGCGGATTACATTACTCAGGTTAATGCAGAATTAAAAGCAAGACAAAATATTTTAATACATCAAACAGTATTACTAAAACTACAAATAGATTTTTGGAATGAAAGGGGCGGGTTTAATGAAAATTAAAATGATAAATAAATTAGCAATGCAGAAATTTTCTTTACTTATTTTATTACTTCTTGTTACAGTAGCTTGTAGTAATGATGGGGATTTATCAGATGCTTATGGCAACTTTGAAGCAACAGCAACAACGGTAAGTGCAGAAGCCAATGGACGATTGTTATTCTTCGATATTGAAGAAGGTCAAAAGTTGAGTGTTGGTTCTCTGATTGGTTTGGTTGATACAACGCAATTACATTTGCAGCGGAAACAATTACAAGCTTCCATTGGCACGCTTCCGAAAAAATTGAGAAATACAATTGCTGATATTAGTGTTTTGCAAAATAAAAAAAGTAATCTTACCAGAGAACGAGATAGAATAAAAAGATTGGTTGAAAAAAAAGCTGCAACAACAAAACAGCTGGATGATTTAAATGGAAGCGTTGATGTAATAGAAAAACAGATTACAGCACTTCGTTCACAAACTAACACAAGTAACAGAGCTATATTGGCTGAGAAGGAACCGCTACTTGCTAAAATAGATGTGGTGAACGAGAAAATTAGAAAATCATATATCAAGAGTCCGGTTGATGGAACTATACTTACTAAACTTGCTGAAGCTCACGAAATGGTTCGCGTTGGTTCGCCGCTATATCGTATTGCAAAATTAGAGACATTAACATTACGTTTTTATGTTGACGCTGTGCAATTGCAAGGATTGAAAAGGGAACAACAAATTCAAGTTCTGATTGATAAAGGGGAAGATGATTTTACAGAGTTAGAAGGAACTATAACTTGGATTTCTGACCAAGCAGAATTCACACCTAAAACAATTCAAACCAAGGAAGATAGAGTAAATCTTGTTTATGCAATAAAGGCAATAGTTGCAAACGAAGATGGTATAATAAAAATTGGAATGCCTGCAGAAATTAATTTTACTAAAAAAGAAATAGACTAATAGTAATGGAATCTTCAATTCGTGTAGAAAATATTAGTAAATCTTTTGCCGGTACAAAAGCTGTTGATGCTATAAATTTTGACGTGACTAAAGGCGAACTTTTTGGTCTCATTGGTCCTGACGGAGCAGGGAAAACTACGCTTTTCAAAATACTTACTTCATTACTTATTCCGGATGGCGGACAAGCCTTTGTGGAAGGTTTTCATACAGTAAACGATTACAAAGAAATACGAAATATTATTGGATATATGCCAGGCAAATTTTCTTTGTATCAAGATTTATCAGTTGAAGAAAATTTAGATTTCTTTGCAACAATTTTTGGTACAACTGTTCAAGAAAATTATCATCTGATTGAAGAAATTTATGTGCAGATAGAGCCATTTAAAAAAAGAAGGGCTGGAAAATTATCCGGTGGAATGAAACAAAAATTAGCTCTTTGTTGTGCATTAGTTCACGAACCAAAAGTTTTATTTTTAGACGAACCAACCACAGGGGTTGATGCTGTTAGTCGAGCAGAGTTTTGGGAAATGCTAAAGCGACTAAAAGAGAAGGGAATTACAATTTTGGTAAGCACTCCGTATATGGATGAAGCCAGTCTGTGCGAACGAATTGCTCTTATTCAAGATGGGAATATTCCCCAAATAGATACACCCGAAAATATAAAAAACAATTATGGTAAGCCATTGTTTGCTGTTCGTTCAAATGATTTTTATCGATTGTTAAATGAGATGAGAGAACAATCATTTGCAGAACGTGTAGAACCTTTTGGAGAATACTTGCACTTGACTACAAATGATGGTGTTTCTGAAAAACAAATTCTTGAGTATCTAAAAAATAGTGGACATTCAGAAATCGAACTAAAAGTAATAGATGCCACAATCGAAGATGTGTTTTTAGACCTAATGAAATCAGAAGAATAATGAATACAAACATATCAATAGAAACCAAAGAGCTGACCAAGAAGTTTGGAGATTTTACAGCAGTGGATGCAATTACTTTCAATGTGAAAGAAGGAGAAATTTTTGGTTTTCTTGGTGCTAATGGAGCAGGTAAAACTACGGCTATAAAAATGTTAATCGGGTTAAGTAGCCCAACAAGTGGAAGTGCCAAGGTTGCAGGTTTTGATGTGTCTAAAGAAACCGAATTGATAAAAAATAGTATTGGCTATATGAGTCAAAAATTTAGTCTGTATGAAGATTTAACAGTTAGAGAAAATATTAGGTTTTACGCTGGTATATATGGCTTAAGTAGAAATCAGATAAAAGAAAAATCAGAAGAAATAGTTGACAATTTAAATTTAGAAGACAATGCAAATAAGTTGGTAGTCGATTTACCTTTAGGATGGAAGCAACGATTAGCCTTTGCTATATCAGGCGTTCACGATCCTAAAATTATTTTTATGGATGAACCAACTGGTGGCGTTGACCCGGCAACAAGAAGACAATTTTGGGAAATGATTTACCAAAAGGCAAATAGTGGAACTACAATTTTTGTAACTACACACTATATGGATGAAGCCGAGTACTGTAACCGAATTAGCATAATGGTAGATGGAAAAATAGAAGCAATGGATACACCACGCGAATTGAAAAAACAATTCTCTACAGATTCGATGGATGAAGTATTTGTAAAACTTGTAAGAGCAACATCAAATTAAAACAGAATAGAAATGAATAAAATATTTTTGGCATTTGTAAAAAAAGAGTTCTATCACATATTACGTGATACGCGGACTTTAATTATTCTTTTTGGAATGCCCATTGCATTGGTCTTGATATTCGGCTATACAGTTAGCAACGAGTTTAAAGGTGCATCAATGGCTGTCTATGATGAAGCTAAAGATGAATTGAGCAAAGAATTGGTTGAGCATATTACAGCTTCCGGTCATTTTAAACTTTTTGAGCTTTCTGATAATATTGAAGATATTGATGCTGCGTTCAAAGCCGGAAGTATAAAACTGGGCATAGTTATTCCACCCGGATTTGAAAAAAGTTTTTACAAAGAAAAAAATGCTGCAGTACAAATTTTAGCTGATGCCACAGAACCTAACAACGCCGTTACCTTAACAAGCTATGCCACAAGAATGATTAATTCATTTCAGATGTCAAAAGCTAAAACTGCTAGGATGCCTTATCAAATTAGAATTGAAACTCGAATGTTCTACAATCCTAAATTGGTAGGAGCATATACTTTTGTACCCGGCGTAGTTGCCTTAATATTGATGCTCACTTGTGCAATGATGACTTCGCTAACAATTGTAAAAGAAAAAGAAATGGGAACGATGGATTTACTTCTTGTTTCACCTTTACAGCCAATGCTTATCATCATTGGAAAAGTAACGCCTTATACCGTACTTTCATTCCTTAGTGCTTTAGTTGTTTTTGCAATGGGTTACATTATTTTTGATGTGCCAATTTTAGGAAGTTTACCTTTGCTGCTTGTACTAACTCTGTTATACATAGTGGTATCATTGGCTCTTGGGGTTCTTATCTCAACAAGTACAGAAACTCAGCAGAATGCAATGATGACATCAATGTTTTCTTTGCTGCTTCCAACAATGTTATTTTCCGGATTTATTTTTCCTATAGAAAGTATGCCAACAGCCTTACAATATTTCTGCGATATTCTTCCGGCTAAATATTTTATAATTATTGAAAAAGCAATAATGTTGAAAGGAGCCGGCTGGTCATCTATTTATCAACCCGCGTTAGTATTAGTTTTTATGCTTATAGTTTTAATGGTTGCAGCGTGGAAAAAATTTGAAGTCATTTACAAGTAGCCAATATGAATAGATTATTCTATGTAATACAAAAAGAGTTTATTCAGATATTCCGAAACAAGGCAATGCTGCCGATGATAACGGTATTGCCAATCATTCAAATGATTTTGCTTTCCTTTGCTGCTACCAATGAAGTAAGGAATGTGAAGATTGCAATTGTAAATCAAAATCATTCTACTTACTCTATGCAACTAATCGAAAAGATAAGAACTTCAGATAGATTTATTTTAGTTGATTTGCCTGCTTCCATTAAACAATCAGATGAGCTGATGCAAGAAGGAAATGCAGATATTGTATTGGTTATTCCAAGTGAATTTGAGAAAAATTTCCATCGTGATAAATCTGCTACGTTACAGCTATTGGTCAATGCTATCAATGGTCAGCAAGCAAGTTTGGGAGCCGGTTACCTTTCCGCAATTATTCAATTATTCAATAAAGAAATAAGACAAGATGCAGCACCGCATTTAGTTGTTCAGAAAGTGAATCCTTCTCCAAGAATTATTATAGAAAATTCCTATTGGTACAATCCGGAATTAAATTATAAACACTTTATGATACCCGGAATATTAGCAGAGTTAGTATGTATGTTGATAATGTTATTGAGTGCAATGAATGTTGTTAGGGAGCAAGAGATAGGAACGATAGAGCAAATCAATGTATCGCCAATAACAAAATGGCAATTTATCTTGGGTAAGATGATACCTTTTCTTCTAATTGGCCTATTTATATTATCGGTAGGTTTAATAACAGGCAAACTTTTATTCGATGTTCCGATGATAGGAAATCTGTTAATTGTTTTTGCCTATAGCGTTGTGAATCTAACCGCAGTATTAGGGCTGGGATTATTTATCTCAAATATTTCTAACACTCAGCAGCAAGCATTATTTACAACTTTCTTTTTTGTAATTATTTTTATTTTAATGAGCGGACTTTTTACCCCAATTGAAAGTATGCCAAAATGGGCACAATACCTTACCATCCCTAATCCCATAGCTCAGTTCGTATATGTAATGCGTTCAGTATTATTGAAAGGAAGTAGTTTTTTTGATGTGGCGTATAACTTTCAAGTAACTGCAATACTTGCTGTTCTGTTTAATGCTTTGGCAGTAATAAGTTATAAAAAAGTTAGTTGATTTTTTTTGATTTTACCAAATAAGATTTACTAATTACTTTTTACTTATCTAAGAGTTCAACTTGTGCAAGTGCAGCAGTAACAGCAGTTTCTACTCTAAGTATATTTTTACTTAACTTAAATTTTTGGAATCCTTTCTCAGCCATAAAATTTATTTCAAAATCATTCCAACCACCTTCAGGACCAATTGCTAAAATAATATTATTGTTATTGTTCAACATTTTTTTGTTTAGAAAAATATCTTCATCTGGATGAGCTAGCAGTTTAACAGAAGTTTCATTTTTTTGTAAAAAACTATTCTCAAAAAATTGTTTGAACTTTTTATGAATTGTAACTTTTGGCAAATCTACTCTTTTGCCCTGGCTTAATCCTTCTAATAAATATTTCGAATAATTTTTTTCTTCTAATAGTGGAGAATGGAAATAACTTTTCTCAACTTTTTCAGAACGGATTAAATATAAATTATTAATACCCATTGTTGCTATGGTAGCTAAAACTTTCTTGAGTGTTTGCGGACGTGGAAGAGCGAGAATTAAATCTATGCAATATTGTGGAGTTGTATATTTAGACAATTCTAATATTTTTAACTTAACAATCCCATCATTCAAATCAACAACTTCTGATTTTCCAATCGAATCATTCAACAAACCGATTTCTAAAACATCTCCAACCTTAGATTTTAATATTTTAATAATATGAGTTGCTCGGTTATCATCAATAGAATAAGTGGTTTCATCTACTCTATCATTTTTAGTAAGAATTATTATGTTCATTGATATTCGTTTGTTCCAAAAGGTGTTCCCTTTCCAGTCTCACAAAAAAGTTTTAGACTTCTTAAGAAATAACCCCAATGATAATTGCACGTTGCTAAAAAATCTGTTTCTTTCTTCCATTTGCTATGTGTAAATCTTAAAACTGTAGAATTATTTTTTCCCACTAAATCAAAACAAATTCTTGTCCCTACCCATTCTGGGTCTCCTTGAACACATTCCCATTCAACTTTTTTATTTTTAGCAAGCACCAAAATTTTCATTTGATCATGAGAGTTTTTCCCAAAAATAAAATCAATTATTGAACCTACTTTGGATTTTGTAAAAGTTTCAGGTGTCCACCAACCAGCAAGAGCTTCTTGCTGTGTAAGGGCTTTGTACACAATCTCTACAGGAGTTCTAATTATTAAGTAATGTTTTATTGATGCCATAAAAGAACCTTTAAAGTTTTTTATAAATTATTGTTAACCAATATTTTTTAACAAATTAATATTCTTAATTTCTCCAGCAATAACAAGTATATCCTCTTTTGTAATTATATGGTCTGGGCTTGGAATAGCTTTTATGTTACTACCATATTTCTCTTTTGTTTTTATCGATAAAACATCAACGCCATATTTAGCGCGTATATTTATTTCTCTAATAGATTTTCCAATGAAAGAAATGGGCGGTTTGATTTCAGATATTGAATAACCTTCTAGAAATTGTACATTGGTCTGGTTATCTTTCATAACAATACTGCTAGCAAGAGTTGAAGTGATTTCTCTTCGTTCTACTGCTTGATCATAAGCATCTTGAATATCTTTCCGCCAAACCATTCCTATTAGCTGTGAAGAATTATTTGCATCAACAACAGATAGGCCATCATAATCATGTTTTCTCATTTTCTCTAGTGCAGCTTGGCAAGTATCCTCTGGAGTAACAGAATCAAAATTGGGCGAAAGTAAATCGCTTGCTACTAATAAATCTTTAAGCATTTCTTTATCAAAAAGAAAGTCTTTTATGGTATTTGTTAGAATTATTCCTTTTAAGTTATTGTTCTTATCAATTACAGGAAATTTTCTGCCTCTTCCATGAATAACTTTATTTACTACTTGATTAAAATTATCAGAAATAGAGATGGTAGTAAATTCTTTTGTTAGAACATCTTTAATAAAAAGAGATTCCATAATATTAATTTCTGTTCCCTCTTTCAAATGAATATTTCTTAGAAGCAATTTTAAAGTATAGATTGATTCTCTTGAAAGCTTTGAAGAAATAATTGAACTTATTACAACCGTAATCATCAGCGGTAAAATAATTTCATAATCATTAGTAAGTTCAAAAACTATAATTATTGCAGTAAGCGGGGCTCGTGTTGTGCCAGCAACTAATCCTCCCATTGCTACCAAGGCATAAGCTCCCGGTCCAGCTGTAATTTCAGGAAAAAGAAGATGAACAAAATGTCCGAAGAAAGCACCAAGCATTGCCCCCATAAATAGTGAAGGAGCAAAAATACCTCCAGAGCCACCACTACCAAGAGTTATTGATGTTGCAAATATTTTTAGAAAAACTAAACCTAAAGCAGCGTACCAAATAACATTTCCATGAAGTGCTGAGTTTATTGAATCGTAACCAACACCCATTATTTCTGGATAAGCGATTGCAATTGCTCCAATAATAAGTCCACCAAAAACTGGTTTAAGGTAAGGAGGAAATTTAAGTCTTTCATCAAAGAACTCTTCAAAATAATATAGTACTTTAATAAAGGCATAAGACACTACTCCGGCAACAGCTCCAAGTAAAAAGTAAAACCCAATTTCATACGGAGAAACATATTGATAAGTCGGAACAATAAAAGCCGCAAACTTTCCTTCATAAGCATGTGAAACTACCGTTGCCATAACTGCCGAAATAACAATTGGTGAAAATTGAGCAACAGCAAAATCCATTAGAATTATTTCAACGGCAAATAAAGCTCCTGCAATTGGTGCATTAAATGCTGCAGCAATACCAGCAGCAGCTCCACAACCAACTAGGGTTTTCATCCTCCCACTCGGAACTCTAAAAAACTGACCAACAGTAGAACCCAAAGCTGAACCAATTTGAATTATTGGACCTTCACGACCAACAGAGCCACCGGTGCCAATTGTTATTGCAGATGCAATTGCTTTTACAATTGCTACACGTGGTCTAATTACTCCACCTCTTAAAAGAATGGCTTGCATAACTTCAGGAACTCCGTGTCCTTTAGCTTCAGGAGCAAAAAAGTGAATTATAGGACCAACAATTAGTCCGCCAAGTGCTGGAATTATTATTAACCAATACCAATGCGTACTTGCAACATTTTCTAGATAGTTGCCAGCTCCACTAAAACTAAAATGCGAAATAGTTTCTATAAGTGTTCGTATTCCAATTGCAGCAAACCCAGCTAGGACTCCAATTATGATTGCAACAATAATCATAAAAGTATGCTCAGTTAACTTTGCTTTTTCAAGTAGCGATGAGGCTTGCTTTGATAAATTTGCAAAAAATTGTTTCAATTTTATTTCTTTGTAGTATGTGGAAGGTTTAATAATTTGTTAATCAAATATATCGTTTCGTTTTTCAAAATAATTATAATTCAAAAAGTAAATATATGGTTTTCCCTATTATAAATGATGCTGTAATTTTTGCAATTTTAATGTTAGTTCTTGCTTTCATATTTATTACCTCTAAAAGTCAAAATAAATTTTGGAAGAATCTCTACAAGTTTGTGCCAGCTTTATTGCTTTGTTACTTCATTCCCGGAATTATAAACTCGTTAGGAATAATTAATGTTGAGGAATCAAAACTTTATTTTGTTGCATCAAGATTTTTACTACCAACAAGTTTAGTTCTATTAACAATAAGTATAGATTTTACCTCAATACTAAAGTTAGGTCCTAAAGCAATTATTATGACTCTAACTGGAACTGCTGGAGTTATACTTGGTGGACCAATTGCTATTTTTATTGTCTCAACTTTCTTCCCAGATATGATTGTAACAACTGGACCGGAAGCAACTTGGCGTGGACTTTCCACAATTGCTGGAAGTTGGATTGGTGGCGGAGCAAACCAAACTGCAATGAAAGAAGTTTTTAATGTTACTGATTCTGTGTTCTCTGCAATTATTGCCATTGATATTTTAACTTATAGCATTTGGATGGCAATACTTTTATATGGAGCTGGAATAAATGATAAGATAAATAAATTTTTAAAAGCGGATACATCTTCCCTGGATCTTGTAAGAGAGGAAATAGAAAACAAAATAGAAAAGGATGTTGTCTCATCGGACTTAACTGATTTAATAAAAGTTTTAGCTGTTGGTTTTGGGGTTACTGGAGTATCACATTTTTTAGCTGATATTATTGCTCCGTTCATAAAAACTAACTTCCCCGAATTAGCAAAATTTAGTTTAACATCAAACTTTTTTTGGATGGTAGTAATTGCAACAACAATTGGACTTATACTTAGTTTTACAAAAGTGAGAAAACTTGAAGTACATGGTACATCTAAAATAGGAACTCTTTTTCTTTACATTCTTATTGCAACAATAGGAATGAAAATGGACATTCTTGGTTTTTTCCAAAATTTTGATTTGATATTAATTACTTCTATTTGGATTACTTTTCATGCAGTATTATTAATAACTGTTGGGAAAATTATTAAAGCTCCATTTTTCTTTATAGCAGTCGGGAGCCAAGCAAACATAGGCGGAGCAGCGTCTGCACCAATAGTGGCAGCTGCAATTCATCCATCATTAGCAACTGTTGGAGTGTTGCTAGCAGTCCTTGGTTATGCCCTTGGCACTTATGGAGCTTGGCTTTGTGCAATTTTAATGTCAATGGTTGTTTGATTCTTTTTTCTTAATCTTAATCCTACTCATACACTTAATCAAGAACAACTACGTAAAAGCGAGTAAGGAAAAGATTACGATTATGAGTAAGAATATAATTATTACAACATTCCCAACCTCGTTAAAAACACGTATAAACTTTAACTGGGTATACTGACAAATGAATTTATGATAGAGCCTACTCAATGTTTTAATTGGGTAACATTTCGAAATGGCAGACAAAAGTAAAGATTTTAAGGAAGTAAACATTTATGAAAAAAAGATTCATTTTATTATTATTGTTTTATTTTATAACAATCTCCTTTCCTCAATCTGTTGAACTGTTTGGAGACATAAAACCTGGCAATATAATTTTTGGTAAAGGTGAAGAAATAAAAAATATCAGATTAGATGATAAAGAAATCTCTTCTGATGAAAATGGTAACTTCGTTTTTGGTTTTGATAGAGATGCAAAAGGCAAACATTATTTAATTGTTCAACTTATAGATAAAACATTTATCAAAAAAATTATTCTACCCGAACGGAAATATAAAATTCAAAGAATTAATAGGATGAAAAAAAAATATGTTACCGAACCCAAAGAAGAAATTGAACGAATAAATAAAGAAAGAGAAATTGGCAAACAAGCTAGAGCTAAAATTGGAGAAGAAACAAAAGCTCTTTATAGCTCTGGTTTTATTAGACCAATTAAAGGTGGCAGAATTTCAAGTGTATTTGGAAGTCAGAGAATACTAAATGGAAAACCTAAAAATGCACATAATGGAATTGATATTGCTGTACCAAGAGGAACTTCTGTTCACGCAATGACTGATGGAGTTGTGAGACTTTCTGCAGATAAGTTTTATTATGCTGGAAATTATATTTTATTAGATCATGGTCAAGGGTTGAGTTCTGTTTATCTACATCTTAAAAAAAGTTTTGTAAAAGAAGGACAACAAATTGCAAAGGGAGATGTTATTGGTGAAGTAGGAACAACTGGTAGATCAACCGGGCCACATTTACATTGGGGAGTTCAATGGTTTGATAGAAGAGTAGATCCATTTTCATTATTAAAAGTGAAGGATATATTTAATTGATTTTTAATTGTTCTTTACTCTATTTTTAAAAGGGGAAAGGGCAATCACTCCGCCAGCCAAAGAAAAGCAATCGCCCTTAAAATTTTCTTGTTTAACTATCAGTCTAATTTATTTTACTAAGTTCATTTTTTTAACATCTGTATATTTGTTATCAACATTTAATTGATAAATATAAATTCCACTTGGAAGGTTGCTTGCGTTGATATTCATTTCGTGAACACCAGCTGTTAATTCACCTTCAAATACGTTTAATATTTCTTCGCCTAATAAATTGAAAACTTTTAAGCTTGCAGTTCCCTCTTCTTTCATTTGTACTTTAATGTTAGTTGTTGGGTTAAAAGGGTTTGGATAATTTTGACTTAAACCAAACTCACTTGGTGTTGAGTTATCAACTAATTCTTCATCTTCTATTATTTCAACATCTTCAATTTTAATAGAACTTGAATGGTTAGCAATAGTTGTAATATTTTCAAAATCTTTACCAGTAACTATTGTGCTTATTGTTCCATCAAAATTCCAATTAGATTTTAATTCACCTTCTTCGCTATCTTCAATTATAAATTGTCCAACTAATATTTTCTTGCTACCTACAACATCATTTCCAACATAAGAAACAAATGTCAATTCTTTTTCTCCATCAACATCATCAATACCAACATATAAGTTAGGTTCGTTAACTAACTCAGAACTTCCTTTTACATAAGCAAATTTTAGATCAGCTGAAAAAACATCTTGATTAAAACCTAATGCACATTGGTAAGAAGTTAACTCAAAGTCTTTTGCAGTTGATTCGATATAAACATTTAATTGATGTGAGTTATTTTCTACGTTAGTTTCTTCAACAACTGTCATTTTATAATTTGATTGAGCAACTAAGTTGCTAAGTAGTAAAAGTGAGATGATTGAAAGTAAGATTGTATTTTTAATTATGTTGGCTGTCATAATGTTTTCCCCGTTAAAGAATTGTTTGCGTTTGGGAATACCTATTTCAGTAATAATGCCACAATAATAGAGGAACTGTTTTTACAATTAAATGCTTACACTATAAGCCAGAAACGAAACATTTAGCATACTTAATAGTTGTTCTATTGTTTACACGATGAGCAGAAGGGTTGAAAGGAAAGTTGACACAAATCACAATTACCTCAGTTATTGTTGACTTTTAGCTGTTTTTAATAGATGCAAGAAAAGTTTACATTGCAAAAAATGTTGCACTGGTTTGAAGATGGTATCTCTTCTTTGGGAGATAACATCTTTGTAAAGTACGTCAATTCAGAACTGAGACTAAGATTAGCACTAGAAGGAATTCAACTGAGCAATGATACATTTGTTAAAGCAGAGAACAAATTTGTTTCTATGAATATTGATTTGTAAGAACTATCTATTTAAAGAATATCTTAATTGAGGTGAAAAGTTATGATGAAGAACTTGTACTTAAAAGATGTCTTCTCAAATACAGAGATCACATCTTACAGTATGACATTTATAAATCTATGTAATTTTAGAGAGTGCAAGTAACAATATAAATACAACCAAAAAAACTGTTACCCACTTTTGTGCGTTTGTCATTTTTAACCTTTAATTTTCTAACTCATTATTAATAGAGTTTTCATAGTACTTTTTATACTTAAAAATTCCATCAAAAATAGATTGAGCAATTTTTTGTTGTCCGGAATTACTTTTCAGTAATGCAACATCTTCCTTATTTGTAAGAAAACCAACTTCTAATAAAACAGATGGCATTGAAGCCCCAACTAAAACATAAAACCCAGCTTGCTTAATTCCCCTTGATGGAATACTAACTTTTTTTATCCATTCAGTATTTAACATTTCTGCAAACGATTCTGAGTAACGCATATTTGCCGCGTGAGCCATACTAACTAATATAAAGTTTTCATCATTTAATTTTTTATATCTTGATGGATCTTTCTCCATACTAATTACACTATTTTCAAATTCAGCAATATCAATTGCCTCTTTAGTTCTTCCAGGTCTTAATAAGTAAACTTCAAATCCTCTAGTCTTACTTGGTTTTTTCGGTAAAGAATTACAATGGACAGAAATAAAAAGATTACCATGACTTTCGTTTGCTATTGCTCCACGTCTATGTAGTTCAACAAACTTATCATTCTCCCTTGTATAAACTACTTTAACATTTGGTAATTTCTTTTCAATTAGCTTTCCTAACTTTTTAACTATGCTAAGATTTATATCTTTTTCTCTAACTTTATTTAATCCAATTGCTCCCGGATCTCTTCCGCCGTGTCCCGCATCTAAAACAACAACTTCAAAATTCCATTTACTTGTTACTTCTTCGGTTGGATTTTGTTTTAGAAATTTACTATGAATTGAAATTAGAATTTCGCCAATATCGGGATCATAAAATACTTCATGAGATTTAACACCACTCCTCAATTTAATTTCTACTTGTAAATTCCCTTTTACATATTTAGACTTTATGTTTTTAACTAACCCAGATGTTTTTGCTTTTTTAATTTCATTTTTATCTATTGTAACATCGGAGAAGAATAAGTATAAAACATTTCCCTTAATTGAACTTGATGGTTTTCTGATTTCATTTTTAGTTCTAAGTCTAACCAAAGTTCCATTATATTTTGTTTCAACTTTTGCAGAAAAAATATCAAACTTTACTTTACTTCTATCATATAATTCTTTGTTCCAAGTAACTATTTTTTTAGCATCAACTTTTTCTTTATCTATAGTAATAGTATTTGTTGCTTTATTATAGTTTAACTTACTACCAGAAGCATAGCTTAAATATTTAACTATATATTGTATGGGAATATAAACATCATCATTATTAATACGAGCAGAGAGTGGAATTTGAAATATTTGATGTTGGTTATCTTTTCTAGAAGTTAAAATTACAAACTGATTGCCAACTGTAAATTTTAACTTATAATTAATAAATTTAATTTCTGATTTTTGACGTTTGGAGTTATAAAAATAGTTTGCACTTAAGGCAGTTGCCAATTCCTTAGTAGATATATAATTTGTGCCATGAACTTCTACTGATTTTACTGAAGTAGTTTTGTTTCCAATAATAACTTTTAACTCCGAAGAACCAAAAACCAAATTAGAAAACACTAAGAATAAAAAGTAAGAAAGTAAAATATTTCTTTTCATATAAATTAAAGCTTAACCTATAAAAGGGATTATAAATCCAGAAGACTTTTTGTATTCAACAAACTCATCCTTTAAATGTTTCAATAATAATTTATCTTCAAGTTTTGCACGCATAATAAATAAGGGCAATTCAACTAGTATAACTATTGGAATTACTAAATATCCCATCAGAGCTATAGCAACTCCAATATCACTTAGTATTTGACTTAAGTATTGTGGGTGTCTTATTAGTTTGTAAAATCCTTTAGTTTGTAATTCGTGTTTCTTAAATATTACAATATCCTGAGAGTAAAAATCGCCAAGGGCTTTATATGCTAATACTTGAATCCAAGAAAAGGCTATAAAAATTATTAGTCCAACTATTCTTAGTGTGTTGTTCTCAGCTTTTACTTCTTCAGAAAAAACACCCAAATTAAAAATTGCTGCAATTGTTAATATTAAAACTAAAGCTGCAATATTTGGCGGAACTTTTTGAAGAAAATTTTTAGGTCGCTCAGCAACACTTGTCATTTTAGACTTCATTCCTTTTTTAGCACCTGAAATATTGGCACTCATTGAAACAAATAAATTTACTGCTACTATAATATTTATTGCGTCCATAATCTCTTGTTGTTTTTAAATAGATAAGCAAATATAATAACTTCAACTTTATAAGTTGATAAATAAGTTGTACGTAAACAAAATCCAACACTAAGGTTTTTAGAGTTTTATCATTCAATCTTTTCATAATATGGTCAATTCTAATGATGCAGTTAGTGTCTTAATATAGAACACATATTAATGGTATGTGTGCTTTTTCTTTATGTTTATTAAATTTTCAAGGGAAAAGCAGAATTCCTCCAATCGCACTGATATTGCTTTAAATCACAATAAGTAGATTTACTGATAATTAAGCTAAAAAATGATAAACAAAACTATAAAACTTCCGATAATCGATTAGAGAGAAAAATATACAAAGGAGAATTCCGTTATGGGATCAAGTCAAATGATGTTAGCTATAGCAGGTATGTTACTTTTATCTGTAATTATTTTAAGGATGAATACATCTATATTATATACAGATGAAATTACAACTTCCGCGGAAGCAAATACTAAAGCATTATCAATTGCAAACTCAATAATTACTCAGGCAGCATCAAAGCGGTTTGATGAAGCGTCTTCGAATTCTGTTAATAATATTGCATTGTTAACTGAGGTTAATAGTCTAGGAGCAGAAAGTGGTGAAACAAGTCCATCTTCGTTTGATGATTTTGATGACTTTAATAACTATGAAACAACTGTTGATGGTTTTAAGGTTAAGGTAGATGTACACTATATATTACCAGTAGGTACTTTGATTGATACTGGTAGTGTTATGGTAAGAACTTTTTATAAAAGAATGACTGTCAGCGTTACCAGTCCCTTTAGAAATACTGATACAACTTTTGCAACTAATGATGTTGTTACAGCATCAAAAATATATGGTTATTGGCCAGCAATGGCAAACGGGACAAAACCTATAGTCGTAGCTCCAAGTAGTTCGTCTAGTAGTAGTTCTTCAAGTTCTTCAAGTTCATCATCAAGTAGTTCATCTGGCGGTGGTAGTTCATCTAGTAGTTCATCTAGTAGTTCATCAAGCGGTACCCCTCCAAATTTGAGATAGTAATAATAAAATTTTAATTTAAACTAAAAGAAGAAATAAAATGGGTAGTTATTCACTTTTACAAATAGTAGGTTCCACAATTGTTGGCGGACTAGTGTTGCTAATGCTTTTCCGGTTCAATACAATTATGTTTGAAAAAAAACATTCCTACAATACGCAAAACATCTTGCAAAGTAATTTAACAGTAGCATCAAATTTAATTAGTTTAGATTTAAATAAAATTGGCTATTGTGAAAATAAAATACAAGCAGTAGAAATTTTTAAGGATCCTATTGTTGAAGCTACAGATTCAACTTTTGCATTTAAAACAGATGTTCCAGTTAGTGAACAAAATCCTTTTGGAGATGGAGTAGTTGATATTGTAAAGTACTATCTAGGACATTCTATCCCCTCAACACCCAGTACTAGAGATAAAATATTCTATCGAAAAATTAATGCAAGTGCACCATCTGAACTTAACTATGGAGTAACCAAACTAAAGTTCAAGTACTATGATACTGCTGGAACGTTATTACCATCTACTCCAGCTGATTTAAAACAAATTGCAGTTATTGAATATACAATAACAATAGAAGATATTTACGGATTTAGCTATACTTATGCTGTGCCAGATAGTGGTAGCGGAACTTTCCAGGGAGAAAGCTATTTTACAGAATTGAGTAAAACTAGAAAAGTTGGAATTATAAATTTGAAAAAAAGATAGGTAAAAGTTATGAGTGGAAAAGCAATATTAATATTAGCCGTAAGTTTTAGTACAATTTTTCTAGTTACTGGAAAAAGTTTTTTTGATATATCGAATAAATCTACAAACGAGATGACTGATGAAATAAATGATAAAAGAGCTACTGAAATTGCAAGAAGTGCAACTGATGTAGTATTAAGCTATTTTTGGCAACAACCAGATAGTATAAAACTAATTGATGCAGACGGTAAAACTTTTTACGACAGCGTTCAATTTAATGGTGGTAGAGTAACCAGTAAACTTAAACCAGACCCTGTTGAACCAGATTTATTTCGTATAACTACAAAAGCATATTATGGTGAGCCTGGTAACCAAAAGAAAAAAACTATTGTTGTTTTATACGGTCCTCAAAAATTAACTGAAATGGCATCATATAGTGAAAGTTCTGGAAATATTTGGTGGACTGGAGCAGATACTGTTAAAGGAAAAGTATATTGTAGAAGTAGCATAAAAGTTTATGACCATCCAACGTTCTTAAATGATGTATATTCAAGAAGTTCTGGCTTTAGTTATTTTAGAAGTGGCGGAAATTGGACAGCTAGAAAACTAGCTAATGAGCCTAATGTTGACCCAAATAATTTACATTTTAATACAGAATTAAAAAGACCTAGTGGAGTAATGGCAGGTTTAAGAGATAAAGCTAGAGCAAGTGGGTGGTACGTGAATGGAACAAGAGCTAGATGGAATCAACCTAGTAAGGACACTATGTTTATTGACATAAATGGTTCAAGTATGGATGTAAAATTTACAAAGGATGATCCTCCAGCTACTTATAATATAGGTACAAAAGTACCCAATGGAATTATATATGCAAATAATTATGTTGTAAGACTTAAAGGACAATTAGATGGTCAACTGTTAATCACGTGCAATGGTAGTCGTTCAAAAGGTAAAGGCAAAATTTTATTAGATGATGATATTACTTATGCAGCTGATCCAAGAGATGGTCCATCTGATGATTTACTTGGAATAGTAGCGCAAAATTATGTGGTAGTTGCTGATACTCCACCTAACCAAGCAGATATAGATATTCACGCAGCAGTTTATGTTCAATCCAAAGGACTAACTGCAGAAAATGCAATAACAAAAGCAGATGCTGGAACTATTAATTTTTACGGTTCTCTAATTGAAGGTCGTAGAATGGAGGTTGGAAGTTTTACTGCTGGCGGAGCATTAACTGGGTACGGTAGAAAATATGAATATGATGAAAGACTAAAAAATATTTCTCCACCTGGCTTCCCTAAACTAGCAGGTTTTAATGTACTTGCTTGGTACGAAGGAGATTCGGCAAAAAATTAATTGTAATTTAATTAAAATAAAAATTTGATAATAATATGAACGGAAAAATAATATTAATTTTAGTAGTAGGTTTTAGTATGATCTTTCTACTAATTGGAAGAGATTTTCTAAATATTTCTACAAGTGCAACAGATGAGATGGTAGAAGAAATAAATGATAAGAAAGCTCTTGATATTGCTAGAAGTGCAACTAATGTTGTAATCAGTTAT
Organism: Melioribacteraceae bacterium; assembly: GCA_965224785.1. Taxonomy (GTDB): domain Bacteria; phylum Bacteroidota; class Ignavibacteria; order Ignavibacteriales; family Melioribacteraceae; genus JALSNL01. Next base: position 4,137,528 of record OZ245062.1, on the reverse strand, counting down.
TTTTGGCAACAACCAGATAGTGTTAAATTAATTGGAACAAGTAAAGTTTTTTATGATAACGTTGCATTTAATGGCGGAATAGTCAGTAGTAGATTAGTAAGAGATTCTATAAATGCAAATTTATTTAGAATAAAAACAAATGCATCCTACGGTGATAGCACTAGTTTGAGAGAAAAAACAATTGTGGTTTTGTACGGGCCACAAAGGTTAACTGAAATGGCTTCTTTTAGCGAATGGGGAGGAAATATTTGGTGGACTGGTTCTGATATTGTAAATGGAGCAGTATATTGTAAAAGTGATATCCAAGTTTACGATCACCCAACATTTAATGATAAAGTTTATTCAGGTCAACATAGCTTTGATTATTTTAGTGATAAAAATAATGACTATCCGAACTTAGATTCAACTAATTTATTTTTTGGTGCAGATTTAAAAAGAGCAGGTGATGCCTTAAATGAAATTCAAACAGAGGCTCAAAGTGGTGGATGGTATTTGTGGGGAAACAATAGTGGTTGGAGTGCTCCAGCTGCTGATACAATGTACATTGAAATTAAAGGGACAAATATGGAGGTCAAGTTTTCAAAAAGTGACCCTCCTGCATCATATAACATTGCAACAAAAGTACCAAACAAAGTAATTTTTGCAGATAACTATGTTGTTAGATTGAAAGGGGAACTAGATGGACAACTACTAATTTCTTGTTCTGGTGATAGTGACTATGGTAAAGGTAAAATATTATTGGATGATGATATTATTTATAAAGATGATCCGAGAAATGGAGCTTCCGATGATTTACTTGGATTAGTTGCAGAGGGTTTTATTGAAGTAGCCGATACACAACCAAACCAAACAGACATTAATGTACATGCCGCAATATATTCTAGCTGGGAAGGTTTAACAGCCGAAAATGCAACAACAAAAGCAGACGCCGGAAAAATAAATTTTCTTGGTTCGCTTATCGAACATGAAAGAAAAGCTGTTGGAAGTTTTACAGCGGCTGGCGTATTAACTGGTTATGGCAGAAATTATGATTATGATACTAGATTAAAAAACATATCCCCACCATTTTTCCCAAGCCTTCAAGGTTTCAATGTATTAGCTTGGTACGAAGGTGAAAGTGCAAAAAATCAATAGCACTATACTCTTTAGAAATAGATAGAAGAAAAGATGGCAACATTTACATTACTATACCAATCAATATTTCCTGAAAAGTATAAAACCACACTACAAGAATCTACTGTAATTCTTCTTCTATTAGCTTTCTATAATTTTTCATCTTACTATGCAAATTTTTTAGCAAAGGAAACCGTTACAACTCTTACAGTATTAGGGATAGTATATTTATGTTATACATGGATAAAAACTATTATTTCTAAAGAAGAAAATCACCTCAAGTTTTATATCCTTTACGAAGTAATTTCGAAATCCTATTCAAAATATTTTCTTAAAAATAATCAAGTTAATAGTGAAAAAATATTAAATGAGGATGATACAAATAAACTACTATTTGTATTTGTAAAAATGTTTTACATTCCAGTAATGCTAAATTTTACAATTAATAATTTTAATGTAGTTTCTGATTTATTTTTTAAGCTGCAATTTTATAAAGCTTCAGACTTTACAATTGCTAATTGGTATAAAATAATTTTACCACTTACTTTTCTAATTGATACAAGCTATTATCTTTTTGGATATTTAATAGAATCTAAAAAATTAGGAAGTACAGTTCGTTCAGTTGATAAATCTACACTCAGTTGGTTAGTTACTTTGGCTTGTTACCCTCCCTTTAATAGCGTATCTACTATGATATTCCCTTGGTACGCATTCGATGAAAACTTAATGAACCCAGGTATGTTAAACTACATTATGCTTGGCTTAATAATTTTATTATTTGGAATATATTTAAGTGCCACAATTTCATTGGGAAGCAAGTGTAGTAATTTAACAAATAGAGGAACAGTAACAAGAGGATTGTACAAATATATTAGACATCCAGCATATAGTTCAAAAGTTCTAGCATGGTGGTTAATGACAATACCTATAATGAATGTATATGTTTTTTTTAGTATGCTAATGTGGTCAGTAATATATTTGGTAAGAGCTTTAAAAGAAGAAGATCATTTGTTGCAAGATGAAGAATATCAGAGTTATTTTAAAAAAACTCCTTACAGATTTATACCAAAATTGTTATAAGTTTTTTAACCTAAAGACGTAAAACGAAGAAACGAAAGACGTAAAACAGTTCGCTTGACTTTTGGTATTGGAAAATTTCAAAATTGTTTCGTACATATATCCACAAAATAGTTTTAAGAGGTTTTTAAACAAATAATTCTATTTAACTTTCTTTTTCTCTCTTTGTGATATTCCCAATAAAACTGAAGCTATAATAATACCTTCGACTGGTTTTCTATAACGTCCTTCATTCACGGAAACAAGCCAAATTCCTTGTAAGATAAACCATACTATTAATGCTGAAAATAAGGGAAGATTATTTCTAAATTGTTTCTTAACCATTCCATGAATTAAAAATATAAAGCTTAATCCGAACAACGGAAACCACATAAAACGCGACCAAGTATTTATTTGTTCAAAGAAAAATTCCTCGTTCATATCAGGCCACGAAGGACCAAATAGTAGTAAAATTAAATTTTCATAAATTAATCTAGAATATGAAATTTTGTGATTATCAGCAATTTTCTGTAAGTGATTCTGCCAATCTTCATACTGGTTGTCTAGATGAATATGTGCGTCATAAATTCCACTTCTAGAACTAGTCCAATTTGAAAAAGGAATAAGTACGGGAGAATCTACAGTAGCACTTTGAAAAATATAAACTATTTCTAAATCATCATCTTCGCCATAATAAGAAACTCTAATTCCATCACTTCCAGATCTTGCAACTGTACTATTAAGGTAAGCATGTCCTAATGGAATAAACATTCCAGAGCGTTCATAACTTCTATATGATAAACCTATTAAAACAATACTTGTTAAAATAATTATAGAAGTCATACTTTTAACTTTTTGCTTCTGTTGCCACCAAACAAAAAGCATAATGACTGCTGCAATTGGTCCCACTATAGAACGTGTTAAAGTGGCAAACGTCCATATAAACCAAGCAAAAATAAAAGAATTAAAATCTTTTTTTCTCAAACTTCGCCAACTAGCCCAAAGACTAAAACCCATAAGGGTTAATAATAAAGTTTCAGTCATAAAATAACTGTAAATACCAATCCAAGAAGGTAACAAAGCAAGAATAGCCCATCCTAATAATGCCTCTTGCTTGTTAGGCAATAGTTCACGTAAAAAACGATACCAGAACCAAGGAGTAATTGCAGATAATAATCCAGCATAAAGTCCGGTAAGTATTGGAATATCTAATGTAAACTTAGCAACAAAACTTAGCCAAGCCTGGTAAAAAATAGGATCCATTAAACCAACTGGATAGGTATCAATCCCCATTGTAGTTGCGTATTCCCACCAGCGTCCAGGATCACTCCAAATAGCATCAATTGGATTATGAATAAAAGGTACAACAAAATGAATTATCTCACCAACAATTATGAGTAACCATAAAAAGTTACGATAGATATTTTTTTTTTGCATATACTTAATACTCGTTTTCAATAATATAAGATGGACGTTGTTTTACTTCTTTATAAATACGACCAACATATTCTCCTAACACTCCAATACTAATTAGCTGAATACCGCCAAGAAATAAAACCATTGTTACCATTGATGCATAACCAGGTAAATCAATTCCTAAAACCAAAGTTCGTAATATTATAAAACTACCATAGAAAAAAGAAATAAGAGCAATTACGCTACCAATAGATATCCAAATTCTAAGGGGAATAATACTGAAGCTAGTTAAATCATCTATTGCAAGATCCAATAATTTACGTCCTTGAAAACTAGTTTTACCTGCTTCCCTTTTTACATGATTGTATTCTATAGTTGTGGTTCTAAAACCCACCCACGCAAATATGCCTTTCATGAAACGTTGATTTTCAGGTAGTTTTCTTATAGAGTTTACTACTTTTCTAGTCATTAACCTAAAGTCACCAACATCTTCCGGGATTTTTGTATTAGATATTGTGTTATGAAATTTATAAAATAATTTTGCAGGTATTCTTTTAGTAATATTTTCCGAAGCACGATTATTTCTTTTTGCGAGAACAACATCAAATCCTTTTTGCCATTGTACTATAAATTCTTTTATAAGTTCTGGAGGGTTTTGTAAGTCAGCATCAATAGGAATAATCACTTCTCCTTTTGCAGAATCTAGACCCGCAGTTAATGCAGCTTCTTTACCAAAATTACGCGACAAATTTATAACTCTTAATTCAGGATATTCTTCTTTTGCATTAAATAATTTCTCTAGAGTGGAATCTTCACTGCCATCATTAACAGCAACAATTTCAAATGGTTTTTGAATCTCATTCAATACTCTGCTAGTTTCTTTTAAAAATAAACTAACACCGTCTTCTTCGTTAAAGAAGGGACATACTATTGATATAACAGGTAATTTATCAGACATGATTTTACTAAGATTTTAATATTAAAAATATATTTCTTTTGATTAAATAAATATAGATATGCTATTTTGAAAATGGAACATTCAAAAACTAAATATACTTAAAATTATATCTCACTATGAGAAACAATTGATATATTATTTTGCAAACATTCTTCTTTCCAATCGTCAGACAATAATGCTTCTAATTCAATATGTGATTTTTTAAACCACGGGAAATTTAAAATTAGTTTTTCTGATTTAATTGCTGGATGAATACATAGTTCATTTACACCTTGCAAAACATTCTTAATGAAGAAAGATAATATTTCTTTATCCACACGTCCTGAATGGAAATGACCCCAAAAAATATTATTTGATTTTACATCGCCATTTTCAATTATTTTTTTTGCATATAAACTAAATAGCTTCAGACCAAAATGACGCAACACATCTTTGAGAGTAAATTTTAAAGTGTAAGTTATATATCTTTCATTCGGAAGTCTTACAAACGGAATATTAAACTCTTTAGCTAATTTTAAAACTATGTGTAAAACCTTAGGGAACAGATGCACATGTTCATGGCTGTCTAAATGAGTGATTTCAAGTCCTGAATTTTTTATCTTTAATATTTGAGATCGGAATTCCAAATAAATTTCATCCATATTTATTTTATTGAGAAAATAATATTTCATAAATTCAAAATAACCCTCAAAGAACATTCCCTCTTTTGTTAAGATTGTACTTGTATCATTACTGTTCGCACAAGGATGCGTTTTACCAGTAAGAGTTAAGTGAACACCAACTTCAGTTTTATTTATATCTTTAAGCATATCCACAGCTTCTTCAAAAAAATCTCCCCCAGACATTATACTAACACCCGAAATTACCTTTTTCGAATAACACTTTTTTACTGCTTCATTAATTGAATCTGAAAAGCCAACATCATCTACATTTATTATTAATCTTTTCATTTAATTTATTAATTCCACTATTAGGTTTTCTCCTATCAATCTCATTATTTTTTCAAACAAAAACTTTTAACTCCTCCTCTAAATACTAGGAATAATATTGAAATGTCCATCTATTTTATAATTGTTTTTGATAAAACATTTAAACACGTAAAGTGATTTAACATCAAAATCATAAAATACTTTGGCAAATAGTATCATAAATATTATTTATTGACATAAATTATTCTAAAAGTAATAGGCAAGAAAATGGCAAATATTTAGGTGTTGCTTTAAGATAAAACAAGCATTTTACTTGCAACAACAGTACCCCAATTTACAATAGTTTGCTAAGTCAATTTAAAATGTTTTAACAATATTTAAAGCTTTTTGAATCAGTACGGTACACTAATAATTGTTTCATGTGTTCTATGATAAAATGAGTTCTAGCTGAGTGTTTAATTGTTAAACATTCCTTTTAATCTACCGACTATTAACTAAGGGAAACTGATAAATAACCATTAAATAAAAGAAAATGAAATGAATAGTGGACAAATGATGATAACAATTGCAGCACTTATGCTTCTTTCAATTGTTATCTTAAGAGTAAACAATGGTAACTTAAATACTTCTGAAGTTATAATAGAAAGTAAGTTAGACATTTTAGCCATTTCCCTTGCTAACTCTACTATTGAAGAAGCAACAAGTAAAGCATTTGATGAATATACGATTGATAAACCTGCTGAGTTACTACTAAATTTATCAACAACTGCAAACCTAAAAAAAGATGGTGGTGAGACATATCCTAATTTTGACGATATGGATGATTTTAATGGAGTAACTATTTATGATTCTGTTTCAGGTGCTGATTATTATGAAATAGAGTGCACTGTAGCTTATGTTAATACTTTGAGTCCTGAACTTACAACTACATCAAGAACATGGCACAAAAAAATAACAGTGAGGGTCACAAGTAATGGAATGATGGATATGCATGGAATACAAGATACAATAGAAATGTCATCAATCCGAAGCTATTGGTATTTCTAACTAAGGGGTAATTTTATGGGGTTTAGTACAATAATAGATATTTTAGGTTCTTCTCTTGTTGGAGGGATGATTCTTTTAATTATGTTTAGACTTAACGATTCTTCTGTAGAAAATTCTTTTATGTACACTGGAGATTTAATAGTTCAGCAAAACTTGGTTTCTATAGTGGATGTATTAAATGAGGATTTTAGTAAAATTGGGTATTGTAATAAATGGGAAAATTTACCAGATCCAACTATAGCAATTATTAGTGCAACAGATACTAGTATTTCTTTTCTAACAGATTTTGTTGTTCTGGGTTCAGCTCCATTTGGAGATGGAGTTATAGATACATTACATTATTTTACTGGAAGAACAAGCGAATTAAATAGAACACCTAATCCTAGAGATAAAATTTTATATAGAGTGGAAGGTGCAGAAACACCTAATGGCTCTAACTTAGGTATTACAGAATTTAATCTTAAGTATTATGATAATACTGGTAACCAATTAACAGCTCCAGTTCTAACATCAAAAATAGCTACTATACAGATAGATATTAAAATAGAAGATGTTTATGGATATGATACAGAAAATGAAGATAAGACTGATTCAGAAAAATTTTCTAATGCAGTTTGGAAACAATTAAAAATAGCTGCACCGAATTTAAAAAATAGATAGAGGTATAAAATGGGAGGAAAGGCATCTCTTTTATTAGTTCTTGGTTTTAGTATGATATTTTTAGTATTTGTTCAAAGTAATAATAGGGTAACAACAAGTGCTGTAGATAACATGTCAAACTATTACTACGAGACTAAAGTTAATAATATTGCAACAGCAGCTACAAATATGGCTGCTCATGAAGTTTTTAAAAATAATAGTTGGAATGCTGGTTATGCTACAACAGATTATGATGGTGGAGAATATCAAGTAACAGTTGCTATTGCAGGATCATTAAAAATTGTTACTACTACCGCAAACTATGGAGGATATTCAAAAACAATTACGGTTAAACTAAAACGAGAAGATTACTCTAAATATGGCAATTTTTACGAAAATATGAATTTAGCTATTCCGGCTACCGGAGATACTTTTAGAGGACCATTTCATGTTAATGCAGATTTAATAACTTGGGGAAATCCAGTTTTTACAGGTAAAACAACAATGAATGGAGAGTTAAAAAAAATTGGCCCAATACAAAATCCAGATTTTCACAAAGGATATTCTGAGGGAATTGACAAACCCGTTGAGTTTGATACTTCGGGAATGAGATCATACGCTTCACTAAATGGTTTAGTTATCAAAGATACTTCTGGAGCAGGTAATGCAATTGATGTTGAAATGGAATTCCAAAATTCAGGAAAAATAAAGTATAGGTATAAAATTGAAGATGGCTTAAATACTTGGAGTTCATATTATGATGAGCCAATAAAAACTCTAGCACCCAATGGTCTTTTCTTTATTGAAAAAGGTAATTTATTTGTAAAAGGTACTGTCAAAGGGCAAGCAACATTGGTTGTAAGTAAAAAAGGCAAAGCTGGTTACGGTCAAATTTATCAAACTGATGATTTAAAATATAAAACAGATCCAACCGTACATCCAAACTCAACGGATATGCTTGGCTTAGTTGCAGAAGATAAAATTATACTTCAATATAATAATGATACAAAGCATAATGATATTATTACACAAGCATCAATGTTTGCAAAGAATGGAAATATAGGGCCCGACGATGCTTTAGTAATTAATGATGGAATTCTTAATTCATGGAAAATACTTGGTGGACTAATTGCCAATGATGTTAGGGTTACAGCTGAATATGATTGGTCAACAGGTCTTCCGAAGAATGGATATAAATTTGCTCACACTTATGATGAACGCTTTAAAATCAAAGCTCCTCCTCATTTTCCGCAGCTTAAATATGAAGTTGTTTCTTGGTTTCAGTAGAAGAAAAATTTGAATTTAAGTTTACGGAAAATGAAAACTTAGTTGTTAGTGAAATCGGAAATTAGGATTTCTGCTTTTTCAATCTCATTGTTTTTAAGCCAATGGATTTTAACCCCTTCTCTTTCCATTTTCCTAAACCAAGTCATTTGTTTTTTTGAAAACTTAATAATTGCACTAGCAAGTTTTTGATGCATATCATTTCGGTTTAGTTCTCCGGTTAAATACATACTAATAAACTTATACTCTAATCCAAAGAGTCTAAGTTTATTGTGGGTTATTTCTTCATCCAACAATGTTTGAACTTCTTCAATCATTCCATTGGTCAATCTCTCTTTTAATCTTTTTCTAATTCTTTCTTTTACTATCTCTCTATCATCAGTTACACCAATAACCAAAGGCTTAAACGCTATATTATCTTTTTTATTTTCATTATTTTTTTCTGCGATTAAGATAGCATTTATGATTCTTTCCTTGTCAATCAAATCCGTTGTGTTATGCTGATTTTGTTTTAAGCCTAAAAGAATAGTTTTAAGTTCATCTTCTGAAAAAATTTTTAATTGTTCTGCTCTTTCACTATTGAAATCTATTTTGTTTAATGAGTAATTTTGAAGAATTGAATTTAAGTATAGTGCAGAACCACCGACAAGAAATGTTAACTTATTTCTACTAATTATTTTTTTAAATGAATTTTGAAAAAGTTGTTGAAATAAATATAGATTAAATTCACAGTGAGGTTTTACAACATCAATTAAATGATAAGGAATTTTTTGATTATTGATTTCATAATCGGAAAGATCTTTGCCAGTTCCAATATCCATCCCAATATAAACTTGGCGAGAATCTGCTGAGATAATCTCGCCATTAAATTTATATGCTAGTTGGGTAGCAAATTTAGTTTTGCCAACTGCAGTTGGACCAAGTATTGTAATTAGTTTATTTGATATTTTCACATATCAAATTTAGTGAATAGGTAGTTTAATTATTACTATTGTTCCTCTATCTTTTTCACTCATAATTTCAATTTCACCACTATGATCTTCAATTATCTTTTTGCTAATTGCAAGACCAAGACCCGAATTTTTAGTTTTGTGTTTTGTCCAAAATGGCTCAAACACTTTTTTAATATCTTTTTGCTCAATTCCTCTACCATTATCATCAATACTAATATGAACTTTATCGTTTACAATATTTGTTGAAACGAAAATGTTACCGCCATCTCTGTAGGATTCACAAGAGTTTTTTATAATGTTATAGTAACATTGGTAAAACTCTTTTGAGTCAATGTTTACACTTATATTTTTATCAAGTTCAAGCTCAACTTTGCAATTATTTTGGTTCAACAGGCTTTTTATTTCTGTAGAGTATTTTTGTAATGTATCATTCAAACTAACAGATTGTTTTCTAAGTATTATTGTTCCTTCTGCATATTCGGAAGTGGTTTCTACTTTATCAGTAACAAAGTTTAGTTGTTCCAAAAGCATATCAACAATTTGTTTTGTTTCACTTGGTAAATCTTTTTTGCTAAGATGCTCGGCATATCTTTTACTTGTTTGTATTGGTTTTTTAATATCGTAACCAAGAAAATTTCCCATCTTGTCTAACGATGCTGACCTTTCCGTAGATACTAATTGTTCTACCAAAGATGAGTTCTCTAATACTGCAGCCACATTTAGAGAAATTGCTTTTAAAAATAATTCTTCTTCGGAAGAAAATTTACCAGTAATATTATTTAGTAATTGAATAACTGCAACTATCTCTTCCCTCTTATTTTTAATTGGGAAACACAACATATTTTTTGTGTCATAACCTGTAGCATCATCAACTCTAGATTGAAATCTGTCATCATTTCTTACATCATCAATATTAAGCAACTCGCCATGTTGAGCAACCCATCCAGCAATACCTTCACCAATTTCTAATCTGATTTCTTCTAACTCATCTGCAATTATTACCTTTGACCAAAGTTCTTTTTTCTCTTTTTCAACTATGTAAAGTGTTCCTCTATCTGCATTGGTAAGATCAACGGCAACATCAACAATATTTTTTAGAACATCATCAACTTTAACATTTGCATTTAAAAGTTGTAAAGATTTTATTACCAAATCAAATTGAGAAGAAGTCATAAAGAAATTTTCTTCTGTTGCACTAGTATGTTCGGAGTCTTCCACATTATCTATTTCATCTGTAAATTTTTTAACACTATCTAAATCAACCTCTGTATCTTGAAGTTCTTCTTCATCAAATCTTACTAGCTGTTCACTATCAAAATCGCTAATTTTATTTAGCAACATTTTTTCTTGGTCATCTATTGAATCTAAAATATTATCAATATCATTATCAGAAAATGGATCATCAAGTGAATCGTAATTTTCATCATCTTCGTAAAATGAATATTTTTCAATATTAGAATCATTCTTTTTTGTTTCACCAAAATTGTTAATTCCAGATTTTACATTAACTGAAATTCCTTTATCTTGTTCCATTAAAAACTCCACTTCATCTTTTGTAAGTTCAATTAAATAAGAATCCATTAAGGAAACTGTTGTTGTGTATCTATCAACATTATCAAATAATTCTTTTGCACCAAAAAAATCGTTGTTACAATAAGTAACAGAACTAGTTTCTCCAGATTCGTCTTTTTTAATTAGATTGACTTCTCCGTTAACCACTAAGTATATAGAGTTCGCAGAATCACCATCTTTATATAGAATGTCTCCACCATTTACTGAATGAAGTTTTCCTTTAATATCATCTAAGTTCAATTTAGAAAAATCAGAATTATTAGTTAAATTATTGTTCTGTAAAGCAAGTATTGATTGTTGATCCATTTCCTTTTAACCTTAAGTTGTTAAATCATTTATATGAAAAATATAGGATATAATTCTGCTGTCAAGCATTTTTTGAGACATGATAAAATAATGTGGGACACTATTTCTAGTTTTTGTGAGATTAACTTAACTTGTAAGAGAAACTATTTTAAACATCTTACAACATCAATTGTTGGACAACAACTATCAGTAAAATCTGCAGCAGCAATTAATAAAAGATTTTTAAATCATTTTAGAAATAAACCAACTCCAGAACTGGTTGCAAAAACCAATCTAAATATTCTCCGTTCCTTAGGGCTATCTGAAGCTAAATCTAAATACATAAAAGATCTTTCATCCAAAATTTTGGATAGAACTATTTCATTAAATGGAATTAGTAAAAAATCTGATTCTGAAATTCTGAATGAGTTAACAAAAGTTAAAGGCATTGGTCCTTGGACTGTTGATATGTTTCTAATATTTACTTTAGGCAGACAAAATGTATTAGCTTCAGGCGATCTTGGAATTAAAAAATCAATTATGTTAAATTACAACCTTAAAAAATTACCAACTGATAAGAATGTAATTAGGTTATCAAAAAAGATGAAGTGGAGTCCTTTTAATTCTTATGCAATGTTATATTTATGGAAATCTCTTGATGAAGGTTGAATCGTTTTTATGAAGAATACATCAAACAAAATAACTGATGAACAATTAATAGAAGAAGCTGTTAGTGGAAACAATAATTCACTTGCTGAACTAGTAAAAAGATACGAACAAACTATTTATAATTTTGCGTTCAAAGTCTGTAGAAATAAAGACCGTGCAGAACATGCAATGCAAGAAACATTTTTAAGCATGGTCAAATCTTTAAAACAGTTTTCCGGAAAGTCAAAACTTTCTACTTGGCTTTATACTATTGTTAGCAACCATTGTTTAATGCTTGCACGTTCTCAAAAAAAATATGATTATACATCTTTAGAAAACGAAGATGGACTTATAAATAATATAAATATTGCCGATTGGAAATTTAGTCCTGAACGACTTGCAGATAACAATGAATTAAAATCTATTTTGGATGATGCTATAAGTAAACTACCACATGATTATAGAGTTGTTTTTATACTACGAGATGTTGAAGGATTATCAACAAAAGAGACAAGTGAAATTACAAAACTTACTGTACCAGCTATAAAATCTAGATTGCATAGAGCAAGAGCTTTTTTAAGAAATGAATTAAATAAAACTTTGCACGCATGAAAAAAGAAACTACAACTTGTAAAGAAGTAATGAGTCACATTTGTGATAGTCTTGGTGAAGATTTGGATTCCCCCAAATGTGTCAATATTAAAATTCATTTAGATAGTTGTCCTACTTGTCAAAAATATTTCGACTCAGTAGAATCAACAGTTCATTTTTATAAAAAATATGATGTTGAGTTGGATGATGAGGGACACAAAAGATTACTTTCAATTTTAGGATTGAAGGAATCTGACAAATAACTTTTAGAATGATAGATATTGTAAAATCCATAACATCAATTACTACAATTCTAAAATATACAATTTCCCATTCTTTATATTCAGCTCTACATTTCCGCTAAATCCTTTTTTCTTTATTTCATGTTCAAATGCTTTTAGAAAATATCCATGTGCTACTACTAAAATATTTTTGTGACCTGAGTTAGATATTAGATTATAAAATTTCTCTATTCTCTTTCTAGTTGCGTGTATATCTTCAGCCTGGGAGTGATGAGATTTATACCAAGCTATTCTTGCTCCAAGTTGCCAAGCTAATGCTGGGAGTTTTACCTTCTTTTTTGTGAAAGATGAAATTGGAACTTCAACAATCAAACTAGTTTTAATTATCTCTTTGTTATAAATTGTTTCAGCCGTAGTTATTGCCCGTGGCAAAGTACTACAATAACAAATATCCCAATCAGAGGAATTTAATTTTAACTCATTTGGAATTACCGAGCAAGTATCATATTCTTTAATAGCTTTGTCAAATTCTTCGGGTAAAAGAAACGTTTTGTTTATTTTTTGATTTACTTTAAAATGCCTAACCAAACCTATTTTCATTTCATTACTTCTTTATATCTAAAACAATCAGTAGTATGGTCGTTAACCATTCCCGTTGCTTGCATAAATGCATAACAAATTGTTGAACCAATAAATTTAAATCCACGTTTTTTTAAGTCTTTACTCATTACATCCGATTCTTTTGTTTTTGCTGGCACTTCATTTAAAGTCTTAAATTTATTAGTAATTGGTTTTCCGTTTACAAATTGCCAAATATATTTATCAAAACTTCCAAACTCTTTTTGAACTTTAATAAAAATTTGAGCATTTGTTACTGTTGAATTTACCTTTAATTTATTCCTAATAATTCCTGGGTTCTCTAATAGTTTAGCAATTTTCTTTTCGGAATATTTAGAGACTTTTACCACATCAAAATTATCAAACAATTTTTTATAGTTGTCTCTTTTCTTAAGAATAGTAATCCAACTCAAACCCGCTTGAGCTCCTTCCAGAATTAGCATTTCAAAAAGTTGTCTTTCGTCATGAACTGGTTTCCCCCACTCTTCATCATGATATTTTAGATACAAAGAATCTGTTCCGCACCACTTACACCTAACCAATGAATCTTTATTTATACTTTTAACATTCGTCAATTTATTCTTCCTTTTCTTTTTTTTTAACTTTGGCAAAAAAATAATATTAGGCAATATACTTTATTCTTTAAATTTATTTTTTTATAATACTAAACTGAATTAACAAAAGTTAATTCAAACTTTAGCCTACTAACATTTTATAAAAATATTTCTTGGTGCATTAATTTTATATGAAGAAGAAATTTTTAATTTTTTTTGTAATACATTTTTTTTTAGTCTTAGCAATCAAACCAAAGAACATCTTTGCACAAGCAATTGAACATAATTTTGAAAAACTTTCTGTCGTAGTTCCAACATGTGTAATACAAGATAAATTTGGATTTATTTGGGTTGGTTCTCAAGGTGGCTTATTACGTTACGATGGTTACAAGTTTAAAAATTACTCTCACATTCCTTTTGATTCAACTTCGTTGTCAACCAACTTTATAACAGTAATTAAGGAAGACCAAATTGGTAATTTGTGGATTGGAACTAATGGTGGAGGACTAAATTATTTTAACCAAAAAGTAAATAAATTCACTTCAATTAAAGACACTTCAAATACTATTTCTACTTTTGAACGATCTCATATTACAGATATTGAAATAAATGATGATGGTTCAATTTGGGTTGGGACAGAATACAAAGGTTTAATTAAACTCAGTAAATTTAATAGTTCAAAACCATATTTAAATAATTTTCATTTCCACAAGAACCTAAAACCTACTGAAGAAAATCATATTTTAGATTTATTTATGGATAGCAAAAATAAACTTTGGATTGGAACACTAGAACATGGCTTAATAGTTTTTGATCCGACAACTAAAAAGTCTGTTCAATATTTGAAAAATGATAACAACAAACATTCAATTAACTGTAATACTATTAGCACAGTTTGTGAAGATAGTATGGGTAATATTTGGATTGCAACTGGCTCTAATAGATCAGCCAATGGAGAAGGGATTAATAGATTTGACAGAAGAACAAAAAGATTTTTTAATTATAAAAATAATCCACAAAAATCTTCCTCGTTATACTCAAATCAGATCTCATCTTTACTAATTGATAAAAATAATATAATGTGGATTGGTACTGTTGGGAAAGGACTCACATCAATTTCAGTAAATGATTTATTAAATAATGAAACACCAAAATTCAAATTCTATAAAAATTTGGAAAAGGGTATTGTGAATTCTTTGTATGAAGATAAGACTGGAAAAATTTGGATATCTACTTGGGATTTTTATTTAAGAATTTACGATACCAAACAAAATCAATTTGCTTGGTATAAAAAGGACAAGGGAAATCCAAAACAATCATTATCAAACAATAGCGTTAGATGTCTTTATATAGATAAACAAGGGCGGCAGTGGTTTGGAACTGATGGGTTAGATTTATACAATCCGAGTACATCTAAGTTTAAACACTATTCCCATTCCAAAAGCCTAAATAGTTTAAACTCTAAATGGGTCAATGGTATTGCCGAAGATGAAAATGGATATTTTTGGTTTGCAACTAATGGCGATGGTCTAAATCGATTTGATCCCATCAAAGAAAAATTTACTAGAATAACTCCGAAACTTAATAAGTCAAAGTTTCTAAACTTAAATGTTATCACTCATATTTTATCAAGTTCAACTGGAAACATTTACATTGTTGTTCCAAATTCTGGTCTATGGTTATTTAATCCAAGAACAAAAGAGATAGATCATATCAGACTAACTTCTTCTTCAGAAAAATTATCAATAAAAAGTTTGTTCGAAGATGTTAATGGAAAACTGTGGTTGGCAACATTGAATGAGGGAGTCTTTGGAGTTGAGTTAGAAGATAAAAAGATAATAAATATCGATCAGTTTAAACACAACAATAATAATGTAAATAGCCTTACTGTAAATAGTGCAGTTGATATTTTAAGACCACAAATTGTTGATACTAATGCAATATGGATTGCTACAACTGTTGGTCTTAATAGATTTGATTTAATAACAAAAAAGTTTACTCACTTTTTTAAAGAAGATGGTTTACCCAACAGTTTTATTCTAAAAATATTAGAAGATGATATTGGGAACATTTGGGTAGCTACGGCAATTGGTATTGGAAAGTATGACATAAGTACAAAAACAATTCATAACTTTACTGTTGCAGATGGTTTACCGTTTCCTGGGTTTGGAGGAGGAAAACAAAATGCTGCAAAAGCGCCCGATGGACAATTATTCTTTTCTGGTGGTAGTGGTGCTATTGGGTTTTATCCCGAAAAGATGAAAAACAATTCTACAATTCCTCCAATTATTTTAACAGACTTTGAAATATATCATGAACAAGTCAAACTAGATACATCCATACAATTTATTAAAAAAATATTTTTAGAGCATTCACAAAATACTTTCTCAATTGAATATGTTGCTCTAAGTTATAAAAATTCTAAAAAAAATCAGTATGCATATAAGTTAGAAGGCTTTAATAAAGATTGGATAAATAGTGGAGTTGAACGTGAAGCCAGTTTTACAAATATTGATCCAGGAGAATATCTTTTTAAAGTAAGAGGTTCAAATAATTTGGGTATTTGGAATATTAATGGAGCAGAAGTTCAAATTATTATTGAACCGCCTTGGTGGCAAACTTGGTGGTTTAGAATTTTTGCAAGTGCTGTTTTATTATTTGGCATTGTAATGGTTTACATTACCAAGATTAAAAACTTAGAGAAAGAAAGAAAAAGACAAGAACTATTTTCTCAAAAATTAATAGAATCTCAAGAAGGAGAAAGAAAAAGAATTGCAGGAGAACTACATGATAGTTTAGGACAAAACTTGTTAATAATTTATAATTTAATTCAACAATACCTACTTAGAATTAAAGAGATTCCTCCAGAACTAGCACAAGTAGAACCAGAAGTAAAAGAAACAATTGAAGAAGTTAGAAAAATTTCACGTAACCTTCACCCTCACCAATTAGAGCAATTAGGTTTATCAAAAGCAGTTGAAGCAATGGCTAGAAAAGTAACGAAAATTACTAGTTTAAACTTTAGTATTAATATTGATTTTATTGATAACAAAATCAAAAATGAATTATGGATTCATGTTTATCGCATTGTACAAGAGGCTTTATCAAACATTATTAAACATGCAAAAGCAGATATTGGAAGTTTAGAAATTACTCGCGACTCATCAAAAATTTTAATTGAAATTGTTGATGATGGTGTTGGACTTAAACAAAGATCTAATTCAAATATTTCAAATGGTTTTGGGTTGGAAAGTATAAAAGAACGTGTACGTTTACTAAATGCAGAATTAAATATTTCATCATTAGAAAATAAAGGGACAAATATTTCTATTGATATTCCTATATAATAGATACATTATTATTTATCATTTTAAGAAAATATGAATAAAAAACACACCATAATTATTGTAGATGATCATCCAATTGTAAGAGAAGGATTGATTAATATTGTAAATAATGATAGCACATTTTCTGTTGTTGGAAATTCTGGTGATGGAGCAGAAGCAATAACTTTAATTGATAAAATTAAACCAGACATTGCTGTGCTGGATATTTCCCTGCCAAATAAAAATGGGTTGCAAATAATTAGAGAGATAAAAGAAAAAAAACTTTCGACAAAAATAGTTGTTCTTACAATGTACAAAGAAGAAGAATACTTTGAAGAAGCAATTGAGCTTGGGGTTAATGGTTATCTTATAAAAGAAAATGCTCTAAAAGAATTGACCGAATGTTTGCACAAAATTATTGAGGGGAAAACATATATATGCTCAGAATTTTCAGATGTTTTAGTCAAACAAAGAAATGAGTTGAAATCATTTAATTCTAAAACTCAGGGTTTAGAAAACCTATCAAAAACAGAAATTAAAGTTTTAAAACTTATTTCGCAAAACTTAACGAGTAAGCAAATTGCAAATGAACTTTTTCTTAGCATACGTACAATACAAAACCATAGAAATAGTATTGGTCATAAATTAGGATTTAGCGGTTACAATAAATTACTTCAATTTGCTTTAGAGAATAAAAAATACTTCTAGCTATATTAAATTCATCAGTTAAGCTCTCCAGATATACCATTTTGTAATTCAAGAGTAAAATTGAGTACATGTACTCATATAAATTGAGTAGTCTTCTCTATTTTAATATAGATACACTCTTATTAATTTTATATCCATAAAGTTTGGACATGAGATAATTGCATATCATTCTAAGGGGGAAAGAATGATATGCAAGATGTCTCTCTTTAATAAATTTGAAATGATTTTTAATTACAAATAAATATTTTGTTGAACTGCCTCATGGAAAACAAATTAAAACAAAAAAAAATTAGCATTATGATTGTTGATGATTTTTCAAAAATCAGAATAATCTTAAAAAAAATGTTAGAAACAAAATTTGTCAAACAACTTTCTACTATTTATGAATGTAAGAATGGGCAAGAGGCAATTGAAACATTTGCAAAGTATAAACCGGATTGGATTGTAATGGACTTAAAGATGGAAATAATGGATGGGTTAACAGCATCGAAAGAAATACTGAAATTAAACCAAGATGCAAGAATTATTATTTTAACTCAATTTGATGATGAAGAGTATTTTGATGTTGCTAAAGAAATAGGAGTAAAAGCTTTTATACAAAAAGAAAACATATTGGATATTCCGTATATAATTGAAAATTTGAATTTTTAACATTCTTGGGGGATGATTAAATGAAAAGAAAACTTAACAATAAAATTAGTCTTCTTGGAGTTCTATCTGTAGTATTTACTATTGCAATAGGTGTGTTTGCGTTAAATGAATTTAAGAATCAACATTCAAATGTAGCCGGAAATTTAAGTAATAAAATCACAGTTCGATTTCAAAAAGATTCGATTTATAAAAAGTTTTTTCAAGGAACTAAAGAAATTGACTTAACTAAAACAAATACAATTATACATACAAAAAAAATTGACACTCAAAAAAATAGTTTTAGTCATACTACGTTAGATACTTTATTTCACAGATAATTTTTCACAAAATTCAAGAGCATTTAACTTTTACACGCTTCTTTTAATTCTCTAACTAACTCAATTGTCTCAGCAAAGTTATCATTTTCATTTCCTAGTGATTTAACTATAGCACTACCCACAATTACTCCATCGCAATAAGGAAAAAATCTTTTTACATCTTCTACTGAAGAAATACCAAAACCAATTTGCATTTTATTGATTGCAATTTTATATGTTCGTTCAAGGTTTTCTAAAACATACGAGTCAAATTCTTTTCTTACTCCGGTTGTTCCAACAACACTTACACAATAAAGAAAGCCACTACTTTTTTTGTCAATCATTTTAATTCTTTCTTCAGAAGATGTTGGAGTGGTGAGCATTATTTTATCTAACCCAGAAAAATCATCTTCAAAAAAATCATCATATTCTTCAAGTGGTACATCGGGAATTATAACTCCATTTATTCCGGCTCGTTTTGCATCATTAGTAAATTTAGTTTTACCATAATTTAATATTGGATTGCTAGAACTCATTAGGATTAAAGGATTGTCAGTGCTTGCTCTTATTTCAGATATCATTTTAAAAATAGAATTTAAATTCACATTATGTTTAAGTGCTTCTATATATGACGATTGAATGATTGGCCCATCCGCAAGAGAATCTGCAAAAGGTAAGCCAATTTCTATAATATCTGCTCCAGCATCTATTATTTCTAAAACAAGTTCTGGAAACTCCTCAACATTTGGATAACCAGCAGTTAAAAATATAGTTAATGCTTTTTCACCTTTTGTATTTAGGGATTCTATTTTTTGTTCAATAATACTCATTAAATTTCCTCCCCCAATTTGCTAATGATTGTATTTAGATCTTTATCACCTCTTCCACTAACATTAACAATTACAATTTCATCTTTATTTGTATTCGTCATCAGTTTCTCTAAATATGCAAATGCGTGAGCAGTTTCTAAAGCAAGTAAAATTCCTTCTTGTCTAGAAACTAAAGAGATTGCCTTTAATGCTTCTTCATCTGTAACTGAAAAATAGTTGACACGTTTCAAATCTTTTAACAAACTATGTTCAGGTCCAACACCAGGATAGTCAAGTCCAGCAGAAATTGAATGTACTGGAGTAATTTGTCCATCTTCATTTTGGAGAAGGTAGGTTTTCATTCCATGAAATATTCCTTCTTTGCCAAGAGTGAGTGTTGCACAATGCAAGTCCGTATCAATTCCATAACCGGCTGCTTCAACCCCAATTAAATTTACTTCAGTATCATTAATGAATTCGTTAAAAATACCAATAGCATTAGAACCCCCGCCAACACAAGCCAACACATAGTTTGGTAACTTTTTTTCAACTTCAAGGATTTGCTCCTTTGCTTCCTTTCCAATTATTGATTGAAAGTCTCTAACAATCATAGGATATGGGTGAGGACCAACAACAGAGCCAATTATATAGTGCGTGTCTTTTACATTTGCTATCCAATCTCTTATTGCTTCGTTGGTTGCATCCTTTAGAGTTCTACTTCCGGAACTAACGGGAATAACTTCTGCACCAAGAAGTTTCATTCTGAAAACATTTGGCTCTTGTCTCTCAATATCTTCTTCGCCCATATATACGTGGCATTCTAAACCAAACTTTGCACAGACAGTTGCAGTTGCTACTCCGTGTTGACCTGCTCCAGTTTCGGCAATTATTCTTTTTTTACCAAGATGTTTTGCAATTAAAATTTGTCCTAAAGCATTGTTTAGTTTGTGAGCTCCAGTATGACAAAGGTCTTCACGCTTAAGATAAATTTTGGCTCCTCCATAAAAATCTGTTAAGCGTTTGGAAAATGTTAAAGGTGTTGGTCTGCCATTATAAGTTTTTTGAAGTTCATTTAGCTCACCAATAAAATTATTGTCAGATTTCAACTTAGTATAAGCTTCTTCCAATTCCTCCAAAGCAGTTATTAAAGTTTCAGGCACAAACTGTCCACCGTATTTTCCAAACTTTCCATTTGATGTAGGAAAGTTATAGTCTAATTTCATTAACTTAATTCCTTATCAACAATAGGGGCAAGAGCTTTAACCTTATTTAATATTTTTGCCATTTGTTCAGGTGTAATTGTTTGTGCTCCATCAGAGAATGCATTATCCGGATCGTGATGAACTTCTATTATTGCACCATCTGCTCCAGCCGCAATCCCAGCAAGCGTCATTGGAGAAATTTTATCTCTAAGTCCAATACCGTGAGATGGATCAACCAATATTGGTAAGTGTGAATGTTTTTTAATAACAGGAATAGCATTTAGGTCAAGAGTATTTCTTGTTGAAGTTTCAAATGTTCTAATTCCTCTTTCACAAAGTATAACATCAAAATTTCCTTGAGCCAAAATATATTCAGCACTTAAAAGTAAATCTTCAACTGTTGCGGCGAGACCTCTCTTAAGTAATATTGGTGTAGAAGTTTTTCCTACTTCATCAAGCAATGTAAAGTTTTGCATATTCCTTGCGCCAATTTGAATAATGTCAGCAACTTCTTCAACAAGTGGAATAGTTTCAGGGCTTAAGACTTCGGTTACAATGCCCAGCCCAAATTCTTTTTTTACATCATCTAAAAGTCTAAGACCTTCTTCTTTTAATCCACGGAAAGCATAAGGACTACTTCTTGGTTTGTATGCTCCACCTCTTAAAAATTTAATCCCAAGTTTAGAAACTTCCTCCGCAATTCTAAATATTTGATCTCTACTTTCAACCGAACAAGGTCCGGCAATTATTGTTAATTCCTTGCCACCAATATTTCCGTATTTAGTTTTTATAATTGTGTCGTCTTTTTTCATTTGCCGACTTACCAATTTATATTTTTTACTTACTCGTACTACATCAATTACTGAACTCATTAGTCTAAATTCATCTTCATCTATATTTTGCATTTGTCCGGTAACACCAATTGCTAAATTTGTTTCTCCTGGAATTTCGTGAGGTTTACAATTCTTACTGATAATTTTTTTCTTAATAATTTCAACGTCTGCTCTTGGAGCATCTAGGTTAAGTATAATTAGCATTAATATTTCCTTAGTCTGTTTAGTTCACTTAAAAAATCTTTTAATTTAGTAGTATCTTTTTTACCTGGAAGCGATTCAATTGAAGATGAAGCATCAATTGCATAAGGAGTAATTTCCTTATAGATATATTCTAAGTTTTTAATTGATATTCCTCCAGCAAGAATTATTTTTTGCTTTAGCTCTTTTGGAATATTCTTCCAATCAAATTTCTTTCCAGTTCCACCGTATTCTTTTTCATCAAAAGAATCTAGTAGGAACGAACAATTTTTATAATTTAGTAGAATTCTATAATCAAATGTTTCGTCAACTCTAAAGGCTTTAATAACCGGAAGGTCAACAATATCAACATCTTCGGGAGGTTCTTCTCCGTGAAGTTGAACTATATTTAACTTTAGTTCTTTCCCAATCTTGTTAATCTTTTCTGGTTGCTCATTTACAAAAACTCCAGCTTTCAAAAGGAATATTGGTAATTGTTTAATTATTTCTTTTGCTTTTTCGGGTGCTATATATCTTTTGCTTTTTTTATAAAATATAAATCCTATCGCATCTGCTCCAAGGTTAGAACAAAGCATAGCATCTTCAATATTTGTTATTCCACAAATCTTAACTTTCATAAACACACCACTCAGAAAGTCGTTTTAACGCATCTCCAATATTTTCAGAAGACATCAAATGTTCTCCAATAAGAATTGCTTCGGCTCGTGTTCCCTTAATAAAATCAATGTCCTTATTTGTTTTAATTCCACTTTCTGCAATTAATAAATTTTCTTTAGGAACAAATTCTGAGATTATGTTAACGGTATCTAAATCTGTTATAAAACTTTTTAAGTCTCTATTATTAATCCCAATAATTTTATTTTGTTCAAAATCTATTTTTTCAATTTGGTCAACTGAATGCAGTTCAAGTAAAACTTCTAAGTCGGTTTCTTTTGCAACTGCTGTTAATTCATTGATCTGATTTTTAGAAAGTGATTCTGAAATTAACAAAATCGCATCTGCTCCATTTGCTTTAGCTTCATAGATTTGATATTCATCAATTATGAAATCTTTTCGCAACAAAGGAACTGTTTTAAATTTTGCAATATCATATAAATAGTTAATATTTCCTTTGAAATAATTCACATCAGTTAAAATAGAAATTGCGTTTGTGCCATTATCCATATAGGTTTCTGCAATTTTCAAATGATTAAAATCTTCAAGTATAATTCCTTTAGATGGACTAGCTTTTTTTATTTCAGAAATAATAGAGAGCCTATCTTTATTCTCTAAAGCTTTCTTAAATTCAATTCTATCTTTATTAAAGAATTCAGAATCAGTAAAACGCGAATAAGTAAATTCTTGTTTAAGTTTTTTTACTTCTTCTCTTTTTGTCTCATTTATTTCATCAAGGATGCTCATAAACTTCTCACATTAAAAAAAATATTTATCTGTCATTGCGAAACTTCTGTCCTTTAGAAATTGTGGCAATCTGCCAAGTAGTGCTGAGTTCAATAGATTGCCACGTCGTAAAAAACAACTCCTCGCAATGACATGTAATTTTAGTAACTTATCTTAAATAAATTTACTTAAAACTCTTTAACTCATTCAACTTAACAAGAGCCTTACCACTTAGAATTGAATCCTCTGCAACTTTCTGACATTCTTTTAATTCATCTGAATAACCCGATGAATAAAGGGCAAGAGCAGCGTTGGCTGCAACAACATAAAACTTTGCATCTCTCTTTTTTTGCTCAAATATCTCTAAAATAATTTTCGCATTCTCTTTTGGATTACTCCCAGCTAAATCTTCAAGCTTAAGTTTTGGATATCCAAAAGTATCTGGAGTTATAAAATATTCCGAGTTTCCTTTTATAGAATCGTACTCAAAAACTTTTGTTTCTCCAGTTAATGTAATTTCATCATATTTATTTTCTGTACAAACGAAACAAACTTTTTCCATTTCTAAATTCTTTGATGCTTCTCTCATAAGCTCAGCTGTTTTGTAATTATACGTTCCAACCATTTGTCGTTTTACACTTGCAGGGTTTGTAAGTGGTCCAAGAATATTGAAGATAGTTTTAAAGCCTAACTCTCTTCTAACTGGCATTACATATTTCATTGCTGGATGATAATTTGGAGCAAACAAAAATGATATTCCAATTTTGTCTAATGCTTCTTCACTTTCTTTATTAGTTAAGTTTATATCGACACCAAGTTCAGTTAAAACATCAGAGCTACCACTCTTACTGGAGATTGAGCGATTCCCATGTTTAGCAACTTTAACTCCAGCTCCAGCAACAACAAACGAGACAGCTGTAGAAATATTAAATGTGTTTGAGTTATCTCCACCAGTCCCACAAACATCAATACAATTAGTAGAGCTTGAATTAATTTTAATACTTTTTTCTCGCATAGCTTTTACAAATCCGGCAACTTCATTTGCGTTCTCTCCTTTACATTTAAGGGCAACAAGTAATCCGGCAATGTGGGAATTGTTAATTTCCCCACTCATAATGCTGTTCATTACCTGATGAGATTCATCAAAAGTTAGATTCTTTTTTTCTATTACTTTTTGTATAAGTTCTTTAATCATAATTCCAACCAATTTTTAATTATGTTCTTACCTTCTGGTGTTAAAATAGATTCTGGATGAAACTGTATTCCCTCAATGGGATAACGCTTATGTCTAACACCCATAATTATTTTATCAGCTGTTTCAGATGTAATTTCTAGCTCGCCATTTAACGAATCTCTATCTATTATTAGAGAGTGATAACGTCCAGCATCAAAATTCTGAGGAATATTTTTGAATATAGTTTTGTTATCGTGTTCAACTTGTGAAACTTTTCCGTGCATTAAAACGGGAGCATTTATAATTTTTGCTCCAAAGATTATTCCTATTCCTTGGTAACCAAGACAAACACCAAGAACCGGAATAGTTCTCCCAAGCTCTTTAATTACTTCCAAAGAGATTTCAGAATCTTCCGGTCTGCCAGGTCCAGGGGAAATAATTATTTTATCAGGGTTCTGTTTTTTAATTTCGTCAATTGTTATTTTATCGTTTCTCTTAACAATTATGTTAGATGTAAACTTGCCAACAAGTTGAACAAGATTAAATGTAAACGAATCATAATTATCAATTACTAAAATTTTCATCAATTACCTCTGCAAATTTTAATGCACTTTCTAAAACTGCTGATTTATTTTTAATTTCTTTTAACTCTAGCTTCGCTATACTATCAGCTACTATTCCGGCTCCGGCTTGCCAATATATTTTTTTGTTACTTGCAAAAAGTGTTCTGATCGCAATACACATATCAAGGTTTCCGTTAAAATCAATATAACCAACTGAGCCTGCATAAGGTCCGCGACTTAGTTCTTCATATTCATCTATAAGTTGTATCGCCCTTATTTTAGGAGCTCCCGAAACTGTTCCTGCTGGAAAACTTGCCTTTAGTGCATCAATACAATTTTGTTCTTTGCTCAGTTTTCCTTCTACTCTTGAAACAATATGCATTACGTGTGAAAATCTGTGAACTGTCATCATCTCTGTAAGTTTTACTGTATCATATTCGCAAACTCTACCTAGATCATTTCTTGCTAGGTCAACCAACATTGTGTGTTCTGCAATTTCTTTTTTATCTGCAAGAAGTTCCGTTTCTAATTCCAAATCTTCTTCTTTTGTTTTTCCTCTCCTGCGAGTTCCTGCAATTGGTAGAATGGTTGCGTTTCTATCTTTAACTTTTAGCAAGTCTTCGGGCGAAGTTCCAATGATAGATAGGTTTTCGTCAAACTCCATAATATACATATAGGGAGAAGGATTTATAATTCTTAGGGATCTGTATAGGTTGAGTAAATCTCCTTTATAGTTGGAGCTAAATCTTTCAGAAATTACAAGTTGAAAAACATCGCCATCGTAAATATTATTTTTACATTTTTCTATCTTCTTAGTAAACTCTTCTTGATTGATTTGGTCTTGAACATCTCCAGTAAGTTTAAAATCACTTTTTAATTGAACAGACTTTCTAAGTTTTTTCTTTAGATTATTAATCTTAGACTTGGCATCATCATATAATTTGTCAATATTGCTGTTCTCTTTTACAAACACGTTAGAGATTAAAATTATTCTATGTTTGTAATGGTCAAAGGCAATTATGGAATCAAAAACTCCAAGTATAGCTTCGGGGAACTCGTCATCCTTTTTACCGGTAAACTTAATTGTCTTTTCTAT
Organism: Melioribacteraceae bacterium; assembly: GCA_965224785.1. Classification (GTDB taxonomy): domain Bacteria; phylum Bacteroidota; class Ignavibacteria; order Ignavibacteriales; family Melioribacteraceae; genus JALSNL01. Next base: position 4,111,384 of record OZ245062.1, on the reverse strand, counting down.
GTGAGAAATTATCTCAAATCCCAAGTAGCCAACTATACCTCCTGTAAAATCCGGTAAGTCTTCTATAGTTGGGTGATTGAACGAATCCACTTGCTGGCTTAAGTAATCGAGCAACTCTAAGTTTTTTTCTTCTGTGCTATCTTTACTTTTTATTACAGTTTTAGATTTATCAGAAATAATTGTTGAAGATGGTGAATGACCGATAAATGAATATCTTGCTAAGCGACCAATTCCTTCCACAGATTCCAGTAGAAAACTGAACTCACCTTTTTTTCTAATCTTTAGATAGGCAAGAACAGGAGTTAACAAATCCGCAGTAATAATTTCATATACAGGAATTACATTGTAGTCTTTCGCGAATAATTCAAATTGTTTTTTATTCATAGTGTTTCCAAATAACAAAAAACCCTTCGCAGAGAATTACTTTGAAGGGTTTAATTTTATATAAGTATATAATTCGCTGACTAACGGTTCAAGATATTCTCCACCATTGCCAGTTAAAATTATATGTAGTATTTTTTGTTTTCATTTCTAGTGCAAAGATAGTTTATTTTTTTAGTTAATGTCAATGAGAAAAATATTTACTCTACATCAACTCCTAAATTATAAAACATAAACGACCACATATCAGAATACAACTCAATTGTTTTGGTTGTGCTAGTTCCAGCTCCGTGTCCGGCTTTGGTTGCTATTCTAATTAGTTGGGGGTTTTCTCCATTATATTTTTCTTGTAAAGTTGCAACGTACTTAAACGAATGAGCTGGGAACACTCTATCATCGTGATCCGCAGTAGTCGTCATAGTTGCTGGATATTTTATCCCTTCTTTTATATTATGGATTGGAGAGTAATCATACAAATATTGGAACTGAGTTGAATCTTCACTTGAACCAAATTCGGGAACCCAAGCCCAACCAATTGTAAATTTATGAAACCGTAACATATCCATAACTCCAACCATCGGGAATGCAACTTTACATAAGTCGGGTCGCTGATTTATTACTGCACCCATTAACAATCCACCATTTGAGCCACCTTGCAATGCTAACTTTTGGGGAGACGTATATTTCTTTTCAATTAAATATTCTTGGGCAGCAATAAAATCATCAAATACATTTTGTTTTTTTTCTAACATTCCAGCTTCGTGCCATTTTTCACCATACTCACTCCCACCTCTCAAGCACACCATTGCATACACTCCACCGTTTTCTAAAAGTGGAATTATTGTAAGTCTAAAACGTGGCAACATTGCTATGTTAAAACCTCCGTAAGCGTATAGCAATGTTGGGTTATCTCCGTTTAGTTTCAATCCTTTTTTATAAGTTATGAACATTGGAATTTTTGTCCCGTCTTTACTTTTATAGAAAACTTGTTTTGTTTCAAAGTCATCAACACTAAATTTAACGCTGGATTTTCTAAAAAGTTTGGACACATTTTTTGTAACATCATATTTATAGATTGTACTTGGTACAGTAAAAGATGAGTATGAATAAAACAATTCAGCGTCTTCCTTTTTCCCTCCAAAGTCGCTAACTGTTCCCACTCCGGGAAGTTCTGCATCATACAAATGTTTTCCTTTTATATCAAAGATTTTGACATTGCTATTAGCGTCTTTAAGATATGTGTTAATAATTTTATTACTCACTAAAGAACTCGACTTAATTACATTCTCTGATTCCGGTATAATTTCTATCCATCTAGATTTTGGTTTGGTTGGATCTATTAAAATTAACTTTTTGTTTGGTGCATCTTCATTTGTAACTGTTAATAATTTGTTGCCAATATTATCAATTACATTGTATTGAAACTCAAAAGCCGGAATGATTGTTTTAATTTTAGAATTGGTTAGTAAATTTTTAACATATAGAATATTTTTATTTGAAGAACCTTCCCAACCAGAAATGATGAGAAACCGTTCATCATCAGTTACAGAAGCGCCAAAACCTATTTGTGGATTTTTCTTATCTTCAAATATTATTACATCTTCAGATTGTAGAGTTCCCAATTTGTGGTAATACACTTTTTGAAATTCGTTTTTTGCTTTCATTGCTTCGTCTTCTTTTGGTGCGGCATATCTACTATAATAGAATCCATCTTTATACCAAGCCATTCCAGAAAATTTCACCCATTCTAAATGGTCGCTGAGTTTTGTTTTTGTATCAACTTCCATAACAAAAACTTCTCGCCAATCAGATCCACCTTTGGAAATACTATAGCTTAGATATTTGTTATCATTCGAAAAACTGTAGTCAGCTAAGCTTATTGTTCCTTCTTCACTAAATGTGTTTGGGTCAATAAAAACGGTAGGTTCGCCACTTATTCCTTTTTGTATGTACAGCACACTTTGTTCTTGCAAGCCATCATTCTTTTTGAAAAAATAATATTCACCAACCTTATGTGGAGCAGAATACTTTTCATAATTCCAAAGTTCGGTTAATCTGTTTTTTATTTTTTCTCTAAAAGGAATGTTTGATAAATAATTATTTGTAATTGTATTTTGTGCTTTTACCCATTCTGCTGTTTCATCTGACTTATCATCTTCCAACCATCTATAAGGGTCAGTAACTTCTGTCCCAAAATAATTGTCAACAACCGTTCCCATTTTTGTTTCTGGGTAAGTTATTTTTTCTTGCTTTGCACACTGTGTTAATAAAACTGCGATGAAAAGTAGAATGATTTTTTTATACATTTTTCCTCACGGATAATTTGTTTAGAACATCTGTAAATTTTCATAATATTTCATATTGAATGAAATCTAACTATGGTCTCATGCTACTTCGACTCCGCTCAGTATGACTAAGATTAAAATCTATTTCTAGATTATTTAATTACTTTTAAAATTGATATCTACTTCTTCTGGGTTCTCAATCCAATCAGCTACAAAAACATTTGTTGCTCTAGTTGGTTTTCCATCAACTTGCCTGTTAGATGCAAAGGCAATTTTTTTACCATCAAATGAAAACATTGGGAACGCATCGAAAGTACCACTATTTGTTATTTGCTCTTTATTTTTTCCATCAATATCTATCATAAAAATATCAAACAGTCTTCCACCTTTATCTTGCGAGTGATGGTTTGAACAGAACAATATTTTTTTATCGGAAGGATGAAAAAACGGAGCCCAATTTGCTCCTGGTAAATCTGTAACTTGAATTACATTTTTACCATCAATATCTGCAATAAAAATATTTAGAGCTGTTGGTTCTACCAATCCATTATTGAGTAGTTCTTTATATGCATCAGCTTTTTCTCCAGTTGGTCTGCTTGCTCTCCAAACTATTTTTTTAGAATCATTTGAAAAGAATGCTCCACCATCGTAACCCAATAAATCTGTTAGTTGCAAAAGTTCTCCATTAGAAATTTCGTATCTCCATAATTCTAAATCACCACTTCTTGTTGATGTAAAAATTATATATTTCCCATCGGGAGAAACAGTTGCTTCTGCATCATAAAATTCACTACTAATTAATTTTTCTTGATTTGTTCCATCTGGACTTGCCATATAGATATTGTAAGATTTATAAATAGGCCAAACATACTTTCCGTTAACAAACATAGGGGTTTCAGGGCATTCTTCACTTGCTTCGTGTGTGGAAGCATAAACTATTTTCTTATCCCCTTTTAAAAAGTAAGAGCAAGTTGTTCTTCCTTTTCCGGTTGAAACTAATTGGTACTGTTCTCCGTTTTTAAGTTTTGAACCATCTGCATTCATAACATAAATTTGGTCACATCCTTGTTGGTTTATTTTATCCCAATCGCTTTGAAATACTAATTGTTTATTATCGAAACTCCAATATGCTTCGGCATTATTTCCACCAAAAGTAAGTTGTTTGATGTTTCGGAAATGTGTTTCTCCAGCAAAGCGTAATACATCATCTTTTGGATTGTAAGGGTTTATTTCAACTTTGTTGCAACTGGTTAGCATCACTATTATAGTTAATGCAAGTAGTAAGGGGATTTTTTTAATTTGTGCCATTTAGTTTCTCTTATTATTATTTCAAATCAATTTAGTATGGTGCAAAGGTGTATTTTTTTTTTCAGTAGATTACTAATCTGCGATACGTTTTAAAAAAGTTTTTAAGCAATTTGGTTTGTGTTTCTTTTTGTAAAAACTAAGTATAAGCCCCAAAGTATTAGGGGAATACTTAATAGTTGTCCCATATTTAATAACATCCCCTGCTCAAAAGCTTCTTGGTTTTCTTTGAAAAATTCAACCAGAAATCTTGCAGAAAACACTAAGACCAAAAAGATGCCAAATAAATATCCTTCCTTTAATTTTTTATACGACTTATTATATATAGTATAAACAATTATAAAAATTGCTAGGTATGCAAGTGCTTCATAAAACTGTGCCGGATGCCTTGGTGTCATTGGATCTTTAACCCATGCATTTACAAATACAAATGACCACGGGACATCTGTTGCTTTTCCAATCATCTCCGAGTTAAATAGATTTCCAGTTCTAATAAAAAACCCGGCAAGTGCAATTGTAATACTTACTCTATCCAACACCCAATAAAATGATTGTCCAGCTTTATTTTTTGAATAGAGCCAAATTGCAATTCCAATTCCTACGGCTGCTCCGTGACTAGCCAATCCACCTTTCCAAGTTTTTAATATTTCTAGCGGATTCGATAAATAGTATTCCGGATTATAAAAAAGGCAATGTCCTAACCTTGCCCCAACAACTGTGGCAATTATCATATAAAGGAAAAGGTCACTTAAATCTTTTTCAGTTTTATTTTCTTGCTTAAATATTTTATGCATTATTTGGAAGCCAATAAAAAAAGCTGCTGCAAATAATAATCCGTACCATCTTATAGTAAGTGTACCCAAAATCGGCAACGGAATGGAAAATATTTCTCTACTTACATCCCAAGTAATCATTTATAAAACTCTTTTATTTTGATAAATATTTTATGGTTGGAAATAAAAAACGAAGAATTATAGTTGTGATTATTATTACCTAACCGAACGGTAAACTTAGAGAATAGGTTTATAATAAACCAATTGTTGTGAAAAAAATTATGAAGGGAAAAAGGTATTTCTAATTTGTGTTAATACGACTTTAGTGAACTCAGTAAGAGCCGAGACAAGTGGGAGATTTGCTTTAGATTTAAGGATATAGAATAACTTTGTAACTGGTATTTCAAAGATGTCATCTCAACAACAGAGATGCCATCTTGTAATATTTTATTAAGTTCATATTTCTTTAAGGAGTATGAACTTTAGAACGCAATATTAAACAGACTATTTTTAGGAAGCTTTTTTAAGTTGTCCAACTCGTTTATTCAATGCTTGTCTTGTAACACCAAGTAAATCCGCAGCAATACTTTGGTTGTTGTTCGATCGTTTCATTGCTTCTTTTACTAAATCACGTTGTATTTCTTTTAGGGTTGGTAACTGATTCCCAAATTTTGTTTCAGTTGGTTTTATATCAGTATTATTATCTTGAGGCTCGTTTGTTCTATGTTCGGAAATATGTTTTTTAAAAACTGAAAGAGACATAATTTTAGATTTGTGCGTGCTAACTGCATCATAAATTATTGATTGTAATTCTCTAATATTACCTGGGAAAGAATATGTTGACAAAAGTGTAATCAATTCAGGTGGGGGAGTTGGTTTAGGCTTACTCAAATCCATTGCAGCTAATTCTAAAAAGTGATCTACTAATATTGGCAAATCATCAAGTCTATCTTTTAAAGAAATTGGTTTTACTTTATGAACGTTCAATCTATAATAAAGGTCTTTTCTAAACTCTCCATCTTGAACCATTTTGTGTAAGTCTCTATTTGTTGCAACAACAATTAGGGCATCCGTAAATCTTGGGTCATCGCTTCCAAGTGGATAGTATTCTTTTTCTTGCAACAACCGAAGAAGCTTTACTTGAGATTGAGGATTTAAATCTCCAATTTCATCAAGAAAAATTGTTCCACCACTCGCCATTTCAATATAACCTTTTCTGTCTTGGTTAGCATTTGTAAATGCACCTTTTTTATGCCCAAACAATGCATCGGAAAACATTTGATCATCTAATCCGGCAATATTAGTTACAACAAACCTTCCGGTTCTTTTACTAAGTTTATGAAGAGCTTTTGCAATTAGTTCTTTGCCAACACCAGTTTCACCCGTTATTCGTATAGGCTCGCGAGTTCCAGCAATTGCTTCCATATATTGAAACAAAGATTTCATCTTTTCATTCTGAGTTATTATTTCATCAAACGCATTTGGGTTTTCTAGATTATCAGAAAATATTCTATCTGTTAGTAATGAATTTTGTTTCTTAAGTTCACTTATTTCCAAAGCTCTTTTTATTTGATTTATTAATCTGTTTGGTTCAACAGGTTTAGATATATAATCAAATGCTCCAAGCTTCATACAGTGAACGGCTGTATCTATTTCTGTATCTCCGGTTACAACTATAACTGGAACTTCAGGGTACTCCGGAGAAATTTCTTCTAACAATTCTTCTCCACGGATATGTGGCATTGATAAATCTAAAAGTATTAGCGATACTTTTGTTTTTCCCAATATGCTCAACACCTCTCTACTATCATTACACAAAATTGTATTATCAATCCCACCTTCAGCAAGTGTAAGATCAAACGAATTGAGTAAATTAATTTCATCATCAACCATTAAGATTGGTTCTGCTGGATATTGTATTTCTATATTGTTATTTATTGTTTCATTCATTGCTTACTTACTCGCTTTCATTTTGATAAACTGGGAGTTGAACTATTGCTTTTGTTCCTTCATCTAATATTGAATTGAATTTCAAACTTCCTTTATGAAGATCTATTATTTTTGACGAGATAGAAAGTCCCAGACCAGTACCACCGCTATTACGCTTTGTTGTAAAAAATGGATTGGTGATTTTTCTAATTGTAACATCAGTCATTCCGCTTCCTTCATCTCCAATTTTTATATAAACATAGTTTTCCTCTTTTGTTACTTCAACTTGAATTTTTTGTTTCCTATCTGTTAAAGCTTGGCAACTATTTTCTATTAAATTAATTACAACCTGTTCTAACTTCTGTTTGTTACCCTTAATAATTGGATGACAATTACAGTACTTTACACTAAAGTAATTTGTGGATTTTGCAACTAAATTAGCAGTCAAATTTACTGACGTTTGAATAACTTCGTTAAGATCAACTTGTTGCTTATAGCCCGATACATCTTTTCGCGCAAAACTTTTTAAATCAGATACAATATTTTTTATTCGTTGACTACCATCAAAAATTCCACCAAGTAGTAATGGCATTGAATCTTTTATTTTTGAATATTTTAATTTATTGCCAACACTAAAGTCTCCGTTCTTTTCATAGTGATTTTCTAAAATTGGCAAAATGCTAAACCAAACTTTTTCAATTAAAGGAGTATTAAGCATTACAAAATTATTAGGATTATTAATTTCATGAGCAATGCCAGAAACAAGTGTGCCAAGAGCAATCATTTTATCAGCCTGCATTAATTGCTCAATCTGAGATTTTGATTCTTCTTCAGCTTTCTTCTTTTCTGTAACGTCTAGCAACACACCTTGCAAATGTGTCGCAACTTCATTTTCACTAAAACGAGCAAACAAATGACAATCAACCCAACGAATTTCTCCAGATTTATTTAATATTCTATAGTGCTGCTTTAATCGTTCCGTACCTTTTTTAATGGCTTTAGAAATTTCTTTCAGAACTTTTTTCTTATCATCTTCAAAAACTATATCAAAAAGATTTATATCACCTTCGTAAAAATCTGCTGGTGTATAGCCAAATTGTTTAATGTTATCTGTTATAAATTCAACTGTATGTTTTTTATCTGTTGCCCATAAAAACCCGACCGCTGGACTTTGATTATAAATGTATGATAACTCTTCGTATTTTATATAAGTTTCATTTAGTGCTTCTTCACTTTTATTTATTTCTGTTACATCTTGTTTAGCTCCAATAAAATAAAGTATTTCATTTTGAGAGTTGAGGATAGGAGTTATCTTTACATTTTCTTCATATAAAGCTCCATCCTTCTTTTTATTTACAAAAGTACCTTCCCATTCTTTACTAGAAGCAATTGTTTCCCACAAATCTATATATGTACTTTTAGGTGTTTTGCCCGATTGTAAAAAACTTGGGTTCTTACCAATTATTTCTTCAAGATGGTAGCCAGTTACTTTGGTAAATGATTGATTTACCCAAATGATATCGCCAACAGAATCTGTAATAACAATACTGTTAGTCGAAGAATCTAAGGCAGCTATTTTAAGTTTCAGAATTTCTTTTGTTTCATCATTGTGAAATTTAAGATATTCGTTTTCTTCCTTAAGAGCTTTAATTTCATCTATTAAGTTTTTATTGTTTTTGCTTGTATAGTCTATCATATTTCAGCTTAGTTCTTTTTTTATTTTTTGCAAAAGGCTTTGTTAAAAAAGTGAATTGTAACTACTAAATCCGTTTTGTATAATCGAAATTTTATTTGTTTTTTTTATCCTTTTTTATATTTGAAAACAATTAGCAAACTGTTTACAACAAACTGGTTTAATAATATTTGTATTTTTTAAGTTGTAAATAAATCTTATTTTGAGACAAGCAATTTTCAACTAATTTAATTTAGCATTTAGCAGATTTGTATTATGATTTCATTAGACACTATAGTTCCTACTTTAAAAGAAAAAAAACTAATAGTTATTTCAGCAATTATAGCTGGGTTATTATTAGCACTGGCAATTACATTTTTTCTACCAAAATTATATAGGTCTTCTGCAAGAATTGATTTCAAATTTGAAAGTGTAAATAGTTCACTTCTGAAAAGTAATGGGTCATTACTAAATGAAGTAACAAGAGTTCGTTCTGATAAAAACCTTTTAAGTTCAGCAAAAAAAATAGTTAAAAGTGAAAGTAGAGGAAACTTCACATTATTAAATTCTGTAATTAAAGAAATAGGTAGTAGTGACTTGAATTCAAACGCTCTACTAAATTCTTATGCAAAAAAAATAAATGAAACGGCAGAAATTATTAGTGATGATCCATCAACATCAATTAGAGTAAAGGTAGTTACTCAAAATTCTATTGAAAGCTCTGAGATAGCTAACGCTATTGTAAATTCTTTTACTGAATATTCAATTCCTAATAGTAATAAAACATACTTATCTAATTTAAGAGTAATTGAAAAAAGAAAGAAAGACAATCTTAGTTCTATTCAAAGGAATAATAATAATTTTAACGAATATATTGTTAATGCCAGCTTAAAAACTCTAAGTCCTAAAGATGAAAAATTAGTTGATAGAATTGCAGAATTAGAAGCAGAATTAGAAAGTGTTGAACTTGATAATAATTATTTTATTTCTCACTTGGGTTATTTGCAAAACATACTTGGGCTAGAATTTGCAGATATAAATTCTACCATTTTCTCTCTAGATAATGCTGATATTAGAAACACAAAAAGCTTAATTGAGAAAATAAAAACAGAAAAGATAATGACTTTAGCAACAAAGGGCATTAGTAATCTGAATGTTAAATATCCTTGGAAAGAATTAAATTCAAATAAAAATATAGATTCACTTAATAATAAATTACGTGATGTAGTTTTTAATTTAGTTAAAAACAAATTTGCAGAGACACCCAATTCTTCATCACTTAAAAATCTAGTTTGGAAAATTGAAGAAACAAACTCTGATATAAATGCCATAGATTTTTCAAAATCAATTATTTATAATTTGCTAACTAGTTTAGAAAGTGAGTTCAATGCAATTCCTATGCGATATATTGAGTTAGCAAGATTGATAAGAGCAAAGAAATTTAATTCTAAGTTAGATCTCAAACTAAAAAGTAAAGAGATTAAGTTAAAAGGAAAAGAAGACAAATACCTATCAGAAGTTGATTCAATTACAGAAGCAATTACTCCATCAACTTATTTTTCACCCAACTCTACATTAAATTTGATACTGGGATTTCTTGGTGGTTTGTTACTTGGAGTTTTTTATACTTTATACACCTCCTCAGTATCTGTTGATAATATTGCATTTGCTGATGATTTGGAAAAAGCAGGGTTCAAAGTTATTTCACAAGTGCCAAAAATTCCTAACAGTCCTACATCAACAATAGAGTTACATTCTCAAATTAAAACTAGCGTTGAAGAAACCAAATTTGTAAAATCATTTCAAAATATAGATTCCTTTTTAAAGTATGGTAACTTAGAAAAAGAAATTAAAAGTCTATTAATAACAAGTAGTGCTGAACAAGAAGGAAAAACATTGGTTGCAGCAAACATAGCAACAGCTATTGCTATTGCAAATAAAGATGAAAGGGTTTTGCTGGTTGATATAAATTTTAAAACTCCAATGTTAGATAAAATTCTAAATGTATCACCTTCTCATTCTTTGCCACACTATTTATTTAAGAAAAAAGATTTAAGCAATATAATTAATACAACAAGTATTGATAACTTAAGTTTAATCTCCAGCATTGAACTAACACAAAATCCAGCAGTAATTATTGCTTCAGAAAGAATGAAAGATTTTATTAAAAAAGTTAATTCCGAGTTTGATTATGTTATTTATGATACTTCGTCTCTTTGTTCACTAAAAGAAACTACCGAAATTGCAAAAGATATTGATGCAGTAATTTTAGTTGCTAGAGCTAATCAAACTCAACTTCCACAACTGAAAACAACCGAAGAAATTTTAAAAGATAGTGGAATAACTAATTTTAATGTTATTCTAAATGATGTGGAAATTTAATTGACTAATCCTTTATTTGAGAAACGAATATAAATAACTTATATTACTGTCCTCCTAAATATTTAAGTTAAATCTTAATAACAAAGCTATAATAGTTTGAAAACAAATTGTGTCCTTAAATGACTTTTCTTTTAGTTTTTTTTACAAGTCTTGTTACTACTCTTTTTTTAACTCCTTTTTTTATTTCCTTTTTAAAGAAAACAAAAATTGTTGATTCGCCAGGTGGAAGAAAAATACATAAAGATGTAATTCCACGAATGGGCGGACTAATTATTTTCCTTGTTGTTCTCACTATGATAAATGCCTTTGTTGATGATTTTGACTCAGTGAAATTATTTATTATCTCTGTAACTATTTTGGTTTTCGCTGGTATTGTTGATGACGTAATTAATCTAAATAGATTTGTAAAGTTTCTAATTCAAAATATTTCAGCAGTAATTTTAGTTTATTATCTCCAACCACTTTATTCATCCGTTTCTTTATTTGGAATTACATTTTCTAGCCCATACGATTATTTAATTTTATTACTTTTTATAATTGGCACAGTAAATTCAATAAATTTCTTAGATGGTTTAGATGGACTTGCAAGTGGATTTGCTTTATTAGTATTTTCAGTACTTCTTGTTTTGGCTATAAGAAAAAATGATGTGTTTATTATTTTACTAACTGTAAGTTTGTTAGGTAGTTTGTTAGGCTTTTTAAGGTTTAATGCTTTCCCCGCAAGTATCTTTTTAGGAGATACTGGAGCATTAGTACTTGGCTTCTTTTTAATATTTATTTCATGTCTTACTTCAATAAATTATCATGAATCTGTTCTTGATCTTACGTTCCCCCTAATACTATTGGCTGTTCCAATACTTGATACTGTTAAAGTTTTTTTTCTAAGAATTATTCAGAAGACCGATCCCTTTCTGGCCGATAGAAAGCACCAACATCATATTTTACAAAAAAGTATTGTTAGTCACGAAATAACTGTATTTGTAATTTTAATATTTTCACTAATATTTATTTTACTCTCCTTATTCTACTTGAAAAATTTTAGGACTCAATCAACTGCAATTTTTATTATGTTTGGTGCATTACTTATAGCCATTCAACCTTTATTGTTAAGGTTTAAAGTAAATGTTGTTATGGATAAAGTCTTGGGTGGTTTGAAAAATTTACAAGTAGAAAATATTTTTTTTATTATAAAAATATTTTTGATTACTTCGGGAATTTTGTTGGGTATTATTTCTGTGGTTTCTTTCTCATTTGCAACATCATTAAATTCTCAAGAAATAATTTTCTTAACTATTGCAACTTTTGTTTTATTTATAATTTCAATGTTCCAACCCAAAGAAATTGATTCAGTCAATCATTTAGGAGTTTTTATAAATTTTTCTATTTTTTTCATTGTGTCTAAACTTAGCTTACCTTTTATAGATGCTCCTAATTTAAAATTTAATTTATTAGAAGTAATTCATAATGGCAGTTTTTACTTGTTAGGATTATTTATCTCTTTAACTATGATTTTAAGATGGAAAGCTTTTATGGGGAAAAGAACTCTTTATTCTGGAATTGATTTAACTCTAATTGCTTTTATGATGCTTACGTTTATTATAAATAAAATTTTGGAGTTTGATTATAATTACTATCTTAGCACCTCTTTGTTAGAAGCTTTTGTGTTTTATACTTGGTATAAAATTGTTGTTGATATGAAAAAGGATTTTGAAAAAAGCTTAACAATTGTCTCTTTTCTTTTTCCTGTTATACTTTTACTTACTTTGCTACTAAACAAATATATCTAGATAAATAGTGTAGTCATCATTATAGTAACAGCTGCAAAGTAAACTACGCTTAAATTATATTTTACTTTATTCATTCTTTCTAATTCTTCTGAATAATTAAGTACTTTTACATTTGATGTTGATATTGAATTTGTCATTTTGTTACTCCCATTTTTAATTTCTACAACCACTATCGGTACTTGTTTATTAGTGTTTAACATATTTTAGCTAAAAGATGTTGATTTGCTTCGTTGTGTGACAAAACGCATTAAGAAGTTAAGACTTCATCTCACTTTGAAACATATTTCTATTTAACAAGTGAAATGTTGCTCCTTTTCTCAGCGGAGATATACTAATAGTAAACTGGTTTTTGGAAAAAAATTATTATTATATGTTTAACTATGTCATTCTTAATGAAGACGCTTTTTGTTGAAATGAAGAATTTCATAGCCATTATTGTTTGAGATATTTCAGTCGTTCAAAAAACAAACTTCTTCAATATGACAATTTTTAAAAAAGGTAAATCAAAATGAATTCTCTTAGAGATAAAATTGTTTTTATAACCGGCGCATCATCCGGAATAGGTAAAGCTTGTGCAGAACATCTTGCAAAAGAAGGAGCAAGACTAATAATATCAGCTAGAAGAAAAAATTTATTAAAAGAAGTTTCAAAAAATCTAAAAGATAAATATAAAACTGATTGCCACATTCTAGAATTAGATGTTAGAGATAACGAAGCTGTAAAAAATGTAATTAAATCATTACCGAAAAATTGGGAAGAAGTTGACATACTAATTAACAATGCCGGATTAGCAAAAGGGATAAACAAATTTTACGAAGACGACATTGAAAATTGGGATGAAATGATTGATACAAATATTAAAGGTTTACTTTATGTAACTCGTGCAATTGTTAATGGAATGATAAAACGAAAGAGCGGACACATTATAAATATTGGTTCAACTGCTGGACATGAAGCGTACCCGAAAGGACATGTTTATTGTGCTACTAAACATGCAGTTGGTGCAATTACAAAATCATTAAGAATGGATGTTGTTGATAAAAACATAAAAGTTAGTACTGTTGATCCAGGAGCAGTAGAAACAAACTTTAGCAAAGTAAGATTATTTGGAGATGAAGAAAAAGCAAAAAATGTTTATAGAGGAATTACTCCACTTACTGGAGATGATGTTGCTGAAGCAGTAGTGTTTTGTGCTACACGTCCAGAACATACAAATATTGCAGAAATAATTATGATGCCTACTCGACAAGCGAGTTCATTAGTTTTTCATAGAGAAGAGTAGGCTGGATGGAAAAGATACTGGATAAGAAAGATGCTAGATAAAAGAGATACTGGATAAAAACAAATTAGGATTGAATAATTGAGTTATAAAAATTTAGAAATATGGGTATTGGCAAGAACGATAGTTATTAAAATACATAAAATGACTTTAGATGATTTACCAAAATTTGAAATGTATCAAGTAGGAAGCCAAATTAGGAGGTCATCCAAATCGATAAAAGCTAATATTGTTGAAGGATATGGACGTAGAATGTATAAAAATGATTTTATTAAATTTCTAACTTATTCAATAAGCTCAAATGATGAAACGACTGATCATTTAGGGACTTTGTTTGATACCGGCTCTTTGAAGGATGCTGAATTGTTTAATGATATACATAATGATTTAATCCTACTTGGAAAAAAACTTAATAATTTTATTAAGAGTGTAAACAAAAATCATAAAAGTCAAAAGTAACTTCGGCATCTGTTTTTATCTAGTATCTCTTTTATCGAGCATCTGTTTTTATCCAGCATCTGTTTTATCTAGTATCTTTTATTTCCAGCATCTTTTAATCAGCCTCTTTTTTATAAATTCTCCAATGTAGAAAGAAAACAATTGAAGAAATAATAAAGAAAATAATTGAATTAACTAAAGCTTGAGCTCCACTTCGCTGTTCGTTTTTGAGTACAGAGTCGTAACTTTCAATACGCATTTTTGTTAGCTCTTCTTCGGAAGGTTTTTCTTTCATCTCACCATTTTTTTCTGGTGGGTAACGGTTAGGATGATTTTGCCAAAACTTTTCATTGGATTGATGTTGGTCATATTGCCATTGATCAACAGCAAAATCAGGGAACGTAATTGAAATGGAACTAAAAATTCCAATTCCTAATGATACAACTAAAGCAACTACTCCAATAAAACAAACTGCTAGTGCATAAATTTCTAATGTCGATTTTTTCATAAAACTTTCCTTAAATAATAGTTCTCATATTACAAATGCAAAATATTAATGTTCCATTAAGATTAAAGTATTAACCTTCTACTTAATATTTCAAAAAGGATAAATCTCCAGAACCTTCTCTAATTACTTCAGCCTCTTCCCCAGTTAAATCAATTATGCTCGAAGGAATTCCATTTAACGCTCCCAAAGAAAGCATTAGATCAACTTGAACATTAAAAATATTTTTAATCTCAAGAGGATTGTAAATCAGCTCCCCTTTTCTTGTTGTAGCACTTGTACTAATTATTGGATTCCCTAATTCTTTTGTTAATGTTAGAGCAATTTCATTATGAGGTATTCTTATTCCAACTGTTTTTCTTTTGGTCCACAATTTCTTAGGTACTTCTCGTGATGCTGGTAATACAAACGTATAAGGTCCGGGTGTTAGTTTTTTCATTATTTTATAAGCATAATTTGAAACTTTAGCGTACTTAGCTATGTCTTTCAAATCTGGGATAATAAAACTGAAAAGCTTAGTGTTACTTTCGTTCTTAATGTCATAAATTCTTTCTACAGCCTTTCTATTAAAAATATCACAACCCAAACCATAAACAGTATCGGTAGGATAAATAATAACATCACCATTTCTTAATGCTTCAATAGCTTTATTAATAAATCTTATTTGTGGGTTATCTGGATGTAAATTATAATATTCCATCTGAGGTCTTAAAGTCAGTTTTAAAATAGGAGTTAACATACAAAAATAATTACACAAAGATGTGGCATATCAAGTTAAATAATTATATTTACTTGCTTAAATAAAAACTTAAAAGAATTGGCAGATAAAATTTTGAATAAACCTTTAGCAGTAATAGCAGTAAGTGGCGGATTGGATAGTTGTGTAACAACAGCTTTTGCAAATAAAGAATATGATTTGGCACTAGCACATTTTAACTACGGACAAAAAACAGAAGAAAAAGAGTTAGAATCGTTCAACAAAATAGCTGACTATTTTGAAGTTGAAAAAAGAATGGTAATTGATTTTTCACACTTTGAAAAAATTGGTGGTTCTTCACTTACTGATAAATCAATTGAGATAACAGAAGCAGATTTGCACAATGAAAATGTTCCAACATCTTACGTTCCATTTAGAAATGGGAATATGCTTTCGGCTTGTGCGAGTTGGGCAGAAATTATTCAATCAAACTCAATTTTTATTGGAGCAGTTTTTGAAGACTCTTCTGGCTATCCTGATTGTCGTCCAGATTTTTTTAGTGCTTTTGAATCAGCATTAAACTTAGGGACAAAACCTGAGACAGAAATTAAAATAGAAACACCAATAATTAACATGAATAAAAATGAGATAATTAAATTAGGTCTTGAATTAAAAGCTCCATTAGAGTTAACTTGGTCTTGCTATGCAAAAGAAGATGAAGCATGTGGAATTTGCGATAGCTGTGCTTTAAGATTGCGAGGCTTCCAAAGCCTTGGTATTGTTGACCCAATTGCATATAAAGAAATTCCTAATTATTTAGAATAGAAAATCCGGTTTTGTAAAAACAACTTCGCCGTGATAAAGGAGAACCAGAATGAAAGACAAAATAAAAATATTAGAAACTTTTGTAAACGAATATCAAGATAGAGATTACTTTATTGAACATACTTCCTCTGAGTTTACATCTGTATGTCCAGTAACAGGTCAACCAGATTTTGCAACAATAACTTTAGAGTACATTCCAGATGAACTTTGTATAGAATTAAAATCATTAAAGTTTTATCTAAACTCATATAGGAACGATGGTATATTCTTTGAAAGTGTAACAAATAAAATTTTAGATGATTTAGTTGAAAAATGTAAGCCACGCTTTATGAAAATTACAGCGGAGTTTAATACCAGAGGCGGGATTTCTTCAGTAATAGAAGTTGAATATGATGATGATGATTTTATTGATGAAGATGATTTTAGTTTAGGTAGTTTAAATTAATTAGATAACTTTTTTTAAAAAGAAAACTTATATGTTATTCTCTCAAAATATATATTCATCAAATATAATGTTAAGGGAAACTCTTATCTATAAATACTTAGCAATGATCTCGCATAGTTTGTTAGTAAACAATAAAAATTATTAACAAATTTCAATTAAACATAACGAGGCAAAAAAATGGCTAAGAAAATAATTACACGAAGAAGTTGGGCAGAACCATATAAAATTAAAGTTGTTGAACCATTAAAAGTAACAACACGTAAAGAACGTGAAACTGCTGCAAAAAAAGCGGGCTACAATACTTTCCTTTTAAAATCAGATGATGTTTACATTGATTTACTTACTGATAGTGGAACAAATGCTATGAGTGATAGACAATGGGCTGGTATGATGATGGGAGATGAATCCTATGCTGGAAGTAAAAACTTCTACTATCTTGAAGATAACATTAAAAAATATTATGGCTATCCTTACTTTGTTCCAACACATCAAGGAAGAGCTGCTGAACATATGATTTCTCAAATACTAATTAAACCGGGAGATTTCGTTCCGGGCAATATGTATTTTACAACTACAAGGTTACATCAAGAATTAGCAGGAGCAACATTTGTTGATGTAATAATAGACGAAGCCCATAACCCAAAGGACGAACATCCGTTTAAAGGTAATATTGATATACAAAAATTAGAAGACCTAATAAAAAAAGTTGGAGCTAAAAAAATCCCTTATGTGTTTATGGCTGGCCCAGTAAACATGGCTGGCGGTCAACCGTTCTCAATGAAAAATCTCAAAGAAGTAAAATCTGTTTGCGATAAAAACGGAATTCAGCTTTGGTTTGATGCAACAAGAGCAACCGAAAATGCTTACTTCATAAAAGAAAGAGAAAGAGGATTTGCTAAAAAAACTATTGCTCAAATATTTAAAGAAATAAATTCCTACTTTGATGGAATGTGGGTAAGTGCCAAGAAAGATTTGATGGTAAACATTGGCGGTATAATTGCTACTAGAAATAAAAAAGTTTACGAAGAAGCTAGAAACATGGTTGTTATTTACGAAGGCTTACACACTTATGGCGGACTTGCCGGAAGAGACATGGAAGCAATGGCAATAGGCATTGAAGAGATGTTACACTTTGATAATATTCATGCAAGAATTGGACAGGTAAGATATTGTGGCGAAGAGTTGGCAAAGTATGGAGTTCCATTTGTAAAACCAATTGGTGGTCATGCAATATTTCTAGATGCAAAAAGATTTCTTTCGCATTTAACGCAAGATGAATTTCCTGCACAAACTCTTGCTTTAGAAATCTATTTAGATTCGGGAGTTCGTGCTATGGAACGTGGTGTTGTTTCTGCCGGAAGAAATGCAGAAACTGGGAAACATAATTATCCAAAGTTAGAATTGGTTCGCTTAACATTTCCACGTCGAGTTTATACACAAGCACATATTGATGTTACAGTTGAATCAATTGCTTCTGTATATCAAAATAGAAAATCTATTAAAGGCTTGAAGATGACTTACGAACCGAAATATTTAAGATTTTTTCAAGCAAAATTTAAAAAACTATAATTACTTTATTTACAAATTATTTATGTGAATAATAGAGAATTAAATATTTGTCATTCTGAATGAAGTGTCTTTTGCTGAATGAAGAATCTCGATTCAATAAAGTATGAGATATTTCATTCGCAAAAAACACTCTTTCAATATGACAATTAATTTTAAACTCTTAAACTTTTTTATAAAATAATTTATTTACTTATGACTGATTTTCAAAATATTAAAAATGAATTCTTAGCTGAACGAGAGAAATTATTTAACAATAAAACTCTTGCTAAGAATTCGTTTAATTTTTGTGTAAAACACAGCTTACTTGTTGAAGAGTATATTTTACGACTAATACAAAAAGAAGGAACTCACTGTGCATTAGCTGCTACTGGCGGTTTTAGCAGAAGAGAACTTTCACCTTACTCCGATATTGATTTGATGTTTATTTTCCCCAAGTTAGATGAACGTCAAAAAGATGTTCAAAGTTGTGTTGCAAAATTATGGGATGCCGGAATTGATGTCTCGCATACTGTTAGAGAGTTTTCTGACATAAAGAAATTTATGAATGAAGACTTGCATGCATTTACACAATTTTTTGAAACTCGTTTTATTTATGGAGATAAGAAAATTTATGATGACTGGAATAAAAAACTTTTTAGTGAAATAGAAAAGACTAATAAAGAAAAATTTATATATGATTTATTTGAAGATGTTGAAACTCGTTATAAAAAATATGGACGCTCTCCAAAAGTATTAGAGCCAAATATAAAATTTACTGCTGGCGGACTTAGAGATATTCACGCAGTTGAATGGATGCATTCAATTAAGAACAAACATATTCTTTCCCAACAAGAAGAAATTACAGATACACAAAGATTTTTGGGAATTCTTTTTCAAGATAACTTTATTAACTATAAAGCAAAAAAAAGATTGACTGATAGTTATAAATTAATTCTAAAGACACGTAACCTTTTACATTTAACAGAAGGAAGAAAAAACGACAGATTGGAATTTGCAAATCAGCAAAAGATTGCAATGCAAATTGGTTATGATGAGAATACTTGGAAAGAATTTATGTTGCAATATTTTAATTCAGCAACAATATTAAATCGTTTTTCAAAAACGATGATGAAGAGATATCATCAAGAAATTGCAAATCCACTTTCAGATTATTTAACTATTAAAATAGATGATGATTTTCATGTTAAAGGTAAAATTCTCTCATTTGCAGAAGACAGAACCTTAACAATTTCAGAAGTTATGAGAGCATTTTATTATAGAGCAATGAACGATGCAAGTTTTGAAAAAAACTTACGCTCTCTAATTATTGAAAGTATCCATATTTTTGAAGAAACAAATAAAGCTCAAAACACATCTTCTGTTTTTTTTAGAGAAATGTTAAAGCTCCCAGCTAACGTTGGCAAAACACTTTCTGTTATGAACGAATTTGGGTTTCTAAGTATTCTTCTTAAAGAGTTTAAGGATATTGTTGGTTTTTTTCAACCAGGCGTTTACCATTGTTATACCGCAGATGAACATACTTTAATTGCACTTCAAAATGTTGAATTACTAAATGATAAAGAAAATAATTTAAGTAAAATATTTAATTCAATTCCCTCCAAAGATGTTCTATATATGGCTATACTTTTACATGACATTGCAAAACCAATCAGTCTTGCCGGGCATGAAATTATTGGATCTGATATTTCAATTGGAGTAATGGAACGCTTAGGCTACGGTCAAAAAGAAATTGAGTTGGTTAAATTTTTAGTTAAATATCATTTAACAATGGAGCAAGTTGCATTTAGAAGAAATATAAATGACCCAGAAACTTTGGATAATTTTATTAAAATATTTCCCTCTGTTGAATATTTGGATATGCTTTATCTTTTAACATTTGCAGATCTATCAGCCGTAAGCCCCGTAGTTTGGACACAATGGAAGGATGATTTACTTAATGAACTTTATGTTAAGTCAAAATCAATGTTGGAAGAGCAACTTACTGGTAGAGAATTAATTTATGCAAAATCTATTGAGGTACTAGAAAGTGAAGAATTTTCCAATGATGATTCTATGGTTCAACACATTGAACAATTAGATGATATGAGTTACATGTTTCACTTTTCTCAGAAGGAAATCAATCAACATATAGAAGAAATTAAGAAGGGTTCTAAGCTATCGGTATTTTTTAAAGATGCAAAAGCATTTACAAATGTTACAGTAATTACAAAAGATTCAGAATCCTTGCTATCAAAATTATGTGGTGCTTTATCAGTAAATGATTTGAACATTCATGATGCGAAGATTTTTACAAGAAAAGATAATTTTGTTATTGATAGTTTTACTGTAACCGATTTTAGAACACAAGAAATTATTGATGAATCTCGTCATAAAAAAATAACTAATTCTTTATCTGAAATAATGGATGGCAAATTACAAATTGATAAAGAGTTTGAGAAAGTAAAAATGAAATGGAAGCGATTGGAAGATGCGAAGCTAAGTAATGCTCAAAAAATTACTGTGAAGTTTGAAGACCACGAACAGTTTACTATTATTGATGTTCACTCGCCAGATAAAATTGGATTGCTTTACGAACTAACACATAAAATGGTTGAGCTTGGTTTAACAATTTATTCAGCAAAAATTTCTACGCATGTTGATAATGTAATTGACACTTTTTACGTATTAAAAAATGATGGCAAAAAAATTCTAAACTCCGAGTTTGAATTTATTAAGTTAGAACTTTTAGAAGCAATTAGCTAAAGATGACTGGCGGAAAAGATGTAGAATGAAAAGATACTGGATAGAAAAGATACTGGATAGAAAAGATGCTGGATAGAAAAGATGCTGGATGAAAAAGATTCATGACGGAAAAGATACTGGATAAAAGAATAGTGATTCAAAATCTTATTTGTCAAGTTTGGAGTGAATCTTCTCATTTGCTAAATATATAGAAACAAAGTGGTTCTAACTTAGAGTTGTCATTTCGAAATGAGCTTGCTTTTTAAGCGATTGAGAAATCTCTTACTCTTAATGATTATGAGATTACTTGTCCGTGAGAAAGAGTAGATACAAACGAGAAACATTTCAAAAGAAATAAAATGAATTTTATGAACAAAACAAATCCTATTGGTATTTTTGATTCAGGCGTTGGAGGATTGACTGTTGTAAAAAGTATTGAATCTTTTTTGCCAAATGAAAATATAATTTATTTTGGTGATACTGCACGTGTACCTTATGGTTCAAAATCTAATTCAACAGTAATTGAATATGCTTTACAAGATGCAAAGTTTTTAGAAAAGAAAAATGTTAAACTAATTATTGTAGCTTGTAATACCGCTTCATCTATTGCTCTTAATACTTTACAAGAACATTTTAACATACCAATAATTGGAATGATAGATCCAGGAGCAAAATCAGCAATTGAAAAAACTACTACTGGAAAGATTGGTGTTATTGGAACTGAAACAACTATCTCAAATAAAGCATACTCAAAAGCTTTGCTTAACTTAGATTCAAAAGTAAAAGTTATTGAAAAAGCCTGCCCACTTTTTGTTCCTCTAGCTGAAGAAGGATGGATTAAACATCCGGCAACAAAACTTATTGCAATTGAATATTTAGCAGAACTAAAAAAAGAAAAAATTGATACGCTAATTCTAGGTTGCACACATTATCCAATTCTCCGAAAAATAATTCAAGATGAAATTGGTAAAGATGTAACTCTAATTGATTCGGGAGCGGTTGCATCTATAGAGGTTGAAAACTATTTGGAGGGAATTGGATTAAGGAATACATATAACAATCTTGGTCAGCATAAATTTTATGTTAGTGATACACCAACAAAGTTTAAACAAGTTGCAAATCTGTTCTTGGGTAAAAAAGTTGAGCATATTGAGAAAATAGATTTAGAAGAAGTATTGAAAAGGTTTGGTCGATGAGGTTTTCAATATTTACCAACTTTTTATATCTGTGTATTGTTCTTGTTTTTCCATACTTTAATATGTAGTTTTGCGTAATAAACAACACGAGTACAATTTAACTTAATTCGTAATAAACACAATTGTGTTTATTACGATGTTCAATGTAATTATTCCGCTTCGCTACATAATTACATTGAACGGGCGGCGGCTGACGCCGATGCTCTGCATAGTTGTTGCGCTCCGCTTCACAACTACACAGAACATCGGTTAGAAACAATATCCCTTTCACAAACCTAACGGTTTGAAAAGGGAGACTGTTCCTAACCGCCGCCCGTTGGCATTAATTGAAAAAAAAGAACCCAACATATTTTTGATAGAAAATAAATCAAATGAATAGTTGCTCTTTTAATAAAAAAAATTACTTTTGTTAAATATTTCGATATTTGTCGAATTATAAAAATATTGTATGGAAACAAAGCAGGTCATAAAAGCAATGAAAGCTCTTTCAAATAAGAATCGCTTTGAGATTTTTATGATTATATTCAATAACCAAAAGCAAAGCACATTTGAAGATGAAGAATGTTTTATTTATGAATTTATGATGGATAAATTAAAAATTGGTGCTCCTACTATGTCTCACCACTTGAAAGAATTAGCAAATGCAGATTTAATCGTGACTGAAAAAAGAGGGAAAAATATTGTTGCTAAAATCAATGAAGACACCATTAAGGAACTTGGTAATCTGCTAAAACTTGATTAAAAAAAATTTGGCAACACATTTCGACAATTGCCGAAATATCTAAATATGAAATTATTTATTAATCCAATAAAAAAAGGAGTTTACTATGAGAATAAAAGAAGATACGCCAAATGTAAGGCTAACTGGTAAAAATATTATCATAACCGGAGCTACTGCCGGTATAGGAAAAGAAACAGCCAGAACTTTGGCTAAAATGGGTGCCAACATAATTTTTGCCACAAGAAATAAAGAAAAAACACTAAACGCAATTTCAGAAATTCGTAAAGACATAAAAAATGATACGGTTAAATTGGAATACAGACATTTAGACCTTATGGACTTAGATACCGTCCGTAATTTTTCGTCACAATTAGGCGAGTTTGACACTATAGACGTGCTAATCAATAATGCAGGAGTCGGACACGAGAGAGGTATAACTAAGCAGGGAATTGAGAAGATATTCGGAGTTAACTATCTCAGTCATTTTCTTTTGACTAAAGAATTAATGCCGTTCTTATTAAAGTCGAATGGTAGAATAATTAATGTTTCTTCTTTGGGATATGCTGGAGCAAAACGAAAACATTTTGATATGCCCTATAAAGGTGAGTCTCCTAATATAAACCCACAACGATTTTATGAACTGTCAAAGGCTTCCCAAATTCTCTTTACAAAAGCCTTGCAAAGGAGATTTGATGAAAACAATATAAGCTGTACCAGCAGCAGCCTAAGTCCAGGGGGAGTGCGTACAAATATTTTTGAATCTTACAGTTTGCTTAACAAGGCTCTTATGTTGATGCTCTGGCCATTTATGGTAAACACCCCAGAAGGTGCTAAAACTTCTGTTTACCTTGCTTCTACAGAAAAACCTAAAGAAACTGGAGGAAAATACTTCCCTTATGGATTTTTCCGTAAAAAAGGCATATACAAAGAAGAAGGGAACGCATTAGTAAATGACCAAGAATTACAGGAACAGTTATGGAAAAAATCGGAGGAGCTAATTGGAGAAGAGTTTAGCATAGGTTGATACTTATAATTTTGAGAAAATGTCATTTGAATTTTTATAAATCAATTATATGAAGACAATTAAAACAGTGATTTTTGGTGCAACAGGAATGGTCGGAAAGGCTGTTTTGTTAGAATGCCTTGAAGATGAACGAATCAAAGAGGTAACTTGTATAGCGAGAAAATCCTTAGATATAAAACACCCAAAATTAAGAGTATTAATCTGTAAGGACTTTAATAATTTGAATGAATTATCAAGTAAAATTCAAGGATACAATGTGTGCTATTATGCTATTGGAATTCCATCATCAGGTTTAAGCGAAGATGATTACAATCGAATTACTTATGACTATACAATTGCTGCCGCAGAAATGCTTTTGGTAAATAATCCAAATTTAATTTTTTGCTACGTTTCAGCTAAAGGTGCTGACAGTTCTGAAAAAAGCAATAATATGTGGGCAAGAGTGAGAGGTAAAACTGAAAATAAGCTGATGTCCTATCCTTTCAAGAAATTTTATAGTTTTCGTATTGGATATGTACTTCCAATGAAAGGGGTTAAAAGTAATGTGAAAAATTATCGAATATTTTATGCACTATCAAGTCCTTTCTACGGTCTAATAAAAAACTTTCCTTCATTTGCCTGTACTACTGTTGAAGTAGCACAAGCTATGATTAATGTAAATTACTTTGATTATAACTCATCGATATTGGAAAGTAGGGACATTATTAAGGTATCAAAATTGAATAATTAAATTTATGAGAAAACCATTTAAAATGATTGGAATTTCAATAGCAGTAATTATGGGTTTATTAAGTATTGTAATATCGCTTTTTTTAATTTTCAGTCCTCAATTTGGAAAAGCACAAAGCAAAGAACAGAAGATTGAATATGAAAAATTAAAAAACTATGAAAATGGGAAATTCATAAATACAAACATAACAGAAATGGATATTCATTATTGGGCTTTGATTAAAGAAATGCTAAAAGGCTCAACTACAAGAAATCCAGCAATGAATATTAATGTTGAGAAAATAGATTCAGTAACTATCGGCAATACCAATAGGACTAAATTGACTTGGTTTGGCCATTCTACCTTTTTGTTAGAAATAGACAGCAAGAAAATTTTAATAGACCCAATGTTTGGAGAGAAACCTTCGCCAATTAAATTCATCGGAGCAAAACGCTATTCAAAGGAACTGCCTATTGAAATTGAAAAATTACCATTTATTGATGCCGTTGTTTTAACTCACGACCATTACGACCATTTGGATTATGAATCCATTCAAAAACTAAAAGGAAAAGTTGGTCATTATTTTACACCATTGGGTATCTCAAATTACTTAGTAAAATGGGGTGTAGAAAAAGAGAAAATTAGCGAATTAAATTGGTGGGAAAGTATTGAATTTGATAGCATAAATTTAATTTGCACTCCTGCTCGACATTTTTCAGGTAGAGGATTATTTGACAGAGCGACTACACTGTGGTGCTCTTGGGTAATTCAAGGAAAAAATGACAACATCTTTTTTAGCGGAGATAGTGGTTATGATACACATTTTAAAGAAATAGGAGAGAAGTATGGTCCTTTTGATATTTCACTAATGGAATGTGGTCAATATCATAAAGATTGGAAATTATTTCATATGATGCCAGAAGAAACAGTTCAAGCATCTATTGATTTAAATAGTAATTTGGCAATGCCAATACATTGGGGTGCTTTTACTTTGGCCTATCACGATTGGACTGACCCAATTGAAAGAATGCTTACAAAAGCAAATGCATTAAATTTGCCTGTAACTACACCAAAAATTGGAGAACCAGTGATAATTGGGAAATCAACTTTTCCAACAGAAAAATGGTGGTTAAATTATACGATTGAAAACAACAACTAATGCCAACAATGTATAAAAATAATAGCCGGTACAGTAGTAATTTCAAGGGTTGTAGTCCGTTTCAACTTCATCGTAAATTGAAAGTTTTGCACACCGCAGTCGGCTACTATTCTTATACTAACCGTTACTTAACCTATCTGTTTTCCGTATCTGATAAAAATGAATTCCACTAATTGTTTTTGCATCAACAATTTCTCCTCTAGTAATCATTTTGTTTATTTCATCTAAAGTAAATTCAAAAACCTCCATTCCAAATTCACCTTCTTCTCTATTGTGGTTACCAGCTTTTAAATTTTCTGCAAGATATATGTAAAGAATCTCATCACAAAATCCTGGAGTTGTATAAATTTTACCAAGAGAGGAAACTGAATCAGAACTGTAACCAGTCTCTTCAGTTAGTTCACGTGTTGCACATTCTTTTGGGTCTTCATTTATTTCCAGTTTACCTGCCGGAAGTTCATAGATAAATTCATCAAACGGATAACGATATTGTTTTACTAAAATAATTTTTCCATCATCTTTAACCGGAACAACAACAGCTCCGCCATTATGAAGTATTACTTCCCTAACACCTTTGTTACCAGAGTCATATTCAATTTGATCAACTTTAACATCGAATACAAATCCTTTAAATATTGTTTCTGATTTTTTTATTTCGAAATTCATAAAATCCCTTAAGCTCTGTATTTTTTGTTTGGGAAAGTAAAAATAGTTGTCATTGCGAATCCAACGCTTTTTGTTGGATGTGGCAATCTGTTAAATATTGATCGTTCACTTGAAATAGATTGCCACCCGCCAAAACAACGTCGGGCAAGCTGTCGTAAAAAACAACTCCTCGCAATGACAATATTATTAGATTTTTTTTATAATCTTTGTGTTCTCTGTGGTGAATTCTGCTCTTTACACTTCATCATAAAAAGCATTAAGTTCTTTCCCAAGAAATTTTAGAACTGTTGTTACAACACCAAGATCATCAAGGTATCCAGCAAACGGAATAAAATCCGGTACAGAATCAATTGGAGAAATAAAGTAAATCAATGCACCAACAACAACTGCCTTTCTAAACCAAGGTACATTTGAATTTAGCATATAATTAAAAAGTGCTTTTATATCTTTTAGAAAAGATAATTTTGTTCCAACCTTTTCTAGCTT
Organism: Melioribacteraceae bacterium; assembly: GCA_965224785.1. Taxonomy (GTDB): domain Bacteria; phylum Bacteroidota; class Ignavibacteria; order Ignavibacteriales; family Melioribacteraceae; genus JALSNL01. Next base: position 4,084,430 of record OZ245062.1, on the reverse strand, counting down.
AGCCCAAAAATTTTCTTCAACATACTCCTTACCTTCTTCGTACTTTTTTTGTGAATCATAATCCGAATTCAAATCGTCTAAAGAATCTCCAATGTAATCGTGTTCTTCAACTTCGCTAGTGGCTTCTTCTCTATTTAATTCTTCCATGGTAATTACCTTGTTTTATAATTATCGAACCATTCATAAATACTATTCCACCATAACTTGGCATTTTGAGGTTTAGTAATAAAATGATATTCATCAGGGAAATATAACAATTTACTTTCAACTTTCATTTTTTGCAAAGCTGTAAACAACTCCATTGCTTGTCCAAAAGGAACTCTAAAATCATAAGCTCCGTGAGTTACTAACATTGGAGTCTTAAAGTTTTCAACAAACATGTGAGGCGACCATTTTTCATAAAGCTCTCTATTCTCCCAAGGTGTTCCACCATTTTCCCATTCAGGAAACCAAAGTTCTTCAGTTGTTCCGTACATACTTTCTAAATTGTAAACTCCGGCATGACAAAGTAGTGCATTAAATTTAGTATTATGTCCTTCAATCCATGCAATCATATAACCACCGTAAGAAGCTCCAGCAGCAAATGTATTTTTGTCATCAATAAAACTATAATTAGCTAAAGCATAATCATAAGAGTTCATCAAATCAGTATAAACTTTTCCACCCCAATCTTTAGAAATTTCATCTGTATATTTTTGTCCATAACCCTTACTGCCACGTGGGTTTGGAGCAACAACAACATAACCTTGCGATGCAAACATTTGGAGACTCCATCTGAAATGAAAATCATCTTTCCAATGTCCTTGAGGTCCGCCGTGAATTAAAAAGATTAGCGGATATTTTTTTGACTCATCAAAAAATGGAGGCTTTAGTAAAATTGACTGAACCTTTGCACCCTCTGCTCCATCTGACCAAAACGATTCTACTTTATTCATTTCAATTTGCGAAAGTAAGTTGCCGTTTATATTTGTAATCTGAGCTAAGTTTGTACCATCAGAGTTTGTTGAAAAAATCTCGTAAGGCATTGTTGCATTTTGCTTCTTAAAAAATAATTTACTCCCATCATCCGAAAGTTGAAGTGAAGAAACAACAACTTCTTCTAAAATGGTAGTTAGTTTATTGTTGCTAATATCTATTTTATAAATAGAGTTGTAAATTTTATTAGCAGCAGTAAAGTAAATTGATTTTGAATCATTGCTCCAAACTATTTCCCCAGTTGATAAATCGAAGTCTTTAGAAATATCTGTGGTGATTTTTAACTTTCTATTATATAGCATCAGTCTTTGTTTATCAGCTTCAAACCCTGCTCGCTCCATTGAACGAAAAGCTATGTACTTTCCATCTGGAGAGTAAACTGGTTGATTGTCGTTCCCCTTACTAGTTGATATTTTTGTGTTAGGAGTTTGAACTCCTTCTTTAACATCATTCAAACTTAAAATAAAAATATCGTTGTTTGTACTTGTTGCAAGAAAGTCTGATGTGTTCATTGCAAATCCAACTTCCTTCCCATCGGGAGAAAATGAATAATCGTTAGAACTGCCAAGAGCGAGCGGAGGAGTATCGAACTTACTATTAAGAGTTAAGTCGGTACTTATTTTTGTTTCTAAATCCATTAAAAAAAGATGTGAAATTTTTGGTCCACGCCAATCATTCCAATGTCTGTACATAAGTTCAGTAAACATTTCAGCTTTAACTTTACTGTTCTCTCTCTCTATATCTTTTCGCTCATTACAATCTTGAGTTTCACATTCAGCATATACACTTGATGCAAATAGTATTTGTTTTCCATTAGCACTAAACTCTGCTCCACTTACTCCAGAGTAAAAACTAGAAAGTTTTTGTTCATTCTTTCCAGATAAATCAGAACTAAAAGCGTTACCATCTTTTATATAAAAAATATTTTTACCAGCACTCATAAATTGGGGTTGTGAAACGGAACTTAAAATTTGTTTCGAACCACTTCCATTGCTATTGGTTATCCAAACATCTGTTACACCTTTGTTCTCTTCCATACTATACGAAGTAACAGAGAAAACTATTCTTTGTCCATTAGGTGAAACAGCAAACGAACCAATTCGGTTCATATTCCATAAATCATCAACAGAAATTGCGTGCTTTGTTTGAGCGAAATAAGTTGTGCTTAAAATAATAATCATAAAAAGAAATAATACTTTTTTCATTTTATCTCCTGGTAAATTTATTGTTCAATTATTACTACAAATTTACAAAAGCAATTTTTCATTTTGAAACAATTGTTTAAATATTTGTACAATATCTAATTATTTTTCTAATGCTAAAGCACTATTCTCTTTTATCATTTCCCTTTTCTTAATTATATAAAATATAGCGGGATAAACAGTCAGTTCCATTAGAAAACTTGTTACAATTCCTCCAACCATTGGTGCTGCAATTCTTTTCATAACGTCTGAACCAATTCCGGTTCCAATCAATATTGGTAGTAGTCCCAGCATAGTTGTCAAAACCGTCATCATCTTTGGGCGAATTCTTTTTACTGCTCCTTCAAAAATTGCTTCTCTTAATCCTGATAAAGAATTTAGCATTCCTTTTTTCTTAAATTTCTCATAAGCTAAGTCAAGGTATAGAAGCATAATAACTCCAGTCTCAGCATCAACTCCCAGCAGTGCAATAATACCAACCCAAACAGCCACACTCATATTGTAACCGGCAAGGTATAAAAACCAAATTGCCCCAACCATAGAGAATGGAAGAGCTAACAAAACGATGCCAGTCTTAACCCAAGACTTTGTATTTATGTAGAGTAACAGAATAACAATGAGCAGCGTAATAGGAATAACCATTGCAAGCCGTTGACTTGAGCGTTCCATATACTCATACTGTCCGCTCCAAATAAGAGAATAGCCAGTTGGAATTTTTACTTTTTCTGCAATTATTTTTTTTGCATTTTCTACATACGTTCCAACATCAATATCCTTAATGTCTATATATACCCAGGCGTTTGGTCTTGCGTTCTCAGATTTTATTGTCGGCGGACCTTTTTTAATTTCAAGATTTGTAAGTTCAGACAGAAGAACATTTCCTCCATTTCGTATTGGAACTCTGACTCTTTTCAACTCTTCTATATTGTTTCGGAAGTCTCTTTGGTATCTTAGATTAACTGGATAACGTTCCAACCCTTCAACTGTTTGAGTTATGTTCATTCCACCGATGGCAGACATTATAACATCTTGAACATCATCTATAGTTAATCCATATCTTGCAATAGCTTTTCGGTTAATATTAAAATCAATATAATTTCCACCGACAGACCTTTCTGCATAAGCCGACCTTGTTCCCTTTATTGTTTTGGCAACCTGTTCAATCTCTTTTCCAATTTGTTGAAGAACCTCAAGGTCTGGTCCTCCAATTTTAATTCCAACAGGAGTTTTAATTCCGGTTGCAAGCATATCAACTCTGGTTTTTATCGGCATTGTCCAAGCATTTGTTAAGCCGGGAAATTGAATTGCTGAATTTAATTCTTCCACTAAGCTTTCCGGTGTAACGCCAGGTCGCCATTCATCTCTTGGCTTAAGCTGTATGGTTGTTTCCAACATTGAGATAGGCGCTGGGTCGGTTGCAGTTTCTGCTCTTCCAATTTTACCAAACACAGATTTAACTTCTGGGAAAGATTTAATTATTCTATCGGTTTGTTGAAGAATTTCTTTTGCTTTTGTTATAGAAACTCCGGGTAAAGTTGTTGGCATATAAAGTAAATCACCTTCGTAAAGTGGTGGCATAAATTCAGAGCCTAATCGTGAATACGGAATAACTGTTAGAGCCATAATTACAACTGCCGAACCTATAACGAACCATCTTTTGTTCATTACAAAATCTACAACTGGATGATAAACTTTTGTCAAAATTTTTGTAATTGGATTTTGTTCTTCCGTTTTCATTTTACCTCTCACAAAAAAACCAAGAAGAACAGGAACAATTGTTATTGCAAGAATTGCTGCAGCTCCCATTGAGTATGTTTTTGTAAAAGCAAGCGGTTTGAAAAGTCTCCCTTCTTGCTGCTCCAAAGCAAAGACCGGTAAAAAAGAAACTGTAATAACCAAGAGTGAATAAAAAATTGAAGGACCAACTTCCTTTGCCGAATCTAAAATCGTTTCCCAATGTGGCTTTCTTTTTTCAGCAGGAAGTTCTTGTTCATTTGCTATGTGTGTGTGTGCATTCTCAACCATAACTATTGCAGCGTCCACCATTGCTCCAATTGCAATTGCAATTCCTCCTAACGACATTATGTTTGCATTAATTCCTTGATAGTACATAATAACATAGGCGGCAAGCACAGCAACGGGTAATGTAAATATTGCAACAAGCGAGCTTCGGACGTGCATTAAGAAAAGTATAATAATAATTGCAACTATAATACTTTCTTCTGTTAGCGTATTTATAAGATTGTCAATAGCTGCATTTATTAATCCCGACCTATCGTAAGATGTAATTATTTCAACGCCTTCCGGCAAAGAACTTTTCAATTCATCCAATCGTTCCTTAACTCTGTTGATTACTTCAAGAGCATTTTCTCCATAACGCATAACAATTATTCCACCAACTGTTTCTCCTTCTCCATTCCAATCAGCAAGCCCTCTTCTTAGTTCCGGCCCAATATCAATTGTTGCAACGTTTTCTAAATAAATTGGATTGCCGGTTTTGGGAGAATAACCAATTGCAATTGTTTTCAAATCTTCAACACCGGTTATGTACCCAAGTCCGCGAACCATAAATTCCATTTCGCTTATCTCTAAAAGTCTTCCGCCAACATCGTTGTTACTTTTTTTAATTGCAGATTTAACTTTGCTAAGCGGTATTCCAAAAGAAGCAAGTTTGTTTGGATCAACATTTACTTGGTACTGTTTCACAAATCCGCCAATGCTCGCTACTTCCGAAACTCCTTTGAGTGCTGAAAGTTCATATCTTAAAAACCAATCTTGAATTGAACGTAGCTCTTGAAGGTCGTGTTTATCGGATTGCAAAACATACTGATAGACCCAGCCCAGCCCAGTTGCATCAGGTCCTAAAGTAGGAGAGACTCCTTCCGGTAAATCTTTTTTTAGTGAACTTAAATATTCAAGAACTCTACTCCTTGCCCAGTAAATATCTGTGCCATCTTCAAAAATTATATAGACCATCGAGTAACCGAAAAAAGAATATCCACGAACCACTTTTGCAAAAGGGACGGAAAGCATTTTGGTTGTCATAGGATATGTAACTTGATCTTCAACTATTTGCGGACCTTGACCGGAATAGTCTGTGAAAATTATTACTTGTACATCGCTCAAGTCCGGTTGTGCATCAACTGGAATATTTTGTAAAGAAAAAATTCCTCCGGCAATTAGAACAAGTGTTATGATGATTACCATCACTTTATTTTTAATAGACCATTCAATGATCTTAGCGATAAATCCGTCATTTTGATTTTCTGATGTTGTCATAATATTCTCCTAAAAAAATGGAACACAGATCGTTATGATTATTAAGATTAGCTATGATAAAAGAAGTCTTTGAATAACTTATTTTTGATTATCATTCCTTTAGTTTTTGTGCCGGACTAACTCATTATCCAAAAGCTCCAAAGTCTTTAATCTTAATAAATCATAATTATCATAAAAATCTGCGTTCCTATTTAACTTTATAACCGTTTGCAATGAGATTCTTTTTCGTTTCTTCAATTGTATATTCTTTCAAAAACATATTGCAGATTGGGCATCTTCCATCTTCGTCTGAAATCACATTCCAATCCATTGGGCACTCATAAACTTTTCCATTTCCATTTTTATCAATGGATTTAACATCAACAACACCTTGCCTAACTATAGTAGGCGTTTTGTCAGTATTGATATGAGTTGAGTGTTCTGATTCTGAAGACGAGAATAAATTTATTGCTGAACGAAGGTTACTTTCTGAGTCAATCATAAATTGACCGGAAGTAACAATTATATCATTCACTTTAATTCCGTTTAATATTTGGTAGTAGCCATCTGAGTATTGACCTAACTGAACTTCAATCGGTAAAAATTTTCCATCACCTATTGAACGAACCACTATATTTTTTCTTCCACTTCTTATTATTGCTGTTTCGGGAACTGAAGGTAGTTCTGAATTGCTTTCTTGCTCACTTATAATTTTTACATTCCCAAACATTGCAGGTTTTAATTCATCATTTATGTTTTTAAGTTCAATGCGTACAGTTACTGTTCTTGCAGTTGGATCAACAGTTGGATAAATAAAGGAAACTTTTCCTTTAAATATTTGTCCGGGTTTAAAGTTGAAAGTAATCTCAGCAGTTGAACCAATTTTTACTTGAGCTATTTCGTTTTCATAAATATCTGCCTTAAGCCAAAGATTTCGTAAATCAGAAATTATTAATAATTGTTTGTTAGAAGAAATATTTTCGCCTTCAGCAATATATTTATTAAGAACAGTTCCGCTGTGTTGTGCATAAAGTGGTAGGTACTTTTTAACTTTTTTAAGTTCTATAATTTTGTCAATTTCAGTTTTGCTTATATCAAATAATTCTAATTTTCTAATTGCATTTTTTACTAACTCCTCTCCAGTTCCGTTGGTCATATTTTCCTTATACTGCAATGCAGTTATAAGCTCTTGTTGTGCTGTTACAAGTTCAGGCGAATATATTTCAAGAAGTTTTTGACCCTTTTGCACTTTTTGTCCTTCATAATTCACGTAAAGTTTTTCAATCCATCCTGATATCTTTGATGTAACGATATACTCTTTTCTTTCATCGGTTGAGATAATTCCGTTTGTATAAATAACCGAATTGGAACTTCTATTTTTAACTTGTTCCATCTTCACATTCATACTTTGCAAGACAGAACCATCAATAGTAACAACTCCAGCTTCACTTTCTTCGTTTTCATATACTGGGACTAAATCCATTCCCATTTGAGATTTTCCCGGTTCATCATATACTTCATTTGGATTCATTGGAGCTCGCCAATAAATAATTTTTCTTTCACCTGAAGTGTTCCCACTATTGTTTTTTTTACTTTTGATGGGAGTAAGATTCATTCCGCAAATTGGACAAGTCCCAGATTCTTTTTCAATAATGTTTGGATGCATTCCGCAAGAGTATAATTGCTCCTCAGTTGAATGTTGATGCGTATCTACATTGGAATTGCTATCAAACAAATAAAGAATTCCAGCTCCTAGCATTCCACCAACAATCAATAGCAGTAGATATATTATTAATTTATTTTTCATTTTATTTCTCCCTTGTCGCGGCTAAGTTGTTTTTACGAAGCCGGATTATATCTTAGTGATTATTTAAAACTGAGCATATAATTATCTAATTTTGTCATTACCGTCCCGAAAGCTTTCGGGATAATCCGAAATACATTTATTTGGTATTGCCTGGATTCCCAATCAAGTTGGGAATGACATATTCTATTTTTAATTGAGTTTTCTCCCAACTAAAAACTCTAATTCAGCTATATTTACTTTATAGTCAGTTTGAATTTTTAACAACTCAGTTTTTACGTTTAATATTTCTCTTTCTGCATCAATCACATTTACAAAATCTATTTTGCCAACTTGGTAATCGGACAAAGCTATACGAAACGACTGCTCTGTTTGGACGACAAGAGTTTTGGAAAATAATATTTCTCTGTTTTGAAGTTCTGAAAGTTTAGAAATAGTTTTACCGATTGAACTGTTTAGCTCTTGAACAGATTCATTGAATTTTTCTTGGTAAAAATTTTGTAAAAATTTAGCTTCATTTATTTTTGCAGTTTTCTTTCCGCCATAATTTATTGGTAATATAATACCAACTACCACAGATAAGAAATCCGAGAAATCAATACCCGTAAAATTGTTGTAATCTCTTTGGGAGTATTGAACACCAAAATTAAAATTAGGATAAAACTCATACTCTGCTTGCTCTTCCATTAATTTTGATTTACGATTTGAGAGTTTAATACCTTTTAGAATTGGACGATTTTCTTTTGCTATTTCTATTAGTTCCTTATTGGAAACTAAATTGAATTCCGTTGCTAAAACATCCTCAACAAAAATGGAAGTTTCTATGTCTCGTAAAAGAAAAGCATTTAATTCAGCCACTATAGAGTTTTCTTTGCCTTTCAAAATTTCAATCTTATCTTGAATGCGAGTTTGTTGAACGTTAACTTTAATAATGTTTTGCATACTTGCTTTAGAAACCTCGTACTTACTTTTTACAACTTCTAAAATGCTGCTAAGTAAATTTTTACTTTCATTAGTTAACTTAATTTCTTCTCTAACAAATATTAGGTTGTAGTAAAGAGTAGAAACCGTTTTGCTTATTTCGTTTTTATAATCTTTTAATTCTTCATTCACAATTAAAGTATCTACAGCTTTTACTTTAGCTTTAGCACTTAATCCTCCTGGGAAAGGTATTGCCTGTGAAAGCCCAATAACCTTGCCAGTCATAGGTTCTTGAGTAAAAGAAAAAGTATTTGTTGGCATATTCATTAAGCCCAAAGTTAGCATCGGGTCAGGAAGATTTGTGTTCTGTTCAATTCTTGATTCGGCAACTTTTAATTTATATTCCAACATTTTTATTTTAGGACTAACTCTAATTGCTTCATTAATTAAATCAGTAAGAGTTTCATTTTTATGTTGTGCTGAAATATTTCCGAATAACATAAGAGATATTAAAATCAACAAACTTTGTTTTAAGTTCATTCTTTCCTCAAGAAAATTATTTTACGAGTAAATTATTTTTATAAAAGATAGACAAACTATATCATATAAATACAGTTCATCAGCAACTACTGCTCTTGCAGTAATCTTGATTAGAAAGGTTTTAAATCAAATTAAAAAGGATGAAACAGATAAGTAAATTGGGGGATTTATTTTTGGAGTAACATCATTAAACAGTATAAAACTATTAATGAAGTTATTGTTAATGTCAGAGTCTAGAATTGATATAGTTGCTAATTCTATTTTTGAATCAATAATTTTAGGAACAATAAATGTGGAATTAGTGAGAATGCTAATTTCATAATCACAAGTAACATCAGAAATTTCCATATCACAAGAAGAAGTTTTACTCGTATTCATACCCATCATTTCGCAACAGTTTTTTTCAACTTCCATAGTTGAACACGTGTGTACATTTATGTCAAGATCACACATACCATTGCAACTCTCTTGCGGAAGAGCAAGATATATTGTTGAAAAAAGAAAATTGATTAGCAAAACCAAAGCAACTTTCCTTCTAACACCTTGTGATATTTTTAGTGTTTTGTTCATTGTAATAATTTATAATTCTCATTTTACTAAGTTAATATAATTATCGGATGTTTTATCACGTTATACAATAATAAAAAGTTGTTATACAATTTTATAAACTGATATTATATAATTATAAAAAAGGATATGAAATCCATTATAAAATTACTATTTTGTAAATAAACAATAATTATGAAAACAAATAGACTAGAAGCTTTTAGTGATGGTGTACTCGCAATTATTATTACAATAATGGTTTTAGAATTAAAAGTACCTGAAGAAACTGACTTTAGTTCTCTTATTCCCAAAATCCCAGTTTTTTTAAGCTACCTAGTAAGCTTTGTTTATATAGGTATATACTGGAATAATCACCATCATCTATTTCAAATTAGTGAAAAAGTAAATGGACAAATTCTTTGGGCAAATTTACATCTACTTTTTTGGTTATCGCTTATTCCTTTTACAACATCTTGGATAGGGGAAAACTATCAATCGTCTGCTCCAGTTACTCTTTATGGAATAGTTTTATTAATGAGTGGAATTGCATATTTTATTCTGCAAAATGTAATTTTGAATAATCATGAAAAAAATGCTGCTATACATAAAGTAATTGAATCAGGACTAAAAGGTAAACTTTCAATTGCAATTTATGTATTGGGAATTGTTTTGTCATTGTATTATTCCGGTGCTGCAATTGTGTGTTATATAACTGTGGCAATAGCTTGGTTTATTCCTGATAAACAAATCGAAAAAAACATTTAAATTAAAATAATAATAGAATTATGGCTACTAATAAAATTATAAACATTGAACCACTAGGATTTCCCTGGAAAACAAAAGATCCATTTTTGTTTTGTGCTTATCATAGAGATAAATATCCGAAAGGAAATGAAAAAATGGGAGTAGATTCTGAAAATTTGGTAGGAAGAAATATTGGGCAAGACTTTACAATTAAGGACGGTTGGCGAATGTACCATGGAAGCTCAATTCCTGGTTTTCCATATCATCCACACAGAGGTTTTGAAACAATTACCATTAACAAAGAAGGAATTGTTGATCATACAGATTCCTTAGGTGCAGCTGGTAGATTTGGTTCAGGAGATGTTCAATGGATGACAGCAGGAAAAGGTATTCAACATTCAGAGATGTTTCCCTTAATTCATAGAGACAAAGAAAATCCTTTGGAAATTTTTCAAGTTTGGTTGAACCTACCCAAAGCAAGCAAATTTGTTGAACCCCATTTTAAAATGCTTTGGCAAGATATGGTTCCTTTAGTTCAAGCGAAAGATGCAGATGGTAAAATCACGGAAATAGATATAATTGCTGGAAGTTTAAATGACGTAAATTCTCCACATCCAACACCCGACTCTTGGGCATCTAACCCAAATAATAATGTTGCTATTTTTACAATAAAAATGGAAGCGAATGCAAATTGGAAATTACCTGCTACAAGTGGAGAAGTAAATAGAGCCTTATATTTCTACAAAGGCGATACTATTAATTTAGAAAACCAATCTATAAATAGTAATAATATAATTGAACTAAATCCAAGTGAAGAAATAGAAATCACTAATGGCAACAAGGATTCTTATTTTTTAATGCTTCAAGGAAAACCAATTGGGGAACCCGTTGTGCAATATGGTCCTTTTGTTATGAATACTCAATCTGAAATTGAAGAAGCTTTTTTAGATTTTAAGGAAACTCAATTTGGTGGTTGGCCATGGTCAAAACAAGAACAAGTTCATGATCGGGACAAAGGTCGTTTTGCATTACATGCAGATAAAAAAGAAGAAATTAAATGACTTAAATAGTGAATAATAACTTAACAAAAAATGATGAATCAAAATGAAAAGGGATAAATATTAATTATGGAAAAAGAAATTATTAAAGAATATACGAATGGAGAATTAACAATAGTTTGGAAACCAAAATCTTGTACTCATTCAGGAGTATGTGTAAAGACATTACCAAAGGTTTATAATCCTAATGCTAAACCATGGTTATCTATTGAAAATGCTAGTACTGAAGAATTAAAGGAACAGATTTCTATGTGTCCTTCAGGAGCTTTAAGTTATTTTATGAATAAGTGAATTCCGAAATGCAGATGATGGTTTTAAGGGGATGAATTAAAGAAGCATATTTAAAAGCTAATTAACTATTGTAATAATTACTTGAATTACTAAATAAGGAGTAACCTCAATGAGTGATAAAAACAAGAAAATATTTTATTATGGAAGTACAGGAATACTAACTTTACTAATGCTAATGTCAGCTGGGATGTATATTTTTGACCATGGAACTATAAGTGAAACATTTATAGGTTTAGGTTATCCAGCCTATATTGTTTATCCTTTAGCATTTGCCAAACTTTTGGGATTGACTGCCATTTGGACAAAAAAATCTAAGTTATTAAAAGAGTGGGCTTATGCTGGTTTTTTCTTTGATTTTATAATTGCACTCTTTGCTCATATAATGATAAGTGATGGTGGATTTGCACCAGCTGTAGTTGCACTTATACTGTTGCTTACATCTTACATATTTGATAAGAAAGTGTTTGGAGAAGTATATGCAAAGTAATTATAAGAGTATATATCTCATAGCTTATATCTTTTCAATCTCAACGAATTACTAATTACAGAGACAGAACTAAAAGACATTGCTAACGCACCTATCATTGGGTTTAACATTCCTAAAGCAGCAAGTGGAATGCCAATTATGTTATAAATGAATGCCCAAAACAAATTCTGCTTAATTGTTTTTATTGTTCGCTTGGAAAGTTTAATTGCGGAAAGCACATTTAATAAATCTCCTTTTATTAATGTAATGTCAGATGACTCAATAGCTACATCTGTTCCGGTTCCAATAGCAATTCCAAGATCAGCTGTAACTAAAGCCGGAGCATCATTTATTCCGTCGCCAACCATCGCAACTATGTTTCCTTTGCTTTGAAGTTCTTTAATTTTATTTGCTTTCTCATTTGGCAAAACCTCTGCAAAGTAATTTTGTATTCCAATTCTTTCAGCAATGGCTTTGGCTGTTCTTTCATTGTCTCCAGTTAACATAACTACATTTAGTCCAAGCTCATTAAATTTTTTAATTGCTTCTGATGTTGTAGATTTAATTGGATCTTCAACTGCCAGCAAACCTTTAAACTTTCCATCTACTGCAACAAACACAATAGACTTTCCTTCTTTTGTAAATCGATTATAACTATCAATAAACCCGTTAATATTTATTGAGTATTCATTCATTAGTTTTTCATTCCCTGCTAATATCATCTTTCCGTTAATAATAGCAGTAACTCCAAAACCACTGATATTATTGAATGATTCTATTTCTGAAGAACTAATATTTTTATTTTTCGCATAGTTCACAATAGCTTCTGCAATTGGATGTTGTGACCTTTTCTCAACAGAACTTACTAAAGATAGGAGTTCTATCTCATCAATTTCATTTGTTACCACATCTGTAACTGTTGGATTTCCATCTGTGATAGTTCCGGTTTTATCAAGTACAACCGTAGTTACTTTGTGGGCAATTTCTAAGCTTTCACCATTCTTAATTAGAATGCCTTTGCTTGCACCCAAACCCGTTCCAACCATTATGGCTGTTGGGGTTGCCAGTCCTAATGCACACGGACAAGCAATTATTAATACCGCAACAAAACTTACAAGTGCAACTACAAAAGAATGCTCACTTCCAAAAATCATCCATCCAATAAATGTTAAAGTTGCAATTCCTATAACTGTTGGAACAAAAACTGCTGCAATTTTATCTGCTAATTTTTGTATTGGTGCTTTTGAACCTTGTGCTTCTTCAACCATTTTTATTATTTGACCGAGAACGGAATTATCTCCGAGTGAAGTAATTTCAAAAACGAAAGTGCCGTTTTTATTTATTGTCCCACCTATTACTATTGAACTTATTTTTTTTTCTATTGGGAAACTTTCGCCTGTAATCATAGATTCATCTACTGTAGAAAATCCTTTTGTAATAATTCCATCTGTCGGAATTTTTTCTCCTGGCTTTACTATAATAAATTGACCAACGCTAAGTTGTTCCAGAGGAATTGTTACTTCTTCTCCATCTATTATAACAGTGGCTTCCTTGGGTTTAAGCTCCATCAGTTTTTTAATTGCAGTGTTAGTTTTCTTTTTTGCTTTGGCTTCAAGAACTTTTCCCATTAAAATAAGAGTGATAATAACGGCAGCTGTATCAAAATAAACATGTGGTGCAATATTGTTTGAAGTGGAAACAAGATTAGGGAAGAGGGTAGCAACCGTGCTGTATGCATAGGCTGAACCAGTTCCAATTGCTACAAGAGAATTCATTTCAAATGAAAAATGTTTTAGGTTTGTCCAAAATATTTTGAAAAATCTTTTACCCGGAATAAACAAAACGGGAGTAGTAAGTAATAGTAGAATTTTATAAGTGTAATCAGAACTCAACGACCAACTAGAATACATATTGCTCAACATACTAATTATAAAAAGTGGGATTGTGAAAATTAAGGCTAATCTAAAATCTTTTTTAAGCTCATCGTACTCTTTGGAAAAAACTCCGAAATCTTCGCTATCGGAAGTAGCGGTTGGTTTATTAAAAGAACTGTCTTGAAGCTGCATTGAATAACCATACTTCTCTAGTTTCTCAGCAGTTTTTTTTATATCAATATTATTATCAACAACATCAAAGGAAACTTTTTCTGTAGCATAATTAACTTTTACATTTTCAATTCCTTCCACTTTGTTAAGAATTTTTTCAACACGTGCAACACAGCTTGCACAAGTCATACCAGTAACGGGTAGATTATATTTTGTAGTTTCTATATTGATAATTTTCTCTGTTATGATAATTGAAATATTTTTTGTCATTCCCGAATTTTGTTATCGGGAATCCATTTGCATAAAGTCTTCTGGATTCCCAGTCAAAGTTTATCCCGTGTTTTTAAGCGGGGCTGGAATGACAAATTTGAATATTATTAAACTACTTTAAAACCAGCTTCTTCAACAGCTTTATTAATATCAGTATCTGTAATTTTATTTTCATCAAACTTTACTTTAGCAGAACCAATTTCAACTTCAAATGAATCCACACCAATTTCTTCTAACTCAACTTTAACAGCCATTACGCAATGTTGACAGGTCATTCCTTCAATTTTATAAGTTTGATCTTTCATTTTATACTCCATTTTGTTTAATCCAAAGATAATTGCACAGAGCAAAAGTTCCGTTATATATTTTTTGAAAAGTGTTATATTATTTTTAGAGGTTAGCGAACTTTTAAAATTGTTAAATAGATAAATTATTTAATTACCGTTTAACAAATTATATTGAATCTAAAGATTTACGCTTACTGGAAAGATTGTTTTTAAATTCGCTTGCAGTTAGTCCGGTGTTCTTTTTGAATTGTCTTGAAAGATGTTGAACAGAACTATAACCAAGCCTATATGAAATTTCACTTAGTGTTAGTTCATCGTATTTTAAATATTCCTTAACTTTTTCAATTTTTTGAAGAATGATAAAATGCTCAATAGTTATTCCTTCCGTTTTTGAAAACAAAGTACTAAGTGAGGTGTAATCTTTATCAATTTTTTTCGAAAGATATTTTGGAAAATTAATTTTGGTTAAGTCTTCATTCTCGTATTCTTGAATTACAGAAATAATTTCATTTTTTATTTGCTCAATAATTATTGAAGTATTATCAGAAATTAATTCGAACCCATTTTTTACAAGGACTTTTGATATTTTATTTATTGGTAATTTTTCTCTGGAAAGTTCCGTTTCAACCTCACCAAGAATAATGGATTGAACTTTAATGCCTAATTTTTCAAATTCATCGCACACTACTTTAATGCAGCGTGGACAAACCATATTCTTTATATATAATTTATTGTCTATGTTTTCCATTTGCTTAATCTTTAAATAATAGAACTACTAAATCTATAAACAATTCACTTACAAAACAATTATTTCACTTTGCATTAACTGCTCAAAAGTTTCCCGTTCTCTAATAACTTTATATTTATTACCATCAACAAGAACTTCTACTGGTCTTCTTCTTGCATTGTAATTGGATGACATTACCATTCCATAGGCTCCGGCTGACATCACAGCAATTAGGTCATCCCTTTTGCATTCTGTTATCGTTCTATTTTTACCAAGAAAATCTCCACTTTCGCAAACCGGGCCAACGACATCAACTATAATATTTTTATTGTTAGTTTTTTCAATTGGCTGAATGTGATGATAAGCTTTATAAATACTTGGGCGTAATAAATCTGTCATTGAAGCATCAACTACAAGAAAGTTTTTATCAAGATTACTTTTTGTGTAGAGAACTTTTGAGATTAAACATCCACCATTAGCTGTAAGAAATCTTCCGGGTTCAAAAAATATTTCACAATCTGTTCGTTCCAAAACGGGTAAAATAGCATCTGCAAATTCTTTAGGTGAGAATGGACTTTCATCTTTGTAATAAACTCCGACTCCACCGCCAACATCAATGTGTTCAAGCTTTATTCCTTCTTTTAGAAGTGTTTGTTCTATGTTAACTAATTTTGTAATTGCTTCAACATAAGGCTGTACTGTTGTAATTTGAGAACCAATGTGCATATCAATTCCAACTAAATTTATGTTTGAAAGTTTTGATGCTTCTCGAAATATTTCAAGAGCAACTGTTTCATCAATCCCAAATTTATTTTCTGCAAGTCCGGTTGAAATGTATGGATGTGTTACCGGATCAACATTAGGATTTACTCTAATTGCAAGTGGGGTAATTTTGTTAAGTTCTTTTGCAATCTTATCTATCACGTAAATCTCTTCAAGAGATTCAGCTTTAATTAGTTTAACATTATTTTCAAGACCTAACTTTATTTCTTCATCTGTTTTGCCAACACCAGTTAACAGCATAGCTTCAGGCGATACTCCGGCTTTTAAAGCTTTGTAAAATTCTCCGGCAGAATTGACATCAACACCAGCACCCAAACTATAAAACAACTTTGTTACACTAATGTTAAAGTTAGCTTTGGATGCATAAAAGATTTTATGCTTTATGGATTTAAAAGCATCTTGAAATTCTAAATATCTATCCACAAAAAACTTTTTGCTATAAACATAAACTGGTGTGTCAACTTCTTCTGCTATACTTTCTAGACTTACATTTTCACAAAAAAGTTTATCATTTTTGTATGTAAAGTATTCTGATTTAAAGTAATCCATATTGCTCCGTAAATAAAAATTTCAAATGAGTGTTAAAATATTAGAAAATATTTCTCAAAAGGGAAGCTATTTAAAAGATGTTATCTTGATAAACCATCACGATTTTGATAGTTTTACAATTCTTTTAAATACACCTTTGCAGGAATTTATGAAATACCCTTTTGTAGAAGTTGAAAAAAAATGGCAACAATTTTGGGATACAAACAAAGTTAACTCAACTGATTTATCTGATGACGAGAAAAAGCTATATACTTTGGTAATGTTCATTTATCCGTCCGGATCAAAAACTCATATTGGTCATTGGTACAATTATGCACCAACAGATTCTTGGGCGCGATTTAGAAAGTTACGTGGCTACAATGTATTTGAACCAATGGGTTACGATGCTTTCGGGTTACCTGCTGAAAATTATGCAATCAAAACCGGCGTTCATCCTAAAGATAGTACGTTAAAAAATATTAAAGATATAAAAGAACAGCTAAAAACAATGGGCTGTATGTACGATTGGGATGCCGAGTTAATGACTTGCGTTCCAGAATATTACAAATGGAATCAATGGTTGTTTCTTAAACTTTATGAAAATGGTTTAGCGTACAGAAAAAATGCTCCGGTAAATTGGTGTCCTTCATGTCAAACTGTTTTGGCAAACGAACAAGTGCAAGGTGATGGAACTTGTGAACGTTGCAATACTGCGGTTGAACAAAAAAATCTTACTCAATGGTTTTATAAAATTACAGACTATGCTGAAAAATTACTTGATGGATTAGAAAAAATAAACTGGCCTGAAAAAACTAAGCGGATGCAAAAACATTGGATAGGCAAAAGTTTTGGAACAGAAGTAGATTTTAAAATAGCTAACTCTGAAAAAAAGTTTACAGTTTTTACTACAAGACCCGACACATTATTTGGAGTAACCTATTGTGTACTTGCACCCGAACATGAACTTGTTGCAGAAATAACGATAGAAGAAAACAAACAGAAAGTTGAAGAATATATTCAGTCAGTAAAATCTTTATCTGAAATAGAAAGAACTTCAACAGTAAAAGAAAAAACCGGAGTTCCGACTGGAGCTTTTGCTATCAATCCAGTTAACAATGAGAAAGTTCCAATTTGGGTTGCTGATTATGTGTTAGTCAGTTACGGAACAGGTTGCGTAATGGCAGTCCCGGGACACGACGAAAGAGATTTTGAATTTGCTAAAAATTTCAACCTTCCAATTCGTAAAGTTATTCTTGAAGATGGAACTCATGAAAATGATGAGCTTGAATCTGCTTTTACTGGCGTTGGCACAATGGTAAATTCTAGTGAGTTTAATGGAGAAAAATCAGACGAAGGAATTGAAAAAATTTCTGCTCATCTTGAAACAAGTCACGTTGGACATAGAACTATAAACTATAGATTGCGTGATTGGTTAATTTCCCGACAAAGATATTGGGGAACACCTATTCCAATTATACATTGTGAAAATTGTGGGCAAGTGCCAGTTCCAGAAAAAGATTTACCAGTTGAGCTTCCTTATGAAGTTGAGTTTAAGCACGATGGTGGTTCGCCACTTGCAAGTAATTCTGATTTTGTAAATACAGCTTGTCCAAAATGTATTGGTGAAGCAAAAAGAGAAGTTGATACGATGGATACATTTATGGATTCATCGTGGTACTATTTACGTTATCTAAATCCAAATGTTTCTGATGCAATGTTTGACAAAAGTCTTGCTAATAGCTGGACTCCGGTTGATATGTATGTTGGTGGTGCCGAGCATGCAACTATGCATTTACTTTACGCTCGCTTCATTCATAAATTTTTGAAAGATATAAATCTTGTTAACAGCGACGAACCATTCAAACGTCTTATACACCAAGGCACAATTACAAACGAAGGTGCTAAGATGTCAAAGTCAAAAGATAATGTTGTTGATCCTGGAATTTTTGTTGATCAATTTGGAGCAGATGTTTTTAGAATGTACTTAATGTTTATGGGACCTTACGATCTTGGTGGAGATTGGAATGATAAAGGTATGGTTGGCGTTGATCGGTTTGTTCAAAGAAGTTATACTCTTATTAATAGTTATAAAGATTTGACAAAAACTACTACTCCAAAAGAAAATTATGACATTTCTAAGTTGTCAGATATTGAAAAAGAAATCTATAGAAAAGTTAATTCTACTTTGGATAAGTATGATGTTGAATTAGAAAATTTTAGATTCAACACAGCTGTTGCTTCACTTATGGAATTGATGAATGACTTAATAAAATCTTTAAGCAAATGTAACAACGAAATTATTGCTTATTCTTTGGAAAGATTTGTATATATGCTTTCTCCACTTGCTCCGCATCTTGGTGAAGAGTGTTGGCAAATTATTGGTAACGAAAAGTCTATGTTCAAAAATCCACCAAGTTATTCGGTTGATAAAAAAGCTCTTACTGTTGATGATGTTACAATTGTGGTTCAAGTTCAGGGCAAGGTTAGAGCTAAGTTTCAAATGCCAATAAATTCAGATGAAGAAAAAGTTAAAGAAACTGTTTGGGCAGACGCAAATGTTAAAACTCATACTGAAGGAAAGACAGTTGTAAAGGAAATTTATATCAAAAATAAGATTTATAATATTGTAGTAAAATAAAATAGAACGCAGATTATTATGATCGGTTATGATTTTTTATGATGGACAACTTTCAACATAGTGATTTAACTAAAAAGATTATTAAAGCATTTTATAATGTTTATAATAAATTAGGTTATGGCTTTTTAGAAAAAGTTTACGAAAAGAGTATGATGATTGAGTTATCAAAAATGGGTTTGAATTCTAAAAGGCAATTTCCAATTAAAGTTTTTTATGATGATAAAAATGTCGGAGAATATTTTGCTGATATTATTGTAGAAGATTCAGTAATTGTAGAATTAAAAGCTGCTGAGAATATAGCAATTGAACATGAAACACAATTAATAAACTATTTAAAAGCTACTGAAATAGAAGTTGGTTTATTACTAAATTTTGGGAAAGAACCACAATTAAAAAGAAAAGTGTTTTCATCTGAATTTAAATCATAAAATCTTTTATCATCATTAATCATAAACAATCATAACAGATCTGCGTTCCATTGTTTTTAAAAAGAAGGAAATATGATAGACATAAAATTAATAAGAGAAAATCCTGAACTTGTTCAAAAGGGTTTACAAAACAAAAATGATAAATCTGATATTGATGAAATATTAAACCTTGACATTCAAAGAAGAGAAAAACTACAACTTGTTGAAGACCTAAAAGCTAAACGAAATTCTGCATCGCAACAAATTGGTAAATTAAAACAAGCTGGCGAAAGTACTGATTCTATTATGGCTGAGATGAAACAAGTCTCAGATGATATTAAAAAAATAGATGATGAAATACGAGAAGTAAACGAGAAATTTCAAAGTAAACTAAGTTGGCTTCCCAATCTTCCTCACGAAACTACGCCCATTGGTAAAACTACGGATGATAATGTAGAAACAAAAACTTGGCAGCCTGATGATTTTGAGTTTAAGTCAGACTTTAAAAAATTAGACCACGTTGAACTCGGTAAAAAATTAGGCATTTTAGATTTTGAACGTGGAGCAAAAATTAGTGGTTCAGGGTTTCCGGTTTATGTTGGAAAGGGTGCAACACTTGAGCGAGCTTTAATTAATTTTATGCTCGATTTTCATTTACAGAAACATGACTACAAAGAAATTTTTCCACCTTTTATGGTTAATGCTGATTCAATGTTTGGTACAGGTCAATTACCAAAAATGCAAGACGATATGTACCATTGTGAAAAAGATGGAATGTATCCCATTCCTACTGCCGAAGTTCCAATTACAAATATGCACAGAGATGAAATACTTACAGAAAAACAATTACCAATAAAATACGTTGGTTATACAGCTTGTTTTAGAAGAGAAGCTGGTTCGTACGGAAAAGAATTCAGAGGACTTTTAAGGGTTCATCAATTCAATAAAGTTGAAATGGTAAAGTTTGTTCAACCAGAAAATTCTTATGACGAATTAGAAAAGTTGGTAAAAGATGTAGAAGAAATATTACACGCATTAAAAATTCCTTACAGAATTCTTTCGCTTTGCTCAGGTGATTTAAGTTTTGCAGCATCTAAATGTTATGACATTGAAACATGGTCGCCTGCAGAAAACAAATGGTTGGAAGCATCTTCGTGCAGTAACTTTGAAGATTTTCAAGCACGCAGAGCTAACATTAGATTCAGAAAAAAAGATGAGAAAAAGCCAATATTTCTTCATACGTTAAATGGCTCCGGTCTTGCAACAAGCAGACTGATGGTTTCTATTTTAGAAAATTATCAAACTCCAGAAGGTAAAATTATTGTCCCCAAAGCATTACAAAAATATACTAGCTTTAATATAATTGAATAAATTTTTAAATCCGTTTTATCGGTTCAATCAGTTTAATCCGAGTGCATTGAGGAAGATAGTACTCAGATTAAACTAATATACTAATCACGATTTGGTTTTCAAATTCGAGGAATTGTCATTTCAAACATACTTTTTGCTTGTCTCGGCTCTTTCTGTCGGATGAGAAATCTCACAACCATTATGGTTCAGAGATTTCTCAATCTCCCGAAAGCTTTCGGGATCATTTCGAAATGACAATTTTAGTTTTAGTATATAACGGATATAAAATATTTCTTTCACGAGCTTACCTATTTTTTGATTATCTTTTTATAAAAGATTTTGAAAGTATCATCAATGAAAACATACGAATCACTTAAAACACTAAATAAATATTTTTGGCGATATAAATTTAAACTCCTATTGGGAATTCTATTTATTTTGCTTTCCAATCTTGCACAAGTTTACATTCCTATACTTTTAAAAGATAGCATTGACTTACTTAAAAATGATATTTCAAAAGAAGTATTACTTAACTACGCCTTACTAATAGTAGGTGTTGCACTAATTGGCGGATTTTTTAGATTTCTAATTCGTACTACAATCATTATTGTCTCACGAGAAATTGAATACGATTTACGAAAAGATTTTTGGCAACACATTCAAAAACTACCAACTCGTTTTTTCCAAAATAATACGACTGGTAACATTATGGCACACGCTACTAACGATATAAATGCCATACGCATGTATATTGGTCCTGCTGTAATGTATTCGTTCGATACCATATTTAAGTTCATAATGGTTATTGCAATGATGTTAACTTTAGACCCATTGCTAACTCTTTATGCATTAATTCCTTTACCGCTTATGTCATATTTAGTTTATAAACTAAGTAATAAAATCCACACCAAGTTTTTGAAAATTCAAGAAAAATTTTCTGAAGTTACCTCCAAAGCTCAAGAAAGTTTTTCAGGAATTAGAGTTGTAAAATCCTATGCAATTGAAGATAGTGAACTTAAACAATTTGCAAAACTTAGTGACGAATATTTAAAACGTAACATGGATAAAGTTAAAATTCAGGCTTTCTTTATGCCAATGCTTTTTTTCATAACAGGAGTTTCTGTAATAATTGTTGTGTGGCTTGGAGGCATTAAAGTTATTGATGGAGTAATGACACTTGGAGAAATTGTTGCATTTGTAGCATACCTAAGTTTGCTAATTTGGCCAATGGTAGCTTTTGGATGGATTGCAAATATAATTCAGCAAGCATCTGCAAGTATGAAGAGGTTGTTAAATATACTAAATGAAAAAGAAGAAATAAAAAGTGTTGATGCTTCAAAGTACTCTAATAAAAAAATTAACGGTGAAATAGAATTTCGAAATGTTAGTTTTAAATATGAACCCAATTTAGAAGATATTTTGAAAAATATTTCTTTTACAGTCCCAACTGGTTCAAGCCTTGCTATTGTTGGACATACCGGAAGTGGCAAAACTTCACTAATAAATCTTATACCAAGATTGTTTGATACAACCGACGGAGATATTTTTTTAGATGGAACAAACATTAAGAAAATTCCTCTTGGAGAATTACGAAAAAGTATTGGTCTTGTTCCGCAAGAAACTTTTCTTTTCTCCGATACGCTAATGAATAATATTGCTTATGGGCTGGACTCTTATACAGAAGAAGGGATAACAAAAATTGCAAAGATTGCACAATTATCAAAAGATGTTGAAAGTTTCTCCGATGGTTATTCAACTGTTCTTGGAGAAAGAGGTATAACTTTATCCGGTGGACAGAAACAAAGATCAAGCCTGGCAAGGGCTTTGGCAATTAATCCAAAAATATTAATTCTTGATGATTCCTTCTCGGCAGTTGACACACATACCGAAGATGAAATTCTGAAGAACTTAAAAGAGTTTATGAAAGACAGAACAAGTATAATTATTAGTCACAGAATTTCTACAGTTAAAGATGCTGATCAAATTATTGTTTTGGAAAATGGCAAAATTGCTGAACACGGAACACACAAAGAGCTAGTAACTCTAAACGGAATTTATGCAGATTTAAATAACAAACAATTGTTAGAAAAAGAATTGAAAGATATTATATAAATGAGTACTACAAAAAAAGACGATGATGAACTTTTAGGCAAGGGTTACGACTCCAAACTAATGAAGCGGTTGCTTGCTTTTGTTAAGCCATACAAAAAATACGTAATTCTTGCAATCTTGTTAAACCTAGTAGTTGCGGGATTAGGACCGCTACGCCCTTACTTAATGAAGATAGCTGTTGATGATTATATTGTAAATAAAAATTACGATGGACTTTTTAATATTTCTCTAATTTTAGTTGCCGCACTTTTTTTTCAAGCAGTCATTCAATATGCCTTAACATACTTTACACAATTAATGGGTCAAAAAATAATTTTTGATTTACGTGTAAAAATATTCAAACATGTACAAAAGCTTTCTCTAAAATATTTTGACAAAACACCTATCGGACGACTAGTAACGAGGGTTACTAACGATGTTGAATCATTAAACGATTTATTTGCTTCTGGCATTGTAATGATATTTAGTGACGTGTTTATCATACTTTGGATTTTTGCATTCATGTTTTTTATGTCGTGGGAACTTGCACTTATCACTTTATCCGTATTGCCAATTTTAGTTTATGCTACTTTCTTATTTAGAAAAAAAGTTAGGGAAGCATATAGAAGTGTAAGGTATCATTTAGCAAAGTTGAACTCGTATATGCAAGAACATATTACTGGAATCAACATTGTTCAAATATTTAACAAGGAAGAAGATGAGTTAAAGAAATTTTCTAGTATTAATGCAGATTATAAAAAAGCTAATATTGATTCAGTATTCTACTATGCACTTTTTTATCCAACTGTGGAAATATTAAGCTCCATTTCTATTGCATTAATTATTTGGTACGGTGGCGGAAGTGTTATACAAGAGACAATGACAATTGGAGTACTCTTTGCATTTATTCAGTTTACAGAAATGTTCTTTAGACCAATTAGAGATTTATCTGAGAAATATAATATTATGCAAACTGCAATGGCAGCTTCCGAAAGAATATTTACTTTGCTTGACGATAACACAATAATCCCAAATCAAATAGAACCCACAATACTCAAAAATGTTAAAGGGGAAATTGAATTTAAAAATGTAACCTTTGCTTACAAAGAAGGTGAAGATGTTTTACGTAATATATCTTTCAAGATTTTACCTGGAGAAACTGTTGCAATAGTTGGAGCTACCGGAGCTGGGAAGACCAGTATTATCAGCCTATTAACAAGATTTTATGATATTCAAAAAGGCGAAATACTAATAGATGGAATTAACATCAAAGAGCTTGATAAATTTGAATTAAAGAAATTTATTTCTGTGGTATTACAAGATGTGTTTTTATTTTCCGGAGATATAAAATCGAACATAACATTGGGCAATGATAATATTAGTGAGGAAGAATATATTAGTGCCGCCAAAATTGTTGGTGCGGATGGATTTATAAATAAGTTGCCAAACAAATATAATGAAGAAGTAAAAGAAAAAGGAGCTACTCTTAGCGTTGGTCAAAAACAACTTTTATCTTTTGCTAGGGCTTTGGCTTTTAATCCAAAAATTCTAATTTTAGATGAGGCAACTTCTAGTGTTGATACTGAAACTGAAATATTAATTAAAAAAGCTATTGAAAAATTGTTGGTTGGTAGAACATCAATTGTAATTGCACACAGACTTTCCACAATTCAAAATGCAGATAAAATAATTGTAATGCACAAAGGTGAAATTAGAGAAATAGGAACTCATCAAAAACTTCTTACGGAAAAAGGAATTTACTATAAATTATATAAGTTACAATATCAAGAACAAGAAATTTCAAAATAAGCTTAGAGGAAAAAATTATGGCATCTAGTTTTATGACGTTAACTCGTCACATTTCCGAAATGGAAAAAACTCATCACGGTACAACTGGTGAACTTTCCTCATTACTACATGATCTTGCATTAGCATCAAAAGTAATATCGCTAGAGGTTAACAAAGCCGGATTAGTTGATATACTTGGGCTTACTGGTGATGCAAATGTTCATGGAGAACAAGTAAAAAAATTAGATATGTATGCTCATGACATTCTCTTTAAGGCAATGGATCATGGCGGACATTTATGCGTTATGGCTTCGGAAGAAGAAGAGGGAATAATTCACATACCCGACCATCATGAAATTGGTAAATATATTTTAATGTTCGATCCTCTAGATGGTTCATCTAACATTGACGCAAACGTAAGTATAGGTACAATTTTTTCTGTGTATAAAAGAATTTCTCCAGGTGGAAGACCTGGAACTATGGAAGATTGTTTACAAAAAGGAGTTGAACAAGTTGCTGCTGGCTATGTTCTGTATGGATCAAGTACAATTTTTGTTTACACAACTGGGAAAGGGGTTTACGGTTTTACGTTAGACCCAGCATTTGGCGAATATCTTTTGTCGCACGATAATATTCGGATTCCGGAAACAGCAACTATCTATAGTATTAATGAAGGTAACTATAAATATTGGAGATCCGGACTTAAAAAATATATCAAGTATATTCAAGATGCTAAGGATAGAGGGCGTGAACCATACTCTGCAAGATACATTGGTTCAATGGTTGCAGATATGCACCGTAGTTTATTGTACGGGGGAATATTTATTTATCCCGCTGACAAAAAAAACCCAAAAGGAAAACTTAGATTAGCTTATGAGTGTAACCCAATGGCTTTTATTATAGAAGCTGCCGGAGGTAGAGCTATTGATGGAGAAAAACGCATATTAGAAATTCAGCCAACCGATCTTCACGAAAGAAGTCCAATTTATATTGGTAGCAAAAATGCCGTTGATAAAGTAGAAGAATTTTTAAAGAAAGACGAAAAGGACAAATTGAAAAAGAAGAAGAAAAAAACTAAAGAACTATTACAATCAAAAAGGGAGTTAGAAAAAGTTATTAATATTTAGTGTATATTGTTTTGAAATATGAACGTAAAAAAACATATCCAAATATTAATCGCTTTTCTTATAGTTGGTACTCAAGTAAATATTTTATTTGCTCAAGCTTCTGATTCAATTAATGTTACTCGTTTTGATTCATCCAATGTTAGTATTGTAAATGAAAATGGGCAGCATCCCAATTATCAAACCGCTAAAGAAACTTTAGAGAAACCTTTTAAGGTTCGCGTATTATATAAAAATGCAAAACCTGTTGAAGGTTGGCCGGTTTATTTTTCTGTAATTTCTTCTCCGCAAAAATCAAATGGCACAAAATTTTCTGATCAAGTTGTTCTTACTGATGTAAACGGTTATGCTCAAACCTTCGCCACATTGGGTTCAAAGGCTGGCAACTATGAATTCTCTGCAAGAATTAAAAACACTTCAAATGAAAATGATATTATTTATTTCAAAGCTATTGCTCGTGGAACAGATTGGATTTTCTTTTTAGTAAGTGGTCTTATTGGCGGACTTGCACTCTTCCTTCTCGGAATGGAAATGATGAGCGAAGGTATGAAGAAATCTGCCGGAGGAAAATTAAGAACCATACTTGGAACACTTACCAACAACAGAATAATTGCAGTTGGCGTTGGAACTTTTGTAACAATGATTATACAGAGCAGTAGTGCCACAACTGTTATGCTTGTTAGTTTTGTTCAAGCTCGCCTAATGACGTTTGCTCAATCCCTTGGTATTATTTTAGGCGCAGATATTGGAACAACAGTTACTGCACAACTAATAGCTTTTAAACTAACCGATTACGCTTTGCTTTTTATTGGTATAGGCTTTGCCGTAATGTTTTTCACAAATTCAAAAACTGCAAAAAATATTGGAAGAGTAATTTTAGGATTTGGATTACTGTTTTTTGGAATGTGGATTATGTCCAAAGCAATGTATCCACTTAGAACTTTTAATCCTTTCATCGAAGCAATTTCGCAATTGGAAAATCCAATTCTTGGAATTTTGGTTGGCGCATTATTCACAGCACTAATACAAAGCAGTAGTGCTTTTACCGGAATTATTATTATGCTTGCCACTCAGGGACTTGTTACTTTAGAAGCTGCAATTCCCTTGCTACTCGGAGCAAACATTGGAACATCAATAACGGCAGCACTTGCAAGTATAAATACCGGACGTGAAGCAAAACGTGTTGCACTAGCTCATACACTTTTTAAACTGTTCGGGGTTGTATTATTTGTTTGGTGGATTCCTTACTTTGCTGATCTTGTTAGAATGATTTCACCAAAAGCTTCTGAAGGTTTAACTGGAGTTTCTCACTTAGCTGATGAAGTTCCGCGACAAGTGGCAAATGCTCATACTATTTTTAATGTTGCCTTAACAATAATAGTTCTTCCGTTTACAAACATTGCGGCTAAATGGATTGAAAGAATTTTGCCAGACATAAAAGAAGATGAAGAAAATGGAAATTTAAAAACTAAATACTTAGAAGATAGTTTAATTTCCACTCCAGCATTAGCTCTTAATCTTGCAAAGGCAGAAATAATATTGATGGCAACAAAAGTACAAAAAATGGTTGAAGAAATTCTGCCGGCTTTTCTTAAGAACAATTCTCAAGTGCTTGATACTATTAGAGATCAAGAAACTGAAATTAATTTTATGAATATTAAAATCAGTAAATACTTGATGAAAATAAGTCAGGAAAGTTATGAAGAAGAACGAGCGGATGAAGTTTTTCAAATGATGCACAGTATAACTGAACTAGAACAGATTGGTGATATAGTTGCTAAAAGTTTAATTCCATTAGCCGAAAAGAAAATTGATTTAAATGTCAATTTCTCAAAAGAAGGACAGGCTGAAATTGAAGATTTTCACCTAAGAACGATGAAGCAACTTAGCAGAGCTGTTGAAGTATTCAAAGATGTAAATCTTGAAGATGCTCAACGAATGAAAAAGAAACATAAAAAATATAGACTTATGGAATTGGAGTTACGCAGAACACACTTCGATAGACTTAAAAATAAAGTTCCAGAATCCGTTGAATCAAGTGAGATACATTTAGAGTTAATAGACTTGTTAAAACGTATTAGTTCCAACTCCACAAATATTGCTCGTATCTTTTTAGAGTTACGTAAAGACAAAGAAGAAGAAGCTACCTTAAAAGTAAAATTGTCTAAAATAGAAAAAGACAAAAAAAAGAAAGAAGCTGAGTTTGGTGTTGATGAAAGTGCAGGTGTGGAATAATGGTATCTCTAGTCGTGGTTATTTTACTTTACAAACACAGCGACTTGAGGAGCAAGATAGACTTGCTTATACATTACTAACTAGTTGTATTCTTAATGACCTACCAAGAGTTTCTGCATATTTATTTAAGGTTGATAATCTAATATCTTCAGCATGGTTTTCGATTCTTGAAATTACTGATTTCTTAGTTTGTAATTTCTCAGCTAATTCTTCTTGCGTGATTCCAGATTCTTTTCTCAATTGACGTAAGACTACTCCAATCTTAAAATTTTGATATCCGATTTCATAATTTTCAGCAAATTTAGAATCAGTCTTTTTTCTTTTAGAAATATATTTTTGTAAATCACTCATAACTATTGCTTTCTTTCTAAATAATCCTTTTTTCTTTTCTCCGCTAACCTAATTTCTTTTCTTGGCGTTTTCTGAGTCTTTTTTGCAAAACCATTTGTAAGAATAATAAGATTGTTTCCATCAAAAAAACCAAGAAGTCTAAAAATGTTTGAACCCAAACTAATTCTAACTTCCCAAACATTATTAGTATTTATCAATTTCTTAAAATACTGTTTTGGAATGATATGAAGTTCTTCAATAACTTCAAGCACACAAGAAATTTTTTAAGCTTGTTTACTGGAAAGGGAATCAAGAAAATCAATAATTGGAGATTTCCCAAAAGTAGTTTTGTAAAAACTTATTTCTCTCACATATGTAAGTTAGCAAACAAGCTAATATTTGTCTAGGAAAAAGTTTGAAGTTAGCATAACTGAGTATGCTACTCAACCGTATTTATTTTGCTATAGCAAAATGGGCTTACTTTTAACTATTGAACTGCATTCACAAAGTTGCACAAAAACTACAAACTTAAATTTACCAGTTTTGCTTACCAACTTCGGCGGTCGACTTGATTGGTTTTCTATGTGTTTTGTTTCAGTATATTCTTACTAATTCCTTCACTGAGTATTTGAGAAGATGATATTTTTTAAACAATTTATACAAATGTTCAAACATCACCTTGCTTTTATAAGGTAGTAAACTGATATATTGACGGGACGTGTCTCTTCACTCTCGCCAGCGTCCTGAATTAATACATTGGTTCTGGCACTAGAAGTATTTCTACTATGCCACTGAAATCCGATACTTCCACCATCATCAATCCTGTTACTTGCCGGTTCTGCGTAAGCAGAATATGGATGGGCATGACCTGGATCAGTAATAGGATGGTTATGTCTTTCAAATTGATGGTCTTGCATCGAGCCGACCTTGTCTCCTACTAAGTTACCAACGGCGTCTGTTCTTTTAGGTGACTCAATATCTAGATTACGATCACCATCGACACCTCGAATAAACATACCTCTTAAGTCTGGTACCGAAAAATACTTTTTATCAATAAGTTCGTTACCATAACCGTATTTCCAGCCAATAACAGAGAATAACTCCTTGTACTTCTCGACCTTTAGTCCTCTACCGTCACATAAAATATAAGTATTATTTTTGTTATCAAGTTTATCCATCTCTCCAGAAAAAGGGAGAATTACCCCAATTGGTAAATTGATAGGTGAATGAATTTTGTCAAGACGCTGATCAATGTGTGAATGTAGTTGATTAACCGCATCAGTAAATTCTTCCGATGTTACAAAGCAACCTGAAAGGAAAATGTTAATTGTAAAAATTGTTAGTAGTTTTATCATCTTGAAATATCCTATTAGTTAAAATAAACCAGAACCACCTGATCCTGGGTCACCATGGTCTTGAATGTCAATTTGAACTGCACCACCTAGATCACCATCACTATCCTCGTAATCACTGTAACGGAAGGTAATTGTTGTTTCACCATCACTGACTGAGAGTTCTATGTGACTAAAATGCTCCCAATATTCCGAATTATCTGATGGAGCATGCCCATTAAAATCCCTAATGTGATCTCGGTATCTTTCTGCAGAGCGTTTCCCTTTTCCTCTATCTTTCTGCGTCCTAAATTCTGCGACCTGTGACTTTTTAGTACGTAATTCAGACTTCTTCGAACTGAGAGTTTTTTGTTTCTCGCCTTTCGACTTTTCTAAATTGTTATTTTTAAAGGTGAGATCATGGATAGCAGCAGTAAGTCTACCGGATGCACTTGTTATTATTTCCTTTTGCTTGGTTGCTTCAAGGATTGTGAGTGGCTGCAAATAGTTTTGTGTAATCATTACGGATTCATAAGCAGAGAGCATTTTTAAGCGCCATTTAATGCCAAAACCATTGGTGTTTTTATAAAACTTTTCTAAATAACCGTGATTAGGATCCTTGATATTTAATCTTGTAGGTAACACTACTCCATAGTTGGAAAATAGTTTTTGTATAGCTTTACGATTTTCTGGATTGCGATAAGCATCCTTATTTTTAAAATCAACCCCTGTACCAAAAATATGAGAAGAAGAGAACATACCAGCTGCAAATGCACCACTTCTCCGAATATCAGACTGTCTATACGGTGTTCTTGCAATGCTGACGAGTTTTAATGGCCACAACCCCAGTTTTTTTAGTGCTGCTTTCTCATTGTTGTAGAGACGATCTAATGAACTAATTAGATCTGCGTGTAAATAGAATGTGCTGATTTGGGTGAGGTCGAGCCAAGGATGTATAGCGGGGTCAACTATACTTAAGTGATCACGCAAAACATTGGTAAAAGGATCTTCGTCAGTAGTATAACCTTCATAAAACGGCGGGAAAATTGGCTTTTCACCTACGATGCCAAATAAACCTGGTTCATTCTGTTCAACTGCATGGATTAAAGAATGGATATCCTGAATCTGTGCATCTAATATATCAATATCTTCTGTTAGTTTATCGTTCTGTGATTCAAGCTCTGTTCGCTGTTGATCCAATTGCTGCCTACTGTTCAGGATATTTTGCAGATCTTTAATTTTCTTGTTGAGATCTATCCTTTTATTATCCCAGTTAGATAGCCATTCTTCATACTTGATTCCATATTTACCCTCCAGAAAGATATCGAGGTCTATACCTGATTTATAAAACACCCCTGGCAAAGCCACATAGGCACCACCTGGAATAATGGGTTTTACTAAAGTGTATCCATTTTTTTTCAGGACATCTTTTAACTTATCAAAGTCATCCTTGCTATTTATCAGAATGGCATAACCTGTTTGAATGGCTAATTTGACTTCGTCTGTAACGTTTGCACTATTTTTTATAAATGTGTCTTCATCTACAACCTTTGTCTTTGCACGTATGCCTTTGTCTATAAGATCAAAAGATAAGGGGGTGACAATTAAGCCTTCATAATCCGTATTTGGTCCAATAAAACCTTGGAATGAATCAGGCAAAGAAGCATTTGCAAGCTTGGTAAATGATATAAATATTGCAAGGATACAAATTACACTTATTTTCATAGGCTTAACTAAGTACCAATTATTCTCTGTGAATTCTTGAATGACCTCTAAGACCAACCAATTTATTTATTTATTTATTTATTTATTTATAAAAGATACTTAATACTTATCTTGCAAACAAATACTTGCATTCAAGTATCCAAAATCAATACTTTTTCAAAAGCCAATCGTTCTTCACTTGTAAGTCTATGAGGTTTTATAGTTTTACTATTTACAAACAATCCAACTTGAGAAGCAACAGCAGCCAATTCATTTTTTTGATTAAAAAATCTATACTCAATAATTGCAGAAACATTTTTTAGTGTAGAAATCCAAAATTCAATTCTAACTTTATCGCCCAAATAAAGAGCTTTTTTATATCTTATATTTGTCTCCACAAGAACAGGTAGTACTCCGCTCTCAATCATTTTATGTGCTGGCAAATTAATTTCTTCTAACAATTGCAATCTACATTCTTCTAACCATTGAATATAAACTATATTACTAACGTGACCGGAGGCATCTATTTGGTAAGTGTAAATTTCTTTATGTGATTCTAGTTTTTTCATGTGTAAATGTTAACATAGATTGAAAAACTTTACATATTTTCTGTCATTGCGAAACTTCTGTCTTTTAGAAGTTGTGGCAATCTGTAGAATTGTTTCGTTCACTTGCTACAGATTGCCGCGTCGTAAAAGACACTCCTCGCAATGACAATACTAATGTTTATTATTTATTAATATTTGCCAATCCTTCTTCTATTTTACTTGCTAGTTCTTCTTTGGATATTTTTTCCAAAGTTAACTTATTATTACGAACAGTTATAATTGGCGAATCGCCTTCACCCTTTAAATAGTTCAATAGTGCAAATGCTAATCTGTTTCTATCATTAGGAAGTGGGAGATATTCTTGAAAAGTTTCTGTAAGATTATAAACTTTTTTCTGAATTGAATCATCCGGAAAAAGTTTTACTGCTGAGGGAGCTAAAGTTGTCATAAATTCATCCTGTATTTGATTCGTTTTAATGTTAAAAAATATACATAAAAAAACATTAACTCAATAAATGTTTAGTGCTTAATTTAGTACTTTAATTTTTTATTTAATTTGAATTGGATTGTGGATTTATCAAAAGCTAAAAATATATTAATTGTAAGGTTAAGTTCTCTCGGAGATATTTTATTAACGACTCCGCTTGTTCGCTCATTAAAGAATCAATATCCTAATTTAAATATTGATTTTGTTGTACGTGATATTTTTGCTGATGCTATTTTATATAATCCGCATATTAATAATATTTACAAAATTACTAAAGACCAGAACTTTATCGAACTTAGAAATAACATAATTAAAATTAATTATGATATTGTAATTGATTTGCAAAATAATTTGCGAAGCAGAAAACTTACAAAAAGTATTTCAAAAAATATTTTTCGCTTCAAGAAACCAAATGTAAATAAATTCTTGCTTGTTCAGTTTAAAGTAAATAGATTCAAAGAAACAATTTCTATTCCAGAAAGATATGCAAAATCTCTACCCAACTTTAATTTGGATAATAAAAGTTTAGAGCTGTTTTTACCAAAGGACATAAAACCTAATATTGAAAAAACCCTTAATGTCATTGGGCTTTGTCCAGGTTCCGTACACAAAACAAAAATGTGGCTAGAAGAATATTTTATTGAACTTGGGAATATGTTTGTTCAAAACAATTACAAGGTAGTTTTGTTTGGTGGCAAAAGTGATAGAGAAATTTGTCAAAGAATTTCTAAACAAATCAGTAAGTCAATAGACTTATCAAACGACAATAAATTATTTGAGCTATCAGCAAATATGAGAATGTGCAAAACTGTAATTTGTAATGACTCCGGCTTGATGCACACAGCAGTTGGAAGTGGTGTTCCAGTTGTTGCAATATTTGGTTCAACAGTAAAAGAGTTTGGCTTTACACCTTACAAAACAAAAAGTTTAGTAATTGAGAACAATGAATTAACTTGTCGTCCGTGCAGTCATATTGGATTGGATGAATGCCCAAAGAAGCATTTTGAGTGTATGAAAAAATTAACACCGCAAATGGTTTTTGAACAAACACAAAACTTTATAGAAAGCCTATGAAATCTGGTTGGTTTTATTTTTACAATATTATTCTTCTACCAATATTCAAAACCCTTGTCTATTTTTCTAGTTTATTTAACGAAAAAATAAAAGATGGAATTGAAGGTCGTGTAAATCTGTTTGATAGACTTGAAGAGCAATTACAAAATATAGATAGAACTAAAAAAACATTTTGGTTTCATTCATCATCAATGGGAGAGTTTGAACAAGCCAAACCAATTATTGAGAAACTTAAACAAACTACAGAACTGAATATTATTGTAACTTTCTTCTCACCTTCCGGTTACAACCATTCACAAAATTATCCTTACGCAGATGTTATCACTTATCTTCCTTTAGATACAGTTAAAAATTCTAAAAGATTTGTAAAATTAGTTAAGCCAGATAAAATGATTTTTATGCAATATGATTATTGGCCAAATATTGTTTGGGTACTAAAAGATAATTACGTTCCCACTTTTATTGTTGATGCAAAAATGGCTAAACAAAGTAAAAGAAAAATATTTTTCAGTAAGCAATTCCACATTTCTCTTTTCAAAAGTTTTACAAAAATATTAACTATTTCTGAAGATGATAAAAATTCATTTTTAGATTTTAATATTGATGAATCAAAACTATTAACAATTGGTGATACTCGTTTCGATAGAGTGTATCAAAAAAGCTTGGAAGCAAAAACAAAACAATTACTTGATCCAGGAATTTTAGAGGAAAAAAAAGTTATTGTTCTAGGAAGTACTTGGGAACAAGATGAAGAAATTATCTTTCCAGCAATTAAAAAAATATTAAGTGAATATGATAGTGTACTTGTTATCATTGCCCCTCACGAGCCTTTAGGTTTTAGACTTGAAGAATTAGAGAACTATTTTTTGAAGAATACTATAAGATTTTCCAATATTTCAAAGTACTCTAAAGAAAATATTATTCTTATAGATTCAATTGGAATTTTACTGACACTTTACCATTATGCACATATCGTTTTTGTTGGTGGAAGCTTTAAACAAAAAATCCATAACGTAATTGAACCTGCTGTTTACGGAATTCCAGTAATATTAGGGCCCAAAAACAAAAACAGTAATGAAGCAGGGATAATGATAAGCAAAGGATGCGGGCTTGTTATCAACAACGAAGAAGAAGCATATAATATATTTAAGAAATTACTTACAGATGAAAAAGAAAGAAAAAGAATTGGGAATATTTCAACTGAATATGTTATGCAAAATGTTGGTGCAACAGAAAAAATTATAAAAGAGATTATATAAAAATAGGGACAACTCTTGAGTTGTCCCTACAATGAAATTTACTTCAAAAGTAAAACTACAATTGTGGTCCAGCAGCAACTAAAGCTTTACCTTCATCGTTATCAGTATATTTTGCAAAATTCTTGATAAACAATTCAGCTAAATCTTTAGCTTTCACTGTCCATTCTTCCATATCTTTATAAGTATCTCTAGGATCAAGAATTGCTGGATCAACACCAGGAAGAGCAGTTGGAACTTCAATATTAAAATAAGGAATTGTTTTAGTTTCAGCTTTCTCAATTTCACCATTAAGAATTGCATCTATAATGCCACGAGTATCTTTTATAGATATTCTTTTACCAGTTCCGTTCCAACCAGTATTAACCAAATAAGCTTGAGAATTATTTGCTTCCATTTTTTTAACTAATTCTTCACCATATTTTGTTGGGTGTAAACTTAAAAATGCAGCACCAAAGCAAGCTGAGAAAGTTGGTTGCGGAGCTGTTACACCACGCTCTGTTCCAGCTAACTTAGCAGTAAATCCAGAAAGGAAATGATACTTAGTTTGTTCCGGAGTTAACTTAGAAACCGGAGGCATAACTCCAAAAGCATCAGCAGTTAAAAATATTACTTTGTTTGCATGTCCACCTTTAGAAATTGGTTTTACAATATTCTCTATATGATAAATTGGATACGAAACACGAGTATTTTTTGTAACAGAATCATCATCAAAATCTATTATTCCATTATCATCAACAGTTAAATTTTCTAACAATGCATCTCTTTTAATTGCTGCATAAATTTCAGGTTCTGCTTCTTTATCAAGATTAATTGTTTTTGCATAGCAGCCACCTTCAAAATTGAAAACACCTTCATCATCCCAGCCATGCTCATCATCACCAATTAATTGTCTATTAGGATCTGTAGAAAGAGTAGTTTTGCCTGTTCCTGAAAGACCAAAAAATATTGCAACATCACCATCTTTGCCAACGTTTGCAGAACAGTGCATTGCTGCCATCCCTTTAAGCGGTAAGTAATAGTTCATCATTGCAAACATACCCTTCTTCATTTCGCCACCGTACCAACTTCCACCAATCACTTGCATTTTTTCAGTCAGATTAAAAACAGTATAAACTTCTGAGTTCAATCCGTGTTCTTGCCATTTAGGGTTTGAAGTTTTTGAACCATTCAAAATAACAAAATCTGGTTCTCCAAAATTTGCAAGTTCTTCTTCAGTTGGACGAATAAACATGTTCTTAACAAAATGTGCTTGCCAAGCAACTTCCATAATAAAACGAACCTTTAATCTTGAATTTTCATTTGCACCAGCATAACCATCAATAATATAAAGGTCTTTGCCCGAAAGTTGTTCAGCTGTAGTCTTTTTCAAATCTTCCCAAACTGCTTGAGTAGTAGGTTTATTGTCATTCGGAGCTTGCTCAGATGTCCACCATAATGTATTTGCTGTAACATCATCTTTAACTATAAATTTATCTTTAGGTGAGCGTCCAGTATAAATTCCAGTCATTACATTTGCTGCACCTAATTCTGTATCAAAAGATCTTTCAAAACCCTCTAAAGAAGGATTCATTTCATGCTTGTAAAGTTCTTCATAAGAAAGATTTCTAAAAATCTCCTTTGCATCTAAAATTCCATATTTTGTTAAATCCAGTTTTTCCATCTTTTACACTCCCGATAATTAAGTTGTTTTGTTTTATATATTAAGATTGTTTTCTCTGATTTATCTATAGAAAAATATTAGCGTTTAGAAAAAAATTTTAGAATAATAAATATAATGAAAATCTCTAGAATCTTCAATTATATTATCTTTTTAGACTATAAAGTAATTTTTTAGAGAAGATATTTTTTGGAAATAGTGCGTCATATCACATCAAAAATAAACATTATCACTTAGTTACTATAGAATAATTATATTTAAACTAATTATAAAATAATTATTAGCTATTAACTCCATTTTTATGATAAAAACCACAGAAATAGAAAAATATTTTAAGGAAATGAACTATTCATGGGATAATCTTTTTGATGTATTGCCCATTGGAATATTAGTTTTTGACGAAAAATGGAAAATCAAGACTGTTAACAAAAATTTTATTGAGCTATTAGATCTAAATATTAAAGATGCTGACCTATTAAACAATTCTATTCTTGAAGACACAAACTTTAAGGAAACCTTTCCTCTTCTTGAAATTGCACAACTTAGCAAAGGAAAATATTTTGAGATCAAAATTGAAAACGAACAATTTGGGCTGAACAAAATAAATCTAATCCTAAAAGGAAGTCCAATATTTAAGGATGGGAAATTTGAGGGTGGCATTTTAATTGCCGAAGATTTTAGAGTAAATCAAAATGAATTGGATAAAGAACTTTCATCATTCAATTCCTTTACTCGTTTTGTAAAAAGTATATGCAATTGTTTTCTAATTATGGATAACGAGGGTATTATTAAATACGCATCATTCCCTGAAGAATCCAACTGTAATTTTTTAAGCAAAAGTGAAGGCAAAAGTATTTCGTCTGTTTTTAATAATTCTCAAACAGATAAACTCAACTCCACAGCGGAAATTGTATTAACTGGAAATAAACCGCAAAACATTAAATTAAACTATAACTCAAATGGTGAAGAGTTAACATTTAATTCAGTTTTTATTCCGCTAGCCAATAAAAATAATAAAGCAAATTATATAACGGTTTTACTAAATGAAAGTAACAACAAGAGTAATAATAGTTTAGAGTTCTTAACTAGCACTAACGAACTAAGCGAATACAAATCGATAGTTTCTGCAAACTCCGATGCCTCTTTTAAATTAAATTTAGAAGGCAATATTATTTTTTGGACAAATTCTGCCAAAGAGTTTTTTGGTCTTGAAGAGAAAAATATAATTCAAAACTCCATAGAAAACTTATTCTCAAACATTGATAAAAACTTTTTTGAAAAAATTAAAACACAGTTATTGGTAAACAAAAGCTGGTCTAGTAAACTTAAATTTGAAAAGGGACAAAAACTATTTTCGGTTGATGTAAAAATGGTTTTAAGCTCCGAGAAAAAGGATATAGTTGTTTACTGTAATTATTTTAGTGAAAGCCAACAAAGATTTGAGCAAGCAAAACTTGAAGAAACTCAGTTCTTCAAGAATACAGTTCTAAAATCAAATGAGATGATTTTACAAATCGATTCTCACGGAACAATAGCATTTGTAAATGAAAAATTTTGTGAAAAATTTGGATACGAATCAGATGAAATTAGCGGCGTTACATTTACTGAATTGATTGATAACAAATTTAAAATTGAGAATAAAATTCCTAATTTATTTGCAGTTGTTAATAATAAAGAATTTGATGTAATTCCGCTCATTTCAAAAACTGGAGACATAATAAATGTTTGTCCAAAATTTAACATTACTCACGATGGAACATCTTTAAAACACTACACTGTATATTTACGCGAATGTAAAAAAGAAAGAAAAGTTATTTCGCTAATTGCGGAATCATTGTTGAACGATTCGAAAGAAGCAATTATAATTTTATCGGATGACAAAATTCTTAGAGCCAACACACAATTCCTTGAACTATTTGGTTTTGATGATGAAGCAGAAATTGTTGATGTTTCAATATATACATTTGTTAGTGATATTAAGAAAACAAGTATTGCAGATATTCTTTTGGGGAACTCTGAAAAAATTATTTTGCAATGTAAAACAAAACTTGATAAAAATATAGAAGTTGAGATTAAGAAAATAAACAAGTCTTCAAAAGAAAAATATTCCATCCTACTTTTTAGACCAACAAATATACAATCTCTTTTTCCAGCGGAACAAAACAATTCTATTGAAAACCTTGAAGCTAATTTAAATGAGTTTTCCTGGTCTGCTAAAATTATTAATAACGAGATTAATATTGAATTTATTAGCCCGGGAATAAGTAAAGTTACTGGTTATTCTCAAATGAATTTTATTTCTCAACCAATATTTTGGCAAAAAATAATTCATCCAGATGATTTACAAAATGTAAAGGAATGCATTGAACGGCTAATTTCTACTCCAGACAAATTTACGGATGAATTAAATTTTAGATTTATTAAAAAAGATGGTTCCACAATTTGGATTAATAATCAAATAAAAATCATCAAAGATGAAAATGGATTAGCAATCAAAGCTTTTGGTTCAGCAAATGATGTTACCTCTAAAGTTCAAGAAAATCTAAAATTACAATCCGAAATAAGTGAGCTACAAACTGAAAATAAAACTAAAGATAAATTTATATCTATTATTTCTCATGACTTACGCTCTCCGTTTACATCAATACTTGGTTTTACCGAACTGATTGCAACGGACACAACCTTAACCAAAGAAGAAATTATTGAATATGTTTCTAACATAAGGGATGCTTCTCAAAACACACTAAACTTAGTTAACAGTTTGTTGGATTGGACAAGACTGCAAACCGGAAGAATAGAAATTACTCCAAAAGTCGTTAACGCAAATTATCTAGTTAAAAAAACAGTGGTAACGCTTTCAGGTTCTGCTATACAAAAAGGTTTAACACTTACCTCTGAAATAGATAACTCACTTTACGTAAATGCAGATGAAAATATTTTAACACAAGTTTTCAACAACTTAGTTTCAAACTCAATAAAGTTTACGCCAAAAGGTGGCAACATAAATATTGAAGCAATAAAACTAGAAGACCAACAGAAAATAAAATTTATTGTTTCAGATACAGGTGTTGGTATTCAGCAAGAAAACATATCCAAACTATTTCTTGTAGATAAAAAGTTTACAACACTTGGAACAGACGGAGAAAAAGGAACCGGACTTGGTTTGAGTTTAGTAAAAGAAATAATAGAAAAACATAGTGGTGAAATTTATGTTGAAAGTAAATTGGGAGAAGGAACAAAATTTATTTTCACAATTCCAATTTCATCTCCAACAATATTATTATTAGATAATGTTGATGCCGAAAGAAATCTTTATTCAAAATTAATTACTAGTATAACTAAGGGTATTAAAATTTACCAAGCTAAAAACTTAACTGAGGCTGAAGAAATAATTAAAGAAAAAATACCAATGTTAATTATTACAGAACATAATTTGGAAAGAACAACCGGACTTAATTTTATAAAAGAAATTTCTAATTCGGAATTAAAATACAAACCACAATTTATTATTCTTAGTAGAAATATAACCGAAGATAATATTGAAGAATATAAACAACTTGAAATTCAAGAAATATTCACAAAACCAGTTGACTTAAAAGAATTTAAAACTGCTATTGACAACGCAATAATTACGAACTAAATACTTTAAAAATGCCATGCACTTTTTCCGTGATGGAAGCGTCTGGCATTTAATAAATTTTAACTATCTACACAAAATCAATAACAGAACTAAAGTTAGGGTCAAACAATCTTTTATAAGTTCGCATTGCAAAAGAATCTGTCATTCCAGATAAATAATCGCAAACAAGTCTTGCTCTTTTGGTTGGTTCTTTTTCTTCTCTAATTAAATGGTCTGTAAAATCCGGTAAAAGTTTTGTTGACTTAAGTTGGGTTATATAATTCTCTTCCATTATTTTAAAAAGTTTGCTTAACATTCTATCACCTTTAAATTCCATCTGATGAATTTGTGGAGATTGAAAAACTAAATTTGCAGATAGCTTTTTATAAAGCTTAACTCTATCCAAATATTCATTATCAATTTCTAAAACGTATTTATATCTGTTTGTTTTTTTATCAATAAATGTTTCTCGTTCAGTTACATTTGCCGCTAGAATAAACATGCCAATCTGCGAACCAAATTTTGCTTTGTAATTTCCAACGTTAATCCATGTAATAATATTTTCTAATTGTTCAAGTTGCTTCGCTGTTAAACTCTTTTCATTAGTCTCTTTCCATTTAAGCAATTGAGCAATAGTAATAAAACCTCCAGAGATACTATCAACCAAATCATTTATTGCATAGGCAGTATCATCAGCCCAATCCATTATTTGGCATTCAATACTTTTAAACCCGTTTAACTTTTCGCCGGGGTATAATTCAATAGGAACTGTTGCTCCTTTAAAAACAAACTCAATAAATTTAGTTTGATAATCATAAATGTAATGATTGGAAGGATTGTCTAACTGGGAGTACAAACTTTTATATTTTAATATAGAATCCAACGTAGCTCTTGCCGGATTCATTCCACGTCTTTCTTCTCCAGTCCGATAAAATATTTCTGTAATCAATCTAAGAGTTTGTGCATTACCTTCAAACCCACCGTATTGTTTCATAAGGTTGTGCAGGGTTCGTTCACCAGCATGTCCAAAGGGTGGATGTCCTAAATCATGAGCCAGGCAAGCAAGCTCAACCAAATCGGGATCAACAAAATATTCATCGTTAAAAGGAGTTTTTTTTTCATGCAAAAGATAGTTGCAAATAGATCTACCAATCTGTGCAACTTCAATTGAATGTGTTAGTCTAGTTCTGTAATAATCAAATTCTCCGGAGAGAAAGACTTGTGTTTTACCTTGCAGTCTTCTAAACTCGGATGAGTGAATAATTCTATCTCTATCGATTTGAAAAGGAGTTCTGTAATCTTCCGTAGTTCTAGTTGTTTCTCTTAACCGTTCAAAATCAAAATTTGAATAAAATTTATTTTTCATAATTGTATCTATTTCATTATTACTAATTATTTTCTAATGTAAAATATAAGACAAACAATTATCTTATTCTTGCTATATTTCCGTTTAGTTTTTTAAAACCTTACAAGAATTATAAATGAAAACTTACTTAGAAACCACAAAAAATGTTTACAAGGAAGCCGCACTAAAGCCCGATGTTGGCTTGTGTTGTACCACAACTCCAGTTTGGCAATTTCCTGAACTTTCAATTCCACAAATAATGTTGGAAATGAATTATGGATGCGGAAGTACAGTTAACCCAAGGGATTTAGTAAACAATCCCAAAATTTTATATGTTGGTATTGGCGGTGGAATGGAGTTACTCCAATTTTCATACTTCAGTAGAGCCAAGGGAAATGTTATTGGCATTGATCCAGTTGATGAAATGTTAACTGCTTGTAAAAACAATATGGAGATTGCAGAAAAAGAAAATAGTTGGTTCAAAAAAGAATTTGTTGATATTAAAAAAGGTGATGCTTTAGACTTGCAAGTTGAAGATGAAAGCATTGATGTTGCTGCACAAAATTGTTTGTTTAATATTTTTGATAGTGGAGATTTACAACAAGCATTAAAAGAAGTTTACCGAGTTTTAAAACCTCATGGAAGACTGGTATTGTCAGATCCAGTTTGTGAACAAACAATGCCAGAGAGCTTAAAGAATGATGAAACTCTAAGAGCACTTTGCTTAAGCGGCTCTCTTCCGTTGCAAGAATATCTTGATGTAATTTCCTCCGTTGGCTTTGGTACTATTGAGGTTAGAGCAAAAAGACCTTATAGAATTCTTGATCCAAAAAATTATGATACAAAAGAAATGATTTACATTGAGAGTGTTGAGATATGTGCAATTAAAGATCCAATGCCAAAAGATGGTCCTTGTATCTTCACTGGCAAGACTGCAATCTACTTTGGAAGTGAAGAATTTTTTGATGATAATGCCGGACATGTAATGGTGAAAAATCAACCTCTTGCAATTTGTAACAAAACTGCTGGAGATATTCAGAAATTAAACCGAGATGATATTTTTATTTCCGAATCAACACATTTTTATGATGGTGGTGGGTGTTGTTAAAATTCTAAACTGGCGAAGTTAGAATAAACATCAAAAATCATTAATCTGCAATTTGTAATCAACAATCTCTTTTGATTTTCAAATGACGATTAACGATTGCAGATTTTTAATGTAAAAAAAATGATTTATATAAAACTTTAAGTGGTACAGAATAATCTTTTCTAATTATCTTCTGGAATTTATTTAGTATAATTTTTTAGAAAATCGTTATTTTTCAATTATACTAAAAACTAAGTGGTTTTTGGAAAAATATTATTATTGTATTTTAACTTTATCATTCTGAATGAGACGCTTTTTGTTGAAATGAAGAATCTCATAACTATTATTGTTTGAGATATTTCAGTCGTTCAAAAAACAAACTCCTTCTATATGACAACTTTCAAATCCGAAAACTATTTTGGCTTTTGTATATCGATAGAACAATAGAATTTTTCAAAACAATATTAAGTAGCAAATAAGGAGCCCCAATGCCTTGGATTAAACAAGTAAAAGACAAAGATGCAGAAGGAAAGTTAGAAAAAACTTTTTCTAAAATTAAAAAAGAAAGAGGTAAACTTTCTAACATTATGAAGGTTCATAGCTTAGATCCGGATTCAATGGAAAATCATTTGGAGTTGTATAATTCTATAATGTTTAACAAATCTGGTTTAAGTAGAGAAGAAAAAGAACTTGTTGCTGTTGTAGTTTCTGCATTAAATAATTGCAAATATTGCATCAATCATCATGCCGAAGCTTTAAACCATTATTGGAAAGATGATGAAAAAATTAGTGCTTTAATTAGTGATTACAAGTCAATGGAGTTTCCTATTAGAACTCATGCAATATTGAACTACACTGAAAAATTAACCTTGAGTCCTTCAATGGTAAACGAATTTGATGTGCAAAATTTACGAATTCATGATTTAACAGATGAAGATATTCTTAATCTAAATTTAG
This sequence comes from Melioribacteraceae bacterium, assembly GCA_965224785.1. Classification (GTDB taxonomy): domain Bacteria; phylum Bacteroidota; class Ignavibacteria; order Ignavibacteriales; family Melioribacteraceae; genus JALSNL01. The sequence continues at coordinate 4,040,954 of OZ245062.1, read as the reverse complement.
TTATAAGTTATTTTAATTTTGTAAATAGAATTGCGACCGGACTTGGTGTTGAGTTTAGCAAAGATGAACTGAAAGGTTATAAATATTAGAAACATGTAAACTCTATGCTAAGACAAAATTGGTTTTAGTAAAATTTTTACAAACTTGCCTGTCATTGCGAATTCAACCTTTTGTGTTGGATGTGGCAATCTGTCAATATTGCTCGTTCACCTATAACAGATTGCCAGGTCGCACGAAACACTCCTCGCAATGACCGAAAATTTTGTTTTCCGAAAACCACTTTGCTTTCAATATATTAAAAATTATTTGTTATATAGATTCATATATTCTTCAGCAGAGTGTTTCCAAGAGTAATCTTTTTTCATTCCATTAGATTGAATTTTTTTCCATATAGGTTTATTCTGAAAATCATTTATTGCTCTTTTAACTGATTGCAGTAAAGCTTTACCAGAATATTCATTAAACGTAAAACCATTTCCTATATCTTTTCCCAACTCATTGTATTCATTCCAATCTTGAATAGTATCAGCAAGTCCACCAGTGTTTCTAACTATAGGAACAGTTCCATATTTAAGAGAATAAATTTGATTGAGTCCACAAGGCTCATAGTGAGATGGCATTAAAAATATATCCGCTCCAGCTTCAATTAAATGTGCAAGGTCTTCGTTGTAACCAAAATAAGTTCCAACTTTTTGTGGATGATGAGTAGCAGCTAAGGAGAACATTTTTTCATATTTCTTTTCGCCACTTCCAAGAATAATGAACTGTACATTTAGTTCAAGAAGTTCATCAAGTACATCAGCAATAATATCAAAACCCTTTTGAGAAACAAATCGAGAAATAATTCCTATAACCGGAACATTTTCTTTAAAAGAAATATTAAATTTATTCAGCAAAAATTTTTTGTTTTTCTTCTTTCCTAACAAATCATTTATAGAGTAATGGTATGGCAAACGTTTATCTATTTCCGGATTCCAAATATTATAATCTACTCCGTTTACAATTCCAAAAAAATCATTCTTTCTTTGCAAAAGATAGCCATCCATTCCAGCACTCATTTCATTTGTTAAAAGCTCTTTAGCATAAGTTACACTTACAGTATTGATAATATCAGAATATAGTATTCCACACTTTAAAAAATTTGAATCACCTTCATGTGAGATTTCTCCGTTGTTTTCATACAAATGTTCATGTAATTCTGCACGTTTGTACGACTCTAAAGAAAACCTTCCCTGATAACCAATGTTATGAATTGTAAAAACTGTCTTAGTATTCTTAAATAAATTATCCCAACTATAATGTACTTTTAGGAACAAAGGAATAAGTGCGGTTTGCCAATCGTTAGTGTGTACAACGTCAGGAGACCAACCCAGTTTTTGCATTATTTGAATTACTGCTTTTGAAAATAATATAAACCTTTCGTCTTCATCCCAATCTTCTGTATAAATTTTACCTCTATGAAAAAATTTAGGATAATGGACAAAATAAATATCAACATCAGAACATGGAAGTTTACCGTAAAATACATGAACGCTATGTAGATAACCACCAACAAATATTTTAAGTTCTCCAATTAGTGAATCATATTGATGACCGTAATCATGTTCATTTATAGTATAATACTTTGGCATAAAAACTTTTACTTCGTTGCCAAGATTAGCTAATTCTTTTGGTAGAGTTCCAGCAACATCGGCAAGACCGCCGGTTTTAGCAAAGGGAACTATTTCACTAGAGGCAAATGCAATTTTCATTAATTATCTTTGTTAAAATTATTAGATGGTAAAGATAAAGAAAATGATTTTTCTTTTTGAAGGTGAAAAAATAAATTTATAGAAGCCCAAACATATTTAAACTTTCGCTATTTCTCATACTACGTTAATTGATTTTATTTTATCAAGTCGAATAGATAAATCATTCATTGTTAGAAACTCAGCTGTATCTTTTGAATAAACATCACTTATAAATCCTTCAACTTTCAAAGACTTATCATTTTCAGATAAATAAATTATTTCTACTAATTTTCTTAAAACGGATAAGCTTTCTATCCTATCATATAAGTCACAACTAATTTGTTTATAATTCATGCTAAAAGTTTCCAATTAAATAATACCCAAACTTATAAAGACTAATCCATTTTATTCTTAATTATTTTGAGATAATAATATTTTTTTACAATAATTCTACATTCCTAACGTTTACATATTAGAGGAAACAAAAGTATATGTCGGAAACAGAGTTAATTGAAAGTTGTAAGTCCGGAGACGGGGAGGCATTTAGGAAATTAATGCATACTTCACGTCAACAATTGTTCGGATATCTATGGCGAATGGGTGGCTCGCAGTATGCGGCGGAGGAAATGTTTCAGGAGACACTTATAAAAGTTTGGAAAGGAATAAAGAATTACAATTATGAGAATAAATTTACATCATGGCTTTTTTCAATAGCCCACAATACCGCTATTGATCACATAAGAAAAAACAAAAGAAAAAGTAATGAGGTTGAAATAATTGAAAGTGATTTACAGGTTTATGCAGATGCTCCGGACGAAATTATTATTAAGAACGAGAAATTTTCAAGAATAGAAAAAGCCGTACATAAGTTAAATGAAAAGCAAAAAGAAGTTTTTATTTTAAGGCAACACTCCGGAATGAAGTTTAAATAAATTGCCCTAGTAACAAATCAACCAATAAACACAGTACTTAGCCATATGAACTATGCCATTAAAAAAATTAGAAAAGAAATTGAGATAGAAGATGAGTATTGAAAATACAATATTGAAAGAGTTTGAAAAAGAAATTTGGTTATATCTTGATAATGATTTATCAGAAGAACGAATGTTGTTTTGGGCAAAACAGATTGAACAGAACAAAGAGTTAGAAAAAGAAATGAAATTATTAGAATCTACTTTAACTTTTGATTGTGAGACAACAAGTTATAATTTAAATGAATTTACATTTAACAAAATGATTGACAAAACAATAAATCAGAAGAGTTGGAGTTCCAGTCTGAAAAATTATTTTTCTAAATTGTTGTTTGCCGATGAGGAACATCTTTTTGGTAAAATTACATTTGCAAGTTTATTAGTTGTATTTGCAGTAATTGTTTCACTTACATCAAACAACCCTAATCCAACAAAGACTATAGTAAAAACAGTTAAGTCAGAAATTTTAGAGTGGGATGCAAAAGCTGTGGACAAACAAATTAGTAGAATAGGAACACTATTAATGTTGGCAAAAAACGACGACTATAAAAAATATTACATTAATAAAGTCTCATCTAATAAATGGAGAAAAAACACTTTTGAAATGGAATCAAAAATAACAAAACTAAAAAATGATTTGGGAAATGAAAATTTTTAAAATATTTAAATAATAAAAGGGAAATATCATGAAGACAAAAATCAAATTTATAATAGTGTTAGTTGCACTTATATTTTCATTGACAGAACTTACTGCTCAAACAAAAGTCAGAATAGAAAAACCAGTAAAGCCAGCCAAACCAGAAAGGTTTGATTTCGATTTTAATTTCGATTTTGAAGGACTTAAAATGAGTCAGAAGGAAGAAAAAAAAGCTCTCAAAGAAATGAAAGCACATCTGCGAGAACAACTTGCAACAATTAAAGAACACAATACAAATACTTATTATGAGTTACTTACAGAAGCAAAATATAAAAGTATACGTTTTCCATTTACTTCAAAGAGAGAAAAAAAAGAGTTAGAAATGGAAAGCAGAATTTTTGAATTTGAAGTTGCAAGCTTAGCTCTTGCTGCAAAATATAGAAAAGCTTCAACAGGCAAAAGACAAAGCTTGAAGACAGAACTTAAAAACATTTTAAATAATTTGTTTGATGCAAAAGAAGAGGAACGAAAAAGTGAAGTAAAAGAATTAGAGAAAGAACTTAGTGAACTTAGAAAATCATTGAGTATCAGAAAAGCAAATAAAAACGGAATAGTTAAGAGAAGATTACAAGATCTATTGGATGAAGATGACTACTTAGAGTGGGAATAATATTGTTAAAGGTTAAAGTTTATTTTTTGATATTTATAATAAAATTTGTATTTTGATATTATAATCTTTAACTAAAAAAAAGGAGTTCCAATGGCTAGTTTTGAAGAAGCAATGGCAGAATTAACTGCAGAGATGGGTAAGTTAGGAATAGAAGGATATGACGCAGATTTATTATCTAAGATTGCAAAATCTCAAGGTCCATCTATTTATTTAGAAGATGCAAAAAGAGTTTCTTGTTCTGACCCTGAAGAACTTGCAAGAGTAAAAAATAATTTTTTAGTTAAGAAACTAGGAATGGCTGATGAAGCTTCTTTGGATGATGCAATAAAAGCTGTTTGTGAACAATTAGGTACTTCAAATAGAAATAAATTTAGAATTATTTTCTATTACCTATTAACAAAAAATTTAGGGAAAGAAAGCGTATTTGCTTAATTCTTTTTTGATATTTTTTTATAAAGACTTAATCGAATTTCGGTTAAGTCTTTTTTATTTTAAAACTAATAGATTACTTTTCACTCTACTTACCTAAACACCCTACCATTATTGAACGAAAGCGACATTTGATTTAATTTCTACAGCCTAAACACCAAAAACATAATTAAATAATTATTTGTTAGAAGTAAATCATTTTTTGTAATTTATTTCAAAAAGTTATAACTTAATAGTTCAATCTTAAAATAAATAGGAGAGCATAATGGGTAAGTTCGATGATGTAGTAGAAAAAATGAAAGGCGAAATGACAGGCAAGTTAGGAATGGGTAGAGTTGATGCAAAATTGTTAACAGCAATTGCAAAATCTTTAGGTCCATCTATATATAAAAAAGATGCTGCTTTAGTTGCTTGTTCAGATAATAAAGAACGTGAAACAATTAAGAAAAAATTCTTAATTAAAAAATTAGGACTTAACGAAGGAGCTGCTTTAGATAATGCAATTCAATTTGCTTGTGAAGAAATGGGAACACGTAATAGAAATAAATATAGAATTATTTTCTATTACATACTTGTTAAAAAATTAAAAAAATCTAAAGTTTTTGCTTAGTTACAAATAAGTTATTTTGTAAACTTGAGACTTAATCAAATTTTGATTAGGTCTTTTTTTTATTCTGTAAAAATTCCACTAGTACTTCATTGATTTCTTTTGCTTTTGGGAAATAGGAATAAATTTTTAGAAATACTTTTTCCACAACAACATCCGGACAAGAGGCTCCACTAGTTATAACAATTTTTACATTGTCTTTTTTCGGCAAATATGATTTAGTATTTTTTTCAATTTTTGTACTTATATCAAAATGAGATATTTCTTCTTTTGAAATAATTTTTGATTCGTCTGAAATAAAGTATGTTGGAAATTTTCTTTCAAGAAGTTCAACTATATGTGAAGTATTAGAACTATTATAACCACCAACTACAAAAGCCAAATCAGCATCTGTCTTTAAAAGTTCAACCGTCGCTTGTTGGTTATCGTTTGTTGCATAGCAAAGAGTGTCTCGAGTATCTGCAAAATGTTCATCTATATTTACCTTACCGTAAACTGAACCCATTACTTCTTTAAGCTTATCAGAAATTTCTTGAGTTTCGGAAGCGAGCATTGTTGTTTGATTAACTACACCAATTTTAATTAAATCTTTGGTTACATCAAAACCTTCTGAATATTTTCCTTTGAATAAACTATAAAATTTTTTCTTTGGAATTTCTCCATGTAAAATTTTAACGAGTGTATTTGTTTCTTCAATATCTCTTACAATTACAGCCGGAGTGTTTTCCTTTGCATGAGAAAAAGTTGCTTTTGTTTCTTCGTGCTTAACTTTTCCATGAATAACAACAGTATAATTATCTAAACCAAGAGACGAAGACCTTGTCCAAACTTTTTCAACAAAGGGACAGGTTGTGTTATATTTGTAAATATCAATTCCCTTTTGCGTTAACAAGTTCTCTGTTTCTAAAGTAGTTCCAAATGCTGGAATCATTACAATATCTTCCGAAGAAATTTTATCCCAAGCAACAATGTAGTTCCCAGACTTATCCATTATAAACTTCACACCTCTATCAAGTAAGTCTTGGTTCACTCCGGGATTGTGAATCATCTCGCTTAGTAAGTATATGTTTTTATCAGGATGTTCTTCAATTATTTTGTACGCAATTTCTATTGCATTTTCTACTCCAAAACAAAAACCAAAATGGCGAGCCAAATAAACTTTAACTGTACCAAAGTCTAATTCAGTTGGAGAAAAATCTTTTTTATAGTGATCATTTTCTTTTCTGAAGTCTTTAATTTTTTGAACGTAATTACTTCTGTAATGAGTTGGAATTTCAAATTTTCTCATATCTATTATTTTTTGTTCACGTATAGTTATTTATCTGTTCAATCATTCCTTCTCTACCTTGCAAACCTCCAGTATGAAGGGCTATAATACGATTACCTTTTTTGAATTTACCTTTACTAATCATATCGTAAATTGCGTAAATCATTTTTGCCGTATATATTGGTTCAAGTAAAATGTTGTTTAGTTTTTCAAACTCTAGCATATATTCAATTAAATTCTTTTTGGTTTTTGCAAAACCCCCAAAATGATAATCTAATTCTAAATACCAATTACTAAAATTCTTTTCACTATAATTTTTTATATACTCTTCAATTTCTTCTATTAAAAAATTAGCACCTTTTAATGCTGAAACACCTATTGCTTTTTTCTTTCCATCAAGTCCGCAAACCAAACCAGAAAAAGTTCCTCCCGTTCCACAAGCTGAAATAATATAATCGAAATCTATATCAATGTCATCTATAATTTCTGTACAACCTTTAACTGCTAGGTTATTTGTTCCACCTTCTGGTATTAAATAAAAATCACCAAACTTCTTATGTAGATCATCAATAAAATATTTTTCTCTTTTCTCTCTATAAGATTTTCTATCTACATAAATAATCTTCATTCCATTTTCTATAGCTGAACTTAATGTTTGATTTATTGGTAAGTGTTCTTCCCCTCTGATAACACCAATAGTTTTAAATCCAAACAACTTTCCAGCACAAGCTGTTGCGTGAATATGATTTGAAAATGCACCTCCAAAAGTAAGTAATGTCTTTTGATTTTCCTTTTCAGCTTGCAACAAATTATACTTTAGTTTTCTCCATTTATTTCCAGAAATAATTTTGTGAAGCAAATCTTCACGCTTTAAATATACCTCAACATCATTATTTAAGAACGGTAGTTTTACTTTTTGAATTATGGCTTTATCTTCAGTGATATTAGATTTCATTCGTTGTAAAATATTTTGATCAAGATTTGCAATCATTTGGATGGAGTTCTAAAAGAAACCTCTGCAAATAAGTTAACCCAATTATCCTCACTTACTCCCATTAACATAAACTTATATTTAGTAGAAGGTTTTAGTTTTGGAGAAGACTCAACGTTGTGAACATTAAGTACAACATTAGATAAATCATAAAACTGGAAATGTTTCTCATAAGTGTAAGTTGCTGAAATTACGCTATCTTTTTCACTAGCAACTACTTGGAAATAAATAAAATTATCTCCATCTGAATCTGCCGCCCAATTGAATAGTGGGTGCAATGGTTTGGGATAAGAAATATTTACTAGTGTGTTAGCAATTATAGTAGGTTTAGACCTATATTTAATTCTAATTGCATTGCAATAATGCAAACTATCTTTTGCCAAATACGTAACTCTACACCAATATTCTTTCTGAGATTCAGTTAACACAAAGCGTTTTAGAAATCCATTTAGTAATGGAAGTGGTTCTGCTTTTCTTTCAAAATAATTATTAAAATCTTCCTTTGGAAAAAAATCATTTTTCATTTCAAAATATTTGAAATCATAAGAATCTGTAATTGGTAAGAATATAATAGATATTGGGTGAGATGCAGAATCCAAAGATCCAGTAGTTCCTCCAGCAGCACAAGCAATTAAATTTTTACTTAAATGTTTTTCGTTAGTTTTTGAAATATAAGTTTGAAAACTCTGTACATCATTTTCGTTTTCCGTTAATGCTTTTTCTTCTCTACAAGAAATAAAAAAAATAATTAATAGTACTATAAATTTAATTTTAGTCATAGTTAATTTTCGAAAACTATTTTTCCACCAAGAATAGTATAAAGGATATTAGTGCCTAAAATTTCTTCGTCTGGAATTGTTAAAATGTTTTTTGATAAGACAGTAATATCAGCAAGCTTCCCTACTTCTAAACTTCCTTTAATGTCTTCTTCAAAAGCAGCATAGGCTCCATTTATTGTATAAGATTTTAAGGCTTCTAGTCTATTCATTTTTTGATTTGGATAAAAAGAAGAATTGTCATTTACTTTTCTAGTAACTAAAGCATGAATGTTTTTTATAGGATCTATATCTTCTACCGGAGAATCTGTTCCACTACAAATTGTTGCTCCAGCATTTAATAGTGAATTCCAAACATACGCTCCATTTTTTGCACGATCTGCTCCTAATCTTTTTTCAACAAAAGGAGCATCTGAAGTACAGTGAATTCCTTGCATTGAAGCAATAACTCCTAGTTTAGAAAACCGGGGAACGTCAGTAATATCAAGGTGTTGGGCGTGTTCAATTCTCCACCTTAAACTGGTTTGGTTAGAATTTTCAGTAAACGATTTTTCATAAATATCAAGAATTTCTTTATTGCCTCTGTCCCCAATTGCATGGGTACAAACTTGAAAACTATTTTCTAAGGCAACATTAACAAGTTTATTGATTTCTGAAAGAGGTGTAACGTTTAATCCCACTTGGCTTGGCATATCTGTGTAAGGTTTTAACAGCCACGCTCCTCTTGAACCAAGAGCTCCATCCATATAAACTTTTATTGCTCTAACTGTTAAGTGGTTGTTTGCATATCCAACAGCAAAATATTTTTTCATTGATTTGCTTAGAGATTTAGAATTCTCTAACAACATAACATATAAGCGTAAAGGTAAATTGTTACTATCAACTAATTCTTTGTAAACATCCACATCCTCAAATGTAGAACCCGCATCGTGAAAAGAAGTAATTCCGTTTGCCAAACATTCACTAACAGCTAGATGAATAGCTTTCTTTTTATTTTGAATAATTTCTTTTTTAGATTTTTTTGAGAGAGCTTCATTATACTTTCCCCAAATTAAGCTCGCTGCCTCTTCCATAAAAACTCCGGTTGGTTTACCAGAGTTGTCTTTAAGAATTTCACCACCATTTGGGTTGGCGGTGTTTTTAGAAATATTTGCAAGACTCATTCCATATTTATTTGTAAATATTGCGTGACCACTTGCGTGTGAAAGTAAGACTGGATTATTGGGAGTAACTTTACTTAACGATAAATGATGTGGAAAGCCAGCAGTATTAGGCTTTGGCGTTTTTTCCCATTTTTCTTGATGCCAGCCTCGTCCAATAATCCATTCACCCGGAGCTATGGTTTTTGCTGCTGCTTCAACCATAGAAGCTATTTCGCCCCATGATTTTACATCTGAAAAGTTTAATTTCAACTTTGCTTCTCCAGTAGAAATTAAATGAGCATGGCTATCTATAAATCCAGGAATTGCAGAACTACCATTAAGATTAATTACTTTAGTTTTCTCAGAAATATATTTTTCTAATTCTGCAGAAGTACCTAATGCAAAAATTGTATCTGATTTAATTGCAATTGATTCAACAATAGTATTTTCATCATCAACAGTAATTATTTTACCATTAGTCAAAACCAAATCGGCATATTGAGTTTGGTTAGTGCTACAGCTTAAAAGTAAAATTATTATCAACAGAAGTGTAACAACGAAATAAATATTTTTTAATTTCATAATTTCAGCTATTGATTAAAGGAAACCTTTGAATAACTTATTTCAAACTATCATTCCAGTTGTCTTTTGTCCCGAAGTCTCCTAAAGCCTATAAGAGATTCCGGTATTCCAAAAGAACTGGAAACCGGAATGACAAGTTGTGCAAAGGTTTCTAAAGTTTTATGTCAATTCCAACCGGACAATGATCTGACCCCATAACATCTGGTAAAGTATAAGCATTTGTAATATTTTTTTTCAAGCTTTCACTGATGAAAAAATAATCTATTCTCCAACCAACGTTTCTTGGCCTTGCTTTAGAAATCATACTCCACCAAGTATAAGTTTCTGGTTTGTCATTAAACATTCTTAATGTGTCAATAAATCCATCTGCAAAAAAATCATCCATCCATTCTCTTTCCATTGGAAGAAAACCAGAAATTTTTGAATTTGGTATTGGACGAGCTAAGTCAATTTCTTTGTGGGCAGTATTTACATCTCCACATACAATTATATTTTTCCCTTTTTTGGCAAGCTTAACTGTATGTTTTTGGAATACTTTGTAAAAATCCATTTTATATTGTAATCGCTCTTCTCTTGCTTTGCCATTGGGAAAATAAATATTGAACAAAATAAAATTCGAATATTCAGCAACAACAAATCTTCCTTCGCTATCAAACTCTTCAATTCCAATTCCGTGCTTTACACTAATTGGTTTTTCTTTTGTGTAAATAACAGTTCCACTATATCCCTTTTTTGATGCTTCAGAAAAGTAAGATGTGTAACCATCAATATCAGTAAGCGTTTCAGCAAGTTGTTCTCTCCAAGCTTTTGTTTCTTGCAGACAAAGTATATCGGGATTTTCACTTTTAAACCATTCATGAAATCCTTTTTTAGCTATAGCTCTTATTCCGTTTACGTTCCAAGAAATTATTTTTAATTTTTTCAATTAGTTTCCTTTCTAAAAAGTGTTTATTAAATATTAGAGGATACAAAATAGTAAAAACATAAAAACTTTACTGAACTAAAATCATCTTCTTTGTTGATGTGAAATTTTTTGTTTTTAAAGTATAGAAATACATACCACTTGATAAACTAGAAGCATTAAAAGTTACTTGATGATTTCCGAATTTTTGCTTTTTGTTTATAAGGGTTGAGACTTCTCTTCCCAATAAATCATAGACTTTTAATTGTACCAATTGTTCTTGTTGAGACGTTGCAAGTGATGTCTCAACAATTGGAATTGTATATTTTATTGTGGTAGTTTGGTTAAATGGGTTTGGATAATTTTGATGTAATTTATAATTATTCGAAACTAAATTGTTGGATTTAACACCAACTAAATTTGGATGAGTGAGTTCAATTTTATCGAACCAAAAATTTGTGTTTGTTAGGCTTTGTTCTTCTGCAACAATTTCAAATACGTCAATTGCAGCCCAATCAAACTCTCCTTTTGGACTGAACCATGTTGAAATACTATTTTCCCATGCACCTTGTTCAACAAATTCACTAAGCGGAATATTAAGTAGATGCCATTTATTTTCTAATGCTACTTTTTCATTCGTAAGAGTAAACCTTATTCGCCAAGGATGATCTTCCGGGACATCGGTTTTTGTATCTACAAACCTTAAGTCAATTTTTGCAGTTGGGTCATCTCCCTTTACCCATAGGGTTAGATAGTAGTTTTCATTAATAAGTTTACTAAGATTTTTATTTGGTCCAAAATTAAAAGCAATGCTTCCATATTGTGAAGCACTAGACCAAGACACACAAAATTTTCCATCCGCCGCATTTTCTGAATAGAAGTTTAAATTTGCATTGTTTAAATAACTTGCATCAAAAATATTTTTGCCAATGTTGTCTGAATAAATTACAGAACCAACTGAGTCTGGCAATAACTTATATTCTGATTGTTCTGGGATATTAAAATCCAACGCTTCAAGTAATGGAATATTTAAATCATATTTAAAAAGCTCATTACTTCCCTTTTCAAATAAACCAAAACCATGTTTATAATCCCACATTGTCCAGGGAATATTATTTTCTTCAAAGTACTTTCTAACTTCCTCATACCACAAAACTCTATCTTCATTTTTACTTTTTGGTTTGTAAACTCCAAACTCACCACAAAATATATTTACATTTCTTTGTGTCTTAAAATTTACCGCAATATCAATTAAAGATTTTATTTTTTGTACCGTTCCATCATTTTGATAATTATTGTACGCATTTTCAATCCAACTTCCTTTGAGCGAAGCTGGGATAGTTGGCATACTAGTAGAATTATATGGGAACGGAACATTGCCCAATGTTGTCATTGAAGGAATTGTCCAACTTGCACCTTGATGTGTAAATATAAATGGGTCATAAAAATGAAAGGTATAAAGTAAATTTGTATCTGAATAAACCGGCATAAATTTTAGATTATTATAACTGTTCCAGCCAGCCGGGCCAATAACTATAGTATGGGCGGAATCAATTTTTCTAATTTCATTTACTGCATTTTGTTGAATCGTATTCCAAGCGGCGTCACTTATTCCGTGTGGCTCATTTAGAACTTCATAGTAAATTAAGTTAGACCTATTTTTACAATGCTCCGCTAATTGTTTCCAAACCGGGATTAGAATTTCACCAACTTTCGGATCCGTATTTGCAGCTGGATCGAAAGTATGATTATCTAAAATAAGATGCATTCCCAAATCTTCAGCCCAATCCATTGTTTGATCTAAAAAGAATAGAAATAACGGATCCAGTAAATGTTCCTCTGTACCAGTTGTCATTGAATGTAAATTTATGGGAAGCCGAATTACATCACAACCAAGTGATTTGATATTTTCAAAATCGACTTTAGTATATTTTGTGAATTGAATTTGTTGTGCAGTTTCTGACTGAAACCAGTTAGTTAAGTTTACTCCTTTAGTAAAAGGAGTTTGAGCAACAAGTATAGAGCTAATGAAGAATAAAAAAAAGAAATGTTTTCTTTGCATTGGTAAATCCTAAGCTAAATAATCTAGAATTAAATTTAACAAATAAAAAATCTTAACATTCAAAAATTTTATCTAAAAACGAGCGTATGTAACAAATTTTAATCTACTTTAGGAGAGTCTTATTTTTTCAACAAAAGTTTAAGTATTCCTTTGTTATTCAATTATAAATTTTACCCCAAGAGATATGATGTGTGCTTCTAATCCGGAATTTCTTTTGTAATAATTATAGTTTAGACTTACATTCTTTAACCCCAATAACCATAGGTGGTTTTGCGTAAAAATGTCTGTGTACTTTATTCCAAAACCAAATTGATTTGAATTAAATTTTGATAAATCGTAATCAGATGTGTAATACTTTTCGGTAGATAAATTTTGTTCAAAAGGAGCAAAATAATTTGAAGCAGTTTGATTGTAAAATCTATAAGTTGGGTACAATGTAAGTGTTTCGCTAATCTTAATTGGTACCTCTATATTTAGAGTATGAGAATTTATTCCCCAATCATCAAAGTAATATCTATAATATGTGTTGAGTACGAAATTTTCACTAATGAAATAATTAAATCGCATACCTATGGGAACTTTAGATCTACTATCCGGAAGTCTTTCAATATCATCAGCTAATTGAAAAACATCAGTATTGATTGGATTTGTATAATTGATAATATTTGCAGCATTCCCTATATAAAAATTATCTACATCAGAAAAATATACTCTTTGCATAGGATTTGCTAACCAACCTTGTTGAATAACAAAATCAGCAAAAATAGAGACCTGTAAGTTTTTGCTTAATATTTGTGAAAAGCTTAATGATAGCGAATAAGTATTTCGTTTTTCATCATCAATAAGTTTATTGTTAAAAGGTTTCCACACAGTTAAACTATTTTTATCAATAGGGTTTCCACTAGCATTTAATATATCAATCCCACTAAAAATACCCGTATTTAATTTTCCAATAGTATTCATATAATTTTTTAATTCTATTGGATATTCAGGTTGCCAAGTATCAAAATATACATTTGCACTTATACCAAGCTCAGTATTTTTTTGATTAAATAATTTTGTAAATCCTAAACCTACACCGAACGAAGTGTAATCATATTCCTTTGCAAAACTTAAATTTGTTGTGTAGATCTTATTTCTATCATCTGATGAATGGCTAAATCCAAGAACTCCGCTTTTCCAAACATCTTCTTTGGAAGCTCCCGAAGAAGCTACCCAAGGAGTTCCACCAGTTATTGTGCCAATTCTACGTTCATCATCATCGTCATATTCTGTACCTAAAAATGGATTTAAATTACTGGATGAAGCGGAACTATAGGCAGAAATAGTTGCATCAATAGTTAAAACATCATCATCATTTAGAGGTATTGATATATTGAGGTTGGAAGCAAGATCTTTTAATTCTTCCGTACCAACTCCACCTGTAACTGCAGCATTACTTCCATCCTGAGTATAAAAACTACCCAACAAATCAATTTCTATATTTTCCAAAACACGTTTTTTGTAAAGCATTGAATATTTTTGGTTAACTGAAGTTGTATCTTGCTCGGTTTGAGCAAGTAAAATAAAGGGAATACAAAACAGTAGAGATAGTAATATTTTCATAATAATTATTGTTTAGTTACAGCCGCATCCACCGCCGGATTTGCCACCATTTACACCTGATGCACCTTCTCTATATACATGAAAACTCGTTTCAAATTTTTTAGATTTTCTATCACTTAGAGACATATCAGGATCGTTAATATTTACTTTTTCATATTCTTTTACAGCTACACAAGATGACAAAAAAAGTGAGAGTACAAATATTATTATAATTTTATTTTTCATTTTTGTTTATTGTTATATTTTTTGAAGTATGAATATTTCCTTTATCATCAATTATTATGCATTCAATATTAAGCAATTGGTTTATCCTATTTAATCCAACTTCATAACCCATTACAAATATTGATGTGGCTAAAGCATCGGCCAGTTCAGCACTCGTTGCAAAAACACTTACACTTATAATTCCTCTTGATGGATATCCAGTCCTCGGATCAATTATATGTGAATATCTTTCCCCATTTAATATTACAAATCTCTCATAATTTCCGGAGGTTACAGCTGCGCTATTTGAGATAGGTAAAATTGCAAAGGCTTTGTTTTTATTTAATGGATTAGTAATTGCTACTTTCCAATCATCACCATTTGGTTGTTTTCCCCAAGTATTCATATCGCCCGAAGCGTTGATTATTCCAGCCTCCACTCCAATTGAAATTAAAAATTCTTTTGCTTTATCAGCCGCAAACCCTTTGCCTATTGCACCAAAGCCAATTTTCATTCCTTTTTTTGATAAATATATTGTCCGTTCTTTTTTACATAGTAGTATATTTTTATAACCAACCTTAGATATTGAATTCTGAATTTCTTTTTTTGTCGGAAATTTCTTCATTGTTCCATCAAATTTCCAAACCTTATCCATTGAAGCATAGCTAATATCAAATGCTCCATCTGTAAGTTTAGAAATTGTAATTGAGCGTTCAATTAAGTCATAAAGTTCAGTACTAACTTTAACTGGTTTGATACCAGCATTTCTATTTATTTCAGAAGTTTCTGATAACGGATTCCAAGATGAAATTATTTTTTCGATTCTTGAAATTTCAGTTATTGCTGTTTCAATATGTTTGTCCGCAATTAGAGAATCATAAGCAAAAACAGAAATATCAAATCGACTGCCCATCAATTTAAGTTTTTTGTGGAAAATATTTTGAGCAAGAAATGTTGAATGTAACAAAAATAAAAATATAGTGAACTTTAACATTGGCAATTTCTAAAAAGATGTTAGAATTTTGATGTACTTTTTCGGAGTAACTTTTTCATATCCCGTCATACCTAAAACCTTTCCGTTGAAATCTAATACAACAACTAAAGGAAAGAATCCTTGTGTATTGTATTTTTCCGCAAGTAAACTATTTTTCTTTTGTTGTTCTTCCGATAATTTATTTTTTTCTCTTCTTGGAAAATCTGCCTTAAGCAACACAAAATTATCTTCTGAGTAATCTATGAATACTTCCGAATTCCAAATTTCTTTTTCTAATTTAATGCAAGGTGAACACCAATCAGAACCTTGAAAAACTAAAATTATATTTTGATTTTTAGCCGTTGCAATTTCTTTAGCTTTGTTAATATCCATTTGCCACTCTTGTGCATTTGCTGAAGTAATTGAGAGTACAAGTAAAAAAGAAATTAGTAATGTTTTCATATTTGATTCCTTCTAAAATATTTAGCCATTTGTATTTCTTATTTTATAAACAGTTTAGGAAAATAAGTATAATTTTTTGTAATTGTTTTAGTTGAACAACTAATTCAGTCTTTTGTTTCCGATTATGTGGAGTTTACCCAATTTAACAAATCAATTAGCAGGTAAAATATTTGTATTATAATTTAGCATTGTTGGCTAACAATAGAAGAGCTGTACTAATTTTTATTATTCTTTCTAGTTATATAAAATAAATTCATATCACCTGAGTTTGATTCAATAATATCAAGCAATCCATTGTTGTTGATATCACCGACTAGAATATTATATGTCTCTGATTTTTGATTTTCACCTAGCTCAACTTCAATAAAGCGTCCATCGGTCGCACCCAGATAAACAAAATTTGGTTGCTCTGAATTTCCTTCTATTACATCCATTGTTCCATCTTGATTAATATCTGCAACCTTAATGGAAGCAGTCATTCTTTCTGTTTGAAATTCATATGTCTTACTAAAATCAAGTTCAGCATTTCCAAAATAGATAATATTTTTAGAATTTATATTCCCAGTTATGATATCTAAAAATCCATCCTTATTCATATCAACTATTTCAATCGAACGTGTATCATTGTTTTTGTTTCCAAATTCAATTGGATTAGAAAAATTATTTTTTCCATCATTTAAATAAATTTTATTTTTAGATTTTCTTTCTGCTGTTATTATATCCAAAAAGCCATCGCTATTAATATCAACTATTTCTGATTCTAGAGTTTGATCTTTGAGGCCTCCAAATATTTTAGTAAAACTAAATTTTCCATTTCCATCGTTAAAACAAATTTCATTTTCTGCTTTTCTATTCGATATTATTAAATCCAAATCTCCATCTTGGTCAATATCAAAAACAGTTAAATTTCTAGATGGATTACTTGGGTTACCAAATGAATATTCTCTTTGAAAAGTTTGATTCTTACTACCCAAGTAAATTTTATTTTTAGATTTATCATTCACAACTGCAATATCATTTATTCCATCATTGTTAAAATCGCCAACACCTATTACGTAGGATGCATCAAGAAATTTCCCAATTGGTTGGGCAGTTTTAAATGCACCCTTACCATTATTATAATAAATATAATTTTGCTCCGCCCAATGTCTTCCATTAGCAACCAAGGCATCTAAGTCTCCGTCTTTATCAATATCATAAAGAGTTATTGATGCAGTTCTGTTTTCAAATGTTCCAATTGAATTAAAACCAAAATAATTTAAGAACTCTACATCTTGCGAGTAATTTTTTGAAGTAATAATTAGAATTGTAAAGATGATTATTTTTTTCATATGATATTTTGCTATGGATATAGGATTTTTGTTTTGAATATATACTATTTCTAATTATTTATAAACTTATATTTCTAAAAAAAACCTCTGCTTACTTTTTGATGTTGATCCTATTCTGTTATAAAATTTTATTGCACGTGTATTAAAATCTGGAGTTTGCCATTGAATCAATTTACAGTTTAGTTTTTTCCCTTCTTCTTGAATTCTTCTAACTACCATTTCTCCAATACCTAAACTACGAGCTATTTCTTCTATATATAGACAATCCATATAAATATATTCACAAGTATCCCACGTGGCATATTGTTTCATATATGTCGCATAACCGAGAAGTCTATTTTTACTTTCCACAACTAAACAAAAAAGTTTTGGGTTCTTTACAAACAAATCTTTTTCTAATTGTTGAACCTTACCTTTTCTATTGTATATTGCTTTTTCATAATGTGCGTGAGCTTCACACAAATCTATAATTTCATTTACATCTTCTTTTTTTGCAAAACGAATTTTTATATCTGCTGTCATATAAACTCCATTAATTTATAAATCGATAAGTGGCTTTAAGCAAAAAGATATTCTCTGGTTGTGTGTTCAATAAATTGTTATCTAAACTTTGAAAAAGTCCATCATTAAAATTGCCTAGTTGAGAAATATTTTGCGACCAAACTAAAAATAATTCTGAACCAGGAATGTATTCCCATCTTAAAACTAAATTAGAACGCCACTGAACAAATGCAAAATCTGGTTGACCAAAAGTGTAATCAATTTTTCCATCTATATCTTCATCAACTGAGTAAACTCCGCTATTAAATAAAATTTGTTTGTCATCAAAATTAGAAAATCGATCTCCAAATTCATTTGCAACGGGATTCGTAATTCTTTTAAAATTACTATATCTTCCTTTGGAAATAAAAGGTTGACCCCAATATTGCAAACTTAAATTAGGAGTAATTATATAATCAACTCGTATTGGAAAACTTAAAGTTGTTTGTTTAATTTCTGAATTTATATATCTAGCACTACTCTCAAAATTGGTTGCGGTAACATATTGAAGCTTATCTTTATTTATACTATATGTTGGTGAAAAAGATATACTTAAAGCATTAGTTGGTTGGTAAGTAATAGCAACTCCTATTTGGTTGAATTGACTCTCTCCGCCAATACCCCAACTCCCTGAATGATTCAATGTAAAACGAAATTGTTTCCTACTGTCAGAAATTATTCCATTTCTATAGACAATTGTATTTGCTTTTTTCAATCTTGGTCCACCACGAAGTGCAAAATTAGAATACTTCAAAGGAGTAAATGTAACGCCTCCATTTATCCACCAGTTATTTTTTAAATTAACCCAACCATTTACATTTGAAGATAAAAGATTTAGATTTCCTCCAAAATCTGTAACGGACAAATGCGTAAAATTAATTGTGTAAGACCTAACTTTTTCGAGCGGTTTTGTTGTTCTATATTGAGCCCAAACATAATGCCTAAAATCATCGGCTTGCAGTTGAAACCCAACATCGTTTAATTCTAATTCTGGTGAGCGAAAAGTTGCTCCAGTTTCGAAACGCCAATTCCCAGAGGCTTTCCCAAATTGAATGTTCCCTCCAGTTCCAGTTAGAGAGGTTTTGTTTGTATCTACTTCAACATAAGTTGCATCTATTCTTTGAAAAAGGTGACTAATTGATTTTTGTGTGTTTAGAATTGTTTCTTTACTTCCACTTACATTGCTGAAAACAAAATTTCCCTTTAAATACCACGCTCTCTTTTCCCATTGATGTGTTAAATCTATTCCTCCCGTATAAGCAGATTTATGTAAAGAAAAAGAATTGTTTTTTAAATTTCTATTGGTTGCAGTAAATATTCCCCCAATAAAAGTATTGTTGTTATTAAAATCTTTTTGAATTCTACTGACAAAATAATTTGTTAACGGTTCAACAACTTGAGTTCTTTTATTCCCCGAATTAGAAATAGTAGCAACTTCATTTTCTGTTACACTTTCTAAAACTCCAATTGACCAGCCATCCTTGGTTTTACCACTAAGTTTTGCTGCACCTAAAATAGTTGTCTCATTAGGTTTAGAAAAATAATCTCCAGAAGATAAGTTTGGAAATCCTTGAGGTGATCTTCCAATTCGTCTAGAGTAGAAAAGATTATCAAAACTAAAAGTATTTAGCGATGCTTTCGACGCTGAAAACTTATAATCAAAAATATTTTTATTCTCAATAAAAAATGGTCGTTGCTCCGGGAAAAATATTTGAAATCCATCTAAGGCAATAGCAGAAGGATCAGCCTCCACTTGTCCAAAATCTGGATTGATTGTAAAATCAACTGTTAGATCATTTGTAATTCCAATTTTTCCATCTAACCCTCCATTTAATTTTTTATCACTTCCATCTCTAAAAGGGTTTCCATTTTCCGCTTCATAAGTCTTTAGTGATGTGATTGCATAAGGTTGCAATTCAAATTGTCTTTGGGGTTTCAAATTTTTAAGTCCGTGTAATTCTCCAAACTCACTAACCCATCCCGGAGCATTTAAAGGAATTCTTTGCCAAAGTGATCTTTCACTTTTCCGAAAGTAAAGTCTTTGGGATTGAATACCCCAAATTTGATCTTTATCATTTCCAAATCTTAATTGACTGAATGGTATTTTAATTTCAGCTGTCCATCCTTCATCATCAATATTAGTTTTAGCATACCAAATAGGATTCCAAGTTGGATCCCAAACTGCACCATTGTTACTAATAAACTCTTCACCTTTCACTCCGGCAACAGTTATTGTAAATGAAAAAGCTGTCCGTAAATCATGATAGCTATCAATATTAATTTCAACCCACTCACCATCAAAGCCATCACGACGCGACAAACGCTTTACAATTCCTTCCGGATCTGTATCATAACATTTGAATGCCACATAAAGATTGTTGTCATCGTATAAAATTTTAATTTTAGTTTGTTCCGTTGGAGCTGTATTTTCTTCCGGACTCCATTCTATATAATTTCCACTCCAAGGAACTAAGTTCCAAGATTCTTCTGAAATAAAACCATCAATTATTGGAGCGTTAATATTTTCAACAGCTCTTGTAGTATAAACTCTTTTAGGAATAGAATCTTGACCAATCAAATTTTCCAAATAAAAAAATAAAAGTATTGTTACAGAGAAAAGAATCAAATGATTTATTTTCATGTCAATACATCTCCTAAATATTTTTCAAAATCTGGATTATTTGCATGTAATAAAACATGTTCTATCCATACTTTTCTTTCATAGATAATTACTTCTAACTCCCAAACACACACTATCGAATGACTTTTAAGAGGAGTTACTTTTATTTGAGTTGGTTCTTCATAGTCTGAAAAATATACTTTTGTTTCTATCATTTCTCCATCCTGCCACCAATTAAAAAGTAACCAGACTCCTTCTCTACCTTCATGAACTATTAAAAACCCTATTTTATAATTTTGTAACATTGGTTTTTGAGGAAACCATTTAGGAATAGTCTTAAGCACACTCTCTATAACTTGATGAGAAGAGAAAACCTTCTTGTTAGTAATTGAATATATCTTTATTTGCCAATCAACAATTGTTACTAATTTCTGAAACTCTATTTTTCTAGATTTATACTGTTCAAAATTATATTTCATTTTTTCTCACTAATTTATTTTCAAATAATAATTACAAATACCTTTCCTTAATTACGTCTATATGCCAAATATCATGTCCAATAATTGTAAAAGCTGCAGCTCGTGCTGACATAGCTCCTCCATTTGCATCGCCGATATAATTTAAGTTTACATCACTTAAGCTATTGAGTAGTGAGATAGAACTTTCTCGAAGTTTACTAAATTCATTTATTAAGGATTCAATAGTTTTGTTTGAAGCATTGGATGGATCCACATAAACATTTTGATCAAAACCAGCTAAGCTTGTTTTATCGTTTCGTGCAATTCTAAAACATCGATACATAAAGATTCTTTCTGTATCGATTAGGTGTTGGAAAATTTCCTTAATAGACCATTTTCCACTTTCATAACGAAAGTTTTGTTTATCTGTTGGAATGGAATTAAAAAAACCAATTACATTATCTTTCCCAAGTAGAAATCCTTTTCTTAGTTCAAGATTTTTATTTAGCTTGTCAATATATCTTCCATAATAAGAATTAAACTCTGAGTTAGTTAAATTTGATGTTGTTATCATCTCAATTATCTTCCTATATAATTATAAAAAAGTTATTTAAAAATAACTCTTAAACTTTGATTTGACAATTAAGATATTTTGTATTTTTCATTTTTTGCTGAATATTTTATGGCATAATCTATTTAATCATTAAATATCAAAAGATTATTACTTGATATGGAAATCAGTTAAGTTGATAATATAATAATTTGCAACAATATCAATATTCCTTTATATTTACATTCATAATTATAAAAAGGCTTTAAATATGAAATTAGATAAGCAAAATTGGTTAATTTTAGAAGAGTTACAGCTTGATGCAAGAGCTCCATTAACTGAAATTTCTAAAAAAGTTGGAATCTCTTCCCCTGCAGTTTTGGAAAGAATTAGAAAAATGGAAGATGCTGGAATTATTTATGGTTATAAAGCTCAACTTAATATGGAAAAATTAGGTTATACTTTAGGAGTATTTATTTCAATAAAAATTCGTTTTGGGTACGTGCAAAAATTTCAAAAATTAATTCAAAATATTCCCGAAATATATGAATGCTATAAGTTGACTGGACACGACTGTATGCAAATGAAAGCTTTTGTAAAAGATCCAAAACATTTAGAAAGATTGAACGATAGACTATCTCAATATGGAGAGCTAACAACTTCTTTAATTCTTACATCAATAATTGAAAATAGAATTTATAATACTAAGTTTTAGAAACTAATAAATATTTATACTAAATGAATCGTTTAGATAGACTTACCTCAATACTAATTCAACTACAAAGTAAACGAATTGTTAAAGCCAAAGAAATTGCCGAACGGTTTGATATAAGTCTTCGTACAGTTTATAGAGATATTCGTTCGCTTGAAAGTGCTGGAATTCCAATCGGTTCGGAAGCAGGGGTTGGATATTATTTAGTTTCAGGCTACTCGCTTCCACCAGTTATGTTTACTGATGAAGAAGCTAATGCTCTTTTGCTTGGTGGAAAATTAATTGATAAAATGTCTGATCAATCAACTTCCAATGAGTTTGATTCGGCAATGTATAAAATCAAATCTGTATTAAATTCTTCCTCCAAAGATAATTTGGAATTACTGGATAGCAGCATAAAGGTTTCCGATGCTTTTGCAAAGCCACAAAACACTTACATCTCAGATATTCAAAAAGCAATTTCTCAACACAAGAAAATTACTTTAGATTATTATTCTTTTTATGCAGAAAAAAACACCTTGCGAACTGTTGACCCAATTGGACTTTATTATTACAGCAACGCTTGGCACTTAATTGCATTTTGTAATTTAAGAAATGATTATCGCGATTTTAAAATTGATAGGATCAATAAAATTACGACAACTCAAAAATCTATTTCAGTCAATAACCACAGTACTTTGGATGACTATATAAAAATGATACGTACTAAGTTTGAACTTACTTTAGTAAAAGTGAAGTTCAAAACAAAGATTGCTAAACTTATAAATGAACAGAAACATTATTACGGTTTTGTTGAAGAGGTAACTAATAAAAACGAAACTGAAATGACATTTATGATTTCATCTTTAGATTTGATGTCTCGTTGGTTATTAATGTACGGGAAAGATGTGAACGTTGTTTCGCCAAAAAAACTTAGAACAAATATTGAACAGCTAATAGAAGAATTAAATAGTCATTACAAATAGTTTACCCACAACTTTTACATACTTTGTTTTTGGAGGAAAACTCTATAACTTTTCCTTTGCTATCAACTTCAAACTTGCAACAATCAAAAAACATTTTCTTAATTTTTTTTCTGACTCTTTGCAATTTAGATTTTAAGGTTGGGTAAGGAATACCAAGCTCCTCAGCTAACTCAATTTGAGGTTGCAACTTTATATCGGCAGATACAACAAGGTGTTTCTCCTCTTGAGAAAGATTTACAAGAAAAGGATTTAAACAATTTTTTAATTCTAAATACGAAGAGTTCTTAAAATCATCAGTTTGAAATATTTTATTTTCGTTCAACTCTTCTTCTTTTGTATTTCTATTTTTTTGCTTATAGTAATCAATAATTGAATTTCTTGTTATTGCATAAATCCAGCCAACAAGTTTTTCAGATTCAACAATTGAGTTTTTATTTAGATGGATTTTTATAAATACATCTTGTAAAATATCTTCAGCATCATCAAAATTATTAACGCGTTTTAAAATATATTTTTGTAACTGATTGGAGAATTCTTCCCAAATTAATTTTGTATTTGTTTTCATTTTATAATATACCCAAATGTTAAAATAGGAAGAATCAACAAGCTGTTAATTCTTCCTAAAAACAATTTAACTACAACAATCTGAACTGCAACAAGTTTCTTCTTCTTGATCTGCTAAACTAGAACTAATACCTTCAAAATATTTTTCTAAATTTTCGGGTAATTTATAAGTGGAATTCTCGTAATTCCTTTCTGTAGAATATATTGTTGATAACATTCTATCTAAAACTAAACTTACTGGAGGAACTTCATAAGTCTTACCATCAAACTCCCAAGTTCTGCATTGTGTCTCTTCACCACAACCGCAAAGATCTCCGCAGTCTGCACAACTATTTTCTGATAGTTTAAATGCAATGTCTTTCCCATTAACTTTAATTGTTGGCGAGCTTAAAAATTGTAATTCTATCGCTTTTCTCTGTTTGTAATTTGTTCTTTATTTAGAATAAACTTATAACCAGCCTTACTAAGCACTTTTTCTAATTCTGAAAATGATTCATCTAAAACATTTTCTGTGTTTAAACATCTGGTACATTTTTGATTATCTAGAAATAGATATTCAACTTTTATTTCTTTGTTCATTGTTTTCTCCCAATTAATTTTTGTTTATTAAAAATGTTTTCATCTCTATAGACTCTGTTCTAAAAAAAAGATGCATAATTTATTTTAAAAGTCTGTTGACATACTGTTGTCATTCACTCTTTATAATTTGATATAAACATTTAATGAAATTGGAGGAATAAATAAATGAAAAAGAAAGTAGGTATAATTGAATTAGTTATCTTTAAAGTACAAAATGGTTTTTCTGAGAATGAAGTAATTGAAGCCGCAAAATTGACAACACCAATCTTAAGTAAATTTGATGGTTTTATTAATAGGAAACTTGCAGTTAGCAATGATGGTGTTTGGTCGGACATTGTCTATTGGGTAAATTTAGACTTAGCAAAAACCGCTGCTCAAAAAGTACTTAAAGATACAGTTTGTAACAAATATTTTTCTATGATTCAACAAAATAGTATGCAATTTTTTCATTTAGAACTGGTAGTTAAAAGTGAATGATGTAGAATACTATATATTAAACAAAGATGGGAATCAAAATGAAGTTCTGCAATACTTCCACAATTTAATGATGTCCTTCCCTGAAATTGTTTCTAAGATAAGATATCAAATTCCATTCTATTACAGAAAGAGTTGGATTTGTTATTTGAATCCGACAAAAAACAATGAAGTTGAATTTGCTTTTACAAGAGGGAACGAATTATCAAACGAGCAAGGTCTTTTGGAATCGAAAGGAAGGAAGCAAGTTTACAGCATTACATTTCCAAATGTAAAAGAGATTCGCAAGGAGAAAATTCTTGAAATAATTCAAGAAGCAATTTTACTTGATGAAACAATTCTGTACGCTTCAAAAAGAAAAGGAAATAAAAGTGACAGAACTACTTAAAAACTATTTTAACAAAGAGCTTATAAATAGATTGTCAACTGAGATTCATTCAGTTCATATACAGTTTGATAAAAACAAATTTACTAAGAGTGTGTTTTGCAAGGAATGGAAAGACTTTGAACTAAAAGAAAGAATGCGACATATTGTAATTTCTTTACATAACAGTTTCGCCCTTAGTTATAAGGATGAAATACGAATTCTTAAATTAGTTGTACCAAAGTTTAATGATTTTACAGCTATGCTCTTCCCAGACTTTGTTGAAGTTTATGGGATGGGTAGTTATAAATTCTCAATTCCAGCTTTAGAATTTTTCACGCAACACTCCAGCTCAGAGTTTGCAATTCGGAGATTTATAATTAAGTATCCAACAAAAACAATGGAGCAAATGTTTGAGTGGTCAAAACATAAAAACTTTCATGTAAGAAGATTAGCAAGCGAAGGATGTCGCCCAAGACTGCCGTGGTCAATTGCTTTGCCAGACTTTAAGAAAGATCCAACATTAGTTTTACAAATTTTGGAAAATCTTAAAAATGATGAATCAGAATATGTAAGAAAAAGTGTAGCAAATAATTTGAATGATATCTCTAAAGATAATCCTGATGTAGTTTTACAAATTGCAAAATTATGGATTGCCAAAAACAAAAATACAGATTGGATATTGAAACATGGTTGCAGAACATTATTAAAAAAAGGGAATGAAGAAGCTCTTAAGTTATTTGGGATTGACAATAATGCAAAAGTAACTATTACGAACTTTAAGATTGAAAAGCAAAAAATTAAAATAGGTGGTTATAATTATTTCACATTCAATATAAAACTAAACGAAATAAAAGAAAAAACTTTAAGAATTGAATATTTTGTTTACTATGTAAAATCAAATGGCAAAGTAACAAAGAAAATATTCAAAATAAGTGAAAGTAAATTTCAGCAGTCCGAAACTAAAGCAATTAGAAAAAAACATAACTTCCATAATTTAACAACACGCAAACACTATCCCGGACTTCATAAAATTTCTTTAGTTATAAATGGCAAAGAATTAGTAGAGCAAAAATTTCTACTTAATTCAGAATAAAGCATAATAGATAAGTCTAAACTTTTAATCCCAACTCCCAAGTTTTATTCTTTTCATTTCCCTTTTGCATTCCGTATTTTTGCTACTTCTTATTTAACAAAAACTGTGAATACTATGAGATTAAGTAAAGCCTTTATTCCAACACTAAAAGAAGTTCCTGCTGATGCAGTAATTCCAAGTCATATTCTAATGGTTAGAAGTGGAATGGTTAGAATGTTATCTTCGGGAATTTATTCCTTTTTGCCTTTGGGCTATAAAGTTGTAAAGATTATTTCTGAAATTATTAGAGAAGAAATGGATGCAATTGGTGGTCAAGAATTTCACTTGCCAGCACTTAACCCAAAAGAAATTTGGGAAGCAACAAACCGAGTGGAAGCTTTTGGCGATACTATGTTTCATATAAAAAATAGAGATTACGTATTAGCTCCTACTCACGAAGAAGTTGTGACTTACCACGCAAAAGGTGTTTTAAAATCGTACAAGGAACTTCCTCAAATTTGGTATCAAATTCAAACTAAGTTTAGAAATGAGCCAAGACCTCGTAGTGGTATAATTAGGGGAAGACAATTTTTAATGAAAGATTCATACACTTTTGATTCGTCTTGGGAAAATCTTGATAAATCTTATGCCAAACATTTCGAAGCATACAAAAAAATATTTGATAGATGTGGGTTAGAATATTTTGTTGTTGGTGCAGCAAGTGGTGCAATGGGTGGAAGTAAATCAGAAGAATTTATGGTTAGGTCTGATGCTGGAGAAGATACAGTTGCACATTGTTCTGCTTGTGGATTTGCAGCTAATTCCGAAGTTGCTGAATCAAAAATTGATTCAATTAAACGAAAAGATGATGACAAAATAGTTTATGAAATTAGCACTCCAAATATTAAATCCATAGATGAACTTTGCGAGTTTCTAAAAATTGATGAAAGAGAAACTGCAAAATCTAGAGTTTACATTTACAAAAAAGAAGCTGTTCTAATTTTAATGAGCGGTAATGATGAAGTAAATGAAACCAAGTTAGAATCTTTACTTGGTGGAGAAATTAGATCGGCTCACCCGGAAGAACTTAAAGAACTAACTGGAGCAGATGCTGGTTCTATTGGCCCAATTGGATTTAAGAAAAAAATTATTGCTGACTTACGATTAAAAGATGGAAACAATTTGTATAGTGGTGTAAACAAAAATGATTATCACATAGGTGGAATTGATTTAACGCGTGATGTTGCAAATTTAGAATATGCTGATTTAAGAATTGTTCAGTCGGGAGAGCCTTGCCCTACTTGCTCAAAACCAATTGAAGTTTTTAAAGCAATTGAACTTGGTCATATTTTTAAATTAGGCACAAAATATTCGGAAGGTTTTGGTGCAAAATTTTTAGATGAGAATGGAAAAGAGAATCCATTAATAATGGGAAGTTATGGAATTGGAGTTGATAGAGTTCTAGCTTGTTTCATTGAACAGAACAACGACGAGAATGGAATTGTTTGGAAGAAGCCACTTGCTCCATTTGATGTTCACTTGCTTGGTTTGAATATGAAAAAAGAAACTGTTATAAATGAAAGTGAAAATATTTATAAAAATCTTTCCGAAAAAAGACTTAAAGTTTTGTTCGATGACAGAAGAACGGTTCAAGCGGGATACAAATTTAGCGATGCAGATTTAATTGGTTTGCCAATTCAAATTATTGTCGGTGAAAGAGGCTTGAAAGAAAACCAAGTTGAAATAAAGGTACGTGCAACTGGAGAAAGAATGGATGTTAAGTTGGATGAATTAGAAAGTAAGATTGAGGAATTGTTAAAGTAGTCTATTTCTTATTGGCTGTCATTCTGAATGAAGACGTTTTTTGTTGGAATGAAGAATCTCGTAACAATCAAAGTTTGAGATATTTCAGTCGCAAAGAACACTCCCTCAATATGACAGATGAAAATACGATGACATATAATTTTTTAGGGACTGTAAAACTCCTCTTAAATAAATTTAGAAATAATTTTTATGAAACCAACACTATACATAACACCAACACCAATTGGAAATTACGAAGACATTACTTTGCGAGCTCTTCGTGTTCTTAAAGAAGTAGATTTTATAATTTGTGAAGAGTTTAAACCAGCTAGACGTTTACTTGCACACTATAAAATAGACAATGAATTAATTTCTCTAAATGAGCATAACGAAAAAGAAATTACTCAAGAAATTATTGACAAATTGCAAAGTGGAAAATCTACTGCTTTAATCTCTGATGCTGGAAGCCCTTTGTTTTCAGACCCAGGACATTATTTAGTTCAACTGTGTATTCAAAATAAAATCAAAATTGTTCCATTACCTGGAGCAAACTCTCTTATTCCAACTTTAATTTCTTCTGGTTTAGATTTTGAAAAGTTTTATCATTACGGTTGGCTCTCACCAAAAAAAGAAATTCGTAAACAAGAATTATTCAAACTAAAAAAGTTAAAAGAGCTAATCGTAGTAATGGAAACTCCTTATAGGTTGAAAAGAATTCTTGCAGATATTATTAATCATTTTGGAGAAAACCAAAAAATTGTCTTGGCATATAAACTAACTATGGATGAAGAAAATATTTTTAGAGGTTCTGTTAAAAAAATCCTTAACATAGTTGAACAAAAAAATCTTAAAGGGGAGTTCGTCTTGTTGGTTAATAATAGATAGAAGCTTCTTAACTAGGTTAACCTTTGTCAGGCTGAGCAGAGTCGAAGTGTGATAGTGGATCAATTTACTGGTTCGACTCCGCTCACCATGACTGTGCATCTAATTTCTCAGAAGTTTCAGATATTTAATTTAGTTATTGTTTTCTATAGTCCCAAGTCAATCTAGGAATGACAAACAGTTCTATTAACTCGGTGGTAATATATTATTTCTGTTCTGCTATTAGTTCAACTTCTTTCCAAACTCTTAATAAATTGCCAGAACAAATTTTTTCAATATCTTCTTCTGAGTAACCTTTTCTAAGCAGTTCATAAATTACATTTGGATAACCAGAAGCATCTTCAACTCCTTTTGGTAATTTTCCAACTCCATCAAAATCAGAACCGAAGCCAACGTAATTAATACCGACAAGTTTAACAACATGATCAATATGATTTACAACATCTTCTACAGTTCCACAAGTAACTTTATTTTGTATTAGTAATTTTTTTCGATATTCTTTTCCTTCCTTGCTGCTACGTTTAATATTATTTTTTTTAAAGTAATGATCTAACTCTGTCTCTGTTGCTTGGTAATTTCCATCAACAAAATAGGAGCCAAAATTTATTTGAATTACTCCATTATTCTCTGCTAATTTTTTAATCATATCGTCATTCATATTTCTTTCAAAGCCTGGAGTAAAATGTCTGCAAGAAGAATGAGAAGCTATGACCGGAGCATTTGTTATTTCTAACACTTGGTAAAAAGTACTATCAGATACGTGAGAAATATCTACCATAATACCAATTTTATTCATTTCAGTTACTAAGGTTTTTCCAAACGGACTAAGTCCATTCCACTTTTTATTTGGATCATAAGATGAATCGCAAATATGATTTGCTTTAGCGTGAGTTAGAGTTATATATCTTATTCCTCTTTTGTAAAAGTGTTTAAGATTTTTTATACTTCCTTCAATTGGCGTTCCATTTTCCATTCCCAAAGGAAATGAAATTATGCCTAAATTAAAATATTTGAGTACATCATTTGTTGAGTGAGCAACTGCAAACTTTTTAGGATTTGCTCTTGCAATATTTTCAACCATATCAATTAGAGAATCTGCCAACTCTACCGAACCACCTTTATCCTCGTACCTTGAAGGAATATAGATTGACATAAAGGCTGCATCCAATCCACCTTTAACTGCTCTCGGATAATCAAAGTGTCCTTCATCAGTTTGCAAAGAAATATCTGCCCATTTATTTTTTAAGCGATATGGAATATCAATATGTGTATCAATAATTAAGAACTTTTTACTAAGTTCAATTGCTTTATTCTTAAGCATTTTATTTTGTTCTTTATCATCACTTGCCAATAAATTTATAGTTAGAAAAATTAAAATAACTGTTATGATTCTTTTTTGCATTTTTACTCCAGTTTGGAATTTTTCAAAAATAGATGTTTGAATATAATATATTTACACAACTAAAAATGATTCCGTTATTTAATATTTAACTAATTACAAGATGAAAAAATTTAGAATTATTGTTACAGATTCAGGGTTGGGTGGTTTATCCGTGCATGCACTTTTGGATAAATATTTACGGTCGCTAAAAAGCATTCCAGATGTTGAAATAATATTTTTTAATTCAGTAGCTGAACATAACTTAGGTTACAATGTTATGAAAACTGAAAGTAGAAAACTAAAAGTATTCAACAACGCTCTTGCGTCAATGCTAAGTTTTAATCCCGACATAATATTAATTGCTTGCAACACACTTTCTGTTTTATATTCAGGGACACAAATATCTAAGTCGCCAAGCATTCCTATAATTAGCATAATTGATTTAGGTGTTGAAATGATACTGGAAAGTATTTCTCAAAACACAAAAGAAAGGATAATAATTTTTGGAACTGACACAACAATAAAATCAAACAAACATAAGTTACAATTGATTGAAAGTAATGTTAAAGAAAACAAAATAATTATTAAAGCATGTAAAGATTTAGAAAGTGAAATACAAATAAACTCCAATAGCAAAAGGGTTAGCGAGCTAATTGATATTTGTGCGTCCGAAGCTTTAAGAAATATTACTGACGATGTTGAAAGTTTAATTGTAGTTTTAGCTTGTACACATTACGGTTACAGCCTTCCATTGTTTCAGAAAAACCTATCCAAAAAGTTTAAAGGGAAAATAAAAATTCTTAACCCAAATGAAAAAATGGGAAGTAGTATTGAGATAGGAAACACCAACTCTAGCTCTCCAACTATCACAAACAAAGTAATATCAAGAGTAGATATTTCTAAAGAAGAAATGGGGAGTATTGGTTTGCTACTTAAGAAAGATTCCCAAAGTGTTGCCGAAGCTTTAGAAAATTATATTCTTGATGTGAACTTATTTGAAGTGGATTAAAAAATTTTCTTTATGAATTATTTTAACTATGCTACCAAAATAGCAATGAACTTGATAACAACGAATTTATTATTTATAAGCCGTGTTTAATTTGTTCAAAAAATACGGCGATTAACTTTTAACACTTGAACTACACTTCAAAGGAATGTAGCACAAAAACACCAAACTTAAATTTACCAGTTTGCCCACCAACATCGGCAATCGGCTTGAGCGGCTGGTTAGCTGCGTGACTCAATATTTTCCATTTTTATTTAAAATTTCTTCATATTTATATAAAATTAAAATTATTTCAATATTCTGTAAATTTCACCTAATAACACATCGATATCATTGCTAAAATTAACTTGTGTTTTTTTAGGCAAAGTTTCTTTTCTTCGTATGTGACAGTGTAGAAATGAATCACTAATTTTTCTGGATGACTTATCTAAATTGCGCATCGATTCCCTAAAACTTTTTGTACCATAAGAACCATAAACTACTGTAAAATTATCTTTACCAAAAATTGGTGGAATATGATCAATTAAAGCTCTCGTGAGCATTCCAACTGAAAGAAAATTCTCACACACATAGTTAAAATTAAGTTCATCACAAAACTTTAATAATTTTATTAAATCAAAGCTAGAACTTGAAAGTGAACGTAGTTCATCTATTCTAGAAATATCAACGAATACTTTACCATCACCAATTTTGGTAGATGAGTTTACTATAGTAGATTCAATAATTGATTTTGGATCAGCATTTTTAGCAACAAGCTTTCCTTTTGAATTAATTACTAAAAATACAGAATCTAAATACTTTGAGCTGTCTGAGTATTGCTTTTGTGTGTAAGAAATATACTTTTTTAATATTTCAGACAGCTTGTTCGTATCTAGCTCTAAATGATGATTTGCAATAAGATACTTTAAGGCTTGTTTCTCAGATTTCCCAGCAGTAAGAATATCGACCAAATCTTTTATTATATGACAATTTAATATTTGTTTCTGTAAAAATTCTCTGGTATTAGCACATTTTGATAATTCTAGTTTGATTTCAGAGTTCAAAGAGATGGAAGGGGAATTAGAAAAACCCAAATTTTGATTCAAATAATTAATAGAAATAATATTAAATTCAACCAAGAACTCTATTGCTTTGTTAAAATAAGCTTTAGATTTTCCAATAGCTTTCAACAACTTTTCTTTTTCTACTGAATCATCTTGGCAATATCTAATCAGATAGTCTAATATATCCTCACAAACATTAAATGGTGGCATTAATAATTTCATCTACAAACTTTTCTTTATTTTGTTTAATATGGCATCAAGAATGATAAAATCATCTTCAGTACTAATTTCAATTAACGTATCTATACCTGGTCCCGAAATTCTAATTTTAAATGAATCTTTATTAAATGAACTATGATTATCATCGTTTTGAGACGATTCAATATCTGAAGTTATATTTTCAAAACTGTTGGAATTAGGATTTATTGTATCATTCTCGCCTTCATTATTGCTTGGAACTTCCTCTTCTAATTCACTACTTGATTCTGATTCGTTTTCAAGTTTTATAATCTTATTATCAGCAGAGAGTAAATTCATAAATTTTAGACCTTCAACGAAATATTTTGAAATTGCACTTGCACTAGACTCTTGAACTTGATATTCCCTAATCAGTAATTTATCCAGAATAATAATCGGCAATTCATTTCCTCTAAACCTTTCGTAAATGCTTTTATAGGTAGGAATTTCAAAAAATGATTGAGTTAAGAAAGTTTTCTTTTCATCATCATTATATGCAGTATTTATAGATCGGAATAATTCTGTAGTTTCTAAAATTCCCTTATTCGTCGTGATAAGATTATGTTTTACAGAAGCCCCAATTTTTTTCGAAAATGCACCAGACGTTTTTTTGCCCAATTTACTTGCACAGGTTTCCGCATCACATTTACCACCCAACGAATGAACTGTTTCTGCTATTTCTAGCGCGTTTTTAAATGAAGACCTTGGATAATCTAATTTTCTTGGCATATTTCACCTTTATATTTGCTTAAAAAAGCAAATATAAACATTTGTGCCTTTAAAAGCAAATAATATGGGTTATGCGACTTTTATTTACTCATTCGGGTCTATGTTATCGTTTTATGCTCATATTTAAAACTTATTTCATAATAAAATGCTCTTCAAACAACATTAAGACCCTCAAACCATTTTTTTTATATTATAGACTGTATATTCAGCAGCTAACTAATTACTAAGCTGCATCTTTTGTTACAACTTGCGTTTCAGGAAAAGTAATTGTAAAAGTACTTCCTTCACCTTTTACACTATTTACTGAAATTTGAATATTATTAATTTTACAATACTCTTTTACTAAGGCCATACCTAATCCATTACCTTCAAACTTTCTTGTATATCCTTGCTCTTCTTGGGTGAATGCCTCAAAAAGTGTTTCTTGAAATTTTTCACTTATTCCAATACCAGTATCTTGTATATCAACACAAAAGAGATTCTCTTTCGTTTTATAAGCAACCACTTCTATACTTCCCTCAGCTGTATATTTGATTGCATTGTCTATCAAGTTTGCCACAATTTGAGTAACAGTATAAATATCTACTTTAATAATCGCTTCGTCTGTTTCTAATCTATTAAAAAATATAAGGTCCAAGTCCTTAACATTTGCTGTCGATTGAAACTCCCCGACAAGTGGTTTTACGATGTTGGTTACAATATCAGTTTTTTCAATAATTGGTTCATACGTTCCAGTTTGAAGTTCAGAGACATTAAGTATAAGATCAATCGTTCTAATTAAACGGCGTCCACCATTGTTTATCATATCAAAACTAAATCGTAAATCTTCAGGTACTTTATCTATCACTTCATCTTTTAATAGTTGCGTATAACTAAGTATGCTATTTACCGGAGTTCTAATTTCGTGAGACATTTGTGCAAGAAATTCTGTCTTCATTTTAATTGCAGATTCAGCAGTTTTAGTTGCTTTAATTTTTAATTCAACTTCTTCCACCAAACGTTTGTTGGAGTTTTTTAGTTCAGACGTTCTATCAATTACTCTTTGCTCTAATTCATTATGAAGATTCTTAAGCTCCTTCTCGTTTAATTCTAATTTTTTTATAGTGTTGCTAAGTTCTTCATTTTTAACATTAACTATTCTGTAAGTTTTCTCTCTTGTTTTTTCAAACAAATAACTAAAAACAAATACAACTAAGTATGAAGGAATAAATCTAGTCATCAAATCACTAGAGTATTTAGTTAGGGTTGGAAAATAATCTTGAAAGAAAAAGAATAGAATAGAAAAAGCCAAAAGAGTTAATGTAGCAATAGTTCCCTTTTTTGAATCAATTAAAAAGAAAACAAATAACGGGAAAGTATAATACCATAAGTGTCCGGAGTTTTCTACTCCACCAGTAATAAACAAGTAGAAAAAAAACGATGCTATGGTTATTACACTAACCGTACTTATTAAATCATACTTATGCGACTTTCTAAGATAGTAAATGATAAATGTAAAAAACATTGCAAAGAAGAAATCGACTGCTCCAAGAATGTTATAGTCTTTGGCAAATGCGTTTGAGCCTAATATAATTAGCACAATAATACCAACAATGCAAACTTGGTTAATCATTCGTACTTTGCCAATAAAAGCAATACCATATTTACTTTCATCGAACCCACTATTAAGTAGTTCGCTAACTTTCGTTCTTAAGTTTTGTATTTGCACGTAATCTTGCTCACATGTAGAATGAAGTCTAAAAAATATCTAATAACTATAAAATAATAATCGAAATAAGATTACAAATATTTACATGTTTTTAAAAAAATTTGACTAATTAGCTTTCAAACAAATCTTCTTTTGTTCGTGTTTCCTCAAAACCATTCGGATCAAACAAGATTACTTTTTCATTCATTTGTAAAACTTGGTAAATCAAATCGAGAAATATTTCTTCTATATCAAAGGTTTCCACACATTGATTGCAAAAAGTTATCACAGATACAAACCCATCATCATTCCGTTGTACTTCAAATTCATGATTCTTAAAATAAATTACCTCTCTTCCAATAGCTGAATCAAAACCTATATCAAGATTGAAAGAATCTATTTCGGATTCATCAAGTGGGTTTTCGAATTTAGCTTTAAATATCATTTTATTATTTCCATTCGTTTTTCTTATAAGATACTTCTCTATTCAATAGGATTCTATTGTAAATCAAAACTACTTATTATTTTGATTTTGCTATGACTAAGATAATTTTTTATATCAGTTTAATATTTATTTTACTTGCTTGAGACAAAGATTTGTCTCCTGAGTTATTTAACAGGAGGAAATAGAACGATATTTAATATCTCAGACTTAGTATGTTGTCATTCCGGTTTGCGTTCTTTGCAAGACCGGAATCTCTTGCTATTGTTGGAGATTCCGGTATTCCGCATAAGAAACTGCGGAAACCGGAATGACATATTTTTTTCAATTTATTACCGGGGTTAATAAGAAAAAACTTTTGGAATTTTACTGACCTTAAGAACGGGAGTTAAAAAGAGTTTTGATTTTCGTATCTTGACTTGCTTAAAATTTAAACTAATTAATTTAAAATAAATAAACGAGTATGAAAAAAAATCTAATTCTTCTATTGGCGTTCTTGTTGAGTATAAATAGTTTTGCTCAAGAGAATAAAAAACCGACATTAAAAATTGGCGGAGCATTACGCTTTAACTACAACCTATCTTCTTGGAAGCCTGGACAAAAAGCACGCGGAGGAGATTTTGGTTTTGATGTTTTTCGTATTAATGCTAAGGCAGAACATAAAGGTATAAAATTAAATGCTGAGTATCGTCTTTACTCATCTGGGTTTGGCGGCGGAATGCTAAAACAAGGTTGGGTTGCTTATGCTTTTAATCCTAAAAACGAAATTCAAGTAGGTTTAACTCAAGTTCCTTTTGGAATTACACAACACAATTCTCACAGTTGGTTTTTCAGTCTAAATTATTATTTAGGCTTAGAAGACGATCACGATATGGGAATAAAATTTCAACACCGCGGAGATGACTGGGATTATGATATAGCATTTTTTAAGAATGCTGAGGAATTAAAATTTGGAAGTTATTCAGATGTTTCTAATAGCCGTTATTCTTATGATGTGTCTTCTATCGAGTTGGATGGAGATGGTAACTTGGATTTACGTAATAAAGAGGTCAATCAAATAAATGGAAAAATAATTCGTAAATTTGGATGTGAAAAACTAAAACACAAAATAGGTGCTTCGGGGCAATATGGCGGGTTGTATAATTTAGAGACAAAAGAAACCGGACAGCACTATGCCTTTGCATTTCATTATGAATTAAAAGCCGAACTATTTGACTTAAAGCTACAAGCAATCAATTATAATTTGAATGCAAAAAATCCAAGTGGTCAACCCAACAATGTTATTGCTATGACTGCCTATGGTTTTCCATACTTGATTTCAGCAAAAGGAAATCTTTATACTGTGGGAGTAGGATATTCTATTCCAGTAAATTGGTTGCCCATTTCTAACTTGCAATTCTATAATGATTTTGGTGTCTTAGATAAATCCACAACCGGTTTTAAAAATTCTTTTATGAATGTAACCGGGGTTTTAATAACTGCCGGAAATGTTTACACATATCTCGATTTTGCTGCGGGTAAAAATCATCCGTGGTTAGGTAGTGTATGGACGAACGCTTTAGCAAACGGTACTCCCAACGAAAAATGGGAAATGAGATTTAATATTAATATGGGATACTACTTTTAAATGATGACAAAAAAAATATTGTATTTAGTAGCTCTATTTCTATTTGTAACTCTTAGTTATATGGTCTATGATTATTTCTCTTTCACAAAACAACGTAATCAAATAGCAAATGATAAAGGTCTTCAAACCACACTTGAATTACGCAAGCAAGTGAATGATATATTATCAAAAATTTCGGCAGAAGGAAGTCGCTTGGCAGATTTATTTGGGAGCAATGAATACACTACTGCTCAAATTGAAAAAATAATCAAAGAAAGTGCTTTGTCCATTCAAGAAATTCAAGGTGTAACCGCTTGTTACGAACCCGACGCTTTTTCTTCAACTCAGCGATTGTATTGCCCTTACTACAACAAAGGTTCACGAACTTATATACAAGTTGAAGACTCTTACGACTATTCTGTTATTGGTAAAGGTACTGCTTGGTACACTAGCGTCCGAGATAATGGAGCTAAATGGGTAGAGCCTTATTTTGCAAACGCCGCACAAGATTGGTATGTGGATTTTGGTATTCCTTTCTATTATAATACTGGTCCTAAAAAAGGAAAAATAAGAGGAACAATCACAATGAGTTTTGTGTGTAGCGGGTTCAAAAATTTAATACACAACTTAAGTTTAGGAAAAACTGGTTATGGTTTAATTACTTCAACTGGTGGTACTTTTTTGGCTCATCCAATCAATGAGTATATCGGTACTACAAAGTTAGATACAATTATTCAGCAAGAAAAAAATCCGCAAATGGCTAAAGCATTTCAGGCAATACTTGATGGAAAAACCGGACGCATAGAGTTTTATGATAAAGCACAAGATGACCAAGTGCTTTTCTATTATGACAAAATTCCAACTTCAGATTGGGGAATTGGTTTGATGTTTTTAAAGAGCGACTTGTTAAGTGATAGCACAGAATTAAACCATCGCTATATTAAAATCTCGCTAATTTTTTCTTTGCTTTTTCTTACGTTGCTAGCTATATACTTTAATAAAGACTATTTAGATAGGCGGGAAATTTGGGTCTTGAGTATCCTTTCAAGTATCTTTTTGTTAGCAAATATTGTATTGGTTGCCTCTCTACAACATTCAACCAACCAATCTTATTCGTTAAATGAAAACCCTCCCATAACAGATCTTGCAACGCTTGACCGTTTTGTTGATCAGCAGCATTACCGTTCCGAAGAATTAAAGATACCAAAAGTAATCCCTGTTCCAACCGGAATTTATGTGCAACGAATGGAGTTTCAAGATAGTTACAATTTAAATATTGGTGGAACTATTTGGCAAAAGTATCCGTTGGATATTGCCAAGAAAGTAAAAACCGGATTTACTTTGCCTCAAATGTCTCCCTTTGCAGAAGCTTCATACATAGAAGAAGCTTACCGAAAAGAAATTGCCCCAAAAGAAGGTGAAGATGGATACTTGCTAATTGGATGGGATTTTAGAGTTACCTTGCGATTGAATTTTGAGTATGCCAATTTCCCATTGGACAAGCGACATATCAACATAGAAATATTACCTTTAGACAATAACGATAACCTAATTTTTGTACCTGACTTAGCAAGTTATAACTATACCAACCCTTCTAAGAAAAGTGGATTGAATCATAAAATAGAAATTTCAGGAAGTGAAGTGCTTGAAAGTTTTTTCAATTATTCTATAGAAAGTTACGATGCTGATTTTGGTTATGGTATAAAAGGAATATTTGAAAAAGTACCAGTGTTACATTTCAATGTTCAATTACGAAGAAAACTTCTCAACGCTTTTGTAACATATCTGATACCAATTTTCGTAGTACTTTTTATGATGTTTATTCTCATCAACTCTACCAACAAGTCTGAAGAAAAGCAGGGAGTAATCGAAAGTATGGCAGCCTTCGCTTTTGTGCTGGTTTTTTCTCATATAGATATGCGAAAAGAGATTGTAACTGCAGACCTAATTTATATTGAGTTTTTCTATTTTGTTACTTATCTGTTGATTGTAATTACTACTTACAACTTGGTAACCTACTCCAAAATGAATAGTAAGATTTTTAATTTTAATGACAATCAAATTTTCAAAGCTATATTTTTCCCGCTGTTTTATATTTTGATACTTATTATTACACTTGTTAAGTTTTATTGATTATGCAAATGTGCCAGGTACTACATCAGTATTAAAAAGTACCTGGCACATTATAACTTAGAAAAGTTCTGCGAGTAAGGAGTATTCTAATCTTTATGCCTTGCAAAAAACCCAACTAAAACAAATCCGCAACAGACAAATATCTTTCGCCACCATCGTAGTTAAACCCAATAACAGTGCTGTCTTTGGGGATTTCTTTTAATTTTTTATCAATAGCAGCTAGAGTTGCTCCAGTAGAAATTCCTGCAAAAAGTCCCTCTTCTTTTGCTACTCTTTTTGCAAAATCAAAAGCTTCTTCTGCTAATATTTCAATTGTTCCATCTAACAAATTAGTATCTAAGTTTTTAGGAATAAATCCCGCTCCAATTCCTTGTAAAGTATGTGGTCCAGGTTCGCCACCACCAATAACATTCGATAGTTTTGGTTCAACTGCAAATACTTTAATGTTAGGATATTTTCCTTTTAACACTTTAGCAGTTCCAGTTATATGTCCACCTGTTCCAACTCCTGTTATTAAATAGTCAATACCCTCTGGAAAGTCTGCAATAATTTCTTGTGCTGTAATGTTGGCATGAACTTCAATGTTTGCAGGGTTTTCAAATTGTTGTGGCATCCAAGCTTTGGGGTTTTCCGCAACAATCTCTTTAGCTTTTTCAATTGCTCCGTTCATCCCTTTTTCTTTTTCTGTTAGAACAAATTCAGCTCCGTAAGCAGACATTATTTTTCGTCTTTCAACACTCATTGATTCCGGCATAACAAGAATTATTTTGTATCCCTTAACTGCTGCAACTACTGCCAAACCTATACCAGTATTGCCAGATGTAGGTTCTACAATTATACTTCCTTTTTTTAGCAATCCTTTTTCTTCAGCATCTTCAATCATAGAAAGTGCAATTCTATCTTTAATGCTTCCTCCGGGATTTTGTCTTTCAAGCTTTATCCATACATTTGTTTTGATGCCAAACAATTTATTAATTTTAAGATGTGGCGTATTTCCAATTGTTTCTAATATATTTTTTGCTTTCATTTTTTATCCTTTATTTTTAGTTTTTATTAAATAACAAAATCTGTTGGTGTTGGTTCGCTAGTGCCTCTAAGTCTTATTTCACTTTTATGATAAACTACAGAATCATTCGGAACACTTTCTGTTAGCCAAACATTTCCTCCTATAATACTACTCTCTCCAATTATTGTGCTGCCTCCAAGTATAACAGCTTGAGCATAAATTACAACATTGTCTTTTATTGTTGGATGCCTTTTTGTTTTTGCTAGTTCTTTGTTTACACTTAAAGCTCCGAGTGTAACACCTTGGTATATTTTAACATTGTCTCCAATTATGGTAGTTTCACCAATTACAATTCCGGTTCCATGATCTATACAAAACTGCTGACCAATAGTTGCACCAGGGTGTATATCAATCCCGGTTTCTTGATGTGCATACTCAGTTAAAATACGAGGAAGAATTAGAACTTTTAATTTGTAAAGTACATGTGCAAATCTGTAAATAGCAATTGCCTTAAATCCCGGATATGCTAAAATAACTTCATCAACATTATGAGCTGCCGGATCTCCTTTACAAATTGCTTGAGCATCTTTCCACAATTCAGAATTTATATTTGAAAGTTCTTCAAAAAAATCATTTGCAATTTTATTAATGTTCTCAATTGAATTATTGTTTAACAAAATTAAAAGTGATTTTAGGTTTTTTTTTATTTGTACAATTCTACTTTCTACATCTTCTTCTGAATAAATAATATCATCATCAAAATGTGGAAATAGTAATTTCATTAAGTCATTGATAAATTTATGAGCGTTAACTTTAATTGGTTTTATAACTTTATGTTCTTTTCTAATATCAAATAATTCTTTTGATATTTTATAATATCTAGTTTGCATAGTAAAATGCTCTCCTAATTATTTTTGAAGAAATATTTTTGTAGTGAAAGTTTTAGAATTAAATTGGAACTGTTTTGAGCATCAACAAATGCAGGTAGAATGATATCCGCGCGATAAGTTTTGTTCTTGGTTGAACAAATTTAGATTTGCTATGTTAAGTTGAATTATCATAAGGTGAATAATAGTTATTAAAAGACTTCTTGTCAACTTAAAAATTAGTCGTATTGTTTTTTGTCGCTTATTTAACAAAAAATAATATAAGAAAATTTTTTTCAGTACTGTTTTACTTACACTCTGCAACCAATGCAACTGTTGCAGAATAGCCGTCACTAACTTTTACACTAATTTCGGTTGGCTTAAAATTCAAAAATTCTTTTGCAATTGTACGGTTGCTATTTAAGGTATAAACTTTAGCATCGGTAGAATTGCTAAGGGTTACACTAGCTTCTCCATTATTATACAGTGTTACTACAACAGTTACAAATACACTATCCTTTGTAAATAGAATGTTTGTTGTTTCATCATAACTGTTTGCACCAAAGGTTGCCATAGCAACAGAAACCTTGTTAGAAGATTGTGCAATTGTTACTCCAGAATCGAGTACGGAAGGTATTAGCGAATTTGATTCGGTGCAAAATGTAAAAGCTAAAAGTAACAAAAAGACTGAAAGTACTATTTTGAGTTTTAGTGTTTTCATATTCACCTCGGTTATTACATAAGTTAACGTATAGATAAGTTTATAAATTCTCAATGTTTTTATATTAATAAATCAGAATTAAATATGCTCCTACCAACATAATAATAGTAGCAATAGTTTTTTTTATTAAACTTTCTTCTGAAAATAATTTACCACCGAACACAACGGCAAAGAAAACGGAAGT
This sequence comes from Melioribacteraceae bacterium, assembly GCA_965224785.1. Taxonomy (GTDB): domain Bacteria; phylum Bacteroidota; class Ignavibacteria; order Ignavibacteriales; family Melioribacteraceae; genus JALSNL01. The sequence continues at coordinate 3,998,987 of OZ245062.1, read as the reverse complement.
TCTTTTGATTGTTAATACTAAAGCTACAGATGCAATCTTTACAGCTTCAATCTGAGTATATCTATATCCAATTGTAAAAATTGAGATTAGAAATATCCAACCAAATAGTTTACTGTTTATTTTTGAAAAAATCTTTAACGGATTTTTTTTAGTAGCCAAAACCAATAAAGAAAAATTAACAGCCAGAAATAAATGCTGAAACCCAATAAAATCATAAGGAGGAAGCTTGTAATCACGTAGCAACATTTTATCTATAATTGATGAAAATGTAAAAAGCAAAAGTGCATAAATAATATAATGATGATATTTTGAATTTATAAATATTCTGAAAGGATGAAATAAATTATTCGACTTTCTAATTTCTAAAATATATGTCCCGAACAATAAAAATATAATTCCAATTATTTCAAATAAGTTTAGAGATTCACCCAAAATAAAAAAGGCAAATATTGCAACAACAGCCGGAGTTAAAACCATTAAAGGCAATGCTCCACTTATCTCCATATTTTTAAGTGCTAACATTACACACCAAAAAGCCAATGCCCCAATTATTGTTTTTCCGTATAACAATAATAGACTTAGTTGGTTTAAATTGTTAAAGTCCGTGTTGAGTAAGAATAGAAGTGCTAACAAAGCATTAAATATAGAAAGGACAAAAGAAAATTCTAATGCATCCATTTTAAAAAGAATTTTCTTTTGGCTAATTGCCGCCATCGCAGAAAAGATAGCAGAGAGAAATGCGAGTGTGTACCAGTCCATATTTATTTTATCTTTTCATTATTTAAAGTTTTTTCTTAATCATAATGTTTCTCTAAAAACAGAACGAGAATAAGAGTAAAAAATAATCTTCAACCAATTATAAGTTGAGTTGGTTTTGTCATATTGAAAGAGTTTGTCTTTTGAACGACTGAAATACCTCGAACTTTAATAGTTATGAGATTCTTCATTCAGTAAAATACACTTCATTCAGAATGACAGACTCAAAACATATAATGCAGTTAATCTAAAAATTTACTTTAAGTTTAGCATAAATATTTCTTCCAGGTTCAATTAGGTTTATTCCTCTATATGTAGAAAGATGATTTTTATATGCTTTGTTAAATAAATTTTCTACTCCACCAAATATTTTTACTTTCAAAATTCCTAAATCAATTGGGAATGAACTAATTGCCATGTCAAAAACAGTATATCCTCCTGACCTGGTTTCATTTGGAGCTATATTATTTTGACTTGCATAAATGGTTGATGAAAAATCCATATTAACATAATTTTTAATTGGAAATGTAATTCCAAGACTTCCATTAAAAGGTGGAATTTCAGGTAAGTCGAAATTACTTTCTGTTTCTTTTCCTCGCACAAAAGCAGCAGAAGAATAAATAACATAATTGCGATAAAAATTATATTCAAGTTTAGTATCGAACCCGTATAACTGAGCTTTGCCAACATTTTGTTTTTTATAAACACTGTCTATAATAACAACTTCATCAATTACTAGATTATTAAAAGAGTTCACAAAAGCATTCACTTTAAAAGAAATATTATCTTTCCAAACTCGTAAACCAACATCAAAAAACAAACCTCGTTCAGGTTCCAAATTAGGATTCCCAAAATATTTCACTCCACCCAAATCAATAAACTGATAGCGTTCTTCTAACGATGGCGAACGGAAAGTGTATGCAGTATTAAATGTAATATCTACATTATCGATTAGTGAATAAAGTATGCCAACATTTCCGCTGAATGATTTGTTTGTTTCATCACTTTCTGGATAAGACGCACTCTGGTCAATTGGTGGAATAAGTTTAGTTCCATTATCCAATATATAATTGGGATTATTAGTTTCTTCATTGGTGATATTTATAAAGTCGTACCTTCCACCAACAGTAAGTTTTAATTGATTGCCTAAAATGTGCATTTCATTTTGAACAAATAGACCAAGACTTTTAAATTTTGAATTGGGAACCGGTTTATCAACAACTATTTTATTTAATGGTTTAATAGTTTTAATTCTTTCGCCAACATACTCCCTTTGCCACGCATCTATGCCAGCAATTAAATGATTATTTTTATTTATTACAAAATCTGTCTTAAGTAAAATTCCGTCAGTAATATGATCTGCTTTTGGATTAACAATTACTTTTGCATTAGGAAGCAACTCAACTTCTCGTTTTATAAGTTGATGATAATATTTTATAGATGTGTTAGTAAACGTTGAAAACAAATTTTTAATATTTATAATTCCACTTATCATTTCTCTACTTGTTTCCGGGAATCTTGCAGTAGCAGATTTAGGGAACGGACTTCCTCCTGGAATACCAACATCCCAAGCGTAAAAATTTTGGTAATCTATTTTAAGTTCAATGTTTTTTGTGGGATCAAATCCTAAAGTAGTAGAAATGCTTTTGTCATTAAACATACTATTCGTAAGAGTACCATTAGGTGTTTCGGAGTCTTCGGCATTTCTTAAAGTTCCGTTAACTTTTAGAAACCATTTATTCCCACCAGTATTCATTGATAAATTATTTATTATCCCAGAATTAACCGAGGAAAAACTACTGGCAATTGAACCGTTGATAAAAAAATGTTCTGAACTGATTGGTTTACTCGTTGTTATGTTTACAACTCCTCCGGTCGCACCAGTTCCGTATAGCGATGATAAACCTCCCTTTACAATTTCAATACTGTGAATGTCAGATAGATCAATTAGTGATAACCCTCCAGCAATATTGGTTGCGGTTTCAATTCTATTTCCATCAAGAAGATATACTATATTTTGTTTGCTCAAACCTCTAACATTAATAGCTGTTCCCCACGGGCTATCTTTTATGGTTGAAACTCCTGGTTTAATTCCCATCAAATCTGATACGGAAAATTTTATAGATTTTTCAATTGTATTTTTATTTACAACTTCAATAGGAAGTGAAACTTCTCTAATAATTTTATCCGTTCGTGAACTTACAACTCTTGCTTCGCCTAATGATATGGGGGTTTGTAGTAGTTTTACATTTACTTCAACAACATCTGAGTTTTTAATTAATGTTTTTTTTGCTACTATTTTATAACCGATATGAGAAAATTGTATTGTATAGTTTCCATCAGGGATATTATTAAAAGAATATTTTCCATCATAATTAGAAACAGTGCCTAACGATAATTCTAATATTCTAACATTAACATCATGAAGTTTTTTCGAAGAATTAGTTGTAGTTATTTCTCCTGTAATGCTTCCTGATTGTGCTAAACTAATTTGAATACTAATTAGTAAAAGAATAAATATATTTAAAAAGGGTTTCATTTTTGCTCTAGTTTTATTTCAGAAAAAGGTATTTTAATATTTACTGTTGTACCGGGAAATTTTTCACTTCCAATTTTAGAAGGACTTGAAATTTTCATACTACCGTTTAGTTTTTCTAATATTTCTTTTACTAGAGAAAGTCCTAATCCACTCCCCTCAAACTTACCAGAAGTAATATTTGATGCTCTATAAAATTGACTAGCAATTTTTTCCAAATCTTCTTTTGGAATTCCAATTCCTCTATCACTAAATTCAATTAACAAATTGTTTTTTGTTTTATCTACAAGTATTTCTATTCTACTATTTTCTTCTGAGTATTTTATTGAGTTACCCAAAATATTAGAAAATATTAATTCATAAAGTACTTCATCCCCTTTAACTATAGGCTTAATGGTAGTTCCATCTTCATAATTAAGGTCAATATTCTTTTGCGATAATAACTCTTTTCTATCCTCAACTATTTTCCGTAACACTTTTATAATGTCAACTTCTTCTTGAACAACTTCACCAAGAAGTTTTAATTTCGAAATTCTTAGGATGTTATTAATTAGTGTTATTGCTTCGTCATTTCTAATTTTTGCTCTATCCAATTTAGATTTTACTTTATCATCTATTTCACTTACATATCCATTCCTAATAATTTCTATCATTGATTGAGCAGCAGCAATAGGAGTTTTAATTTCGTGAACAACTCCCATTATATATTTTTGTTTAGATTTTTCAGCTTCATTTAATTGTTCTAGTGTTTCTTTAAGTTGCTTCTCACGTTTATAAAGCTTACCAACAATTCTGCTTGTAATAAACACACTTGTATAAATTGTAAATATGAAAATTCCTAAAGATGAAATTATATAATTGAAATTCTTACTATGTTCATCCAAATGTAAAGCTGTTATATGATGATGAGTTATAATATCATAATATTCAAATGCTACCATTGATGTAAAGACCATTAGTACAATTGTTGCAATCAAAAATATCACACTCCTTGGTAATATAAGGCTACCAATTATCATATGAAAAATGAATAACATATAGAGCGGAGTTTCAATAGTTCCAGTAAAGTGAACAAGTAGAATTAGCGAAATTAAATCCAAAACAATCTGCAATAACGAAAAATGTAATGGGTTAAATTTCCCTGGTGTACAAGTAAGACGACTTCTTATAAAATATAAAAACAAGTTATAGGTTGTGATAGCAATGGTAATTACAATAAATGCTCTATACTGTATTCTAGAAAACTCAACATTTAGCAAATAAAGTGAAGTTAAAAATATTACAAGTAACATTAATACAGCACTAAACCTAAGATGAATTAACCACAAATTTCTATTGCGGATTGAATCCCAAAACTCTTGATAATTGTATGCCCAAGTTGGAACAAGTTTAAACATTTAGTACTCTTTTGTATTGCGGGAACCCTTTGTGCTTTTAGTAAATAATAAACTGTTTTGTTAATATATTCTGCAAATAAAAATTGAGTCATTCCGGTTTCCAGTTCTTTATGAATACCGGAACCTCTTGGGGGTATTGGAGATTCTGGTAAAAAGACAACCGGAATGACAGCAAATTAAGTTTTTCAAATGTTTCTACTAAGCTATATACTTTCCTCTTTTTACATATTCTGTATGGAGCAACTTGTGCGAAAGTTCACTACAAGGACCTTCCGTTAAGAACTTGTCATATATATAAGTTATATGTGGGTTCTCGTGCGATTTTCTAATTGGCAATCCCTCTTCTTCTTTGTAGATTGCTTCAGCTCGTTTCATTCTAATTTCTGCATTGGTTGGTATTGGCTGACCGCCGCCGCCAAGGCAACCACCGGGACAACCCATAAATTCTATAAAATGACATTCACTAAATTTGCCACCAGCTTTAATATCTTCCATAATTTTTTTTGCGTTTGCAGTTCCATGTGCTACTGCAACCTTTAAAGTTACTCCTTTTAACCAATCAAAATTATCAAAGAAGGGAGCTAGTATATTTGGAACAGAACCAACCTCTGCAATTGGAATCTCTACATAACGAATTCCTTCAAAGCCACGTACTGGAGTTATAATTGCATTCTCAAATAATGATTCTACTTTTTTGCCTGTTACCAATTCAACAACTGTACGAAGTGCCGCTTCCATAACACCACCAGTTGCTCCAAAAATTAAACCTGCTCCGGAAGCTTCTCCAAACGGATCATCAAATTCCGACTTTGGCATTTCTGGTAAAAAGATTCCGGCTTCCTTAATCATCTGTGCCATCTCTCTTGTAGTCAATCCAAAGTCAATATCATTAAATCCCGAATCATTCATCTCTGGTCTGTTACACTCAAACTTTTTTGCAGAGCAAGGCATAACTGCTACCGTAACAATATCCTTTGGATCTATATTTGCTTCTTGTGCATAAAATGTTTTTATAACAGCACCAAACATTTGTTGTGGAGACTTTGCTGTACTAAGATTAGGAATATATTCCGAATAAAAATGTTCAAGATATTTAACCCAACCAGGCGAGCAAGAAGTAAACTGAGGAATTGCAACAGAAGCATCACCTTTAACAAGAGCTTTATGCAGTCTTGTAAGTAGTTCCGTTCCTTCTTCCATAATTGTTAAATCGGCTGAAAAATTTGTATCAAAAACTCTATCAAAACCTATTCGTCTTAGGGCTGTATTCATTTCTCCTGTTAGCGAGTATCCTGCTTCAAGACCAAACTCTTCACCAATTGCAGCACGTGGCGATGGAGCAGTTTGAATAATTACATGTTTATTTGGATTGTCAATTGCTTCCCAAATTTCATCTCTAGGGTCGTTTGCTCTTAATGCTCCAGTTGGACATCGGTTTATACATTGACCACAATTTATACAAACTACATCAAGTAACGGTTTATCAAAAAAAGTTCCTATATGTGTTTCCGCCCCTTTGTTTATAGCTTCAAGTACTCCTACTTCTTGTAGGTCAATACAAGTTCGTACACATCTTTTGCACAAAACACATTTATCTAAATCTCTAATTACTGAATAGGAAGATCTGTCAACTTCATATTTCGGTTTTTCTATATGACCAAAATTATAATGATCAACACCGTATTCTTTAGCAAGTGATTGAAGCTCGCAATTATTATTTCTAACACAAGAGTAACATTCTCCGTAATGTTCGCTAAGAAGTAAATCAATAATATGCTTTCTAGCTTTTCTAACCATTGATGTTGATGTTTTTATTTTTATAGGAGCTGTAATTGGAAATGCACAACTAGCTTGCAATGTTTTCATTCCCTCAACATCTACAACACATAACCTACAAACTCCTGCAACGCATAAATCATCGTGCTGACACAAGGTTGGTATGTGAATATTATTTTGTCTGCATGCTTCTAATATTGTTGTACCAGCAGGGACACTAAGTTTTTTTTCATTAATTTCTATTGTTACAGAACCACCTATATATTCCGGATGTTCTGGTTTTTCAACTATATGCGGTTTTTGACTTGTTGGAATTCTTGAATTACTATTTGCCATTTCTACCTCTGTTTTCATAGCTAAAAATTTCGTCTTTAAAGTCTTCTAAAATTGATAAAAAAGAATGAGGACTTGATTGACCTAATCCACACTTTGAAGCAACCTGCATTGTTTCGCCCAAACTTTTCAATTTATTCAAATAATTAAAAGTGTATTTTCCTTCTTCAATCATATTCACACCTTCTAGCAATTTCATATTTCCAATTCTACAAGGAGTACACTGCCCACAAGATTCTTCCACAAAAAATTCCATAAAATTTTTAAGAACTTTTAACATATCTCTACTTTCATCAAAAATTATTATTGAACCTCCAGTTGCAGCATCTTCAAAAGATAGTTTTCTATTGAACTGTTCTTTGGGCAAACAATAACCTGAAGCTCCGCCAACCTGAACAGCTTTGGTGTTTTTAGCTTTTACTAAATAGAGCAACTCATCAATACTTGTTCCCCAAGGTAATTCATAAACTCCAGGAAGTTCACAATCACCAGAGACTGAAAATAGTTTTGTGCCTGTAGAGTTTTCTGTTCCGAACTTTTTAAACCATTCTCCACCATTCAAAACAATGTGTGGAATGCATGCTAAGGTTTCTACATTATTAACTGAGGTTGGTTTTTTGTTGAATCCAGTATTTACTGGATATGGTGGTCGGTTTCTTGCTTCGCCTCTATGTCCTTCCAACGATTCTATTAATGCAGTTTCTTCGCCACAGACATAAGCAGCTGCTCCAAGAAATATTTCTATATCAAAACTAAAATTCTCATTTCCTAAAATATTTTCACCAAGAAGATTATCTTTTTTCATTGTTTCAATAAAATCTTCCAAAGGTTTTTTAATGTATCCGTATTCTCCTCTTAGATAAACAATTCCTTTTTTTGCTCCAATTGTGTAACCAGCAATAACCATCCCTTCAAATATAAGTTCGGGATATTCCAAAAGAAGAACTCTATCTTTTATAGTTCCCGGTTCTCCTTCATCTGCATTACATATAATAAATTTTTCATTGCTTATTGATGCTGCTGCCAACATCCATTTTGTTGAAACCGGAAATCCAGCTCCACCCCTTCCTTTTAGTTTAGAGCTTTTTAATTCAAAAAGAATATCTTCTCTTGATAAACTCAACGCTTTTTTTATACTGCTACCATAAGAATATTGAGAAAACAGTATTTCACCTTTTCTTTCTTTTTTCTTATTATTCATTGCTAACCTTTATTTTACTTGGTTTATTATTTCTATAGCTCTTTCTGAAGTAAGTTTTGTATAAACTCTATCGTTGATTGACATTGCTGGACCTTCGTCGCACAAACCTATACAATTAGTAAATTCAATTGTAATTTTTCTGTCCTTAGTGGTTTCCCCAAACTTAATTCCTAACTCTCTTTCAATAGCTTTCTCTACTGAAATTTTGTCTTTCATATCGCATGAAATTGTTTTGCAAAGCCGAACTATATTTCTTCCTTTTGGAGTTGAATTAAGAAATCCATAAAATGAAATTACGCCATATACTTCTGCAGGATGAATGTTTAATTGACGAGCAATTTCTTGTTGAGCATATTCTGAGATGTATCGATATTTTTTTTGTACTGCATTAAGAATTGGCAATAATGATGATCGCTTATTACCATACATCAAAACTAAACCTTCAAGCTCTTCTACTAATGATGTCTTTTCTTCTGTCAACATTTTTATTTGCTCCCATTAAGTTCTTTTAATAGTAAACGTTCAACTTTAAATAATAACTCTTCCGGAGAAATTGGTTTTTCAACAAAGTCATCTACTGGAACTAAGTCATTTGCTCCATACTCCATTCCAACTGTTTTTGAAATAGACGTGTACATTAAAATTGGAATTTTTATTTTTTCTCTTTTCAGTTTTTGAGCTAAGAAAAATCCATCGTCTGGTTCTTCCATCATAACGTCTAATATTATCAGATCAGGATTTTTTTCTTTTGCAAGTTTAAATCCTACATAAGGATTATTAGCGGAAATAACTTTGTATCCTTTCGATTCCAGCACCAAACTACTGGCTTCAATAATATCAAAATCATCATCAATTATTAAGATCGTTTCCATTGACACTCCTATTGTTATTTATATTCATAAATAATTGAACCAAATAGTGTGCCATTGGAAAATTGTTTTTTTAGGATTTTATATTCTGATTCTGGAGCTAGTTAATGATTACATAATGTCAATATTTTATGTTTATTAACTTCTTGTTTTGTATATATAAAACTTTCGAAATGATTAGGAAAGAGATTTTTTTCTTATCTGTAAGAATTATTTTTGAACTTTTCTAATATTTGATATTTGGAGGATGTAGAAGTTTGTCTAAATATTTTGAATCTCTTACTCTTTGGAAAAGTAATTTATGACCTTTATTATTAAGGTGTATGCCATCACCAGAATTATATATATCATTTATTTTATTATCTGAAGTAACAATACTGCTCCAGAAATCAATTACATTCTCAAAATCTTTATAAAATTTATTTTTTGCAATTGCTTGTAGTTCTCTTTTTTTAGCATCAAAGTTTCTAGGTTGAGTAGTTGTAAACAATAATGGTGTTTTGCTAGAATCAGTAATTGATTTCATTTTATAATAATTCCTGAATTGCTCCTCTATGCTAAATCCAGAAGCAACATCATTAGAGGGGAGATTTATTATTATTACAGAAGGATTAAACGAAAGTCCATAACTTATGTTCTTACCTAAAACCGGCAAAGGTCTATTTTGTATTGATAAAAATTTATTGGGCATTAAATGATATGAAGTGTAACCACCAACTGCTAAATTTATAACTTGAAATTTTGAGTTAATCGATTTAAGATAATTTTTGTAAAGATTAACCCAAGAACTATCAATAGGTTTTGCTCCCGTCCCGGCTGCTGTTGAAGAACCTAAAACAACCACAACAAAAGTAGAGTCTCCATTAAGAATATTTTTACTTGTTATTTTTAAGTCTTCAATAAATAATGTGTGTTCTTTTTTGTCTGGAAGATTCTGACTAAAAAAAACAGTTCGCATTTTTAATGGTTTAGCAAAAATATTTTGTTCTAAAAATACTTTGATAGGGATTTTAACATGAGTCCATTTTTGTATTTTTAACTCTTCAACAAAATCTGATAAATTTAAATACCTTGTTTTTATATAACGATCATCTTCCAAAGATATTTTAGGCAAACTAGTTTTATCAAGAATGTTTTCATTGTACATCCAAAACGAAAGAGTATCGTAATATTCTAAATTAAAATTTACCCAACCTTTTGGAGCAATAGCAATCCCCCAATCTCCACCTACTTTGGATTGCCATTGTAATTTTAAACTTGAACTACCGGAACGTGAAACTTCATTACTAATTGGAAAGCTATGTTGAAAAAGATTTAACTTACTTGGTTCTTCTGCAAACCCCCAACTAGATGAACTAACATCTTCCCTAGAAGTTCCAGAAAAAAAAGAAATATCTTGCGGAAATAAATCTCCAAGAATAAGCAAGCTAATAAGAATTATAAAATATTTTTTCATTTAAAATAAGTTTTTATTTTTAGATTAGATTGGTAATGAATTCAATATTTTCAATAACCTTATTATCCAAATCAATAGTAATTACTTTTCTGTTTGCATTTAAGAGTGCCTGTCTATCACCGAGTAATTGAGCAGTTATTAAAACTCCAAAAGTAAAATTTGATTCATCATCTCCAGGTTCATCCGGTATAGCAACATCTTGAGAAACTAAAGAAGTAAACTGAATAAACAAACCCTTGCCCGCATCACCTTTGTGTAGTTGCCCTGTTGAGTGTAAAAATCTTGGGCCAAAACCAACTGTAACAGCAGACTTATATTTTATCTGAATTTTTGATCTTAGCTCTTGTAAACTTGCAGTCATTTTTTCAGTTGGAGTAACATAAGCGTGAATAGAAACATAATTGTATTTTGTTTTATCGTTAAGATTATTTAGAAATTCATTAAGTGAATTTGGAAGTGTTTGTTCTTTTGTATTTCCATAAAGTTTAATTCCATTTTCTTCAAGAGTTACCTCAAGTTCAGGAAGTTCTCCTTTTTCGAAATAACTATTTATCATTGCCTTAGCTTCAATTTTTGCAGACTCAACATTTGGTTGATCGAAAGGTTGAATGCCAAGTTTCCATCCTGCAATTGCAGTTGCAAATTCCCATCTAAACAATTCTCCACCAAGATCATATACATCCTTAAGAATAATTTCTATAACTGGATGTCCAGCATTTTTAAGAGCTTCTATTTTAGAAGAGAAACTATTGTCATTTTCAAAATGTGTATAAACAAAAACTCTATCATCACTATAGTATTCGGGGCTTTCCAGCATTTCATTTTCTACAGGAAGAATTCCAACTCCATCTTTACCTGTGCTTTCTGCAATCAACTGTTCAACCCAAGTTCCAAAAGAATTTATTTTTTCTGAATAAACGAATGTCAGTTTATCTCTACCTAGTTTTGCAAGTTCTCCAATTGCTACACCAATTTCGGCACTAATATTTCTTTCACTTTTAGATTCTTCAACAATACTTTTTGTATTATTTAACAATTGAGCTAAATCAACACCAACCAAAGCAGCTGGCACTGAACCAAAGAATGAAAGCACAGAATAACGTCCGCCAATGTTTGGGTTATTTATAAATATTTTTCTAAAATTTAATTCTGTTGCCATCTCCTCAAGCTTACTTCCGGGATCGGTTATTGCAAGAAAATGTTTCCCAACTTTTTCTGCACCAAGTTTGTTTTTGCATAGTGTGAAAAAGTATTTGAAGAAAGATAATGTTTCAATTGTTCCACCAGATTTTGTTGAAACTATATAAAGTGTTTTTTCCGGATCTAAATCCTCAGCATATTTTAGAACTTGTCCGGGATCTGTACTATCCAGAACTGACAAATCTAAGTATCCTTCTTTTACTCCAAATGATAATCTAAAAACTTCAGGAGCAAGACTTGAACCTCCCATCCCTAACAATAGAGCGTTCGTAAAGCCATCAGCTTTTACAGATTCAACAAAAGAATTTATTTCATCTATATGAGATAAGGTTTCATCAGGGCTTTGCAACCAATCAAGTCTATTTGCTACTTCTTCAGGTTTCTCTGACCATACTGTAAAATCTTTTTTCCAAATTCGTTCTACTATTTTTTCATTTTGTAATTGCACAAAAGATTCTTGAATTGAATTTTCATATTTGTTAAAGTAAAATTTGACAGATGTGTTGCTCATTATTAACTCACTTTTTGTTTTGATTTGTAATAAGAAAGATAAAAAATATATAGGTGTGTTTAAATTGAAATTCTTAGAATTGGTAAAACTTAATTAAATTAGTAGAAATATTTAATACGGAAATCTTCCCGAAATAATATGGACTAACTTAAATTTTCTTCCACAAAATCATTTAACTGTACTACTTCTTCTTTACTTAATTTTTGTCCAAACCTTGCCAATACATAAACTCCAATAATCAAAGAAAGTATAACTGGAATAAACCACAACACAGTGCTATCATTACCTAAACTGAAATTTATTAAGCCCCACATTAGTATTACGAATGTGATAAAACCTAATAGAGCAAAGGCAAATATAAAGCCAGTCCAAACAGAAGGTCCCGGACCAATAACCCCTCTAACTTCAGTTCCAGTTTCAATATCATCAAACTGCAAACTAAGTTGCGGTGTCCAAAGGTGTTTATCCTTTCCTCCTGCACAAACAACAGCAAGTCCATCACGAACCCAGCCATCACAAGAGTTGTCAGAACTTTCAATATAGTTCTTAATTCTATCTTGTATTTCATCTTTGGATAATTTTGAAATAACTTTAACTCTAGGTCGCATTTTTGATGACATACTTTCCTCACACTTATTAACACATTTGAAAATGTTATAATAAAAAGAATATTTTAGAATGTATATGTTTTTATTTATTTGATAGATTACAAATATTAGTCTTTTCTGTATTTCCTATCACTTGTTTCTAACTTCTTTTTATTTAAGTTTAAACAATGAACTATTTATGTTTTGTTAAAACTTGTTCAACATATTTTTTCACTTAATCAAATCTAAATATGAGCTTAATAAATAATATTAATAAACTATTAATTGCTGGTGTTTTTATTGCACTATTGGCAATTACTGCATTCTTTGCATGGAATTATTTTAACCAAGACAGTTCCAAACACTTGGTAATTGGTGCCGGTTCTAAAAAAGGTGAAGCTTATAAATTTGCTCAAGCTATTGCAGAGGTTACCAGCAGGCATTTTCCAGATGTTCATATTACTGTAAAACAAACTGCTGGATCAAAAGAAAATATGGAATTATTGGAGTCAGGGCAGATTGATTTAGCAACTGTTCAGGCTGATATAGAGGCAGTTCCTTCAGCTCGGATAATATCTAATCTTTACCCAGACATGTTTCAGCTAATAGTTAGAAAGGATGCCAATATTAATTCCTTTCATGATCTGAAAGGGAAACGAATGGCACTACCAAGCAAAGGTGGTGGGCAATGGATCTCTTTTTGGTTTACCGCTAACCATTATGGAATATTTCAAAGTGATATTACAAACATAGCCCTTTCCTCCACCGCTGCTGTGGATGCAATTATAAATGGAGAGATAGATGCTGTATTTAAAGTTAGAGCTCCAAGAAACCAAACCATAATGAATATTCTTAGTAGTTGTCCTTCCAAATTAATTCCTATCAACCAAGCAACTGCTATGAAGTTAAAACAACCCTCTTTGAATGTTGGATCAATTCCAATGGGAGCTTATCTTGGTGATCCGTTAGTTCCAGAAAAAGATTTAGCAACTGTTGCTGTAAATAGATTACTCATCGGACATAAAAATGCTGATAACGAAGCTGTGCGATTAGTCTCGAAAATTTTATTTGAAAGACGTTTAGAATTATTAAAGATAACTCCATTAGCAGGTTTCATTTCTCAACCCGATTGGGGAGCTGGTACTTTTATTCCTATTCACGATGGAGCAAGGTCTTTTTTTGATAGAGAAAAACCATCTTACTTTGTGGAAAATGCGGACTTTGTTGCTTTGATTATGTCCCTTCTAATTATGTTCGGTTCAACACTTCTTGGTCTTAGGAAGAAAGCATCAGGCAATCAAAAAAATCTTGCAGATAAGCATACAAAAGAGCTCATAACTATAATGGAATCTGTTAATGAAAATGAAGAACTAAATATTAGTTTTATTAATGAGAAGAGAAATATATTACAAACAATGCTTGCGGAAGTAATAAACAAACTTGACAATGATCAGCTGACTGCTGAAGGATTTCAGTTTTTTTCTTTTACTTGGGATAAGGCTTATGACTTGTTAAGACAAAAAGAAAGTGGTTTAATTTAAGGTAATATTCCAAGAAACAACTCCCAAAACTTTTCAAATAAGTATTACCTAAAAGCGAAATAGAATTTTTTCTGTTTCATTATTTTTTATTTTCACTCTACAATTTTTATCTATAACTTGTTAAATAGCTTAATAGATTATTCGCAAAAGCAAATTAAAACCTTAAGGTATAACATGGCAGATCAAATGATAATTGAAAAACAAAAACAAGCAGTAGAAATTCTTAAAGAAAAAAATGTTGATATGTGGATGACCTTTGTTCGTGAAACTGGGAATATAAAAGATCCAATGCTAGATATGATTGTTGGAACTGGAGCAACTTGGCACTCGGCATTTATAATTACAAAGTCTGGTGATACTACTGCTGTTATTGGTTCTCTAGAAGAAGCAAACATGAAATTAGTCGGAACATTCAAAAATATCGTTCCTTATCTAAAATCAGTAAAAGAAGATTTGATTGAAGTTTTAGATAAATATAATCCAAATAAAATTGCCATAAACTTTTCAAGAAATTCTAGCATGGCAGATGGATTAACTCATGGAGTTTATTTAGAACTTGTTGATTTACTAAAAGATACACCTTATGTAGAACGATTCGTTTCGTCAGAAGAAATTGTTGCAGCTGTACGTGGAAGAAAATCGCAAAGCGAAGTTAACAATATTAAGGATGCAATTAAAGAAACACTAATTATTTTTAACGAAGTTACTGAATTTATAGAAGTTGGGAAAACAGAAAAAGATGTTGCTAATTATGTAAAAGATATTGTAAGAAAAAGAGGTTTTGAGTTAGCCTGGGATGAAGAACATTGTCCCGCAGTATTTACCGGACCAGACACAGCTGGCGCGCATGCCGGACCAACGGACAAAAAAATTGAAAAAGGTCACGTAATAAATATGGATTTTGGGATTAAATACAATGGTTATTGTTCCGATCTTCAAAGAACTTGGTACGTGTTAAAAGATGATGAAAGTGAAGCTCCACCAGAAGTGATGAAAGGATTTAATATAATTAAAGAGTCTATAATAATGGCAGCCAATACAATGAAGCCTGGAAAACTTGCATGGGAAATTGATGAAGTTGCAAGAAATTATATTGTTGGCAATGGTTATGAAGAATACCCGCACGGACTTGGTCATCAAGTTGGAAGAGTTGCTCACGATGGAGGAGCAATGATGGGTCCACGATGGGAGCGTTACGGAAACTTACCTTATTTACCTCTTGAGGTAGGAAATGTTTTTACTATTGAACCTCGTTTAACAATTGAAAGTTATGGAATTGCAACAATGGAAGAAATTGTTTGGGTTACAAAAGACGGAGTAGAATATCTTTCAGATCCTCAAACAGAAATTTATTTGATAAAATAATTTTAAAGATTTGAATTTCATTTTATGTGCCAGGCACTTCCATCACAGAAAAGTGCCTGGCACATAAAATATTACTAGCTCACAACTTTATCATCATCAATCTTAATTTGTTCTTCTGTTGTGTTAGTTAAACTAACCTTACCAATCAATTTTGTATTTACTCCAAACTTGTAGTCCCCTTTAATATCAAGCTCTTCACAATCAATTAAAGACGGAACACTAGGAAATCTTTCTGTCATATCATCAACTAGTTTGTAATATTTAGAATCTAAATGAACAACTAGAGGCTTAAGTTTTCTTTTAGGATTTAGAATTACTTTAAAATCGTTTGTAAGAATATAATTGTCAGAACGAACAGCAAGAAGGTCTTCTGTTGTTTTAACTGGAGCAAATCTTGTACGTGGAACAGCCAAAGCAGTTGCTCCTTCAAATACAGAAATTGCAGAACCCATTGCAGTTTCAAGCTGATATACTTGGGTGGAATCAGAATCCTTTGGATTAACTGTTTTCTTATTTACAATCATTGGTAAACCGAGAATGTTATTTTTATCTTCCAATATTTTTTTAAGAGATTTAAGATTTACCCAAATATTATTTGTGTTAAAATATTTATGCTTGCTAATATTTTGAAACTCATCTAAATCTTGTTCAGGACATTGAGCTGATTCCCTAAGCAACAATTGACCATTGGGATATTTTGCAAGATGTCCACCCTTTTTATCTGCAGCAGTTCTTGATGCTACTTCCATTAAGAATGGGAAATTATTTTCAGCAAAGTATCCAAGGATTTTTTCATCTAATACTGCACCAAGGTTATCGGAGTTTGAAATAAACGCATACTCAATATTTTGCTCTAACAGTTTGGTTAGCATTCCACTTGTAACAAGTGCTGTATATATTTCACCATGTCCAGGCGGACACCACTCATGGTTTTTATTCTCAGAATATTCTGACGGTTGAAAATCATCAACATTAATTTTAGGAATTTTTGATTGAAGAAAATCCAAAGGAAGCTTGTTAGTTAGTTGTGGGTATTTATTCAGAACTTCTAAAGAATCACTTTGGGTATTATAACTATTCATTAGCACTAAAGGGATTGCAGACGCAACAGCTTGCTTGGCAATAATATCTAAAAAAGAAAATCCGTCTTTAACTTTTAACAAAGACTTTGCAGAGCTAAGCCCCATACCAGTTCCGAGTCCACCATTTAATTTTATTACTACGGTTTTGTGTAAGGCTTCACTTCCAACATTTGTCGTTTGCAAATTACCATAATGAGTAATCTCATCAATCGCTTCAATAGAATCTTCCGCCAACATTCCGCTTTCTCCGGCAATTAGTTGGTTGTAGTAATACTCAAAAGTATCAAGTACAACTTTTGGAAGTTTTTCATCTTTCATTTTTTGTTTGAATAAATTAATGTGTGTTTCGTTCAATATTTTTCTCCAATGGTGATTGTAAAGTAGTTAAAAGTAAATCCCATTCTATTAAGTTGTCATATCGAAATGAGCGTTCTTTTGCGATTGAGATATCTCCGACTATCTGAGTTATGAGATTTCTCAATCGCTTAAAAAACAAGCTCAATTCGAAATGAGATATTTAAAACTTTTAAAAAAATAAATTGCATATCACTTCTATTTTGCAAAAAACTTACTCAAAAGAATCTCTTTTCATTGCTGTTCTATTTTTTTTCAAGTCGCCTTTCTTTCGTTTGCTTTCAAGTCGCCTTAACTTTGCGGCTTTAGTTGGTTTGGTTTTCTTTCTTGGTTTTGGTTTCTCTATAGCTTTTTTAATTAAATCAATCAATCTATTAATAGCATCTTGCTTATTCCTTTCTTGACTTCTAAATCTACGAGCATCGATAAATATTGTTCCATCACTATTAAATCTTTTGCCAGCAAGTTTTTGTAAACGTTCCTTTACTTCTGTTGGTAAAGTTTTATTGTTCCATAAATTAAACCTTAACTGAGCAACAGTAGAAACTTTATCAACATTTTGTCCACCCGGACCTGAAGCACGAACGAATGAAAATTGTAATTCGTTTTCACTTAGCGATATTTTGTTTGTAATTTCTATCATAGAATGTATTGCTTGACATTTTATTAAAATGGATGTATGTTATTATTTTAATTGAGTTTGTTTGGCAAGTAATATATGTTAATTATTAGTGAGGCTAGATTGATTCCGAGAAAACCCCTCTAACCTCACATTTGAACTAGCAAAGCAGACATGTTTCAAACGATTTTGATACATGAATCAACTAAATCGTCGAGACATGATTCTACTGATTTTGATACATGAATCAACTAAATCATCGCTAGTTAATTATGGGAACGCATTTAAGCGTTCCCTTTTTTTATAAATCGAATAAATCTTTACTCCCTGTTTTTTTAACATATTTATCTTTGTATTTATATTGTTCAATAATCTCATTATTGGAATCGAGCCATTTTGGTGATCCCCAAAAAGTATTATTATTTTGTTTGTTAACTACATACTTGGTTAATTTTCCATCCTTTTTTAATTGTGATAAATGTTGAGAAAATTTTCGAATAAAATCCTTAACACTTATATTGGGTTCCCTTTCGTTTGCTAACTCTGCTAATTCTCTATTATGTAAAAATCTACTTTCTTTTTTAAAAAAGAAATTGATTTTATTCTTAAGGGAGGCATTCTTATCATATCCATCATCTATTTCGGTTAATATTTCTTTATCAACTGTTATCTCAAATAAACTAATTGTTTCATCAAGAGAATTAATTTTCCTTTGCAAAGCTCTTTTTTCAGCTTTTAGTAGTTCTATTAGCTCTTTTTGTTTTGCGTTGTTCATTTTACCCTCTAAAATTTTACTTTATATGTAAACGTAATGAAATATAATTGTCTATGCAACATAAAAGAAAGAGAAATATATACGACCTTATAGACGCTAAAAAAAGGATCGATTGATTTCAAGTTAGGAAATTATATTAGCTTGCTAAGCTTATTTTAATTTTTACTTGTTCTATAGCAATCCATTGCTTTTACAAATTGCTTTAAGTAATTTTACGGTTCTGAAAAAATGGAGTAAATTGAATGTTAAAAGGTATTTTGAAAAAAGTTTTTGGCGACAGAAACACTAAAATATTAAAAGATCTATGGCCAATTGTAGATGAAATTAAAGCCGAATATGAAAAGATAAAAGATCTTACAGAAGAAGAACTAAAAAATAAAACTGTTGAGTTTAAGGCTAAAATTCAATCTGAAACTGAAGAGCTAAGAAATCAAATTAGTGAGCTTGAAGAAAAAGTTAAAGCTGATGATTTTGATGGTGACTTGGATGCAGAACACGATGAGCTAGATTCCTTAAATGAAGAATTGGACGAAAAATATGATGAAGTTCTAGATAACCTTTTGCCAGAAGCGTTTGCAGTTATAAAGGCTACTTGTGTAAAGCTTGTTGGTAAAACTTGGAATGCTGCGGACTCAAAAATAACTTGGGATATGGTTCCCTATGATGTGCAGCTACTTGGTGGTGTTGTGCTACATCAAGGTAAAATTGCAGAGATGGCAACTGGAGAAGGTAAAACTCTTGTTGGTACAATGCCAGTTTACCTAAATGCTCTAACAGGAAGAGGTGTTCACCTAATTACTGTTAACGATTATCTTGCAAGACGTGATAGTGAATGGATGGGAGAAGTTTATAAATTTCACGGGTTAACAGTTGGTTGTATTTTAAATACAATGGACACTGATAAAAGAATGGAAATTTATAAAAGCGACATAACTTACGGAACAAACAATGAGTTTGGTTTTGATTATCTAAGAGATAATATGGCAGTTGCAAAAGAACATCGTGTTCAACGTTTGCATAATTATGCCATTGTGGATGAAGTTGATTCAGTACTGATTGATGAAGCGAGAACTCCACTTATAATTTCTGGACCAGTTGGAACTGGTGAACAAAAGTACGATGAAATGAAACCTAAAGTTGAAAGACTTTTCAGAATGCAATCAAGTTTGGTTGCATCAATTGTTCAAGAATCGGAAAAAATTCTAAATGAAGGTGGTGACAAGAACATTGCTGGCATTGGCTTGCTTAGGGCTCAAAGAGGTTTTCCTAAAAACAAAAGACTTACCAAAATGTTTACTGAACCCGAAAATAAAAAACTTATGAATACTACTGAGTTGGAATATTTGAGGGAAAAAGAGAAACGAATGCCAGAGATTGATAACGAACTTTATTTTGCAATCGATGAAAAAAACAATTCAATCAATATAACAGAAAAAGGAACAGAAGAACTTGCTATCGGAACAAACGAAGGCAAGGATTATTTTGTTCTTCCCGATTTAGCAACTGGACTTAATGATATAGAAAGTGATGAATCTTTATCTAAAGAAGATAGCTTAAAGAGAAAAGATGAAATGTACAAAGATTACAGCGAGAAGATGGATAGAATTCATACAATCAACCAACTTCTTAAAGCTTATAGCTTGTTCGAGAAAGATGATGAGTATGTAATTACCGAAGAAGGAAAAATTGCAATTGTTGATGAGTTTACCGGACGTGTACTTCCTGGGAGAAGATATTCTGATGGATTACATCAAGCAATTGAAGCTAAAGAAAATGTAAAAGTTGAACGAGACACACAAACCCTTGCTACTATTACGCTTCAGAACTATTTCAGACTTTACAAAAAACTTTCTGGTATGACTGGTACTGCCGAAACTGAGGAAGGAGAGTTTTTTGAAATCTATAAATTGGAAGTTGTAGTTGTTCCAACAAACAAACCAATTACTAGAGCAGATGATGATGATTTAATTTATAGAACAAAAAGAGAAAAACTAAACGCTGTAATTGAAACTGTAAAAGAATTGCAAGAAGAAAAAAGACCCGTACTTGTGGGAACAACTAGCGTTGAACTTTCTGAAACACTTAGTAGAATGTTGAAGCGACAAGGCATTGCTCACAATGTTCTAAACGCAAAACAACATAAAAGTGAAGCAGAAATTGTTGCCTTTGCCGGACAGCCTGGAGCAATAACAATTGCAACAAATATGGCGGGACGTGGAACTGATATTAAACTTGGTGAAGGTGTTGTAGATAGAGGAGGACTTTTTATTCTTGGAACTGAGCGACACGAATCAAGACGAATTGATAGACAGTTGCGTGGACGTGCCGGAAGACAAGGAGATCCTGGAACAACTAAATTTTATATTTCGTTGGAAGATGATTTGATGAGATTGTTTAGTGGCGATAAAGTTACAAGCGTTATGAGCAAAATTGGTTTTGAAGAAGGCGAAGCTTTAACTCACTCAATGATTACTAAATCAGTTGAAAGAGCTCAGAAAAAAGTTGAAGAAAACAACTTTGCAATTCGGAAAAGACTTCTTGAATATGATGATGTTATGACTCAGCAAAGAGAAGTGATTTATACAAGAAGACAAAGAGCCTTGGAAGGTGAAAGACTAAAAACAGAAGTCTTCGAAATGGTTGATGAATTTGTTGACGAAACTTTAGACAAACATTACGATGACATAAATATAAAAGGAATGCAAGAAGACATACTTCAACATTTACTTATTGAAGTAAAAATTGAAACTGAAACTTTTGAGTTAAAAGGAAAAGTTGGATTAAAGGAAGATATTATAAAAGCAGCTAACGAATTTTATGATCGGAAAGAAGAAATGATTGGTGCTGAACTAATGGCAAAATTAGAACGTTATGCAGTTCTAAGTGTAATTGATGAAAAATGGAAAAATCATTTACGTGAAATGGATGATTTGAAAGAAGG
Organism: Melioribacteraceae bacterium; assembly: GCA_965224785.1. Taxonomy (GTDB): domain Bacteria; phylum Bacteroidota; class Ignavibacteria; order Ignavibacteriales; family Melioribacteraceae; genus JALSNL01. The sequence goes on along the minus strand of OZ245062.1, from coordinate 3,977,688 downwards.
TATTGGTTTACGTTCTTATGGTCAGAAAGATCCGTTGGTTGAATATAAGAGAGAATCATTTCATTTATTTGTTTCACTAATTGCAGAAATAAGAAACGAGATTGTTTCGTTTTGCTTTAAGTACTTTCCACAAGAACCGGAAGAAGTTCAAGCACAGAGAGCAGTTCAACGAATGAGTACTGTAAAAGATAGTGCTCAAAATATGGGGCTTCAATCATCAAAAAGTGAAACAGCAAAAGAAAGTACTAACAGAGGGAAGCAACAACCAATAAAGGTTGAAAAGAAAATTGGACGAAATGATCCTTGCCATTGTGGAAGTGGGAAGAAATATAAAAACTGTCATGGCTAAGAAATAGTTTGGTCATAAATTCTTGCAGTTTTTTTTATTGTTTTTAGATGTATAATGCATTTGAACTCTTAATCTTTTTGGGTAATTCATTCGTAACGTAGATTGCTTGCAATCTGTGAATAAATAACACCGAACGATTCTGTCATACTTCGACTCCACTGAGTATGACTAAACTTGCTAACACCCAAAGTGTCTTTCTGTCCCGAAAGCTTTCGGAAGAGGAAGGTTGCTGTATAAAAAACATAAATGATTTTCAATATTAAAATATCTCTTTTGAAGAAAAAAAAACAAAATAAAATTTCCTATAAAATTTCAGTATTACTACTCCTTATTATTTTTATAAGTGGTTGCAGTATGTGGGGCGATTTTAAAACCTATTTTAACACATATTACAATGCAGATAAACTCTTTACAGAAACTGAAGAAGAAATAAAAGCCGAGCAAGAAAATTTATTTTCTTTTGAGGACGTAAAATTACCCACCAAACATTATAAGAACTTAGAAGAAGTTATTAAGAAAACATCTAGCATTTTTCAATTTCATTTGGAATCATCCTACTTTGAAGATGCTTTGTTAATGACTGGAAAAAGTTTTTATCTCCAACAAAATTATTCCCGTGCTTTAAGAAAGTTTAATGAGCTTGCGACAGTAGAAGATTCTGATTTGCTTTTAGAAAATCAAATGTGGATTGGGAAAACGCAATTAAAATTAAGAGAATTTGAAATTGGCTTAAACACACTTGATGAAGTTAAACAAAAAGCAATTGCCGAAGATGAAGAGGAAATTTTAACAGAAGTATATATAAGTAAAATCAGTTATTTAATTTCTAAAGAAAATTTTGAAGAAGCTGTTGCAGAAGCAAATGAATTATTAACCGTTGATATTGATTCCGAACTCAAAGCACAAATTCAATATGAAATTGGTTTATTACACAAAGAAAATAACAACTATAAAGATGCACTTGTTGCATTTGCAAATGTGGAAGTGTATTCCCCAACTTTTGAAACCGAGTTTAACAGTAAGTTTGAAGTTGCTAAAATGCAAAAAGAAAATGGCAATGTTGATGAAAGTCTAGTAATGTTTGAAGACCTTTTAAGTAGAGATAAATTTAGCGATAGTTGGGGAGACATAGAATTAGAGATTGGCAAAATTTATTTTGAACGAGAAGAAATAGAAGATGCTTTTGATGTATTTACAAAGGTGGATACCACTTATCCAAAAGCTGAAGCTGGTGGTGAAGCTTCTTTTTATAGAGCTGGAATAGTTGAAACTCACCTAAACGATTATGATAGTGCAATGGTTTTATATAAAAGAACAATTAGCTCTGGTGCAACCGCTGAAATTAGAAACAAAGCAAATAAAAAATCAACTTTACTTAACAAGTATATAAATTTTCACAAAGCTCTAGACGGCTATAGTCTAAAAACTTTATACCTTACGGACGAGAATGCATTCATAAGAGATTCTTTAGACTATATGGAAAAGATGGGTTTGGATTCTCTTTCAGTTTCTGGGAAAGACAGCTCCTCCACAAATGTGGTTCAGACTAACACATCTAAAAACAAAACAAAGTCGCAGATAGCAAATAAGAATAAAATTGTAAAACCGCAAAGACCAAAACTTTCGCTTGATTCTTTATATGCTCTTAGCAGTAAAAAACAATTTGAATTAGGAAACTTACTTTTTACAGAGTTTGATAATCCAGATTCAGCATTCTATTATTATGAAACATCTTTGCAAACCGATGATAGTACTTCCAATGCTGCACAAATTTATTTTGCAATGGGTAATTACTTTTTGTTGAAAGAGAATAAAACCAAAGCAGATCAAATGTTTCAAGTTGTTTATGATAACTACAAAGATGATCCAATAATGAATGAAGCTGCAAAAAAATTAGGTAAGCCTATTTTCGATTTTGACAAAGACGTAGTTGAAGATGACTATTTAACAGCTGAATCACAATATGATTCCTTAGATTTTAATGGTGCAATAAATAGTTTTTATAAAATTTACAAAGAAAACCCCAAGTCAAAATTTGCTGCAAAATCCCTCTATACAATTGGTTGGATATACGAAAATGACCTTTCAAATTTAGACTCCGCAGTTTCAGTTTATAATACACTTACCACAAAATATCGTTCCTCGGTATTTGCAAAAAATGTACAGACAAAATTGACTGGATACAAACAAGAAGAAAGAAGATTACAAGCTATTCAAGATTCAATTAAGAAAGCAAATGAAGTAAAAATTGATACAACCAAAATACCTGATGCTATAGATACAATACTCCCAACAGACTCAACCACAACACTACCAAATACTGATTCGCTCTTAAACAGAGATAGCAAAACTAAAATTGAAAAAGAACTTTTAAAATAAAGTTTTGTATGAACCAAAAACAATTATTAAAACTAATTGAAGCTGGCGAAACTTCTACAGTTGAATTTAAACAAAAGTTTTCTGAGTATGAAAAAATTGCAAAAGAAATAATTGCCTTTGCAAATACAAGAGGTGGCTTGCTATTGTTAGGGGTTTCTGACAATGGCAAAATAAAAGGTGTTGAAAGTGAAAAAGGAACTACAGAATTATTAACTGAAACCCTGAATAATTATTGTGAACCGAAAATAAACTACACTATAAAATTTTATGAATTGCATAACCGAGAAGTAGTTGTACTTAAAATTTTGGAATCAAAAATCAAACCACATAGACTTCAAGATTATAAAAAAAAGTTGGAGCTAAATACAGCTTCTGTTTATATTAGAGTAAACGACAAAAGTGTTCCAGCAAGCAAAGAGATGATAAAGCTTATGCAAACAAGTGCTAATGAACTACGATTAAAAAAATACTCTATTGGTAAAAACGAAAAAATTGTATTTGAATATTTAGAACAGAATGAAACCTTAACCGTAAAACAACTATCACAAATAGCAAATCTTTCTTCACGCAGAGCTTCGCGAACATTAATAAATTTAGTGCGTTCAAATTTACTTTCTGTACATACAAAAGATAATGGAGAAAATTATTTTACAAATCTCTAAAAACATTTCAACTTTTTTTATCAATGGATATTTCATTTAAATTATTTAAAAGTTTATTATTAGTTTTAGTTTCACATTTTCAATCAAAAAAGGATTTAAGTTTTATGAGCAATAGTAAAACAAAAGAAGCATTAATTTTAGGAATATTTATTTTTTTAGGTTTAGCTGTGCTTGGCTATTTTATTTCAAAAAGTATTCTAAATGTAAAATCATTAGAAAGAACTATAACAGTAAAAGGACTTTCTGAAAAAGAGGTGTCTGCAAACATTGCGATTTGGCCAATTAAATTTAGCGAAGCAGGAAATAATTTGTTGAGTTTAACATCATCAATTAATGAAAAGAATAAACGTGTAATTGCATTCCTAAACAATAACGGATTTACAAATGCGGAAATTTCTGTTTCGGCTCCTTCAATTATAGATAAGCAAACCGACCAGTATAGCAATCAGCAACAAATTAGATACAGGTATTTTGGAAGTTCAGTTATTAATATTTATACAAATAATATTTCAACAGTAAAGTCTGTGCAAAAAAAGATTGGTGAGTTAAGTGTGTTTGGCATTGTTATGACAACTGACGATTATCAATATAAAACTCAATTCCTTTTTACAAAACTTAACGATGTTAAGCCTTCTATGATTGAGGAAGCTACAAGAAATGCAAGACAAGTTGCAGAAAAATTTGCTGCAGATTCTGATAGTAAACTAGGAAAAATTAAAAGTGCAAGACAAGGTCAATTTTCAATTTATGATAGAGATAGTAATACCCCAGAGATTAAAAAAGTTAGAATAGTTTCTACCTTAGTTTATTATTTAACAGATTAATCTTCTTTGAAACCGCACAAGCAAAATTATTTTAATTCTAATTTTATTTTTTTATTATAATAAATTGAAATCATGGGCATAATTATAGGAAGGATAGAGTAAACAAAACCAGCAAACACTCCAATTTGTAGAGGCATAACAAGAGCAAAAATTGCAGAAAATAATGCTACAGCAGATAACACAAACCAAGTTGAAATTTCTAATTTTGTAAAAAGTATTTCTGCTTTATTTAAACTGATTAGTTGTTTTAATTTTAATGAACGTAAATGCAAAAGTCCCATCAAAACAGTAATGGTAAAATACCCAAAACCATAATAAGCAAATAATCCTACCAGCTCACTTGCACTCTCTACCTTAAACTCCGATGGAAAAAATCCTCCACTCACCCAAGAAAATAAAGCAGAAAAAATTAACCTTAGCGGATAAACATATATCAAAAGCACAAACACCAAGGTAAGTGAAATAATAATAGTTGCAACATCCTCAACTCCATATCTTCTGCTCCACCTTCTATGTCCGTACCATATAAATGCAATTGAAGCAAAGCTAAACAAAAAAGATGGAATTCCTTTAAATGCTAAAGTTAAAGATTGGTAATCCCTGGGAATATTACCAATTGAAATTACAAGCATTGTTGTTGCAAAAGCAAATGCTGCATCTACAAAAGTATCTAAGCGAGTTGTCTCCAAGCCACGTAAACGAAACCCTTTTGATTTTGGAAGGCTGTCTAAATTTTTATTGTAATTATTACTCATCTAAATATCCAATTAAAACTTAAACTAATTTATAATAATTTATTTCAAATCAAAAATTTTTCTCAGTTCAAAAACTGCAATACCATAAGCAACAGCAACGTTTAGCGACTGCTTAATTCCAAACTGTGGAATTTCAACAGCAACATCGCAAAGATCTATTAGTTCTTGGGTAACTCCACTAATTTCATTACCAACAATTAAACAAAGTGGCAAATTATTTTTTTTAATTTCAGAATAGGAAATATTATCATCGGTTTGTTCAAGAGCGCAAATTGTGTAACCTTTTTCTTTTAGTTCTTGCACAACTTCAACTGGGTTCTCAACAAACTCCCAACTAACACTATCTTGCGAACCAAGAGCTGTTTTTAAAACTTCCTTTTTAGGAGGATGTGGAGTATAACCGCACAAATATAATTTCTCAATCATTGCTCCATCTGAAGTTCTAAAGATTGAGCCAACGTTATAACTACTTCTTATACTATTCAACACAACAACAACCGGAAGTTTTTCTACTTCACTAACTGTATCAAGCGTTGCCCTATTTTCAGAAATTTCTGCGTGCGATAATTTATTCATTTAAGTTTTTACTCTTTATGTTTTTACTTTTGCCTTGATACTTGATACTCACATCTTGATACTAGCCCTTCACCGCCAACTGTCCGCAAGCCGCAGCTATATCGTCTCCTTGTGTGTTTCGTAACATCACAAAAACATCATTGTTCATAATATCTTCTGCGAATTTATCTATTTTAGCTTTTTCAGTAGGTTCAAGTTCTGCCGAAAATCCGCCACTAACCATGTGGGCAATACTGTTAAAGGGAATCAAATTTACTTTAGATGGAATTTGTTTACATAATTTAACAAGAGCTTTTAAATCTTTTTCTCTATCATTTATATCTTTAAGCATTATGTACTCAAACATAATTTTAGTTTTTGTTTTTTTTGCATAATACTTTAACGCATTAATATTTTCTTCTAAATTATATTTTATATTGATGGGCATAATTTTATCACGTACATCATCAAAGCAAGAGTGTAATGATAGAGCCAACTTTACTCGTAATCCACTATCGGCAAGTTCAATAATTTTATTTGGAAAACCTGAAGTTGAAACTGTAATTCTATGTCTGCCAAGTTTGTTGCCTAAATCATTAAGCAAAATTTGTAATGATTTTAAAACAGCATTAAAGTTAAGAAGTGGTTCGCCCATTCCCATATAAACAATGTTGGTTATTGTCGCAGGGCTTATGTCTCTGGATGTTAGAAGGTATTGGTCAAGAATTTCTCCAACTGTTAAGTTACGAGAAAAACCCATTAAGCCTGTTGCACAAAATTTACAATCGAGCGGACAACCTACTTGTGTTGAAACACATAGTGTTCGTCTATCTCTCTCCGGAATAATAACCGATTCAATTTTGTGACCGTCGTGTGTGGTGAATAGATATTTTTCAGTTTTGCTTGTGTCGGACTTTTGTTTTGAAATAAAAGTTAAGGATTTGATAGAACTTTTATTTTTAAGTTTTTCTCTAAGCTCTATTGGCAAATTTTGCATTTCATCAAAATTTGTTACATAGTTATCATATATCCAGTTAAAAACTTGTTTGCCCCTGAAAGAAGAAGCACCAAGTTGAACTATATATTCTTGTAATTCACTTAGTGAAAAATCTTTAAGGTTTACCAATTTTTTTGTTTCGTTCTTTTTTATTTCTTTCATCGCGTGCAAATATAAGAAAGAAACTTTTGAGAAACATAGAAAGGATTCAGACTGAGGATACTGCCTCAATTTAAAAGAATGAGTTTGTAAAATAAGTAAAAGACTATCTTTTAGATTTATCTTTTGAAATCAATTAGCTTTTATTGCAATAATACTAACATCATCTTCAAACTTGTTGTTTGTTGCTTCTGTAAATTCAGAGATTATGGGAGCTAACAAATCCTCATCATTTTTTCTATTTTGAATAATATCTCGTAACCTTGGTTCTCCAAAAAACTCTCCGTCAGTACATCTTGTTTCCGGAATGCCATCTGTAATAATGTAAAATTCAGATCCTTTTTCAATGTCAACTGAAATATCTTCATAGTCACCAACATCTTTAAAGCCAATAAGTATTCCGTTCGATTTTATTGTATTCATAGTATCTGTTTTATGAATTAATGGAAGATCTCCAGCACCACTATATTTAAGCAAATTATTTTTTTTGTCTATACATATAACTGAAAGAGTGATAAATACATCGGAAATTCTTTCGTCTTTAAAAACTGCATTGTTAACTTTATTTAAAATTGAAGCAGGTGATAATTCTTCATCTTGGTTACTTAGTATCATTCTAATTGCACTTCTTACATAACCAGCATAGGCAACAGCAAAGTACCAAGCTCCCCATTTCTTACCCATTATATCACCAAGCACTATTACCATATTGTCTTCGTCAACCTTAAAGTAATCAATAAAATCTCCACCAGGAATATTTTGATAAGGAACATGCCAATGTTTAATTGTGTAACCCTCAAACTCCGGAGCATAGTCTGGAACTGTTTTTGCCCCCATTGTATTAGCAGCATTATGAACTTCGCTTACTGCTTTATCTCTTTCCTTTTGTGCTGATTTTAAAAGAGAATTTATCTTTGCAAGAACAACTTTAGTTCCTGAAGTTTTTACTATATAGTCATTAATGTTTAAATCGTAACCATCTAAAATATCATTTTCATCACCTTTTGCAGAAAGGAAAACAAATGGAACTTGCTTTAATTTTTCATCATCCAGCAACATTTTTCTAAACTCATAGCCATCAACTTCAGGCATCATAATATCACTAACAATAACATCTGGTTGAAAAGACTTTGCAAGAAGATAACCCTCTAATCCATTCTCAGCCCACTCATAAGAATAGCCTGCTTTTTTTAAACTATATAAAAAAAGTTTTGCAATAGTTCCTTCGTCTTCAACAAGAAGAACTTTATATTCCGAATTACTAACTTCCGCAACTGAGTTCAAAATTATTTTCCTTTTTTAGCTGTTTTATAATCAAACAATATTTTAATTTCTTTTTGATTTAATTTCGTATTTTTCCATTAATCTGTAAAGCGTTGCTCTACCAACATTTAGTTTTTTAGAAGCGTCAACTATGTTACCATTAGTTATTCTTAGTGCATGTTTTATTGCTTCTGCTTTTAATTTTTCAAATGGAATAATTGGAGACTCTTCTGTAAACAAAGGACCACTCATATCAACACTTGCAGCACCATCAGCAGTTAAAATTTGTGGAGGTAAAACTTCCACATCAACCTTATCGTCATCAGCAAGAATTATACATCTTTCAATTGTATTTTCAAGTTCTCGTATGTTGCCTGGCCATTCATAATCATACAACAATTTTAAAGCTGGCTTTGTAATATGTTTAATTTCTTTCTCATTCTTTTTATTAAATTCGGAAAGAAAATGATTTATCAAAATAACTACGTCGCCTCTTCTTTCTCTTAAAGGAGGAATTAAAATTGGGAACGAACTTATTCTATAATAAAGATCTTCTCTAAAATCTCTTTTAGAAACTGCATCTTTAAGGTTTACGTTTGTTGCAGAAATTATTCTTACATCTGTTTTTATTGTTTCATTTCCACCAACTCTTTCAAATTCTTTTTCTTGAATTACTCTTAAGATTTTGGCTTGTAAAGACATTTCCATATCACCAATTTCATCAAGAAAAATTGTACCTCCATCAGCCATTTCGAACTTACCAATTTTTCTTTGATGAGCTCCCGTAAAAGCTCCACGCTCATGTCCAAACAATTCACTCTCTAAAAGTTCTCTTGGTATTGAAGCTGAGTTTACAACTACAAATGGATCATCCTTTCTTGTTCCGTTATAATGTATTGCCCTTGCTATTAATTCTTTTCCGGTTCCACTTTCTCCAGTAATCAAAACTGTAATATCATTATTTAAAACTTTTGTAACCATTTTAAATACGTCTTGCATTTTTTTATCTGCAGAAACAATATTATCAAAACTGTATTCATTTTGTAGATTGGTATTTAGTTCATCAACTCTTCTTTCTAAATCAAAACTTCTAATGGCATTTTTTATTGCTGGTTGTAGTCTATTTTTATCAACTGGTTTCGGAAAGTAGTCGTAAGCCCCTTCCCTTATACACTCCAACGCTACATCTATATTACCTTGTGCAGACAACATAATTACCGGGAGATGTTTATTCATTCTCTTTATTCTTTTAAGAAGCTCCGTACCACTAATGTCTGGCAACATAATATCAAGTAGCACCATATCCGGATTTTCATTAATGCTTTCTAACAGATCTGTACCATTGGTAAATGTTCTAACATTATACTCCCATTCATTCTTTACCCAATGTGTAATTAGCTTAAGAATTGCTGGTTCATCATCTACTATAAAAATTGTTTTTCCCAATTTCTTCTCCGTAGTTTAGGTGCTATTGGTATAGTCCCAATAGCTACTTCGTTTAATTTTTAAAGATTTTTAATAGTCCTATCACGCATAATATAGGTTCGATTAAAAAAATTGAAGCTCTTTTTTGCTTTTTTTAATTTCAAAATTTTATCATATTAATACAAAGAAATGTATTATAATTATACAATCGACAAATTTCTTCAAAAATTAAATGAAATAATTAGAATAATGATTGTATGTCAACAAAAAAAAATGTAAGAGGATTGTTGATATGTTCTATTGTACCGGAAGTGTTATTTTAGAAATAGTGGGTTTTGAAAACAAATCTTTTAGGTAGAGAATTTAATATAATTCTCTACCTAAAAATATTATCAATTAGTCAGTGTAGCTTTGTATAGCGTCTTGCAAAGTATCATATAATTTAAAAACTTTATCCATTCTAGTAATGTAAAACATAGAGGACTCAGTATTGTCGCCCCAAACAATTCTTAAGTCTCCACCTTTGCCCATAGATTTTTTTAGAGAACTGACCATTACACCTAGAACTGTTGAATCAACAAATTCACAATCGGTAAGATCTATAATCATTTGCTTGTTGTCAGCATCAATTAAATCATGAAGATAAGTCTTAAAGTTTGCTGCAATATCCATTGTGGCTCTTGCTACATTGACCGATACAACTAATGTATCACCATACAAAAGATCATTAAACTCTCTATGTTCATTTGAAGAATCGTTTTGAACTTGTTCTTCATTAGGAGCAGAAAAAATTTGTCCTTCTTGATTTGATTCTTCTTCAAAGTTTAGATTTAAGCTTTCTCTTTCATTTATTTCTTTTGTTGTTAATTCATCATTTGTTTCACTCTTTAGTTCAATGCTTTCTTCTTCAGGTTCTTCAAAAGCGGTAAAGTCTGAAAAATCAAGTTTAGAATCTTCTTCTTGAACCTCTTCTGTTTGAGAAGAATCATTTCCATCTAAAATATCTTCAAAGTTTAGATCTAAATTTTCATTTACTTGTTTTGATGTTCTTTCATCTTTTGATTCCGTCATTGCCTCAATGCTTTCTTTTTGCACGTCTTCCGTTTGGGAAGATTCATTTCCATCTAAAATATCTTCAAAGTTTAGATCTAAATTTTCACTTACTTGTTCTGATGCTCTTTCATCTTTTGATTCCGGCATTGCTTCAATGCTTTCTTCTTGATGTTCATCTGCCACAAGCATACTTTCAGAACTTTCATTAACCTTTTTACCTACCTCCTCAAAGTTCAGTTCTAATTCAGCAATTTTTACAACTTGGTTCTCAATAATTTCAGCTTGTCTTTCTTCAGCAAACTTTTGTTCATTCAACTGACCAACAACAGACTCTATTTTATCATTTAATATTTCTAACTTATTATCTCTACCAGCAATTTCTTTCTTAAATTGTTCTTTAATTTCTGTTAGTTTAGAAATTTCATTTCTATAATTTTCAAGCTGTTCTTTTGATTTTATATAATCTATTTCTTTATCTGTTTTTTGAAGTTTAATTTGAGATAAACGATTTCCTTGTTCTTCAATAATTAAATTTTTCTGATCAATAATACTTTCATAATTTTCTAGTTCTACTAACTTATCCTCTAAAACAGAAATTTGTTTTAAGTACTCATTATCAGCAGAAGCATCGTTTTCATCACTTGAAAAATTTGTTAGTTTTTCTTTATAAAGATTTATTTCATTTTCGAAATTCTTAATATCAACTTCATAATCTTTTTGAGTTTCATTTACCTCCAACAACTCACTTTCTAATTTTTCAACTTTTTGCACTAAGGTAGATGAGTTTTCTTTGTTATCTTTTCCTTCTAACGAAATTGTTGTTAACTCTTCCCCTAATTCATCAATTGTTTTTTCTTTTTCTTGTAATTTTAATATGTATTCTTCAAGCTGCCCTTTCATACTTTCAATTTGATTTGCTAATTCCTTACTTTCGTTTTCATTGCCTTCACTTTGTATCTTATTGAGAGAATTGATTTTTTCTGTTAGAATATTATTTTCTTCTTCTAGTACAACTTTTTCTTCACCGATTAAAGAGATTTCTAATGATAACTTTTCAAACTCTTCTTCTGTTTTACTATTATTTTCTAATAAACTAATTCCCGCATTTTCAATATCTTGTTTTTTAGAATTTAATTCTGAGATAACATCTTCTTTTTGTTCTAAATTATTTATCAACTCAAGAACCTTTTCATTTAACAAATCATTTTCAGACTTATTATCATCAAGCTTAGTTTCCAATTCTTCTTTTTCAGATACTTCTTTTTCTAAATTTACTTTTATTTCATTTATGTTTTTTTCATACTCAGCAAGGCTGCTATCTAGTTTCTCCGATTCTCCAGAAGATTCTTCTAACTTAACGCTCAAGCTTTTTATTGTATTGTTTAGCTCCCATTCATTGTTAAGTAAGTCTTCTTCTTTGTCTTGCAAAAACTTCACTAATTCTATTTGTTTATTTAGTTCTTCATTTGTTTTATTCTTTTCTTCTTCAAAATCAGAGATATTGTTTTCAACATCTTGATATTTAGAGTTTAACTTTATAATCTCATCGTCTTTGGTTTTATTTTTTTTCTCATACTGTTCTATCTGAAGTTCTAATTCCTCTAGCTTTGAAGGATACTCTTCTAACTTATAATTTATATTTTTAATTGTATTATTTAATTCAAATTCGTTATTAAGTAAATCTTCTTCTTTATCTTGTAAGAACTTCACTAATTCTTTTTGTTTATTTAGTTCTTCATTTATTATATTTTTTTCTTGTTCAAAATCAGAAGTATTATTTTCAACTTCTTGGTATTTTGAACTTAACTCTAAAATCTCTTCTTCTTTTGTTTTATTTTTTTTCTCAAAATCACCTAATTGAATTTCTAATTCTTCCTCTTTACTTTGTAATAAGGCAACAAGATTTTTTTGTTCTTTAACCTCTTTATTTAAAGTATCAATTTTTACAACGGTTTCATTTAGCTCACTATTAAGTGTTTCAAAAGCAGTTGTTTTTTTGTTCAACTCCGCTTTTGTTTTTGCAATTTCTTCTGACTGATGTTCTATTTTTAATTGTCTTTCATTGTCTTTTTCATGAGTTTCTTTCTGTAGATTTTCTACTTGTTCTTGAAGCTCAAAAATAGTTCTCTGTAAATCTTCTGATAGATTTGCTTTATCAATTAGTTTTTGTTCAAAATTATTTTGAATATTTTCAAGTTCTGAACTTAAATTATTAATTATTTCTTCTTTTTGCTTTAAGTCATTCTCTACCCTAATTGCATTTTCTAATTCCTTGTTGTAGTCTGCTTGGTTTTCATTTAACAATTCAGCTAACTCTGCTTTCTCAGTAGTAAGTTCAGATATTTTTTTACTCAAATTACCTGATATTTCTTCTTGCTTACCAGAATTTTTTTCATACTCAAAAAGTATATCTTGTAAGGAAGAAACTTCTTGATCAAGATTTGTAATTTTTAATTCTTTGCTTTCAAACGTTTCTTTTATTTCTGAAACTGATTTGGATAGTTCATTGATGTTATTTTCTGCTGCTTCATTTTTGCTAAGCTCAGTTTCCAAATCTTTTTTCTGCTTACTAATTAATTCATTTAATGAAGATATTTGTGATTTGTACTCATTAGCCAAATGATTATTTTGTGTAGCAGTTTCATTAACTTCTCTAAAATCTATTTTTAATACATCAAGTTCTTTTTCATAGTTTGTTATAATATTACTTTTTTCTTCTGTTTCTTTTTGTAAACTTTCTTGTTCACTTCTTTGATCATCTTGTTGTTCTTTAAGCAATGCTATTTGTTTTTCATTTCCTATTCTGATGTTATTTAAGTTCCCTACTTCATTACTCTTAACCTCTTCTGAAATTTTAAGCTCTTCAATTTCAGAATTTTTAACTTCTTCCCTTGTTTCAAGTGCCACTAATTTTGTTTTTGCTTCATCTAAACTGCTTGATAAATTCTCTACCTTTTCACTCAATAAACTATTTTCTGATTCTTTTTCACTTGAGCTTTGTTTTAATTCATCTATAACAAGAGTTGCATTCTCAAGTGATGAACTTAGATTTAAAAATTCTTTTCCTTTGTTTTCAACGTCTTGTAAAAGAACTTGCTCTCTCTTAGAAACTTCAAGAATATCTTGATTTAAATCTTCGATTTCATTTACTTTTTCCAAGCTATCTTTGTTTAGTTTCTCTAAATTATTTTTTAACCCACTTAAACTATTTTGTAGTTCGCCTATTTCCTGAGTGCTTTGTTTGTTTTGATTTATTAGCTTCGCTTCGTTTGACCTTAAATCAGAAATTTTATAGTTTTTTTCTTCAATCTCATTTTTATTTTCTTCTAGTTTAAGTCCATTTTCGCTTAAGATTGAACTTTTTTCTTTTATTTCTTGATTTTGATTTTCTATTTCTTCTGTTTTTTCTAAAATAGTTCTATCTTTTTCTAAGGAAGAGCTTTGTAACTCTTCAACCTTAATTAAAAGTGGTTGCGTTTCTTCTTTTTGTTTTTCAATCTCAACATTCAATTTGTCATTAAGGACTTGAAGATTATTTACATTTGTTTCCAAAGATGAAATGTTTGTATCTTTATTTTCAACAGTTTCTTCTATTATTACAATTTCCTCTTTTAGTGCTAATTCTCTGTTTGTAAGTTCACTAATAGCATTAGTTTTCTGTTCGATTGTTATTTGTTTTTCCGCTATTTCTTTATTGTTCTCTTCTATAGTAGTTAAATTGTCAACTTCTTTTTTGTTTAATTCGCTTATTGTTTGTTCGTTTTCACTAATTGTTAACTTATACGTTTCATTATATTTATTACTTTCTGTAACTTCTAATTTAAGCTCTTCTGTTTTTCTATTTAGATGTTCAACAAATTTGTTTAGTTCTACTTCTTTTTCGTTACTTTCAGATAATTCATCTTGCAATTTATTTACTTTATGATCTGCCTCTGTAATTTTATGACTTTGCGTAATAATTATTTCATTTTTATCGTCTTCTATTCTTTTAAGCTCAATTTTTTCTTCTTCTAATTCACTTATATTTTCTGCTTGAGTTTCAATTATTTCATTCTTTTTGTCAATAGAATAATTAAGGTCACTAAGTGTCGAGTTAAAGCTTAAGTTTTGAGTAGTTAAGTCTTTGTTTAAGCTTTTATTTATTTCTAGTTCTTTTTGAAAGTTTCCTTTTACAAGCTCAACTTGTTCTAAAGAGTTTTCTAAATTAGCAACTTGAGTTATGTACTTTGAATTTTCTTCACTAAACTTCTTTAGTGTTTCAGTTTTGTTTTCAATTTCATTCTTTTGATTTTTTTCTAACTCTTCCAATTCTGATAATTCTTTGAATTGTCTTTGAATTATATCTTCTTTTTTACTTTCAATTCCTTTCAAGTATTCTTCTTTTGTTTTTAATTCTTCTATATAACTATTTTGCTCTTCTATAACATTATCTTTCTTTTGCTCAACTGTATTTAATTCGTCAATGTTTGTTTTATGAATCTCAACTTCTTCTTTTAACAATTCGATTTTTGCCAAATTTTGAGTATGGTTTGTTTGCAACTCCTTCTTTTTTGAAACTGAAGTTTCAAGCTTAGACTCATATTCAGATATTTTTTCATTTAACCTATTAAAAGTGATTTTTTGTTCAACTTCAAGACTCTCAAACTTCACTTCAACTTCTTCTAGCTGAGCAATTTTATATGATTGCTCTCCTATTAATTCACTTTTATATTTATCAGCACTTTGTAGTTGTTCAACTTTTTCGTTCAATCCAAATATTTCAGTTGCTTGATCAGAAACTCTAGCAGCACCATCATTATTTTGGTTTGAAGATTCCTTATAGTTTTGTTCTAGAAGATTTATTTTTTCGTTTAGGTGCTGAATAACCTCATTCTTTTCATCCTCTATTGATTTAAATTTTGTCTTTATATTTCCAACATCTTCTAACTCTTTTTGTTGTTCTCTTATAATAATTTTATTTTTATGCAACAACTCTTCATAGTTTCCTATTTTTGAGTTTATTTCAGACTCTCTTTTTGTAAGTGAACCAAATTTTTCTTGAGTTGTATTTGCTAATTCAATATTTTGGTCTAATACTTTTTTCAGATTAACTATTTCACTCTCATACTTTGCTATTTGCTCTTCTCTTTCCAATTCTGATTTTTGATTGTTCTGATCTTGCTCATTAAAAGAGTTTAATTTAGAAGTTAATGAATATATAGTATAGTCTTTTTCATTTATTATGTTGTTTTTTTCTTCCAATAGTGATTTAGATTTAACTTCTACAACATTCTTAAGTTCAGTCATTTCTGTCTGAAGAGCTAATATTTCAGCTTCTGATTTTTTTATTTGAACCAAATTTTCTTCATTAGTCTTTTTAAGTTCGCTTTTGGTATATTCAGCTTTTTTTGATAATTGAGTAAGGTTATCTATTTCATTTGCCTTATCACTAATAACAGCTTCATAATTTGGTTTTTCTGTTGCAAATTTTTCAAGCTCTTTTTTTATTTCAACAATCTCTTCATTCGATTTATTTAATTTTTCTTCAAGATCTTTTTCTATCCGAGTTTGATTTTTTTCCTCTTCGGAAGCTTTGTTTAATTTACCTGTTATATCAGAAATCACACTGTCTTTTTCTTTTAATAATTTTTCTTTGTCTTCTTCAGCTAACTTCGAAACACTTTCTGAATCTTTGTTTAGATCCAAAATATTAGATTTTAATTCTAAGACTTCTGCTTTAGATTTATTTAATTGTTCTACATAATCTTTTTCAATTTTTGTTCTACTATCCTCTATCTTTATATAAGACTTAATTTTTGTTTTTAAATCCGAAATAGTTTCTTCATTTTTTTCTAATAGATTTGTTTTTTCTTCTAACGCTCCACCACTACTTACACTTTCATCACTTAACGACTTTATCTTTTCTGTAAGCTCTTCAATTTTATTATTTTGCTTTTCTAAATTATCTTTGTATTCACTTTCAGTATTTAACACATTCGTCAACTGTCCGTGTTGCGTTTCCATTAGGTTGTTTAATTGTTTGGTTGAATTTTGATAGTCTTCAATCCTTTCATATAAATCAGTAATTTGTTTTTCTTTCTTTTTTACAAAATCAGAATATTTTTCTATTTTTCCTTTTAAATTATTTATCAGACTATCTTTTTTCTTTATTTCATTTAAGCTTTTTAACTCAACATCGGTTTTCTTATCAGGTAGATCGAATATAGAAACTTCATTTAATGCTACATTTTCATTTTCTTTTGCACTTTTTAGTATTTGGTCTAAGTTATTAATAATTTCTCCATTTTCTTGAACTGAATTTTTGATGTTGTCTAGTATTCCGTTGTATTGAGATAGTAAATCCTCAACATTTTCTTTTGATAATTCTGCAAGTTTACTATCCTTTGAAGCCAGTGCGGTTGATTTTCTTTCTGTATTTCCCAAAAACTCATCTTGACCAAAAAACTCATTTGGAAACAATGCAGATGATTCAGTTTTAGAAAAACTTTGTTTTTTCATCAAACTAATTTCACCCTCTATAATTAGATAGAGTGACGATGCATAGTCACCATCTTTAAAAAGGATTTCTCCCTCTCTCAAAGCGAATACTTCTAAATTTAAATGATCAAGAGATAAATTTGAAATGTCTGTGTCTTTGAAAAATAGATTGCTCTTTAATGCTAAGTTTGTTTGGTTTTGCATTTTCTCTGCCTCTAATCTTAAAATGTATTTTTAACTATCGGTTTTTAAATAAAAATCTTAATTATCTTATTGTGCGTAATTTATTAACTAGATTTATACAAATACTATGCCGTTGGATTTTTAATAAAAAATATTCATTGCCAGTAACACAAACAAAAATTAATGCTTGGTAATTAGAATTTAATAGTTGGTTTGTGGTTTGTTTTTAGTATTTAGTTAGTTTATCTAAAGTTTTGTGTTTTTTCCTAATATTGACTTTTAACCTTATATTCGTAATATTTTAATCCTAAACAAGCAGAAAATTAGCAACTTGGCTAATACTATTCAATTGATTGATTTTCCTTAAGTCATTTTATACCTATTTTTTTTTCAAAATTGTATATTATTTATATCATTATTTTTCATTATTTTATTGTTAATAAATTTAGATTATTCACTATTCGAACTTAATGTTGGGTAAAGTTTATTCGCTAAAAACAAGTGTATAACAATTAGTGAATTCTAATGAAAATATCTTAATGGTATTTGAAAGAAAAAATGATAGATAACTAAATGTTCAAGCTAAAATTATTCAGCTTTTTTTAATATTTTTATACATCTTAGCAAGTTTAGGAATAGCATCCACAATCAACAGTTTCTGAATCTTCTATATGACCAATGTTTTAGAGTTAGAATAGATGAAGAATAATTGACGAAAAGAAAAATACTTTTTTAATAAAATAAATTAGTTTAGAATGGATACATTAGTTGAATTTTCATTAGTTGCATTTACATCTTTATTTACAATGATGAATCCGTTAGGAATCATTCCGGTTTATATTTCTTTAACCAACGGATTAGAGCCAAAAGATGCCAAAATGGTTGCGTATAAAGCAGTTTTTACAGCTTTTATTATTCTAATTGTTTTTGCAGTTACAGGAAAATTCATTTTTGATATTTTTGCAATTTCAGTCAACAGCTTGCGAGTTGTTGGTGGAATCATTTTTTTTATTACAGGTTATGATATGCTTCAGGCTAGAATTATTAGAACAAAATCTAGTGAGGATGATTATTTTGAGGATTTGAATGATATTGCTATTACTCCTTTAGCAATACCATTAATTTGCGGCCCTGGTGCAATTACAGTTTCTATTGTTTTGTATAATGATGCTACAAATATAACTCAAACATTATTTTTGTTTTTGGTTATTGTTATAGTATTGCTAATTATGCTTTTTTCGCTTCTAGGTGGAAGAAAAGTAATGGAGTTTTTGGGAGATAGCGGAAATAAGGTTTTAATGAGGATAATGGGATTGATTGTAATGGTTATTGCTGTTGAGTTTTTGTTTAGTGGGCTAACTCCTCTTGTAAGAAATATGCTTAAATTAAATTGATTGTATGTGCAACTAAACCTTCCTTTGCTATTTTTTTTACAACAACCTTTCTTAAAACCAAAAATACGTATTCTAGCTTCTTGATATTTTAGTAACTAATCAATGCACAAATATCCTTATTTTTGGAAACTTAATGTTAATCTTTAAATTTTTCATTAAAAAATGTAAAAAACGTACGAATATGAGAATCTTAATTAAATAATTGTGATTTAGATAACATAGTTTCATTTTTTATTATATACATTTCAGTTCGTAATAAACAAAGATAACATACTTTTGATATTTTATAAAAGTACTTGGAAATCAAAGTTCTATTAGGAAAAAGTCAAGTTTTTAGGTTATAAATTTTTCTCTAAAATAATGCTTGACAATATCAAAGAAATGACGTATATACTAAAGTTATTTAACATTATAATATTTTTACTAAACCTAAATTGTGGGAGCATCCGATTTGAAAATTACTAAACAAATAACGAATCGAGAAAGTCAATCATTAGATAAATATTTTCAAGAAATTGGAAAGGTTGATTTGATTACACCGGAAGAAGAAATAACGTTGGCTGTTCAAATACGTGAAGGTAGCAAATATGCATTAGACAAACTTACTAAAGCAAATCTTAGATTTGTTGTTAGTGTTGCAAAACAGTATCAACACCAAGGGTTACCTTTAAGTGATTTGATTAATGAAGGAAACTTGGGCTTAATTAAAGCAGCCAAAAAATTTGATGAAACTAGAGGATTCAAATTTATTTCTTATGCTGTTTGGTGGATCCGTCAATCTATTATGCAAGCTATTGCAGATCAATCAAGAATGGTACGTTTGCCATTAAATAGAGTTGGTGAACTATCCAAAATTTCTAAAGCGGCAAGCAGATTAGAACAAGAGCTTGAACGCAAACCAAGCGTAGAAGAAATTGCTCAAGAATTAGATATGAATATGGACGATGTTGCTTATACTTTAAGACATTCTGGTCGTCAAGTTTCTGTAGATGCACCTTTTTCTCAAAGTGAAGATAGCAAAAGTAGCTTGTTAGATGTTATGCCAAACGACGCTCAACCAGCACCTGACAATTCATTGATGAGTGAATCTTTAAGAAATGAAATTGAACGAGTTCTTTCTACTCTTTCTGATAAAGAAGCAACTGTAATTAAATTGTATTTTGGGTTTAACACAGAATATACTGCAACTTTAGAAGAAATTGGTGAGATTCTTAATCTTACTAGAGAAAGAGTTAGACAAATTAAAGAACAAGCTTTAAGAAAGTTAAGACATGCTTCTAGAAGTAAAAAACTAAAAGTATATTTAGGCTAATATTTTTTCTGATTTGTCTCTTTAATTTTTACAAAGCGGTTAATTCTTTAACCGCTTTTTTATTTTAAAAAATCTCTTTTTTAATTGGCAACGTCAAATAATGTCTAGTTTGTTTGATTATATTTAGAACAAGATAAATTTAAATTAGTTATCATGAATAAAACTTTTGCAATAAAAATTTATTCCAAAAACCTATTCAGCTTATTAATATTGATTTTGCTTTGTTCTTTTTCTACAGCTATTTATGCAAATGAAATTCTGTACTTTTCACATGAAAGAGGTTTATATACAGAACCATTTAGTTTAGAAATTACTAGTAACAATCCGAATGAAAAAATTCTTTATACTTTAGATGGAACAAACCCATTTACATCTAAAACTTCTATCAGTAGCAATACCCCTTTAATCATTACGGTAGATCCTAATAACAATAGCAATCGAGATTATGCACCTGGATTTATTATTAAGTCGTGTGCAGTTATAAACGATTCCCTAGCAAGTAAAATTTACACTCACACTTATTTGTTTACAAATAAAATTATTGAATTTTCTATAGATAATATTTTACCAGGACCAAGTTGGTTAACTTTCATAAACGAAAGGGAACATGACATAAGCTATGGATTAGATCCTGAAATTTATAATAACCCAACTTATGCTACACAAATGAATGAAGCTTTTACTTCACTACCAATATTTTCATTGGTAATAGATTTGGATAGTCTTTTTGATACATATAGAGGAATATATTCAAACGCATTTTTTCATGGTAGAGATTGGGAAAGAGATGTATCTTTAGAATTATTAAACCATAATGGAACTAATAGTTTTCAAATAGATTGCGGAATAAGAATAAGAGGCGGATGGAGCAGACATAATGATAATCCTAAACATGCTTTTCGTTTTATTTTTAGGAAAGAGTATGGAGTTGGTAAATTAAAATATCCTTTGTTTGGCAAAGAGGGAGTTGAAGAGTTTGATAATATAGACTTAAGAACTTCACAAAATTATTCTTGGGCATATAAAGGGAATTCTGGTAATACATTTTTAAAAGAGGTTTTTTCCAGAGACACACAAAGAGATATGAACCAACCATATACAAGGAGTAGATATTATCATTTATATATTAACGGAACTTATTGGGGTTTATACCAAACCCAAGAAAGATCTGAGGCTTCATTTGCAGCATCTTACTTTGGAGGTAACAAGGACGACTACGATGTAATTAAAGTGAATGCTGGAGAGAATTTTGACAAATATAGTATTGAAGCCACTGATGGTACACTAGATAAATGGAAAGAACTTTGGGATGCAGGAGAAGTAGGATTTCGTAATGATGAGCTATACTTTAAACTTCAAGGATTAAATTCGGATGGTTCTCGTAACCCCAACTATGAAAAACTATTGGATGTAGATAATCTTATTGATTATATGCTTATAACTTTTTTTACTGGCGATTTTGATGGACCAATTACCAACTATAGAAATAATGAAAGACCAAATAATTTTTATACTATTTACAATAGAATTAATCCAGATGGCTTTAAATTTTTTAGACATGATGCAGAACATTCTATGCAGGATAGAGATTGGGGACTAGACAGAACGGGTCCTTTTCAGGCAGGAGAACAATTCCAACACTCTAACCCTCAATGGATTCATCAAAAATTATCTGATAATAAAAATTACCGATTAAGATTTGCCGATAGAGTTTATAAACATTTTTTTAATAACGGAGCATTGACTTTAGATAAGAACATTAAAAGAATTAACGAGAGAAAGGCACAAATAGAAACTGCAATTATTGCCGAATCAGCAAGGTGGGGAGACTCCAAAAGGGAAGAGCCTTTTACAAAAACAGATTGGAATAACGCAGTTGATTTTATACTTAATACTTTTTTGCCAAACAGAAATAGTATTGTACTTGAACAATTAATTAACAAAGATTTATTCAACAATTTATTGCCTCCGCAATTCAGTTCTGCCAGAGGGCTTGTAAATAGGGGACTTGCTGTTGCAATAACTTCTACAGAAAGTACAATTTATTATACGGAAGATAATACTGATCCCAAAAACAATTACAACGGGGATGTTTCTTCTACTGCCAAATTATATAACCAATCAATTATAATTAATGAAACAACACAAATTAAAACTCGTTCCTTAACCAATAACAAATGGAGCATTTTAAACGAGGCTAAATTTATTATTGATGAAAACCTTTCTAATTTAAAAATTACTGAACTACATTATCATCCTTTAGATGAAGTTGTTGGACAAGATACAATAAGTGGTAAGGAGTTTGAGTTTATAGAGTTAAAAAATATTGGCTTAACAGAATTAAATTTATCCTCTTCGTTTTTTACGAATGGAATTGATTATCTTTTTCCAAAAGGAACTGTAATTTCTGAAGGAGAAATTATTGTACTAGCTTCTGATTCATTAAACTTTAAAAATAGATATAGTTTTTTTCCTAATGCAGAATTTAGTGGGCAATTAAATAATGGGGGAGAAAAAATTGAATTTGTTAATGCCGCAAATGAAATAGTTTTTTCATTTGAGTATGATGATAAATCTCCATGGGAAGAATCTGCTGATGGCAATGGATATTCACTTGTAGCTTCAAAGGCAAATCCAACTGATAATCCCAAAAATGCAAACTATTGGGAAGCCTCCGGAAATGTTGGTGGTTCTCCTGGATTGGACGATATTGTTTCATCTGTTTTAACAGAAAAAAATAATATCAAAACTACTTTTGAATTGGAACAAAACTATCCAAATCCATTTAACCCAACTACTACAATAAAATATTCAGTAGAGACGTTGCATACAACGTCTCTACAAGAACAATTGGTACAATTAACAATTTACGATGTGCTGGGAAGGGCAATTGCAACACTAATAAACAAGAAACAAAACCCAGGCAATTATGAAGTAACTTTTGATGCTAGCAATTTAGCAAGTGGCGTTTTTTATTATCAAATAACCATTGGCAATAAAATTAAAACTAAAAAAATGATCGTACTTAAATAATCCTATTTCATTTTACCAAGTCTTTTTACAACTGCAAACTTTACCGCAGCTAAAGTTTCTCGGTTAACTTTTTCTGTTATTCTTCCTCTTGTAAGATCTTCTATAATTAAATAGCCATTCATTAGTAGCAATTGTAACATCATATCGTTTTCAATTGTCAACTTACTATAACCTTCTGGTATGTAAAGTCTTTTGCAATCTTTATAAAAATCTTCTGCAAAATCTTTGCTGTTTGGTAACTCCATTAATTGTTCATGCGTTTCTGTAAAACCGTTTAGCTCAACATTTATATTTGGAGTAACAAGCAACGGACTAAACTTTTTGTTTTTACCTACTGGATTAAATCCCCGAACAGAAGATAAGTCAACAGACTGCTTCTCATTATCTAATCTAACAAACTCTGCTTTTCTCATTTCTTCAAGTTGGTACAAATAAAAATTATATCTATTTACTTCTGAGTTTGTTTTGTTTCCGGAAAAAATATGTCCGTATTTTTCTTTAACTATTTTTCTAATAAAATTTTTGTTTTCGTTAATTTCTGGTTTTGCAATTCTAACTTCTTGCATCATTCTAACCATATCTTTAGCTGCAGCTTGTGGTCCGGATATTTCTTTTCCTTTTCTACCCAAGTCAGTTGAGAGCAGACCCATTTGAATGTATTTGCCTGCACCTTTTTCTTTAGAGCCGCCTTTAAGAATTTCAACTAAATGTTTTGTCAATTCATATTGTTTGTCTTCGGCAATAAACGGCTGTCCAGCAGGAGTACTTGCAAGTGAGTTAAAGATGTTTCCAAAGATTGCTCTAGTTAATAATATTTCTTTGTCTACATTGCTCTCCCCATTGATACTATTACACTTTGCAATAAATCTATTTTTAATAATATCAAATTTAACAGAAGAAATGTTGTAAGTATTGTTGTCGGAATACTCGAAAGATTTTTCCACAAATATTTTATTTACAACTTCTTCAACATCTAATTTGTCAATCATCTTATACGAAGAACACAAATAGAAATTGCCTGTAAAACTATCTTTTTCCCAATCTAAAACTTGGTCAAGATAGTTGCCGTGCTTATCCATAACATCAACAATATTTTTGTCGCCTGTATATCTCAACAATGTTCTTTGCAAGTTTGGATTATCTGAACTTGTTGCTTTCTCTTTTCGTTCACCGTGCGAGTCTCTATAAAGCAAAAAGTTTTCTGGATTTTTAAATCTAATAATTCCAGCTTCCTCTCTACCAAAGTTACTTGCTGTAAGCATAATATCTATTTTGTACGGCATTGTAATATCGCAAAATCCGCTGATGGTACTTCTGGAGTTTAGGTCTTCAACATTGCTATCCGCAGCACTATCAAACAGAGAATAGTAATGCTTAATAAATTCCGGATCAAAATCAGTTACTCTAGAAAAATCTCCCTCCTCTGTTCCTATTCCGTAAAGGTTACCATTTTTATCGGGGAAGATATAAAACATATCACCAGCAATTAATTTAATGGATCTTATTCCGGTCAAATCTTTTTTGAGCCACTTGAGCATCATAGCTGCAAGCATTTCAGATTTTCCAACTCCACTATCTCCAGCAACCTGAATTACAAATATGCTTCCATCTTCTTCTTCAATTGCAAACAGTGAACCGTGAATTGGCATTCCACCCATTTCTTTAATTTTCTCATTCATCATAGTCAGCCAAGGTTTCTTAATGTCTCCAAAATAATCAACCTCTTGCTTTAGCGGAGTTAAGACAGTTTTGATATTTCCGTTAGGACCTTTCAAATCGAAGTAGCCAACTTGCGGAAATGAAATAACTTTCTCAGGAGCTCCATAAAACAAAACTATGTCTGGCACAAAATCTTTAAGGTCAGCAAGACTAACCTCATCGGCTGTTAGCAACCTGTACTGATCTGCTAAATATTTTATATACGATTTTTGAAAAACAAAAAGAGCAGTTACAAGTCCGTGCTTAATTATTTTACATCTGTAATCGCTTGCATCCATAGTATCAACAAACTTAGTTAATCTATTTCCAAAGAAAACCGAAGACGGTTTAGTGCGTAGATTTTTTATATACTCATTTGGTTCGCTAAAATTTCTTTTTGTTTTTTCAACCTCTCTATCGACTTTGTGGAATGGATACTCTCGTTTTTTTGCATCAGTAACAATCCGAGTATGTGTCTGCACAGGCTGCTCCGAAGCAACAACACCGCACTTCTTCATTACCTTATCAATCCATTCTAACGAACCATCGCCATAAGATTCCAAAACTTTGTTTCGGTAGTTTGCATTTGTGTGCAATGTAATTCCGTGCTGAATCATTTCGTTGAAGTAGGAATTTTGTTGTCTGTAAGTTGTTTCAACAAACTTGATAAGTGTATGCGTGTACTTATTGTAATATTCTGTTGCTCTAGTTTTGTTTATTATGCTGATAAACAATAAAACAATTTCACGAGTTGTTTGATGCAATTTTTCTTGAGTGATTTTTACATTTTTTAGTTTAATAATTTCATCAATAATATTTTCAACCTCATTGCCAAAAATATCAATTATAAAATCTTCGTTAAATAGTTTTATTTCTGCATCATCTTTTTTAGAAAGGTTAGACGAAAGAAGTTGAATCTTTTCATTTAATCTATTTTCAAAATTATTATCCTTTGCAAGAAGATAGAAAAACAGTAGTTGAGCATTAACATTACTTTGCTCATCAAATATCTTTTTAAATAAAGATTGCTGAATAAATCCTTCAATCTTAGTTGAGAATAAATTAGGAGAAATATTCTTTAGTACTTTATCTATAAAAATATTTGCATATTGTTTTAAATTTAAAGCATTAGCTGAGAAGCTAAGAACATCTTCAAAATTTTCAGATGTGGTATATAACAATTCTTCGTAATTAGGTTCAATGGCTTCTTGCTCAAAAGGAAGATTAAAATGAAGCAATAATTCCCGAACAAATTTCCTTAATAAAATATTTATTCCTTCCAACTTAGCTTTATCGGCATAGGTGCTTTTACTTACATCAATTGCCATCAATTTAAATTTAGCATCGGAGAAAAGAATTTTTTCCAACTCGATCAATATTTCAGTTAGAATAACTTTTTCATCCGGGTTATCCAACACATAATCGTTTGGCTTAAAGCCCATTTTATTGTTGATATACTTTTGAATGGTTGGCTTGCCATACTTATTAATAACCGTGTTAATATCTAAATATTTTATTTGCGGAATATTTTTATAAATCTGCGGTAAAAGATTTTCATAAATTTTTGTAAATGCTTTACTTTGAATAAAGCTATGCAAATCATCACATTGCCCAATACTTTCATAAAACTCAATAACAGAATTTTGCGATTTATTAATTGAATTTATTGTAACTCCACTCTCTTTAGGAAATGAGTGATACAAATTAGTAATGTTACTAATTGTTAAGCTGTTTTGTTTTGTCTTTTTAATGTTCTTAATAATGTTAAAATCGCTCAGCACATTATTAATAAATTCCTCATCAGTAGAAGTATTAAATATATTATCTAAAATTTCTTCGGGTGGAACTTCTTTGTTTTCTAGTTTCGATTTTTCACTTTTAAACTCTTCCCAATAGTGCATTACAATTCTTATAGCATTTTCTAACTCTTTTTTGAAAACATCATAACTCTGCTCGGAGCCATATATATAGCCACCAAGAGAGAATCTTAAAAGTCCGGTTTGGTAAGGAATAACCGCAACACCTCTTTCTTGAGCTAACTTTTTAGTGAATTTTTCTAAGTCTTGATAGAAAAATAAATCCTTAAGTTGAAGACTGAAAAGGAACGAACCATCCGAAGGAAGTATATCTACATACTTATTCTCCGTCTCACTTAAAATTAAATTGGCAACTTCTTTTGAAATGTTTAATCTTTTTAGCGACTCTGTTCTGAAATTTTTATTTACTCTAAATTTATTTATTTCAAACACCAAATGCTTTTGATAATAACTAAAGAAAGGTTCTCCTTTATATTTAAAATCATCTGGCAAATCTAAAACATCCAGCTTGTCAAGCGATGTTAATTCATCCAACAAAAATAAATGTAACGGACTTCCTTCAAAAGGAGAAAATCTTTTTACCGGCTTCCCTTGTTTTACAATTGCTTTCTTGTTGTTGTAACTTTCAATTTCATCAATAATATATTTTTCAATTCTAGCTTTAATTTTATATCGCGATGCTTCTTTCGGTAGCTCTCTTTCCATTCTGTCTTTAATCTTTTTTGCAGACTGTGCAGTTTCAATAGTGTTCACAAGCATATACAAAGAGTTGGTATTTCCTCTTTCAATTCCGTTTAGTTTTTTTGCAAACTCCACAACTTCTTTTTTGGATGGAGACGTAACCAACGAACCTAGCCGACTTCCGGTTGCACCCAAGTTTTTAGTTGTTGATAATGACGAAACAACATTGATGTTTGTTAGTGTAGAAATATTATTCATCACATATCTGGAAATAGTCCTCCACTTTGGTTCTTGCGGGTCGTCTAGTTTAACGGCATCATTGTATGCTTCATCCAACAACAAAGTAATCTTGCTGTTGTTTAATAATTTTAGAAATTTAACAAGAGCAACACTATTAAAATCCGTATAACCAGATGGGTTTGACGGATCGTTAATTATAATGGTTAAGTTTTCGCAAAATTTATCCCAAAGATTTTCGGTATCATCAAATAG
The DNA here is from genome assembly GCA_965224785.1 of Melioribacteraceae bacterium. Classification (GTDB taxonomy): domain Bacteria; phylum Bacteroidota; class Ignavibacteria; order Ignavibacteriales; family Melioribacteraceae; genus JALSNL01. The sequence goes on along the minus strand of OZ245062.1, from coordinate 3,950,180 downwards.
TTGAAAATTATTTTTCATTCTATTTAATCGATGATGAAGTCTATCAAAATCAATTCGCCCTTCCGTATCAAGACCTATTTCAAGATCAAACGGATTTATGTCAAACCTATCTTCAGGAAAAAGATCTTTGTATTCCCACGATGCTTCTGCATTAAAAAGAACATACGGCATCAGCACACTATCAGAAAGTATATCCCTGATTATCATCTGAACATCATCTGCAATTGATGTAATTTCTAAATTGCCAAGATTGCTAACAAATTCTTTTATAATATCTTTTTCAACTTTTGGCTTAGTATCGTAATTCGCCTTTATTCCAAGGTCTATTAAGAGATTGTTAAATCTTCCTTTGTTGTCCGATTCATTCTCAACCTTGGTAATAAAATCTTTATACTTTTCTAGAAAAAGGTTTATCCCAAAATTTTTATGGAAGTGAGTTTCCAATGTTCGTTGATAATTATCCGGAATAATATCAATAATAGTTTTACATTTTTTAATTACACTTGGTTTTAGCGACCGTAACTTTCTTTGAAGGAGATAACTTCCATAAGTTCTAATTTGTCCTCTTCCACCACCTTCAACAATTGTGGCTATGTGAACTTTTTCAATGTTAGAATAAAAGTATGCTTTAGTTCTAGTTTCAAATTCAGAAATGAGAGCCTTGTTTTGTCTCTGTAAAGTTTTAGGGTTTTTACAATTTTGAATTAGAGTTATGTAGTTTCGTAATTTCGTAATTGTATATTTATCTTTTATTATTTGTTTTGCAAAATCATTAAACTTAAACAAAGTAATATCTTTGGAATAATTTTCACTCTCACCAAGTTGCTCAATTTTTAGCTGCTCTAATTCTTTTTCATAATCTTCAATTTTATTAATTGTACAGTTTTTGAATGTCTCTAAATTTTCGTCATTAACTTTATCTAAAATTAATCTTAAGTTAAGCTGACTGTTTGCTAATGCACCAAGTTTTTTTGTATGAACTTTATTTAGAGTATTAATAATTTTATTATGAAAACAAAAGACCAAAGATGTGTTTGTACTTTTTGATTCATTCGAGTCATCAATAAAAATTAAACGTGAAAGATGTTGAAAGTAATTTTTATCGTTAAAAATATTTCTTCTCATACTTTTAACTTTTACAATAAAAATACTTGTTGTGTCTTCTTCAATTTGCTTAAATAAATTTTCTGAATTTGTAAAATCCAAAACCTTTACATCGTCTGAATTAAAAATTTCAGAAGTGAATAAATCAATAGCGGTTTCAGCTCCGCCACCAACTACTGTTCTAATAAAGCCATCCAACCCTTTAAAGCTTATTGTGAGTGAAGTTCTGTTTAGAAAATCTTCTCTTTCTGCACTTGTTGTATAGTGAGAACTTTGAATAATCATCTGATCCAGAACGTCCATCAGATAATCCCATTGGGCTTCTTCAACTCCACCCTTAACCCCAATTACATCTCTAAACTTTCGCAACTCGTTTACATCGTCTCCCAAAATGAGTTTGTACATTAACTCAATGTGTGCTTCTGTAACTGGCGGAGTTCCAACAGAATAATCGTGCGAGTTTAAAATATTAATTGTTTGCTCTTTGGTTTGAGCATCAACAGCTTCAGTATCAATAAAATATTTTAGCTTATTTTCAAAACTTTGTTTCTTTGAACGATACTGGAACGCCTTTGAATCTTCGTGCGGAAAAAGCATTAAGGAAACATCAACATAACCAGTTAGAGATTCTTTCAACTCCAACAAATACTTATCAATTTCCGCTAATTGTTTTGCCGGATCAATTGGTTCTTCGTAACAAACTCTAACAAAATTTTTGAGCAAGTTAAGAGTATCGTTGGGCATAAAGTTTTCAGCTTGTTCACCCAAGGATTTAAATAAATTTATATAGTCGTAAGTCTCTGACCTAAGTTCTAGTTTTGGTGTTCCTAAATTTTGCATAGCAATATTTGTTTTGTTAAAAGGCTGTTAGTTATTTGTAATATAAACAGAAGATAAAAATTACAATAAAGTTCTAATTTCGGATTGTAAAATAAACAATTATATATTTTTAGTTTGGTTTAAATTGTTGTAATAAATATTCTCTTTTAGGTGTGGGCATCTATATTCATATTTGTGAATAAAAAGCATTAGACGTTTGTTGCGGAATGCCTGTACGCAATCTTGTTGGCAATGCTGTTAACTTAAGTATTTTAATTTTGCCCATAAAATTATTCTTTAGTTTTTCTTAATCATCCGGCTGGTCGCCGAGACACGTAATCTTTCTCTTACTCGCTTTTCTGTTGTTTTACTAAAAGCAAAAACGAGATTAAGATTAGGAGTACGATTAAGATTTTTTTAGCAAAGTTTTTATCATTATTTCCTTAAGTTGACACCATTGACCTTGTTCGGCGGAGTTGGCAACAGTCTAGTAAAATTATAAATCTCTCATCAATTCTTCCGTGCGTTTTACTAAATACGAATAAGCATTTTGTATTGAGTCTTCTCGAGAAATATTTTTTGTTTTGATAGGTTTTATTATTACTGGGTTAAGTTCTTTTAATTCTTTTTTGGCTAACCTAAAATCACCACAAACAATTGCTAATGGCTTGTTGTTTTTTTTACATCTCTCCGAAACACCTTTTACCACTTTGCCTTCCAGTGTTTGTTTGTCGAGCAAGCCCTCTCCGGTAATAACCAAATCATTTTGCTGAGCGAGTTCATCAAAGCGTAATAAATCTAAAATAGTTTCTATACCACTTTTAATTTTTGCATTACAAAAAACAAAAGCACCTGCTCCAACTCCGCCGGCGGCACCACTTCCTGGGATGTTTGAAACATCCATTCCAAAAGTACATTTTATAATTTCAGAAAAATTTTTTAATCCTCTATCTAACCAAACAACTTCTTTTTCACTTGCTCCTTTTTGTTTTGCAAAAATATAAGCTGCTCCATTTTCCCCAAACAAAGGATTGTTTACATCTGTTAGTATAATTACTTCAACGTTATTAAAGGATGCTGAGTTGCTAGAATCAATACATTTTATTTTGGAAAGATTTTTTCCGATAGGTTTTAAAGCAATATTTTGTTTATCCTTAAAAATATATCCCAAAGCTGAAGCTATTCCCATTCCGGCATCGTTTGTTGCACTACCTCCAACAAATAGATAAATTTTCTTTGCTCCTTTTTTAATTGCATCAACAATCATTTCTCCAGCCCCAAAACTTGTTGTTAACATTGGGCTGCGTTCATATTCATTTAATAACTGCAAGCCTGAAGCAGAAGCCATTTCTATATAGGCAACATTATTTAGTAAGCCATAACTTGTTTTGATTGTTCTAAATAGTGGATCGTTAACTATTATTGGAATTCTTTCAAATTGAATTGTCTTTTCTAAAACATCAAGTGAACCTTCGCCACCATCGGCTAACGGTAGTTTTGTAATTTTTGATGCGGGTAAAACTTTTCGAATACCGGATTCAACAGCTTCACAAACTTGAGTTGCCGTTAAAGAACCTTTAAATTTATCAGGAGCAATTAGAATTTTCATTGGCTAGTTGTTGAGTTGCAAAACTTTTTGTACACTTAGTCCGCAGCCAAATTAAAATTTACTTCTGCTGTTTTTTCTTGTTTAGATAACTTGTCGGTAACATAAAAAATCAACTTGTAACTACCCAAAGAAAAGGTTGAGTCTAATTCAACTTGTGCTTCAATTGGTATATCTGCAAATTCCATTTCTTGTTGTTCTTCAATTATACTTTCTGTAATACTTCTTAGTGTATCATTTTCTGATGTTATTAAATCGGCTGTATAACTTAGGGAAAGCAAGTGATTGTTGTTTTCTTCTTTTTGCTCAAACCCTTTTGCGTTTATAGATGCATTAACTTCCCAGCTACCGCCAACATCAAAAGCAAATGCTTCGGGGCTGAACAGTTGTAGGTTTGGTTCGGGTTTGCTATTGCAAGCGAAAAGGCTGATGAGTAAGATTGTTAGTATTATTATTTTTAGTGTTTTCATTTTTATTTTTTCGACTTAGTGTTTATTCATCTTCTTTATTTTCAATTAATTCTTTCAACTCTTTTCTGCTTGGTAAAACTGTTTTGTATTTACTAGCAAATATCTGTTCGTTGTTTTCAGGTAATGTGTACTCTACAACTGCTTCACTTTTGTTTTGACAAAGCACAATTCCAATAGTTTTGTTTTCTTCCTTTAGTTTTATTTCTCTGTCATAATAATTTACATACATTTGCATTTGTCCAATATCCTGATGCTTTAACTCTCCAATTTTTAGGTCAATTAGAACAAAGCATTTTAATATTCTGTTATAAAAAACTAAATCAATTCTGAAATGCTTATCATCAAATGAAATTCTTTTTTGTCTTGCTACAAAGGTAAACCCTGTTCCTAATTCAAGTAAAAAATGTTCTAATTTGTCTATTATTTTTTGTTCTAAATCACTTTCTGAATATGTTGTGTTTTCTGGCAAACCTATAAACTCTAAAATATAAGGGTCCTTTATCGCATCTTTTGGTTGTTCCAGTACTTGTCCTTTTGTAGATAGCTCTTTTACTTTTTTCTTATTTCTGCTTAAAACAAGTCTTGTATATAATGCTGTATCGTATTGTCTTTTTAACTCTCTAATACTCCAATTATTTTTGAACGCTTCTACTTCATAGAATTGACGTTCGTTTTCATCATCTATTCTAATTAGTGTTAAATAATGCGACCAACTTAATTTAAATTTCGCAGACAGTATTTGCGTTTCTTGTTCCAAATTCTGCGACACTGTTGCTGATTTCTCAGATTTAGAATTCCGCAACAGTGTTGCGGAATTTCCATCATTATAAATAAGATAAAAATTTCGCATACGTTCTAAATTATATACCGAAAACCCTTTACCAAATTCTTTTGTCAATTCTTTTGAAAGAACTTTTAGTAAGCCTTTCCCGTATTCAGCTCTTTGCTGACCTTTTTGTTCTTCTTCAACAATCATTCTTCCTATTTCAAAATAGGTGTAAACCATTGTAGCGTTAACAGATTGAACAACACTCTTGCGTGCATTTTTTAGAATGTCAGCAACTTTATTGTAGAAATCTATTTTTGTATTTCTTTTAATTTTGTTCATTCAAAATTTCTTTTTACAAGGGTAAGTTAAATTGTTGATGTAGGTTTCGTTCTGGTTTGCTATTACAGGCAATCAAATTATATAGCATCATTAATATTATTACATTTTTCATTTTGTATTATGTTCTTTATTTTTTCTAAATATAGCTTTGTAAAATTTAACAAACAACAGGGCAACAACACCAACAACCAAACCTACTATAAACTCTCCAACGATAGAAGGCAAGGAGTGGAAAAGGTGATGTAAAAAAGGAATGTTATGTAAAAATATACCGCCGGCAACCAAAACCATTGCTATGGTTCCAATTACAGCCAAGCTTTTAATTACCAATGGTAGAGCATATACCAAAAAATGACCAATGCTATCAGATATACTTTTTTCCTTCTCGTTCAATGATATCAGCTTATAACCAAAGTCATCCATTCTTACAATAATTGCAACTATACCATAAACCCCAACAGTGGCAAGGAGTGCAACTATTGAAACTACTGAAATTTGAATCAGTAATTCTTTTCCTACCACAGAGCTGAGTGCAATAATTATAATTTCAATTGATAAAATAAAATCAACTACAATGGCTGCCTTTATTTTTCCTTTTTCGTGTTCTAGAATTTCTTCTTTTGTTTTTTCCGTAAAATCCGATTTCTTTTTAGGATGGCTGTGCGGGAAAAAATATTCATATATTTTTTCAGCACCTTCGTAGGCTAAGTAAACACCGCCTATCATTAAAATGGGAATAATTGACCAAGGCAAAAAAGCACTTAAAAGAAAAGCCGCTGGTAGTATAATCAGCTTGTTACGAAAAGAACCTTTTGTAATTGCCCACAATACCGGAAGCTCTCGCGAAGAGACAAAGCCGGATGCTTTCTCGGCATTTACAGCTAAATCATCTCCTAAAATACCGGCTGTTTTTTTGGTAGCTATTTTACTCATTGCCGCTACATCGTCAAGTAGAACAGCTATGTCATCAAATAAAGCAAAAAATCCGCTTGCCATTTTTCCTTTTGTTTTTTAGATATACAATTTTAAAATCAATTTTTAGTGATTGCGAAATATAACTATATCTTTTTTTTTATCCGATTAGTTTTATTGTGGTGGTTAATGGTTTGTGTATGAAGTGTTGAGTATCTAAAAACACTTCTCTTTCGGTTTATTGCTCACTTTGTTTTTGTACACTAACTTTGGTTTTATCGTTTATTGCCCAAAGATTTGTATACATTGTTATGCTTAGTGTTTTATTCTTCTTATTTAATTAAAATATTTATCATATATGTCTTGTCCCATCTTTCTGTATTGACTTGATTTATAATTCTTAAATGGAAATTTAACTATATTTGCCAGTTTTGTTTGATAATGTTTAGTTGTATTAATTTTACCATTTTGAATTATTAACCTTAGGGTATTTAAAATACCATTAATAGTGGTAACATTTAATATTGCATTTGGATCTGTTCTATCAATTCTCCATTTAGCATTTCCAATTTTACTTTTAAAAGCAATAATTATGTCTCTTATTTTTTCGGTTGAAAAGTCTATATACTCATCTAATAAATCGTATTCCGTATTATTCTTTGCCTTTAGTTTGCTCTTGTCTGTGCTTGGCCAGATTGCAAAAAGGCTATCTTTATTTTTAATATCGTCTAATTTTAATAAAGGTTTTAAACCATAACTTACAATAGAAACAGTTTTTAATTTCCCCTTTTCATACCAGAATTCTTCAAAGTTGTTGACCAAAGGACCACTTTGGTTGAGTTTGTTAAGAACGTTTTTAGCAATGGAAACAGTTGAAAATGGATTAATCATTAACTCAATTTCTTGCTTAAGTTGTGAATTTGCATTTGCTTGATTAGCATTAATTTCTAAAAAAAGATTCGCTTCAAATTTTAAGCGACTTTGTTTTGGTTCGTCTTTGGGGAAAAGGATTCCAGTAACAAGTAGATTTTGTATTTTTCTATATTTACTAATTGTAGGTTCGTAAATGTCGTCTCCTTCGTGATAAGCGTATGTTCTATGCTGACCATCAATAATTCCGATAATATTTGTTTGATCGAAAATTTCAATCTTTGCTGGTGTAACTGTCGTGGTGTCTGGATTAATAAAGTTTCCCTTACTGTCAATTTTCAATAGATTATCAGAACTATCATATAGTTTTATTTTATCAACCGACAATGATGTTATTATGTTATTTATAAAAACTCTTTCTCTTTCGTGTAAATATTTTCGCATTCCACGAATTTTTGATTGTATGAACATTCTTTGATAATGTCCAATATTACTTTTTTCTCTCCACCCATTTTGCCTTAAAACATAGGCTCTTTTTAATAATGATTCAGCATCAATGTAAAAAGAAACAATTTTAAAACCTTCTTTGAAAGAACTATTTTCTTCAGGTAAAATATGACCTGAATAAGTTTGCTGAGAACTATTTGCAGAATTAAGAACGTTATCTCCAACTTTGGCAAAGGGAACACCTAAAAAATCGAAAAATTCATATTTACTTGATTTTTTTATAACCTTTGCGAGACTTTCAAAATATTTCACAATATGATAATCAAAATAGACTACATCTTTAACTTGTTCTTTGTGTTCGTTAGAAATTGTTTTTTTTGAGCAATACAGAACCCTTGTTTGTAGTTGATTAATTGTGTATTTACCTTTGATATTATCCTTAAAGTAGTCTTGAAAATTGGTAAATTTTTCGTGACTGAGCAAGAATTCAATAAACTCTTTTTTATTCTCGTTTAAGTGATTATAAAAATAATTCTTTTTCAGTAAATGTTCTCCTGGCTTACCAATTGTATATTCTGTTATTAATAGGATGTTTTCTAAATAAAAAATATCATCCATTTCAGAAGTACGGCCTTTAAATTCAAACCCTTTTCCATCAATTCTCGGAATACGACTAAATCCGATATTTTTGAGTAAATTACGAATTTCACGTTTCTGTAAATTTTGCTCTTTTTCTTGATCGGTTAATCTTCTTTTTTTTCTTTTAGTTCGTTTTACCATAACAATTGATTTGATTAAAAATCGTTTTCATTTAAATTGACTTTAATTTCACTAATAATTCTAACTTTTGGATTTGTTATTTCAGTGGTAAGGAAAGAATATGTATTTGTGCCTGTATAGCCATATAAAACATTTTCGATTTTGGGGATTCTTTTTTTAAATTTTAAAACAGGCTCTATACCATATTTTGACAAAGGTGCTTTTGATATTGTGCCTTTAATGAAATCCAAAGTATCAGATTTTAAAATTTCTCCTATTAAAGTGTATTCTACTTTAATAATTTTATGCTTTTCTTCACTTTTGCCAATGCTTTTAACAAAAACGAGTATTTCTTTCTTTTTAAATTGTTTAACTATATTGGTTCTTAATACTTTTGCATATTTTAAGGATCTTAATTTTAGTATTGTACTTTCAAACTTCTCTTGATTTTTGTCAGAATTAAATAACTTATAGCCAGTTTTACCAGATTTGAATGAAGATTTTAAATAATTTTTAAACATTTTAATAAAGGATTTATTTAATTCAAAACCTATATACTTTCTATTCATATACGATGATTGAGCAAGAACAGATCCACTACCAGCAAACGGATCCATAACCATATCTCTTTCATCTGTTGAAATTTGGATCATATTTCCAACCATATCTGTTGGTAATGGGCAAAAATGTTTAATATATTTATCTCCCCAAGAACCTTGTGTTGGAATAGGGTATTCCCATACTTCATCTAATGCTTTTCCTTTTGGATTATAACGTTCAGGATATTTAACCCACCACTTTTTTAAATTGTTTGTGTCGTATATCCTTACATTATCTTTATTATATTTAAATAATTTCGTTTTTGAAAAAAATAAGACATATTCAAATTTTCTTTGCATAAAACCTTTACTTGACCAAGGAACAGTTTTATCCTTCTTCCAAATAATTATATCTTGTAAGAGCCAACCTACTTCTATTAATTTAGACACTAAGTCAAATGGCAAAGGAACAACTTGACCATCTTTTTTAAAAGTATCAATAATTATCCAAAGAGAACCATACTCTTTTGTTACTTTAAAAATATTTTTAAAAACTATTTGTAAATCAAGTAAATAGTCTTCATATGATTGACCAAATCCTATTTGATTATCACTTCCATAGTCTTTCATATCAAAATATGGTGGTGACGTAATTGTTGTGGTTATAAATTTAGTTTTTGGAACAAAATTCAGGATTTCCCTTGCATCTTCATTAAAAATAATATCTGATACTAATTTTTTTTTCAATTTTTCCTATTTTTATATTTATCATTTTTATTCGTTTTCGCATTGGACACAACATCATAATATGTCCTATGCAATAAAACAGCATATCTTCGGTTATCTCACAATGCGTATATTACGAAATAATTCTACTTAATTATTCTTCTTAAAATTATTCATAAACTCAACCAAATCTTCAACACCTTTTGTTGGGAATGCATTATAAATAGATGCACGAACTCCGCCAACAGAACGATGTCCTTTTAATTTGATGAAATTTTGTATTCCGTATTTTGATAATTTCTTATTCATATTTCTAAAATTCTTTTATTTGTCTAATTTTTCTAAAATAGCAATAGCTTCCATATCAAATTTGGAGAAGGCGAACCATTTTTTACCAACATCTTTCAAACTTGCACCAAAGTGATAAACTTGTTTTTTATCAATAATTAAAAATCTATCGTGAGATGAATTGAATTTTTTTATCTCTATTGGGTTGTACTGTGAATTATATTTTTCCAAATCCAATTTAATTTGTTTGGTTATATTTTTAGAATAGATGGTAACTTTTGCTTTTTGATTTTTACTAAAAAGCGTAAGCACTGTTTCATCAACATAGTTATCAATTAAGGTTATGGACTTATTAGCACTTTTAATTAAATCCGATATGAATAAATAAGCATCAAAAATTTGTCCGTTAAAAAATATTCCTTGTTTTGGCTTTAATTGCTTTGATTCAATTGCATTGAAAATTTTTTCAAAATTATTATCATACTTTAAAAGTTTTTGCTCAATGTAATTGAATTTTTGAAAAACAGCTGCATTTTCAATTAAAAATCTTCGCATACCAACAAAAGCATTTATTACTCTAATGCTTATTTCAATAGCAGTATCGCTTCGCAACACAGCAGAAAGCAGAAACACCTTGTTCAGTAAAAACATTAGGTAAATATTTTCTATGCTTTCCCCGCTTGTTTTTTAAGGTCACAGATTGTGATGTTAAAGAATTTTCTTTTGATATCACAAATTGTGATTTCAAAAAATCAAACTCTTCCACAGAAAGTTGAAACATATATTCTTTTGGAAATCTTTTAGCGTTCCGTTTAACAGCTTGATTTAAAACTCGTGTTTCAACCTGATAAAGATCCGCTAAATCACTATCTAACATCACTTGCTGGTTTCGGATAGTAAATATTTTGTTTTTAATATCCTTTTCTTTAACGATTAGCTTACTCATATTTTATTCTAATAGCCCTTCGCTTTGAAAACTAAAATGCTCTTATTTAATTTTTCTTCTTAAAATTATTCATAAGCTCAACCAAATCTTCAACACCTTTTGTTGGAAATGCATTATAAATAGATGCACGAACTCCGCCAACTGAACGATGTCCTTTTAATCCGATAAAATCTTTTGCGATTCCTTCTGCAATAAATTTCTTTTCTAACTCTTCGCTTTGCAAGTTAAAAGTAACATTCATTAGTGAACGATCTTCAATAGCAGCAGCACCTTTGTAGTATCCACCGGAATTATCAATTGCATCATAAAGTAATTTTCCTTTTGCTTCGTTTACTTTTTGCATTGCTTCAAGTCCGCCATTTTTAAGCAGCCATTTATAAACCAAGCCCATAATATAAATTGTATAGGTTGGTGGAGTGTTATACATTGAACCTTTGCTTGCGTGAATGTTATAGTTTAAATATGTATGAAGTGTATCGGGTGAACGTTCGAGCAAAGATTTTTTAATAATCACAAGAGCTGCTCCGGCTGGTCCCATATTTTTTTGAGCACCGGCATAAATCAATCCGTATTTATTTACATCAACCGGCTTGCTAAGTATGTCGGAAGACATATCGCAAACTAGTGGAACGTTTCCAACTTCCGGCTCGGTCTTAAAACCGGTTCCAAAAATTGTATTGTTTGAAGTATAGTGAACATAAGAAGCATCCGCTGTTAAGTTGAAGGCATCTTGTTTTGGAATGTAGTTAAAGTTTGAATCTTCTGATGATGCAGCAACATTAACTTCGCCAACTCTCTTTGCTTCTTTAATTGCTTTTTTAGACCACGCTCCGGTGTTGATATAATCTGCTTTATTGTTGGGCGGCATAATGTTTAATGGAATCATAGAAAATTGCATAGTTGCTCCGCCTTGTAAAAACATAACTGCATAATCATCACTAATGTTTAGCAGTGTGCGAATATCTTTTTCGGCAGAGACAATAATGTCATCATAACTTTTTGAGCGGTGACTCATTTCCATTACTGATAAGCCTTCGCCTTTGTATGAATAAAAATCCTTTTGTGCTTCAAGCATTACTTCTTCCGGCAATGTACAAGGTCCGGCACTTAGGTTATAAATTCTTTTTTCCATTTTTTGTTTTCCTTATTTATTCAATAGTGTTTTTAAAAGTTATTTATCATAAGGGCTAATAGAACGCAGATTTTTATGATGATTATGATCACTTATGATTTTAAAATCTTAAAACATCATAAGCAATCATAATAATCCGCGTTCCTATTTTTCTTTAGATTGTATGAACAACCAATCCATCTCTCAGCTTCGGTTCAAACCAAGTTGATTTTGGTGGCATCGTTTCATTTGCGTCTGAGATATTTATTAAATCATCTACTGAAACGGGGTACATAGAAAATGCAACTTTAGCTTTTCCGCTATCGACTAACTTTTCTAATTCTTGCGTACCTCTTATTCCTCCAATAAAATCAACGTTTGTATCAGTTCTAATATCTTCAACTCCTAAAAAAGGTTGGAGAATATAGTTTTGTAAAATGCTTACGTCTAAATTGCCACCAACGTCTTCTGTTGGTTTTACGTTGTGGTTTGGTTTAAGCAATGACCACTTGCCGTTCATATACATACAAATACTTTTTGTGTTTTCCGGAGATGGAGAATTAGTTTCCTCAACTGTAAAATTGGTTTTTACTTTTTCTACAAATTCGTTTTCGCTCATTCCTTTTAGGTCAAACACAACTCTGTTGTAAGGAAGTATCTTCAACTGTTCTGCAGGAAATAATACTGCCATAAAATAATTATATTCTTCTTCGCCAGTATGGTTTGGATTGTTTTCTTTTTTTACTGCTCTTGCTCTTCCGGCACTTGCAGCTCTGTGGTGTCCATCAGCAATATATAAATAATCTGACTTTCCAATTTCTTCTGTTACTGTTTGTTCATACTCTTTTGGAAGCAACCACACTTTATGAATTATTCCATCTTCTGAAGTAAAATTATAAATTGGTTTGGTCTCGCTCATTGTTTTATCAACAGCTTCGTTAACCTTATCAATTCCTTTATAGGTTAAAAATACAGCTCCGGTTTGTGCTTCTGTTGTAACAATGTGATTTGTTCTATCGTCTTCTTTTACACGTCTTGTTTTTTCGTGCTTTTTAATTACATCGTTATCATAATCATCAACAGAAAAAGTTGCGGCAATTCCAACTTGTTTTTGTTCGCCCATTGTTAAATGATAAACATAAAAATTTGCATCCTCATCTTGAAGCATTGCTTCATTTTTTAATTCAACAAAATTCTCTCTTGCCTTTTGATATACTTGTTTATCATAGGCATCAACGCCCGGCAAATCAATCTCCGAACGAGTGCTTCGTAAAAAATTTATTTTATTATCTTTAACTAACTCTGCAGCTTCCTCTCTGTTTACAACATCATAAGGAACGCTTGCAACAAGATGAGCAACTTCTTGTTTTGGTCTAACTGCTTTGAAGGGTCTTATAACAGCCATTATTTTCTCCGATAATTACGTTTTGAAAAATATTTTATAATTGAAAATTAGCACTAATTATTCTTATTTCCATAAGAAAAAAAATGATTGTTGATTGATTTTTCTACTAGTTGCGAATCAGGAGATTCTCAACTACACTTTTCAATTTTGACTTCGAATTTATTACAGTATAAACCTACTTTATCATAGAAACCATTTGTTCTAATTCCATTATAAGCTCCTCTGCATTTCCACCAAAACCAACACTTTTGAATCTAATATTTCCATTTTTATCTATCACAAATTTTGTAGGTATTCCAGGTACATCGTATTGAGCAAGAACTTCATTTTTTTCATCCATCAAAACGTGAAATGGATAATTATTTTTTATAAGAAAATCTTTAACTTTTTTTGTTTTGTCTTCAGCTTGTTCTCTTGTGTTAATAAATAAAAATTTCACCTCATTGTTTTTACTTAATTTATTTTGAGCTTTTTTCATTGCTGGAAAAGATGCTAGACAAGGACCGCACCAAGTAGCCCAAAAATCTAACACAACTATTTTGCCTTTGAAGTCTGCAAGTGAAACTGATTTACCCTCGACATCAACAAGAGTAAATTGTGGTGCTGGTTTGTTAAGAATTTCTTTTTTTAATTTTTCTGTTATTTGCTTATTTGATTCATCACTGTTCTTTGAAAAGTACTTGTTCAAATCATCGTCACTTCCGCCAAGCTCAACAAATACTTTGCTATATAGTGACACTATTTCATCATTGCTTTTCCCAGAATCAATAAATCTTTTCAAAACCTCTTTTGCTTTTTCTTGTTTTCCCAAATCAACAAGTAACGATGCATAGTTTTCATTTATAAAAGCTTGCTGTTCCTTGGTTACTTCAATAGCTTCTTCAAAAAGCGAGAGAGCTTTTTCTTTTTGGTTAGTTGCAGTCAAAATATTTGCATAAGTATCCAAAGTCATTCCCAAAGACATTTGTTTTTGTTCATTCCATTGCGAGTCTGTATAGAACTTTGGTTTATCATCATTTACTTCTATTTCTTTTCTTGCCAACTCAACTCCTTTTTCTGCCAAACCAACTGCTGTACTTAGTTGAGTCTTATTTTCAAACATCATCCAAGCAAGCGAATTATACAAACGAGAAGTTACTAGTTTTGGAAATTGCTCAGTTAAATCTTTTGCTTTGTTAAATTTCTTTGTTTTCCCCAACTCATTAACGGTACTATAGAGCATCCATTTTGTAATTTTCTCGTTTGGAAATTTCTCAATTGCCTCTTTTAGCAAGATGATTCGTTTATCAATATTTTTTTCTTCGCTGAGTTTTCTATAAGCAATGTCCTGAGTAAAATCAGATTTCGGAAACTTTTCAGTCAACAATTCTGTGTACTTAGTTCCCTTAACAATATCACCAGTCATAGGAAAAAACACTGCAAGTAGTTCAAGATTCTTTTCAGATAAATTACCTTCCTCTTCTATAGCCTCAAGCTCCAACCCAACAACACTATCTCTTTTACTTCTAGGCAAAGTCATAAAATATGCTCGTAAATAATCTGACTTTACACTTGGGTTGGTTTCAAACTCTTCTTCTATTAATAGTTTGGCAAGTTCGGCATCTCCCTTAAAACCAATAAGTCTTGCATAACGTTTGTGTAAAACAGCAAGACCAGCAAGAGCTCCGGGAACAACCTTACCATCTTTGTACAACTTAATATTATAGCCTTGCTCATTATTATTGTCTTTAGTTTCACCATTTTTAAAAACTATGAGTAATCCTTTTGTTTTTTCGTTCGGGGCAAACTTGGCAGTCCACAAACTACCTTTTTTCGACATCTCTATTTCAGTTGTCTCTTCAATATCTGCACTGTAAGAATAAATTATTGCATCAACACTATAGGCTTCTCCCAAATCTGTTCCAACAGAATTATATTTTATGGTAATTTCTTCCTCTAGGTTTGGATGCTCGGGATTAAAAAGAAACGTACCCTTCATTTCTTTTTCGCTTTTACAGCTTATGGTTAACAACGCTAATATTAGCAACACTATAATGCTTTTTGCTTTCATAATTATTCCTTTTAGTTAAAATGTATTTGATATCAATTAAAGTTTAAAATATACACAGAACTCGTGATAACATAAATACAAAAATAAATTCCACAGAATTATACCTTGCTTAAATAGATACTTTATACTTATATTTTCTGAAATAAATTTTGAGATAAATGTTAGAAATAGAACTAAAATATTTTACCCCGATTGAAGCAAACAAAACTCTTCCGCTAGTTAAAAAAATAGTGAAAGACATTTTGGATTATAGTCTTGAACTTAAAACTGTTACTGATGCTTTGAATGGAGAAGTAGAAGACAGCAATGTTGTTCAAAACCTAGTTACTACAATAAAGGGATTTATACGTGAACTAGAAGATATTGGTTGCCACTACAAACACTTTAATTATTCGGCTGGTCTAGTTGATTTTCCTGCAATAATTAATGATAGAGATGTTTTTCTTTGTTGGAAAAGTGATGAAGATAGCATTACGCATTATCACGGAATAGAAGATGGGTTTCGTGGTAGAAAAGAAATTCCGGAAATGTATTTTTATCTTGCAAACCCTATCAAGCTCTAATTTTAATTTTTTAGCTTCTCTTTACATTTTAAGAATAAACGCAAATCGTAAATAAAAATTGTAATGAAATTTATTTATCTAACTTTATTAATTTCTACAATTCTCCTCTCAAATTCATGTACATCTTCAAAAGAAAATTTTAGCACAACCAAATATCAAAGCATAATAACTAAGTACACAGAAATTAAACAAATAATTTCTAAAGAAGTTGATGATACTTTTTATGTCTATATCAGACTTCCTAAAAATTATAATAAGTCAAACAAAAGCTACCCTGTTCTTTATTTACTTGATGGAGATATTTCTTTTAATATGGCAACAAGTATTGTTAGGTATTTACAGTTTGACAAAAGCGTACCAGATCTTATTATAGTTGCTCCTGCTTACGGAACAATGATGAGCAAC
Source organism: Melioribacteraceae bacterium (assembly GCA_965224785.1). Lineage (GTDB taxonomy): Bacteria > Bacteroidota > Ignavibacteria > Ignavibacteriales > Melioribacteraceae > JALSNL01. Next base: position 3,934,052 of record OZ245062.1, on the reverse strand, counting down.
AATGAAAAAAACTTTAGAGAACGAGATTATACTTTTTCATCCAACAGTAAATTTAAAAAGAGTGGTGGTGGAAGTAATTATCTTAAATTCTTTACAAATGAGTTGATTCCAAAAATTGATTCCTCGTATAGAACAAATAATAAACGAATTCTTAATGGATATTCCTTGGGCGGATTGTTTGCAATGAATGCTATGTTAGAAGATCCTAAAACGTTCAATAATGTTATTGCTGGAAGTCCTTACTTAATTAATGATTTAAATTTGTTTGATGAAATGGTAAATGGTTTGAAGAAACACTCAGGCAACAAAAAAATATTTATTAGCTATGGAGAGCTTGAAGATAAAACCACTTACCATAAACCGATTAAAAATTTAGCAGGAAAATTAAAAAGCGTAAATGGTTTAAGTATAAAACTTGTAGAATTTAAAAATGGAACTCATCTTTCATGTCCATCAGAGGCTATGACTTATGGATTAAAATATATTTTTAAATCTCAGTAAAACCGACTTTGTTTATACTAAAACTGATTTGGTTTTCGGATTCTAAAGTTGTCATCTCGAACACGTCTTTTGTGGAGAGATCTCAAACACTATTAAATTATGAGATTTCTCAATCACAAAAAACATTCATTTCGAAATGACATTTACTAAATTCCGAATACCGAATCGTGTTTAGTATAATAACGATGCTGATTCAGTATCAAGCAACCAAACTAGCTTTCCTTTTTTAGAACTTACCAAAGATGCTGGGTAGTTGTTAGACTTGTCTTTATTTTCATTAAGTAATTCAGAAACTATCTTCGATTTATTTTTACCTGTTGCAATAAAAACAATTAGCTTTGCATTGCTAATAACAGTTCCAGTTAAACTTATTCTTTTTTGACCACTCTCTGGATGAGTTGCAACTTCGCAAATATTTTTAGAATGAAACAATTCTATTTGGTTTGGAAAAATAGAAGCTGTGTGTCCGTCTTCTCCAATTCCTAACATTACAATATCAAAACGTGGAACTTCTTTTTTTAGTCTAACATTTTTTTTAATTACGTTACTATAATTTTTTGCTTCATTGGCAGGATCGTTTTCACCTTTAACTCGGAAAATATTATTTGTAGGAATTTGCAAAGGACTGAAAAGAATATCATCAACCATTTTAAAATTACTTTCGGCATCATTTGGTGGAACACATCTTTCATCGCCAAAAAAGAAATTGGTCTTTTCCCAGTTTATTTTGCCGCTATAATTATCAGCCATATACTTAAATATTTTTTTAGGAGTTGAGCCTCCGGCAAGAGCAATTGATAAGTTGTAATTAGATGTATTCTTGCTAATCTTTTTTATCAAAATTTCTGAAAAATATTTTGCTAACTTTTCTTGATTTGAAAATATTTTAATCTTTCTATTCTTCATTATAAGAATCCTTTCAATAACCTAATCTTTTTGCAAATTATAATAATAGAATTTTAATTTATTGTTAAACAAAGAGGGCGAAGCAAATACGGAAATTATATTTTTCACAATAATTAATGTTTTTGCAAAGAAATATTAATGCCACTTTAAATTATGCAAAGCCTTCTATAACTCACAATAAATCCCATCGTCTGCTAAATTTTTACAAGGGTAACGCCAAGTCAAATTTTCATCTTCAATAAGATCATCTGCTTGTTCTGGTCCCCAAGTCCCAGCCGGATAACCATAAACTGGAATGCTATCATTGTTTTTCCAACTATTCAAAATAGGTGTTAGAAATTTCCAAGCTGCCATTACTTCAGAAGCTTGAGCAAACAAAGTTTTGTCTCCTAACATACTGTCATGAATTAATCTTTGATAAGCTGGTTGAACTTCTTGATTTGACAAATCGGAATAGTGAAAATCCATATTTACATTTTGAACGTTAAAACCAGAACCTGGAGTTTTCATTCCAAATTTTATTAGTATTCCTTCGTCTGGCTGAATTCTAATTATTAATTGATTATATGAATCACTAACATTTTGGTTAGTAAATAAGTGATGAGGTGTTGGCTTAAAATGAATTACAGCTTCAGCAACTCTTGTGGGCATGCGTTTTCCAGATCTAATGTAAAAAGGAACTCCACCCCATCTCCAGTTATCAATGTAAAATTTAATAGCAGCAAAGGTTTCTGTTTTAGAATCTTTAGGAACTCCTTCTTCTTCTCTATAACCCTTTGCTTTTTTACCTCTAATTTCTGAAGAAAGATACTGACCACGAATTGCAAACTTAGAAACTTCATCTTCCTTAATTGGTCTAATTGCTTGTAGCACTTTGTTAATTTCACCACGGATTGAATTTGCTTTTAGTGAAGCTGGTGGCTCCATAGTAATTAGTCCGAGCAATTGTAGAAAGTGATTTTGAATCATATCCCTTAATGCTCCAGAAGAATCGTAATATCCTCCTCGGTCTTCAACACCAATATCTTCAGCAGAAGTTATTTCTATATGATGAACATAATTTCTATTCCAAAGTGGCTCAAAAATTCCATTTGAAAATCGAGTAACTAAAATATTCTGAACTGTTTCTTTCCCAAGATAATGATCTATTCTATAAATCTGTTCCTCTTTCCAATCTTCCATTAACCCTTTGTTAAGGGCTTCTGCCGATTCAAGATCGTAACCAAAAGGTTTTTCAATTATTACTTTTTTCCATCCGTCACTTTCATTATTGTAACCTTGGCTTGCTAGTAGTTTTGGAATTATAGAATAAAGCATTGGCGGAGTTGAAAGATAAAAAATCATATTATTAATTCTGCCCATTTTTTCTTGAACAGATTTAATTTTTTCAGTAAGTTCTAAAAGTTTTGATTCAGGCTTTGTATCAGTTGCCTTATAAAATAATAATTTTGAAAATTTTATAAGTTCGTCCTCATCATTAAATTTACCATAGTCTTTTATTCCTTGAATCATTTTATCTCGAAATTCTTTATCTGTCATTACAGTTCTGGCAGTACCAATAATTACAAATTTTTTAGGTAATTGTTTTAACACATACAAATTAAAAATTGCCGGAATTAATTTTCGTTTTGTAAGATCGCCAGAAGCTCCAAATATTATAAATATCTGATCTTTAATATTTTCCATTCTTATCCATTAATATTTCATTTTTAAAATAATAACAAAAGTTATCTATAAATAAGTTTTTAGTTTGTCTTTTTTATGACATCTATAATAAAGAAAAAGTTATATTGTTTAATATACAATAATATCAGTTTGCCATATTTTTTAAGTTATTTGTTTTCAATTTTTTGAAACTATTTTTAGTTAGTTCTGTAAAAAGATAATTAGTCTAATATAAGGGAGTTGCAATGTTAAAGATAAGAAACTATTTTTCTGGAATGTTTATTATAATTATTTTATTCTTCGGACTGTTATTAAATTCTACTTCACACTTTGCCAAAGAGAATAAAATGGAAGATAAAAAATTAGCTACTTTCGGTTCAGGATGTTTTTGGTGTACCGAAGCAATTTTTCAAAATATAAAGGGTGTTAGTTCAGCTATTTCTGGTTATTCGGGTGGAGCAGTAGAAAGCCCAACTTACAAACAAATTTCTACAGGCGAAACTGGACATGCCGAAGTAATTCAAATAACTTATAATGAAGATGAAGTTTCATATAGCGAGTTGTTAGAAATCTTTTGGAAGACACATGATCCAACAACGCTCAACAAACAAGGGGCTGATGTTGGAACTCAATATCGTTCAGTAGTTTTTTATCATAATGATGAACAAAAAAAATTAGCTGAGAAATACAAAAATAGTTTAGAGTTAGAAAAAGTTTTTGCAAACCCTATTGTAACAGAAATTGCAAAGTTTGATGTTTTCTATAAAGCAGAAAACTATCACCAAGATTATTATGAGTTAAACAAAAGAGAACCTTATTGTAGTTTTGTAATAACTCCCAAGTTAGAAAAACTTAAGAAGGTTTTTAAGGATAGATTAAAGTAATTTAGCAAAGTTTTGTGCAGAAATTATAAACTTGACCGACCGGTCTATTTGTTTTATCTTTGGGGAACAATTCTTATATAAAAATGACTACTAAAGAAAAACTAATTAAAACCACTTCTGACCTTATCCAAACCAAAGGGTATTATGGAACTGGTATTACTGAGATTTTACAAATCTCTGGTGTACCTAAAGGCTCGCTTTATCACCACTTTCCTAAAGGGAAAGACTCCTTAATTACCGAAGCTTTAAAATATGCAAAAGACTTAGAGTTAGAACGATACAAGAAAGCAACATTCGGTAAGCGTTCTGCCAATGGAATTTTCCTATCCATAACTAATTGTTTAGCAAACGAACTTGTTAATTCAAATTATAAAAAAGGCTGTCCTCTTTCTACTGTTGCCTTAGAGGTTGCATCAAGCAACGAAGAAATTAGAATAGTGTGTAGCGATATGTTTGTGCAGATGGAAAATAGATTAGCTGCACTTTTACGAACTCTAAAAGAACCAAAAGCTGCAGAAAAGGCAGGAATGTTTTTTACGCTTCTTGAAGGTGGTTTCCTTTTGGCAAAAACACATAGAGATGTTAAATACTTAACAAGCATTATTTTGCATACAAAACATATGTTGAAAAAATAATTTTTTTGCATCATATAAACAGACTGGTCTATTATATAATTAAACGGAAGAACTAAGTGAAAAAATTAAAAGAGCAACCGGAAAGTATAACAACCATAAGATTTCAGGACTGTGATCCTTACGGACACTTAAACAACAGCAAGTATTTGGATTATTTAATCAATGCAAGAGAAGACCACTTGCTTGAACATTACGACTTCAATATGTATCAATTTTCGAAAGAACATAATTCATCATGGGTTGTTTCTAAAAATGAAATAATATATAAGTATCCTGCAACTGCTTTTGAAAAAGTACTAATTAGAACTCAACTTATAGAATACTCTAACCTAAAGTTAAAAATTGAAATGGTTATGTTTGATGAGAAAGCACAAAAACTTAAAGCGTTGCTTTGGATGGATATGTTTTTCATAGATTTTAAGACCCTGAAAATTAAAAAACATTCTGACGATTTATTAAATCTTTTTGAAAGGGTTGTATCTCCAATTGAGAGTAAAAAAATAGAAGAGAGGATAAAAAATATTTTGGGAACAAGTAAATGAGCAATGAAGCATTTCTGGTTGTTGGTGGTGTTTATAATATTACCTTAATTCTTTTCCACTTATCTTTTTGGAAAATATTTAACTGGAAGAAAGACCTTAAAAGAATTACTTTTATTAACAGAGCAATAATGCAAGTTTTAAATTTATCTCTCACTTTTATATTCGTAATTTTTGCATACGTTTCATTTTTCCATTCATACGAGCTTCTAACAACTTCGCTTGGCAAAACCCTTTTGTTGTTAATAAGTATTTTTTGGTTTTTGAGAGCAGTATATCAAATAATGTTTTATGGTTAAAGTAATAAAGTTTCAATTATGTTTTTTGTTTATTTTCTTCTAGGTGGAATAATTTATTTATATACCTTATTTTAATAAATGTCATTCAACTTTTCTTGTTTCTTATTTACTCCCTTATTATTTTGATGTTACAATGATTAAAAGAATTTTATTTTTCGTTTTGCTCTTTACTTTTATTTCTTGCGATAAAGGTTTGTCGCCAGAGTTGGCAAGCATAAACCCTGGCTTTGGAGGAACAATTACCTTTCTTGGAAACTGGGACAAAGAAGTAACTCGTACTCACATTGTGTTATTCCAAAACCCTCTTCTTTCTAAGTTAGATTTTAATGCCTTTAATTTAAAATATGTAAGTGATTCTATTGACACGGAAACAAACATTTATGAATACAATACAAACGGAACTTCTCTTTTAGCAAATGTAAAGTCTGGAGAGTATGCTTACTTAGCTGTTGCCCAATCTAAATCAAAAGAATTATCACTCAATAGAGAAGACTGGGAAATTGTTGGGCTTTATTACAGCAAGAACGATTCCACCAACCCTGGTGTTCTAATAGTTCCCGAAGCAACATTTGTTGAAGACATAAATATAGTTTGTGATTTTAACAATCCACCACAACAACCTCCCGGAGCAGATAGTACAAATGCTAAAACTATTTCAACGGTTAATTTTTCAAATAAAAACAATGAGCAAAAATGAAAAAGAAATCACTTCTACTTTTTATTTTGCTATTGGCAACAACTATTAACGCTCAATCGGGAGTAATATTTGGAACGGTTACGGATGAGAATGGACAAGCATTAATTGGTGCTAATGTTTTGCTTGAAGGAACAATTCGTGGAGTAGCAACAAATTACAAAGGAGAATATAAATTAGAGGAAGTAAAAAATGGAACTTACAACTTAATCTTTAGTATGATTGGGTTTTCAAAAATTGTTTCTGAATCAATTAAAATAAACAATAACAATGCTGAAATTAATATTAGCCTTCTTCCAACAAGCTACAAATATAATGAGTTAGTTGTAACAGCCAATAAACATTCGCAAACAATAAACGAAGTGGCAGCAAGCACGTATGTAATAGATTCAAAAATATTATCGAAGAAAAACTTTCAAAAAATTGATGACGCATTTAGATATGTTCCCGGTGTTACTATTACTCTTGACCAAATTAGTATTAGAGGTTCAAGCGGATATAGCAGAGGTGCTGGAACACGAGTACTAATAAATTTTGATGACATTCCCATTTACACTCCTGATACTGGCGAAATAGTTTGGGAACTTGTTCCAATTTCTGAAATTGGTCAAATTGAAATAATTAAAGGTTCGGCAAGTTCGCTTTATGGTTCTTCAGCTGTTGGTGGAGTAATAAATATTATTCCCAAAGAACTTACATCCAACCCAATTACCTTTGTGAAAATACACGGAGGTTTTTACTCAAAGCCTTCTCATAAAGAATGGCAATGGAATGACAACACTCTTTACTTTAACAGCCAAACAATTTCTCATTCAAGATCATTTGGTAAGTTAGGTGTTTCAGCATCCATTTCACGATTGGAAGATTCTAACTACAAACAAAATGAAGACCAAATACGGTACTCTGCTTACTTAAAAGCTAAATATAATTTTTCAGAAAAAACTACCTTGTCATTTCTTGGTACGGGGTTTACTCGCAACAGAAGTACATTTATTTATTGGAAAGATTTAAATCATGCACTCTCACCACCAGATGGAGATTTGGGTCAATCGATAAAATCGGATAGAACTATTCTTGGTATGAATTTCAATCATATTATTAATGATGAATTTTCGCTTGTAATAATTCCAAGTCTTTATTTAAGTTTTTGGGATGATGAATCAGAAAGTGATAATAAATCCAACAGTAATCTTTTTAGAACTGAAGCTAGAATAAACTATACTCCATCAAAAAAAATGACGATTGTTTCCGGGAGTGAAATTCAATTTAACAAAGTTACTTCAACAATATTTGGCAACAGAACTTCAAACGGAGTTGGAGCATATTCTCAAGTTGATTATAAATTTATAGAAGAATTAAATTTATCTTTAGGAATAAGATACGATTACAATAAGTTGGCAGATCTTAAAAGTGAAAGCTCTATCTCTCCAAAATTTGGTGCTACCTACAAAGTTAGCAATTCAACTTTTCTTAGAACCTCAATAGCCAAAGGGTTTAGGTCGCCTACACTTGCAGAATCATTTACATCAACAACTACAAGTGGAGTTACTGTAAAACCAAATCCTAACCTAAAACCGGAAGATAGTTTTTCAATTGAAGCTGGAATAAAACATTATTTCTATGATGATTTATATTTAGACTTTGCAATATTCAATAATGAATACTCAAACCTAATTGAGCCTGGCTTTGATTCGAAAGATGGAAAATTGTTTTTTGACAATGTAACAAGTGCAAGAATACAAGGTTTTGAAGTTAATGCATCTTCATCGTTCTTATCAAAAACTATTGTTCTAAATGTTGGCTATACATTTTTACACTCTTTAGATATCGAACTAGATAAGCCGTTAAAATACAGACCCAAACATTCAGTTGTTACAAGTATAGACTTTGCAAAAAGTTTTTATGAATTTGGTTTTGATTTCAGATACTCAAGCGAAGTGGAAAGAATTGGTGATGAGCTTGTGGTCTTAGGCTTAGTTCCAGATGGAGATAAAAGAGTTCCCATAGTTGTACTTGATGCAAGAGTTGGAGCAAATTTGTTTTCTTACAATGTTCCTCTAAGAGTTTTTCTAAATGCCAATAATATTTTAAACTACAATTATGTAGAAGTTATTGGTAACCTCGCACCCATCAGAAATTTTTCTTTTAATTTTGAATTTGTTTTTTAGTAAAAATTATTTTTCTGCTATGGCTGTTTTGTAAATTCCAATGTTGCTAAAAATGGTGTCCCATTAAACTCAATTGAATACTCACTTATTGTAACAATACTATTGCTAATAACATAAGGTGATGATTTTGGTTCTTCATCTTGAAAAGTTATTGTAAGTACAGTATCAGCAACGCTCCAAGTTCCAGTATTAATAGTGGTAGTGGTATCTGCATCAATTACAGTTGTAAATTGCATTGTTGCATCTTGATTAAATATTGCTGTTAATGCAAGACCCTGTGCTTCGGGTGTTGTAACTATTGGCTTTAATATTTTAGTCAATTCCCACGTTCCAACTAACTCTTGGTCAATAGACACTTCAATTTTAGGCTCAGTTGATTCTTCTTTACACGAAGAAATAAAAAGTAAAGTAACAACACTTATCACCACTAATGTTGTAAATGGATTTATAAATCTTCTCATAGTTTCCTCAATTTTTTAATCAAAAAAATACTACTGATGCTAAAACTTTTACTCTTAGAATAAAACCAAATGTAAACAATTAAAATGATTTGTTAAAAAAATAAACTTAATTGTTTTTACATCGCATCCTTAGCTCAGTTGGTAGAGCATCTGACTCTTAATCAGCAGGTCGCCGGTTCGAACCCGGCAGGATGCACGATAAAAGCTTAAAAATTGACTATTTTTAAGCTTTTATATTTTAATGATTTTCTCTCGACCTTCTGATCATAACATTTTGTATGTGCTTTTTTAAAGATGTTTGTTAATAAATTAGTTATTTGATATCTTCTTCTAATATTTTATACCAGTACATCGTACTCCAAACTAGGTGTACTGTTAATCTTAACACTATATGAACTGATCTTTTGTTTTCCACTATTTAAGTTAAGCATTTTAGAAGCCAAAAACGAGATGTACTAAAGTGTATAGTTTTAACTCTTACTTTAACAAATAAAAAAAAGTTTGGGATATTACATTAACTTATACAAAACTTATTCAACATGGTAAAGTTGAAGAGTTTCTTGAAGAGTTTCTTGAATACTTCCAGAAGAATAAAAGTTCGTTTAGAAACTTTTGGGAAAGATATAAACAATAATACATTAAGAGCATCATTAGTTGATCTTCTAACAATCGTTCTTTTTTTCTTTTGTGTTTAGGTTGTTATAATCTTTTTATTTCTGATTTTTCATAGAGTGGAACTAAATCTTTATAGAGTTAATTAAACTTTCTGCACTTAGTAGTGTAAATACTTTAAAGGTTCTAACTCGTTGCTTAATATTATCGTTTTTGTATGTGTTTCTATATTTTACAGAGAGTTTATTAATTATCATCAGATTGTTTATAGCAAATTCTCTTTTAAAAAACACTTTTCTTTTATATAAACTCTTATTATGTTTATAAAATATTCGTAAAAAAATTATATCATTAAAATTATAAACAGTATAAAATTTATTTGAATTCGATTTTTATTATTCTTGTCTTTTAGATCCAGGATATAATAACTATACCTCATCTCCAAAATTAAATAAAAGCGGGTTAATAAAACTATTGGCGAAATAATGTCAGATTATAGAACAGCTTACCTTTCATTACTTTTTCATGTTATTATGGAAAAGGTTACCAATAAAGAAAATAAAATTAAGAACTAGATGAGTTAAACATGTGTAGCTTCTCAAATAAAAAAAATATTATTTTCCTTCTTCTCTTTGTTTTGAACTCAACAAATTATTTTATTATTGCTCAAAAGCTTGAAATAGAAATATTAAACAAAACTAATGGTCTTTCAAATAATACGGTACTTTCTGTTTTTCAAGATAGTTATGAATTATTATGGATTGGTACTGAATACGGACTTAATGTTTATGACGGATATGAATTTAAGATATTTGAAAACGATCCCGAAAATACTGAAAGTATTAATTCAAATGTAATTTGGTGTGTAGTAGAAGACACGGAAAATAATCTTTGGATTGCTACGGGAGCCGGAGTATCAAAGTATTTACGCAACAAAAATAAATTTAAAAATTACGATTTAGGCTTAGGTCGCTCTTACTACAGCTCTGTTAAAACATATATCGATTTGAAAGGGAATGTCTGGGCTGCTGTTGAGGGCGAAGATATTCGTAAATATAATAAACTAACTGATACATGGGAAAAACAAAAATTTGTTTTAACTGATTCAAGTAAAACCTATCGAAATACTGGAAATACTTTTGAAATAATTGAAGATAGGAATAAAAAATTATGGATTGCTTCATTGCGTTATGGTCTTATGTGGTTTGATGAAAAAGAAAATGTTTTCAGACAATCTGACCTTATGAATAAAGATGAAGTAAGCGATTTTACAACACTTGAAAATTTTATGATTGATTTGTATGAAGATTCTTCAGGTGTATTTTGGATAACTACTAAAAATGGAGTTTATAAATATAATCCTTTAACAAATATCATTAAAACCATTAAAGAATATACAATAAATAAGTTTAGTAGCTTAAATGAGTATAATTCTATTATTACCGACCAGTTTGGAAATGTCTGGATAACTAGTAATTTTCATGGATTACTTAAGTTCGATGGGATTACGGATAATTACGAAAGGATGAAGATAGCCGGACAAAATTACTCAAGTGATGGAATATCAGATATAGTTCTTACGGAAAGTTTACGAGATAAGTCTGGTGTTATATGGATTGGAACATTAACAAAAGGATTAATTAAGTATAATCCAAATAAAAAAAAATTTACTCATTATGTTCATGATAAGAACAATCAAAACAGTATAAGCAATTCTAAAATCTATAGCTTGTTAGAGTCAAAAGTTCATCCTGGCATTGTTTACATTGGAACACAAGGTGGCTTAAACCTCTTTGATATACAAACTAAAACTTTTTCTGCAATTCCATTCGATGTTTATAATAGAGATGGCAGTTCCATTCGGTCAATTCTGGAGGAGAAAGATGGTTCATTATGGCTCGGTACGTGGGGCGATGGTTTGTTAAAAATGAACCCGCAAAGGAAAATTATAAAAAGATTTATTCCTGATTCCACAGATTTAAATAGTATCTCAGGTAAGCGAATAAAGGCATTATGCAAAGATTCATCTGGTAATTTGTGGATTGGAACCACTAAAGGAGGCTTGAATTATTTGAATATACAAACGAATAATTTTAAAACAATTAATGGAGATAATACCACGTATCCACAAAAGATTGTTGATCTAATCAAGAATAAAATCAGTCAAAACTTGGATGAAGTAAAAATAACTAAGGTGGGAGATTCACAAGACTTATCTACCGAATTCGAAATACAAAAACCAGAAGAATATCTTATAGTTACAGCTGGTGAAGCAGATAGGGGAGGCTATTTGATGTGGGATTACGGATGGATTGAGGATAGCAACAATAAAGTAATATGGAATTCTAATAAAGTAGATTCAACTTATTATATAGGTGGAAATATAAAGAATAGAGTTAAAATAGGAATTCTTAAACTTTATCCGGGGAAGTATTTACTTAAATATAAATCTGATAAAGGTCATAGCTTTGATAAATGGCTAATAACTCCACCAGTTGAGAAGGATTTTTGGGGTATTAGAATATTTAAAATTGAGAATCAAAGTGAGCTTGATAGAATCCAAAAATATCTTGATTTTGATGTTAAGAAAAAATTAATTATTAACGGATCATATATACGAGCCATACATATTAGTAAAAACAATAATATTTGGATAAGCACACATCAATATGGGTTGCACAAAGTAAATAAGACCGACAATAGCATTAAAACCTATTTGTTTGATAATGGAAATAAGAAACCACGGACTGATATTCACATTAAAGATATTTATGAGAATAATGAGGAAATCCTTTGGCTAGCCACGAACTACGGACTTATTGAATTTGACCCTGTTAAAGAAACATTTACTAAGTTTACAGATCAGGATGGATTACCAGCAAAAACTATAGTATCAATACTGCCGGGCAATAATAACGAGTTATGGTTAAGTACTACCAACGGTATATCAAAAATGATGAGAAATAAAAAGGAGAGACCAACTTTTATAAATTATGGTTTAGATGGAGTAAGCTTTAATTCTTTAGCGGCATTAAAAACAATAAACGGTAAATATTTTTTTGGTGGTGATAAAGGACTATACGAATTTGATTCTGAAAGACCTGTTAGTATTCCGCCAAAGTTGTTTTTTTCAGACTTGAAAATTTCTAATATATCAATATTTAACCTGGATGAAGACTCACTTACCAAAACATCCTTAATAAATTTGGAAAATTTATCACTAAACCACACTCAAAACGATTTAAGTTTTGAATTTGCGGCACTCCACTTTTCTAATCCAAAGAAAAACAAATATGCACACATACTTGAAGGTTATGAAGATGGTTGGATTTATGACAATAGAAGAATTGCTACTTATACAAATTTAGATCCTGGAGAATATACATTTAAATTCAAGGGTTCTAATAATGAGGGTGTCTGGAATGAAACCGGGAAATCAATTACAATACAAATAAATCCTCCTTGGTGGCAAACTGTGTGGGCTGTTACAATATTTTTATTTGTCGCTATTATTACAATTTACGGAATAAGAAAATACGTATTGAACCGTGTCCAATTGCAAAACAAACTAGTGTTAGAGCATATTGCAACTGAAAAATTAAGGGAATTAGATCAGGCAAAGTCACGTTTCTTTGCCAACATATCTCATGAATTTAGAACTCCCTTAACTCTAATTCTGGGACAAATCAGCAGTTTACTTTCAAATACTTTTGATAGTAAAGTTAAAAGAAAACTAGAAATAGCTAATAGAAATGCACAACGGTTACTTCATTTGATAAACCAATTATTAGATCTATCAAAAATTGAATCGGGGAACATGAATGTAAAAAGTGTACGTTCAGATATTATTTTATTCACCAAAAATATATTTTATTCGTTTGAATCGCTTGCAGAACAAAAGAACATTACTCTTAATTGTAAGTGTGAATATAACAGCATCGAGATTAATTATGAACCCGAAAAATTAGAAAAAGTGTTTTTTAATTTACTCTCGAACGCGTTTAAATTTACACCCGAAGACGGCAACATAGAAATAGCCATAAATTATCCTCCATTATCAGTTATTGATAGTAAAATAAAAAAAAATAGGCTTGTTGAAATAACTATTTCCGATACGGGTATTGGAATTCCCGCTGAAAACATCCCGCATCTTTTCGATCGTTTTTACCAGATTGACAATTCCACAACACGCGAACATCTAGGAACCGGTATTGGTTTAGCCCTTTCTAAAGAATTGGTTGAACTGCATGGTGGAAAAATAAGAGTTGAGAGTAAGAATAGAGAAGGTTCAACTTTCATTATTCAATTACCTTTTGAAGAGGGCGGTTTAATTAATAGTAAATCTCTGAAAATTGAAACGGAATTATTTAAGCAGGCAAATGATAATCGGGTTATGATTAACGATTCGTTGCTCCTGAATGAAAAAGATATATCTATAACTAAAACAAGAGATAATAAAAAAAACAGCAAAGAAATTATTCTTATTGTTGAAGATAATGTTGATGTAAGAAATTACATTACCGAGCAAATGATGAATAATTTTCAAGTTCTGGAAGCTAAGAATGGTCAAAAAGGAATCTCCTTGGCAAAGAAAAGAATTCCCGACCTAATAATTACTGATGTGATGATGCCTAAGGTTGATGGATATCAATTGACAACCGAATTGAAACAAGATGAGAAGACAAGTCATATTCCTATCATAATGCTCACAGCCAAAGCTGCACTTGATAATAAAATTGAAGGACTTGAAATTGGTGCAGATGATTACCTAATAAAGCCTTTTAGTGCCAAGGAACTTTTAGTTAGAGTAAAAAACCTAATTGCAACTCGACGACAATTACGCCAAAAATTCAGTAAAGCAACAATAATAAAACCTTCCGATGTAACTGCTATTTCCATGGATCAACAATTTCTTCAGAAAGTTCTTAATGTTGTAGAGAAACATATTGAGGATGAACTGTTTAATGTAGATAAACTTGCAGACGAAGCAAATATGAGTGTATCACAGCTTAATAGAAAGCTTAGCGCCTTAATAGATCAATCTGCAGGGAGATTAATCCGATCAATACGTTTACAAAGAGCTGTGGATTTATTAAAGAAAAATAGCGGTACAATTGCAGAGATCTGTTATCAAGTCGGCTTCAACGATCAAACAAGTTTTACTAGGGCATTTAAAAAGCAGTTTGGGGATTCTCCTTCCAAATATATAATGAAGCTGACACGTAAAGGTTAACAATATTTTTTAAGCTGACGTTTCAGTTCTAAAATTTAATCAATCAGAACTAGTTGCTTCTTACATCTCTAATTTAACCAATCATCTAAAAGATAAATCAAACAACTTGTCCGAGTTTGCCATATTCAATTAGTATTGCACAAAAATGTCAAACTTTTGCGCAGAATAGTTAAGACTTTAGTCATCTACCCACATATTTTTGTCTTATAGAAAGATAAAGGAAATCCGAACGTGCTAACAAAAAGAATAGAATTGAGTGGAGTTCACAAAGATACAGAAATCATTCAAATGGAAAATGGAAAAATATTAAAGTGGTCTAATTTGATAGAACATAATAATACACCATTAATACCATTCGGGACAAAAATTGAAATAACCTTAACATATAATGATTCTGATTTTCTCAATGGCACAAATGGTATTGTTTGGGCAACATATAGCCGAATTCAAGTAGAGACTATTAAGAATGCATTGCTTGTACAAAATATTTTCAGCGAAATTAGAATATCAAACTTAGAAGAGAAAAGACTCTATCTGATTTTTATACAAAATCAAGATGAAATGGAAAAAGCAATTGATTTTATCTGGCGAGAAAAAGCAGGACTCAGGTTAAAACTTGATTGGCACTATTCTGCAAATAATGAAAATGAAAGTTTTAGTAAATGGTTGAGCAACACTTAATTTTTTACCCATAATTATCAAACAAAAAAATTAAAATCTAAAAAAAGTATCCGTCATTAATTTCAGTTAGCCAGAATTACCAAACAAAAAATGTAATTAGCTTGGCGAAGCTATATTCAAAGGAAATAAACTATTTCCCCTTTTGTAAAATCTTATGACTATTAAATTTACAATTACCAGACTAAAAGATTCCAGCTTTAACAAAGAACTTTCTTTTCAAAAATTCCCAATTTCAATTGGGAGGGATTCAAAAAATGATATAACGTTGGAAGATAAATCCAAAGTAATATCACGCATTCATGCAAAGATTTTTGAAAATAATGGTAGTGTTAAATTATTTGATTTAGGAAGTCGTAATAGTACGCTCTTAAACAATGAAAAAATAAAACCACAAATTGAATATGATATTAGTGAAGCTGATTCATTTACAATTGGAGATTATAAATTTGCTTTATTAATTCAATTTGAAAGGGAAGCTGATATTATTGATAATGATAGAACAATGATATTTAAAAGTCCATTTGCAGATGAAGTTAAAGACCTTGCAAATTGTTTAAAGAAACTATCAGAAAAATATTCAAAGAATGAAGATCAAATGCGTGATGAATATCTTAGGATGGATTTTCTTACTTCATTATCAGAGCAAAACTTTTCTAATATTAGTCATTTTGTGGCAGAACACTTTGGGGGGAAATATTCAGCTCAAAAAGAGGAGAATACTTGGGGAGAAATTTCCGGTTCCAGAATTAATTATTCTGAGAAAAAATCTGTAATACCTGAAATTAAAAATGAACCGGTTCTGCAAAACACTGGTAATAACTATTCTTTTAATTCACACTTCACAAACTCATTCGATATACTGTTGGAATCAGTAACAAAACTCATTCAAGGTTTTTGGCATTTCCGTCAGGAATTTTTTGGAGTAACTATTTACCAAACCATACCAATTTCTTCGGTTGAAAAATTAAAAGAATTCCTTTTTGATTTATCAATTTCAGATGAAGAAAGTAACAAAAGAATAGAACTATTTAGAGACGAACTTAATAAAATTTTTTCTCACCAGGTTGGATTACTCGATGGATATAAAGAATCAGTAAATAATGGAATTGAAAATATCCTAAAGGAAGTTAATCCATCAGTTTTAGAAAATATAATTAATAGTGAAAAATTTAAGATTGGCTCAATTAGTCTTCCTTATAAATATATTCCATTTTACGCAAGAATAAAATCGATACAAATTGCGAGATCTATGCACAAAAAGATTAGGTTGGATATGAATGTTTTTGAGAAAAAATATTTTAGACCGGCATTCATCAAAGGGTATCAAAAGAGAATTACTTAGGTAAAGTTACTAAACAATATGAAATCTATTGGAGAGATAAATGATTAATTTCCAGAAAATTTTACCATCTTTAACAATTTCTTTTTTGTTATCAACATTAAGTATTCTTTCAAGTTGTGGAAATCCTACAATTAATATTTTGATGAAATGTACAGAGGATAGTAATGGTAGCAATGCTGTTCAAATGAAATTGTACCAACTCCGAAGTTCAGAAAAGTTTAAACTATCAAGCAGAGAATCATTGCTTCGAAATGCTAAAGAAACCTTAGGAGAAGATTTTATCCCAAATACAAAAGTGGAAAAAATTATGATTCCTGGAGAGACATTCAATTTAGAGGATGTAGAATTGACTGATGAAACAAAATTTATTGGTGTGGTTGGCGATTTCTTTCTGCCGGTAAAAGATCGCTGGTCTCTTTTAATAAATGTCTCTGATAGCAAAGATGACACTAATATAATTATCGGTAAAAATTTTCTTTCAGTAACTGACTAATTTAAAAAATAAAATTATAAAATTTAGGAGTTCTAATTGGCAAAATATCAAAAGGTTATATGGCATGAAGGAATGAAATTAGATCCCCATCATTTTCAACAGTCAGATAGATTTTTCCAATACAGTTTGAACAAACGAATGGATTCTGTTTATATAAATAATTGGGGTTTCAGCGAATTACAAATTGACACAGCCTCACTTGCTAACGGTAATTTTAGTTTGGTTAACTGTAGCGGCGTTATGCCGGATGGATTATGTTTTGATTTTCCAGAAAATGAATCAATACCAAATACACGCCAGTTTGTAAATCTTTTTGAGGCAACTGCTGAAAAATTAGAAGTTTTTTTAGCAATCCCTTTAGAACTGTTAACTGGTAATAATTGTCAGTTGGAAAATTTATCGGAGAACAGATTAACCCGCTATACTATTCAAATGTTAGAGGTGTTAGATGATAACATTGGAACTAATCACAGACAAGTAGGAATGGCACGTCCAAATTTTTCCATAAAACTTGGGGGTGAAAATTATGAAGAGTTTAATGTATTGCAAATTGGTGAAATTAAACGATCCTCAGATGGTACTTTTTATATGGACAAAGATTTTATTCCACCTGTATTAAAAATATCTGCATCTGAATCAATGATGAAATGCGTAAGAGAAATATTAGGAGGACTAACAACAAAAAGTAAAGAATTAAAGAGTCAGCAAAATCCACACAAACGAGAAATTTCTATAACTGATGTTGAAATTCTGTTGCTGCTTCAAACCATTAATACATATATTCCAATTATTAATCAATATTATAATACCCCACATTATCATCCCGAAATTATATATTCTTCTCTTTTAAGTTTAAGCGGACAGCTTGTTACGCTAACAACCGATAGCGGAATTTCATCAATAGATTTACAGCCTTACAATCATAAAAACTTAAGCGGAGTTGTTCATCACATTTATAATCAGATAATGACTTTTCTTAATATTCAGAAAAAAATATCAAAACTTTACACTATAATTCCTCTAAACAAACAAAATGACTCACTCTCGGCAGCCGGTCTTTCACAAAAACAAATTGACTCTCAACTATTTATAGTTGTAAAAAGTAATATGCCTGAAGAAAAAATTATTTCAGAATTTCCCAACAATATAAAAGTTGCAGCTCACGAAGAAATATTAGCAGTTCATCAAGCTGGTTTACAGGGAGTGAATATAGAATATATTTCAAGACCGCCTTCAGGACTATCAGTAGATCCTGAAAACCATTATTTTAAAATTCGTAAAGAAGGTCGTCTTTGGGAAAAAATTATAGAAAAGCAAAGCATTGCCATTTTTCTTGCTACAAAATTTAATCAAGTAGAATTACAATTAATTTCATTTTTGTCTGAAAAGTAGATTGGTAGATATATATGATTTTTCATAACAATAGAGTAATTAGATGGCAATTTTAGAAAGTAAAAAAAGAATTTCAGAACTATGTTCCGATTGTTTTATGCTGATACTACAATTAAGGGCAGCAAATGAATATGGCGATCCGCTTGTTTTACGAAATAAAGTTTTGGAATTACTTGATAGTTTTGAGCGACAAGCTTTAACTGAAGGTATTGAGCAGGCAAAAGTACAATCGGCTAAATTTGCAATTGCAGCTTTTATTGATGAAACTATTATGGGTTCCGAATGGGAGCAAAAATCAGAATGGTTATCTAACCCACTTCAATTAAAATTATTTAATTGTTTCAATGCCGGAGAAGAATTTTTTACTCGGTTATCACAATTAAGACAAAGGCAGAGAGAAAATATTGAAGTACTGGAAATCTATTTTCTTTGCTTATCTCTTGGTTATCGCGGGAAGTATCAATTGGAAGCTCCCGAACAAGTACGGACAATAATTGATGACTTACATAAAGATATTAACCAATCTCTTGGTAAAATTCCTGAACTGCTTTCTCCAAACGGTTTACCTCATGATGAAATTGTTAATGTAGTAAAAGAACGAATACCTGCATGGGTTATTGCTGTTGCAGCATTTTCAATCGGACTCTTTTTTTATATAACAATGTCGTATTTAATTTCCGGAAATACTGAAGATGTTATTCAGACAATAAAACAAAATATCTCTTAAAATAAGAGATAAAAGTTAAGCAAAGAGAAACAAATGAATTTATTTATAAGTCTCTTAAAAAGTCAAAAAATTATGATAGGTGCGGGAATTATTCTCGTAATTATTCTAATATTTGTTTTCGGCGGAAAACTGGGATTTACAACAACAGAACGAATACTAATTTCTGCGCTTGTACTGTTATTATATTTTATCTGGTACTTGTTTGCTATGATGAAAGAAGCAAAAAGTGCCGGCAATATTGAACATTCTATAGGTGTGCATGCAGATAATCAGATGCAAAGTTTACGTCCGGAAAAAAAAGCTGAAATTGAACAATTCAAAAAACAACTAAAAGAGGCAATTAATTCCTTAAAAAAATCAAAATTAGGTAGATGGAAAATTGGTAAATCGGCGCTTTATGCTTTGCCTTGGTACATGTTTATTGGTCCGCCGGCTTCAGGAAAAACAACAGCTATTCAAAACTCCGGTTTAGAATTTCCTTTTGGCAATAACGGATTAAAAGGAGTTGGCGGAACACGAAATTGTGATTGGTTCTTTTCAAACCAAGCAATCTTTTTAGATACTGCAGGAAGGTACACAACTGAACTTGAGGACAGAGACGAATGGATTAGCTTTTTGGAAATCCTTAAAAAGAATAGAAAGAAAAAACCAATTAATGGCGTGCTAATTGGAATTGGAATTGATGAAATTATTAATTCTGAACATGAAAGTTTAGAGCAGCATGCAAAAAACATCAGACAAAGAATTGATGAATTAATTGAACATTTAGGCATTAGGTTTCCTGTTTATTTAGTATTTACAAAGTGTGATCTCTTGCAGGGGTTTGCCGAATATTTTGGTGATTTTAGTCATGGAGAAAGATCTCAAATTTGGGGAAGTACTTTTACAAGAGAGCAGCAGAACAGCAAGGATCTAAAAAATGTGTTTCATATAGAATTTGAAAAACTCTATAATTCCTTAACCGCAATGCAGCGTAATAGGTTAAGCCTACCGTTAAAGAGAGAACAAAGACGGAGAGTTTATTTATTTCCCCATCAATTTAGCTCGTTAAAAGAAAAGCTGAATTATTTTGTTGGAGAATTATTTCAACCTAATCCTTATCAAGATAGTCCTATAATTAGAGGGTTTTATTTTACTAGCGGCACCCAAGAAGGGAGACCATTGAACTTAGCAATCGAAAAAATTGCAAAACAGTTTAATCTTCCTGCATTATCAATGGAAGAAGGAGAATCTGAACTTGAGTCCAAAACTTACTTTATACGAGATCTTTTTACAAATATTCTAATTAAAGATCAAAATTATTTGGTGGGACAAACATCACGCATAGCAAAACAGAAACGGTTTTTCAGGTATGCATCAATTGTATTATCAACAATTTTACTCGGCCTGTTTATCCTCGGTGTATCTCAAGATTATGTAAGAAATCAAATTGAACTCGGAAAAATTTCAGAAAGTGTTGAAAACATTAAAGATGTAGATTGGAATTCGAATCTCCTCCAAACTTTTAAGAAGACCGATAAACTAAGAACAATTATTAACCAAATTTCTAATGAAAAAAAAGAATCTTCAATTTTCAATTTTGGTTTGAATAGAAGTGCTGAGATATTAGAACCAGTTAAACAATTATACTTCTCTAAAACAAAATCTTTTTTTAATAATTATATATATGGTCAGCTCGAAAAAAAACTTAGAGAATTTGTTAATGGAAAGGAATACCCAAGGGAGAAAATTTACAATACACTAAAAACATATTTATTAGTTGGAGATGAATTTACTCGATTAGATACAAATAAAAATAAATTTCTTTTTAGGGAATTTTCATCTGAAGTTGATACTAGAATCCTGAAATTAATTCCAGCATCTGCTTCAAGTGAAAAAGAGAAATTAAGGGTGCTGATTCACAATCACATAAGGTTTACAATTAAAAATCTTGGATTGCGTGGGAATCTGCAAATAAAAAATACGCCTCAATTAGTAAAAAGAGTTAGAAATTTAATTAGAGTAAAACCAAGTATTTCAAGTGTTTATAATCAAATTAAACGTACTGGTTTTGAGGTATTACCGGAAGCTGTTAGTTTAAGAAAATTTGTTGGAACAGGTTTTTCTTCCATTATAAAAAGTGATTATGAAATTCCGACATTTTTTACTAAAAACGGGTGGACTGTTTTTGTAAAAAATGAAATTAATAATCAAAGTAATAATACAGGGAAAAATGATTGGGTACTTGGGAATTCTGTGCAGCAGACACTTCCAAAAGAAATGCTGAATAAAAAGGAAATGAGCAAAACACTTCAGAAATTATATTTTACTGAATACAATAAAATCTGGAGGCAGTTTATACGCAGTATTGATTACTCTAATTTTGGAAATGTTTCTACAACTGCTCAAATATTTAGTAATTTAAGTAATCCCGAAAACTCTCCTCTTGTCTTATTGATGAAAAAAATAACTCAGGAAACTACCTTTAACGATAACTCAGCAATACCAGTGGCGGATAGTAATTCACAATCTATAGTTTCCAAAGAAATTCATCCGGTTGATAAAGAGTTTTCAAAATTACATAATTTTGTTTTTGAAGAACCATCAGGAGAAGCTTTGGGAGAAATTGCAGGCTGTCTTGAACAATACTCTTACATTGCTGGAGTGCTGGAATCTTTAAAAGGTGATACCGAAGCATGTAAAAATTATTCTGCAGGAATTATTAAGCAAGGATCAGGTGAATTACCAACTGCAATGAAAGAAATAAAAAATTTACTTTATCCTTCTCTTTTTGCAATTCAAAAATTGTTTGAGACTCCGGTTAGAAATGCTTGGAGAGCTATTATGAATGATACCCAAAAATATCTAAATGACCAATGGCAGTCAAGGGTTTATGAACATTTCAACAGAACACTTGTAAATAATTATCCGTTTTCTATGAATAATATGGATGCTCCACTAGAAGATTTTGAAGATTTTTTTAATCCGAGGGTTGGGGTATTAGCAACCTTTTTTAATGATGAACTTGCCGATTTTGTGAATAAAAATTCGTGGAGAATTAAAAAGTGGGAAAATATAAATATTAAACTATCAAGAAATATGATAAATACTCTAAAGCTTGCAGATGATATAGGCAAAACTATGTTCAATAACGAGGTTCTTAATCTTTCGTTTCAAATGAAACCTTTGCAGCCGGTTTCTCAGCTAATTAACGGTAGTAAACCAATAGTTGAGCAGACCTATCTTTACATTAATGGAATTGAAGACAAGTATTATAGCGGCTCTCCATATTGGATAGATATTGATTGGCCTGTTAAGCAGGGTGGAACTGGAGCAAAATTAAATATTTCAATCCGTAATTTTGGAAGTGGTGATGAAAAAAGTTTTGACGGTGAGTGGGCATTATTTCGTTTATTAGATTTAGCTGACATTGGAAGAAAATCATCACGACTATATCAGATTAGTTGGAATTTTTCAAAAATGAATTTTTACAATATTAGGACTTCTTACGAGCTACGTGCAAGCAGTGCAAAAAATCCATTTAAGCAAGGATATTTAAAACAGTTCCACTTACCAGAAAAAATTAATTAATCAGCCCATTCAATTACTAATGATAACAAATAAATATTCTGTAGGATGTTTTGGAAAGCTACCCAAATTTGCTGACTTTGTAAAATTTAACTCAGGCAATAATGAAATAATATTATTTGATAAGTGGCTTCAAAACGGATTGCAATATTCCAAAACAAAATTAAATACAAGTTTTGATGTTTCATATTCAACAGCAGATACTGTACAATTTGTTTTTCCAATAATAGACAGCACCAACACTTTGCTGGGAACTTTTATTTCGAGCAATGACAAAAGTGGCAGGAAATATCCATTTATTATATCAACGCCAATTAATCACTCTATTGATTCTGAAAATTCCCATCTGCTACCCCTTATATTTGAAGATTTATTTTCGAGTTCAAAAAGAACCATTTGTAAAATGAAAGAAATTGATAAGCACGATGATATTATTACTGAAATAGAAAATAATATTAAAAATATCGAAACTAACTTCTCCGAAAAAAAAATGCAGTATCAAGAATATACAAATAGAACAACCGCAGATAATTTATGGAACGGAATTTTTGGAGATTTTGAAGATCAAAGGAAGTATCTAATATTTTATAATCTAACAGAAATTTTACTCCCATTCAGAAATAAACAGATAAACAATTTTACACTTGGTTTGAAAATTCCAATAGTTCCGGAAAATAAATTTTTCTATTTAAATATTTGTTTTTGGATTGACGTCTGCTTTAAGTTAACTGGAAATGCAAACATAAAACCATTTTTATTTTGGTCAAAAAAATCTACTAAAACAGAAAGATATTTAATTCTTTTTTTGAATCAGCCATCTTATAATAATTATGCTCACTTCATAAATCCATCGCATATAATTGATTCTATATGCTTGACTGACAGAGAAGGAAATATTGAAAATTGTATGCAGTCTTTAAATGATAAATACAAATCAATATTAGAACAGAAAGATTTATCATTATCAGAATTATTACAAAATATTTAACCAACAATAAAGCTTAGTAAGACAAGAATAGTTTGTCATTCCAGTAAATGTTACATAATTCCCAGCTTTACTGGGAATCCAGGCGTCATAAAAATGGATTTCCGATAGAAACATTCGTAAATGACATCTATAAAAATATTATTAAAAATGAATGAAGAAAATAAAATAGTACTTCCCGAGGAAGTTGAAGAATTACTTGAACCGATTGATGGAAATTCTAAAGTAGGAGTTGACGCTAAAAGTTTAAACGAATTCTTTAAGCTGAATATGGAAATTGGGAAAATTTCTCCTGACTATAAAATATGCGTTGAACTATCCACAGATATTCTAAAAGAAAACAGCAAAGATTTGTGGGTTGCAAGTTGGTTGTGTTTCTCGTGGTTTAGAACAGATGGAATTGAAGGATTTAAAAATGGTTTATCTCTGCTTCTAAATCTTTTACAGAAATTTGGTGAAAATATTTTTCCTGCAAAAATAAACCATCGCAGTAAAGCTGTACAATACCTGAACTCCGATAGATTTTTTAAGCTGTTGGAAAAAGAAGAAATAACAAACTCAAATGCTCAAGCAGTAATAGAATCTGAAGAAATATTTAATTCTCTATTAGAAGAATGCAACAAACAATTCCCAGATAATTTACCAATTCTTAAAAAAATCAAAGAAACAATTAATACTTTAAGCGAAGATGCAACAAAGTATGTTAAACAAGAAAAGGAAATTATAAAACCCAAATCGGATGAAGAAGAAAAACAGCAAAAGGAAAAAGAAACAAATGAACAAAATAAAACAACTAGAGAAACTAAACCGCAAACTGCTAATGATGAAAAGACAACAGCGGTTAGTGTAGAAAAAGATTATGTCCCAAAATCAGATAAAGAGTCAATTCTTGCAATTAGAAAACATATAAAGTATTTGTTTGAAGATTCATTGAACGAAAAAAAGTTAAAAGTTCCGCAGGAAGCATTTATCTATTTAATGTCTCGTTCACTTGTCTGGGGACAAATGAATCTGCCGCCGAGTAAAGAAAATGTTACTCAAATTGCTCCGCCAAATTCAGTAATTCAAAATAAAATTGGTGAATGGTATTCAAGTAATAATTGGGAAGTATTGATTCCGAGAATTGAACTTAATCTGCTTAACACCGATTCCGGATTTTTATATTGGTTAGACGTGCAAAGATATGTTGTTAAAGCTTTGGAGCAAAAAGGCGGAGTTTTTATCAAAGTGGGAAAAGAAATAAAATATTCTCTTGCTTTGTTGCTTGCAAAATTTCCGCAGCTTACCGAATTAAAATTCAAGAACAAAGAAACTCCATTTGCTGACCAAGAAACTATTGATTGGATAAATAGTGATGTAAGTACAATTGGAAGCAGCAATAATAATAAGGGGAAGCCATTGTTACTACCGCCTATTATGGGAGAAGACTATAATTCAATAAATGAAGAATATGAGAAATCATTTAAAGAATTACCAGAAAACTTTGAAGTGAATATTTCAAAAATGCAGCAGCAGATTAGCGGCGATATAAGACGAAAAGGACGTTTTCTTCGACAGTTAAATTTAGCAAACTTGTGTGTTGAAGCAAAGCAATTCAAACTGGCTAAAGTACATTTACTGCAATTAATTGAAAAGATAGAAGAGTATAATCTCGCTGAATGGGAACCAGCTCTTTCGGTTGCAGTTTGGCAATCCACTTACCTTGTAAATAATAAATTATTAGAAACTAAAGATAAAGAGATAAAAAATAAAGTAGAAACAGAGCAGGCTAAACTGTTTGCAAAAATTGCAAATTACGATGGAGTTTTAGCAATAAAATTATCTAATAAAAATGGAGGAAAATAAGTTATGGCAAGACCAACCACACCCAAAATAGCTCAACGAGTTAAAGTTTCAATACTACCAAGCAGCGATGCAAAAGAAAGTGTTGAGTTAGATTATCGGTTATTAGTAACCGGAGATTTTAGTAAAAAAGAGGCAGGTTCGCAGGGAATGCTTCGGGATAGAAGGCTACGAACAATTTCTAGAAAAGGTGACTTTAAAAAAGTGATGGGAGATATTAATCCCAAACTTAAAATTGCTGTTCCAAATAAATTGTCTGATGATCCTGAAGCACAAATGGAGTTGGAATTAGATTTTAAATCTATTAAAGATTTTCATCCTGATGAGATTGTAAAAAAAATAGAACCTCTTCAGAAATTGCTGGAAGCAAGAGATAGACTTAAGCAGTTAAAATTGGCTGTGCTTAAAGATGTAAATCTTAAAAAAGCAATTGAAGGTGTTCTTAAAGAAGGCGGCGGCAGCATTGATGATCTAATGTCAAAATTAGAACCAACTGATTCTAAAAAAGAAGATAAATAAAATTACTGATTTAATTTAGCAAAAGAATTGAAATTAAAATAAGGAGTATAGATTATGGCAGAAGAGAAATCAACATCAACAGAGCAAGAGCAGGAAACAAGTTCTGTTGATAAGTTATTGTCATTGCTTGACGAAAATAAAAAGAGTGCAGTTGCTGAGTTCATCAGTAAAGTTGGTAAAGAAACCGAAGTATTTAGAATTACCGGAGCTTTGGTTGATTCTTATGTTGCTGACATTGATACAGTTCTAGGAGCTCAAATGGATGAAGTACTTCATAGCAAAGAATTTAAAGAACTGGAATCAACTTGGCGTGGTCTTCATTTCTTAGTTCAAAATTCGGAGTTTTCCAAACCATTAAAAATTGAATTACTGGATGTTTCAAAAGAAGAACTTTACGATGACTTAAACGAAGCAGCTATGGAAGAAGGTTATGAAAAAAGTTCGGGATTATATCAACATCTTTATTGGGGTGCGTACGATAAAGTTGGTGGACATCCTTATACTGCAATTATTGCCGATTATCAATTTGATAGTTCTGCTCAGGATATTAATTTTTTGCAGCATATATCTGTGTTGGGTGAAACAGCCCAAATTCCATTTATAGCAAATGCCGGTGCAAAGTTTTTTGGCGAAGAAGATTTTAACGATGTGATGAACAATAGGTTTTTACCCGATCAAGTTAATGAAGGAGCAGAATATACTGCGTGGAGATCTTTTAGAGATGACGATCGTTCAAAATATGTTGGACTTGCATTGCCAAGGTTCTTAGGACGTTTGCCATATAGTGCTGAAGCTGAACCTACAAAAAACTTTAACTATACTGAAAATGTTTATCGTGATGGAAAAGACCACAGCTTGTGGAGTCCTGCATCTTACGCATTAGCTTCAAATATGATAAAGAGTTTTGAGAAGTGGGGTTGGAGTGTAAAAATAGTTGGAGTTGATTCAGGCGGACGTGTTGAAAATTTGCCAACCCCAACCTATGAAGAACATGGACAGAAAAAATTAAAGGTTCCTGTTGAAGCTTCAGTCGGTCAAGCTAAAGATCAAGAACTTTGTGATATGGGATTTATTCCACTAGCACATTGGGACAGAACAGATTATGCATGTTTTTTTGAAGTACCATCAACCAACAGAGCAAAAGTAATTAAGAATGATGCTGAAGCTACTGCAAATTATTCAGTTGGAGCTAGACTGCAATATACAATGCTGGTAACTAGAATTGCACATTACTTAAAATATAGACAATTAAGTTTTGTTGGAAAAAATGCCGGTGCGGGAGAAATAGAGAAAGATCTTAAATCATGGCTTGATACTTTGGTTGCAGATTATCCCAATGCTCCTGAAAATGTAATAGCTGAAAGACCATTACGTTCTTATGGACTAAATGTTGAAGAGCTTAAAGAAAAACCAGGCTTTTTCCAAATCAGTTGTGAGTTTAGACCTCATGTTGCAATAACCGGTATGGATGTAAAACTACGTTTGGTTGCAATACATTCAGGAGAAGAGTAAGTAAATATTTTATGGTTTAATATAAGAGTTACTAAAACTAATTATCATTAAAAAAGGAGAAATAAAATGGCAGTTAAAGGCGAAATAACAATAAAAAATCACGAAGGAAATGATTTAGAAGGTTCTCGTGAAAATGGAAGCAGTTTAGTTTTTGAATTTAATCATGAAGTATATTTACCATATGACAAAGAGGAAAACAAGATTCAAGGTTCAAGAAGAATTTCTGCATTTTCTGTTGTTAAAGACATAGATAAGTTGACTCCTCAATTGTATGATATTGTGTGTAACGGAAGAAAATGTACTGAAATTAAAATCGTTTTATTCAGAATAGCTGCAGAGACCGGTGAAGAGGAAGAATATTTTAATTATACCCTCGAGGATGCAAAAATAGTATCGGTAAAAAACTGGATGCCTTCAACAAAAATTGAGGACAATGAAAATATTGGTCATCTTGAAAAAGTTACGATGCTAGCCAAGAAAATTACTTGGAGCTATTTGGATGGAGGAATTGAATACGAAGAAATGGCTTTTTAATTTTGTGATTGTCAAACTAAATTAGTTATAATTTAAACTTGTTGAGGGTATCTCGAATTCGATAATACCCTCAAACAAACTCTGTATTACCAAAATGGCGAACTTATATTAGGGTTTTCTACACCTAATCGAAATCTTTTGCAAAAAAGTGATTGAGATGAAGATTATAGGTAAAATTACGTATCTCGACGAGTAACTGGAAGAAATCATACTAATTCTATTTAATACAAATAATAAACACCAGGTAAATATTTAATTAAAAGTTTATGTTTCTTTTATAATTTACAAAAGAAATCTGTCCTGAAAATTTTTCACATTTAAAAATATGAGATGCTAACCACAATTTGGTTTTCAGATTTTAAAAATTGTAATTTTAAACATACTTTTTGCTTGTCCCGGCTCTTTCTGACGGAAAATAAATCTCATAAACATTATAGTTTTGAGGTTTCTCAATCGTCAAAATCAAAAAACAATCGGGAGTCATTTTGAAATGACAAATTTGAGTTTCGGAATTTCCAAAAATCAATTTAGGTTAACTGCAAAGAAATCTGTAGTAAAAAAACACATTTGAAATAAAGGACATTACAAAAAATTTATTTAAATGATTTTTTAAACCGCTTAAAAATAATCATTTAATAAGGAGAGTATAAATGTCAGTAAAAGGTGAAATTTTTATAACTGCTAATGGAAGCGAAATAGAAGGTCCCCGAGATAATAATAGTAGTTTAATTTTTGAATTTAATCATAAAATACATAAACCTCTTGAAGCCGGTTCGGGTGCTATTACGGGACACACAGAGTATTCTCCATTTTCTGTTGTTAAAGATATAGATCAAATGACTCCCCAACTGTACCAAAGCGCAGAACATAATTCGCTATGTGAAATTCTAATTAAACTTTATAGAATAGGTAAAGATACAGGAGAAGAAGAAGAATATTTAAATTACTCTTTAAAAAATGCTACGATAGTTTCAATTCAAAACTGGATGCCTTCTACAAAAATTGAAGAAAATGATGGCATTGGTTCTTTAGAAAGGGTTGAAATTCTGTCACAAGTTTTTATTGTAACATATTTAGATGGCGGAATAGAATTCGAAAGAAATTCTTATGATTTTAGTGATAGTGAGTAGTATATTGAAATCAATTGACATCAAATCTCAAGTCGAAAACTCTGCTATTATTTGGGTTTGGTGTTTTTCAGAGTATAAAATTTTAACAATTAACTATCACAATCAGTATTAGGCAACCCTTTGGAAAACATAAGTTTATATGATTTATTAGTTGGTCAGTTTAGTGCAGAAGCTAAGGATCCTGATAACATTGATGCGTCACAATTTGAAAGAATGTCAGAAGAAAAAAAATTACGCCAAAGTATAATTGAAAATTTACACATGATTCTAAAAACAAGACAAGGCTCTGTGCAGCATTTGCCAGATTTTGGGATGCCGGATATTTTACAGGTTTACTTTAAATCAGGTAATTCTATTGAACCAATTAAAGAGCAAATGAAAGAAACCATACTAAAATATGAACCCAGAATTGGAGATGTAAGAGTTGACAAAACAGAATTTGATCAAAAAAATATGAGAATATCATTAAAGATTGTTGCTTCAATAAAAGAGAACCCCAACAAAGAAGTTTTATTGACAGAGTTTTCTACAACCGGTTGGACTAAAATTGTTTTTGAGAGAGATGCCGAATGAGCAGTGAAAAATATTTTGAACGAGAGTACAATTTCTTACAAACTGCCGGGGAAGAATTTAGCAAAAAACATTCTACACTTGGTTCAATGTTGCACTTGAATGAAAGACAAAGAAAGGATCCTTTTGTTGAAAGACTTTATGAAGGTTTTGCTTTTTTAGCAGGACGTATTCATGAAAGACTTGATGACGAATTTCCTGAACTTGCAGGCGGTTTATTAGAAATTTTATTCCCGCACTTGCTCAAGCCTTTTCCTTCATGCTCAATTTTACAAGTTAAACACAAAACTGGAGCAATAACTCAGCCAGTTTCAATAGAGAGGAATAGTGAGATTCAAACTCAGTCCGGCAAGTACCGTGTAAAGTATAAAGTTCTTGCCGGTCCAAATGAAAAATCGCGTGTTACGGAAAAAGAAGAACCTGCTGAATTTATTTTTAGAACAACGCAAAATTTAATTGTTCGTCCTATGAAGTTAGTTGATGTAATAATTGAAGATACATCCGAAGCCGGTTCAGCTTTAATTTTAAGAATTCAACCGGATAGAAATGTTGATTTTAAATCTTTAGATTTAGATACACTTCAACTTTATCTTCATGGTTCCAAATCAATTAAGTATAATTTACTTTACTATCTCAACAATTATGTTACCAACGTATCTATTAAGGAAAATTTTGATGGAAATGATAAATTTACATCTATTGATGACTATAAAATTGGTATCCCGGAAATATCTACAGAGTTGAATTATGAAGACCAAAAATTGGCAATATTACCATATTCTCGTCAAACATTTGCCGGTTATCGTTTGCTACAGGAATACTTTGCTTTTCCCGAACGCTTCTTTTTTATTGATATTGTTGGGCTTGATCAATTTAACGCTTCGCAAGAAGAACATACTTTTGATATTAAAATTGATTTTTCTAAAAAAATGGAACGTGAAAAATGGCCAGGTAAAAAAGATATTCTGCTAAACTGTACACCAATTGTTAATTTATTTGATACCTCTAGTGAGGAAGTTATAGCTTCACAAAGACTGCCCGAATATTATATTGTACCGGATTTGGATAGACGAAAAAGTAGGGAAGTATATTCTATAAATAAAGTTGTTGGAATTGGAGAAGATAAAATTGAACACTATAAATATATTCCAATTACTTCACACGAAATATTAGACCCGAATGATCCATCAAATGATTATAAAAGATTTTATTCAATTTTTAGAAGAAGTGTTAAAAGTGATATGGCAGAGTCGTTCATCCGCCTTTTTGGGATAAGTATGGATCAGGAAATGTTTTCTAAAGAAACAATTAGTTTAGAAGCAACAATGTCAAATGGATTTTTACCCTCAGCATATTTGGAAGCTGGTTCAATAAATCAGCCTCGTAATTTCCCAGTTGGGGTTGATGCATCAAATATTACTTTGCCAAGTGAAGTAATGCAATGCCCTGAAAAAGAAAATTATCTTTGGTCATTAATTTCACATTTGTCAATTGGTTTTAATTCACTTGCTGATACTCAAACTTTGAAAAGTATTCTTTCACTCTATAATTGGGTACGGACACAAAATCATTCTTCAAAAAAGAAAATTGAAGCAATAAAACATGTTCATTCGCCATCAATTAAAAGTTTAATTCATAATCAAAGTTTGGTTCGTGGGATTGAATTTAAGATTGAAATAGAAGCAGATGAATTTGAAAATGGTGAGGGAGATATATATTTATTCGGCTCAATACTAAATCGTTTCCTTGCACAATACATTACATTAAACTCATTTGTTTATTTAACAATAGTTGAAATAGGAACTAACAAAAAATATACATGGAAACCACGTTTGGGCGAAATTTTACCCGTCTAATAAAAGACCTTCAAAAAAACGGTCCTTTGTATAATGTTTGGCAGGCAGTTTATTTGGGAGAAGTAATTTCCAAACAATTATACCCTGATAGAAACGTTAATATTCTGGATCAAAAAGGACTTAATTTTCGTCCTTATGAAAATTATATTTATCCTCCAACGGATTTACGTTCTGTAAGTTTTAATGATAATGAACTAACCTACGTTCTAAATTTTTTAGGTTTATATGGGATAAATTCACCTCTTCCCCGGTGTTATCACGAACAAATACCAATGCAGCAAAGTATTTTTGGAGCAAATGAAGTTCCTCTTCAAAATTTTTTAGATATTTTTAATAATAGATTTTATTGGCTGAACTATCAAGCGTGGAAAAAATATAAATATTATTACCACTTAAGAGAAGGAAATGACAACAAAACCGCCCAAAGAATAAATGCATTTATAGGAAGAGGCACAAATTTTGTAAAAAAAGAGTCCAAAATTTCTCACTATACATTGTTAAAATTTTCAGGATTACTTTCCAATAGAGTTAGAAACAAAGCGGGACTATTGATAATTCTTAATTATATTTTCCCGTTTATTAAAATTAGAATTAAAGAATTTGTTCCTAAATGGGTTATGTTTTCAGAAATACCCAAGCTGGGTAGTTCAAATAATGGGGAGTCTTTACGTTTAGGAGTTAATAGTTTTATTGGTGAATCAACTTTAGATTATATGAGTAAAATTTGTATTGAAATCGGTACTATCTCATTTGAAAAATATTTGACTTTCACTCCTAATTCAGAAAATTCAGAAAAACTTAAAGAGTTGTTGGATTTATATCTTAACGATGGATTGGAATACGATGTTAAGATAATACTAAAGTCTGAAACAATTACTGAGGTTGATTGGAATGATGATCGAATAAAATTAGGTTCAAGTTTATGGCTGGGAACACCCAAAGAGGAAACCAGCATTGTTTATTATACCCACGAAGAATATACAAAGGGGAATTAATTTATTCTCGATATTTAATTGTTATACAAAATTAAATCAATTTCGAAAACATAAAATCGCTTCTTAAAAAAATTACAAATCATTTTATACACTAAATAGTTTTCGGAGTTTTTAAGATTGTCATTTCGAACATTCTTTTCGTAGAAATCTCATAATTATTATAGTTTGGAGATTTCTCCCCGCTAGAAAACACGGGGCAAGCTCATTTCTAATGACAACTTTTAAAATCCGAAAAACCAAATCTTGATTAGTATAAAGCAGATTCTTTAAAATTAAATAGGAGATCACTATGCAAAGTAAAGATCTAAAATCTTTGTTGCTTAAACTTAATAACTATCTTGTAAGAAACTTAGATACAGCTACCGGTCATGGTATAAAAATTAATCACTATGAAATTAATATGGAACATTTGCTAATTGCATTATTAGAAGAAGGTCTTGGTGATGTACCGCTAATCTTAAAATATTTTGGAATAAATGCTGGTGATGTACAAGAGAGGTGTGTGAAAAACCTAAATGAAATAGAAACTGGTAATTCAGGCAGACCTAAGCTGTCACCCCTGTTAACAGACCTTTTAGAGAAAGCATGGATGATGAGCAGTGTTCATCTTCATGAAACAAAGATTCGTTCGGGTGCACTTTTTGCATCATTTGTTTCATCGGAATTAGTAATATCTACCGGAATGATGGGCATTTTTTCACCAATTAAAGAAGATGATTTAAGAACTGAGTTCTATAAAATTGTTCAAGGTTCATCTGAAGATGCCCACTCCGGTACAGACGGTTTACCAGAAGAAACTGTGAAAGAAATTCCACCCGATGGTACCGTGCTTGATCTTTATACAATGAATTTAACGCAGCAAGCAAAGGATGGAAAGATTGATCCAATTTTAGGAAGAGATGAAGAAATAATTCAAACAATTGAAGTTTTAAGTAGAAGAAAAAAATCCAATCCCATTTTGTTGGGGGAGCCTGGGGTTGGTAAGACAGCAGTTGTTGAAGGACTTGCTCTTAAGGTTGCAGCAAATGAAGTTCCCGATATTATTAAAGGTGTTCAAATTCATTCACTCGATATGGGTTCGCTTCAAGCTGGCACAAAAATGAGAGGAGAATTTGAAAAACGGTTGAAAGCAGTTATTACAGAAGTAACCAACTCTGTAAAACCAATAATACTTTTTATTGATGAGGCTCATACCCTAATAGGAGCGGGTGCATCAGCTGGAGGAAGTGATGCAGCAAATTTATTAAAACCTGCTTTGGCAAGAGGAGAATTTAGAGCAGTTGCAGCAACTACCTATATGGAATATAATAAATATTTTGCAAAAGATGCTGCATTGGAAAGAAGATTTCAGCCGATTCATATTGGCGAACCGGATGATGATAAAGCGATGTTGATGATGAGAGGAATTAAAAAGAAGTATGAAGAGTATCATGGAATTCACATTACTGATGATGCAATTGAAGCAGCTGTTAAATTATCAAGACGCTACATTGCCGGCAGACAGCTTCCTGATAAATCGGTTGACTTGTTAGATACGGCTGCAACTCGAGTTAAAATGTCATTAACAAGTAAACCGCCAATACTTGAGCTAAAAATTAGTGAAATGAAGTCGGTTGAAATAGCAATTGAATCGTTAAAAAAAGATGCTGATTTGGATTTAGGAAATCATGATATTGTACTGAAAGAATTGAATGCAAAAAGAAACCGAATTAAAAAAGAAGTTGAAGCGGATGAAAAAAAGTGGGAAAAAGAATGCAAACTTATAAATCAGCTTATTGAACTTAGAAAAAGCAAATTTTCAAATGACAAAAAATCGAAACAAGATAAAAAAATAGATTCAAAAATTAAAAAAATAAATGAAGAATTATATAAAATTCAAGGAGACAGCCCACAGGTTTATGCAGACGTTACTGCAAATATTATTGCAGAAGTTATTGAGGCTTGGACCGGTATTCAAGTGGGCAATATGACACGTGATGAAATAACTACCCTTTTGGAAATGGAAGATGAACTTAAGAAAAGAGTAGTTGGTCAAGATCATGCAATTAAGCAGATTGCAGATGTTATCCGTGGTGCAAAAATTGGGATTAAAAATGAAGAAGCACCTATTGGAGTATTTTTATTAGTTGGTCCGAGCGGCGTTGGAAAAACTGAATTAGCCAGAGCAGCTGCAGAAGTACTCTTTGGCGATGAACGATTTATGGTAACACTTAATATGACAGAGTATCAAAATGAACATAATACTTCCAGACTTATTGGTGCAGATCCTGGACTTGTTGGATACGGTGAAGGTGGAGCTTTAAGCGAACCGGTTAGGAGAAGACCTTACTGCGTAGTTCTTTTAGATGAAATTGAAAAAGCTAATCTTTCAGTAATTGATATATTTATGCAGGTGTTTGATAGAGGTATGCTTAAGGATGCCGATAGACGAGACATCAATTTTTCAAATACAATTATTTTTATGACATCTAACTTAGCATCTGATGTTCTGTTTGAAAAATATAATGAAGGCATAACATCACCCGATGATTTACTTGAAGAACTAAGACCGTATATGAATCAATATTTTAGACCTGAATTTTTGGGAAGAGTAAAACCAATTATATTTCTTCCATTAGCTTCGGATGTAATGAAAACAATAGTAAATATAAAATTGAACAAAATGGCAAAAAGACTTTATGAAAATCAAAAACTTACAGTTGAGTTTAAAGAACCTGTAATTGATCAAATTGTTGCTGCCTGCACAAGAGCAGAAACTGGTGCCCGTAACATAGATGCTATTGTTGACAAAACTCTTGCCCCCGAAATTTCTTCAAAACTTCTTGAGTTTATGACTGAAAGTAAATCCCCAACCAAGCTGACTATTTCAAAGGGAAATGAAGGCGAGTTTAAGTACAAATTTATTTAAGAGATATTCACTATAAATAATTATTGCAAAATTAAATAAGTTTTCAATAAGAGGCTATCAATGGTTAAATACAACTATAACGAACCATATTATAAAATACGATTTGGAGATATTGAAAACGAAAAGTTGAAAATAATTTCGTTTAAAGGTGAGGAATCTATCTCTGATTTATTTAAATATAGTTTTGAATTACTATCGACCGATCCTGAAATTGATGCAGCCAAAATATTAAATAAGAAAGCTGTCTTTGAAATTTCCAGAGGTGATGAAGACCCAATAAGCATCCATGGTATAATTTCTGAGTTTGAACAAAGGGGAAGTAGTCATAACTATGTAAGCTATCATGCTGTTTTAGTTCCGGCATTATGGCGGCTTAAATTAACATTCAGAAACGAAGTATATCAAAATTTAGATATTGAAGAACTCGTTACAAAAGTGTTAACTGATTCCGGAATGTCAAATAGTGATTTTAAATTTGATTTATTAGCATCCTATCCAAAGTTGGAATATGTGGTTCAGTACCGTGAAACTAATTTGGATTTTATTAAAAGAAAACTGGAACATTTCGGAATATTTTTTTACTTCAATCACAGCAATGATAAAGATGTAATTGTATTTATAGATTCAAATGATAAACTAAATAAAATAGACAAAAGTGAAGATTTATATTACAGCCCTAATAGAGACCCACGCAACGAGATAGAAACAATAAATGAATTTACATGCAAAGAAAGTATTGTTACCGGTGTTGTAAAACTTAAAGATTACAATTACATGTATCCGGAAAAGCAAGTAATTGGCGAAAGCAATATTGATTCGGATTCTCCGGGCACTTTTTATGATTACGGAGATAATTTTAAAGATGAAAAAGAAGCTGAATTTTTAGCAAAAGTACGTAACCAAGAAATTATTGCTCAGAGCAAAATATATAAAGGTACCAGCGATTGTAGATTGCTGCAAGCCGGGAATATTTTTAAAATACAAAAACACTATAGAGACAGTTGGAATAGTGAATATATTGTTATAAAAATTACATCATCAGGTACACAAAGAAGTTTGTTTGGACTTCTTCCATCTGCTAAGAAAATTAGACCAACATATATAAATAATTTTACAGCAATTCCAATAGAAATTAATTATCGTCCGCAGCGTACTACTCCAATTCCAAAAGTATCTGGAATTATGAGTGCTAAAGTTGAATCCAGTTCCGGAGATGAATATGCATCTATGGATGACCAAGGGAGATACAGAGCTAAAATGTTATTTGATCTCTCTGATAATACTGATGGTGAAGCATCACCGCCAATAAGAATGTCGCAGCCATATTCTGGTGCGGGTTATGGAATGCACTTCCCAAACCATGCCGGTACCGAGCTGTTGTGGGCTTGCGTTGATGGAAATGTGGATAGACCAATTGGTTTGGGTACTGCACCTAATCCATCAAACACTTCACCATCAACAAGTGGCAATAAATCGCAGGGTATAATACGCACAGCCGGTAATAACGAAATTTCTCTTGATGATGTTGGTGGGAAGGAGCAAATTACTATTAAACAAGAATGTGGTAATAAAATAGTGATGGATGCTGAGGGACCAAATATTGAAATTACACAAAAATGTGGAAATGAAATATTGATGCGAGAAACTGAAGGTATTCAAATACGTGATAAATTTGGTAATGAGATTGTAATGGATTCTGAAGCCGGAACTATGAAGTTACGTTCTCCCAGTCATGAGTCAGTTATTGAACTTGGGAAAAGTATATTAGAAGATACTTTGAGCGACTTGAAGCAAGTTATAAAAGGAAATCATTCCAATATAGTTCATGGTCAGAAAAAAGAACATGTTGTTGGACCAGTGAAACTAAAATGGGATGGTATAAATGCGAAAATTCATGGTGGACTTGTATCCGACACATTTATAGGTGCTAAACATTCATTTTTCTCTGGTCTAAAGATGGATCAAAACTACTCAAGATCAATTTCTTACACAAGGGGCAAAAAAACTACAAAATGCGATGCTTCCGAGACTGAAGAAACTGTTAGTAAAGAGATTGAAGCTACAGATTTATATTCTATAAAAGTTGGAGATTCATCTCTTACACTTAAAAAAGATGGGACGATTGAGGTCAAATGTAAAAAGTTTGATATAAGTGCAACAAATAATTTTCAAGTACATTCTGGCAGTTCTAAGTTTAAGATAGATGGTAAAGGAATTGGGGCATTTGGCAATAAAGTTGATATTCTAAAAAAAGGATTCATTGGTTAGTAAAGAAGATAAATAACAGAGCTAAATAATTAAAAATTTTCATATCACTATTTTGAGAATTAGTTGGATATTATAAATCAAACAAAATATCAACTTGCATTCATTG
This sequence comes from Melioribacteraceae bacterium, assembly GCA_965224785.1. Lineage (GTDB taxonomy): Bacteria > Bacteroidota > Ignavibacteria > Ignavibacteriales > Melioribacteraceae > JALSNL01. The sequence goes on along the minus strand of OZ245062.1, from coordinate 3,896,028 downwards.
CTGGAAGAATGACTTTCCCAAAGCACTCCCTTGCTCTAATTGTAAAAGGGACTTTCGATTTGTCACATGATAAAGTTGTAACAGTTTCGGAAGAGCAATTATTCCCAACTGGAGATGAACCATATTCGGATGACGATGAAGGAACGGGAAGCAGTTGTTGCGAATCTGACTTTGCTTATTTTAAAACACGGACAGATTTACTTTTAGCAGGCAAGTGTTATCCGGCTAACGGTAAACCAGTTCCGACAAGTAGTGTTACTTTTCAAGTTGGTAACAAATCCAAAACACTAAATGTATTTGGCAACCGCTACTGGCAAGGGTTAATGAATATTTCAGAACCAATACCATTTACTGAAATGGATTTGCGTTATGAAAATAGTTTTGGCGGGGAAGGTTACAAAAAGAATCCGGTTGGTAAAGGTTTTGGTAAAATAGAAACTGAATTCGGCACAAAAGTTCATTACTTGCCTAATATTGAAAACCCACAGCAACTTATTCGTTTACCCGGTGACCGCCCCGAACCTGCAGGGCTTGGACCGATTGGCAAAATGTGGCACCAGCGGTTTTCTAAAATGGGAACATATAAAGGTGCTTGGCTTAAAGAACGCTGGCCCTGGTTTCCCAAAGATTTTGATTGGAGTTATTTTAATGCTGCACCTAGAGATATGCAAGTGGAAGGATATCTTAAAGGAGATGAAAAATTATATTTCGAGAATCTTCATCCGACATATTCAAAATACAATTCACAATTACCAGGCATTAGGATTCGATTATTTGTTAACGAGTTAGATAAGACAAAACAAAATGAAACCGTTTTCAAAGAGGTAAAATTAAACCTTGATACTCTTTGGGCGGACATGGAAGCAGAAAAATTAGTTCTTGTGTGGCGTGGATTTACCGAAGTAAGTTCAGAAGACTATGAAGAAATTCAGCATGTGTTTATCATCTCAGAAAATATAAATGAGCATTTACAATCACTTGAATATTACAAAGAACTTTTTTATAAGAGTATTACCGAAGACGAAGATGATGAAATATTTAAGCATGAAGAACCGATAGAACAAAGTGAAACTATTGATGTAGATGAAGAAATAGCAAAAGCAGAAGCAGAAATGCGTGCTGCTATGATTGAAGCAGGTATCGATCCAGATGAAAAACCGCCACCGCAAACTGAGGAAGCAAAATTAGAAGAAGCCAAACTATTAAAGGAAATGGGTTTTGAAGATGAACCCGAAGAAATACCAATCACAAGAGAAATAGTTCAAGAACGAGCTACCAAAAGAGAAAGTTTTGCCGATGAAGATTTGAGCAATCTTGATTTATCTGGCATTGATTTCGGCGGAGTTGATTTTACAAATGCAATACTAAAAAGTGTTAATTTTGAGAAAGCTAATCTAACCGGAGCAAATTTTACAGAAGCAAATTTAGAAAAAACAAATTTCAGCGGAGCAAATTTTAATAAAGCCAAACTAACCAACGCAGATTTTACAGAAGCAAATTTAATGAATACGAATTTGAGTGAAGCTGAATTAACAGACACAATATTTGAAAAAGCAAATTTAGCAAATGCTATACTTGATAAAGTAAAAGCTGCTGATTCAAATTTTACAGAAGTTAATTTAACAAATGCCAGTCTTAAGCGAGGGCAGTTCAAAGGAGCTTATTTCTCAAAAGCTATACTAAATAATGCCAATTTTTCCGGAGCAAATCTGCAAGATGTTTCTATGGAAGAAACTCAAGGTTTTAATGTAAATATGACTGCGGCAGACCTTACACAATTGCGTGCCTCGGATGGTTGCAATTTTACCAAGGGAATATTTAGAGAAACTATTGGACGAGAATCCATCTGGGAAGGTGCTATGCTTGCTGAAGCAGATTTTTCATACTCTAAAATGGAAGGGGCAGATTTCACTTCTGCTAATTTGGAGAAAGCAAACTTTGGTGCTGCTGATATGAAATTCAGCAGGTTCACAAAAGCCAATCTTAAGTATGCAAAATTTATATCTATGAACCTATTTCAGGGAAGTTTGGAAAAGACAAATCTTTTTGAAGCAGATTTTAGAGGTTCAAACTTATACGAAGTGGAATTTCTTGGAGCCAAAATTGAACGTACCAGATTTGAACAAGCAAATCTTAAAATGACTAAACTAGCAAAATAAAAACAACTTTTATATTACAAGTCTTTCCGGTTCCCAGCTCTTTTGGGATACCGGAATCTCTAACTAGAAGAAATAATTATGTCAGGTTTTTTAACAGCAGAAGAAGTTATTACAAAAGTTCAAGCAGGAGAAGTTTTAGAACATGAACTTCTATCTGAATTGGATTTTAGTAATGCCAATCTTACAGGCGCGATATTTAAAGGTGTAACCTTGGATAAAATTAATTTAAGCAATGCGAATATAAGCAATGGGAAATTTGAGCATACTATTTTTAATAGAGTGAATATGAGTAATGCTGATTTTACAAATGCTGATTTGGCTGATGGAATTTTTATCAATCCAAATTGTACCGGAGCAAATTTTACTAATGCAAATCTTACAGAGGCCATGTTCTTTCCGGAGAACAATCCAGAAAAGAATTTAGCAAATGTTGAAATTAGTTTGGATGATTTAGACTTTCCATCGTATGCATTAAAGACATTACAAGAAATGGAAATCTGTGGATTCTCAAAAGGTAAAGCAATTCTTACTGGAACAAATTTTTCTAATGCCATTCTTAATAATGCTCGTTTTGAAGAAATTGATTTTACAGATACAATATTTAAAGAAGCAAAATTAGTTAGAACCACATTAGAAAAATGTTCAATGCAAAATTCTATTCTTGATAATGCGTTACTAGAACAAACTACATTAGAAAAATGTGATTTAACTAATGCTACTCTAAAAGAGACTAAACTTACCGAAACAGAATTTTTAAAAGTAGTTGTAAAGGATATTGATTTTAGTGATGCAATATTTGAGAATACAAAATTCTCCAATTGTGATTTAACCACAACACAAAAAAAATTTCCATTGAAGCTTGAAGCTTGTAGCTTTTCTAAATGCAATTTAAGCCAAATGGACTTTTCGAATTCTAATTTAAAAGATGCAGACTTTAGCGAAGCAAATATGGAAGGCACATCTTTTGAAAAGTCTATACTAATTGGAGCTAAATTTGAAAATGCTTCATTAGAAAAAATTATTTTAAGCGGTGTTGATTTAAGCGGTGTTGATTTTTCAAATGCAAATTTAATTGAGGCTGAATTTGTTGGCTGTAATTTAACCAATAGTGATTTCTCTGAAGCTAATTTAAAAGGTGCTGATTTTACTAAAGCGCAAATTATTGATGCTGCTCTTTCTGATGCTGACCTTACAGATGCAAACTTTTCAGAGGCTATACTTGATTATTGCGAGTTGAGCGGATGTAAAATTGTGGGAGTTAACTTTCAAGACATAAAAATTAATAACACTGATTTTGAAGGTGTGGACTTAACTCAATCTCATATTAAAAATACAAGTTTTACATTGTGCAATATGAAAAAAGTTAATCTAAAAGAAAAAGATTTGTCTAATTGTATTCTTACAGATTCTGATTTGGCAGAGGCAAACTTAGAGAATGTGAAATTAAATAATACAAACTGTTCACAAGTTAATTTCTTAAAAGCTAATCTTACTGGAAGTCAATTTAAGAATGCATTATGTGATACCGCCGACTTTAGAGAAAGTATATTAAACGATGTTGATTTTTCCGGCTCAGACATGCGAAGTTCATGTTTTGAAAATGCGACAATAAGAAAAGCAAATTTTAGTAATACAAAATTAGATCGTGCAGAATTTACTTCTGCAGATTGTCAGGGAACTATGTTTAATAAATCAACATTGATTTATGCAGATTTATCGCATGCAAATTTAAAAGGAGCAAATTTTTCTGGAGCAGATTTGTTACAGGCGAATTTACATAAAGTTATGGATTATCAAACAAATTGGATTGGTGCAAGTAAAAAAAGAATAGAAAACACTAATAATGATTTAGCTTATGCAGAAGCTTGGACACCGCCAAAACCAAAATAAACTTAGAGTACAAACAACCGGAGTAATTAAAATGTTTTCTACAAACACACAAACTTTACAGCTACCCCAAACAAAATATTTTGGGAAAGCAAAGGTTTTAGAAGTAAACAAAAGCGAAGGACTAATTCTTTTACAAATTGATAATCATTCATGTGATAAATCAGAGGTGTGGAGTAAATCGGCTCTTCCAGTTCCTCATGATTTTTATTTGGGAGAAAATGTTTTAGCTACTGGTGAAGATTTTGATGAGCTTTATATAATTGGATTATTGAATCATAAACCGCTTCGCCATTCTCAAATAAATTTATTAAAAATGGAAGATGGAACGATTGCTAAAATAGAAAAAGAATTGAATGTAGAAAAATTGCAGTTAAAGTCTAAAACCGGAGAACTAATTTTTGAGTACAATACAAAGAGTGGAAAAAGCAGAGTAAATATTGCGAGTGGAGATTTGGATTTTGTAACTGCAAAAGGAAATATTAATTTTATCTCGGAAGGAAAAATAAATTTTATTAGCAAACAATCTGTTGAACTACAAAGTGGAAACGAGATCCGATTGCATACTACTAATGCCATTGGAGAAGAACTTTCAGCTATATCGCTAAAACATAAGAAGATGAAATTAAATAGTTCGGATATTGATATTAATTCTAAAAGAAGTAAGATTCAAATTGATAAAACAAAATATTTTGGAAATCAATTTGATGGTAGAATTAAAAATGTGAAACTCATTGTAAGTAAAATAGAAAGTATTGCCAATACAGTTATTCAAAAAGCAGAGAATATTTATTCAAGTGTAAAAGGTTTATCACAATTGAAAACCGGTAGAATGCGTACAATAGTTGAATCTGCATATAATCTAAAAGGTAAAAAAATATTTATAAAATCTGAAGAAGATTTTAAAGTTAAAGCTGAAAAAATTCATTTGGGTTAATCTGTTTTAATCACTTATACATTAACAAAGAAGGAAACGATATGCCTGCTTGTTTGCCTGCATCAACTAAAGGGGGCGGTCAGTGTTTTGCTATGCCGGATGTTTGTCTAACTCCGGCTCCTCCGGCCCCACCCATTCCAATTCCATATCCCAATACCGGCATGCTTAATCAAGCAAAAAAAACTTCATCCAAAGTAAAGTTTGCTGGTAAGGAAGTTGTTACTAAAAAGTCGGAAATTTCTCGTTCAATGGGAGACGAGGCTGGAGTAAACAAAGGGGTTATGTCAGGAATGAATATGGGGAAAGTTTCATATAAAAAATGCAGTTCAAAAGTAAAAATTGAAGGGCAGCAGTGTGCTCATCTAACATCTATGACGGGACACAACGGTAGTAATGCAAATATGCCTGCTGGATGTCAAGTGGCTCCAAGTCAGACAAAGGTAATTATTTCTCCTTAAAGAATTGTAGTTGAAAAAAATGGAAATAATAATAAACATTGAACATGGTAAGTGTTCAAAAAAACAATTTGTGTTTAAAAATTCATTTAATATTGGAAGAGGAGATGAATGTTCAATACAATTTGATGACGGAATTGTAAGCAGGAAACATGTTGAATTCTATTATGATAACGGCAAGTGGTGGGTTTCCGATTTAACAAGTTCAAACGGTACATACATTAACGGTAAAAAAATTACAACAGTACATTTAGAAGATGATGTTAAAATTGAAATTGGAAAAGACGGACCAGTTATAAGTGTAATTATCAATAGCGAAAAAAAAACAGAACACTCAAATAAAGCTGACGGTTCTTCGGTTGATCATTACATAAACCATTACTTCGATAAAAATCAACAAGGTAATGAGGCTGGTGAACATACTAAAATGATTCGGCAGGCGTTCCAAGTTGTTCAAAAAAAAAAATCGAAAAAGTATAAATATGTAATTGTAATTATTGGAATACTTTTTATTCTTGCCGGAAGTTATGCAGTTTATCAATATAATGATATTAGTAAACAGAGAGAATTAGCTGAAAATATTTTTTATGATATGAAAACTATGGAGATTGAGTTATCAAAATTATCTAATGCTATCATGACTTCAGGAGATAAAAATGCTATTGAGACAGTCAATAAAATAAGAAATAATCATTATGAAATGGGTAAAAAATATGATCAATTTATTGACAAGCTTGGAATTTACGATATGGATGAAGAAACAAAAATTATATTCAGAATGGCAAGAATATTTGGAGAGTGTGAACTTAATATCCCAAAGGAATTTATTGGTGAAGTAAAGAACTACATAAAAAAATGGCAGTCAAGCAGCAGATTGGTAAATTCTCTTAAACGTGCAAAATCTAACGGCTATAATGAAATAGTTATAAAAAAAATGAACGAATATTATTTGCCAATTCAATTTTTTTATTTAGCATTACAGGAAAGCAGCTTTAAAGCAAAAATTGTTGGACCAAAAACCAGATATGGTTATGCAAAAGGAATATGGCAGTTTATTTATAGTACGGCTATAAAATATGGTTTAAAAGTTGGACCTCTACTTGAGAAGCCAATTTACGATCCACGTGATGAAAGATTTAATTTTGTTAAAGCTACAGATGCTGCTGCAAGATACTTAAATGATATTTATGCTTTTGATGCACAAGCTTCAGGTTTATTGGTTATGGCTTCTTACAATTGGGGTGAACACAATGTTGGTGCTTTAATTCATAAATTTATTTTAGAAATGCCAGATAATCCAAGAGAGAGAAATTTTTGGCATTTGTTAGAGAAACATAGAAAAAACTTTCCTGATGAAACGTATAATTATGTTTTTTATATTTTTTCTGCTGCAGTAATTTGTGAAAATCCACAATTGTTTGGTTTTGATTTTGATAACCCATTGGAATAATTAGTGAATATAAAGGAAAATGAATTAGAAATTGAGTATGCGGGATTTTCGGATGTGGGTGTTGTACGCTCTGAAAATCAAGATAGTTTTGGAAAATTTCCTAAAAACTCAAATAATATTTATCAACCAAAGGGAATTTTATTTATAACTGCTGATGGAATGGGAGGACATGAAGGAGGCAAAGATGCGAGCAGCTTAGCTGTTAAAACGGTTAGTGAAAAATATTTTTCATGCTCATCTCATAAAATAATAAACTGTCTGCAAGATGCATTCGAAGATGCAAATTCTAATATATATAATCACTCAGAAGGAAAATTGCAATTACGCAGGATGGGAACAACCTGTACATCACTTGTAATAAATAAGGAGCGGGCTTTTATTGCTCACGTTGGAGACAGCAGAGTTTACAAAATAAACAAAGAGTCAATTCATCAGCTTTCAAGCGACCATACTGAAGTTGAGGAAATGTATAGAAAAGGAATACTATCCAAAGAAGAAGCAAAAATACATCCCGGTAAATCTATCTTGGTAAGAGCATTAGGCATTGAACCTAAAATAGAAATTGATACTAAGGATAATATTTCTGTAAGTTCGGGAGATTATTTTCTTTTATGTTCGGATGGTTTAAGTAAGGTAACAAAAGAAGAATTAAAGAAAATGGTTTTATCTAATTCACCCAAAGATGCATGTGATAAATTAATAAATCTTGCTAATGAAAGAGGCGGAACAGATAATGTAACAGTTCAAATAATAAAAATCGATGGTCAAAATGATCAACTTTCAACTCCAGTTATCCAGAGCGATGGGAAAATATCAAAAAAATTGTTTGCTCTTGGAGCTGTGGCAATTCTAATATTAACAGCTGTTATTATTTATTTGCTCTTTGCTCAAAGCTCAAGTATAGAAGAAGAATCTCCAGTATTGCCGGATAAAAACAATAAGATTGTGATAGGCAAAAATTTAGAAAATACTGATGCAAAAACTATTTCAAATATTGATGAATTATTTAGCAATGCTGAAAGCAAATATGTAAAAAAAGATTTAGATGAAGCACTAAAATATTATCAAAAAATTTTAGAGAGTAAACCACTACACATGGGTGCGTTGGATGGCATTTATAAAATTACAAATCAACATATAAAGCAGGCAAATAAATTCCAAAAAAAAAAAGAATTTCAGAGAGCCATTATCTTTTATAATAAAGCAATAAAGTTAAAACCTAACGACGAGCAAATACTGAGAGAAATAAAATTTTGTAAAAATGAAATTAAAAATTCCAATATTGAACCAGATACATCTACACCATCAGTATTTGAGAAAGATGTTGATTTAGATAAACCAAAAGTTCAATCTAGGAAAGAAAACAATGAAAAAATCACATTATCCGGCAATGTTCCAAACTGGATAATTAATGGGCTTTCGGAAGACGACTTTTTATTTGGGCCTAATGAAGTTACATTGAAATCAACACTCCGAACTAAAAAAGTACTTTCCACTAAATCCTATAATGATGTAGATTTTGAAGTTGATATACGACTTAATAAAAACAATCAAGCCAATGGAGTTGGTCTTATTGTTGGTTATATGAAAGATAAAGATCTGAATATTGAAACATATTTTCTTATTTCAATAGAACAAGATGGTAATTTAAAACTACTTGAATTTGTAAATGATTTTCAAAAGCAATTACTCTCAATTCCGTTGGAGTTAGATGATAAAATCAATTCAATAATTCATAAAATAAAATTGAAGTGCTTAGGACCTTGGATAATGATTTATAACAACCAAAAACTTTTAAAAGCTTGGTACAATAAAAAGTTAGTTAGAGGGAAGGTTGGTTTATTTGCCGATAAAAATACTTATGTACACTTTTCGAAAATTAAAATAAGTAATGCGATACAAACTGAAAATAAAGACAACCAATTTCAATCAAAGGTAAACTAACAAATGGATTCGATGATTGGTAAAACGATAGATAATTACAAAATTCAATCTGTTCTTGGTAAGGGTGGAATGGGTACGGTATATAAGGCTGTTGATACAACTTTAGAAAAAACAGTTGCATTAAAAATGATTGATCCGGTTCTTGCAAGAGATGAAGATTTTTTGAGAAGATTTAAAACTGAAGCAAAAGCACTTGCTCGGTTAGAAAATCCTAATATTGTTTCTATTTATACTTTTCGTGAAACTGATGAAGGTATTTTCATTGTTATGGAATTTGTGGATGGGCAAACTCTTACTGAAAGAATTAGAGAGAAAGGTGTGCTCCCTTTAGATGGTGCAATTTCAGTAAGCAGGCAATTATTAAACGCAATTGGTCATGCACATAAGGTTGGAATACTTCACAGAGATATAAAGGCAAGTAATATTTTGCTGACTGATGACGGAAAAGTTAAAGTTACTGATTTTGGTTTAGCAAAAGTATTACAATCGCATGGCAGAGACAGTACTGTTACTCAAATGAGAGCGGGTACATTATACTATATGTCTCCTGAGCAGGTAAAGGGATTAAAGAATGTTGATAAAAGAAGTGATATCTATTCTATTGGTATGACTATCTACGAGATGTTTGCAGGGAAAGTACCTTTCGATAAAACAGATTCTGATTTTACTATTCAAAAGCAAATTGTTGATGGTGAGATTCCTTCTCCAGTTAAGCTTAATTCTAATCTGCCAAAGCAATTAGGAAAAATAATTCAAAAAGCTATTTCAAACGATCCTAATAAACGTTACCAAAGTGCTGATGAAATGTTAAAAGCATTTAATGAATATGAAGAAAAAAAAACAAAAGGAAAAAGAACTAAGTCAATAGAAATAAAACCGATTTATAAGCAGCCAATCTTTTTGGCATTAATAAGTGCAGTAATAGTTCTTCTAATATTATTGTTTACTGGAATTTTAAATAATTTAACTGATAATTCAAATCGAGATGAGCATTTAAAAATACCGATTATAACAAAAATTTCTGTAAGTACAATACCTGAATATGCAACTGTATTTATAAATGGTGATTCAATTGGGATTTCTCCAATTAATAATTTTTCCGTTACAGAATCAAACTTAGTTTTGAATATTAAAAGAATAGGATTTTCAACTATTGATACTACAATAGCGGTTAAAAAAGGTAAGCTCAATAATGTTACTTTTATTTTACAAAGCTTGCCTTCATTGCTTAGTGCAGGTGCAGCAGAAGTAATTAGTGAAAATTCAAAAGAGATTTATGGCGGACTTAATATAAGCTCAAGACCTTCCGGAGCAAGTATAACGCTCAATGGTATTTTTAAAGGTACTACACCACATAAATATGATGAGTTAAAGCCTGGAAAATATAACCTTAAAATCAGCAAAAAAAATTATGCTGATTATTCAAAACGAATTGTTGTGCAAGAGAATAAAGTTAAAACAATATCCCCAAGATTAGAACTAATAGTAGCTCAGATTGAGGAACAGCAAATTGAAGAGGAAATAAAACAAGAGCAGACTTCTGCAATTGGTACTATTAATATTTTTCCTCTTCCGTTTGGATCAATATATATTGATGATGAATTAAAAGTTGAAGGAACAAATAAACCTTATGGACTGGAATTATCTACCGGCTCATATATATTGAAAGTTACACATCCTACTTTTGGTAAATGGGAAAAAAGAATTGCTATTGAAAGAGATAAATTTTATGATTTTAAAATCAATTTTAATAAGCAGTTTAGATTAACAGTAACATCTAATCAAAAACTATGTCAAATCTATGTTGATGGAAAGTCAATTGGTAAAGTAACACCAAAGGTAATAAAATTAAGAGCTGGTTTACATACTATTACTGTAAAGAAAGATGGTTACCAATTGTTGAGAGAAGAATATAAAATAAATATTGAATCGGATGCAACAACTCCAATACATTTTGAACTGAGAGAAAAATAACACTAGAAATTTTTATTTTTTAAAATATTTATCGAAATTGATTCTCAAATTATAGAATTTGTCATCGAATGTTTATCTTCGTTAATACTGGTCATTCTGAATGGAGGCGTTTTTTGTCTAAATGAAGAATCTCGATATTTGTAGTTGCAGAGATATTTCATTCCGAAAACCAATTTTATTTATATCATAAAACTCAATTCCATTAAATTAAATCTACTCTTAAAGCCTTACATTATAAATCTTAATTACAAAACAGTCCGCAGGCATAATACATTTGTGAACAATATTACTAATTAAATAAATTATTATCATTTCAAAAAGGAGGTACGAATGTGGAAAATAATTGAAAACGTAACCAATATTTTTCTAGTATGCTTTTTAATGTTGACTTTAATATTTACACCAATTGTAGGAAAGTTTAGCAATATAATTGCTCAATCGCAAAGCGAATGTGAAAAGGAATTAGCAAATGCACAAAGTAAATATGATTCAGGGCAATTTGATGAGGCTGTTGTAATAATTACACAGTGTCTCGGTAAAGAAAACCTATCGCAAGATTCTAAGATGAAAGCTTACAGATTATTGGGGCTTACTTATATAGCCAATGATTATCTTAAAGAAGCAAAAACGGCTGTAAGTAAGCTATTAGATATTGTACCAAACTATCAGCCCGATTTAGAACAAGATCCGCCGACATTTGTAAATTTAGTTACAGAAAAAATTGAAGAAAGAAAAACTTCTGAAATAAAAACTGAAGTTCAAACAACCAAAACTTCTAAGAAAAAGAAAAGTTCCAATCTTTGGTATTATATAGCAGGTGGAGCTGCTGCAGTTGTGGCAGTAGTTGTTTTATTACTTAGCGGTGGTAGTGATCCTCCCCCAACAAGTGAAAGTGATTTACCCGGACCGCCGGATTTGCCTTAAAGTAAATAAATAATTTATTTTATAATAATAATAAGGAGATTATACAATGAGAAAAAGAGCATTCAAATTACTTTATATAATATTTCTATTTTCCAGCTCAATTTTTCTACAAGCACAAGTTCCGCAACTGATTAATTATCAAGGTAATATTAGTGAGAATAATGTTCCATTAAATAATACTGCAAGCATAACTTTTACCTTGTTTGATGCTGAGACAGAAGGAACAAATCTATGGAGTGAAACACAAAGTGTAACTATAACAAATGGAATATTTAATGTATTGTTGGGTAGTGTAACAACGTTTCCTTCAGATTTATTTAGTAGTTCTGGTAGTAGATTTCTTGAAGTTAGTGTAAATGGAACATCATTAACTCCACGCTCACAATTTACAAGTGTAGCTTATGCATTAATTGCTGAGGAAGTTGTTCCAAATTCAATAACCGGAACAATGATACAAGATGGAGAGGTTGGGAACGATGATATTGCGGAAGATATAATATCTGCCGATAAAATAAATGACGAATCGGGAATTGCTTTCAAAGACTCTGTAGCATCAATTATATTAAATCCAGACAGCTATACAGACTTAGTAACAGTTACTATTTCAGTTCCCAAATCTGGTTATATTTTTGTTTCAGGAAGAGGAACAACACGGTTATTTGGGACAACATCTTTCAATGGAATATATATGCAAATTGCAGATGAAATTGGGAATGCTGAAAGTACATTTAGCCTGGGTTCATTCTCATTTATTTACATGAGCTCTTTTCCTACCGTTGGTACTTATTATTATGACTGTAGTGTTCAGCGAGTTTATACAGTAGAAGAGGGTACATATACATATAGACTACAAGCTCAAAAATATCTTAACAATGGAAGCGCTGATGTAAGGGCTCCAGTTTTAACAGCACAGTATTTCCCTACTGCTTATGGAAATGTATCTGTTTCATCATCAAATTCGTCAATCATCACTACTGCACCAGATGTGATTCCAATTCAATGAAAAAATAAACGAGGGAGAATAAAATGAAGCGTATTTGGTTGCATTTAGTAATTCAATTTACATTTATATTATTTATCTATGGTGGTGTTATTGCTCAGATAGATATTCAGACATCTGTCCAAAGTAGTGCTGGAGGTATAGTACAAGGTGGTGCATTTGTGCTTAATTCAACAATTGGGCAGCCTTCACCCAACAGTATTTTAACTGGAGGGGAATTTAATGTATCGTCGGGATTTATTTTCAAATTATTTTTTGATACAACAAATACTGATACTCAAGCTCCAGTTATCAAACATACTCCGGTCTTACTTGTTGAGACAAATAAAACAATAACTATTTCTGCAAATATTACAGATGACAAGCAGGTATCAAATGCACAATTATTTTACCGTAAGATTGGGGAAGTCAATTTTATCTTAATAAATATGACAGCAAATGAAAGTGTTTATAGTGCTGATATACCGAGCAGTGAAGTTACTACAGAAGGTTTAGAATATTACTTAACTGCTGTAGATACTTCTGGGAATGATATAAGAGAACCAACAAGTGGAGTCTTCTCAGTTCAAGTTAGTACTCAGGATGTTGAACCTCCTACTATCACACATAATCCGGCATTATTTGTTGAGATAAACCAAACAATAACCATAACTGCAAATATTACAGATAACGAACAAGTATCCAATGCACAATTATTTTACCGTAAAGGTGGGGAAATAATTTTTAAATCTTTAGATATGTCAGCAAGCGGAAATACATATAGTGGAGATATACCAAATAACGAAGTTACTTTAAGAGGGTTGGAATATTATATAACAGCAGCAGACTCATTAAGTAATAAAAAAAGAGAACCTAGTACTGGCGTAATAATTTTGCCTGTCAGAGTAAACGGTGAAGGACTTGTTAAAGAAACCGCTCAACCATCTGGAAGTGTTCAAACCGCGTATCGATTAATTTCCTTTCCATTGGATATCGAGAATAAAAATAGTGAATCTATTTTTGATGATGATTTAGGTAGCTACGATAAAACAAAATGGAGACTGTTCGAGATGGGAAATGAACAATCATATAAAGAAAACACAAGCACCTTAAAAATTAAAACTGGTATTGCATATTGGTTAATTGTGAAAGACGCAGATAAAAAAATAGATACTGGTCCAGCTAAATCTATTAAAACAAATGAACCTTTTGCAATTCCCCTAAATGCCGGCTGGACGTTTATTGGCAACCCGTTTAACTACCCAATTCCATTATCAAATTTAAGTTTAGCAAATAGTCAAAATTTTACTATTGAATCTTTTTCTGGTTCGTGGAGTCCTTTCACGGAATCGTTAAAACCCTTTGAAGGTTATGCGGTGCATTCGGAAAATATTACTGAGTTATTAGTTAATCCAGCGATAACCAGTTCCAGTTTGTCAAAAAAAGCAAAAAATGAAATGACAAAATCATTATGGGAAATAAATATTTCTGCAAGTTGTCAAAATGCTGTTGACTATAACAATATTGTAGCACTTGTATCTGGTTCATCAAAGGATTGGGATAATCAAGACCGTCCTGAACCACCTGTGATTGGTGAATATATCTCATTATACTTTCCGCACAATGACTGGGATAAAATAAGTAAAACATACAGCAAAGATGCAAGACCGGAATTTGAAGAAGGAGAGGTATGGAATTTTGAAGTAAAGACAAATATAGAAGATATAGTTAAACTATCTTTCGAAAATATAAAAGATGTCCCGGAAGAATATGCTATAATGTTAATTGATAAAAAAAATCAAACAGTTAAAGAATTAAAAAAATCACAAGAGTATAGTTTTATTAGTTCCAATACAGTAAGAAAACTTCAGTTAGTTATCGGCACAAATGAATTTGTAAATAATGAAATTGCTGAAGTACTTGCTGTACCAACAGATTATCAGCTATATCAAAATTATCCAAATCCGTTCAACCCAACAACAACAATAAAATACTCAATCCCTAATGTAGAAAAACATACTAAGTCGTTTAGCAATGTAACACTAAAGGTTTACGATGTTATAGGCAAAGAAGTTGCAACGCTTGTAAACCAAAAACAAACAGCTGGGAATTATGAAGTGAGTTTTGATGCTACCGAATTAACAAGCGGAGTATATTTCTATAAAATTACAACCGATGAATTTAATCAAGTACATAAAATGCTAGTATTAAAATAGTATTTTAGAGACTGTAAAATATTTTGTGTAAATGGGTTTTTATTTGTTTGAGAAAAGGTTTTAGTCTATTCTCAAAAGCAATTGGTAATTGAGAAAAAAATAAAAATCCAATCTAATAGACATAGTCCACTTTTTAGCTATATCATTAAAAGCTAAATACAACATTTTGACAAGAGAATCATTGTTCGGGAACAACGCTCTATTTTTTTTACTTTTCAAAATTAAAATTCTCTTAGCCACTAGGTAATTGGTTTTAGTTATGTCCATTCACCAAAACCAGCTGACTCTTAGTGCCGGTTCGATCCTGGCAGGATGCACCAAGTTTTATTCTAAGGACATTCCAAAAAACTCTTCAAATAATTTATAAAATTTATCTGGTTCTTCTAAGTAAGGATTATGCCCACTTTGTTCAAACATTACAAACTTTGCTTGTGGCATAAACTTTTTATATTGCATTGCATATTCTGGAGTTGACACTCCATCATATCTTCCCGCAACTATTAGCGTTGGCGATTTAATACTTTTTTATTCTCGTCTAAAGTCTTGATTAATCATACTTCCACTAACATCAAAATCTGCATCTCGTCCAACAATAGCATAGTAAACATCAGAATTCATTCCACGAAACTTTTTTGAAGGTAGTTTTTGTTTTAGCTTTGTATTATGGTAGTAAACATATTTTACTGGAAATCTTCCATATAATTTACTAAAAACCGAATCACTTGAAACATAACCTAAAACTCTAAGCGAATCAACTTTTCTCCACAATTCTGGGAAATGAGTTTTTGCATAACGATTATAACTATCACAGTTAGCCTGCCACATTTCACCACTATGAAATCCATTTATTAAAACCAACTTATCTAAATTCTTTGGATACTTAATTGCATAAGCCTGAGCATGTACTGCTCCGTATGAGTGACCAACTATTGATATTTTATTAAGCCCCAAAGTTTTTCTTATTTTTTCTAAAACTTCAACATCATTTTCAATAGAATATTCGGACTTATCTTTTGCATCCTCTGACGACCCTCTACCTAAAAAATCAATAAAAATAACTTTGTTAGTTTTATAATATTGACCGAAGTTACCTTGCATATAATCATGAGAGTTTCCAGGACCACCAGGTAAAAACACAATTGGTTTGCCTTTTCCCAAAACTTCAACATTTATTTTATATCCATTGACTTCATAAAGTTTTGAGGTAAATTTATTAAACAAGACATCTTGATTTTGTCCAAACATTATGGTCGTAAAAAATAAAATGCTTAATAAGTATTTTTTCATAATAAACCTTTTATCTTATTTTAATCCTCTTCTTTGCAATAAAGGTTCAAGCGATGGCTCTTGTCCTCTATATTTTTTATAGAGCTCCATCGAATCATCAGTGCCACCGGAAGATAAAATATACTTTCTATATTTTACAGCGAGTTCGGGATTATAAACATCACCAGCTTTTACAAAAGCATCAAAAGCATCTGCATCTAAAACAGCTGACCAAATATAACTATAGTAACCAGAAGAATATTCACCAGAAAAAATATGATTAAAATATGTACTTCTATAACGTGGAATAATTTCTTCCATCAATCCTATTTTTTTCATTGCATTATTTTCAAATTCAGTTGCGTTAGAAACATCTTTATCAATTGAATGCCACTCCATATCAAGAATTGCTGCCGCAAGATACTCAACTGTTTCAAATCCTTGGTTAAATAAACTAGCCTTCTCTAACTTAGCAACTAAATTTTTAGGAATTACTTTTCCGGTTTTATAATGTGTTGCATAATTTTTAAGTACATCAGGGTGCAAAGCCCAGTTTTCCAAAACTTGCGATGGAAACTCTACAAAGTCTCTTGGTGTTTTGGTTCCAGCAACAGATTCGTAAGTACAGTTTGAAAGTAATCCGTGCAAAGCATGACCAAATTCATGAAATAAAGTACGAACTTCATCTAAGCTTAAAAGTGCAGGTTTATCTCCACTTGGTTTTGAAAAATTTCCAACGTTATAAATAATTGGAGTAATCATTTTTCCATCTTTTTTATATTGTCTTCTAAACTCATCCATCCAAGCTCCACTTCTCTTACTTGCTCGTGGAAAATAGTCGGTATATAGAATTCCAATATGTTTTCCATCTTTCTCTTTTACCTCAAAAACTTTTACTTCGGGATGATACTTTTGAATGTCATTTCTCTCTTCAAATTGAATTCCCCAAAGTTTAGTTGCCAAACCAAACACTCCACTAATTACATTCTCAACTTGGAAGTATGGACGAAGTTCTTCTTCATCTAAATTGTATTTAGCCTTCTTTAGTTTCTCAGCATAAAACCACCAGTCCCAAGATTTAAGGTTAAAGTTATTTCCTTCATCAGCAATTAGTTGTTGCATTTCTTTTAGTTCAGATTTTGCTCGCTTAAGTGCGGGAGTCCAAAGTTTTTTTAATAGACTCGTTACCTTTTCAGGTTTTGCCGCCATCTGTTCTTCTAGAACAAATTCAGCATGATTTTTATAACCCAAAATATTTGCACGTCTTAATCTTAACGATGAAACTTTTAACGCAATACTTTTATTATCAAATGAATCATTATTATTACCTTTCATATAGTAGGCTTTGTAAATTTTTTCCCTTAAATTACGTTTAGTAGAATATTGTAAGAAGGGAAGCATACTTGGTTTGTGAATTGTAAAAATCCATTTGTCACTATATCCTTTTTCCTTTGCTGCTTGGGATGCTCCACTTATTATGCCTTCTGGTAATCCGAGCAAGGTCTTCTTTTTTATCAATTACAAGTTCAAATTTATTTGTTTCATTTAAAACGTTTTCTCCAAACTTCAATGATAGCAAGGAAATTTCTTCGTTTATCTTTCTAAACTCTTCTTTTTCATTCTCTTCTAAGTTAACTCCTCCTCTAATAAACTCTTTATAATAATTTTCCAAAACCTTGTTTTGTTCTGTTGTTAAACTCAAAGTTTTTCTTATATCATAAATAGTTTTTACTCGTGAAAATAATTTTGTGTTTAGATTAATATCGTCATTTAATTTTGCAAACTTAGGTTCCATTTCTTTAGAAATTTTTTGAAGTTCATCATTATTCATAGCTCCTGTCATTGAGTTAAAAACTCTACTCACTTTTTTATACAAATCCCCACTATACTCTAATGCATTAATTGTATTTTCAAAAGTAGCTTCACTTTTGCTGTTAGCTATTTCGTCAATTTCTTTTTTGTAATTATTTATCGCTTCGGTAAAAGCGGGGAGATAATGTTCGGTTTTTATTTTATCAAAAGGTGGCGTTCCAAAAGGTGTGTTCCATTCAACTAAAAACGGATTTGATTGCTTATCCGTAATTAAGTTTTCATCTGTATTACACGAAGTTAAAACTAATAGGCTACTGAGCAACATCATTACTATCCTCTTCATAATTTTTCCTTAAAATTTATTATTACAAATACTTTATAGTATCAAATTTAAGAAAAAATGTTTAGAACTTTAGAAATTTTACTTCGTATTTAAAAATGAATTACCCAACAATAGTTGTATAGTAGCTCATGATAAAGAACTTTTAAATTCTTCAGTTTAATAAATGACGAAGCGAATAATTACTCCTTACCAAAAGTAACCTTAATGTAACTATGAACTCCGCACTTGTAACTTATCAAGGTTCTTGTTTGATCATTTAC
This sequence comes from Melioribacteraceae bacterium, assembly GCA_965224785.1. Taxonomy (GTDB): domain Bacteria; phylum Bacteroidota; class Ignavibacteria; order Ignavibacteriales; family Melioribacteraceae; genus JALSNL01. The sequence continues at coordinate 3,877,422 of OZ245062.1, read as the reverse complement.
TCCATTAGATGTAATTCTTTTGAAAGCTACTTCGTCGGTTAAGTGGGAACAAGTTTGATTACCTATCACTTGAAAAAGATTTGGGTTCGTAGATATTGGAATATTAACACCACCCATTGTTGTGTTTCTAATGGTGGCTTGGCTTGTATAAATGTTGGTCTGTTCTTGCGACCAAAGCACGCTACTAACTTTGTCTAGATCTTCGTTTAATGTAACTGTAATAGTTCCAACAAATTTACCTAGAGAAGTAGAGTCATCATAAGTTCCAACAAATACATTTCCATTGAAACTGCCAACAGCTCCAGAGCTTTGAAATAAAGTGAGGTCTTCACTTTCGGAAACACCACCAAGACCATCATCTTTTCTATAATGACCAGTTAAGTTAACCCAAACAAAACATTTATTAGATTTAAGTACCTCATCATTTTTGTCACTACTATCTCCTTCAACTTTTAACGTTAAGTATGCATTAGATTCACTATCGTATGGAGGAACACCGTTACTATTTATTACAACAATTAAGAATTGTGTATAACCACTATTTTTTAGGCTTGGAATTTCCAAAATTGATTCACTTGCATATCCTTGAATTAAATGTTCTAACTTTTCATTTTTATATCCAAAAATAATGGTACTATATCCATCGCTATTTACATCACCTTCAACATCAATAGTCAGGTCTTTTGAAGCATCTATTCCCGAGTTTTTTAAATTGACCAAAAATAATTGTGCAGAAAGATCTGGCATTTTCCCAACACCTGCATTTGTAGGTTTGAACTCCATTAAAGTGTCGGCATCACTTTTAATATCCCAAACTCCATTTAACTTATCAAGAAAAGCACTTGCCGGAACATTATAGATTTTGCCACCAACATATTTACTAAAAAAATCAAGCAGCCACTCTGCTTTAAGAGAGTTTACATTGTTAATTAAAGCCGTAACAGGATTGGCCCCACCTTGAATTGATTCCAATGTTTTTTTAATACCCTCTTTTCCAAACTTTAATTCATCGTCAACCAAATATTTTATTACAGAAGACATACCATCTCCATGATCCAAATTCGACTGAGATAGAGTTTCTTCTTGAGCCATACCAATATTAAGAGGCAGCATGGCGTTTGGTGAAAATTTTTCTGGAGAGATAAAATTCTGGTCTTCTGTAAACAATTCTTCAGACCAAGCATATATAGCTCCTCTAACCCAACTATTCGGATAGGTGTCAAAACGAATTGACATATCCAAATTCAAAAGATCTTTACCTAATTCAACAATGGTTTTGTTGAAGTCAATTTGGTTTAGTAAAATCTTATCGATCCCAAATTCATTTGTAAAAGCTGATGATGTAAAACTTTGACTTGTATTAAATGTCCTAACTAAATAAAGAAAAGAAGCATTTTCTTTTACATCAACAGAAACAACCTTAATTGGCCAGCTCCACCATCTATCAGAAAAATCTAATCCCAAATTATTTTTTATTTTAGTATAATTGTTTTCTAAAAACTCTAGTAACAAAGTATTTTTTGAAACATCTTCTGTAGGTAAAGTAAGAGAGAAATGAGATGAAGTTTTTGTTGTAAAATCGCTTACTCCAAAAAATTCTGTAAAATCAACAAAAAAATTAATTGAGTTTTCTTTAGACAATCTATTACTAGAACGTAATGGCAAAGAAGTCCAAATAAATCCAGATGAATCAATAGCTGGAATAAGATTAGAAGTGTTTATTGTATCACCAGTTTCCTCAAAAAGAAATTTTTGTTTAACACGTATAAAACTTTCATTTTTAAGAGTGCCGCTGTACTTAACACCTAATTTTATTGGTTTCGTAATTTCATCCGGTAGTCCTTTTAGCTGGTAGGCTTTTGTAACAGAGTTTGCATCAGCGGTATTGTTATTAACTTCGAATAATTTAAGCTCAACTCCATTACCAAATGCACCAGGAGGAACTTCTAATTTAAAATCTTCAGTTTCAATTGTTCCGCCGCTTGCATCTATAGTTTGAGTTGCCGAGGCATCATCTTTTTTTTCTTCCGGTTTGGTTGGTGCATCTTCAGAACAGTTGGAAAGCAACAAGAGAAAAACAAGGCAAGCAAAAACAAAAAACTTTCTTACGTTAAAATATTTCATTTTTGTAACTCCTATAAGATTAATCTAGATGTATAAAATAATCGGAAGGGGAATATGCTCGACACATATTTTTCAATAAATGAATTCAGCAATTGGACTGGTGAAGAAACTAGAAAAGATAATCGACCAAATATACACCCCGAAACCTTTTATATTTATAAGTTAGTAAAAGTATGCCAATTATCCAAATCAATAATAGATGAAGCTTTTGAAAAAAGGTTGTTGTAGTTACAACAACGAAAGTTAAACGATGGTTAATAATTATATGTCTTAGTTTTAAGTTATTTAAATAATTCTATCACATCATCAATAGGAATATTAATTAAATTCCCTGTTCCTAGTTCGCCAAACTTATACGGTGGAGTAGGGTATTTTGCTTTGTAATAATCAAACATAGCTTTTTTTATTCTTCCTTCTGTAATTTCAGCTTCAGTTTTTGTAATAACTCCATTATCTATATTTCTTTTAAGGGCAATTTTTAGTGCTATTAAATTTGGGTTGTTCGCAATAAAACTATCAAATGTTTTGGATGAATCGAATTGGTTGGTAGGATGAATTGAAGAGTCAATTTTCTCTATAGTATTTATATTTGTTTCAAAGTATGGTTCTTTAAAAAGTTTTTTCTTTTTAGATAACACTTCTTTCTGATTATTCTTTTTTGTTTGTACTTCCTTTCTAGGGTGACTAACCTTTTTTGGCTTTAACTTTTCAAAAGTGTTGTAATCTAGAGAAACATATTGCTCTGAAGAATTTAATTCATAATTCAAATAAATTTCTCTCCCCAAAACATAAAGCAGTAAATAGAGAATAACAGCTAAAATAACAGCTAAAATAAAAGCAAACTCAAAAGAATTCTTTTTTCTAACAACAGGTGTTTTCATAAATGATTTAATGTGAGCAATAACAGATTATACTAAGTTATAAATCTATAGTTCCATATCAAATTAAGAAACCTACTTTTAGAAACTTTAACCTTTGACAAATGCCACTAGTGTTAACCGTTTATGAATCCATCTCAAAGAACTTGCATCACACGTATTGAAAATAATTATAAATCAAAAAAGGAAACGAAATGATTTTATCATCACCCTTAGCACACATAAGTACAGCTTCTGAATTAGAAGAAATTATAAATAGTAATGAAAACGTAATGGTTTGTTGCGGAAGAATGGGGCCAATGTGTGTTCCAGTTTATGACGTTATGGATGAGATACAAGGCGAATATTCTCATGTAAAATTTTATGATATGGCATTTGATAGCCCAGAAGCTGGAGTGATTAGAAACTTACCTGAGTGCCAAGGCTTTGCCGGCTTACCATTTACTGTTTATTATAAAGATGGCAAAGTTGCAAAAGCAACTACTAGTATTCAAAGTATGGATCAAGTAACAGAAATACTAAAGAGTGAGTTTGCGAAATAAAATGGAAAATTCTAATATAGAAAACACTTATGATGTAATTGTTATTGGTGGAGGACCTGCAGGTTTAACTGCAGGCATCTACCTATCAAGAGCAAAAGTTAAAACATTAGTACTAAACGAAGGTACAGCTGGCGGACAAATGGTTTTAACTCACGAGATTGCAAATTATCCAGGAGTTGAAAGTATAAATGGATATCAACTTTCTAACATAATGAAGAAACAAGCACTATCGTTTGGATGTACTGTAAAGGCAAATGTTAAAATTACATCATTAAATATAAGTGGCGATGAAAAAACTGTAGAAGTAAATGGAAAAGATGTTTACAAAGCGAGTGCTATTGTTTTGGCAACCGGAGGAAGATCAAGAACCATAGGCGTTCCGGGAGAAGACAAATTTAAAGGTATGGGAATTTCATACTGTGCAACTTGCGATGGAGATTTTTTTCAAGATAAAGATATTATTGTTGTTGGTGGTGGAAACTCTGCTTTAGAAGAAGCTGTTTCGTTAACAAAATATGCAAGCTCGGTAACTGTTGTTCATCAGTTCGATCACTTCCAAGCATTTGAAAGTGCAATTAGCGAAGCAAAGGCAAATCCTAAAATAAATTTTTTAATGGAATCCGAAATTCAAGAATTTCATGGAGAAAATTCATTAGAAAGTGTTACAATAAAAAACATGCGAACATGTGATCTGTATGAAAAAAAGATTGATGGAACGTTTATACTTATTGGATATGTTCCAAGTACCGAAAAAGTAAAAGACTTAGTTGAGTTAAATGAAAGAAATGAAATTGTAACAGATGAAAACATGAAGACAAATATTGAAGGTGTTTTTGCCGCTGGAGATTCGAGAGAAAAAAGATATAGACAAGTTACTACAGCTGTTAGCGATGGAACAATTGCCGCACTAAGTGCAGTTGAGTACTTGGAAGGTATTAAGAAGCCAATAGCTGTATAAGAAAAGATAGATCTTAAGTATAATGTAAAAAATCCGAACAAGTTATTTGTTTGGATTTTTATTTTAAATTTTGAATTAGATCAGTCGTTTTTCCACGGAGGGTTTCCGTAATTAAGATAAAAACCTTCAACCTTTTCTCTTGCCCAAGGAGTTTTTCTAAGAAATTTAAGACAAGATTTAATAGAAGGATTACTATTAAAACAATTAATGCTAATGTGTTCTCCTAACTTTCCCCATCCATAGAATTCAACTAGATTGTTTAATATCTGTTCTAAAGTAACTCCATGTAACGGATTTTTGTTTTTCTGTAAAGTCATATATAACCTTCCTTTATAAAAATATTATTTTTTACTTTGTTTGTGCAATTGCCATGAAACATATATGTTTTGAAACAAAATATAAAACACAGGTCCAAGAACTGCTAGTGGACTGATAAATGCAAGAGCTATCCAAAGAGAAAAACCATTATTCTTTTGTCCTAAAGATTGTCCACCTTCAACCCTTAAGTTTTTTGGAGCAACTAACCGACCCAAGTAAAAATATAGCAAACAAAAGACAAAAGAAGCAATAGCAATTTGATAAATTATTGGATTTGAAAAACTCATCTCTTGCCTAACATAATAGCTTGCGTTAGATGTTCCAAGATTAATGTTAACAATTAAAATGTAAAACATATATTTGTTAAGGTTCATTAGTGATTTTTTAAGTTTGGGAATAAACAACTTTACTGTTTTAGCCAAAGCATAAGGAAGCAAAAACACGACTGATACTGGGGGAAGTATATCAAACACAGAAATAGTGGAAGAGCTTCCGAGAATTGAAGGCAATATAAAAGGTAATAAGAATGCAATGCTAAAGTTTGTAATTAAAATTGAAATTACAACAAACTCAACTTTCCCCTTAAGCAAACTTATAATTACTGGCGAAGCTATTGCTGTTGGAGCAATTGTAGTAATAAACACAACTTGTGCTAATTCTAAATTATAGTTTTTGATAATAAAAAAAGATGAAATAGGAATTAAAATATTTAATGCCAGCAAAGCAATATGGTTTTTGGTAAAACTCTTTACCTTAACTTCCATATTAAGAAATGAAAAAAACAGCATTATCATTAATAAATATTTAATTAGAAAAGAATAAGAATGAGCAAATGGAAAAAATATTCCAATTGATATAGTTGTTATAAGAAGAAGTGTTTTCATAAGTTTTTTATAAGGCGAAAACTAAATTATAAAAATGAACATTCAAAATAATATCTTGTTAATAAAATAAAATTATAATAGCTTTACATTTATAATAGTTAACCAGTTAACAATTAACCTTGCAACTAATGGCAAAAAACAAAATAGATGGAACTCTTGGGTTTTTACTATCAAACGCTAGTATGGTTTTGTTACGGCAGCTTAACAGAAATTTTCAAACCGCTGGTTACGATATTACTAAAGAACAATGGTCTTTTCTTATTTGTTTGTTTCACGAAGAAGGCGAAACACAAAGCTATTTTGCGGAAAAAACTCTTAGAGATAAAGTTAGCATAACAAAAGTTTTAGATGGCTTGGTAAAAAGAAATCTTGTTGAAAGAAAACCTGACCAAAAAGACAGAAGAGTTAAGCGAATATATTTAACCAACCAAGGAAAAAAAATAATTCCAAAATTAAAAACAGTAGCTTTACAAAGCTTAGATGAAGCCTTTGATGGAATTAAAAAGAAAGACCTTGAAAATTTCAAAGAAGTTTTATCAAAAATTAATTTAAATTTAACTGGAACAGATTTATTAGAATTTATAAATAACAATAAAAGAAGATGGAAGTAAATATGAAAAACCGTAAGTATATTATAATTTTATCTGGACTTGCAATAGTTCTTTTCTCATTTTTCTCAATGAAATATTTAGGAGGACTTAAAAAATCTCCAACAAAAATTCCGAGTAAAGAAAATGTAAGGTATGTTAAAGCAATTCCAATAAATTATTCTAACCTAACAACTGAGTTAACCGCTTCGGGTAGAGTTTATTCTCAATCTGAAATAACAATAAGTGCGGAAGTAATTGGAAAAATTGAGCAAGGAAATGTTCCTTTTAAAAAAGGTCAGTCTTTTAGAAAAGGAGATTTATTAATTAAAATTGAAGACTACCAAGCTGGCTTAAGTTTGAAGGCAAAGAAGAGTTCTTTCTTAAATAGGTTAGCTGGAATATTACCGGATTATAAAATTGACTATTCAGAAAATTATAATAGTTGGTTAAGTTTTTTTGAAAGTATTAATATAGATGAGGACTTGCCTGATCTTCCTGAAATTAAATCAACCAAAGAAAAAGTTTTTCTTGCTAGTAGAAATATTTTAAGTGAATACTATTCAATTAAAAGTGAAGAAAATAGATATTACAAACATTCAATTTATGCTCCATTTAGTGGTTCCATAATTCAAGCAAATGTTGAGGTTGGTGCAATTGCAAACCCCGGAGCAATGCTTGGCAAAATTATAAATACCAGCAATTTGGAATTAGAAGTTCCGTTAGAAATTGCAGAAGCTAAGTGGGTAAAGATTGGCGATAAAGTTTTGGTTAAAAACGATAATGGTTCGCAACAATGGAAAGGAACTATTATAAGAAAAGCAAAAGATATTGATCCCCAGACTCAATCGGTAAGTGTTTTTGTAAAGCTATACTCAAAACAATCCAACCCAATATATAAGGGGCAATATTTAACAGCGGTTTTTAATAATTTGAAACTCAATGATGTAATGGAAATTCCAAGAAAAGCAGTTTTTAATTCAGACGAAGTTTTTGTTGTTAAAGATAGCTTGCTAATAAAAAAGAATGTTAATGTAGTAAAGCGAACAGAAGAAACTCTTTTCTTTAATGGTTTGGAAGAAAATTTAAATATAGTTGTTGAGCCATTAATAAATGCAAGCACAAATACAAAAGTAAAATTATTGAAGTGAGTTAATAAAAAATAATCATTGTGTTTTTGAATCCGTCATTCTGAATGAAGATATTTTTATTGAAATGAAGAATCTCATAACCATTACAGTTCGAGATATTTCAGTCGTTCAAACAACGAACTCCTTCAATATGACAAAGTAAAAATAAGTTAAGTAAAAATGAAAAAAGAACATTCCAAAGATTTAGGATTTACTTTTATAGAAACAAAGGAAAGTGAAATTATAATTAATCATTTTGGAAGAAAAGCTACTATACTTCGTAATAATAGAGCAATGAAATTTAAGGAGAGTGTTGAGGTTTCTACACCTGATGAGCAACAACAACTAATGGCTCGTTTAACTGGCAACTATAAACGTGGCAACGAAAGATTGGCAAAGAAACACAACAGAAATAAATGAAGCACTTGCATAACAAATCTGTTTAGTGGACGTGCGGAGTTAAGTTTTTGTGGTTGACTGACGCCATACTTCGACTCCGCTCAGCATGACTATTGGGAGTAAAAAACAAATGTCATCCCGAGCGGAGTCGAGGGAGAGAGAATACTTGCTTGCTAATTGTTATAAACTTTAGTTTCTTAAAAAAAATTAAAACAGAGAAAATATTTTTATGAGAAAATTATTAACAACATTTGTAAAATATCCATTCTATGCAAACATTGTGATTGCCGTAATTGTTATTGCAGGAACTTTTAGTCTTTTATCAATGAAGAAATCTTTTTTCCCCCAAAGGGCTTCTCACTTTATTTCTGTTTCTGTGGCATATCCAGGAGCTTCTCCAAAAGAAATGGAAGAAGGAGTTACTACAAGAATTGAAGAAGCAATAAGGGGAATTGTTGGAGTAAAAGAATTCACATCAACTTCATCAGAAAACTTTGCAACGGTAAGAATTGAAACAATGACCGATTACAATCTTGACGATGTAATGGTAGAGATTAAAAATGCTATTGATGGAATAAGTTCTTTTCCGGTTGACGCTGAGCGACCTATAATTTTTAAAAGAAGAGAAACAACTAGAGCAGCAAACCTAGGTTTGGCTGGAGACATTGATTTAGTTACTCTAAAAAAATATGCTCAAGAAATTGAAGAAGATTTTTTATCCTCCGGTATTGTTTCGCAAGTGAATATAAGTGGTTTCCCTCCACTAGAAATTTCTGTTGAAATTACTGAAGAAAATCTTTTAAGATATAACTTAACCTTCGATCAAATATCACGAGCAATTACAATGAACAACCGAGATATTTCCGCGGGTATAATTAGATCCGATGATGAAGAGCTAATAATACGTTCAAGAAACCGAAGTGTGAACCCCGGAGTTATTGGAGATATTATTGTTAGAGCTAACCAAGACGGTAGCTATCTTCGTATAAGAGATGTTGCAAATGTAAAGATGAAATTTTCTGATGTACCGAACAAAGTTTTTATGAATGGTAAATCAGCAATCTTTTTTAATATCTCAAAATTAGCTGATGAGGACTTGGAAGAAATTGCAACTTACTTAGAAAAATACACAAAAGAGTTTAACGAAACTCACAAGGGAGCAGAACTTTCAATAACATTTAATTTTATGACAATGCTTAACAGTCGCCTGAGCTTACTAATAAACAATGGCGGACTTGGATTATTGTTAGTTATTGTTTCGTTGGCTTTGTTCTTAAGTTTTAGGTTATCTCTTTGGGTTGCTTGGGGAATTCCGGCTTCATTTTTAGCAATGTTTGTGATAGCAAGCTTAACAGGTGTAACCATTAATATGATTTCGTTGTTCGGGATGATTTTGGTAATTGGAATTTTGGTTGATGATGGAATTGTAATTGGGGAAAATATTTTTACTCATTTCGAAAAAGGGAAGAGTCCACGTAGAGCAGCTGTTGATGGGACTATGGAAGTGATGCCTGCAGTTGTAACTTCTGTAACCACTACTATGGTTGCCTTTTCTCCACTTTTGTTTCTTACTGGAAGAATGGAAATGCTTTACGATATGGCTTTTATCGTTGTTGTTAGTTTAGGGTTTTCGTTGGTTGAAGCTTTTCTTGTTCTACCTTCTCACCTAGCAAGCACAAGTGTTTTGCGAAGAAGAGATAATAAAAAAGAATCTACAATTAGAAAAAAACTAGAAGGTCTTATCCACTTTATGAGGGATAAACTTTACAGCACAGTTTTAAAAGAAATAATTCGTTGGAGATGGATAGTGGTAACTGTTCCTATCGCATTAGTTTTTATTACAATGGGAATGGTTCAAGGTACAATAATTAAAACTACTTTTTTTCCTGCAATAGCCTTCGATTTTTTTGCTGTTGATGTTGCTTTTACTCCAGGAGCAGGGGAAAAACAAACAATGAAATATCTTGATTTGTTTGACCAAAAAATATTAGAAGTTGATAAAGAATTACAAGAAGAATTTTCAGATACTAACAAATTTATTACATATACATTTAAGTCTATGGGTTCTTCGTTTAACGGACAAGAAACCGGAACACACGCTGGTAACATTACAGTATTGATGAGAGATATGGAAGGTGCACCTCTTTCTACATTTGAAATTGCAGCAAGAGTTCGCAAGGCTATAGGTAAAATTCCTGAAGCTCAAAAATTTACAGTTGGTGGAATGAACCGATGGGGAAAACCACTATCTATAAGCTTGCTAAGCAAAGACCTTGAGGAGTTAGAACACGCAAAACTTTTTATGATGGATAGATTACAAAAAATCTCCGAGTTGAAAAACTTAACAACAAATAAGGCAGAAGGAAAACAAGAGGTTAGATTAAAATTAAAACAGCAAGCATACTTTTTAGGGCTTACACAAAGCGAAATAAGTAATCAAATAAGACAAGGTTTTTTTGGTGGACAAGCACAAAGACTTCAGCAAGGAAAAGATGAAATTAGAGTTTGGGTTCGTTACCCGAAACAAGGCAGGCTGAATTTAGGTCAACTTGAAAAAATGAAAATTAAAACTCCACGTGGAGACTATCCACTTTCCGAACTTGTTAGTTATGCGCTTGAAAGAGGTCCGGTAAATATCCAAAGATATAATGGTTCAAGAGAAGTAAGAGTTGAGTCAGACTTGCAAGACCCTTACGAACCAGTACCACCAATATTAAAAAGAATAGATGATGAAATAATTGCTGAGATGAAAGCGAACTTTCCAGGAATTAGGATAGCTTATCAAGGTCAACAAAAGTCTGGGAATGAAACTGTTGAAGATATGAAAAAATATTTTAGCATTGCCTTTGCAGTTATTATACTGATTTTGATTATTCACTTCAAATCAGTTTCACACGCATCGATTATTTTAATGATGATTCCACTTGCATTTCTTGGCTCATCTTGGGGACATTGGATTCACGGACATCCGGTTTCTATATTAAGTGCCTGGGGAATGGTGGCGCTCTCCGGAGTAATTATAAATGATGCCGTCGTGTTTTTGTCAAAGTATAATTCAAATGTACTAAGTGGAATGACTGTGATTGAAGCAACGTATGATGCCGGTATATCAAGGTTTCGTGCAATTATGTTAACTACAATTACAACTGTTGTTGGTTTGTTTCCAATAATTTTGGAAACAAGTTTTCAAGCACAATTTTTAATTCCAATGGCAATATCTTTAGCTTATGGAGTTTTAGTTGGAACAGGATTTATACTAATATTTTTCCCTGTTCTAATTTTAACTTTAAGTGATATGCGTGTTTGGATAAAAAACAAACTGGGTAGTCAAAATTATACGGCAGAAGAATTGGAGCCAGTATTAATAAATAATAAAATTTCTATTGATTAGGAACGTCCGGCTTCGTAAAAACAACTACGCCGAGATAAATAAAACGAGAAAGATAAAACAAAAAACAATAAGAAAATGTCATTCCGGTTTCCAGTTTTTTTGGAAGACCGGAATCTCTAAGACTAATAGATTCCGGCACAAAAGACAACTGGAATGACAGACCATATTAAAAATTTAAACCAGGATATAAAATACATTTATGAAAAAATTAATATTTCTATTAGCTACACTAATTACTACTGTAGCTTTTTCTCAAAATCAATTAAGTTTATCTGAAGCAATAGAGTTAGGACTTAAAAATAATTATGACATAAAAATTATTAAACTATCTCAACAAATTGCAGATGAAAATAATTCGTGGGGAACTGTTGGTCGGTTTCCATCAATAGATATTGGTGTTGGTTATAGAAATAGATTTGACCACACAGAAGCAAATGATATTAAGTCTCAAACTCTTGCTCCTTATGCTCAGTTAAATTGGGTACTGTTTAACGGATTTGCAATTTTTCAAAATAAATATCGGTTGGAAGATTTTTATAAACTTTCGGAAGGAAATACAGCACTTGTAATTGAGAATACAATTCAGGCAATCATACTTTCATACTACAATGTTTTGTTAGAAGATGAAAAACTAAAAGTGTTTGAGCAAGTGAACAAACTTTCCAAAGATAGATACGACAGAGAATTGTTGAGTAAAGAGATTGGAGGCAGTGTTACATTTCAAGTTTTGCAAGCAAAAAATTCTTGGTTAGAAGATAAAGCAAATTTTCTTTCACAAAAACTTTCTGTTGAAAATTCTGTTAGAAGGCTAAATTTATTAATGGGTGAAAAGAAAGATGTGAAATATGTGTTTTCTGAAAACTTTGATGTTGAGTTTATAGAGTATGAGTTTGAAGACTTAAAACAAAAAATGTTGGCAAATAATAAGACTCTTAAAAACCAGTATATAAATGCAATAATAAAAGATAGAGAAATTGCAATTGCCCGCAGTTCAATGTTTCCAAAACTAATTCTTAATTCAGGTTATGATCAATCTACGAGAAAACAAACTATAGATGATTTCCCTTCATCAACAAGTGATGCCTATGATTACTATGCGAACCTTTCAATTAGCTTAAATATTTTTAATGGATTTAACACAAAACGTGCAATTGAAATTGCAAAAATTCAACACGAGATAAGTAAAATTCAAGTTGAAGAAATGGAACACAAACTTTCTAACACATTAATTCAGCAACTAGAACTTTATAACATCAGAAAAGAAATACTAAGTGTAACAGAAGAAAACGTAGAAGCAGCGAAACTGAATTTTGAAATTGCTGAAGAAAAATATAAAAGCGGTGCAATAAATTCTTTTAATTATAGAGACATTCAAATAGTATATTTAAACGCTTCTACAAGAAGACTTAATGCAGTTTATAGTCTTAAAGAAACCAACACAGAACTTGCGAGACTTACTGGTTCTATAATTACAGAGAAACAGTAACATAGATTGCAAGCAATCTATTACTTACTTTCTATATGAATATTGAAGAATACAGAATATATTGCTTATCTAAAAAAGAAGCAACTGAATCAATTCCCTTTCCTAAACTTCCAAATGTCTTAGTTTTTAAAGTACTTGGAAAAATGTTTACAGCAACTGACATAAATACTTTCTCAAGTTTTAGTGTCAAGTGTAAACCAGAAACCATCGATGAATTAAGAGCAGAACATTCTGCTATGCAAGAGCCATCATACTTTAGCAAAAAGCATTGGAGCAATGTAATAATGGATGGAACAATTCCCGAAGAACTATTATATGAATGGTTAGACACTTCCTATAAACTAGTTGTTGCTAATCTTACAAAGAAAGAACAACATAAACTTAGTAACAAATAAAACTTCAAACCAAGTTCTTTTTTAATTCTAGTCAACTAAAATAATATATGTTGCAACATTTAATGTTATAACATATATTGTGGTTTCATTTTAATAATTTAATAAAGGAGAAAATAGTGAAAACTATAAAACATATAGGTCTTTTTTTTATAATGGCTTTAGTTAGTAATTTTGCACAAACAAACTGGGCGTTCGATGCTTCGCACTCAAATGTGAGTTTTAGTGTAACTCATTTAATTATCTCAGAAGTAGAAGGTAACTTCAAAAATTTTGAGGGAACAGTAACTTCAAAAAAAGAAAACTTTGAGGGAAGTACTGTAGAGTTTAGTGTTGATATAAATAGTATAGACACAGATAATGCCGATAGAGACAAACACTTAAAGGCAGATGACTTTTTCAATGCAGAAAAATTTCCTAAAATGATTTTCAAAAGTAAATCATTAACAAAAATAAAAGGTAAAAAATATAAGTTGGTTGGAGATTTAACAATTAGAGATATAACTAAAGAAGTTGAATTAGATCTAAAATATAACGGAACTATTAAAGATCCTTGGGGAAACACAAAAGCCGGATTTAAAATTAGCGGAACAATTAATAGATTTGACTTTGGCTTGAAGTTTAACAAATTGATGGAAGCCGGAGGGATGGTTGTTGGTGATGATATAGAAATAAGTGTGAACGCCGAACTTAAAAAACTATAATGCCAAAATTAGAAGAAGAGATAAATCAAAAAAAGTTTAAGAATGAGCATCAAAAATTAGCCGTGAATATTTTATATACTCACGGCTGGTTATTTAGTAAATATCTGAAACTGCTAAAAAAACATTCGCTTACGCTTTCTCAATATAACGTTTTACGAATACTACGAGGACAACACCCAAAAGCTTCAACAATAAGTTTGTTAAAAGAAAGAATGCTAGACAAAACTCCGGACGCTTCAAGGTTAGTTGACCGGCTAATAGAAAAAAAACTTGTTAAAAGAAATACTTGTAGTGCTGACAGAAGAAGAGTGGACGTTTCTATTTCTCAACAAGGTTTAAGAGCTTTGAGTAAATTAGATTTTATTGACGATGAATTTAAAGTGGTTTTTAAAAACTTAAAGCAAAAAGAAGCTAAAGGTATAAACAGTCTTTTAGACAAACTTAGAGGATAACTTATGAAAGACTTTTTAGACTTTGCTGAGTATTTAGATAAATTATTAAGCGACTCAAAGCCATTGTGGGGGGAAATGACAGCCCAACATATGGTTGAACATTTAATTTTGGCGGTACAATCAAGTAATGGAAAAAAAGTTTTTGATAAGTGTATGAACTCCGAAGAAAGATATCCTATTCTAAAAAGATTTCTGTTAAGTGAAAGACCGCTTCCCAAAGGATTTGTAAATACAATAATTGGAGAGGGATTGAAACCACTTAAACATAAAGATTTGAATGAAGCAAAGGAAAAATTAATTATGGAATTAAGTAATTTTTATAATTACTACGAAGACGAACCAAGTGCAAAGCCAATGAACGTAACTTTTGGTCCTTTGGAAAAAGGTGAGTGGATTACTTTTCACAACAAACACTTTACGCATCATTTTACACAATTTGGTTTAATGAGAGAATAAACAAAATGGGTATAACCAAAATTGACGACCGAACAGAATTGAATAACGGAATAAAAATGCCTTGGCTGGGGCTTGGTGTTTGGCAAGCTGATAATGGAAGTGAGGTAGAAAATGCAGTAAGGTTTGCAATCGATGCAGGCTATAGAAGCATTGATACAGCAGCAATTTATCAAAACGAAGTTGGAGTTGGAAGTGCTATTAAGGATTCTAGCATTAAGAGAAGTGAATTGTTTATTACATCAAAGTTATGGAACTTCGACCAAGGTTATGTTAAAACTCTAAAGGCATTTGATGTTAGTCTGAAAAAATTACAATTAGATTATTTAGATTTATATTTAATTCATTGGTATAAAAAAGATACATTTGCAGATAGTTGGAAAGCTTTAGAAAAGCTATATGCAGAAGGACGCATCAAAGCCATTGGAGTTAGTAATTTTATGCTTCATCATTTAGAAGAATTATTAAAAATCGCAAAGGTTGTTCCAGCTGTGAACCAAATAGAGTTTCATCCCTATTTAACTTCGCCAAAACTTATAGACTTTTGTAAAGAAAATAAAATTCAAGTTGAAGCTTGGAGTCCTTTAATGCAAGGCAAAATATTTGAAGTGGAAGAAATAAAAAATCTTGCAAAAAAACATAATAAGACAGAAGTACAAATTACATTACGTTGGAATCTTCAAAGAGGAATAGTCACAATTCCTAAATCTATTAACCAACAAAGAATTATTGATAATTCAAATATTTTTGATTTTGAACTTGCTGATGAAGATATGAATATAATTAATGGCTTGGATAAAAACTTTCGCTATGGTCCTGACCCTGATAATATTAAATTTTAATTTATACCTAACGTGCCTGGCGCTTTCAAAGTACCAGGGACGGGGAATTAACCCAAAGAGATTAAACTAAACCACTATGGACTGCAAGTCCATAGGTTTGGCTACGAATAAAATTCGTTTAGAAGCACCAAAAAGCAAATTATAAAACACAAATAATTATCAAGTTTCAAATTCCAATTTTAAGATTTTTTCTTTTGATGTTTTATGTTGTTACGTATAACAGTTTGTGTTTTGTGGAATTGAGAATTTTTATTTATTTGTTATTTTTATTTTGATATTTGTTTTTTAACTAGAACTTTTAGAAGCTAAAACGAGATGCACTAAAGTGCATAGTTTTAACTCCGACTGAGACCAATAAATATATATTACTAAAAACTATAACTTTACGGTTATGAAAAAAACATACTTCTTCTTTTATCTTCTCTTTTTAACTCAACTTGTATTCTCACAATCAAAAAAAGAACATGGCTTTTTTGACAATTTTATTTCTGACACAGAAATATTTTTTGCTGATGGAGGTTCGTTTATAACCTACCCACTTGGGATGAATAAAACCCAATGGCTTGTAACTGCTGGCATTGGGCTAGGCACATATCTGTTAGTTAGAAACGATGACTATTTTCAAGAACGAATTGGTAGAAGAAATATGCCCAAATTAGAAAGTGGTGTTTGGGTATTTGCTAAAGAGTTTGGAGTTATCCAATATGCCGAACTTGCTGGAGCCGCAACATATACTTTTGGTTATCTAACCAAAAATGATGATGTGCGAGTGTTGGGTAGAATGATTGTCCAATCACTAACGTACTCTGGTTTAACTGCAATGTTTGTTAGAATGATTGCCGGAAGAAAAAGACCACCATTCACCAATAACCATTTAGAGTTTAGCGGATTTGAATCTAACAATTCTTTTCAATCTTTTCCGTCTGGACATACAACAGTTGCTTTTGCTTTCTCAACTGTTCTTGCAGAATATTTTGATACACCTTGGACAAGAATTGGATTTTATGGTCTTGCCGGACTTACAGCTACCCAAAGATTACTTAATGGCGAACATTGGTTTTCCGATGTAGCTTTAGGAACTTTACTTGGCATTGCTAGTGGCTTGCACGTAATAAGTGAAGAAAAAAATAGAACCAAAAAAGATAAAACCGGACTTACAATTTCACCAACTTTTAATGGAATCAATTTCCAATATAGATTTTAACAAAATGATTTTAAGATCTAAAATAATTCTTCTTAAAAATGATAACTTGATTATTTGTATGGCTGTCTAATAATAGTTTTCCACCTCTCTGGAGCTGCTCTTCGAATATCACTCAAATAAATTTCATGATGTTTGCCATCCAACACAAAACCATTTTCTTCAATAAATTTATGTAACTTTTCAATGGTTGGTCCTTCTTCTGAGAAAGGCCCTATATGCAAAGTTTGTGCTGTCTTCGCTTCTGTAAAATTTTCGAATCTTACTTTAGATAGTCCAGCCGGATTCTTTTTAAGTTTTAATTTTTCAGTTGCTTCTTCAACCAATTTTTTGGTTACGTACTCATCTGGTTGCATCATCATTAAAGTCCACTTCCACTCATCTTTTTTATCATCAATAAATGCTTTCATATCATCAGCCCACCAAAGACCCTCTAATGGCAAAACACCATAATCAATTTTTAAGCTTCCTTTTTTTATCATAAATTTAATTGTGTACGAAAGACCAAAGAGCGCCTCAACTGCTTGTCTATATTCTGTTGAAGTATTTGGATTTCCCCTCCCGTCTATCATTAGAAAATTCATTGTTGGTACATCAACAAAATCAATTCTTTTCCCCGATGGTTTATATAGGTATTTAAGTTCTTTTTTGAAATCTATTTTTTCCATTTGTAATTTCCTTATTAAAATAATTGTAATGCAAATTAAATACGATTTGGTTTTCGGAAATATACTGTCATGGCGAACTCAACGTTTTTTGTTGGGCGGGCAATCTGTCAAACTTTTTTGTTTACTTAGCAGATTGCCACAACTTCTATAAGACAGAAGTTTCGCAATAACAAATTAGTAAATTCCCAAAAACCACTTTAATTTTAAAGTAATATTACTTTTCACAATCGCCAATCATTATTTGAATTTCAGTAAGATAATTATTTGGATTACCATTAAAAATCATACCCGGACCTTTTACATAAACTTCTCTAGAGGGTAATAATGTTTTCAAATTATTTTCATTAATGTAGCTAAATATTTTTTTATATGATTGTGATAGATTTTCATATTCCCCTTTGTGTATAAGGCTTACACACTTTCCACCTTTTATTTCTCGCACAGAAATATCATCCGAACTATTTCCTTTTCTAATTGGAAAGCAAGGTTCAAAATCTGCATCATCTTCTTTGTATTCTCCATCGTAATAAAGGCTCATTGCCTTTCCGTTTATATGTCTGCCAAAAGATTTACCTAGCAGCTTAAAGCCTTTACCAACATCTTGGTATTTTCCTTTCATTCTGTGTCCTGCAATTAGTATTGTTGAAATCTCTTTTTCTTCCACATCAAATTCTTGATTAGTTTTCATAACACTTTCCTTTTCTTGTTTTATAATATTTTCAAGTGATTGAGAAATATCATTATATCGGTCAATTTTATTTTTAATTTCATATAACTTAGTTTGAACTTGTTCAAGCATATCAGCTTCATCATTGCATTCATCAAGAATCTCTTTAATTTCTGCAAGACTAAAGTCGTGTTCTCTTAAAATTTTTATTGAGCGAGCTTTCTCATAATTTCCTTCATTGTAATAGCGGTATTTTGTAAACTCATCAACTTCTGCTGGAATAAGAATTTTTTTTTCGTGATAAAGACGAAGCGACTTAATAGACAATAAAGTTATTTTGGAAAACTCCCCGATACTGAATTTCATAATTTCTCCTTGTCTCAGCTCATTCCGTTATATTGGAACAGTTTGTCCGCACTTTTTTTGCGAGAAGACGGACAGAATTCACTCATAAGTTATTTTACAATTGCATTTCAAATATAAGTGCTACCCTTGGGGTAGAGTCAAGAGTTATTTTAACTAATTTCAATAATTCAAACTAGAATTTATAAACATATAAGGAAGTGTTTTTGCTCTACAATCTCTTTGGGTTTCTGATTGAAGATTACAGATTATTGATTTGAAAATATTCTGCAATTTTTTATTCAATTTTGAGTGGTATGCATTACTTAATTTTTATAACAATAAATGTAACTTGGTGACGTTCAAAAATCTAGCTTCAACCGAAACAAAGCCTACCTCATCTTTATAACCACAAAAGTAACATCGTCATCTGGTACAGCATTTTCAACCCAAGCAGAACCAGTGTTCTTTAGGTGTTCAATAATTTCTTCAGGTTTTTTTCCGGTAACTTCCCCAAAAACACTTTTTACTTTATCGTAACCAAACATTTTTTTTTCTTTATTAAATAGTTCAGGAAAGCCATCACTCATAAGTAAAATTATATCTCCGGGTAAAATTTTGACTGTTCTTAATTCATAGGGGAATCCATTCATAACGCCAAGTGGCATTCCTTTAATTAAAAATTCCTCTATTTTATTTGTGTTGCTTCTATAAATTAATGCCGGTGGAATTCCAGCAGAAGAAATTGTTAGTTGATTTCCTTTTATTTTCAAAATGCATAAACACATTGCAAGCATTCGTAATTTCATTCCTTTTATCACACGGGTCATTTCAGAAAATGTAAAAAGAATATCTGGATTGTTTGCGTGAGTATTGAACAAACTTTTTGTTGCAGTTACTACTGTTCCAGCGTTAAGTCCATGTCCGGTTGCATCGCCAATAACAGCAGTTAAAGTTCCATTATCATCAACATGGAAATCATAATAATCACCGCCAACTTCAGTGGCTGTTTGCATATAAACTGCAATATCAAGGTTTTGTAATTGTGGAAGTTTCCTGGGAAGCATTGATAGTTGAAGTTGACGTGCTTCTTCCAGCTCTTTACTCTTCCTATTATTTTCAGCTTGGATAACCACAGACTGTGCTTCAGTAGCTTTTGCTTGAAGCTCTGCTGTTTCTGCTCTATGTTCTGCATCAACAAGTTTTGCTTTGCTTCTCTCCCTTCTAATAATTTTTCCACGCATAATTCTATCAGTAAAAAATACTCCTGAAATAATTATGAATGAATATAATAAGAAAGCCCACCACGCTAAATACCAAGGAGATAAAATTTTGAAATGGAAAGCCTCACTAAGACTTAATTTTCCGTAAATATTTTTTGATCGGATATGAAATGAATATTTACCATAAGAAAGGTTTGTGTATTCTTTACTTGTACCCTTAGACCATTCGGACCAATCATCATCATTTCCTTTTAGAAAGTATTGAAATTTATTTGATTCCTGTTCATCAAAACTTATTGCTGAAAATTCGAATTTAACATTGTTCTCAGTAAATGGAAGTTCGTTATTTCCCACAGACTTATCAAATTGTCCTGCTCCTCCAAAAATAAGTGAGTCATTATTTACTACAACCTTCCTTAGTAAGGTTGTAAACTTTGCACCAACATCTTTTTGAGCATTAGGGATGTATCTAATTAATGATTCATCTGTACTTAGCCACAAAATTTCCTTTTTTGTTTTTAAATCATATTCAGAATATATTTCCAATATTGAGTTTAGATTTAGTCTTCTAAATTCAGGAATCGCATTCCATTTAAATTTCCCATTACTTTGTAATATTGCTTTACCAAGATTTTTCTGTCCCATTGAATCAGTTAAAATCCATAGCTCATTATTTATATTTTTTTCAATTAAAGAAATTGTAATGGACGTATCTGTAAAAACTGCCCCAAGTGTTGAATCTCTCAAAAAACTATTTGAAGTTTCATTAAAACTAAAAATTCCTCTCTCAGTTGCTAATAATATTTTGTTTTGAACACTGTAAAGCCCAATGCTTTTACCAGGAAGGTTATCCTTTTCGCTAAAAAATTCAAACCTGATATTTGCATCACTTCCACCACTTAGTTCATCCATTTTACCCGTAACATGGTATATTCCTTTAAAGTATCCATCAATCCACAATCCGCCATTCTTCTCCTCAACTATGTTCGTTGCATCATCATAAAAATTTTTTTTAGAATAGCTTACAAAATACTTTTTATTGTTCCTACTTATTAAAACATCAAGTCTGCCTCCACTACCAAAATAAATTCTATTTGGAAAAACTGTTGAATGAAATAATACGGTTGATGTGTTTTCATCAATAAATTTAGAGATTTTATCGTCATTAATAACTGCTAATCCTTTATTAGTTGCAGCAAGTAAGGTTCCATTTACGTTTAATAATTTGTAAGCAGCCTTATCACTTCCACTTAAGAGTTTAAATCTATTATATACCTGTGAATAATAAAAGATTCCCATTGTGTTGGCAACATATAGTTTATTATTAAATCTTATTACAGAATTTGATTGGTCTTCCAGTAAACCACTTTTCTTAAAAGTAGAAAAGGATGAAGGGATTTCGTAATAAACAATTCCATTAAAAGTGGCCAACCATAAACCACCCATTGGGTCAGGGTGAATATCGAAAATAACATCTGTTGACAAACCAGAGTTTTTATTTATTGTTTTTATTAATTTTCCATTTCTGTCAACAACTACAACACCGCCACGTTGGGTTGATAAAGCAATGTTTCCAGCAGAAGTAATACATGCATTATAAATTTGATTATCTTTTAAATATGAATCCATCTCAGTTTTAAAGGGGTGGAATTTTTTATTACTGTACAAGAACAGTCCAGCTCTATTTGTGGTAATTAACATCCTTTCTTTTTCATTAGATTCCCCTTTGTTAAATGGGAGCATATTGAATACACCTATGTTTGCAAAATAATCTCCATCTGGCATAAGTTTAATTGAATCACCTTCAATAGTCATCAAACCCTTACCTTGATTTCTTGAATAGATCTTATCATTTATATTATAAAGACGATAGGCAAAAACTGAGTCCCACACAGTTATTTTATTTTCAAACCATCTAAATATTTTATCACTATTTTTGAAATAGACTCCGTGCGATGAAGTTACAACATCCCACATTTCACCAAAGTTATGGTAATTGTCATTTAGAAAAGGAAGTAATGATTTATAGAGAAGAAATCCAACTGAATCACTTTCGAGGTATCCAAAATCAGAAGAAGCACAAACATAAATAGTACCATTTTCATCAATGTCCATCGATCTAACGGATTCAGAATTAGGCACCTCTATATTCCGCCAAGAAATTCCATCAAACTCTACAATACCACTTGTATTTCCTGCATATACTATTCCTCTCTTGTCCAGAAGAATACACCAATTCGTTCTTCCAGCGTTATAATCTTTTTGAGAATAAGTCTTTAGAAAAGGTTTTCCTAATTCTGTAGGATGGAAATTGTTATTCTGGCTAAAGCTATTAGTTACCAAACATGCATATATTAAAATTATTTTTATGGAACTTAAAGTTTTCATTATTCCCCAATAGAAAGATGAGCTTAAAAATAAATCAAATTATACTAAAATATTCACTGACAAGATAATCTATCTTATTCCAAATGACAGAACTCTTAACATATTAATTACTACGAACTTGCTAAGTGTAGTTAAAAAAAACTATGCCGAGACAGACATTCCTCCTTCGCTCAAAGTATAAGCTACGGCGGACAAGCATCATTTATCTACTTAATTTTTATTACCACGAAAGTAACATCGTCATCTGGCACAGCATCTTCAACCCAAGCAGAGCCAGTATTCTTTAGGTGTTCAATAATTTCTTCAGGTTCTTTTTCAGTTACTTCTGAAAAAACATTTTTCACATTCACATAACCAAACAATTCTTTTCTGCCATTTTGTAATTCAGGGAAACCATCACTCATAAGTAAAATTATATCTCCTGACAAAACTTCTGTTGTTCTTAACTCATACGGAAATCCATTCATAACACCTAGAGGCATTCCTTTAATTAAAAATTCCTCTATTTCATTTGTTGTACTTCTATAAATTAGAGCGGGCGGAATTCCGGCAGAAGAAATTGTTAGTTGATTTCCTTTTATTTTCAAAATGTTCAAACACATTGAAAGCATTCGTAATTTCATTCCCTTTAATACACGATTCATTTCTGAAAACGTAAAAAGAATATCTGGATTATTTGCGTGAGTGTTGAACAGACTTTTTGTTGCAGTTACAACTGTTCCGGCATTTAGTCCGTGTCCGGTTGCATCCCCAATTACAGCAGTTAAAGTTCCATCCATTCCAACATGAAAATCATAATAATCACCGCCAACTTCAGTTGCTGTTTTCATGTAAACCGCAATTTCCAAATTAGGAAGCTCTGGAAGTTTTTTTGGCAGCATTGAAAGTTGTAATTTTCGGGCTTCTTCAAGTTCTTGGGATTTTCGTTCATTTTCAGCTTGCATAACTCTTGCTTGTGCTTCTACAGCTTTAGCTTGAAGTTCAGCAGTTTCAGCTTTTAATTCGCTTACTCTAATTCTGTTGTCCTTATCTCTTCTATTTAGCTCGAACTTCCTAATTGAGAATAATGTACCACCTATAAAAAAAGTATAAAGAATATAAGCCCACCAAGAGAAATACCAGGGAGCTAATACTGTAAAACTATAACTTGCCAAATCACTTTCAATGCCATAGAGATTTTTGGCTTTTAATTTGAAGACATAATCCCCATGAGAAAGATTAGTATATTCCTTTTTTGTTTCCAAACCCCAACTAGACCACTCCTCTTCGTCTCCCTCAAGAAACGTCTTGAAATATGTTGAGTTCGGCTTGTCATAGTGAGTAGTTGAATATTCAAATATCATATCATTTTTTGAATATGCTATCTCCATTGTACCATCAACTTCAAAATTATTCGCTCCAAAATAAATTATTGAATCCCGTTTAGTGGCGACCTTTCTGATTAAAGTTGAATAATTACTAAGAGTATTAGGTTCAATTGATGGATCATACAATACCAACCCCTCTTCAGTATTGAGCCATAGTTTTTCGTTTCCGGTCAAAGGGTCTTTATCCGGATAAATTGATACAACTGCAGACAGATCAAGTAATGATAATTCAGGTATTGGCTTCCAATTATAGTTCCCATCAGGCTGTAGTGAGGCAGTTCCCATAACAGGTTCCCCTTGCAAATAAGCTAAAATCCAAATTGATTTGTTTCTACCGTTAGCAATTAAAGATACTTCTTTTGTTGTATCAGACAAAACTTCACCAAATAATGAAAATTTCTTGAAGGTTTTTGCCATTTTGTCGTAAGAATAAACACCTTCGTTAGTATTGAAAAAACAAGTATCATCAATTTTACCTATTGACAAAACATTGCCGGCAAGTCCATTGGAATTATTAAAAGATTCATAAGTTATATTTTTATCTGATCCACTTGAGAATTCATTTAGGTTGCCTGTAACACTTATTAAGCCGGGGAAGAATCCATTTATCCATAAACTACCATCTTCTTCAATTATATTTATAACTTCGTCTGGTAAATTTTTCTCATAAACTACTTTAAACTTGTCCCCCTTTTTTTCCAATACTGAAAAGCCATAGTAAGTA
This sequence comes from Melioribacteraceae bacterium, assembly GCA_965224785.1. Classification (GTDB taxonomy): domain Bacteria; phylum Bacteroidota; class Ignavibacteria; order Ignavibacteriales; family Melioribacteraceae; genus JALSNL01. The sequence continues at coordinate 3,853,302 of OZ245062.1, read as the reverse complement.
CCAATATATATTCTGTCCGGATAATAATCAGATACTAAAATAGATGTAGTAGTTCCATTTATTATTCTTTTGGTGATTGATCTATTTTCAATAACAAAAGTTCCTGAACCTGTGCCAATAAGAAGTTTATCATTAAATTCAGCAAAAACATACGAAGGTTGATTACTTCCTTTTAAGAGTTGAAAGCCTCCATTATTACTTTTCAGAATCATAGGACCAAGTTGAGTAGCAGCATAAATTCTATTGTTAAAACGATAAATTGAATTAGTTATATTCTTTAATTCACCACTGTTTTGAAATGATGATAATGAGCTTGGTTCTATAATATGATTTATTCCATATTCAGTTGTGAGCCAAAGTCCTCCATTCTTATCATTGAAAATATTAAAACATACATTTGTTTGTAATCCGGATTTTTCATCAATAATTTTTATCAATTTTCCATGTTTATTAATTATTACAACGCCTCCTCGCTGAGTGGCAAAAGCATAATTCCCGTTAAATGTTTCCGTAGCGTTAGAAATTTGATTTTCAATTAAATATTCATCAGTTTCTGTTTCAAATGGGGAAAATTTATTATAATCGTATAAGAAAAGTCCGTGTTCATAAGTCAGAATTAAGACAGAATCAATATCACCTTTACTTGTTCCATAAGGTAGCATACCAACTACACCTATGTTTGCAAAATAATCTCCATCTGGCACTAGTTTTAATTCATCACCTTCAATCATCATTAAACCAATACCTTCATTTCTTGAATAAATCTTATCATTTATATTGAACAGATTAAAAGAAAATACTGAATCCCAAACAGTAAAATTATTACCATCCCATCTAAAAATTTTATCCCTTGTCTTGAAATAAGCATAATTATCAATTGTTTTTACATCTGATACTTCACCAAAACTTTGGTATTTCTTTTCTAAAAATGGGAGTAATGAAACATATTGTAATTCGCCTTTTGTATCAGATTCTAAATAACCAAAATCTGTATCGGCACAAACATAAATTTTATCTCTTTCATCTATTGAAATAGACCTTACCATATAATCCTGGGGAACTCTAATCTTTCGCCAATAATGCCCATCATATTCTAATACACCAGACTCATTTGCAAAATACATGACACCTCTAGAATCCTGTGCAATACCCCAATTTCTGGCGCTAGATTTGTAAATCTTAGGGCTGTAATAATTTATAAAAGGTTTTCCGCTTTCTTTGTTGCTTGCAAAATCTTGGTTACTAAAACAGATTGATAAATTCAATAATAGTAGTGCTAAAATTTTATTTTTAATTTTTATATTCATAATAAAATTTATTAATTCCTATTCATTTTAATAACTACAAAAGTAACGTCATCGTCAGGTGCATTACCATCAGCCCAATCCGATGCTGAGTTTTTAAAATAGTTTACTATTTCTTCCGGATTTTTTTCACCAACTGATTGAAACTCGGTTTTGGTTTTGTCGTATCCGTACATTTCATTCTGTCCATTCATCAGTTCTGGTAGTCCATCACTAAATAAAAACATAGTATCTCCAGCTTGCAACTTGGTTTCTATTAACTGATATGGAAAATTTTTCATAGCACCGAGTGGCATTCCTTGAAACGATAATTCTTCAACTGATTTATCTTTCTTTCTGTAGATGAAAGCAGGTGGCATTGCTGCTGATGAAATGGATAACTGATTACCTTTAATTTCCATCATTATTAAACACATAGATAGTTGGCGGAAGTTCATTCCTTTTATCACTCGTGATATTTCTGAGAATGAAGAAAGAATGTCTCCCCCATCAGCCAAACTGTGGAATAGACTTTTGGTTATGGTAACAATTGTTCCGGCTTTAAGCCCGTGCCCGGTCGCATCACCAATAACCGCTATTAAAGTTCCATCATCTTCAACATGAAAATCGTAATAATCTCCGCCAACTTCTGTAGCTGTTTGCATGTAAACAGCAATATCTAAATTTGGTAATTGCGGTAGCTCTTTTGGAAGCATGGAAAGCTGTAACTCCCTTGCCTCTTCAAGCTCTTCCGTTTTACGTTCATTTTCTGCTTGAATAATTTTGTTTTGAGCTTCGGCACTTTTAAGATCAAGATGACGAATAAATGTAAGATGAAATACATCTGCAAATCGTCTCATCAATTGTTTTGCTTCTGTTGTAAACTCACTTTCTTGGAATGCAAAAAGTCCTCCGGCTGGGAAATTAACAACATGGTAATACTGTGTATCAATTTCAGAATTCACTTCCGGAGCCTGAACAGGAAGATTTGAATCAGCCGCAACATTATAGTAATCTAATAAATCTTTTCCCTCGAGGACATAGGAAAAATCATGTTGATTCTGCCACGCGTCATATATGCCATCTAACAAAGGATGCCCCTCAAGTGCTTCATCTCCTGATAAATGTACCGAATCATTATTATCATCTGAAGATGTTGTCCACACATCTACCTTTTTCGTTTTAAAATCATGAAAAATACCAATTCCTAAGCGTATGGTTTTGAGATCAAGCCTTTTTAGTTCTTCAAATAAAGTAGCAACAGCTGAGGTTAGGTCATTACTTTTGTGCATTGCCATTGCTTTAGAACGTACCCTCTCAAGTGCAGCTTCAATTTGTGCTTCCTTTGCCTGTGCTTCCGCCTCCTTCAAATCTTCAAATCGTCTATAGGCAAGATCAAATGCAACAGCGAAGCGAACTAGGGTTGCAAGGTCTTCAGTAGGTGGATTGGTTACAACACCGGGAAGGCTGTATCCTATTTCACCGTGAGTAGTGCGTGCCATTATGAAAGTTAAACCTCCAATTGCTCGGATATCATCAGGCCCCAGGGCATTGTGGTCAATCTTATGAAAATCTCCCGTTTTAATCATCTTATCAACGTAGTCAATTGCTCCATCAGCATCGTAAGGAAAAACAGCTACTGGTTCGTTATTCTTCTCCCACTCTATCATTGCAGGATTTCCGTGAAATCCTCGCGGCAGATCCATTACCATCCCGACACGTGTGCCATCCCCTGATGTCATAGCTTTCTCGTATATTTCGGGCTGCCACCGCATATGCCAAAAATAATGTGCTTCGTGTCCCAAAGCAACAAACTCAGTTCTCATTGTAACCACAATATCGAGCAAATCTGGTGATTCCTTCATTGCCAAAGCCTGTACACGAATTCGCTCAAGAGACAATTCTATTTGTACTTCCCTTGCACGTGCCTCAGCTGTAGCAAGATCATTATATCGCTTGTATGCAAAAGTGAAAACATTACTGAAACGGTTTAAGGTAGATTTTTCCTCAAGGCTCAATACACCAAAATAGGAAATTCCAATGGCACCGTTACCAAACGAGTAAAGGTTATAAGTGAGTATCTCAGTGTTAAGTAATCTGGGGTCTTCATCTTCTCCATTTTTTATTCTCATGGCTATCAGATCTTTTAATTCTTTATCTTCAAGCACCAGTTCAAAAAAATCATTGGTTGTTGTTGCCATTTTTTTAAATTGTCCCTCTAAAGTCGGGTCATCGTGATATGACATTTGCGTAATAGTACCTAACATCTCATGAGAGTAGTCATAATCAGTAAAAGTATCATCATCTCCATTATTTATATCAATGATAGCATTGCGAATATTGGGAAATCCAAGAGTCAGAAGTTGCTCATAAAGAGCTTGGGCCACATTTAACATCTCTTCCGATTTAGTAAGGCTCAGAGCTACCATACGAACCCTTTCAAGAGCCAGTTGTATTTTTCCCTCTCTTGATTGTGCTTCTGCTTTTTGCAGATCAAGAAAACGGGTGTAGCTTTGTTCAAAAACTTTTGCAAAACGTTTAAAAATATCATGTGCTTCTAGAGCGAGTTCAAATGTTATGAAAAGGATATAACCATATTTTAAAAAGGCTACATGGTCAATTTGTGAAGTAGGAAAAGGAATGCCTGCATCTTTCATTTTAAGTAGCTGCTCTCCCACACCAGGCAAACTGCATAAATATTCATAATGTCCCGGACATTCGTTCTCGCTGATTTCATTGATGAAAAGTGATTCTCCACTTTGCCCAGCTTCATAATAGCGGAGGAAAACACCTTCTCTCGGAGTTCTGTATTTAGGAAATGTACCATAACCATTACTACCCCATTCCAATGAACCTTTTGGATCATCATCATAAATATTGAATGCACAAAACCATGTGGCTACTCCTAAAGTCTGCACCTGCTTTACCAATTCAAGAGAAAGATCCGCTAGTTCTTCACTTTTATGCATTGCCATAGATCTAGCTCTTACTCGTTCCAATGCTACTTCAATCTGTGCTTCACGGGCTTGAGTTTCTGCTTTTTGCAGATCCAAGAAACGAGTGTATGTCTGTTCAAATACTTTGGTAAATCGTATAAAAATCTCATGTGCTTCAGGTACTGGCTCATACGAAATAAATAAAAGATAACCTTGCTCAAACTTACACAGATGATTGATTTGATAAGAAGGCAGTGAAATACCGGACTTCTCGAGCTCGATGATAACTTCCCCAATTTTGGGAATCGTCTTCATATAAGCATAGTGCTTTCCCAGTGCCTTTCCATGCAGCTCTTGAACCAGAAAATTTTCATCACTTTGGAAAAAATTATATTGTTCTATAAAAGACGCCTCATCATTAAAGACAAGTGTAAAAGGATCTTGAATCGCCCCCTCACTACTCATCCAGCATTCAGCGGTTCTTTTGTCTGTGGATAAGTTATTATATCCAGCACTCCATGTGGGAATTCCCAATGATTGAATCTGCAAAAATAATAGATTTGCAACCACTGGTAACTCTTCACTATTTTGCATTCCCATTGTTCTTGCTCGTACTCTCTCAAGTGCAGCTTCAATTTCCAGTTCACGGTTTTTAATTTCCAAGTCAGCGGTTTTTTCATCAACCAATCTCTCCAACTCTTCTGTTTTCTGTTTCCATTCATTTATATGCCAAGTGTCTGTTTCTCCCTCTTCATATTCCGGTTTTGAACCATGCCAATGAATTACAATCCATTTTTTATCACGGTATTCTAAGATGGTAGAAAGGCGTAAAAATAGTTCAATAGGATTATTTTCGAGATGTATTGATAATACAAATTCATCAACAAAAAGTGCTGAATTTCCATCGCTTGCCATTCGGAGAATTACTGGTGTGGTTTCAAAGGTCATTTTTATATCTTTACCTTGTTCCCTTTGTCTGTTTACCAATTCACGAAAGCCATCAATAGTTAGTACTTTCTCACTAACAGTTGTACCATATCCCATAACTTTTTGGTCGATAAATTCCCCAATACCTCTCATCGGAAAATCTGAAAGACTGATTTGTATAAACTTATTGTATGTTTCTTTTAGTAATTTTTCTTTTTTAGTTTTCATATTATTCACTTTACTTTTATCACCATAAACGTAACATCATCATCCGGGTCATTTCCATTGACCCACTGAGATGCTGAGTTTTTTAAGTGTTCAATTATTTCTTCTGGTTCTTTTTCTGCTACTGAATGAAATTCACTTTTTGTTCTATCATAACCGTACATTTTATTTTTCATGTTCATCAGTTCTGGTAGTCCATCACTAAATAAAAATATAGTATCTCCAGCTTGCAACTTGGTTTCTTTTAACTGGTATGGAAAGTTTTTCATCGCACCGAGAGGCATTCCTTGAAACTCGAGTTCTTCAACAGTTCTATTTTTGCTTCTATATATAAGTGCTGGCGGCATTGCTGCTGATGAAATTGACAATTTATCATCTTTAATTTTCAACATTATCAAGCACATCGAAAGTTGTTGAAATTTCATCCCTTTAATTACGCGTGATATTTCTCCAAATGAAGATAGAATATCCTTACCCGATGCTAAGCTATGGAACAGACTTTTGGTTATGGTAACAATTGTTCCGGCTTTCATTCCATGTCCGGTTGCGTCTCCAATAACCGCTATTATGGTGCCATCAGCTTCCAGATGAAAATCGTAATAATCACCGCCCACTTCTGTGGCAGTCTGCATATAAACTGCAATATCTAAGTTAGGTAATTGCGGTAATTCTTTAGGGAGCATTGAAAGCTGTAATTGACGAGCTTCTTCTAGCTCCTTAGATTTACGATCATTTTCTGCTTGAACGACACGTGCTTGTAATTCTGCAGTTTTTGCTCTATGTTCAGCATTTTGAATTTCCATTCTCTCTTTTGCTTTAGCAAGCAATCTTCTTTTTTGAAAACGGTCAATAATAATTATTCCTAATATTAACAGTAAGCCATAACCAATGTACGCCCATGTTGTTTGCCACCAAGGATGAAGAATTGTTATTGCTAGAGTTTTCCCTTCATGATTCCAAATACCTGCATTGTTTGCTGCTTTCACATGAAAAACATATTCTCCAGGTGGAAGATTTGGGTAAATGGCAGAATGTAAATTGCCTACATATCTCCACTCATTTTCATAATTCTCTAACATATATGCGTATTCATTTTGTAATGGATCCACATAATGTGTTGCTAAAAAATCAATTGAGATGTCATTTTCATCACTGGCAAGAATTATTTTTTCGGTATCATAAATAGGTTTTTGAAGGGGTGAATCATCACTTATGGGAACAGATTTATTAAATAATTTAAAATCGCTTATAAGAATATCCGGGGCTAATAAATTTGTTAGAACATCCTCCGGTTTAAATATATTAATTCCGTCTGCACCACCAAAAATAAATTCTCCCTTTGTTGTTTCCAATGCAGAAGTTCTAGTAAATTGTTTACCCTGCACTCCATGACTCGCATCAAAATTTCTAAATTCTTTGGTAAGTAAATCAAATCGGGATATCCCTTCAAATGTACTTAACCATAACGCATTGTTCTCTTCATCACCTAATATTCCTTGTATACTATTTGATGGTAGTCCATCTTCTCTTGTATAATGGGTAAATGTTTCGGCATCAGAATCAAAACGATCTAATCCGCCCAACCAGGTTCCCAACCAAAGAATTCCATCTTTATCTTCATAAATGTGTCCAACGTTATCTACACTTAAACTGTTAGAATCATTTGGATCATGTCGGTAGCGTTTAAATGTTTTTCTATCACGGTTATATTTATATAAACCAACAGATGTACCTATCCACAATTCCTTCTTTCTATTTTCAAAAATATGCTGAATATTAATCGTACCGGTAATGCTATCTCCAATTTCTTTAATATCAATCGGTGACATCTTTCTATTGGTTCGATCCAAAAGAAATAAACCATTAGTAGTACCAACCCAAAAGTTTAACAAATGATCTTCCAAAATGTCATTTATCATTAGAATATTTTCCGTTCCCTGAAAGTTATCACTAAATTTAGTAAATGAATTATTTGTGGGATCATATGTCATCAGTCCTCTTGAAAAGGTTCCTATCCAAATTATTTGCTTGCTATCCTGATAAATAGTTGCCACCTCCGGATTAAAATTGTTTTTCCCCTGGATTCGAGTTACTGTTTTTGTTTGTGAATTATACTTTGTCAATCCACTGGCAAAGTTAGTTCTTATACCACCAATCCAAACATTACTTTCGCTATCCTCTGTAAGACCGAAAATCCAACCTGGACTTAGACTCTCTAATTTATCTGGAATATATTTGTAAGATCGGAATAGTTTTTTCGATGGATCAAATTTGTGAATAAATTTTTCATAGCTACCTAGCCAAAGGGAACCACTTTTATCCTTTAGAATATGTCCAATTCTTCCAATATTATCTGTATAGTTTTGATCTAAACCTTCATCATAGAAGTATCTTTTAAATTTCTCGGTTTTAGGAGTAAAGTGATTAATACCATTATCTGTACCCAACCATAAAGTCCCATCCTTATCTTGAAAAATAGAATTAACATTTTTACTGGAAATTGAATTACTATTTTTAGTATTGAATGGATAGAATTTTACACTTCCATCAGAAGGATTATAACTTCCAAATCCTACTCTATATTGGGAACCCCAAAGTATTCCATTAGAATCCATAAGAATAGCTGAGTCAAAACCACTAATTCTGCTATTATCAAACTTTATATTTTCCAATTTCTTTAATTTATTATTTACTTTGCTAAGTCCATCCTCCCCACTCATCCAGATATTACTTTCATCATCAATCTCAATATTATATACACTCTTTATTGCAACTGAATCACCTTCATCACGAAATGTTTTAATCTTTTTTGTATCTTTTTCAATATATACTAGTCCGCCTTCATTTAGTGATCCATTGAAATTACTTATTCCCATCCATATTGTTCCATGGGTATCTTCATTAATTGCACTTATAAACTTTAGAACACCTGTCCCAAGATCCGATTCTTGATGCAAATTATACAAATGATATTTCCCTTCTACACGGTTATATTTTACTACTCCTCCAACAACACCTATCCACAGATTAAGCTCAGAGTCTTCAAATAGACAAGCAATTCCTGGATTATAAGCGGAACTATCCATAAATTCCTTTAATTCATCGCGATGAAAATTATAACCATCATATTTTAATAACCCGTTCAGGGTACCAATCCATATATAGCCGAGATGATCTTGTAAAATAGCAGTAATAGTATTTGATGGAATTCCATCTTTTTCTGTAAAAGTAACCAGAGTACCACTATCATCCTGTGAAATAAGAAATTGCGGACTTATAAATAATATTAAAACAAGAATTAACTTTTTAAGCATTTTAATCATTCCTTTAGAATTGATTAGATTATAAATTAAATAGTGTTATTTAACTTTTATAACTACAAAAGTTACATCATCATCTGGGTTATTGCCATTTACCCACTGGGATGCTGATGTCTTTAAATGATCAACTATTTCTTCTGGTTTTTTTTCTCCTACTGAATGAAACTCAGATTTGGTTCTATCATAACCGTACATTTCATTTTTCTTATTCATGAGTTCGGGCAAACCGTCGCTTAGAATTAATATAGTATCACCTTTTTCTAAAAAACTTTCTTTCAAAGAATATGGAAAATTTTTTATAGCTCCAAGTGGCATACCTTTCATAAATAGTTCTTCTATTGCATTATTCTTTTTCCTATAAATTAGTGCTGGAGGCATTGCAGCAGATGAAATAAATAACTGATCTCCTTTAATTTTCAGTAAGATCAAACACATCGAGAGTTGGTGTAATTGCATCCCTTTTATTACTCTTGATATTTCAGAAAAAGTTGTTAATATATCTGGATTTGGAGCAAGAATATTAAATAAACTTTTTGTTGTAATTACCATTGTTCCTGCCTTCATTCCATGTCCGGTTGCATCTCCAACTACAACTGTAAGTGTTCCATCCATTCCAACATGAAAATCGTAATAGTCACCACCAACCTCTGTTGCAGTTTGCATATAAACTGCAATATCAAGGTTTGGTAAATTTGGTAAATCTTTAGGTAGCATTGAAAGCTGTAGTTCACGAGCTTCTTCAAGTTCTTTTGTCTTTCTATCATTTTCCGCTTGCATTGCACGGGATTGAAGCTCAGCTGCTTCGGCTCTATGTTCAGCTTCTTGTATTTTCATTCTTTCCTTCGCTTTATGAAGAAGCCTTTTCCTTTGCAATCTATCAACTCCAAAGATAACACCTACAAACATTAACCCATATCCGAGATATGCCCAAACCGTAAACCACCAGGGTGGATTTATTTTTATGTCGATTGTTTTACTTTTAGAACTCCAAACTCCATCTCTATTTGAACCTTTAATTGCAAAAGTATATTTACCTGGATCAAGATTAGTATATGTAGCTTCCCTCTTGTTGTTAAATATCCATTCATCATCATACCCAATCAACCTATGTGCATATTGGTTTTTACTAGAATTAGAATAGTGAAGTGCTGCAAATGTAAATGTTAGATCATTTTGATTATGAGAAAGTTCTAAATTCTTCAAATCAAACAAGGATGTTTCTAAAGGGTTTTCTTCTGAACTAAATGTGTTTACAGATGTGTTTACAGATTTGTTCGAAATTTTTAAATCGGAAAAAATCAATCTCGGCTCAGAATTATTTGAACCTTTTGGTGTAAAAGCATTTAATCCATGTTCTCCTCCAAAAAAGTATTCTCTACTGTTTGTTTTTGTTGCTACCTGTGCAACAAAATCCATTCCACCCAAACCATCTTTGGTATCATAATTAACAAAAGTTACTTGTTTAGTTTCTTTATCAGTAACCATTTTAGAAATACCGCTCCTTGTAGCAATCCATAATTCACCTTCATCTCCTGGCAAAATTGACGCAATATAGTTTGTAGGCAGTCCATCATCTTCAGTATAAACAGTAAAAACTTCATTTATAGGATCAAACTTATTTAAGCCTCTATTTGTTGCTAGCCATAACATTCCCTTTTTATCCTCATAAATAAATTGAACACTGTTGTTGCTTAAGGAATTTTTTGAATGTTCATCATAACTGTAAACTGTTACTTTGTTATTCTCCGTATCAATTTTATTTAATCCGTTAATGTCATCACCAACCCAAACTATATTTTTAGATGGATGAATTGATCTAATATTATTTCCCTTTATTAGTAGTTCGTTATCATTTTTATTTAAATAATTTTCAATCTCTGCTATTTGAGATTCATCATCCATTTCAATAATCTTAATTCCCCAAAACTCTGGGTATTTAGGTGAAGATTCATTCCAGTTATTGAAAGAATGACTGTCATCCGATTTATATCTAAGTTTATATTTACCGGGTTTCAAATCAATAAATTCAAAAAACAATCTGTTTTTTAATGCACCTCCGCAATGATATGAATTATATATTTGAGTGTGTCCCCAAACTGTATCGTTCTTACTGTTTTCAATCCAACCATAATCATACATTCTGTAATCATCACTAAACCCTTCCCCTGCAGATACAACTAAGTATTTGCGAGGTTTAAGTATTTCAAATTCTGTTGTAAGGTTTTGATCATTAGCAACCTCATCTATACTTGCCTTAGGCTTTTTTCTTTTTAACAGGTTTGATGTTATACTATATAATTTATGCGGATAAGTTCTTGACATCAAACTTCTGACACGCTTTATTTTTTTTGTTTGGGGATTAAGAATGTTTAAACCTTGATTTGTGCCAATCCAATATTTCCCTTTTACATCTTTTTTAATAACTCTAACTCTATTATCAGATAGACTGTTAAATGAAGTTGAATCGAATGTGTATCTATTAACTTCCTGATAGTTCTTGTTTAAGTGAACTAATCCATCACCCCAGGTACCAAGCCATAATGATCGTCATCATCCTCAGCAATTCCTCTTACCGATCCTCCAAATTGATCACTAATAACATTAAAATTAATCCGCTCGAATGTTCGATTTGTTTGATCAAAAATATTAAGCCCTCCACCTCTAGTACCCACATAAACTTTACCTGGGTGTACTTTTGATTCTAGCAGTCCAAAAATATTACGATTACTTAATCCGGATTCATCAGATTCGTTTGATGTGTAATGCAAAAATGGTTCGTTACTCGGATCATATTTCATTATACCTCTTGAAATGGTTCCGAACCAGAAAATGCCAGTTTTATCTACCATAGTTCTGGTTAATATAATAGCGGAGCCAGTACCTAAGACTTTACCATTTCTTAAAATACTTACTTCTTCAAATTCATCGGAAATACCATCAAACTTAAGAATGCCCCTATAGTTATTGCTGATCCAAATATTGCCTTGGTTATCTTGATTAATAGAATTATAATAATTAGCAATTTCGTCTTTAAAATTATCATATATTTTTAACGTTTTTAAATCACCCGTCTTGGAATTATATTTAAACACGCCACTTCTAGTAGTTATCCACATCGTGTTGGTCGGATCAATATATAAGAATGTGATAAAGTTTTCGTTTGCCGTAAAATCAATTTTAGCTGAATTCTGCCTGAATTTAGCTGGAATAAAAACACTATCACTTTCCCGATAATACATTAAACCATATTGTTTTGAACCAATCCATATTTTTTTATTTTTATCTTCTGCTAAAGCCAAAGTCATTCCGTTTTCTATTTTTACTCGGTTTGTATCATTTAGTAAATATTCAACTCGGTTCCAGTTATTTGATAATGTATCAAACAATAGTGTTTCAAAAAAAGCAGACGCTGCCCACATTCTATTTTTTGAATCAATTAAAAGATTAAAAACCCTTCCGCCTGCATTTCCTATTAAGTTAAATTGCTCACCTAAATTGTAGTTAACAAATTCATTTTTTTTACGGTTATATTTTGAAATGCCATCATCATTAGCTACCCAAATGTTTTGATCGACATCTAATGCCGACCCCCTAACAATATCATTCTGTAAACTATTTGCTTTCCCTGGAATATTTTTAAATCTCACAAAATCATATCCATCATAATGAAACAATCCATCTTTTGTACCAATCCAAATTAGTCCGTACTTGTCCTGGATAACTGAGCGTATATCCAAGGACGTAAGTCCTTCCGAAATTGATATGTTCTCTGTTTGAATTGTTTGAGCCTTTGGCGATGAACAAATAAATAAAACCAATAAAATGAGATGTGTTTTAAAGTGACCAAATACCGAACTATAATTATTTTTCATGTTTTACCTAGTTTATATTTTTAATATTTAATTGGATGTTGTATCTAATTAAATATTGTTGTTTTTTTAGTTTCCCATTAAATCTAGTGCGGCAATACTAGTTTTTTCTTGATAAATATTTTCAGAAATAAAAAAGAAATCTGCTTAAAGCTATGAATAGAAAATATTACTTAATCTGATTTAACTTCAATGTTGCTAATTAATTTACTTTCTTGAATTACTTTATTTCATCAACTGAATTGACCTTCACCGCATATTGAAATAAACCCATTATGGAAAAAGTTTTATCAATAGCCGAATCAAGATTTGTGAAATATAGTTTGCCATTTTTATCGTTTAATTTCTCTATAATCTCTATAAAATATGAGATGCCAATTGAATTTATAACATTTGATTTTTCCATATCTACCAAAACATTGGTAACTCCATTATCATAATGTTTTTTAAATTCTTTTTCTATTTTTTCCCCACCAACATTATTAATATAACCCTGGGTAGTAATTATTAGAATATTATTTTCGAGTTTTGATGTATAACTAAATTCTGATGACATTGAGTATCCCCTTTTATATAAGTTTTTTTGTTATTATTATTATTGTTCCATTCTCATCGGATTTAATTTCAAAATCATCTGACATTGATTTCATAATTTTTAATCCCCAACCACGCTTGTTACCTCCCTTAAGTTTATCTTTAAGGTTTGGTTCTGCAACTTCACTTGGCACAAATCCCTTTCCGGAGTCTATAATAGTGATTATAAGTTTTTCTTTAGTCATTGTAAAATCAACATCTACAAAAGGACTTTCTTTACCAGTATGTTCAAGACCGTTAATAATTGCTTCGGTAACAATAATTTTAGCTTCACCAATTTTATCTTCATCAATACCAAGACACCTACCCATTAGTTGCAATCCTTCTAAGGCAACTAATTCTATATCTGGTATATTAGGAAGTTTAATTTCAAGAATAATATTTTTGTCCATTCTTTCCTCAACTATTTAATTATTATAAATTATTTAATCACTACAACTGTAATCTAGCTTCGTAAAAACACTAGGCCGAGACAAGATCATTTACCTACTTAATTTTTATTACAACAAACGTTACATCGTCATCTGGTTCAGCATCTTCAACCCAAGCAGAGCTAGTGTTCTTTAGGTGTTCAATAATTTCTTCAGGTTCTTTTTTAGCTACTTCTGAAAAAACCTTTTTCACTCTTTCGTATCCGAACAATTCTTTTTTATTATTTTGTAATTCAGGAAAGCCATCACTCATAAGTAAAATTATATCCCCAGATGAAATTTCTGTTGTTCTTAACTCATACGGAAATCCATTCATAACACCAAGTGGCATTCCCTTAATTAAAAATTCTTCTATTTTATTTGTGGCACTTCTATAAATTAATGCTGGTGGAATTCCGGCTGAAGATATAGTTAGTTGATTCTCCTTAATTTTTAGTAAGCACAAACACATTGCAAGCATTGGTAGCTTCATTCCTTTTAACACACGAGTCATTTCTGAAAATGTAAAAAGAATATCGGGATTATTTGCATAAGTGCCAAACAAACTTTTAGTTGCAGTTACCACAGTTCCTGCATTAAGTCCGTGACCAGTTGCATCTCCAACAACTACGGTTAAAGTTCCATTCTTATCAACATTAAAATCATAATAATCTCCGCCAACCTCTGTTGCTGTTTTCATATAAACGGCAATATCTAAATGGGGCAATTGTGGAAGTTCTTTTGGAAGCATTGAGAGTTGAAGCTGACGAGCTTCTTCAAGCTCTTTTGTTTTTCGTTCATTATCCAATTCAATATTTCTTTTTTCAGCTTCTGTAACTTTTGCTTGAAGCTCTGCAGCTTCTGCTCTATGTTCAGCGTCTTGTATTTTTATTCTCTCTTTTGCTTTAGCAAGTAATCTTTTTTTCTGAAAACGGTCAATGCCCCAGATAGTAGCTACAAGCAATAGCCCATATAAAATATATGCCCAAATAGTTTTCCACCAAGGTGGGTTTATTTTTATTGAAATTGATTTACCAGTTTCATTCCAAAGACCTTCACTATTTGAACCTTTAAATTTAAATGTATATTCTCCGGGATCTAAATTTGTATAAGTAGCTATTCTGCTGTTATCATAAATCCAATCACCTTCATAACCCTCAAGCTTGTGAGCATATTTGTTATTCTTAGGATCAGAAAAGTGGAGTGCGGTAAACTCAAAACTTAAATCATTTTGGGTATGGTTAAGAGATATATTTTTTAAGTTAAGAATGTTAGTTTTAGCTAACTCGTTTTCCTCTATCTTAGATATTGACAAGTTGGAAATTTTTAGATCAGATAAAATTAATTTTGGTGGAATATTTAAAGATTTTTGAGAATCAAATTCGATTAGTCCGTTGTTGCCACCAAAAAAATATTTTCCACTATTTGTTTTTAATTTAACTGACTCTATAAAATTTACTATATCTAAACCAGACTCTATACCATAATTTATAAAGATTGGTTTGCCATTAGTGTTTTCCACCATTTGAGAAATACCATTTTTTGTACTAATCCAAAGTTCATTATTATCTCCGGGGAGTATTGACAATATATTGCTTGTTGACAACCCATCATTATCAGCATAAGTTGTGTATGTTTCTTTTTCTGAATCAAACTTAAACAAACCACCATTAGTGGCTACCCAAATCGTTCCACCCTCACCCTCACAGATATCGTTTATACTAATATTACTTCTTGGTTTTTTCTTTCCACCATCAAGCAAAAAAGTTTTAACATAATTTTCTGTAATGTTAATTTTATGTAAGCCGTATTGCCACGTACCAACCCATAGAATATTATTTTTACCCAAATGTATGGTTCTTATAGAGGCTCCTTTAACAAGCAATTTTTTATTAACATTTTCTTTAAGATGTTTTTTAATATTCTCAAGCTCACTTTGGTTATCAATTCTAAATATTCTAGCACCCCAAAAGCTTTGTTCGTTAGGTGGAGCTGTATTCCAGTTGCCAAAACTATGACTGTCGTCAGATTTATATTTTAACGAATACTTACCAGGCTTAAGTGAAAGAATACCTATTTTAACTCTATTCTTAGTAGCACCTCCAATATGATAAGTTGAATCTATAACATCAGATGTCCATAATGTTTTATTGTTGTCATTTTCTATCCAGCCATAATCCCACATTGAAGTGTCTCTATCAAATCTTCCCGTATCAAATGTTCCTTCACCCGCAGCGATTACTAGATAGTTTCCAGACTGTTCAACTTCAAAATCGACAGATAAGTTTTGGAAATCTCCTACCTTTATTATTTTTGCAATATCTAAATTTCGTTCAACTTTGTTTTTGACTAAATCAATAACCTCTTGCGGATATGTGGTATAATCTCCACTAAATCTTTTAATAGTATTAGTTTGTTCATCCAAAAAATTTAAGCCTCCATCCCAGGCGCCAATCCATAAATTTCCCAAAGAATCTTTTTTTATAATATTTATGTTGTTGTTTGAAATACTATTTGAATTAGTTGAGTCCAAAATAAATCTTTTAACAATTTTTCTTTCCGGATTCACTTTAATTAATCCACCACCAAAAGTTCCAAGCCATAAAGAGCCATCATCTTCTTCTATAATTGACCCAACGCTACTTTGGCACTTATTATTAAAGCTATTAAAATGAGTTGTTGAAAAATTGTTTGTTTTAGTATTTAGTGTATTTAAGCCACCTCCATTAGTACCAACGTAAATAGTGTTCGGTAAAGTTTTTGATTCTAACAAACTATAAATATTTGAATTACTTATGCTATTATTATCATTTTCAGTATGGGAATATTTTGTAAATCTTTTTTTGTTTGGATCATATTTAATTAGCCCTTTATTATAAGTACACATCCAGAATATACCTGACCTATCCCATAAATTTTTTGTAAATATATAGTTAGATATTCCGGCTTCAGAGTAATTTTGCCCAGTTATAGTAAGTCTTTTATAATTATCAGAAATACCATCAAATTTTAGCAACCCACTATATCTACTGGTTACCCAAACATTTCCGTGCGGGTCTTGCGTAATAGAAGCTATTGTATTGTTAAAACCAACTCTTTCAAAAGTAAATTTCTTTATTGTTTTTAACTTTTTTGTAGCTGAGTTATATTTATAAATACCGTTTATTGATGTAATCCATAGAACACCTAATGAGTCTGAAAATATATCAGATATTGTATTTACAGCATTTGTAAATTCACCAACTCCATCTTCATACTTTATTTCAGCCTCTCTAAAAACTTTTTCTTTTTCATCATACCACATCAACCCGTGTCTAACCGAGCCAGCCCATATTTTTCCTTTTGTGTCTTCCATTATTGGTATAACTTGTATCGGGCCTCTATATGTTTGGATAGAATCAATTAATACAAACTTTTGTTTCTCCCAAGAATCTGTGAGTTTATTATATTTATTTATATTTTCAGTTTCTACAGATGCCCAAATGTTTTTTTTCGAATCTATAAAAGTTACAATTGAACTAAAGTAAGAGCCACCTCTACCTAAGTCGTAATTTTTAAATTTATTTTCTGCACGTATATATTTTGAAACTCCAACCCCTGTTGCAATCCATAGATTATTTTCTTCATCTTCCGTAATACACCAAATAACATTTGAGTTAATTGATTCAGAATTACCGGGATCATTTTTAAATACCTTAAACTCATACCCGTCATATCTATTAAGCCCATCATCAGTGCCAATCCACAAGAAACCAAAACTATCTTGAAAAAGATATTTTACTTTGTTATTTGAAAGACCATTGGTTGTATTTAGTATTTCTGTTTTAAGTTCTTGGGCGTTAACAAAATAATTTGTTGAATACAAAACAAAAAAGAGAAGGATGAGAATATGGTTTTTATTTATTGGGTTTTTCATATTTAGCTTATTGGTTATTAGTTTATTTTGTTTTATTTGTTGTTCTCTTTTTTGTTAAACTTTTTAAATAACTTCGCTATTTATTTTAATTGGCATTGGGAAATGACACATTTTGTCATTCCCGAATGTTTTAATCGGGAATCCATTGCTAGTGTTGCATGGCTTCACAGTCAAGCTGAGAATGACAAATACAACTATACGATGACAACAAATTTATAGTTTATAACTATCACCTTATTCATAAAAGCTCTATTTTATCTCATCAACAGAATTCACCTTCTCAGCAAATTGAAATAATCCCATAATGGAGAAAGTTTTCTCAATAGTTGAATCAAGGTTTGTAAAATATAGTTTGCCTTTCTTGTCAATTAACTTTTTAATAATTTCTATAAAAAAAGTAATTGCAATTGAGTTTATAATTTTTGATTTTTCAAGATCTATCAAAACATTCTTAAGCCCATTATCAAAATACTTTTCAAATTCTTTTGCAATTGCTTCACCGCCCAAACTATTAATATATCCTTCTGTTTTTATAACAAGAATTCCGTTATCAAACTTTGATGTAAAACTAAATTCCGAATTCATTTTAATACTCCTATTCTATATTAGATTTTTTGTTATTATTATTATTGTTCCATTTTCATCAGACTTAATCTCAAAACCATCAGACATTGATTTCATTATTTTTAATCCCCAGCCACGCGTACTACCACCTTTAATTTTATCTACAATATTCGGCTCTGCTACTTTGCTTGGTATAAACCCTTTCCCAAAATCTGCAATAGTTATTATTAGTTTTTCTTTTGTCATTACAAAATCAACTTTTACAAAAGGGTTTTTTTTACCTGCGTGCTCCAATGCATTTATTATTGCTTCTGTAACAATAATTTTTGCCTCACCAATTTTATCTTCGGATATTCCAAGATATCCACCCATTAAACGTAGTCCTTCTAGAGCTACTAATTCTATATTGGGTACGTTAGGCAATTTAATTATGAGACTAATATTTGGGTTCATTTTTCCTCCATGCTAAATATAACACAATCTTGTTTTAAGACTTGCTATCCGAAATAGTTAATCAAAATAAGAAATAATTTAGAAATATAAAAAATAATTTTAATTACTTAAATAAAATCTATAGTAATTAATTATAAGTACACCCAATAGTGAAAAAAGTTGGTGAGAAATAATAAATATTTACCGATGAAAAATATTTTCAAATCCTCACCAACATTTCTTCTTTTGGTTTGTAGTTGTGGTAGTCGAACAAACAAAAAATATTTTTTCAACAAAAAGAGAGGTAAGTATGACAACGCAACTAAACACAAAAAGCAATAATAAAATGATAGCCCTTTTTGGAGGACTAGCAATTGTGGCAATTGTAGTAATCTTTTTTACAATAGGAAACACACAACCAAACGAAAATGTTGTTGGCACAATGGGAGGAAATACTACCTCAATTAATATAATGGCAAAAGAAAAGTTCCAACAAATAGAAGACAATTTACTTGAGGGAGTTAATTCAGGCAATAGCGGACTACAGACAAGTTGTGCATATTTTTTGGGTGAGATGAAATCTGAAAGAGCAGTTAATCCATTATTAAAAATATTAAAGAGTGGTGAAACAGAAGAAGTAAGAATAATGGCAGCTTTATCTCTTACTAAAATAAAATCAGAAAAAGGATTATTCGCCGTTAAGCGAAGAATTAAATTTGACGACAGCGAAAGAGTGAAAAGACTTTGTGAAATATTTTACAATTATAGCCAAGTTGAGGGAGTACATAATGATGAAATTGCTGAACCATCCTATGTGGTAGATCTTAATATGGGTTATAAGGGAGTTAGGTTGTCTGAGTTTACGAGTAATTAATTCTATTAAGAAGAACGACTGTTCAATTATCCTAAGGATAATAAATAGCCGTTCTATCTTCCCCATAATTTATCATATAGAATTCAAAATCTGATATTTTTTTCGTCGGGTTTTGAATTCTATATATATTACAAATTGGTTTTTCATAAAATCACTTTTGCTTTATTAGTCCAATAAGTATTGAATTTATACCGTTGTTTTAATAGTATTTTTTAATTGTCAATTAAATTTACTAATTTAGCTTAATCATATTTCGGTCTGACATCTTTTCTTTTTTAAGAACTATTCATTACTATTTGATAAAGTAAAAATACATGTTTGATATAAAAATAAATGAGGGCAAAGAAGTTTTTTTAATTGGCAAACTAAACGCTTCATGTATAAATTCGCTCCAGGAAGGGTTGGACTCAATTAAAAGCAATTGCACAGTTGATTTAAGCGAACTTACATATATTTCAAGCGCTGGTTTAGGTGAATTTGTAAAATCTTTTACGCGATTAGAAAAGTCTGGGAACTCAATTAAGCTTGTTAATATGAATAATCACATCAAAGAAGTTTTTAAATATTGCGGACTTGATAAAGTATTTATAATAGAATAGTTTTAAAAATACTTGTTATTTCTCACCAACCTTTTCAACTATGGAGTGTAATTATAATTGGAGACAGAAGATTTTATTTTAGTAAACGACTGTTTAAAAGGTAACGGTAAGTCATACGAGGTATTGGTAGAGAAATATCATAAAATAATTTTTAGATTAGCCAATAAATTTGTTAAAAATTTTGACGACGCAGAAGAAATTACACAAGCAGTATTTGTTAAAGCGTATGAAAGTCTAAACGATTACAATCCGAAGTATAAATTTTTTAGCTGGCTTTACCGAATTGCCGTTAACGAATCAATAAATTTTGGAAAGAGAAAAAAAAATAATGTTGAGTTAAATGAGTTTCAAAAATCCAACGAGGAACAGCCTGACAAAATTTACGAAAATAATATTATGAGCGAAAAAATAACCGATGCTTTAATGGAACTTGATATGCTTTATAGATTACCTGTTGTGCTAAAACATTTTTTAGATTATTCATATAAAGAATTAAGCTATTTATTAAGCATACCAGAGAAGACAGTAAAATCACGATTATTTACTGGACGACAATTATTAAAAAATTTACTCTTAGATATGAGAGGTTTATAAAATGATAAAACCTAAATACATAGAATTGATAAATAAAGATATTGATAAAATAGTTTCTACAAGTGAAAAGAAAATATTAGAGAAATATCTAAGTCAAAATGAGGAAGCTAAAATTCTTCATAAAGAATTATTACGGACAGAAGAATTGTTAGATACACTACCGGAAACTGAGCCATCAGAAAACCTGAAGAAAAAAATATTAAATTCAATTGATTATAATTTATACCAAAGTAAAAAAAGTAAATCGTTTATTCCGGAAAATGTTTTGAATATCTTTTTCGGTTCTAAGTTTAAAACCGCAATGTCATTCGGACTAGTTTTAATAACTGCAGGCATTCTTTTTTCAGCAATATTTTTTAATTCTTATTACAAAAATTTATTTGATAAGAAAAATACTTTTGCCACAATTGGATTTCCTGAAACAACCTTTCTTCAATCAATAAAAATTAATACTGGAAATATATCGGGTGAAATAAATATTAGTAGAGGAATAGATTTTTATCAATTTGATGTTGATCTTAACTCTCATGAAAAATATAAACTACAAATAGAGTATGATTCTAAAAATATTTCTCTTAAAGATTATCCATTAAGCAATAACATTAGCGTTAATAAAAGCAACGGCACTATTGTGTTGAGCAATTCTTCAACCGAGCCATATGAAATATTATTCTCATCAAAAAGTATTTCTTGGGACAAATTTTTCATAAAAGTATTTAGAAACGAACACATTTTATTTGAGAAGGAACTCGTCCTAAAAAATGATTGATATTTTTGTTAGCCTTCTTCCGGTTTTTATTTTTCTAATTGGTTTGGTTTATTTTGATAGTTATAAACTTGTAAAAATTAGAACTGTATTACTGGTTATCTTTGTTGGCTTTGTTACAGCTGCAATAAGCTATGTTATAAACAAATTTCTACTCAATACTTTTCTTATCGATATTTCAATTTATGCAAAATATATAGCGCCAATTATAGAAGAAACGCTAAAAGCAATATTCATAGTTTATATGATTTCCAAAAAAAAAATTGGCTTTACTGTTGATGCAGTAATTTGTGGTTTTGCAATTGGTGCCGGTTTTTCCTTTATCGAAAATATTTATTATCTAAATGTTGTTGAGGTTTCCAGCATATTCCTTTGGATAATTAGAGGTTTTGGAACTGCAATAATGCACGGCGGAACTACTGCTCTCTTTGCTATTATATCAAAAAGTTTATTTGATAGAGCAAATGGATTTAAATTTATAAATTATTTTTTGGCACTTATTTTTGCAATTATAATCCATTCTTTTTTTAATCATTTATTATTGCCTGCAATTGCTATTACAGTTTTACAATTATTATTGCTTCCTGCATTTCTAATATTTGTATTCAAAAGAAGTGAGATGGTTTTACGCAGTTGGATTGAAGCTGGTCTTGGGAATGAAGTTCAACTTCTTATGCATATTGATAATGGAGTTTTTTCTGAGTCTCATTCAGGTCAATATTTATTATCTCTTAAAAATAATTTTTCAGGAATGGTATTGTCTGATATGCTTTGCTTAATAAAAATTCATTTGGAATTATCAATTAAAGCAAAAGGGGTATTACTTTTAAGAAAGGTTGGTCTGCCCGTTATTGTTGAAGATGAAATAAAAGACAAACTAGAAGAATTAAAATATTTGGAAAAGAGTATTGGCGAAACCGGAAAACTTGCTGTGTCTCCTATTTTTAGAACCAGCACAAAAGACCTTTGGCAACTTTATATGCTGGGATTAAAATAATGGAAGAAAAAGGAATGCTATTCTTGTTGGTTTCATAATTTGTTTTCTTGAGATTTGTTTTTTCATTTTGATTAAAATATACTAAACCCGATTTGGTTTTCGGATTCTAAAATTGTCATCTCATCCCGAAAGCTTTCGGGATTTGTGGAGAGATCTCAAACTCTATTAAGTTCGGAGATTTCTCAATCACAAAAAACGTTCATTTCGAAATGACATTTACTAAAATTGAAACCCACTTCAGTCTTAGTATATCTACTTCATTTTTATTACCACAAACGTTATCCGGCTTTGTAAAAAACACTATGCGCCGAGACAGGCATCATCTCATTTTTATTACTACAAACGTTACATCGTCATCTGGTTCAGCATCTTCAACCCAAGCGGAGCCAGTGTTCTTTAGGTGTTCAATTATTTCTTCCGGTTCTTTTCCAGTAACTTCGGCAAAAATATTTTTAACTTTGTCATATCCAAACATTACTTTTTCTTTATTGAACAGTTCGGGGAATCCATCGCTCATAAGTAAAATTGTATCTCCGGATGAAATTTCGGTTGTCCTTAATTCATAAGGAAATCCATTTTTAACACCAAGTGGCATACCTTTAATTAAGAATTCTTCTATTTCGTTTGTGCTACTTCTGTAAATTAATGCGGGTGGAATTCCGGCAGAAGAAATAGTTAGTTGATTTCCTTTAATTTTTAAAATGCTCAAACACATTGAAAGCATTCTTAATTTCATTCCCTTTAACACACGAGTCATTTCAGAAAATGTAAAAAGTATATCTGGATTATTTGCGTGAGTACCAAACAAACTTTTAGTTGCGGTTACTACAGTTCCGGCGTTTAGTCCGTGTCCGGTTGCATCCCCAATAACAGCCGTTAAAGTTCCATCCATTCCAATATGGAAATCATAATAATCTCCGCCAACTTCGGTTG
The DNA here is from genome assembly GCA_965224785.1 of Melioribacteraceae bacterium. Classification (GTDB taxonomy): domain Bacteria; phylum Bacteroidota; class Ignavibacteria; order Ignavibacteriales; family Melioribacteraceae; genus JALSNL01. The sequence goes on along the minus strand of OZ245062.1, from coordinate 3,830,063 downwards.
CTGTTTTCATATAAACTGCAATATCAAGATGAGGTAAATTTGGAAGTTCTTTGGGTAGCATAGATAATTGCAATTCTCTTGCTTCTTCAAGCTCCTTAGTCTTACGATCATTTTCTACTTGCATTAATTTTGATTGAGCTTCAGCAGCAACAGCTCTTAATTCGGCTTGTTCTATTTGCGCTTTTTCTCTTTCTTTATTTAGTATTTTTCTTTTTCGTAATTTGTCAAATGTGAAAAATCCAAATAGTAATAAGACTGCGTAAGAAAGATAAGCCCACCAAGTTTGCCACCACGGAGAAGAAATATTAATAATTATTGATTTACCTTTTTCGTTCCAAACCCCATCGCTATTGGCTGCTTTAACATTAAAAGTGTATTTGCCCGGATCTAAATTAGTATAAGAAGCATAATTCCTTTGACCGGTTATCCAATCTTTATCAACACCTTCCATTTTATAGCTGTAAATATTTTTCCCGGGACGCGAAAAGTGCATTGCCTGAAATTCAAATCCAAAAACATTTTGTTCGTGACTTAGGTTAATTTCTTCTGTAGAATAAATTGCTTTTTCAAGTGGAGAATCTGAATCTCCAGGAGTTACTGATTTATTAAATAATTCAAAATCTTTTACAATTATTTCTGGTGGATAGGGATTTATATTTCCGGGGTAAAAGGAGTTAAGTCCGTCTCTTCCACCCAAAAGAATTTGACCATCAGACGTAATGAGTTTGCTCTGTGGATAAAATTCATATCCTTGAAGCCCATCATCCAAATCATAATTTATTACAGTTGTTGGAGAGTTATTTTGTGAAGGTAAAAATTTTGATAATCCTTTAAATGAACTTACCCAATAATTTCCTTTTTGATCTTGAAGCATATCAGAAATAAAGTTAGTAGGGAAACCATCTTCTTCAGTATAAGCTGTGAATGTTTTTGTTTTTTTATCAAAACTATTTAATCCGTTTTGTGTTGCAATCCACATTAGTCCGTTTCTATCTTGGTAGAACGAATTGATTCTATTATCAAGAAGACTATTTTTATTTTTTGCATCAGCTTTGTAAATTTCAAATTTATCATTTGTAATGTCATAAGTTGCAAAACCATTTGTGTAGGTGCCAACCCAAAGCATACCGGAGTTATCAGAAAATAGAGCAAGTATTATATTGCCCGGTACTGAATTTCCCACATCTTTTATGTCTAAGTTTTTCTTAAAAAACTCCATTTCATTTTTTGAAATTTTATAAAGTTGAATTCCCCAGTATTCACCATTTGTTGGTTTTGTTGAGTTCCATCCTTTGTAAGAATGTGAATCATCGCTTTTATATCTTAATTTATAATCGCCTTTTTTTAGCTCAACAACATCTACAACAATTCTATTTTTTATTGAGCCACCAGCGTGCCTTGTTTTTTCTTTTGGGAATGACCAATGTTTTTTACCCGCATCAGTTTCAATCCAGCCATAATCAAAAGTATCTTTATTTCTAGAGTTTGCCATTCCGTTTTCACCCATTGTAACTAAGAGAGCATACTGCTTTTTATCAAGAGAAAACTCTTCAGAAATATTTTCATTATCTCCAGCCTTACTTATGGAAACGATTGGTTCGTTTTCCTTTCTAATTTTTGACAGTTTACTAAACACTTCTGTTGTGTATGTAGTATCCATTGATGAAAATGTTTTGACATCTTTACTTGCTGTATTATATTTTACCAAACCATTAGAGGTACCAAGCCACAAATTATTATCATTAGTTTTTACAAGACCGTGAACATTGGGATTTATTTCGGGAGAGTTTAATACATTACTGAATTTTTTCGAATTAGGATTAAAGAGTTTTAGTCCATCACCGCTTGTTCCAACCCAAATATTATTGTTTTCAGCCTGTAATATTGTTCTTATATCGTTGCTATTTTCGTTTGTAGAATCAGCAAAATGTCTCTCTGATTTGTTAGAGATTAAATTAAATTTATTTAACCCGTTTCGAGTTGCAAGCCAAAATGAATTCTGTTCGTTTTTAACTTTTAAAATTTTTGCTACTCTATTATCACTTAAAGAATTGGGATTGTTCTCTTCATTTTTATGAGTAAAAAAAGGTGTTTGAAAAGGATCAAACCTATCAACACCAAAAACGGTTCCAACCCAAATGATACCGGTTCTATCTCTGTAAACAGTTAAGGTGAAATTATTTGATAAACTATTAGGGTTTGATTGTTCGGTTTTATAAAAGGTTTTTTTATAAGTTGTTTTGTTAAATTTTATTAATCCACTTCCGGTAGATGAAATCCAGAAGTTTGAAGAATCATCATCCACAATTGACAGTAAGATTTTTCCTTTTGCAATCTCAAATTTGTCAAACGATTTTGATTTTTTGTTAAGTTTTAAAAGACGACCATCAGCTGTTCCAAGCCACACATTTCCATCTGCATCGCTAATCCCGCAACTTACTCCCATACCACGAACATCACCCACGGTTGAATTCCTTTCAATAGGTGGAATTAAATACTTAATTTTTTCTTTAGTGTTTGTATTAAAATAAATTAAATTCTGTTCTTGTGTACCGACATTAATATGTAAGTAAGATAAAGTACTGTCATTTTCAAAACTTAATGAAAGAACAAGATCGAAACCAGCTGGGTCAGTAGTGTCTCTTACAACCGGTATAAACTTTCCGGAAGGTAAATTTAACATTTGAATACCATCACGAACAGTAGCAACATAAATACTACCATTGCTGCTCTCTGCAACTTTGATTATTGTATTTCTAGTCATATCATCAGTAGTTTCATTTATTGTAAAATTATCAAAGGAATCATTTTCTCGGTTAAATTTATTCAGTCCATTTACAGTAGCTACCCAAAGAATTCCCTTACTATCTTCAAACAAGGAAATTACAGTATTGTTGCTAAGTGAATTTTGAATTGCCGGATCGTTTTTATAGACTTTTATGTTTTCACCATCATAGCGATTTAGTCCATCACTTGTACCAAACCACATAAATCCATACTTATCTTGAATGATAGAAAGAACCTGCCGATTAGATAAACCATCTTGAATGGAAAGCTTGCTGAAGCTTACTTTGTTTGTGTTTGTTGTTTGGGCAGTTACAAATATGTTGGAAGATAGAACGAGAAGGAAAACATACATCCCAAAATTAAGATTTTTGATTTGATTCATAAAGAAACTCCTGTTAATATGCTGAAGTACAATACGGCTTACAAAATTGTCCATAGCATTCTATCTGTGAATAAGTCAACTTTCTAAGTTAAATAGAGTTACTGCAAAAGAAGCAGATGGACATTTATTATCTGTCATTTCCGAATGTTTTTATCGGAAATCCATTTATTATAACTATCTGGATTCCCAGTCAAGCTGGGAATGACATACATCTCTTATTTTTAAGAAACTCTAATATTAAAAATCCGTTTGCACTTCTCTCATTTATCTGTGGATAATTTTAAAAGACTATCGAGTACGTTGTCTAACTACAATTTTCTAATCAAATAAAGCAAAGTAATATCATCACTTTGCGGAGTTCTTCCGGTATGCTTTTTGACATTCTTAACAATGTTTTTTACAAAAGTCTGCGATTTTTTTGGTTGATTCCTTTGAAAGAATTTTTCCATTTTTTCATCGGAATATTCTTCTTCTTTTGAATTCATTGCTTCTGGTATTCCATCTGTGAACATAAAAAGACGTTCCCCTTTTTTGAGTGTTAACTTTTCACCTTCAAAAGGTAAACCCATATCAAACATTCCAAACGCTATACCACCAGCTTCTATTTTGCTCATTTTGTTTTTTGTATCTAATCTTAAAGAAGGATTATGTCCGGCATTAACAATATCAAGTTCTCCGTTTTTAGGATTTAGAATAGCAATAAAAAATGTGATGAATTTATCAGGTGGAGAAGACTTAAAAATAATAGTGTTGATTTTTTTTGCCATTTCATCAAGCGGAATTTGCATACCGAGAAATGCGTGAAGTGCTGCGTCCAAAGTGCTAACGAGCAATGCTGCCGGAACACCTTTGCCTGCAACGTCTGCTATAATTAAAGCGTATCTTCCATCCTTTAACTCAATTACATTATAATAATCTCCTCCAACTTCTTTTGAAGGAACATTGAACCCTGCCAAATCATAGCCGTCAATAATAGGAAGTGATTCGGGTAAAATCTTTTTCTGAATATCTCCGGCAACTGCTAACTCTTTTTCTATTGTTTCTTTCTCAAGAGCTTCTTGATGAAGTTTAGCATTCTCAATTGCTGCTTGAACTTGACGGCTTACTGCATCAAGCAGCAGCTTATCAGTTTCATCAAAATTGATTGTACCTTTGCGAGTTTCTTTCTCTGCTAAAATCCAAGAGTAAGTTTTCCCATTTTCCTCAAAGTTATTTTCAAGTTTCATTTCACTGGAAGAAATATCTTCAAGACTAAACTTAAAAGGGAAAGATAATTTTAGTTTTGTTTTATCATTTTGAGTTATAGAGAAATATACTTTTGAAGCATTTGTAAGTGTTGCAAGTCTCTCTAACGATTGTTCGAAAAGTGAATCACTTTTACCAAGTTTGGATAATTCAATTCCCGTATCAATTAGGTTGTTCAGCTGCATAACTTTATGGTTAAGAGAGAACACTAAATCTTTTTCTTTTTTTATAGATAAATAAGTTTGATAAGCATTATCAAATAACTGCTGCAATATTTGAAATGATATTTTATCAAAATTGCTGAAAGGTGTTTTATCAAACTTTGACCCAATCAGTATTGCCAGTTGAGATTTATCGTGAAGACGGGAAATGTTAAAAAGGTATTCTTTCTTTTTAATGTTAATTATACTAATGCTCTGATCCGAATTGTCAATGAGTTTCTCAATATTTTGTTCTACCTTAAGCGAAGCAAATAAGGAAGTCCAAATTTTTGTGTTACTCTCTTTAAAATAAATTGCACTTTCTGTTGTAAGTATTGTACCCCTAAGTATTCTGCTAAAATGTTTAGCTATCTCTTTAAGGTTTTTAGATTTTGATAACACATCAAAACCTTCTTGGTTGGATTGAACTTGTAACGCCAATCTGTCAATTAAATTATTTATTTCCATAGTATTTTTTTAGAACTAAGTCTTAAAGAAGCCCTTGCATAACACGTCATTCCGGTTTCCAGTTCTTTTGGAATACCGGAATCTCATACTCATTTAATTTGGAGATTCCGGTATTTTCAAAAGGCGAAAAACCGGAATGACAGATTAAAACAAGTTATTCAAAGACCTTTTAAAGTTAATGATATTTATTCCATTTTGGTTTGTAGAATAGATTGCTCGCAATCTGGTTGTCTTTTTTTTCGCAGATTGCAAGCAATCTACGTTACAGAAAGCGTACTAATTTTTATAATTGATCCGCAGAATCAATTTTTTCTGCGTACTGAAAAAGCCCCATAATGTTAAAGGTTTTATCAATTGCATGATCAAGATTTGTAAAATAAAGTTTACCTCCATTCTCACCAAGTTTTTCAATCATCTCAATTAAAAAAGAAATACCAATTGAGTTAACCACTTTAGTCTTGGCAAGATCAATTAAAACTTTCTTCAGATTTTTATCAGAATGTTTTTCCATTTCATTCAAAAGTAATTCACCGGCAGAGTTGTTAATATAACCTTCTGTTGTAATTATTAGTTTGTCCTCTTTTTGGATACTTGTTAAATTAAATTCAGCTTCCATTTTGTTTCTCTCCTGTCGCAGCATAGCTCGTTTTGTAAGCGAAGCCTGACCATTAATAATATTGTTATAGTTGTTCGACTAATTATAAAATTTTTTTTATACTAATTTTTGTTCCTGAAGGACTTGATTGAATTTTAAAATCATCAGAAAGAGATTCCATTAATTTTAATCCCCAACCTCTTTTGTTAATGCTACCTATTTTATTTTCAATTTTAGGATCTTCAACTTTATCAGGCTCAAACCCTTTTCCATAATCTTCAATTAAAATAATAAGTTCATCTTTTGTCATTGTAAAAGTTACATTAACATAAGGAGTTTTTTTTCCGGCGTGTTCCAGTCCGTTTATAATTCCTTCTGTAACAATTATTTTTGCTTCACCAATTTTATCTTCGGATATTCCAAGATGCCGCCCCATCAGTGCTAGTCCTTCAAGAGCAACCAATTCAATGTCGGGAACTTTGGGAAGGTGAATTTCTAGTTTAATGTTGTTCTCCATAATTGCTTCCATTGTTGAGTTAATTTTTGATAAGAAAACAAATTTATTAAGTTTATTTTAATAATAAAAGGAAAGAGATTTTGATATGTTTTTAGTAAACAAATATTTCTCTGAAAACTTTAATCACTCAATTGAAAATAATGTAATTTCTAAAACAATGCCACTCTTTAACAATAAAACCTTTGTGAATACTTAAACATTTAACATTTTACAATTTAAACCTTTTTCAAGTATAAGATGTCAAACAACTATTATATAGTTTAATAAATCTTAACAATAATTCATAATTTTACATCTGTGAAAAAATCAAAGAACATCCTATGAAAAAATTTTATAAAACATCCATTTTATTATTTCTGCTTTTATTTATAGCTAATATATTTGCTCAAAGAAAACGACCTATAAATTCAATTGAAGGAATAATCTTGGATGCAAATGCCAAAGTACCACTTGAGTATTCAAACATAGTTTTATTTAATGAAGAAGACAGCACACAAGTTAATGGAACTGTAACAAATGAGTTGGGCGAGTTTAAGTTTGCAAAAGTAAGAAAAGGAAGCTACTACTTAAAAATTAGTTTTATAGGATACACAAGTAAAATTGTGGATGAGATTGAGATAGTTAGAAAAACAAACTTAGATATTGGTGAAGTTTTTCTAGAGCCAGAATTATTCAATACTGACGATGTTATTATTACAGGAGAGAAAGCTCCAATAACTTATGAGCTTGATAAAAAAGTAATTAATGTAAGCGAGATGATTACATCGGCTTCCGGTAATGCTGTTGATATTTTAGAAAATGTACCATCTGTTATTGTGGATATTGAGGGAAACGTTAGTCTAAGAGGAAGTGGTAAGTTTACAGTTTTGGTTGATGGACGTCAATCGATCCTAAGTAGTAGTGAAGCACTACAACAAATACCTGCAAGTTCAATTGAAAGTTTAGAAATTATTACTAATCCATCCGCAAAATATAATCCGGAAGGAACAGCTGGAATTATAAACGTAAAAATTAAGAAAAACAAATTAAATGGAATGAGTGGAGTTACGAGCCTCAACTATGGGGTAAACAATAAATATGGTGGTGAGTTTTTACTCGGCTATAGAGCGTCAAGTTATAACGCAACTTTAGGCCTTGATTACAACAACCGCAATTTTGAGATGGAAAATGACACAGAGAACTGGACATTAATAAATGAAATAAAATATTACAACAACTCATTAGGTACGTTTATAAGAAAGCGAGAACCCTATGGAATAAAGGGTTCGATCTCTTTTGATTTATCCCAAAATGATATGTTAACTTTTAATGCAAGGTATGGATATAGAAATGGAGGTAGAAATTCAAACCTCAACCATAGTCAATGGAATAGTATTGAGCCAGATATAATAAATTATACCTCTACAAATGATAGAGCGAGAGGGGGAGATTATTATAGTTTGGGTTTTGCATTCAATCATAAATTTAATGGAAATGGTCACGAAATAAAAACTGATTTTTCATATCGGAAAAGAAATACTGACAAGCTAACTCTGTTTAAACAATTGGATGAAAGTTCTGAAATTATTGACGGTCAAAAAAGCACTGAGTTAGAACCATCAACTTCAATAAATTTTAAAATTGATTATGTTAGACCTTTTAGTGAAGACTCAAAATTTGAAGCCGGTTACAGAGCCGATATAAATTCATTGAAAAGTGTAATTGATTACTTTTTATATAATACATCAAGCTCAAAATTTGAATATGCAGATCTTTATAGCACAGAAACTAAAAACGACAATAACATTCACGCACTATACTCAATGTACTCTAACAAAATTGAAGACCTTGGTTTTCAAGTGGGATTAAGAGCTGAATATACAGACCGTTTAATAAAACTAATAAAAACAAACGAGTCTTTCATAATTGATAGATTTGACTTTTTTCCATCGGCACATATCTCTTATAACTTAGGAAATGGAAACCAAGTTATGACCAGCTATACAAGAAGAATAGACCGACCACGTGGCTGGCAATTAGAACCGTTTATTGTTTGGATAGATCCTTACAATGTTAGACAGGGGAATCCTTCTTTAGCACCAGAGTATATTGATTCTTACGAATTGAGTTTTCAAAAATTATTTAAGAAAAGTATTTTATCGACTGAACTTTATTATAGAATAAACAATAATAAGTCGGAGTATATTCAAAGAGCATATGAAAAAAATGTTACCTTAAGGACAATTGAAAATGTTGGGAAAGACTTTTCTTTTGGAACAGAGCTTATGTTTAATTTTGATCCGATACCTAATTGGAATGTTAACTTGATGGGAAATTTGTATAACTATAAAGTTGAAGGCGAATTAAACGGGAGAGATTTTAAAAAAGAAAGCTTCAACTGGAGAACGAGATTTAATAACAAATTAAAGATAACTCCAACAACTCAATTACAATTAAATGGAGTTTACAACAGTCCAACCGTTACGGCTCAAGGAGAAAGGAAAGGTTACGTTATGTTTAACGCTGGACTGAAGCAAGAATTTCTAAATAAAAGATTATCTGTTACATTGCAAGTTAGAGATTTATTCGGGACGGCAAAAAGAGAGTATATATCAGAATCATTTGATTTTTATAGACATAGTGAGTACACACCTGAGTCGCCTATTGTTATGTTAAACGTTAGGTTGAATATTAATAATTACAAACTTAAAAAGAAATCTAACAGAGATAGAAGAACGAACGGAGATGATGATGAGTTTTAATTTTGGGGCTGAAGAAATGCAAAGCTTAAACTTATATTTCCGATAGTCAACGTATCATAGACTTTTAGTCTGCGTATTTTTTTACAATAATTGAAAAATATTTAGCCGGCAATTATACTTAAAAGCAAAAGTATGTAGTACAAATTAAAACTCGAACAACACACATTACTTCTTGGTGTCTATTATTCTTTTGTCAATTCTACAACACAAAACAAAAAGTATTCCGGTTAGCGGAAACAATAAAAAGAAAAAACCTAACCTAAGACTACCTGAAGAAACGGAATTAACAATAAAGAATAAGATAAATCCTAGTATTATTAACAGTCCGCCAACGTGTTCCCGTTGCCAAGACAAGACCAAACCAACCAGCATTATTAGCAGCGAAACAAAGAGTAATATTTCAGCAGTTGAAAGAGTTACCGGATTCGGAAGACCTTCGCCAATTGATAAAGTAACAATAAGAACTATAAGTAGAATACTAAATAGTCGGGCAATGTAACGAATTACTGAGAGCAAGTTATTTGCAGAAATGTTTAAGCTTTTCATTTCGTCTCCTAAATTTTATTTTTAACAAAAAGAGAGAAAAGTAAACTGTACAAAATCAATGTATAAAAAAATGTTGGTTTCGTCAATAGTAAAATGTGTTTAGAATAAATAAATGTGATATATTTATATTGCAGTAAGAAAAATTTCTAAAAATATTATGATTAATAAATGGAGTTACTATGTCAGAAAGAATGATAAACCAATTTATAGAAATGGTTAAGATCGATAGTGAATCAGGCAACGAAGCTAAAATGATTGACTACTTATTTAATGAATTTAAAAATTTGGGCGGTAAAGTTCAAAAAGATTCTTATGGAAATTTAATTGCAAAGTTTGCTTCCAAAAATTGTGAAGATAAGGAAACAATTTTGCTATCGTGTCACGCAGATACTGTTAAACCCGGAATAGGAATTGAGCCTATAATTGAAGATGGCATAATTCGGTCAAAAGGAAATACAATTTTAGCTGCTGATGACAAAGCCGGAATTGCTGAACTACTTGAAGCTTTAAGGATTGCAGAGATTCATCCACCTTTAGAAATTGCTATTAGCCGAGAAGAAGAGGTTGGACTTCTTGGAGTAAAAAATTTGGACTACAGTTTACTAAGTGCTAAGAAAGGGTTTCTGCTTGACAACGATACTTTGGAAACAATTATCATTGGCGGACCATCTTACTTTATTTTAGATGTTGAAGTAAAAGGAAAATCAGCACACGCCGGAATGGAACCAGAGAAAGGTTGTAATGCAATACTGGCAGCATCAAAAGCAATTTCAGCACTTAGGCTGGGAAGACTTGATCATGAATCTACAGCTAATGTCGGAGTTATAAACGGAGGAGTAATTAGAAATGGAGTTCCGGACGAAACTACTTTTCTTGCTGAGTGCAGAAGTTTAAATCATAATAAAGCTCAAGCACTTGCAGATGAAATGGTAAAAGTTATTACAAAAGAAATTGAATCAATTGGTGCAACAGTAAATATTAATGTTCAAAATTTATGTGTTGCTGTTGATATACCTGAAGATTCAGCAACAGTTGAAATTTCAAAAAAGGCATTAAAAACTGTGGGCATTGATGCAAAGACAACTTTTATGACCGGCTTTACTGATGCATCAATTTACAATAACAAAGGAATTGAAGTAGCTGTTGTTGGCATAGGTGCACAGCTTGAACACTCAACAGAAGAGTTTATAAAAATTGAAGATATGAATAAAGCATTAAAAATGATTGTGGAAATTTTGAGACTTTCAGCAAAATAAGAAAACAAAATGATAAAAAATTACAAACACATTATTTGGGATTGGAACGGAACAATATTAAACGACTTAGAGCTTTGTGTTGATGTAGGAAACAATCTGTTTAGAAAGAAAAACATCCCGACCATTTCAGTTGAAAAATACAAAGATATTTTTACAATCCCCGTTCTTAAATATTATGAAGCTGTGGGTTTTGACTTTTCAAAAGAATCTTTTGAAGTGCTTGGTAAAGAATGGATGCAAGAATATGAAGAAAGAAAATATGAGTGTAGTTTACATATTGGTGTTAAAAAAGTAATGCAAAAAATATTAGATTTGGGAATTGAACAGTCAATACTTTCCGCCTATAAACAATCGAACTTAATTGAAACGGTTGATAGGTTTGGACTTACAAAATACCAAACTAATATTGTTGGCTTAGATAATATTTATGCAGCTAGCAAAGTAGAGCTGGGATTGAATCTCATAAAAAAAATAGGTCTAGATGGCAGTAAAGTTTTAATGATTGGTGATACTGTTCACGATTACGAAGTTGCAATAGCAATGGGAGTTGATTGTGTTCTTGTTTCATGTGGACATCAAAGCAAAGAAAAATTATTGAGTTGCGGTGTTCCAGTTTTTAGCCTACCGTTAGACTTATTGTTTTAATTTTTTATTAACACCCTTCTAGGGTTTTTATTAAAACAACCCAAAGCATAACCAACATAACTTTTTTAATTTTTTATTGCACGTCTTACAAAACCATCTGATTTTTGTAAACGCTCTTTAGCATCATTCAAATTTACTTCTGCCAACAACATTACTAGTGCAGTTTTAACATGGTAGTCGGCGGCTTCCAAGTATTTTGTTGCTTCATCATAATCAACATCTGTAATCATCATAACTATTCTCTTTGCTCTTTCAACTAATTTTTTGTTAGTCATCTGAAGATCTATCATCATGTTTTCATAAGTCTTACCTAGCCTAACCAGGGCTGTGGTTGTTAGCATATTTAAGACTAATTTTTGTGCTGTTCCACTTTTCATTCTTGTTGAACCCATTACTACTTCCGGCCCAACATAAGCACAAATAGGAATATCAACTTCATCTATATTAAAACTTTCTCTTGGTGTGCAAGTTATATAAAGAGTTGTTGCTCCCAACTCTTTTGCTTTTTTTACTGCACCAATTACATAAGGAGTTCTTCTACTTGCTGCTATTCCGCATACAACATCTTTGCTTGTAACGTTGGCTGCCAAAATATCTTTTGCTCCATTCTCTTCAAAGTCTTCAGCTCCCTCTTGTGCAACAAACATTGCTGCTTCGCCTCCAGCAATAAATCCTTGAACCATTTCTGGATCTGTTCCAAATGTTGGCGGACACTCAGATGCATCAACAACACCAAGCCTTCCGCTTGTTCCTGCTCCAAAATATAAAAGTCTTCCACCAGATTTTAAGGCTTCAATAATTTTTTCAACAGCTTGTTCTATGTAAGGTAATTCTTTTTCTACAGCAAGTGGAACTGTCTTGTCCTCACTATTAATTATTTTCAAAATTTCTGCTGTAGATAAAAAATCAATGTCTTTAGATTTTGAATTACGTTGTTCAGTAGCAAGATTACTTATTTCGTGAAACAGTTTTTTATTTTCTTTACTCACTTAATAAGTTCCAGTAAAATTAATTTTTTACCTTTTTTATTTCTCACATTTGTAGGTTTGTAAGCTAAATCAAAAATTGTAGATTTTTTTATATTTGATTTATATTTGATTTGAGCCGTCTTAAACTCTTCCTCTAACTTGCCACCTTTAATTGCAACCAGATATGCTTTATCCTTTATAAGTGGAAGTGCATATCTGAAAAGAATTATGAGCGGGACTGTTCCTCGACTTATTATTAGATCGAATTTGTTTTTATATTTTTTTATAAACTCATCACTTTCAACTCTGCTGTTTTCTGCCACCAAATTACTAAGTGTTAGCTTTTTAATAAATTCTGAAACCGCATCTATTTTTTTTGTTGTAGAGTCAACTAAAACCCCGCGCATTAAGGGCTTTGTAATTGCTAAAGGAATTCCAGGAAACCCGCCACCAGTACCTATATCAAGAAATCTATTAGCTCCACTTGGTAGAAACTCCGAAACAAATGATGAAATAAAAATATGGTTTTCAACTAAACTGTCAATAGATTTCCGTGAAACCAAATTAACATCTTCATTTTTTTTCTCAACTAATCTAGCAAAAATTGCTAGCCGTTCAATTTGATAATCGCCCAGACTTAATTGGTTTTCCCAAAAAAGCATTTTTAATTCTTGTATGTATTCTTTTTTTGTTTTCAAAAAAACAACCTCCTAAATTTTAACTTTTTAAATATACTAATAATACAGAAATATCTGAAGGTGTTACTCCCGAAATTCTGGATGCTTGTCCTAGTGTATTTGGTTTAACTTTGTTCAGTTTTTCTCTCCCCTCAATTGATATTGAGTTTAAATTTAAATAATCAAAATCTAAAGGAATGTTAAGCTCTTCTAAGCTTGCCATCTTTTTTATCAATTGATTTTGACGTTCAATGTAGCCTTCGTATTTCAATTCTATTTCTATTTGTCGTAATGCTTCTGTATTTTTGAACAGCTGTTCAATTATCGGATATTTTTTTATATCGACAAGCAACAACAATTCTTTAAGATTTAGCTCTGGTCTTTTTACCAGCTTGCTAATTGGTTCGGTATTATCCAATCTTGCCGAATTTTTTGTTTCTAAAAATTCATTTACAACCTTTGGTGTTAGCCTAACTTCAGGTGCAAGTTTTATTACTTCGTCAATTAGTTTTTCCTTTTCATCTAACTCAACTATATATTTGTCTTCAACCAATCCGAACTTATTTCCATAACGCATCAATCTTCTGTCGGAATTGTCTTGTCGCAACAACAATCTATGTTCAGCCCTTGATGTAAACATTCTATATGGTTCGTTTGTAGATTTACCAACAAGGTCATCAATCAAAACTCCTATATACGACTCACTTCTTTTTAGAACAAACTCTTCCTTGTTTTGAATTTTTAATGCCGCATTTATTCCTGCAATCAAACCCTGGGCCGCAGCCTCTTCATATCCGGAAGTACCATTAACTTGTCCAGCAAAATATAATCCTTCTACCAATTTTGTTTCAAGCGTTAATTTAACTTGGTAAGGCGGAAAAAAATCATACTCAACTGCATATCCGGGACGAACCATAATCGTCCTTTCCAGTCCTTTTATCTTATGAATAGCTTCTAGTTGAATGTCTTCCGGCAATGATGATGAAAATCCATTTAAGTAAATTAAGTTGTCGTCTAATCCTTCCGGCTCTAAAAAGAGTTGATGTCTCGGTTTGTCTGAAAACCTTACGATTTTATCCTCTATTGAAGGACAATATCTTGGTCCTGCTCCATTTATAATCCCAGTAAACATTGGAGATCTATCAAAACCTTTTTCTAATACTTTATGAACTTCTTCGCTGGTATAAGTTATGTGACAACTTACTTGCGGTAAAAAGGGAAACTTACCTTTATCAGTTCTAAAAGAAAACGGTTCAGGGTTTTCATCCCCCGGTTGTTCTTCTAATACAGCAAAATCAATTGAATCTTTTTTTAACCTTGGTGGAGTTCCAGTTTTTAATCTATCTGAAACAAAACCCATTTTTTCTAGCATTTGTGTTAACCCAGAAGAAGCATTTTCACCAAACCTTCCACCCTCAGCTGAATTAAGCCCTGTGTGTAACGTTCCATTCAAAAATGTTCCTGAACAAACAATAACAGAATTACATTGAAATACATCTCCGCTTAAAGTTTTTACCCCTGTAATTTTTTTGTTTTCTTCTATAATTCCAATTACAGAGCCATCTATTACTTCTAGATTTGGTGTTGACCCTACAGTATCAACAGCTTCTTTATTATAAAGCTCTCTATCTGCTTGACACCGACCAGCCCAAATTGCTGGCCCTTTAGATTTATTAAGTATTCTAAATTGAATTCCAGATTTATCTGAGAGAGTTCCCATAACTCCACCCAAAACATCTATCTCATGAATTACGTGTCCCTTGGCGCTTCCACCCATGGCTGGATTACAAGACAATCTTCCTATTGCATTTTTATCCATTGTAACCAAAGCAACAGATAGTCCCATTTTTGCAGGAGCAATTGCAGCTTCAATTCCAGCGTGTCCTCCACCAACAACTACTATATCATATTTATTCATTTTTTGCTTTCTTTGCTAAATTTCTTAATCATAACCGTATTCTTAACCTTACTCGTCCTTGTCGTTGTTTTTTTACTATTCGTTATGTTTCACGTGAAACAAAACACTTTAACTTTTTCTTTCTCAAAACAATGTTTCACGTGAAACATTTCTATTTCCCAATGCAAAACTGTGAAAATATATTATTTAAAATGTCCTCGCTAGTTACTTCGCCTATTATTTCACCTAACTCACTTTCTGTATTTCTTAAATCCACAGAAATAAACTCTCCGCTATATTTCTTATCAATTGACTCTATTGCTTTATTTAGGTGTAGTGCTGATTTTTCAAGTGCAGTTTTATGTCGTAAATTAGAAACTATTACACTTTTCTCACTAAAAGAATTTTCGCTAATACTTTTTTCTTTCAGGGCTTTTATAAATAAATCAAAACCGTCACCAGTTTTAGCAGAGATAGAAAGAATATCTTTTGATTTATTATTCGATGATAAATCAATTTTATTGTCTAATTGAATTATTTTTCCTTTGGTTGTTAGAGTTAATAGTTCGCTGTAAAGATTTTTTGGAAACTCTGAATTTACATCATTTATTAAAACAACTATGTCTGCTTCTTTAACTGCCTTTCTACTTCGTTCAACTCCTTCTTTTTCAACTTCATCTTCAGTAATTCTTATTCCAGCTGTATCGAATATTTTAAATAGTATTCCATCCAAAGAAATTTCTTCCGTAATTATATCTCTCGTTGTTCCTGGG
The DNA here is from genome assembly GCA_965224785.1 of Melioribacteraceae bacterium. GTDB lineage: Bacteria > Bacteroidota > Ignavibacteria > Ignavibacteriales > Melioribacteraceae > JALSNL01. The sequence goes on along the minus strand of OZ245062.1, from coordinate 3,814,366 downwards.
ATATGACTAACTATTGCTCGCGATTCTTTAGCTAGATAGTTTAATATAGAAGATTTTCCAACGTTTGTTTTTCCCACCAAAACCACATTAATTCCATCTCTTAAAATTTTTCCGAATCTATACGATGAAATTAGTTCGTTTATCTCATCCAAAATTAGTTCTATATCATTTTTAACTTTTTCATAAGAAATAAATTCTAAATCTTCTTCCGCAAAATCTAACTCTAACTCCAAAAGAGATGACGCGTTCAAGAGCATTGCCCTAAGTGATTTAACCTTTGCTGCCAAAATTCCATCAAGCTGATTTCTAGCTCCCCTTAACGAAGCATTTGTTCTGGAATTTATTACATCAATAACAGCTTCGGCTTGTGATAAATCTATTTTACCACTTAGAAAAGATCTCTTGGTAAACTCGCCCGGCTCTGCCAGTCTTACATTTTGCTTTACTAATCTTTCTAATATTTTATTGCAAATTAACGGGCTTCCGTGCGTGCTAATTTCAACTGACTCTTCGCCAGTATATGAATTTGGAGATTTAAAAACCGAAACCAAAACATCATCAATCGTTTCATTGTCATCTCCAATTATTTTTCCATAATGAATTGTATGTGTTGAAACATTTTTTAACGATTTAGAGCCAACAAACATTTTATCAACAGCACAAATGCTTAACGAGCCACTAACCCTAACAATGGCTATTGAGCCTATGCCTATTGGGGTTGCTATTGCGGCTATAGTATCTAGTTCGGATTGAATCATTAAAAACAATTATTTAAAATAAAAGAACATTAAATTTATTATTATTAATGCTGTTAACCTAATTTGAAAAATGAACCTAGTTTCCCAAAACAAGTGATTTAACAAATTTTATTTTTAACTTTAACTATTTGGGTTTAAGGCATTTGTTCTCATAGCCTTGCTTCCGCAGGTTATGGTGTTGCTCACGGAGCAAGACTACTAAAAGAATAATTCAAAAGAATTTAATTAGTCTTTTATTAAAAAATATTTCATAATAAATTTGCTTCTTGCAATACAGTTGCTGTTGGTTGTTCGACAGAAGGATTAGTAAGTTTTGAAAAAGGAAAGTAGGTGTTAAATTAAATCTTCAGAAATCATAACTACAATAAAAAGAGTGGGGAGTTTTAGGCTCCCCTGAATTATTTAATAGTTGGTGTTTTACAAAAATTCTTTGATTTTTTTCTTGGTACGAATTACCTCAAATATTTATTGAAAAAAACGACTAATTAACATGCTCTCCTAGCTCAGTAGCTTCGACAAAACATGTAACAAGTCCTCCTTAAACGATAGACAAGCAGAGCTTGTTACAATGCCTCTTTATTTTAGTAGAATCATTTTGCGACTTTGTGTATAACTACCAACATTTAGTCTATAAAAATATACTCCACTTTCTAAACCAGAAGCATTAAAATTAACTTTATAGCTACCATTCGTTTGTTGTTCGTTAACTAATGTTTTCACTTCTCTACCAAGCACATCAAAAACTATAAGAGAAACTTTACTGCTCGAAATAAAGTCCGATGCAAAATTGGGAACTGTGTATTGAATTGTTGTTGTAGGGTTAAATGGATTTGGATAGTTTTGCTCAAGTTGATATTCTATAGGACTGGTTGATGAATTCTCTTCTAATCTTGATGGAACATCATTGAACATATACTTTAGTCCTTCAGCAAAAGCTTCAGGATAAGTGTTCTCGTAATTACTTTCTACATATTCTAATGATTCAAATTGCAACCATGGATATTTTGCTTGGTCGATTGTGAGAATCAAATTAAGGCAAGACTTACGATTATTACTTTTCGAAAAGGAAAAATGAAGTTTTTTATTTTGCTTATTTTTCGGGAGATTATCTCCACTTAGAATGGTTATTATATAATTGTTGAAACTACTAGGAGAGTCTGTAGCAATAAAATTATCAAATACAGAATTTAATGAATCTTCGAGAAATAATGTCATTAGTACAAGACCTGCCTCACTTCCTCTACCAATAATTGTTCTGGAATTATTATTTGTGTAATTAGTGTCCACATATGATGCCATATCTTTAAAAATATTATAATATTTTTGAAAGTCTCTGTTACTAGCACCAACACTAACATCAAGACGTTCTTCTAAAGTAACAACTACTGCATCAAAATCTTGAATCTCTCGTGTAGCACTAATAACTTTTTCAAATTCATCAGTAGCTTCTTTAAAATGCTGTTCTGTAAAATCAATTAAATATATTGAATGGGGGCTTTTATCTTTACTAAATGATGCTGGTAAATATATCTTTCCATTTATTTCTGTTCCATCCGAAGAAAAAGTAAAAGTATCAATTTTTGCTTTTTGAGTATTTTCAATAGTTTTTGTGTAATCATTTTGACCGAATGATAATGACGTAACTCCTAATAATAGAACAAGTCTAATTAAGCTTTTCATTTTTTTTCTCCAAATGTGGGATAACAACTTTTTGAAATCGTCAGCATAGGAAAAATGCATGAGTATTTTCTACTGACGTGACAAATTTTAATAAAAGCGTGAATTTCTGATGAAAAAATTCACACTTCTATTTAGCTTACATGTTGTTTCATTATTTGTTTTTACGAATAATAAAGTAATTTGGTCATTTAATACTAATTTATTTTGTTAAATGGAAAAAATGACTTGTACCTGTTATTAAATCTTTTGTGTAAAGTTCCACCTTTTACTTATCTTCACGTATATCCGACAACCATTTGCTTGAATAAATTGCCATTGTTTTTGCATAACCCATATTTATTTTACTAATGGATTACTATAGTTCTTAAAGAAGTTCCATATTTCAGCACTACCATTAATATCATTGTTCAAATTTCCATATATATTCGGTATACCATCATTATTTCCACCTGGCCAGGTATGTCCTCCACCTATAACCTTGTAATGAATTATGCTGATATTATCGGAACAATTTGTCCAGCTAATTTTTTCGATCGTACTGTTATCCGTTGTATCATTGTCTGGCAATAAGAGAGTATCCGCTTGTAATGAACAGTTGTTGTACTGGACCAAGTAATTTATCGTTTTTTCAACTGACCAGCCAGAACCAGTAGCGTCACGAAAATAAGGAACAATTTGATCCATTGTACCATTAATAATAAGCAAAGGTGTAAATTGGGTTGGTTTCCAATTGGTTGCATTACTAAAGAACTGTCCTATAACAGGAGCTACTGCTGCGAAACGGTGTCCAAGTTCACCGAGAAGCCGATATGTTAAAAAACCACCAGCAGAACCTCCAGTACAATAAACTTTAGACATATCTATATTATATTTAGTCTCTAATGTATCTATCAGTGCTGAAATAAAACCAACTTCTTCACTTTTTCTCCAATTCCTACTATTAGAACCAAAATCTACTGCTAATGGGTAAACAACAATAAACCCTGCTGTATCGGCTACATTATTCATCCTTGTTAATTTCATCCATCCTGACATGGAAATATTGGAGCCATGCAAATTTATTACAACAGGCATGTTCTCTTGATAATTTTTTGGTAGAAATACAGTATATTCTCTATTCAATCCATTATATCTAAACCCAGATGTATCTATTTTTGATTTTGGTGAAGTGTCCGGAGGGTAATACTTTGTAGATACTGGATTATCTTCACAGCCGACAAATACTAATACTATAAAAAGAGCTATTAAATAGATTGCCTTTTTTTTCATGGTGTTTCTCCTTATGTTCTTTGATAGTTATATTTATACTTTATTTCTAATTTTTTAAGTCGTTTATACTAACCTATTTTACTGCTCGTATGGTTATTTGGAACTATTTCAATAAAATCATCTTCTTAGTCTCAAGAAAATTACCAGCTCGTATCTTGTAAAAATAAATTCCACTTGTTAAACTAGAGGCGTTAAATTTTACCTCATGAGTTCCAGCACTTTTTACTTCGTTTACAAGAGTAGCAATTTCCTTTCCGAGAATATCATAGACCTTTAACTGTACATTGCTCGGCCTAAGGTCTAAGGCATTATTTGGAATTGAATACTTTATTATGGTATAAGGATTAAAAGGATTTGGGTAGTTTTGTTTCATCCGATATACTATAGGAACAGTTGATAGGTTCTCTTCTACTGTTGAAGGAAGATCATTAAAAATATACTTTAGTCCTTCAGTAAAAGCCGCAGGATAGGTGTTTTCATAATCGTTATCAGTGTATTCTAGTGATTCAAATTGTAACCATGGATATTTCGCTTGATCGATTGTTTGAATCAAATTAAGACAAGACTTACGATTATTACTTGTCGAAAAGGAATAATGAAATTTTTTGTTTAGCTTGTTTCTCGGGAGATTATCACCACTTAAAATAGTTATAATATAGTTGTTGAAACTACTAGGAGAGTCTGTAGCAATAAAATTATCGAATACAGAGGTTGCTGAATCTTCGAGAAATAATGTCATTAGTACAAGACCTGCCCCACTTCCTCTGCCAATAAATGTTCTGGAAGTATTATTTGTGTAATTTGTGTCCACATACGATGCCATAGCATTAAAAATTTTATAATATTTTTGAAAGTCTCTGTTACTAGCATAAAGATCAACATCAAGATGTTCTTCTAAAGTAACAACCACTGCATCAAAATCTTGAATCTGTTCTGTTGCACTAATTACTTTTTCAAATTCATCCTTAGCAACCTTAAAATGCTGTTCAGTAAAATCAATTAAGTAAATTGCATAGGAGTTTTGATCTTTGCCAAATGAAGCTGGTAAATATATTTTCCCATTTATATCTGTTCCGTCCGAAGAGAAAGTAAAAGTATCAATTTTTGTATCTTGTGTAGATTCAATAGTTTTTGTTAAATTATTTTCACCATACAAGAACGGCACAAACCCTGATATTACTAGTATCACTCCAATTATAGTTTTCATTTTTGTCTCCAAATGTGGATTAGCAATTTTTTGAAATCGTCAACACAGGAAAAATGCACGAGTATTTTTCTCTATCTAGACTAATTTTAATAAAAGCGTGAATTTTAGATGAAAAAATCCACACTTTTGTTTAAACGAATAATAATGTAATTTGATAGTTTACAACTGCAAACTCTGCACCAAATTTAGTTGAAAATCTGAGTGAAAGGTTAAATTGGCTACATCACCATAAACAGCTATTTGTAAGTCCTCCACGTTAAAAACCACCACCTCTGTTACAGAACCAAAAAGTTTGCGTTCATAAACTTCATTTTTCTCACCTCCGTTAAGCGGCGCTCCATCTTTGAATTCAGTAAACTTGGAACCTTAGGCATGATAGGAGATTAATTTATCCATATTCCCATCTTTTATGCTTTGTGCAATTCCACCAAAAGTTTCCATCACTTCTTGTATTAAATAGATTAAGATTTTCTTCATGGTGTTTCTCCTTAAGTTTGTTATTGGTTTCATAATTATTTTTTAATAATTATGATTGATTAAAATTTTTATTTACTGCTTAACCATTTATTATAACTTTCATTCTTTACTCTAAATTAGTGTGTGGTTGATTGTATGATAAAACTACATTAGAAAACCATCTGTGATTTGCTAAGAAGTTTAAATAATGTGTTCCATAAGATTATAAATATTAGAATATGATAATTCGATGAAATCATTGTTCCATCAACTTTTCACGCAAATCCATTTTCATTTCATCACAAATGTATCTGTTCGAAGGTGGGTTATCTACCAATCTCGTCAATAAAACCTACAATTTCGTAAACTTGGTGGTTTTTTTATACTTATAACAAATTGGTTGAAGAAAATATGATTGAATATTTGTCTTTTCTAACAAAAGAAGTGGGGAGAAATCTTGTCTTTTTAAAACAAGATATAAGAAAACCAATTTGTTCTTAGCACAGCATTGATGCAGAACAAGAAAAATCGAAATTACAAAAAGATGTCGTATCAAATAAGCATCCGTTAGCTGACTGACTTTCATTTGAGATGACAAAATAAAAAGCAAAGAAACTACTTTTGGTTTTGTGTATGGGAAACTATTAATTTTTGGTGAATTTTCTTTTATGTTGAGAGGGAGTCTCTCCGAATTGCTTTTTAAAACATTCGGAAAAATAAGCTGGATTATTGAAGCCAACTTCTAATGCTATTTCAGAAATGTTTCCAGTATTGTTTTTGAGTAGAATACCGGCCTTGCTAAGTCTAATTCTCTTAATTAATTCACTAGGAGGTTCACCAACAAGTGCGACCAATTTTTTATGAAGTGCGGCTCTGCTAATTGCTAACTCACTCGCAAATAATTCTACTCCAAATGATGTATCTGATATATGTTCGTTAATTATTTTATTAGCTTTTTCTAAGAATTTCATATCAATTGATATGAGTTTTTTATTATCTAAATTAAATAGCCCTTCTTTCTTAAAATGTTCCTGAAGTTTTTTCCTCTGATATGTTAAATTCTTTATTCTTGCTTGTAACTCTTTAACATCAAATGGTTTCATTATGTAATCATCTGCACCTGTTTCATATCCTTCAATTTTATCGTCACTAGTTGCTTTCGCTGTAAGTAAAATTATTGGAATATGACTAGTTCTTTCATCGGTCTTAAGTTTTTCACATAACTGAATCCCATCCATTTTCGGCATCATTACATCACTCACAATTAAATCTGGAATTTTTTCTGTTGCTTTTGTAAACCCATCCTCACCATCTTTAGCCTCCTCTATTTTGTAATCTTCTTCAAGATGACTAATTATATAATTTCTTACATCAAAGTTATCTTCAACAATTAGTAGTAGTGGTTTGTCGGTAGAAAGATCTGTTTCTATTAATTCATTAATAATATTTTTTTCCTCAGGGATTTCACTTGCGACAATAATTTCGGTTTCATTTAATATCTTTGTGGTTTCTGATAGGTATTCCTTTTTTACTATTTCCTCAGGTAATAAGTGTTCTTTGCCCAACTGTAGTTTTAATATAAAGGTTGTACCTTCACCTTCATTTCTTTCTGCTCTTATATTTCCTTTATGTAATTCTACCAATTCTTTTGTCAACGCCAAACCAATTCCAGTACCTTCACCTTCTCTTGTTTGACTTCCATCAACCTGGTAAAATCTGTCAAATATTTTTTCTATTCTTTCTTCAGGAACACCTATGCCTGTATCCTTTACTGAAATCTCTATTTCTGTTTCAAATTTCAAAACTTTAAAATCAATTTCTCCACCTTCTGAAGTAAACTTGAATGCATTAGATAAAATATTGGTAATTATCTTTTCTATCTTCTCTTTATCTATATAAATATTAATATTTTCTTCTTGTGCATCAAACTTAAGAACAATCTTTTTTCTTTCAGCCAGTGATGTGAAAGATAAAACCAATCCTTTTAGAAGAGGAATAATATTCTGTTCCCTAGTCTCTAGTGACATTTTACCCGCTTCAAGTTTAGAAATATCCAATAATTGATTTACTAGTCCATATAATTTTGCTGCGTTCTTTTGAATGATTCCAGCATTCTTTATAATATTCACATTATTTGCAATCTCGGCAATATCTTTGGCAGGACCGAAGATTAATGTAAGTGGGGTTCGGAATTCATGAGAGATGTTAGCAAAAAACCGGGATTTAATTTGGTCAACTTCCTTTAGTTTTTCTGTTTCCAAATTCCCCAGTTTTAAATTAAACTTTAATTTCTGACGACTTATCTCATAACGTCGTAAACTATAAATCAGGCTGAGACCCAATAAAATGTAAACTATATATGCTAGGTAGGTCTGCCACCAAGGCTTATTAATTATTATATAGATGGAAGTTTCTTCTTCGTTCCAAAGTCCATCGCTATTTGATGCTGTAATCTTAAAATTATATTCACCGGGAGCAATATTTGTATATCGGGCTGTTCGCTGTGTACCTGCATCCAACCAATCAGCATCATAAGGCTCTAACATATAGCGAAATTTGTTTTTTGTAGGATCGCTATAGTGAAGACCAGCGTATTTAAAAGTTAAATCATTCTGCTGATGATTGAGTAATAATTGTTTCGACTTTTGGGTTTTGGGATTTAAGAGATTGGTGGATTTACCTGTCACAATTATACTTTCTAATATTACATCCGGTGGATAAGGATTACCTATTACCTGATGAGGATAGAATGAAACTAAACCATTATTAACACCCAAAAATATTTGACCATCAATTGCTTTAAAGATTCCATAATTATATCTGACTTTTGGTAAACCAATAGAAGAAATTTTACCAGTTTCAGTATTAAATTTTGCTGGCCCCATTCGTGTACTAATCCAAAAATTTCCTTCATTACCTTCAACTATACCTAAGGCATCATTGCTTGGTAATCCATCCTTTTTAGTATATTGAATATAATTACTATCAGCAGAATTAAAATGTAATAATCCTTTTTCCCAAGTACTTATTAGTAACCATCCCTTCTTATCAACTAAAACATTTGTGGCTTTAAACCCTTTAAGATAAAATTGAAACTTTTCTTCTTTATTATTATATAAATATAAAGCTCCCTCATCTTCAAAATCTGATATCCAAATATCTCCATTTGGATTATATATATACAAAACTCCCTCACCAGCAAAATCTGATGCCGATTGATCTCCATTTGAATCAATTTTAACTGTATTGAAAAGAACATCCCTTGATAGACTGTCATTTTTTGAAAGATTAAAATGTTTAAAATCTTTCTTCTCCTTATTAGATCGAAATATGCCACCAGGGCCAGTACCTAACCATAAATAGCCTTCATCATCTTCAAAGATATTAAAAACTGTATAACTAAAATCATCCAGTCCATCATCATCTCGAGTTAATTTAAAATGTGTAAACTCACCTGTTTCTATATCCATCCGGTCTACTCCACCATCTCCATTATGCTGTCCATATGCATTACCAAAACCTAAACCTACCCAGAGAATTTTGTTATTCTCTTGATATGCAGAACGCACCCAATTATGACCAATACTTTTAGGATCACTTTTTTTATGTACATATCTTGTGATTTCTTTGGTCTTCAAATTCATTTTACTTAGTCCTTGTTGTAAAGACGTAATCCATAAGATTCCAGGATTTAAAGGTGATTCGTAGGCTCCTTGTACATTGTTAAAGTTTGTGTTCAATGTATGCTTTCGTGAAAAAAGATCAGTTCTAAAAAGGCCACTACCCAAAGCACCGCCAATCCATATATTACCCTGACGATCTTCATAAAATGACGATAATGTTTGAGGGTAATCAAGGTTAAAATCGTAATATTTAAAAGTCTTTGTTCTAGAATTAAAAAAATTAATCCCTTTTCTTCTAGTACCAATCCAATATCCCCCATTTTGATCTTGGTGGATTATCGAAACATAGGGGCCCTGACCAAATACTTTGTCTTCTGTATATGGCGCATGTATTTTTCTGGGGTGGTTAGCATCAAAGTTAATTCTTTTTAATGATTCATCTTTTGAATCGTAAATATGAAACCCTGATTTGTAGGTACCTATTAAAATCTGTCCTTGTTGATCTTCATATAAGGCAGTTATCAGATTATCTACCAGGCTATTGGGATCTGAGGGATCATTTAAAAATTGATCGACACCTCCAGTGACGAAGTTATAACGCATTAGACCTAATTGATTTTTTGAATAGTTCGTGCCAATCCATAAATTATTATTTTGGTCTACCAACAAATGATCGACGCTACTATTTACAATATTTATTGGGTCAGAAGATGAGCTTAAAAAACGTGTAAATCGGTCATGTTCTCTTTCATACTTGAACAATCCTCCCAGCCGTGTACCTATCCAAATATTTTTATTATTGTCTTCAGTAATTGAGAGGATAAATCTAGAATCATTGTCACCAACATTAAAAGGGAAATTGTTAAAGCAATCATAGTCAGGGTTGTATTTAAGTAGCCCTTTATAAGTTCCAACCCAAAGATCACCCAAATGATCAATAAATAATGTGAACGCGGCGTTTTTACTATTAGAAAGTGAATCACTAGGAACCTTATATTTTTTGCCTTCAACACCATTATATCTGATCAACCCTAAATTGGTGATCATCCACATATAACCTTGATGATCCTGGGTAATAGAACTTACATTTAAAACTACCTCTCCATCAATTTCGATGTTTATTTTTTTAAAATTCAGATCAGTATTGCTGGTAGGCGTAATATCACTATTTTGTGAAAAAACAGCAGAATAGAAAAACAAGAATAATAGCCAAATTTTTATGTAGGTTAATATATTCATTATCTAATTTTTGAATTCGTTATTACAAATTATATTTAATAATTTGATTGGTTTCAATTTAGACCGCCAAACATTTTAATGTTTAAGCAATGTGTCTTTTTAAGCTCTTAAAAAGAAAATAACAAGCAGTTAAATAAATAGCAAGATGTTTTATAAATAGAAACTCTTAATACTTATTTTAAACGTGATTTTTGTGTTAATAAGTTGTGAGTAAATTGTGGTTTGTTTTTGTTGGTTTGTTAATAATTATTGACAACCTTTCTAATTGGTAATAACTAAAAGTTATCCAAAAGTTATTAACGTTTTGTGTGCAATAAAAATTGAGAGTTTTAATTAAAAACAAAAGATTATTAAACTTATCCACATATCAACAAGCTTATTATTTATTATTTAATTAATATATATACTTTTTAAAATATAAGGGTGTTGATAAAAGAAAATTATTTATACATCCCGACATTAACTTCTCCACCTTCTTTTATAAAACCCCTAAACATTCCATCCGTATTAAAAGGCATAACTATATTTCCATTTTTATCAACTCCTATAATTCCACCTGAAGCTTTTTGTTTTGGTAATTTATATTTAATAACTTTCTCAGAAGCATCCTTTAGACTTAAACCTTTATATTCCATCAAGGCAGAAATATCATAAGCAACAACATTTCTAATAAAACATTCTCCTTGTCCAGTAGCAGAAATTGCACAAGTGTTATTGTTAGCATAAGTTCCCGCACCTATAATTGGCGAGTCACCAACACGACCATATTTTTTACCACTCATTCCGCCTGTTGATGTTCCAGCTGCAAGGTTTCCTTTTTTATCTAAAGCAACGCAACCGACAGTTCCAAACTTATAGTCTTTTAAAATATTATTATTTTCTAAATTTGTTAAGGATTTACTTTTGTTAAATCGTTCAATTCTTTCTTTAGTTTTAAAGTAATTATTTTCAACTTTTTGTAAACCAAACTCATCTGCAAACTTCTCTGCTCCAACCCCAAACATTAAAACGTGTGGCGAGTGTTCCATTACAAACCTTGCAAGAGAAATAGGGTTTTTAATATGTGTAACGCTTGCAACTCCTCCAGCGTTAATATCTTTTCCACTCATTATAGATGCATCTAACTCAACATCACCCAACTCAGTAAGCACAGCACCCTTGCCAGCATTGAACAAAGGCGAATCTTCAAGAACTCTAATTACACTTTCAACTGCATCGATGGAGCTTCCTCCGACATTTAAAATTTCATACCCAACAGTTAAAGCTTCTTCTAATTTCATTTTGTATTGAGTTTCTTTATCATCAGAATATTTACCCTTTGTAATAGAACCAGCTCCACCGTGAACTACTAAAGCAAATTTTGTTTTTTGAGATGTGTTATTAATAGGTTGTTTGTTATCTTTGCAAGAGTTAATAGTCAATAAAAAAACAATTAATATTAAAGAAAGTTTAGTTGTTTTCATTTTAAAGTTCCAAGTATTTTATTTATAATAATAATTTAATTTAAAACATTGGAGATACATAATGAAAGTAAAATTTGTATTGCTTCAAATAATATTTATGTCAGTAGCTGTTTTTGGTCAATCATATATTGAGCATAAATTTACAATGTTACATGAAGTAAAAACAACGCCTGTTAAAAGTCAGGGAAAAACCGAAACATGTTGGTCATTTTCAACTACATCCTTTCTTGAAAACGAACTGCTGAGATTAGGACAAGCAGAGTTAGATATATCTGAAATGTTTACAGTGAGGCACAAGTTAATTCCAATGGCAGAAAAATATATTAGATACCACGGAACAAGTAATTTTGGAAGTGGGGGACAAGCACACGATGCTCTTAATGTAATTAGAAAGTATGGCTTAGTTCCCGAAGAAGTTTATACAGGAATGAATATCGGATTAGATCACCACAACCAAACAGAAATGTCCGAAGTTATAAAAGGAATGCTGGACGGAGTATTAAATAGTAAACAAAAATTAACACCCAATTGGAAAAAATCAGTTGAAGCTGTGTTGGATGTTTACCTTGGAACACCACCACAAAAATTTGAATACAATGGAAAAAATTATACGCCAAAAAGTTTTGCTAAAGAAATAGGAATTGATACTGATAACTATATTGAACTTACATCATATACGCATCAGCCGTTTTATGAAAAGTTTAACTTGCAGCTTCCGGATAATTGGACAAACAACGAATATTATAATGTTCCAATAAATGAATTGATTGCAATTATGGATAACTCAATTAAAAAGGGTTACTCTTTTGTTTGGGATGGTGATACAGGAAAAGATAATTTTGATAAAAAAGAATGTGTGGCGGTAATTGCAGAAGAAAGTTTGGTTGAGGTGGAAGAGTTGGAAATAGAAAAACAAATTTCTCAAAAAGACAGGCAGGAAGCATTTGAGAGTTTTGATGTAACAGACGATCACTTAATGAACATAGTAGGAGTAGCAGAGAACCAAAAAGGAACAAAATTTTATTACACAAAAAACTCTTGGGGAACAAAAGATAAAAAGTATGATGGTTTTTGGTATATGTCCGAGCAATATGTAAGATTAAAAACAGTTGCAATACTTGTTCATAAAGAGGTAATACCGAGTGGGATAAAAGAAAAATTGAACATTAACTAACCTTTGTCATATTGAAAGAGTGTTTTTTACGACTGAAATATCTCGAACTTTAATAGTTATGAGATCCTTCATTTCGACAAACAACTTCTCAATTCAGAATGACAAACAATAGATTTTGTAAGCCAAAGATATTTTGATTTTTTTTAAGGAATGTTTTTTAGTATTCCTTTTTTGTTTTAAACAGCACAAATGTAACTAAAATGACAATAACACAATAATTAATGGAACATATTGCAGTTAGAAAAGTCTATATACTTATAAATATTTTTTGAAAGGAGATATTATGAGCTTAGAGCAAATAAATAATCCAATTGCAGAATTAATTTCTGATGAAATATATGAAATATTAAATACACGTGGTTTGATAAACATAAAATCCGTTAGAGATTATAAAATTAGGAAAAGATTTGACAATCTTAGAGACCAAGAGGTAAGCGCTGGAGACGCAATAGAAAATATTCGTATTGACTATCCCTATCTTCAATTTGATTCCATTAGAAAAATAATTTACAATGGAAAAAAGTAAGAATATTTTTTGTCATTGTGTTGCGAAAGTTTTTGGAAGATAGAGCTAATCTTTTTAGTTACTGAGTCCAACTTAATAGATTACTACTCCCGAACGCTTTCGTGAACACAATGACAATTTTTATAGAGACATATTCTTCTTTTGCACAAACTCAATTGCTTTCTTATATTTCGTTTTATGAAAGAAGTTATTGATAGAAAGATATTATTCTTTATTGGTAAAGGCGGAGTGGGGAAGTCAACAGTTTCGTCACTTACAGCAGTTGAGATATCAAAGAATAAAAATGTACTATTGGTTTCTCTTGATCCAGCCCATAATCTTTCCGACATATTCCAAACAAAGCTTAGCGACAAACCAAAAAATATTCTTCCAAACCTTTTTGTTATTGAAGTAAATATAAGTCATCAAATTAAAAAATATTTAAGCGATGTTGAAAACGATTTGGTAAAATCTAACACTTACTTATCTGCATTTAATCTTTTGGATGAATTTAAAATTCTTAAAGACTCTCCAGGAATAGAAGAGTATGGTTTGCTTGTTGCTTTCCAAGAAACAATTAAAAAACATTCCGACAAAGATATCATAATTTTTGATATGCCGCCAACTGCTTTGGCTCTAAAGTTTTTTAAGCTTCCATCTATTTCTCTTGTTTGGATAAATAAATTAATTTCATTACGTGAAAGAATTAAAGAGAAAAAAGAAATAGTTTCGAGAGTAAAGCTAGGAAAAGCTGAAATTGAAAAAGATAAGGTGTTGGTAAGGTTAAATAGTTTGAAAGATGATTACGCAAAGACAGATGAAAGATTTAAAAGTAAAAATGTAGAAATAAATTTAGTTGTAAACACAGACATTCTCTCCCAGTCGGAAGCAGAAAGAATAATTGATAAGTTGGATGAAGTGAACATTTTTATAAATAAAATTGTTGTGAACAAAATTACAACAGAGTTTGCTTTTAAAAATGAAAAGCTAATTAAATATGAATCCTCAGTGCTCCCTATGCACAGCAAGGCTTTGGTTGGGGTTGAAAGTTTGCAGAAGTTTTTGGAAAGAGAAAAAGAATAAAATTGTCGTTTTGTGGTGTTGTTAAGTGAAACCTAAACTCTAAAGGAAATTCCGGCTTAAAGCATGCCGGAATGACAGCAATTTTAAGGTTGTGCAAAGTCGCCCAGTATATTTTTACTTCACTATTTCAAACCTATCAATCAGTTTAATTTCTGTATCCATTACTGAGCCATAATTTTTATTAGTAAATGCACCATACGTTTCAATAAAAACAGTATCTTTTTTCACATCAAAAACCACATAATTAAAAGCCCGTTTTCCAACAAAACTTGCTGATGCTTGCGAGTTTTTTTCGGGACCGTAATTGTAATCCAAAGCTTGATAATAGGGAACAGCAGCACTATAACTCATTTCTTTTCCTGGAAAATGTGTGTTGGCATCTTTGCTAAAAACAGGGTTAAAATTATACAGCGGAGCCCCTGAGCTTCCCGCAATAATTTCATAAACTCCATTTACTTTTTGTCTTGCGTATAAATGTTCGTGTCCACAAATATGTGCATCCACATTATATTTTTCTAAAAGCTCAATTACTTTTTGTCTTCTATCCACATACCAAGTTTGAGTAGAATCCATTGGAAGTTTAAAATTTCTTCCAAGGTTTGGCAAGCCGTCACGCAAATGTCCGCCAGTTGGATAGATCATCTCGTGACTTACAACAAAGATATGTTCAACTCCTCTTTCGTTTGCGGAACGTAAATCATTTTCAAGCCAATCAATATGTTTGATGTAGTGCCAATCTCTTCTGTCATCAGTTGAGTCGTTCGGATCTCCGTAAAACCACCTATCAGTTGTAACAAAGACAAAGTGAGTATTTTGGTAATCGAAAGAATAAGATAATCCTTTTTCGTCATCAGGGCCATTTCTAAAAACATTAGGAAAGGCTTTTCTAAAATTATCTTCATCTTCAGGATGTTGTACTTCATGATTACCAATGACGGGCCAAATTTTGGGCCAAACCATATTTGGGTTTTCGTATATTGGTTTCATCACTTCTTTCCAATGTAGAAGCTCTTTGTAATTGTTGTCGGGATTGTCTCTTGATCCATCAACCAAGTCTCCTGCAAAAACTAAAAATTTTGCATCCGTCTGATTTTTTAGAATGTGCTGAACAAAAGTTGATAGAACAGTATCATTTACTCCGTTATTTATTCCACGGCTATCAGACATTGCTATAAATTTAAAGTTTTGTGAAATTAGAAATGAGTTAAACAACAAAGACAACAAAAATATTTTTTGTATCATAAATTTTCCAAATAAGTTTTACTTATTATTACCTTCAAAAAGTTTTCTTAACTCCTCTCCCTTAATTCCTTTGCCCAAAGCAAGCATAAGTTTTATTCTTGCTTTTTGTCCGTTTAAATAATCTGTAAAGATTACCCCTAGCTCTTTAATCCACTTGCCGGCACCTTCGTAGCTATATATATCAAGCGTTTCGCCCATTGGACATCTTGAAACCAAAACCACAGGAATATTTTTATCTATAACATATTTTATTCCATCAAATGCAAGTGGCGGAACATTGCCAACACCAAGGGCTTCAACTATAAGTCCATCTATGTTTGAGTCGGCAGATAATTTGAACAACCTATCTTTCATTCCAGCATAGACTTTAATAATATCAACATTGCCAGCCAGTTCTTTTGTTTGAATGCCTTCAAGTTTTTTGGGAGACCTGTTAAACCAAACCATTCCTTTATCAACAAAACCAAGCGAACCAAAATTTAAGCTATGAAAAGTTTCAACATCATCTGTGTGGGTTTTTGTTACTTCGCTTGCAGCGTTTATTTCCCCACTTAGGCAAACCAACACGCCCATACCTTTGCTGTTTTCATTATTGCAAATATGAATTGCATCTAATAAGTTTTTAGGCCCATCCCAATCTTCTTCAGAGCTTGTTTTCATTGCCCCAATTACAATAATTGGTTTTTTTGTTTTAACAGTTAGGTCAAGTAGGTAAGCGGTTTCTTCTAAGGTGTCGGTTCCGTGAGTTACAATAATTCCATCAACAGTTTTTTTGTTTATGTTTTCTTCAACAATTTTAGATAGATCAAGCATTTTTTCCGGAGTCATGTGTGGTCCCGGGAAATTACCAAAGTTATAAATAGAAACATTAGCAAACTTGCCAGCTTCAGGAATCATTTCAATTAATTCTTCACCGTGAAAAAATGGAATTGCACCACCAGTTTTCTCGTCTATTTTCATAGAGAAAGTTCCACCGGTAAAAACTATAAGAATATTTTTCTTAGTCATAATGCTCCTTCGGACAATCTTCAAAACCCAAACAAACTTTTAACACATTGTTTATTACTACTTCTTTGTTCTTCGGATATTCTTTTCCAAAGACTATTTGTTTAGGTTTTGAAAAAACCTAATAGTTGTTTCAAGCGAACTGGTTAAATCAAAAGATGGTTTGAACATTAAAGTTTCTCTTGTTTCTTTTATAGATGCAAGGCTGTGTTTAATATCTCCGGCACGCTCATCTTCATAAACAATTTTACTTTTTGAGTTTGTAGTTTTTATAATCAACTCAGCTAACTCTTTTATAGTAATTGCATTTTCGTTTGCAACATTAAAAACCCCTGTAACGCCTTTCGCTTCGGCAGCAAGTACGTTTGCTCCAACAACATCTTTTACATATACAAAATCTCTGGTTTGTTCACCATCGCCATAAATAGTTATTGTTTCGTTTTTTAATGCTTTAAAAACAAAAATAGGAATTGCTGCTGCGTACTGACTTTTAGGATCTTGCCTTGGACCAAAAACATTAAAGTATCTTAGCGAAGTTGTTGGAACTCCATATTGTTCAAAATACATTTGTAAATAATATTCGCCATCAAGCTTTGTAATGCTGTAAGGTGTTTGTGGTTTAGGTCGCATAGTTATGTCTTTAGGAAGTCGTGGGTCGTCTCCATAAACAGCTGCCGAACTTGAGTGAACTACTTTTTTAATTCCGTGTTCTTTTGCAGCGTCTAAAACATTTAACAAACCTTTTACATTTATGTCAATACACTCATCTGTTTTTTCCAAAGATTCAGGAACTGAAACCAAAGCAGCTAAGTTGAAAACATAATCTGTATCTTCAAGAACACGTATTGTTAATTCTTTATCGGTAATACTGCCATTATGAAAAACAACATTGTTAAAGCTAGTTATGTTTTTTTCATACCCCGACCTTAAACTATCTATAACGTGAACACTTGCTCCTTTTTCAGACCAATGTTCAACAATATGACTTCCAATAAAACCTGCACCACCTGTTACTACAACTTTCACTTTTACCGCCTTTGTAATTATTAAGTTAGAAAAATACTATAAACACTAATATATTGAATGATATGTATTAGACAAATAATTTTTTTTAATTAAAAATTAAGTAGTTGTAGTTTTATGAAAGAAAGCAATTTATCAACCATAAGACATTGTTCGTTTTTGTTTTAATTCCCTTTTTAAAAGTAACAAAATGAACAATATGTTTAACTAAAAAGTTTATTTTGTTGTAATCAAACAAATTAGAAAATAGTTATTTAATTAATTTGTTTGGGATAGAAATTTACCCTATTTTCAATCTGAGTAAAGAAGACATTTTAATGTTGACAATATGTTGACAACTCTGTTTTGAAAGATACAGAACTCCATAATTTATCTTTATAAAATGACAATTTGATTTTTTATATTAGCTTAGCACTTAAACAAAGGACAGATAAACTCTTAAAAAACAATTAGTTAACTTTTTGAAGTAGTTTTTTATTATGCTTTGAGGCTGTTTTTAACAATTTGTTTTTGTTTTGAATAATCAAATTGTTTTTCGTGAAAAAACAACAAATATTTCTGTGGATAACTTAAAACTAACAAAGAAAAAAAGATTGAAAAATAAAACTCCTAATTCTTCCAAGGTGTGGAAAGAATTTCTATTGATTATTAAAAAAACGATACCCAATCTTTCGTATAGTAGCTGGTTTTTACCTCTTAAACCTATTGAATTAAATGGAGGTGAATTAAAAGTGTTGGTTCCTAACAACTACTTTGTTGAATGGATTGAACAACATTATAACACATTAATAAACAATACTGTTGAACAAATACTGGGTAAAGATGGAAAACTAGTTTATATAATAAGTAAAGATGAAGAAGATGATGTCTTAGATTTGTTTTCCGAGCAAACTGAAAAACCGATGGTAAATAGTAAACCGGAAGAGACTATAGCAAATAATTTTGAAAGCAATTTAAACTCGCACTACAAGTTTGAAAATTATGTTAAGGGCGAGGGAAACGCTTTGGCAAGAGCAGCGGCAATTGCTATTTCAGAGAATCCAGGTGAAACTACTTTTAATCCTTTGTTTGTTTATGGAGGGGTTGGGCTGGGTAAAACTCACCTTATTCAAGCAACCGGAAATACAATTCTTGAAAAATTTCCAGCAAAAAAAATCATATATATATCAGCAGATAATTTTACTTCACAATTTGTAGAGTCTATTCAAACAAACACGACTGCAAAGTTTTCTAAAAGATATAACAGTATAGATGTTTTAATTATTGATGACATTCAGTTTTTATCCGGAAGAGAAAAAACGCAGGATCTTTTATTTCATATTTTTAACAATCTTCATCAATCAAGAAAACAAATAATTCTTTCGAGCGACAAGCCACCAAAAGAAATTGTTGGAATGAACGAGAGATTACTTTCTCGTTTTAATTGGGGTTTAACTGTTGATGTTCAACCACCAGATTTTGAAACAAGGATAGCAATTCTAAAAAACAAAAGCGATAAGTTTGGAATAGATCTTACAAATGAAATTTTGGATTTAATTGCATATAATATTACATCAAACATAAGGGAACTTGAAGGTTGTTTGATTAAGCTTTTAGCTAACTCATCATTAAACTCAACACCTGTTAATTTTGAATTAGCACGTAAGACGATTGATGAAATTTCTACAACAAAAAGAGAAGTAAGTATTTCAATTGATAACATTACAAAATTAGTTTGTAAAGAGTTTGATGTTGATGATAATAAGGTTAGAGAAAAAAACAGAAAAAAAGAAGTTGTATTGGCAAGACAAGTTGCAATGTATTTGTCTAAGGTTTTAACAAAGTCATCGTTAAAAACTATTGGACTTCAGTTTGGTGGTAGAGACCACTCAACAGTAATACATGCTTGTAATAATATTGAAAAATTAGCTTCTAAAGATGTATCCCTAAACAAAATAGTTAGTGGTTTAAGAAAGAAGTTAGAGTTAGGGGTTTAATCCTTTAGTTGGTTAATGAATGCAGATAATAGTACGGGGCTTAGGCTCCGGACTATTGTCATTTTTTTGTAGCGTAGATTTATCACAATCGGTGACTATCCGAAAACAGATTGAGAGCAATATGTTTTACAGTTTTTCTCTATCTTTTTTTGGCATTTTCTCAACCACTAATCTGTAAGAATCATCAATCATTTCTTTAAATAATTTCCATGATAAATTTCCTTCTAACTCAATTGTGTTCCAATGCTTTTTGTTCATATGAAAACCAGGACGAATTTCTTCGTACTCTTCTCTAAGCTCAATTGCTTTTTCTGGTAAACACTTTAAGTTTATACTAAATGGTGGGTTGGAATTTAACAAACAAAATATTTTATTAAGCACCTTAAAAACTAAAGTTGTTTCATTAAAAGGTGTGCTTTCTGAAACAGATGGTTTTGACAAACAGTATTCTCTAATTAATTCTAAATCCATAAATTTTAAAAATGTTTTATTAAATTTGCGAAATATTAATTTTTCTATAAATTGCTTTTCGTCGAAACAATAATTTGTTTAGATTGTAACAAAGCGTAACAACAACACAAGGTCAGGACAAACTTAATGAAAAACTTTTTAATTATATTATTTTCAATACTAATTTTTAGCAATTGTAAAAACTCCACAAGTGATGAACTCCTAGCTCAAAATAGTATTATAGATTCAACAAAAGTATTAGAGCCATTAGAGCATCATCCACAAATTAATAAAATGATAACTAGACTACTTTCAAGATACCACTATAAAAAAGTAGAACTAAACGATTCATTGTCCTCGGTTGTATTTGATAATTACATTAAGCGTTTAGACTACAATAAACTATATTTTTTACAAAGTGATATAAATGAGTTTGAAAAATTTAGATACGACTTAGATGAAAACCTATACTTGGGGAAACTGTTACCTGCTTATAAAGTCTTCAACACATTTAAGCAAAGTATGGACGAAAGAGTTAAATATATTCTTAATCGGTTAGAGACTGAATTCGACTTTACGCTTGATGAAACATACGTTATAGATAGAGAAAAAGAAAGCTGGTCAAAAACAAGAGAAGAGTTAGATGTTGTTTGGAAAAACAAATTAAAAAACGAAGCTTTAAGTTTAAAGCTTTCCGGTAAAGAGTGGGAAAAGATAAAAGAGACTTTAGCCAAGCGATATAAAAATTATCACAAAGCAATATTACAATATAAATCAGAAGATGTTTTTGAACTTTACCTAAACTCATTTGCAGATGCAATAGATCCACATTCAAATTACCTTGCACCAAACACCTCTGAAACATTTAATATTAGAATGAAACTTTCACTTGAAGGAATAGGGGCAACGCTTAGAACAGAAAATGATTATACAAAAGTTGTAAGCATAGTTCCAGGCGGTCCGGCATTTAAGGCCGACAATATTCACTCAGATGATAAAATAATTGGAGTGGGTCAAGGCGATAAAGAAATTGTTGATGTAATTGGGTGGAGAATAGATGATGTGGTTCATTTAATAAGAGGAGACAAAGGAACAACAGTACGATTGGCGATATATAAAAAAGACCAAGGTGTTGATGCTTTGCCAGACACAATTTCAATTGTACGGGAGAAAGTAAAACTTGAAGAACAAGCAGCTCAAAAAAAGATAATTACGATAAACGAGAATGATGTTGATTACAAGTTGGGTGTAATTACCATCCCTGGATTTTATATAGATTTCAATGCTCGTAGAAGAGGAGAAACCGATTATAGAAGTACAACCCGAGATGTTAAAAAACTTATTACAGAATTGGAAGAAGAAAATATTGACGGTCTGTTGATTGATTTGAGAAATAACGGCGGTGGCTCTTTGGATGAATCTGTATCGTTAACTGGGTTGTTTATCGAAGACGGACCAGTGGTACAGGTTAAAAATTCAACTGGAGAAATTGAAGTTCAAAAAGATAATGATCCAAAATTAATTTATGGTGGCCCATTGGCTGTTATGGTTAATAAGTATAGTGCTTCTGCTTCAGAGATTTTTTCAGGAGCAATTCAAGATTACGAAAGAGGTGTTATTGTTGGCGAGCAAACTTATGGAAAGGGAACAGTTCAAAACCTAATTGGACTTGATAGGTTTGTACCATCTGCGGGAGATAAGGGAGGTCAGCTTAAATTAACAATAGCAAAATTTTATAGAATAAATGGAAACAGTACTCAAAACCTAGGAGTAATTCCTGACGTTTCTTTTCCAACATTTACTGATCCAAGTGAATACGGAGAAAGCGCGCAGCCAAGTGCTTTGAAATATGATAGAATTAAATCAACTAACTATAAGAAGTATGGAGACATGTCCAATGAAATTTCTAAACTTATCGTAAAACATCAGAACAGAATTATTAAAGAACCTGAGTTTAATTATTTACTAGATGATATTGAAGAATATAAAATACAAAAGGATAAAAAAGAATTTTCGTTAAATGAAGAGAAACGAAAAACAGAAAGAGAAAAAAGAGAAGAGAAACGAAATCTTAGAAAAGAAGAAAGAGCAAAGTTTGAAACAATAGAAATAATAGACAAAAAAGAAGTAACCAAAAAAACTTTGAAAATTGAAGATCCATTCTTAGAAGAGACAGGTCATATTTTAGCCGACTTGATATTGATGAAAAAGAAATGATGATAGTTACAACCATCAGATGGATGGCTGTTAGGAAATAAATTGCTGAGGTGTAGAGGCGAATCTCTCGATTCGCTTAACATTGTAAAAACCTTATTATAAAAATTTTTCTTAGTCCCAAATGAGAGATATTTTTCGTATCGCAGACAATCTTGTCTGTGGTGCTTTGCAAACAAAACTAAGCTATAGATTTTATTAAATAAGTTTTATTTCTAAAACCTATTTTGTCACTTACTTTTTTTTTGTACAGAGCTTGTCCAATAGGAGACGAAAGAGAAATAGTCATAAAACTATCTTGACCAACCAATAGCCTGCCAGCGCTTATTGCAATTAAAAAACCACCATTGTTTGTGTAGATTAAACTTCCAGGCTGTATAGTCTCGTAAGTTCTTTCGAAATCAATTTGGATAAGCGTTTTTTTTAAGTTTAAACCTTCGTTTAATTGAGCAGAGAATTTTTCAATCTCCAACTGCATCATTGAGCGTCCGGTTTCGTATTTGTCACCAGCACTACTTCTAGTTTCTTCGTTGGCAGATTTTTGAGCATTATCAATTGCTTCTTGTGCAACACTAATTTTATTGTTCACATACTCTTCGCACAAAGAAACTAATTTTCTTTTTATTTCAACTTTGTTTTCCACTTAACACTAAAGAATAGATTCTATTATATTATCAACTTTATCTAAAGCGTGATCAATCTTAGAAACATCCTTACCTCCAGCAGTTGCAAGGTGTGGTCTTCCACCTCCACCTCCATCAACAAGCTTTGCAACATCACTAACAACTTTGCCAGCCATAATTTTTTTATCTTTAATTAAGTCATCTGATACAACACAAACAACACCAACCTTACCATCCACGTTGGAAATTAATAACCCAACCCCACTCTTAATTTTGTTTCTAAGATTGTCTCCCATAGCCTTTAACTCATCCATATTATTCACGTCAACTTTGCCTTTAAATAATTGTACGCCACCTACATCAATTGGCGATGAAGCAATAGAGTCAACCCCTCCAAGCTTTTCTTGTAATTTAAACCCAGATAATTCTTTTTCTAATTTTTTCTTTTCATCTAAAATCTTTTCAATTCTTTCATCTAGTTTTTTGATACTCAACTCTTGATTTAGAATATAGGTTTCAACCCCTGCTCCAGTTACAGCCTCAATCCGCCTTACACCGCTTGCTATTGAAGACTCGCTAACAATTTTTAACAAACCAATTTGTGAGCTATTTTTAACATGAGTTCCACCACAAAACTCCATTGAGAAGTCACCAAACTGAACAACGTTTACTTTGTCTCCATACTTATCACCAAAAAACATATTTGCACCCATTTGTTTTGCTTCTTCAAAAGGAATGTTTCTGTGATGTTGAAGCTCTATATTTTCAAATAGTTTTTCGTTAACCATTTTTTCAACGTTGCTTAATTCATCTTGTGTAAGTTTTTGAAAATGTGCAAAGTCAAATCTTAATCTATCCGGACCAACATACGAGCCAGCTTGTTTTACGTGTGTACCAAGTACATCCCTTAAAGCTGCATGAAGGAAATGTGTAGCACTATGATTACGCAAAATAGCGAGTCTTCTTTTTTTGTTAATTGTTACTATTACTTTTTGTCCAACATTAAAATCAACATTGTTTTCATTTTGTAAAATATGCACAACTTGATTGTTAATTTTACGAAGGTCAACAACGTCAAGAGTTTTCTCACCTTTAATTATTCCGTGGTCATTTATTTGTCCGCCAGCCTCTACATAAAAAGGAGTTTTATTTAAGACTATCAATGTTTTGCCGTCAATGTTTTTACTACCCAAAACAGTTGCTTCGCACTCGATTTTATCATAACCTAAAAATTCAGTTGGAGTATCCGAATCAATTTTGAAATCTTTAAAGCTATCTTCAGAAATATTTGATGAAGCCATTTTATCTTTTGTAACTTTTCTCGCTCTTTCTTTTTGTTCATTCATCAACTTGTTAAATTTATCTTCATCTATTTGGAGGCCTTTTTCTTCGGCCATTACATTTGTTAAGTCAACAGGAAAACCAAAGGTGTCGTATAGCTTAAAAACTTCTTCACCAG
The DNA here is from genome assembly GCA_965224785.1 of Melioribacteraceae bacterium. Taxonomy (GTDB): domain Bacteria; phylum Bacteroidota; class Ignavibacteria; order Ignavibacteriales; family Melioribacteraceae; genus JALSNL01. Next base: position 3,789,917 of record OZ245062.1, on the reverse strand, counting down.
GAATTACTTTTGCTTTTTGCAAATTAACTTTGGTTGCAACATTTTCAAAAAGTTCTATTCCTCTATCAAGGGTAACTCCAAAACTTTCTTCTTCGGCTTTAATTATTTTTTCTACATTAGTTTGGTTTTCTTTAATTTCAGGAAAAACATCACTGATTGTTTTAACAAGCACATCAACCAACTTATGCATAAATGGTTTTGTTAAATTTAGTTTTCTTCCAAAACGAGAAGCTCTTCTTAAAATTCTACGCAACACATAACCACGTCCTTCGTTGCCAGGAACAGCTCCATCGGCAATAGCGAAGGTAAGTGTACGGACGTGATCTGCAATTACACGCATTGCTATTTGGTCTTCTTCAAGTTCATATTTAATTCCGGCAAGTGTTGCAATCTCTTGAATTAGAGGTTGGAAGACGTCCGTTTCGTAATTAGATTTTTTGTCTTGAAGCACAGCACACACGCGTTCAAAACCCATTCCAGTATCAACGTGTTTCATTGGAAGATCGTTAAGCTTCCCTTCTTTGTCTCTGTTGTATTGAATGAAAACCAAGTTCCATATTTCAATACATTCGGGACTATCAGCATTTACCAGTTCTGGGTTTTCTAAATCATCACCAATGTTAATGTGAATTTCTGAGCAAGGCCCGCAAGGTCCGGTGTCGCCCATTTCCCAAAAATTATCTTTATCTCCAAACTTAAGAATATGTTTTGGATTGATGTCAGTTTTGGTCTTCCAAAGCTCAAGAGCTTCATCATCGGTTTTGTAAACAGTTACCCAAAGCCTTTCTTTTGGTAGCTTCCAAACATCAGTCAATAATTCCCAAGCCCAGAGAATAGCCTCTTCTTTATAGTAGTCTCCAAAAGACCAGTTGCCAAGCATTTCAAAAAATGTGTGGTGATAAGTATCTCGTCCAACCTCTTCAAGATCGTTATGCTTGCCACTAACACGAATACATTTTTGTGTATCGGCAGCACGCTTGTAATCTCTTGTTCCTGTTCCAAGAAAGACATCTTTAAATTGATTCATTCCAGCATTGATAAAAAGTAAAGTCGGGTCGTCAAAAGGAACTACAGGTGCACTTTGCACTAATTTATGTTGTTTAGATTTAAAAAAATCTAGAAACTGTTGTCTAATTTCTTGTGAAGTCATATTATATTTTCTTTTTAATTTGTTTTAAGTATTAAGAAAATAAATATAATGAATAAGGTAATACGAATGTGGTGATTTGTGTCATTGATACGAACTAAAGGTTCATACCTTTGCATAATGAAGTTTAAAAATATTAGTAAGTTTCTGAATCCTGAAAAGGATTTTAGAATCAAATTAAATTCAAAAAAAACAGTAATTTAAAAATAAAAAATAGGAGTTATAATGGCAGAACACAAAGCAGTAGTAAAACAATTGCAGGGCATTACATTTATCGGGAAAACAGATTCAAGTCATTGGATTCCGATGGATGGGCCGGAAAGTTTTGGTGGAAGCAATGCTGCTATAAGACCAAAAGAATTATTATTGCTAAGTTTGGCTGGTTGCACAGGGGCAGATGTATCGGCAATATTACAAAAGAAAAGAGTAAAGTTAGATGGGTTTGAAATTAATATTTCTGCTGAATCTACTGATAAACATCCAAAGGTTTATACAAAAATTCATCTAGAGTTTATTTTTTGGGGAAGAGACATAAAAGAGAAAGATGTTGAAAGAGCAATAGAACTTTCTCAAACAGTTTATTGTGGAGTTACAGCTATGTTGGAAAAATCTATTGAAATTACTCACTCTTTTAAAATTGAAGAAAGTAAATAATTTAATTTCCTTATGTGTTTAAGGAGGTTGAATGATTTGTCATTTCCAAATGTTTGTATCGGAAATCCAGGAACTAACGACTTTGTATATTTTCAGTCTCATCCTGCCGTTGTTGAACAGCAAGTTGATAATGACAAACAGTTATAATTACTGAGAAGAACTTTAACAAAAGAAAACAAATATGAAATACACTTACGCAATTATCGGTTCCGGCAAACAAGGAACTTCTTCAGCTTATGATTTGATAAAGTTTGGAGAAGCTAAAAAAGTTTTGTTGATTGATAACAACCTTGATGTGGCAAACAAATCAGCAAAGCAAGTAAACGAACTGACAAACTCTAAAGTTTGCCAAGCAATTAAATGTGATGTAAAAGATTCTACCCAACTAAAAAAACTATTGGTCGGAGTTGATTCAATAATAAGTGCCGTTCCATATTTTTTTAATCTTGAATTAACAAAGCTAGCAATTGAGGTTGGGGCAAATTTTTGCGACCTCGGTGGAAATACAGATGTTGTTAAGTCTCAACTTGATCTTAGCGAACTTGCTAAAAACAAAAATATTTCTATTGTTCCAGATTGTGGAATGGATCCAGGAATGAATATTTCGTTTATACAATATTTGGTTGAAGCTTACGATGAGTTAAACTCTGTAAAATCTTACGGGGCTGGCTTAATGCAAAACCCAAAACCACCTTGGAATTATGAGTTGTCCTTTCATATTAATGGCTTAACTAATGAATATTTTGGAGACGCATTATTTTTGAGAGAAGGCAAAGTTGCTGAAGTTCCCTGCTTTAGCGGTTATGAAAAATTGGAATTCCCTGAACCAATTGGAACACTTGAAGCAGCAGTAACTTCTGGCGGACTTTCAACTCTTCCCTTTGAGTTAGAAGGAAAAATTCAAACACTTGAAAATAAAACACTTCGCTATCTCGGTCACTGGGAACGCTTCAAAGCTTTTTCTGAACTTGGCTTGTTTGATGAAACCCCTATTAACATTGGCGATAAAGAGATTGTTCCACGTGATGTTTATCATAAATTGTTAGAGCCAAAAATTTCAACAGGTGACAATAAAGATATAGGAATAATAAAAATATTTGCAGAAGGAATTAAAAAAGGCAAACCATCCAAAACAATTATAGAATTAATTGACTACTATGATGTAGAAACGGGCTTCACGGCAATGCAAAGACTAACAGGTTGGCATGCTTCTACTATTGCTATTCTTGCAGCTAAAGGCTCAATAAAAAGAGGAGCTTTGTCTGTTGGCAAAGCTGTTTCTGGCAAAACAATTATAGAAGAAATTAGAAAACGTGGAACTCTAATTAATATAAATTCTAACAAAAAAACCTTGTAAAGAATTTTATTTGGAGTTCTAAACTGATGTTAACCAGGAACTTTTTGTTTGTTTAATTTTATAAAGTTACAAATTAAAGAAAAGGTAAAATATGAAGGCAATTTTAATTTTAACTATATTTGTTTTAATTTCAACACAAAACTTTGGTCAGAGTAAAATGGAATATAAAAAGTTAACACAAGAAGAAGAACGGGTCATAGTTAATAAAGGAACAGAAAGACCCTTTACGGGGAAGTATTATTCTAATAAAGAATCAGGCGTTTACAAGTGTAAAAGGTGTGATGCAGAGCTATATAAATCGGATGATAAATTTGATTCGCAATGTGGTTGGCCATCGTTTGATGATGAAATAAAAGGTGCTGTAAAAAGACTTGTTGATGCAGATGGAAGAAGAACAGAAATTATTTGTAATAATTGCAATGCACATTTAGGGCATGTTTTTTTAGGCGAAGGTTTTACAAATAAAAATACTCGTCATTGTGTAAATTCTATATCTTTAGAGTTTGTTCCTTCAGCCAAATAAAATTAGTTATTAGTTTGGTTCTTTTTTGTTTAGAAGAATTCTATAATAAATACTTTTTTCACCTTGTTTGAAAAATCTTAATTGAAAAGTGGGAAGTTTTTTTTGGTTTGACTCAACGCTTATTATTTCTTCCTTATACTTTTTTGTTTTATATACGCTTATAAGTTCTTTAAAAAGTTTTCTAATTTTTTGCTTAGTTTTTTCTGAAACACTTTCGCTCATTTCTGCTTCCTTTTTGTTTACATAAATGTACTATAGCAGAGTGGGTTATTAAGTAAAACATTTGACAGAGACAAATTATTCCCCTTTAAATTTAAAAACGAAAAACCATGTCCACTAAAAAAGTGAAACATGGTTTTCGTTGGGCAGAGAGTTGCATAGAGCTATAAGCTCTTCCTCATTGCCACTAATTTTATCTTCTGAAATAGTTTTCCCCAAAAACCATTTCATTTTGCAAATAACAAAAAGCGAACCAGACCCAAAATAATTTATGGATCTGGTTCTAGCTGGGCAGAGATTAGCATGGAGCAAAAAATCCCTGATGGGTCCCAACACAATTAAATTACGTAGCCTTCTATGTCCTTTTAAACTGTAATTGCTATTGGTTAATCTTTAACAAACTTTTCTCTCATACAACCCTTTATTAAACACTCTAACTTTTCTTTAAGCTTTATTTTGGGAATAGGACCATATATTATTTCTTCAAGAACATTCTTATAAAAAAACAACACAGATGGTTCAGAATAAAGCTTATAATCTCTTGCTAAATCTTCGTTTTCTAAATCAACAATTTTAAAAACAGAAATTAACTTTGAAAGATCATAAAAGACATCTTTTAGTGATAACTCTAACAAAAATGAACCAGCTGTTGATTTATTATAAAAAAGAATAGCTGTAAACTCTTTTGAGAAAATCGTTTCATTTTTTATATCGCTATATGTAATATTTGGGATATTCACTTGGCTTTAGCAACATACATTTTCTGTGCCAAAAGAAAGGTTTTGGGCTAACATGTTTGTTTACATCAACTTATGATAATTTAACAAATAAAAAGAAAGCGTTTAAATTTACAAAATTGAATAAATCCGTGGATGTCGTGGGTAATCCGTGGGTAATAGAAATGATTTTTTTGTTTCAATCGGAATTAAAACTATGCACTTTCGCATTAAAGAAAACAAGTAAAAAACAAATATCAAAATAGAAATAACAAACAAATAACAATTTCCAACCCTCCAAAAGATAAACAGTTATATGCAACAACCATAGGAGACAAAAAGCAAAAGTCTTATAATTGGAAATTTGTAACTCGGTAATTATTTGTATTTTATAGTTTGCTTTTTGGTATTTCTAAGCGAGTTTTATTTGTAGCCAAATTATGGATTTTGCAGTTCATAGTGGTTTAGTTATGCTCTTTCGTTAGGTTGTGTTTTTTAATTTGATCCCGTAAAGTGCTGGGGGGAATGCCTATTTTTTTTGCTGCTCCGTCATTCCCCTCAATTTTCCAATCACTACTGCTCAATGCTTCTACTATCATCTCTTTTTCTAAAACAACTTTATGTTTTGGTGAGTTGTTCTTTTTATTTTCGACTGGAAGGCTTACGGTTAGTATATCACTATTAGTAGTAATAATTGCTCGCTCAATTATATTCTGTAGTTCTCTTACGTTGCCCGGAAAGGAATATTTAATTAGTGCACCAAAACTAGTTGCTTCAATTGAAGTTATTTTTTTGCCTATACGAGTTGAAATTTGTTTTATAAAACTATTTGCGAGTGGTTGGATATCTTCATGTCTATCTCGTAAAGGTATTGTGTTTATTGGAAAAACATTAAGTCTATAAAACAAATCAGCACGAAAGGTTCCTTGTTCTATCATCATTTGCAAATCTCTATTTGAAGCTGCTATTATCCGAACATCTATAGACATTGTTTTGCTAGACCCCACCCTTTCAAACTCTCCCTCTTGCAAAACCCTTAATAGCTTGGCTTGAATTTCTATTGGTAGTTCACCGATTTCATCCAAAAAGATAGTTGCTTTGTTTGCCATTTCAAATCTACCAATGTGCTGTTTTACAGCTCCAGTAAAAGCTCCCTTTTCATGACCAAACAATTCGCTTTCAATTAAATTAGATGGCAAAGTAGCACAATTTACTTTAATTAATGGTTTCTCTGCTCTGTTGCTTAGGCTGTGTATTGTTCTTGCAAACAGCTCTTTCCCTGTTCCAGTTTCTCCCACAATTAATACGGTTGAGTCTGTTGTTGCAACCTGTTGAATTTTTTGTAATTCGTTTTTAACAAGCGAGCTGTTTGTAATAATGTTTCCAACATTGAAGCTTGCATTAATTTCTTGCTTAAGTAAAATGTTTTCTTTTTGTAATTTTTGTTTTAGGTCTCTAACTAAGGTTAGAGCTTGTTTTAATTCATGTTCTTTTTTCTTAATGGAGCTAAGATCCCAAAGGCTACCAATAATATATTTTTCATCATTTAGCTCAATTACCTCTGAGGAAATTGAACACTGAATTGATGTGCCATCTTTTCGTTTTATAGAAAGTTCAAAATCTTTAACAGAACCATTTTTTATTATTGTCTCCAAATAAGTGTCCCGATGATCTAATGTTTTCCACATAGCTAATTCTAAAGTTGTTTTGCCAAGAATTTCATTTTTGTCATATCCGAATAAATCCAATCCTTGACTATTAATTTCAATAAGTCTTCCATCTCTATAAGAGGTAATTCCTATGGCTATTGGGCTTGACTCAAAAATTTTAGAAAATTTCATTTGAGATTCTCTTAACTGCTTGTCTTTTAGAACTAGCTCTGTAACATTTTTGTAAGTACCTAAAACTACATTTTTGCTATTAATTTTTACTATTTCAGCAGAAACCAAACAGTTAATAATTGTACCATCCTTTTTTCTAAAGCCATAGTATTCGCTGTGAATAGTTTTGTTTTTAGTAAGTTTGGTTATAAAAATAGTTCTATCAGAAATGTTTTTCCAAATGTTTAATTCTACTGCTGATTTCCCAATTACTTCATTGCGAGTGTATCCACTAATCTTTGAAAAACCGTCATTAACTTCTATAATAACTCCATCATTTATTGATGTTAATGCAATTGAATCGGGGCTATTATGAAAAATATTATAGAACTTTTCTTCACTTTCCATTAGTGCTTTATGTTTTTGTTTTTGTTCTGTTATATCTCTTACAATTACTAATACTTCGTCAACTGCGGAACTTGTAATTCTTGCTTCAAATTCTTTTATAACATTGTTATGAGGCATTGCATATTCAATAAACTGCAACTCTCCTGAAGATAAAGCTTTTGTAACAGCCCTTTGAGCAACAGGTGCTATCTCTTTTGGCATAACATGTTCAATTCTTTTTCCAATTATATCTTTTTCAACTATTCCCAGTTTGTTTCCAAAAGGGATGTTTGCACTCAAATAAACTCCATCACTAGAAAGCCTAAACATTAAATCAGGACTGGCTTCAACTATAGCCTTGTTTGTTGTTTTTTCATGTGTTAATTGTTTTTCAGTTAGCCTTCTTTCACTAACTTCCAAATCTAAATTGCCAGTTCTTTCTTTTATAATTTTGCGTAAATGAGAAATTCTCAATGTAAAAAAAAGCATCAAAAATAATATGGTAACAAGTATAGCTGCAAAATATTTGAAATCGAATACGTTTGTTTTCTTTTCTTGAACATATATAAGATCATCTAATGAAACATTAGCCTCAATAGATTCAAATTTTTTATATGTATTAATCATTCTTTTAATTCTTCCGGGATTGATATGCCCTAATTCAATAATGTTTGGTAATACAAAGCTTTTGGAAACTTCTGCTTCGTTCAATAACATTTCTTTGGTTAGTTTGTATGGTCTATTGCTTTGTAGGGTTAAAATAATATCAGCAGTTTCATCAATGTTTTCATAAGCATATTTCCAGCCTTCCATTGAAGCTTTAATAAAAGCATTTGTGCGCTCAGGGTTCTTTTTGATTTCGTCAACAGATGTGAATAACATATCTCCATAAAAATCAATTCCATAATCAATTGGCTTTATACAAAAAGTTTCAAAACCTTTCTTTTTTAGAAAAAAAGGTTGTGATGTTATGTAACCAGTAGCTGCATCTACTTTGCCTGTTATTAAATCGTTAAAATTAAAACTATGTTTCACAAGCAAAAGACTATCAACAGAAATCCCTTCGTCTTTAAACATTGATGAAAATGTTACGTCAGGAGTACGACCATTTACCATAATTTTTTTACCAACAAGATCGGAAGGAGACCTGAGATTATTTTTTTTAAGCGTAAGTATTGTAAGAGGGGAGTGTTGATATAAGGCCTTTAATAAAACTATTGGTTTGCCTTTGAGTTTGCTTCTAACCAAAGAAGCACCTAAAACGCCAAACTCAGATTTTTTTTCAATAACACTATGTAGAATATTTTCGTTTTGATATTCTATTGTTTTAATGTAAAGCCCAGCATTCCTATAAAAACCCTTGGCTTGTGCAGCATAAAAACCAGCAAATTGAAATTGATGATAATAACGTAATTGGATACTAATTGTATCAAGTTTTGTTGATTTGTCTTGAGCGAATAAGTTTGTGTTAGTTGTAGCAATAAGTAAAAAAGAAATAAAGAGACATTCTTTAATACTATTGAAGAAAAATTTAAGTTCAAAAAAACAAAAAAACACCTTAAACATAATAGAGGCTTTCATTTAGGAGGTTAAAATGCATAGTACTAAATTAGATTTGCAAAATCAATCCAAATAATTTTATTAACTAAAGAATATTTTTTTCGATTATCTAAATATTCAATATTATGAATTAAGCTTCACATTAAACAATCAAATAAATTATTTAACAGATTGCTATGAAATCGATATTATTCTTTTTTGTTTTTTCCCTAGCCTTAGATTTGTGTGGACAAACCTTACCACCAAATGCTATCTTAAAAAACTTTAAAACATTTTCCACCCCAAGAACAAATGGTCGCCCTGGCGAAGTATATAGGGTTGATAAAGATGGCACAAAGTTTACAGTTCAGGATATTACAAATATTAAACACAAAGTTAGTGAAGAAGGAAATTTAATTGGCAGAATGTATTTTACAGCGGACGAAATGCTAACTTTTCTAAACTTAGAGTTTGATCGAATTAGCGTTATTCCCGCAGAGGTAAAAATTGTAAATACGCTAAGAGAATATACCGAACAAACAGCTGTTGATAAAGTGCTATATGAAAATCAAAAAATTAGAGAAATAATAGTTGATAAAGAAAGCGAATACTTTCTTATAAGAGAAACTATTTCTACTAAAGACATAACTTTTAAGTTTAGTTACGATATTGTAAAAAGAATTAAGCGAGGGAAATCCGGGCTTACTGAAATAAAATCTTCAACTGAACTTGACTACCCCTTTGAAATTAGAAAAAAGTTTAAGAAACCAAAACGTATTTTTTATTTAGAGCAAAAAATAAATATAGAACCTTACGAAGATTAGCTTTGTAATTATGTGAGAAATCAACCACCGCAGCCTATAAGAATAAAGGGCTTTGTAAAAAAACAACCAACGTAGTTTTAAACTAAACAGCAAAAAATATTTTTCGATAGTTTTCTAAGGGCAGGGATCAAAAGGTTAAATAACCAATTTCATTTTTTAAGGTGTTTAAATGATCCCAACAGGAAAAGTAAAAATTTTCAACTCTATTTATTCTAAAATTTCAGTACTTATAGTTAGCGGTGCTATTTTTGTATCTGCCGTTTCGTACTATCTTACCTTTTCAAACTCAACAGAGGCTTTAGAGGCTGAAGCAAAAAATAAATTTGCTACATTCCAAAAAATGTTTTCAGAACAAATTTCAGTTAAAGAGCATGACTTAAGAATGACTCTTGATGTTATGCTAAATGACAATAGCATTAAAAAATTATTTGCTGAAAACAATCGAACCGAAATAATCTCAAGTTTATTGCCACTTTACAATAGCACACTTAAAGAGAAGCACGGAATACAACAATTTCAATTTCACTATCCCAATAGTACTTCTTTCTTAAGACTTCATAAACCAGAAAAGTTTGGGGATGATCTTTCATCATTTAGGGCAACTGTAGTTGAAGCGAACAAAAATGAATCTATTGTTTCCGGCTTAGAGGTTGGAAGAGGTGGTCCCGGATTAAGAATAGTTCATCCTGTAAATTTTGAGGGAAAACATATTGGAACTGTGGAGTTTGGCGTAAGTATAGAAAATATTTTAGATGGAATAAAGAACACTTTAAATATTGATTATGCAATTGGTATAGAAGAAAGTGTGTTTGAAAAAGCTCGCAGATTTATCACAAACAAAGAAGATATAATAAATGGTAGCATTAATTTTTATAAATATTCAAACATTACATTAAAAGATGAAATTAAAAATGCGGAATTAACAAATGAGTTAACAAAAACAGAACTTAACGATAGCATATTTGCAACAACAACAATTCCAATATATGATTATGCAAATAATAAAATTGGTGGAATAATAGTTTTTTCAAACTTAACAGAGGCAATCAATAGTGTTCATGAAATAATGATGATTAACATATTCTTTATACTATTAGTTGCTTTAATAATGGCAATAGTTGTTGTATATGCAATGAAAAGAAAAATTTTTGATCCACTTAATCTACTTACATCATCGGCTGAAGATTACCTAGAAGGAAGAAGCAATGGGATTGTTGACATAAACAGCAATGATGAAATAAGCAACATTGCAAATAACTATAAGAGGTTTACAAATAGAATAAATGAACAGTTACAATATCTAAAAGCCAGTACTCAAGAAATTCTAATAGCAATGGAAAAATTTTCCAATGGAGATTTAACAGTAATTGTTTTACCCATAAACGATGACGATGACATTGGAAGGTTATTTAATGGCTTTAATTTTTCGGTGAATAGAATAAAAGAAATAATTATTCAACTCTCTGATGCTATTGCTGCAACCGCAAGTGCAAGTATCGAAATTTCGTCTAACACAGAAATTATGGCAGCTAGCGCTGAAGAACAAAGCACACAAACAAACGAAGTAACACAATCTGTTGAAGATATGGCAGAAAATAATAAGAGCATTTCTAACAGTATTGAGCTGGTTGTTGGCTTGGCTAATGAGGCTGGAGAAAAAGTAAAAGAGGGTGAAAGTGCAGTTGCAAAAACTGAAGAAGGAATTAACAAGATATCAGAAATAGTTTTTGATAGTGTAAAGGTTATAGAAAGCTTAGGAAAAGAAACTGAAAAAATTGGACATGTAACGGATGTAATAGACGAAATTGCAGAACAAACAAATTTGTTAGCACTAAATGCGGCAATAGAAGCAGCAAGAGCAGGAGAACACGGACGTGGGTTTGCTGTAGTTGCTGACGAAGTTAGAAAATTAGCTGAAAGAACAATTAAAGCAACAAATGAAATTTCTGAAATGGTTGAAAAAATTCAAAATGGAACAACAGATGCAATTCAGTCAATTAAAAAGGGAAACAATGAAGCCCTATCTGGGATAGAGCTAGTAGAAAAAACAGCCTTAGCACTTAAGGAAATAAAGTGTAAGAATAATGAACTTGTTCGAGAAATTGATAACGTTTCAATGTCTAGCCACGAAGAGGCTGCAACTATTCAACAAATTAGAACAAATATGATAACAATAAATAATGTTACTTTAGAGTCTGCAAACAGTACAGAACAAATTGCTTTGGCAACAGTAGATTTAAGTCAGCTTTCGGAAAATTTACAAAACCTTTCACAACAATTTATTGTTGAGGAATCCAACAACCAGCAAGGTTACGTAAGCACAGAAGGAAATTTAATAGAGAGTTAAGACCTTCTTTTGCGAAAACATTAAAATACCAAAGCATTGAAACATAAAACTTTGTGCTTTAAAAAATCATGCAAAAAATTTAAAAACTACTCGCCACAACTTCTAAAACTTATTTCAAAAGCAAGCGTCCAATGAGCATGTCGTTTATATGTAGTTGCTTGCTAAAGACCCAAGACTCTTTTTTGACCCGTGTTTCAAAAAAATGACTTGAAATTCATTATTAGAACCTATAAGTTTATAGCTTGCAATTTCAACTAACTATTTACGATGCTAATTTTTTTAGAAAAAAATAAAAACCTTACACGAAAAGAAAGAGAACGCTTATTAAAGCGTTTTGAAATTCTTGATGTAGCGGCAAATTTATTTGCGACCAAAGGTTTTGATGGTACAAAACTAGAAGACATAGCTGAAGCCTCCGAGTTTGGAAAAGGAACTTTGTATAATTACTTTGAAAACAAAGAAGACATTTATGTTGAAATTATTAATAGAATTACAGATGATTATTTATCTGAATTAAAAAAAATTAGCACTAAGTCAAAAACACTTTGTGAATTTATTTCTCAACTAATAGATTATCTGGTAGAGTTTGTCGCAGTAGATAGGTCGGCATTTTTAATGTTGTTAAGGTTACGAACAGAAATGAATGCAATTGAAAAAGTTAGAAAATCAAAAGTGATTAAAAACTACAGAATAGAAGCAACTAAAATATTTAAGTCAAAAATAAACTTGGCAATAAAGAATAAAGAGATTGAAAAAATTAATCCAGATCATTTTGTTATTTTGTTTAGGAATTTAACTTTCCCATATTTCCATTCAATTTTAATAATGAAAAATAAATCTAGAAGTGTTTTGCAAACAAAAAAAGATTTAGTGGAAGCTGGTAATTTTATTGTTGCCACGTTGTTTAATGGAATTTCAAAAAGATAGGAATTTATAGTGAAGAAAATAATATTGTTAACGTCTGTATTATTTAGTTTTATAAATATAGCAGCACAACAAACTTTAACCTTAGAAGAATGTGTACATGTAGCACTTAAAAATAATCACGATCACAAACAAGTTTTGTATGATAACCAAATTGCAAATGAGAAAATAGATGAAGCCTATGGCTCGTCAGTCTTTCCATCAATTAAAGGAAGTGCAAATTACTCACGTGCAATTAAAAGACCCGAATTTATTTTTGATCTTGGCGGAGAGACCCAAAGGTTTAAGATGGGTTCGACAAACTCTCTTTCTGCCTCCGTTAATTTGGAGCAACCATTATTTTCTGGAGCAATGTTTCTTGCAATAAGTGTAGCTAAAACTTTTGCAGAAATTTCATCTAAGGCTGTGGATTATTCAGAAGAGGAATTAGTTGTTAAGGTAAAGCAAAGTTATTACACTTATCTTTTATCAAATGAATTTGTAAAACTAGTTGAAAGTCAAATTAAAAGAGCGGAATTAAACAGAAACAATACCAAGTCAATGTTCAATACTGGTTTAACTTCTGAGCAAGATTTTATTAAAGCTAAAGTTCAATATAAGAATTTAATTCCTGCTTTAAGCCGTTCCAAAAATCAAAAGAAAAAAGCTGAGAATAATTTAAGACTAATAATGGGTTTAACTAATTCTGAAAAAATTGTTATAGAAGATAGCTTAAATTTTAAGAATCTTTCCCTTCCAGAATTTGAAAAAGGTGTTGGCTTTGCTTACAGCAATAACAAACTAATTAAACAAAGTGAATTAAATGAAAAGTTACAAGACCTTGCTACATCCTATGCTTTTACTGGACACCTTCCATCACTTTATGGATTTGGAAATTACCAAACTCAAGCTCAAGAAGAAGACGATAGATCAATAAAAAATTGGCGATTTCAAGATGCAATTTCAGTTGGGTTAAATTTAAAAATTCCAATCTTTAGTGGTTTTGCAACAAGCTCCAAGGTTGAGCAAGCTGAACTTGAACACAAAAAATCAATTGAAAGATTAAAAAAAATAAAAGCCGAAATTAAGAATGAATTTGAAAATATTTACTTAGAAATAAAAAGTTTAACAGAACAAAAAGAAGCATACAAAAGTGCTTTGGATGAATCGCAAAGAGGCTATGATATTTCAACCAAACGATATAAAGCTGGATTGTCTTCACAGTTGGAAGTTCTTAATAGTATGGTTTCTCTAATTGATTCAAATACAAATTACTTAACAACAATTCACGATTATTTTATTGCCCACGCAAGACTTGATTTAATAATGGGCAAGAATTTTGATTTGATTGAGTATTAATTTTAAAGTTTCACAGATTACTAATCTGTGTTACGATGTACCGGTTTTAACGTACAGCAGATTAGTAATCTGTAAATAACAAACGCTTATTATTAACAATAATTTCTAGGTTCATATATGAAAAAAAACATTAAACAATTAGCACTTCTCTTTGCAATTTCTTTTTCAATAATATTTGTAAGCAGTTGTGGAGATGCAGAAGCTGAACAAGAAGCTAAGGTTGAAGAAAAAAACTTAGTCAATGTTGAAGTAGAAAAAATTCAAGGAGAAAACTATACCTCTTACATTAAAATTATTGGAGCTGTTCAACCTTTAAACAAAGCCAACTTAAGTTTTCTAGAAGGCGGAAAAATAAGAAAATATCTAAAAAGTAAAGGCTCTTATGTTGCAAAGGGAGAAACCATTGTTGAGTTAGACAATGCAGTTGCAAAGGCAAGTATGGATGCAGCAAAAGCAAAGTACGATTTTGCTGAAATAAATTTTGCGAAACAAGAAAAGATATACAATGACAATATCAGTAGTGAGTTTCAATATCTAAAATCAAAATCGGAACGAGACCAAGCGAAAGCCAATTATGAGTTAATGAACGCAAGGTACAATAATACATTTATTGTTGCTAATTTTAGTGGGACAATTGATGCAAAGTATATTGAAGAGGGAGAGTTTGCTCCACCGGGAACACCAGTTATTTCTCTTGTACAAAACTCAGTTGTAAAAGTTGTTGCTGGAGTTCCAGAAAAGTTTGCTGCTAAAATTAAAAGAAATCAAAATGTAAAAGTTAAGGTTGGTGATGTTGACTCTGATTTGATTGATGGAAAAATTTCATTTGTCGGTTCTACTTTAGATGGAAACAATAGAACTTTTCCCGTTGAGATAATTATAAAAAATAAAAACAAATTATTAAAACCAGGAATGATAGCCGAAGTTTCAGTTGAGCAAAATACATATCCAAATATGATTTCAATACCGGATGATGTTGTAACTAGAACCGATAATGGTTATATGGTTTTTGTTTTTGAAAACGGAATTGCAAAAAGTAATCCAATTAAAATTCTAGATAGATTTGAAAATAAAGTTGCTGTAGAAAACGGACTTGAGAATGGACAGCAATTAATAGTTGTTGGCTTCCAAAATTTGGTTGATGGACAAGAAGTAACGATTGTTGAGTAAAAGTTCTCTACCATTCCTAACCATTCTTGGTTTGTCATTTTCGAATGTTTGTATCGGAAATCCAGTTATTATTATTTGCTGGATTCCCAAGTAAGTTGGGAATGATAACTTGAACTATAAAGTGAAAACAAAATCTTTTAAATAAAATTTAACCTTATGAAAATTTCAGACGTAAGTATAGATAACAGAACAAGTGTATTCATCCTAACATTTATAATTCTAGTAATTGGTATTGCTTCCTATTCATCCTTGCCACGTGAAGCCGCGCCGGATGTTTCCATTCCGTTGGTAATTGTATCAACACCTTATTTTGGAGTTTCCCCGGAAGACATTGAATCGTTAATTACCCAGCCAATTGAGAAAGAACTTAATGCAATTTCCGAAATAAAAAAAATTACATCTTCATCGCTTGAAGGATACTCTATGATACAAGCTGAGTTTGAAGGTGGTTATGATATTGATGAAGCACTTACAAAAGTAAGAGAAAAAGTTGACAAGGCTGAAGCCGAACTTCCTACTGATGCTGAAAAGCCAGAAATAATTGAAATTAACTTTTCCGAATTTCCAATAATGACCTACAATATTTCCGGGCCAGTTGGACTTGTTAAACTAAAAGATATTGCCGATGAACTTCAAGATAAAATTGAAAATATTTCTGGAGTGTTGGAAGTTAAAATTAGTGGCGGACTTGAAAGAGAAGTTCAAGTAAATGTTGATGCAAACAAGCTTGTGCATTTTAAAGTCCGCTTTTCTGATGTAACTGATGCAATTAGAAATGAAAACAAAACGATTCCTGGTGGATCGATAGATGTAGAAAATAGTAGTTTTCTTGTTAGAGTTCCTGGCGAGTTCGACAAGCCTTTTATTATTCAAGACTTAATTGTTAAGTTAAAAGAAGGAAGACCAATTTATTTAAAAGATGTAGCAGAAGTAAAATATGCTTTTAAAGAAAGAACAACTTACGCAAGATCAAACGAGGTTGATTGTGTTACTTTAAATATTAGCAAAAGAACAGGCTCCAACATCATTACAATTGCTGATGATGTAAAATCTATTATCAAATCTTATAAAGAAAAATATCCTGAAACAATAAATTTTCAGTTGACGGTTGATCAATCAGACGATACAAAAAGAAGCGTAAAAAATTTAGAGAACAATATTTTTTCAGGACTAGTGTTAGTGTTGTTGGTTCTCTTCTTATTACTTGGCGGAAGAAATGCAATGTTTGTGGCAATGGCAATTCCACTAAGTATGTTAATAACATTTATACTTCTTTCGTTGTTGGGCATTACGTTAAATATGGTTGTGTTGTTTTCCTTAATTCTTGCATTGGGAATGTTGGTAGATAATGCAATAGTTGTAATTGAAAACATTTATAAATTTTTAGAAGAGGGAAATGATTTAATTACTTCTGCAAAGATGGGAACAAAAGAAGTTGCTTGGCCAATAACCACTTCAACACTTACAACCCTTATGGCTTTTGGGCCAATGTTGTTTTGGCCTGGTATTGTTGGCGATTTTATGAGTTACCTTCCCATAACTTTAATTTTAACTTTGGCTTCATCGTTGTTTGTTGCGTTGGTTATAAATCCAGTACTAGCTTCAAAGTTTATGAAGTTGGAAGAGCAAAACAAAGAGAATAAAGGTGTGTTATCATATTTTCATAAAGCAAGTTCATTTTTTATTGATAAGGCATTGCCAAAAACTATAAAAATATATGAATCCTTTTTAAGCAAAGTATTAGGAGGAGAAAGAAATCCTAAAGATAAAATAAGTAAAAGAACTTGGATGGGAATTATAGCAATGTTTGCCGTTCTGTTTTTTGCAATCCCGATAATGTTTACAGTTGGTTTACCAAGTATTGTTATAATACTAATAGCAATTATTTTAATGGTTTTAGTTGTGATGATTTTTACCAACCCTAAAATGAAAGTACTTTCTTTTTCATTTATGCTTTTAATAATTATCAATCTAATTTATGGTGCGTTTGATTTAGGAACAGAATTTTTCCCAACCGTTGATCCAAAAAGAGTTTTCATTTCTGTGGAAGGCCCTACTGGAACAAACATTACAATGTCTAACACAATAGCAAAAAAAATTGAAAAGAAATTAAAACCATTTTTGGAAACTGATGTAAAAGAATACGTTGCAAATGTTGGCTCGTCTAACAACCCTTTTGATGGTGGAGGACAGGCTGCAAACAAAAGCACAATAACAGTTCAGTTTATTGATTACAATGACAGACAAATTTCATCTATTGAAACGGCAGAAGAAATTAGGAAGGCTATTATCGGTATAGCCGGAGCAACCATTGAAGTAAAAAAAGAAGAAGCAGGTCCTCCGGTTGGCAAAGCAATTACGGTTGAAATAAGTGGCGATGATTTGCTAACATTAGGAAATTTAACAAAGGAAATAAAAAAAATTATCAAAGCAATTCCAGGAGCTGTTGATCTTAACGATAACTACAGTACTGGAAAACCAGAAATTAAAGTTGAGGTTAATAGAGAACGTGCAGCACTATATGGTTTGAACACATCACTAATTGCAAACACTTTGCGTACAGCAATCAATGGTTTTGAAGCTTCCAAATATAGAATAAACGAAGACGAATATGATATAACTGTTCGTTTAGAAAAAGCTCAACGAGAAAGCATTGATATTCTTAAAAATATAAAAATAGTTTATAACGATAAAAAAGGAAAAACACTTTCCGTTCCACTTAGCAGTGTAGCTACAGTTAGTTACGATACCGGCCCCGGTGGAGTTATGAGAAAGAACCTAAAAAGAGTTGTTACAATTACTGGAGATGTTGATGCAAGCTATAATGCAAATGAAGTGATTGGTATAATCAAAAAAAAATTAGCCGAGTTTAACATTCCACCAAATTATGAAATTGGATATGGCGGACAAGACGAGTTTCAAAAAGAATCAGAAGACTTTTTAAGCCGAGCATTTATGATTGCCTTTTTTGGAATATTTTTAATTTTAGTAATTCAGTTTAACTCACTAAGTCAACCTGTAATGATTATGTTTGCAGTTGCAGTTTCGCTTATTGGAGTTTTTATAGGGTTGATAGTTTTTCAAATGCCATTTGGAATAATAATGACTGGTATTGGAGTAATAAGTCTCGCTGGAGTTGTGGTAAACAACAATATAGTTTTAATTGATTATATAAATATTTTAAGACGAAGAGGACTCTCGGCTAGAGATGCAGTTATACAAGCTGGTCTTAGAAGGTTTCGCCCTGTAACACTTACTGCTGTTACCACAGTGCTTGGTTTAATTCCACTAACCTTTGGCTTTGGTTTCGATCTTTATTCATTTGGCTTTGAAAGTGGCGGATCGGATGCAGCTTTTTGGAGATCAATGGGAATTGCTGTTATTTTTGGATTGATTTTTGGAACTGTACTTACACTTGTTGTTGTTCCAGTTTTGTTTACTGCCGTTGAAGACGCTATTGCAAGAAGCAAAACAAGAAGTGCTGAAAAAAGAAATTTGAAAGAAGTGAAAAAGTTAGTTGTTGAGGAATAGGTTTTTAATTCCTTCTGTTCTTATGAAGTTTTTTTGATTTACTAAAATCCGAAAACCAATTTGTTAATTATATATTAACTTCCTTATCCTGCTAGACCATTACAAATTGTCATGTAGATGTTCCATATTTATAGATAAGCAATGCAGTTACAACTAAAAACATGCAATTTAGTACTACATAAATAAAACGCTTGAACTTACTCATCTCAAAGGCCTTAGAATTCCAAATAATAATTAATAATAGGTAAGCTAATATAAAACCAGTTTTAATAGTTTTGGGTGTATTCAATATGCTGAGGATAAGAGATATTGGAACAAATATTATTGACCACAAACTAACATTGTAAATGTTCAACATAAGATGTTCAACAAAACTTTTTTTATACTTTAAATAAACAGTAAAACTTAAAAAAGAAAGTAACACAATATTAAAAATGAGTAAAGTAAATTGCTGAGAAACTTTACTTACCACTCTAATCCCAAAAAAATCGTTAGTTAGCATAATTTGAAACAAGAAGAACAATGAAGCAATTGCTAAAAACTTACTTGGGCTGTAATGGTAACCCCTAAACCCATTCCAATAGTTTGAAACTAATAATTTGGGTTTTAATAATCCAAGTTTAATATTTTCAACGAATGATTTTTCTAACGAAAAAATATTCTCAAATAAATCTTTTAAAATTGATCGACTTGTAATTTTTTCATTTTTGAAATATTGACCACACTTAGAGCAATATTTTTTATTTATTTCATTAGAACAAACAGAACATTTCATATTCGAATTACTTAAATTTTAGTCTATAACATTAAAACTATTGATGGAGTTTATCAAAACTAAATAAGAAACTACAATTAGAATTATTTCTTAAGTCTAAAAATATCTAGAGAGGAGAAAAATCATTATATAAATTTTACTTTTGAGAAAGACGACAATCTACTGATATTGTTAGGCTTCCGGCAACTTTAAATTTTAATGTTATTTCCCCTGAGCTTTCAATGGGTAAGTTCTTTATTAAACCTATTAACATAACATGAAAACCTCCAGGAGAAAACTCAAATTTTTCTTTGGAAGGAACAACAATATAGTCAACACTTCTCATTCCCAACATGCCTTCGGTTCTTTTATATGTCTCGTGTAATTCAGTAAGTTGAGATAGAGTTGAAAAAACTTCAAACAAAGTATCCGAAACATTTGAGTTGTTTGTTATTGTAAAATATGCTGCGGAGTTTCTATTTTTTGCTGCTGGAGTCATCCAAGCATTACTTACTTCTATTTGTTTATTTGTTTTGCTTGTAATACTATTTTTGTTTTCGTCAGTCTCATATTGACAACTACTAATTATGATTACGTTTGCAACAACAAGTATATAGAGTATAGTTTTTTTCATCTGAACTTTGTTTAGTCTTCAGTTAAGGTTTTAATGTCGGCTATTATTTCTTCAATTTTAATTTTGCTACCAATATAATTTTTTCTAAGAATTCCATTTTTATCAATTAGTTGAATTCTATCTGTGTGAACAAAATAATATGATTTTCTTCCATCATCAAAAACAGTTGAGTCACCAACAAAAGCAACTACTCCAACTTGCTTCATAAGTTCTTTGATGGTTTGTTCTTTTCCAGTTAAAAATTCCCAGTTGGTTAAATCTAAATTTCTTACCTCTGCAAAGTCTTTTAGTACAGATGGTTTGTCGGTGTCTGTATCAAAACTAATAGACACAAACTTTACACCTTTAATGTTTTCTTCACTTAATTGTTTTTGAATTAGTCGCATATTGTTTGTTGTTAGCGGACAAATATCAGGACAGTTTGTAAAAATGTAACCAACCACACCAACGTTACCTTCAAGCAATGTTGGAAATTCCACAACAGTACTATCTTGGTTTAGCAAGCTGTAGTATTTTGAGTTAAAGTCATCAAGTTCTTCTAGTTCGGCTTTACAAAAACTTAGTAATAGCAAAAGAAGTAATAGTGGAAATGTAACAGTTTTGTTTTTCATGTAGTCTCTTAATTAAAATTACTTATATAAAAATACAAAGTAAATTTTAACTTAAGTACTCTTTATACTGAAGTGGTATTGATTCATCGCTAAGTAAACAGCCGATTTCTATTTCAGGATATAGTTCGCTAAATTTCATAACTCTATTCATACTTACCCTTCTGTTGATAAGTCTTCTTGTAATTTCGTCAGGTTTGCTTATTCCAGCAGCGGCTATTAGCTCAACAAAACTATGTATTGTCTCTTTGTGAAAACTTGCTGCACGTTTAGATTTATCTGCAACATTTAAACCATGGTATAACTCAGGGCGTTGAGTTGCAACTCCAACTGGACATTCATTTGTGTTGCACTCCAAAGCCTGGATGCAACCAATAGACATCATCATTGCTCTTGCACTGTTGATTGTATCGGCTCCAAGAGAAATTGCACGAGCAATATGAAATCCGGTTACAATTTTCCCGGAGGCAATAAGCTTAATGTCTTTTTTAATGTCAAATCCCTTCAAAGTATCGGAGGCAAAAATTAGCGCATCTCTTAGTGGCATTCCAAGTGAGTTAGAAAACTCAACCGGAGCAGCACCAGTTCCTCCTTCGCTTCCATCAATAGTTATAAAGTCTGGCTTAAGATTTTCTTCAACCATAGCTTTACACATTCCAATAAATTCACTTTTTCTACCAATACAAAGTTTGAAGCCAATTGGTTTACCATCCGAAAGTTCTCTTAATTGTTTAATAAATTGCAACAAACCTTTTGCATCAGAAAAAGTTGAGTGAGTTGGTGGAGAGTGAACAGTTGTTCCGGGTTTTACTTTTCTAATTTCAGCAATTTCTTCTGTGTTTTTTTCAGCAGGTAAAATTCCACCATGTCCTGGTTTTGCTCCTTGCGAAATTTTGATCTCAATCATTTTAACTTCGTTTTTTCTAGCCTGTTCTTTAAATAATTCGGGATTAAAATTTCCAGCCTCATCTCGGCATCCAAAATAACCAGTACCAATTTGCCAAATTATATCGCCACCATATTTTAAATGATAAGGACTTAAACCACCTTCTCCAGTATTATGTGCAAAGTTATTTAGTTTCGCTCCCTTGTTCATTGCCATTACAGCATTTTTACTTAGTGATCCAAAGCTCATTGCAGAGATATTTAAGATGCTTGCAGAGTAAGGTTGTTTACACTCAGAGCCACCAATAATAATTCGTGGATCTACATCTAAGTTTTCAATATTTTTTGCATACATTGAATGTTCCATCCACTCATACCCTGAACGATACACTTGCATTTGAGTTCCGAATGGAGTTGTATCAGTTTCTCCTTTTGCTCTTTGGTAAATAAGAGATCTATACAATCTATTAAAAGGTCTTCCCTCAGTATCAGTTTCAACAAAGTATTGCATTATTTCGGGTCTAAGAGATTCTAACAAAAATCTGCCATGGCCTATTAGGGGATAGTTTCGTAAAATTGTATGTTTGGTTTGGAGCATATCATAAAGCCCTACCAACACTAAGGGGGCAACAATTACAAACAACCACCAAATAGGAAATATAAAAAGAGATATTAAAATAATAATTAGAGTTACAACTATTGAAGTAATTAAAAATGTTTTTCTTACGTTCATTTGTTTTCCAATTAAGTTGGAGAAAAATAATACTTTTGTAAAAACATAAATATATAAATCTTTAAAGTAAAACTGTTAATCACATTACAATTCTTGATTTAAAAATATTGACCGAACCCAAGAACAATCCCACTGCTTTTGTTTAAGCCAATTCCAAATCCGTAATCAATTCTTAAAATTGTATTAAATGCTTTTTTGTAAATAAACCTAAGCCCTCCACCAATATGCCATTGCACAGATTTTTCTTTTGTAAAATCAGCAAAGCTTCCACCAGGTGAACGCCAGCTTCCAAGATCACTAAACACTACACCTTGAATTGCTCCCCATTCAGTTTCCCAGCCCGTATGTCGATATTCCACATTTAACAAAAGGACACCGGAACCCCTATCAATTCTATCTCCGACACCTCTTATTGCAACGTGGTTGTCTAAAACAAAAGGAGAAAAAGGGCTATCTTCATTTGTTGCTAATCCGAATCGAAAACGAGTAGCAAGGTTTCCGCTTTTTCCTATTCTTTTAAAGTACATAAAATCATTTAGGAAAATTAAGTATAGATTTGAAATGTTTTGAGTTTTAACAGACTGTGAATAAAAACTATTAATAATTCCATCTATATAAAAGAAGTGCCAGTTGGCTTTGTTTAATCGATAGTTAAATTTTAAAGAAAATTTAACTTGATTTAATTTTTGAGGAAGGTTTGTGCTTACCCTGGTTAGAGCTAAATATTTTTCAATAAAATAATTAAAACCAAATTCAAAATGATTATAAAAATTAGGATCATATAATACCATTGCCTCATAGCTGTTGTTGTTGTATTCGTACATAAACGTAGAGCCGTTTTGGTAAAAAGGTTCGTCTGTTTTCCAAGAAACAAAACCTAAATAGATTCCAAAATCATCTATTAAATAAGGGATTTTTGTGTTTACAAAAATAGAGCTTTTCCCATTATTTTGATATGCGAGATTTAAATGAACACCTCTTCCTAATAGATTGTATTCATTAAAACCTAATCGATAAGTGAATTGGTTATCAGCACTCCAGAAATTAATTTCGGGTAAAAGTGTATAAGCTTCATCAAACAAATATTTTACAGAAGCATCGTTGTTATTCTTTTCAATAGAATATGTAACGTTTGAAAATGCAGGTAAGCGTTTTAGAAAGTTTGTTTCTTTTTCTAGTTTGTTTATTTCTAAAGAATCTCCCTTTTGTATTTTTATAAATTTTTCCACAAAGGATTTTTTGGTGGTTTCCAAGCCAGAGTATTTGATATTTTTAATAATAGTTTGAGAAAAAATTATTTGAGTAAAAAGGAAAGAAAGATAAAAGGAAATATATTTCATAAAGAATAAGTTTAATTATGGAATGTTTAAGGTTTTTTCAAACTTGATGCAATGTTTTAATCAAGTTCAACTTAGTGAATTTTGGCAAGTCTTTTTCAAATGCTACAACATCGTTTTTGTCCCAAGCTTTGTTGGCAAGTTCTTTATACTTGTGGTAATTTAACAATGCGAAACTTCTTTCTTGTAAAGCGTTGCTTTCATTAAAAACAAAATAACAAATTACCATTTTAAGGTTTAGCTTTTCACTCCAACCTTTGTATGATTCAACAGCTCTTTTGTTTACCCACCAGCCTGGTTTTCGTTTACCTTTCCAGTCAATTAGAAATTCTATTCCCAAATAATTTGCAAGTATGTCAGGTTTGTCTTTTCCTTTTTCCCAAACTTTTTCATAACGTCTATCTTTGCCGAATTCGTTAAAATCAATTCCCCATTGAGAAAATAAATTTTTTCCGTGATACTCTGCAAGATCATGAAGTTTGTAATTTTTTCTAAAATCATTTTTTGTCTTTGCAGGTTTGAAGTTTAGGGTTTTCATAATATTGACTAAAATGCAGAATCAATTTCAGATTTAAGTTTTACCAAATTAGAATTTACTTTTTCAAACTTATTTAATAAAGGCATAAGTTTTTCTTTTTCTGTAGCTGTATATTCATAGAATGGAATAAATGTACGATTTATATCTTGATAAATTAAATTTAGTTTGAAGTTTAATTTTTCTGTTAACTCATTTTCAAATTTTGTTTTGCCAGAATCCAAACCCTCTTTAAATTGTCTAACTATTTTACCTTTCTTAAAAAGTAAAACTCCACCAGCAATTAGTATTCCTGCTCCAGTTAAAATTCCTCCCGTTATATCCAAAAATGCTACTTGAGTGGTTGATAAAATTATTGCACCAATTACAGTCAACAAGCCACCACCCATTGCTGTTGGGGCTAAGCTGGAAGGATTAGAATCTAAGAATTCGGAGAAAGAATCATTTGAAAGTAAATCCGTTACTTTTGTTTTTACATCGTGAATTACTTTTCCTCTTTCTTCGCCAATTTTAATGTATAGTTCTTGTTTATCAATTTTTTGTTTTTCTTTATAATCAAGTTCATCAATTAGGTTTTGCATAAGCTGACGAATTCCATCAAGAAAATGTTTTGCTCCATCATCCGCAATTTCTCCAAAAGTATGCTTCAATTTTTTTTTAAATCCATCTTGTAAATTTTTAATCCAACTTTTCATTGAACTTTCTTTGTTAAATATTGCTCCGAATGATCTTTTAAATAAAGAAAAAACCGAAAGCCCTTCTTCAAACTCTTCTTTTATTTCGTTTGAAACTTTATCATAATTCGCAACCAATCTATCTACCAAAGATTTTATTTCAAATGTTGAATGTTTTTCTCCAGTTTCTAATCGCTTCTTAATTTTGTCAACAAACTCAGTATCTTTTTGAAGCTGTTCTTTATGTTTATCTAAACTTACTTTTGATTTAATTAGAACTTGTTCAGCAGTATCTAAATTTGAAAACAGTTTAAGTTTTAAATGTTTGCCTCCTGTGATTGTATTATGTACAAAACTCCTTACTTCATCAAAACCACTATTTTCTTTTCCTTCCAATTCTAAAATTGCAGAAGTTGCGAAAACTATTGGTGAAGTTATTCCTCGTTGAATTGCGTACTCCTTAACTTTTTCAAAATTAACTTCAAGCTCTTCGGATCTTGCCAAATCAGCTTGTTGCAAAATGAACACAACATTCTTTTTCCATTCATCACTTACATAATCCAAAAGTTCCCAAGCAGATTGCGTGTGTGGATTTTTTGCCGGAAACACAAATAAAACAAGATCGCTATTTGGCACAAAATTTTGAGTGATTTCTTGATGATGTTTAATAATGGTATTGGTTCCGGGTGTATCAACAATTGCAATTGATTTTAGAATATCAATTGGCATTCCAATTTTTTTATAATGTTCACTTAATACTATTTCATTTTTCGTTGGAGAGTATTCAATTTTTTGAACAATATCAGTACAAGGTGCAGCATCAACTTTGCAAACATCTGCTTTAAGAAGGGCATTTATAAAACTACTTTTGCCCGCTTTCACTTCACCAACAACTACAAACAAAAATGGTTCATTTATATTTGTTCGTAAATCACTAACAACTTTTTGGAACTCAGAATTGTTGGCGTCAATAGTAAATTGGTGAAGTTCTTTTAGAAAATTATCAAGCTTAAATTTATAGACGGAAAATTTTTCGTTAATCAATTGAGTTTGCATTTACTTACCATTTAATAATCAAAACTGAAATTAAATATAAGAAAATAATGAAATAGAAATATATAACGAAGAGCAAACAACAAACACAACAGTTGCTTTATTTCAACAATTCCCTAATTTTCCCAAAACCACTTCTGCTAACTGGAATTTTTGTTCCATCTTGCAAAGTAATTTTATACGAATCTTTTTCAAATAACTCAATTTGTTTAACTGCACTAAGTTTTACAATATACGATCGATGAACTCTATAAAACTCTTTATCATCAAGATGTTGTTCGTAAAATTTCATAGTCTGTTGTTTTAGGTGTTTGCCAAGTTCGGAGTGTATCATTACATAATCATCTTGGGCTTGTAGGTAAGTGATTTTGTCTTTTGGAATAATTATAATTTTGTTACTTGTCTTTATAATAATTCTATTTAGAAAATCTTTTTGTTTTGCAATATTTGTTATTAACGAATCGTAATTGGTGCTAATATTTTTGGTGTTTCTGAGTTTGTCAATTACTTTTTCTACTGCATTATTAAATCTTTCTTTTGAATAAGGTTTTTGCAAATAATCGATTGCATCAACTTCAAATGCCTTTAGGGCGTACTCATCATAAGCTGTGGAAAAAATGATTGCCGGTTTATGTTCTAACAGTTCCAACATTTCAAATCCGTTAATCTTTGGCATTTGAATATCAAGAAAAATTAAATCCGGCTTAAGCTCGTTAATTGTCTTAACACCTTCAAACCCATTTGAACATTCTTCCAAAACTTCTAGGTTGTCATTTTGTTCAAGAAATTTTTTAATAATTTCACGAGCTAATTTTTCGTCATCTATTATTATTGCTTTGTATTTCATTGTAAACTTTCCACTAACTATTTCTCAATTCTAATTTTGTCATTCTCAGCCCCGCTTAAAAACACGGGATAAACTTTGATTGGGAATCCAGAAAAAAACAAATGGATTTCCGATAAAGTCATTCGGAAATGACAAACAAAAAACTTATCCTAACTTTGCTTCAATTGGAATATAAATTGTTGTTTTAAAAACTCCTTCTTCACTTTGTGTAAGTAGTAAGTTGTTCTGTTTGTATATTTTCTCTAACCTATTTTTAATATTGTTAAGTCCAATTCCTTCTCCTTTTATAGAAGAGCTATTTTTATCAAAATTATTTTCAACAACTATTTTAAAATACTCTTTTTCTTTTTGGCAATGTAACTTTACATTAACAATATCAGTGCTTTCGTACAATCCGTGTTTAATTGAGTTTTCAAAAAGTGGCTGAAGAATCATACTTGGAACTTGAATTGTTTTACAATTTTCTTCAACAATTTCAGTATAACTCAACCTATCATCAAATCTAATTTTTTCAATGCCTAGGTATAGTTTGGCATTTGTAATTTCATCTTCCAGCGTGTTAAACTGACTATCATTATTTGATAATGTTTGTCTTAAAAAACTAGAAAGCATAATTGTCATTTCTTGAGCAAGCTCAGGCTTAACCATAGTTAAAGCACTTATTGAATTTAATGAATTAAAAATAAAGTGTGGATTGATTTGATACTTGAGAGATTTTAATTCTGCTTCTTTAACCAAAGTTTTTAGCTCTGCTTCTTCCAAAACTTTCTGCTGAAAATTGGAGTAATATAACACTACATAATAAAGGGAAATTATTACGGCATAAAAAAGTACGCCAATAAAAAACCTCCAAACCAAAGAAGTATATAAAAAGTTCGTGTAGTTATCATTTAGGGAAAATATTTTTGATAAAACCCAAGAGCTTGCCATAACCCAAAGGATAGATGAAATAACTGCAGCAGTTATATGATTAGTTAAAATTTTGAGAACGGATAATTTCTCTAAGGAGACATACTTTATTGAATACCAAAAACTTAAACCAAGAAGCGCATAAATAAAATTAAAAATTAAGCTATCTGTTAATGAAGGTTTAATCTCAAAATTGAGGATATTAAATAATATAGCTGTTTGCAATATTGCCACAAACAACCAAATAAAAATATAAATTGCTAAACTCTTTTTGTTTTTAACAAATGGATTCATAGAATAAAATTAGTCAGACTTAAGATTACTTTCGTATTTATTAAAATAATTTTTATGTCCTGATGATTGACAACGGCTTTTATTAAACAATATGTATATACCAAAAACAATTAATAATGCCGGCCAGTATTCGTTAAAAATATATCTCATTGAAGTATGGTTTAACTTTGCAAATAATCCTATTCCTCCAATCATCAATAACATCAAGCCAGTTCCGGAATCTTTATGATTTAACAATAGGATAATTCCAATAACCACAAGTATAGTTTGCCACGAAAAAATTATCCCTCGCACATCTCTAATAATATCAAAGTTTGATAAAAACAAAGTTGCACCAAATATTATTAATAGTATTCCAACAACTGTGGTGCCTGTTGATCTTTTTTGTAAGTTCATTTTTAACTCGCTGTTATTTTTAACTCATTAGTTCTTTAAAAACCTTCGAGGTTTGAAGTAATCCCAAAATGTTTAAAAATATTATCTTATTGAAACATTCAATAGTTTATTTTAAAGCCTCGAAGGTTTGAACGTTTAAGAATCTCGTTCTTAATTATTGATTCCTAATCTCAATTCCACCAAACAAAGCCAAGCCCTTTAACGATAGTACTTTGCCATCTTCAAACGCTCTGTTAGGATCGCTTCTTCTTTCATCTGAAACTCCACCAAAAATTGAAACTACATCATTCCGAATATTCCAATCACTTGGCACTCTAATTTCGTAACCACCAAAGACAGTAAAAACATCTAAAATATTATTTCCTTCTGCCAAACTACAAGCACCAAAATTCATTTCACCGCCACCAAAAATAGCAGTTAATTTCCCACCCCTAAAACTCTTTGAGGTAAAGGATTTATGTCCGCCACCAAAAATTGAAACATCATCAATAAAATCAGCACTGTCTATATCTATTTCAGAATTACTAAAAAATTTACCTTTCGAATCTTTTTTCATTAAAATAAAAGCACCCAAGCCCACTAAAATCAATGGCCAAATAGAGGGGAATAAACTAAATGTTCCAATTCCAAGTAAAATAGTTCCGGCAGTTTTGTTTCTGTCTGTTGCAAGAAAAAACACTCCAAGAGCAATTAATATATATTCCCAATGAAAACTAAAATATGGAAGTTCAAAAAATAAAATTCCATAATTATCTAATAAAAATAAAACTCCAACTACTATAAAAATTAGTCCAATTGCCATTCGCGGACTACTGTTACTTTTTGTATTTTCCACTTTGTCTCCTTGTAAAATTATTTAATGCAAATGTACCATCTACTATGGAGCAAATGAAGCGGTAATCGGTGAGTTGTATTTATTTATCGGTGAGTTGCGGGTTTGAAAAAGGAATAAGTAAACATTTGATAAGAAATGAATATATTTCGGATACGCAATAGAATTTAAAATACTTAACAAAGTTAAGATGTATATGGAAAGAAATATTTTTAAAAAATTAGAAGTCGGATTAGGACTTGTTCTCACAGTAGTTCTAATAGGAACGTTTGGATACATGATTATTGAAGGATGGTCATTATTCGATTCATTTTATATGACAATTATTACAATTTCTACAACAGGGTTTAAGGAATTCAAACCACTATCAACACCTGGAATGGTTCTTACTGTTTTTTTAATAATTACAGGAGTGGTTTCGCTTGCCTATACTGGTGGGCGTGGAGTTCAACTTTTGGTAGAATCACAAATACTTAGGAGACGAAAAATGTCGAAGAATTTAGAACGGATATCTAATCATTATGTGGTTTGTGGTTTTGGTAGAATGGGAAGCCAAATAGCAGAGCATTTACTTGAAAATAATTTAAGTTTTGTGGTTATTGAAAATGAACCGAATAATGTGACAAAGCTAAATGAGCTGGGATATCTGTATGTTGATGGTGATGCTACCGATGATGATGCATTAATAAAATCTGGAGTTGAACGGGCAAAAGGGCTTGTCGCAGTTTTAAGTACAGATGCCGAAAATGTTTTTACTACACTTTCAGCTAGAGAACTTAATAAGAAAATTTTTATTGTTGCTCGTGCAATTGATGAAGGAACTGGTGGCAAACTTAAAAAAGCCGGTGCAGATAGAGTTGTAAAGCCGTATGAGTTAGGTGGCAACCGAATGGTGCAGTTACTTTTACGCCCGGGAGTTACAGATTTTATTGAAGGTATTGCAAGAAAAAAAGAAGTTGATATTAGTCTTGAGCAAATTGTTGTTTGCAAAGGCTCAAACTTAGTTGGATTAACTCTAGCCGAATCTCCAATTAGAAGTGAGCTAGATATTATTATAATTGCGATTGATAAATCCGGTGGAAATTTTGTTTACAATCCACAATCATCTGCAAAAATAGAAGTTGATGATAAGCTTATAGCTATTGGTCATAATGAGAATTTAACTAAGCTTAATAAGATTTGTTATGTTGAGTGAAACTCTTAAGTAAATTCTTTTAGTGAGGTAGCAATCTTTGGAAATTCTCTAAGTATTTTCTTATCTAATATTATGAGGTTTACTTTAAAATCTTTTGCAAGTGCAACATACTCACAATCATAAGCTGAGCAATTTGATGATGAAACTAAATCTAATATTAAGTCAGACGTAACAAGATATTCTTTACTTTTCAATTGTTCTTCTGCAGAGTTGATAAGTTTATTTGCTTCATCAAGCGTAAGTAAGTTTTTGCGAATGTAACCTGCAAGAACATTTCTAAACTCCGAACGCCACAAAAAAGGAACTATCCCATTCAGAATCTTTCCTTAACAAATTTTTAGCATATTTTGTGTAAGCTCCTTTAATCCAAAAGTATGCAATTGTATTTGTATCAACAACAATCAAAGCCTGCCTTTATTTTTGTTATCAGCTAAAAACTTTTCATTAACAGTAATGTTTAACTTTTCTCTAAGTTGTCTAGCTTTTACAAGTAAAATGTCAGTTTTTATCTTGGAGCTAATTACAATATCTTCTAAATTTTTGACAACCTCACTATTAAGACTTCTTCTATTTGATTTTGCTCGGCGTTTAAGTTTCCTTAAAACATTATCAGGAATATTTTTTATTGTTAAACTTGGCATTTGTGTAGTTCCTTTTTGGTTGCATTACGAAACTAGTGAAAGTTCTTATTACAATCAATATAAATGTATTTACTCATCTAATAAATTTAACTGTTTCTCATCAGTTGGTAGTTCATGGACATCTCTTAACTTGCGCTCAATAGTTCTTGTTTTGCGAGTTGCATCTCCAATAGATTTACTTGCAAGATCAAGTTTCTTTTGAGTGTTTTCCAAAAGGTCTCCGAACTTTGAAAATTCTGTTTTTACAACACTCAATAATTTCCAAACTTCACTGGAACGTTTTTCAATTACCAGAGTTCTAAAGCCCATTTGCAAACTATTAAGCACGGCTGCAAAATTTGTCGGTCCAGCAATTGTAATTTTATGCTCACGCTGAATTGTATCAGTCAATCCAGGTATTCTTAGTACTTCTGCGTACAGACTTTCAATTGGTAAAAACATAAATCCAAAATCTGTTGTGTTTGGCGGATCTAAATATTTTGATGAGATTTCTTTTGCCGCTTCTTTTATACTTCGCTCAAGTTTCTTTATGCTTTCATCAATTAAGGGAAGGTCGGCACTTTCTCTTGCGTTTACCAAGCGTTGATAATCTTCAAGCGGAAATTTTGCATCAATAGGAAGCCAAACAATATCTTCTTTTAACTTACCTTTGCCTGGCAGTTTAATTGCAAACTCCACAAGTGCATTGCTACCTTTTTTGGTTTTTACATTTTTTTCATATTGGTCTTGAGTTAAGATGTTTTCAATTAAATTGCCAAGTTGAATTTCGCCCCAAGTTCCACGGTCTTTAACATTAGTAAGAACTTTCTTTAAATCGCCAACGCCGATTGCAAGTGTTTGCATCTCGCCAAGACCTTTGTGTACAAGCTCAAGACGGTCACTTACAATTTTGAATGATTCACCAAGTCGTTTCTCCAAAGTTGCGTGAAGTTTTTCATCAACAGTAACTCGCATTTCTTCAAGCTTCTTTTCGTTCTTTTCTTGAATTTCTGTTAGTTGTTTGGAGACTTTGTCCTGAAGTTTTTCAAATTTTTCTTCGTTCGTTTTTGTTAAGCTTTTTAATCGGTTTTCCACAACCTCTAATTGATCTTTTTGTCTTTCGGAAATATCTCGCATTCGTCCTGTTAGCTGATCACCCATTAACTTAACCGAGTTGCCAACTTCTTCTCGTACAAGTTTTGAGTTCTGTCCGGTTTCTTCTCGGTTGCGTTTGAACTCATCTTTAATGTTATCTTCTTGTGTATCAGTTATTGAAGAAAATGATTGTAGAATATTTTTTTCTGTTTCAGAAAGATTTATTTTTTTAGAAAGTAGAAAATTTAAGATTTGAAAAACTACTATAACCAATAGTAGAATAGCTATTGTAATTTGTATGTAGAGCGTTGTATCCATAGTAAATTTGCTGAATGTTAGTTTAAAAGTTCTTAATTTAAAATTCAATTTACGCAATTAAATTTTATCGTAAACACACTCAAATAAAATGAAACCTTGGATTAAAACTACAATTGGAATAGTTGGGACACTAATAACTTTATTAATTTTTACACTTGTTGGTTCATACTTTTTTTTACAACAATCTTTGCCTGATTATTCCGGCAATCATTCAGTAGGTTTAATAAAAAATGAAGTGCAAATTTTTAGAGATGAGTTTGCAATTCCACGTATCTATGCTGAAAATGATGATGATTTATATTTTGCACTCGGTTATGTTCACGCTCAAGAAAGATTGTTCCAAATGGACTTAACAAGACGAGCCGGACAAGGAAAGCTAAGCGAAATTTTAGGAACTAAAACTATTCCTTTTGATAAAATGTTTAGAACACTTGGGCTAAACGAGTTGGTAGAAAGAACACTTAGAAAGTATGATGAAACAACAAAAAACATCTTAGTTTCATATTCAAACGGAGTGAATGAATTTATAAAAAACAATCCATCAAAACTTACAATTGAATTTGATATACTTGGCTACAAACCGGATTTATGGAAACCCGAACACTCATTATTAATTACAAAACTGATGGCTTGGGAACTAAATATTAGTTGGTGGAGCGATATCGCCTTTACTCATTTGATACAAAAGTTAGGAGCAGAAAAAGTAAAAGATATAATTCCAAGTTACGAGGAAAATGCTCCAACAATAATTCCCGAAAAATTAAAAGAGCTTTCTGCAATTCCTTTGGACTTTATTAATGTAGATAGAGAATTTAGAAAATTCTCCGGAGCAGTTGGAACACACATTGGTTCAAACAATTGGGTTGTAAATGGAAGTCGTTCTAATTCAGGCAAACCAATTATTGCAAACGATCCACATTTAAGTTTTGCAGTTCCCGGAAAGTGGTATGTTGTAAGTTTGCGTTCACCAAACACTGAAGTTGATGGTTACACTTTAGCCGGAGTTCCCGGAGTAGTAATTGGCAAAAACAAAAATATTTCTTGGGTACTTACAAATGTAATGGCAGATGATGCAGACTTTTATGCAGAAAAATTGGACAGCTTAAAAGAAAATTATTTTTACAACAATACGTGGCAGCCGCTTGATATCATTACCGATACTATAAGTGTAAAAGATTTTTTAGATGTAATATTTACTATTAGAAAAAATCATCGTGGACCAATTATTTCAGATATTCATAATTACAAAAAGCTTTTCCCAAATGAAGAACAGAATAAAGCAGATATAAGTATGAGATGGACTGCGTTAGACGAAAGTTTTGAGTTAACAGCTTTTTATAAAATTAATCATGCAAAAAATTGGAAGGATTTTAATGATGGAGTGAAAGACTTTATAGCTCCCGGACAAAATTTTGTTTATGCAGACGACCAAGGAAATATTGGATACATTGCCGGAGTAAAATTACCTAAGCGAAAAAACAATTCTCCCTCATTTGTATTTGATGGAGCTGATGTAGAAAGCGATTGGACAGGGTTTGTTCCATTTTCTGAAAATCCAAAACTGTACAATCCACCACAAGGTTACATTGCATCTGCCAACAATAAGACTATTAAAGATTATCCATATCATATCTCTAACATTTGGGAACCACCTTCAAGAATTAAAAGAATTACTGAATTGCTGAATGAGAAAGAAATTCATAGCAAAGAAGATTTTAAAAATTATCAAAATGATTTTAACTCACATTATGCAAAACAGATTGTTCCCTATATTATTGCAGCGTTTAAGGATTATAATGTGTCGGATAAAAATTTAAGTGTTGCTTTAGACATTCTAAAAACTTGGGATTTTACTTTTGAAGCTAGCAACCAAGTACCAACAATTTATTCTGTCTTTTTTCAATTCTTGCTAAAAAATATTTTTGAAGATGAAATGGGCGAAAATCTATTTAGAGAATATCTTTTTGTTGCCAACGTTCCGTACAGAACAGTTCCGGTTTTGCTGAAAGAAAATAAATCTAAATGGTTTGATGATGTTAACACAAAAATTACTGAAAGTAGAGACGACATAATCAGAAAAAGTTTAAGAGAAGCAATAGATTATTTAGAGATTGAATTAAACAAAGATATTACATATTGGCAATGGGGGAAACTTCATAAAGTTTTGTTCAAACATTTTTTCCACGGACAAAACGCGATACTTGATAAACTTTTAGATATTGGCCCATTCGAAATTGGCGGAGATGGAACAACAGTTTTCAATACCGAGTATTCATTCCAAAAATCCTATGACAACAAACTTGGCCCATCTATGAGGTTTATTTACGACTTTGCCGAACCCGAAAAATTTGAAATGATTTTACCAAATGGACAGTCAGGACATTTTATGAGTGAGCATTATAAAGATATGACGGAGCTGTGGCTGACGGGAAAATATATTGAAGTAAATACAAATGAAGAGTATGTAAAAAATTTCGATTATGATTTGCTAAAACTAATTCCAATAAAATAAAATTACCTTATATTTGCAGATTATATAAAACAAAAAAGTAAAACAAAAAAGTGAAAAGTTAAATGAAAGTAATTGAACATATAGACAAAGCCAAAAGTCCATTCGTTAGTTTTGAAATTATTCCACCAAAACGTGGTGGAAATATAAAAAAATTATTATCTGCTTTAGAAGATTTGGTAAAATATAATCCTCCATTTATTGACATCACAAGTCACGCGGCAGAAGTGGTTTACGAAGAAACTTCTTCTGGCGATTTTCAAATGAAAGTAAAAAGAAAGCGTCCAGGAACGTTGGGGATTTGTGCACTTATCCAAAACAAATATAATATAGATGCAGTTCCACACGTGATCTGTAATGGTTTTACAAAGGAAGAAACAGAAGACTTTCTAATAGAGCTTCATTACCTTGGAATTGATAATGTTCTTGCTGTTAAGGGTGATGATAGTGGTTTTCAAAAACCAGTTAAGTTTGGAAGAACTACCAATAGATACGCTTCAGATTTGGTAGGACAAATAGATGATATGAATAAGGGCAAATATTTAGAAGAAGAATTGCTTGATGCTGACCCTATGAATTTTGGAATTGGAGTTGGCGGGTATCCTGAAAAACATTTTGAAGCGATTAACTTAGAAACAGATATTGTTTTTACAAAGAAAAAAATTGATGCAGGTGCCGACTATATTGTAACTCAAATGTTTTATGATAACAATAAATATTTTGATTATGTTGACCTTTGCAGAAAGAATAATATAAATGTTCCAATCATCCCTGGGATAAAAATCATAACATCAAAAAATCAACTTAAATTATTACCACCAATTTTTTATGTTGATATTCCTTCTGAGCTTGCAAATGAAATATTGGAAGCAAAGCCTGAGCATACTGCTGATATTGGGGTTGAATGGGCTATGAAACAATCTGAAGAATTATTAAACTCGAATGTTCCATCAATACATTATTACGTTATGCAAAATACTAAGCCAATAAAAAATTTAATGAAGAAATTAAAAATTTAAATTTATGAAAATTCCAAAACCAAAAAGACTAAGACGAATTAAAAAATTAAAATGGGGAGTTGCCGGCTGTGGAAAATTTTCTGAACAGTCCTTTATTCCAACCTTGCAACTATTAAAAAGAAGCACACTTACATCTGTGTATAGTTCTGATTTGCAACGTGCAAAATTTATTGCCAATAAGTTTTCAGCAAAAACTTTTCACAATGATTATTCAGATTTCCTAAAGCAAGACTTTGATGTTTTGTATGTTGGAAGTGCAAATCACGATCATCATTGGCAAGTAATTGAAGCAGCAAAAGCGGGCAAACATATTCATTGCGAAAAACCACTTGCACTAACCTCCGAACAAGCAAAGGAAATGTATGATACTTGTGTGGAGAATAAAGTATTTCTCTCGGTTAATTATGTGCATCGGTTTCATCCACTTTCTGTTAAAGCAAAAGAAATTATTAATAAAAATATGATTGGGTCAATAGTATCAGTCTCAGCATCATTTAATATTGATTACGAACCGAATGATAATTTTAGATTTGACATAAAAAAAAGTGGCGGCGGAGCATTTAGAGATTTGGGAACTCATATGATTGACCTGCTGAAATTTTTTGGTGGAGAAGTTTCTGACATAAAAGGTTTTATAGATAATGTTGTTTACAAAAGTGAAGTAGATGATTTTGCAGCGGCTGTTCTTAAGTTTGAAAAAGGCGGATATGGTTTTCTAAATGTTTCTTACAATTCTAAAAATGCTCTTAACCGAATAGAAGTAGTAGGTTCAAACGGTTCGCTAACAATAGAAAATATTATTGGTAGAAAAAAGAAACCAGGCAAACTAACAATAGAACTGCAAGGTGAAGCAAAAAAAGCGTTTAGAAAAAGAGCAAATAAACTTACGCATTTAGTTCGCTCAGTTCAGAAATCACTATTACAAAATACTCAACCAAGTGTTACTGGTTACGATGGATGGATTAATATGGTAATAATGGAAAAACTCGAAAGCCAATGTTTGACTAAACATACAAAGTAAATATTGAAATTTATTGTTACCGTATATTTATATCTGTCATTCTGAATGAAGACGTAGTTTGTCGAAATGAAGAATCTCGATAATTTAATTATCTGAGATATTTCAGTCGTAAAGAACACTCCTTCAAGATGACAAATAAAGAAAAAAGATCTCATTGTGAACTCAACGTTCTTTGTTGAGTATGGCAAACTGACAAAAAATTCCTATAATTATTTGTAAAGCACAAAATTAAATAGACAATGCAAAAAGAAAAAATAAATATAGCAATACTGCTCGGCGGAAACTCACCCGAAAGAGCTGTTTCAAAACAGACAGGCAAATCAATTTATGAAGCGGTAATTAAATTAGGATATTCAGTAACCCTAATTGATCCGGCTTACGGAGTTGATCAACCTGAAAACACAAATGATTTTTTTAGTGATTGTGATTGTCGATTAGTGTCAAATAAAAATTATATTAAATCAGTTAATTCAAAACTTTTTGATAATGTTGATTTGGCTTTGATTGCACTCCACGGCAAGTGGGGGGAAGACGGAGCAATACAGTCATTATTAGAATTACGCGGAATTAAATATACAGGCTCCAACGTTTTAGGTAGTTCTCTTTCTATGGATAAAGCTCGATCCAAAGCAGTATTCACTCACTTTGAAGTTGTAACTCCCAAATGGATAGAAGCTACACGACAAACCAATATTGAATTACTTGATAAACAAATAACTGAAACCATAAAGTATCCGTGCATCATCAAACCCAACGATCAAGGCTCTACTATTGGTTTAACTAAGTGTAACAAAAAAGAAGAACTTGAAGAAGCGGTTAATTTGGCTTCACAATTTTCTAAAATAATTCTGTTGGAAGAATTTATATCTGGAAGAGAATTTGCAGTTGGAATTATAAACGATAAAATTTTACCAATTTTAGAAATTATACCCAAGCACGAACTTTATGATTACGAATGTAAATACACTGATGGAATGACAGAGTATATTGTCCCTGCTGATTTACCAGAAAGTCTTGTGGAAGAATTAAATGAACAAACCAAACTTGCTTTTGATTCCATAGGTTGCAAAGACTATGGAAGAGTTGATTTTAGGTTAGACAAAAACAACAAGCCTTACTGTCTTGAAGTTAATACTTTGCCGGGAATGACATCGCACAGCCTTGTACCTAAAATGGCAAGAGCTGCCGGAATAGAGTTTGAAGAATTGGTTGATATGATAATTAAGTCGGCGCTATGAAAAAGAAAAAAAGTAAACGTGATAAGCTTCTTACGGGAATATATGTTGTAATTCTTGGCTTCTTAATTTTGTTCCTTTTCTTTAATAAATATGGCCTCGTTAAATATATTCAACTGAATAATGAAATCGGTAACATCGAACAACAGATTGAAGAAAATAAAAAAGAAATAAAAATATTAGATCAAGATATAAAATCCTTAAAAAACAGTGATGCTAAACTTGAAGAAGTTGCCCGAGAAAAATTTCATATGAAAAAGAAAAATGAGAAAGCATTTAGGTTTAAAGACAAAAAGAATGACGATTGATAATTTATTATTAGTAATGTCATACTGAGCGAAGTCGAAGTAAGAAAATTTTACACAATCTTTTTTTCATTGGAAATAGAAACATCATTGTTAGAATGACACAACTTAAATTTCTCAACCAAATTTCTTTTAATCGTAAATCCACAATAATAAATAAACAATATTCAATAGACAACAATCAATAATCAATTAAACATACCATTAGCTGAACGAATAAGACCAAAAACTCTTGACGAATTTCAAGGTCAGCAAAAACTTGTGGGTTTTGGCAAACCTATACGGCTTATGATTGAAAGCGATGTTCTAAGTTCGTTTATACTTTGGGGACCTCCTGGAACCGGAAAAACAACACTTGCCAAAATAATTTCGGAAACTACGGATTCAGATTTTTACCAACTAAATGCTGTTTCCGCCGGAGTGAAAGATGTACGTGGAGTTATTGGTACTGCAAAAATTAACAAAGAGAGTTTTAAGAAAAGAACCGTTTTGTTTATTGATGAGATTCATAGATTTAACAAAGCCCAGCAAGATGCTTTACTTTCTGCGGTTGAATCCGGTTTAATTATTTTGATTGGTGCAACAACAGAAAATCCTTCTTTCGAAGTTATTCCGGCTTTACGTTCCCGAGCAAGAATTTATGTGCTTGAAGAATTAACGAAAGAAGATTTAGAAAATATTATTGAGTATGCAATTTCAAGCGATGAATTTCTAAAAGAACAAAACATTAAAAGTATTGATAAAAACTACTTAATATATGCTTCCGGTGGAGATGCAAGAACTTTACTAAACATTCTTGAATCAGCAGTTTTGCAAGAAGTAGAAAAAGAAAAAATTGAGATTACTAAAAGTGTAATTGATAATATTTTACAATACAAAAATGTTAATTATGATAAAGACGGAGAAGAACATTACAATATAATTTCTGCCTTCATAAAAAGTTTACGTGGTAGCGATCCGGATGCATCATTATATTGGATGGCAAGAATGTTAGAAGGTGGAGAAGACCCAAAATTTATTGCTCGCAGAATGTTAGTGCTTGCATCCGAAGATATTGGAAATGCATCTCCCAACGCTTTGGTAATTGCGGAAGCAACTTTTAGAGCAATAGAAAAAATAGGAATGCCCGAAGCCCGTATTATACTTGCTCAATGTGCAACTTACTTAGCGTCGCAACCTAAAAGTAATGCTTCATATATGGCAATAGAAAAAGCATTTAACGATGTACGAAATGAAGAATGTGATGCAGTCCCACTTCATTTAAGAAATGCTCCAACCAAGTTGATGAAAAATCTGGACTATGGAAAAAACTACAAATATCCCCACGATTTTGAAAATGGTTTTGTAGATGAAAATTATATGCCGGAAAATCTAAAACGAAATCAATATTACTATCCCACAGAAAACGGACAAGAGAAAAAATTAAAAGACAGACTTAAAGCTTTGTGGAAAGGGAAGAAGAGATATTGATTTGCGATTGATGATTTACTGAATGAATGATTGTTCCAAGATTGTGTCATTTCCGAATGTTTTAATCGGAAATCCAGAAGACCTAACTTTACACTTTATAAATTATTTTTTCTATAACAATCAATCATTTTATTTATATAACTCTTTAGTTCTATTGGTTCTTCTATTGTTATTGTATCCCACCAACTAATACACCAGCTTGCAAGTTTGTTTGTTAAAGGTTGATTTGTGGTAAGTGTAATAAAACCGGTTTGGTCTTCTTGTAATCCAAAATTATCAAACCAAATTTTATCACTAATTTCGTTTTTAACTTCGGGATTAAACTTTAAAATTATTTTATATCTTTTACTATTAGGAGTTTCATCGTTTAATTTCTTAAAAACTTTATTTGTCAGTTTAATATTTTCTATTTTACTTAAATAAAAAGTTTTTGTTATTTTTTCACCAACTTTAATTCCGTCTATCAACCAGTTGAAATCATTTTGTGTCAATTTAATTGGTTTAAGTTTGTACATTTTAATTTCATTATCATAAAATCTTTTATAAGTAAACTCAATAATTTTTGATTCATTTACAGCTTTGGTCAATAGAATCAATGTCTCAAAGAAGTTCTCTTTTTTTAATTTACTTAAGTTGCTAATTGATTTATTCAGTTGGTTGGAACTTATTTCCAACGAAAGGAAATCAGAAGATAGATGAATTAAATCTTCGGTTAGTGGTTGTTCTAATAATTTTACAGTTCCATTTTTACTGAACACTTGAAAGCCCATATTGCGAAGTGCTTTTAAATCTCTGTTAATTGTAATTTCAGAAACAGAATATTCAAAAGCCAAATCTGCTTTAGAAAAACTTTCACTGTTTTTTAATCGAGCAAGAATTTCAATTTGTCTTATGTAATGTTCAGTTGTTACATTCATAAAATTTATGTAATAGTTTTATTGTTATAAAAATCAACAATTCTTGAATCAACAATTATATCATTATTTGAAATCGGATTATTTAAAGTTATTCCATTCAAAGCTTTACAACGACTTAATGCAACATAAATTTGACCGTGAGCAAAAGCTCCTCTACCAACGTCAACGGTAATATTTTCAAATGTTTTTCCTTGTCCCTTATGTATTGTCATCGCATAAGCAAGCTGTATAGGGTATTGTGCAAAACTTGCAAGAATATTTTCATCAATTTCATTTGTCTTTTTATTCAAGACATACTCAACGTCATTCCATATTTCTCTTTCAACAGAATGTTTTTTCCCATTAATCTTTACAATTATCTCATCTTTTTTTATTTCTATAACTTTTCCAATACTTCCGTTTACCCATCTTTTTCCTATGTCATTTCTTAACATCATTATTTGAGCGTTTCTTTTTAACCTTAATTTGTTTGGTGCAGGTAGTTTGTTTTCTAATCTTTCTTCATCAATGTACTTAAGTTCTTCATACCTACCGGAAACAGTTCCTTCAAAAAGATATTCTTCTCCTTCTAGCAAATCAAGCTTCTCATTATTTATTGCTCTTGCAATGTTCCTTCTTGTGGTAAGAAAAATAGAGTTGTCTTGTGCTTCAACAAAATCTTTATGTCTTGAGTTTAACAATTCAATATCCTCTAATTGAACATTATTATTTCTTATGTTGTTCAGAAGTGTTTTGAATTCTTCTTCATCTTCGGATTGTCTAAAAACTTTTGTTAGCTCTTTAAAATGATATTCAAAATAATCGAAAACTGGAGCATCAAAAAGTATTTGCCGTCGAATATATTTAAGATATTCTCTTTATCTTTTCTTGTTAGCACAGGCGGCAGTTGAAACAAATCTCCAATAAAAACCATTTGCACTCCACCAAAAGGTTCGTAAGGTAAATTACGGTTTAGTCTAAGTGACATATCGATGCCGTGCATTAAATCGGCACGCACCATAGAGACTTCATCAATAATAACCATCTCTAACTTTTCAAATAATTCTTCTCTGCCATACGCATATTGAATATTGTTAGATTGAATTATTGAAGGTGGAAACCGAAAGAATGAATGGATTGTTTGACCGCCAACATTTAAAGCTGCAATTCCGGTTGGTGCTAAAACCACAAATTTTTTATTTGTCTTTTTAACAAAATAGTTTAATAAAGAAGATTTTCCGGTACCGGCTTTTCCTGTAATGAATATACTATCATTACTATTGTTTAGAATTTCAAGAATGTCTTTTATTTCGGTAGTACTTTTGTAATGTTCAATTGTTGCATTCATAAAATTTTATCATTCTGTGATAAGAAAAGCTCAGTTGAAAATATTAGTTTTCATCTAAGATGGAACTAATAATTTTTATAATATTTTTTGTTTTCTTTCCTAAAAAAGTAAAGAGTTGTGGAAATATCTTTTTCTGGATCTTATGTTTATTGATAATAGCTTTGTTCATTTAAGAAATTATTATTTGTTGAATCTAAAAAATGAGTTAATTGATTTATAGGTTTTTTTAACATCAACTAAATCAATCCAAAGTTCCACATCGTTATCTATTAAAACATCTGCTTTTGGAATGTGGTTATTTCCTTTTGGGAAGAAACCGCTAACTTTCCACTTTGCTGCAAACTCTTCAATCTCAGGATTACCTGAATATAGAAAAACATTATGCAATTTTATAAGCTCTTTCAGACGTGAATGTTCAAACCAAGTTTTGCCTTTGTCTTTTGTAAGTATAGCTGTGTCATCTATGTCGAGAAGGATTTTCATTAGTTATTTAATTTTTTCACAAACTGTTTTAATTGTACTATCTGCATATATGTCATTAGGCATTACAATTACCTGATGACTTCTATCTCCTATAATAATTTCATAAAAATCAATCATAGATTTACTTCTATTTTTTGCTTCCATAGAATACTTTATTTCTCCAAAGTTTTCAACGTTTAACAAAAGTTCATATAAAGGGTTTTTAGTATTTTTGAATATTAGGATAGTTTTTTCTTTTTCAACGAGAAATTCCTCAAATAATTTACTTCGTCTTTTAATCCATTCAGCAGGATAAATCTCTTGTCTATTGAGTGAATTAATGCCAAAAATCTGTTTGTAATATTCCAAGTTATAATCATTATCTTTATGATTCTCACTTGGAAATTTTAGTGGATATAAATTCGTGAAAAAAGCAGAAGAGTCTTTAGTGAAACTGAAACTAGTTTTATTTTTGTTTAAACAATCCGTTAATTCTAAGTTCTCTAGAAATTTACTAAGAGCAGTATAAACTCCTTGTTCAACATTATCAGTTAATGGCTCATTCATAAAACTAACGAAACACTCATCAGTATCATTTTCTAAGTGATGTTTTGTTCGTGGGTCTTTATCAATAACTCCGCCTGGCTCAAATCCAATAAACCAATATTTAGCTTTAGGGTTTCCATTTCCTAAATAATTTTTATAACATTTTTGCAGACTCTTTTTCATTTTAATTTCTCCAAAGTTTGTTAATGATTATTTTAAAAATCAATTCTAATTTATTTTGCATTCCAAACTTAATCAATTTTATTTTTTGCTATTCTTTCATTAAATGATTTTTTATTGCCATAAAAACATAACAATATATCTACCAGAGAAAACTCAACTTGTTTTTCTAACTTATCACTCAAAAAGCAAATGTCTTCATCTTTCAATTCTAACATTTTTATTTTTTCTTTTAAATTTAAAATTCGTTTAATTTCTTTAATTGTTTTATTACAGAATAATTCAAATGAAGGTGTACAGTTTAACACTTCCTTAACTAGATAGTTAAATTTTATTTTTCCGTTCTCATATTGTAACCGTTCATCACAATCAGATATTTTAAAAGATGAACTTCCAGATTTTATATTTTCTCCTTTACCGACCGTAAGTATTCTTAGTTCGCTAAGTTCAGCTTCTAAAACTCTATTGGTCTTAGTATTTATAATTATAAAGCTAAAAGACTTTTCTTCACCATTGGATTCTATAAAAATCCACCAATATAATTATCTCCGAAATCAACAATTGACTTTAGCATTTTCTACCTTAATTATTTATTTCCAAAAATATACTTCTAGTTTATTACCAGGTGTATCTTCCGGCGTGTAAATATGTATTCTTGAATTGATTTCATCTTGGTCAAGTTTATCGTTTCCTGTTAACCATATTTCTTTTAAGTTTTCCATCTCAAAAATATTATCCGGCAAAGAAGTTAAGTTATTATTAGAAAGAATTAATATTTCTAAATTTTCTAACAATGTTATTGATGACGGTAATTCTATAAGATTATTTCCAGTTAAGTTAAGAGTTTTTAAGTTTACTAAATTGCAAATAGAATCGGGCAAATAATCAAATGAATTATCAGTAATGTGTAAATGCTGTAGAGCTTTTAACCGTAATATTGATTCAGGAAAGTAATCTGAATCGAAAATACTAATATGCAATTCTTTCAAATTTCTTAGGTGTTTAATCTCTTCCGGAATTACTCCGCTAGGTCCCGTTGCATTATTTATTATAAGTGTTTCAAGAGTAGTGAGCGATATAATAACAAATGGAAATTCGCTTAAATAAATATTTGAAATATCTAAGTGTTTTAGATTTTCAAGTTGAGAAAAATTTTGCGGTAACTCTGATAATTGATTGTTTGAAAGTGATATCGTCTCAAGAGTAACACAATCACAAATAACTTCTGGAATTATGCCTAAGTTAGAATTAGATAAATCTAATTCTTTACTTTGTTTTACTCTTGCGTCAAATAT
Organism: Melioribacteraceae bacterium; assembly: GCA_965224785.1. Classification (GTDB taxonomy): domain Bacteria; phylum Bacteroidota; class Ignavibacteria; order Ignavibacteriales; family Melioribacteraceae; genus JALSNL01. Next base: position 3,745,416 of record OZ245062.1, on the reverse strand, counting down.
TTTTTTGTTTCCATAAAAGTATAATAGTATCTCTTCAAAACCGGAATAATTTTCTCCATAATATAATTCATTGAATTTAGGGATTATAATTTCTCTCTTAAACTCTAAAATTGTAAACTTTTCTTCTACACAAAATATTTTTTTTATTTCTTCAATAGTTTTGTAAAAAAATAATTCGGAAGAAGGGATATTAGTTAAAAATTCTTCTACTATAATGTTTATTTTAAAAATTTCGTCAGATTTATCAAATTCTTGCGGGGCATATTAAAAAATTCATCAGATTGAAAAAACTCTATTATTTCGAATTTTATTAATAATTTGTTTAAATCGGAATTATCTAATAGTATTTCTATGGTTCTATTGTTGTCAGAATCTATAACTATAAACAGATACAAGTATGGGTGGGAAATATCTTCGAGCAAAAAGAACCCCCCGACATAATCTCCAAACTCAACAATTGAATGAAGCATTTTACTCCGCCAAAAATATTTTTATTTTCAAACCAAAGTTGTGTTTTTAAAATGTTGGAATCTTATCAGGCAATGATAAATTTTGGAAAAGGATAACTCTTTATCATCAAATTTAAAATCCATTCATAGTGAATATAGTTTGTTATATTATTCTATAAATATTTTGGAAGTATAAATGAAGAAGAATAAATTATTAGCAGCTGAAAAGGCAATTGAAAATAATATAGAAAAGCTGAAACCAATTGTGGGTAAAAAAAAGGAAAAGATTAAAAATATAATTGTTAAAGCAAAGAATCATTGACTAAATCAATCTTCCAATCTTTTTATTCAATCAACAACAAACATCTTGCCCGGCAACTGCCTAATCAAACTTCTAAACTCCAATGATAGCAAGTGTACCAAGCAATCTGCTGAATTTATTTTAGTTTCATTTGCAATAAAATCTATTTGTTTGGGTTCAGTAGAAAGTGCATCATAAATTTTTTGTTCGAACATATTTAGGTCTTCAACCGGTTTGGGAATATTTTCTCCGACAGTTGGTTTAATTTTTAAGTTTAATTCTATTAGAATATCTTCCGTATCATTTACTAATTTGGCTTCACCTTTTTGAATTAAAAGATTTGTTCCTTCGCTTTGCATAATTCCTAAGTTACCGGGAATTGCAAAAACTTCTCGGTTTTGGTCTAACGCAAATCTTGCCGTTTGCAAAGCTCCACCTTTAATTTTCGATTCGATGACTAATGAGCCAAGCGAAATTCCGGAAATTATTCTATTACGTTTTGGAAAATTTTGAGCATCTGGTTTTGTTCCTAAAGTGTATTCGGAAATTACTGCTCCGCACTTACTAATTTCTTCAAAAAGTTTTTTGTTTTCCGGTGGATAAATAATATCCAATCCCGAGCCAATAATTGCGAATGTTCTTCCGCCACTTTTTATTGCTCCACGATGAGCAACAGAATCAATACCGCGAGCCATTCCACTAACTACAGTAATGTTTTTTTTGCCTAACTCTTTTGCAAATTTTGATGCATAATTTTTGCCATAATCAGTTGGCATTCTTGTTCCAACAATTGCTACCGAGTTATTATCAGCTTCGTGCAGAGTTCCTTTATAATATAAAATTATTGGCGGAGCAAAAATATTTTTTAAGTTTTTAGGATAATCTTCAGACCAAAATGTTACCCATTTACATCCAAGTGAATCTAATTTTTCAAGTTCTCTTTTCACTTCTTTTTCAAAATTGCTAAAATTATTTATTTGCTTTAAAATTCTATTAGCAAGATTTTGAGAAATACCTTCAACCTTTACAAGTGAATTAAAATTAGAATCTAATAGATTATCTAAAGTTTGAAATTTGGAAAGTAGATTAAATAATTTTGCAGGACCAACACCATCTACTTGAAGTAAGAGTTTTAATTTGGTTATTGTTTCAACATTATTTTTCAAAATAGGCTTGGAGTTTATTCTTGAACATTTAAATCATCAACAATTGCAATAACCATTGTATTTACGGGAGAGTTTTTATGACCTAATATTTGCTGAACTGCCGCACCTTCTTTTACAACAAGAACAGTATCTCCAACTCCGGCATCAATTATATCAAGAGCAATAGAATCTTTTTCGCCAATGTAATTACCTTTCAAATCAATTGGGTGAACTAGAAGAAGTTTATGACCTTTAAGACTGGGATCTTTTTGAGTGGAAACAACATTTCCTTTAATCTTTGCGAGTAACATCTTCGCTTAACGTGGTTTTGGGTTTTTTACTTTTATATAAAATAGATAGAGGGAATACAATTAAGTAAGCAACTAACAATACTAAAGGTGAAACAGTTAAAGAAAGTGGGTTATCCCAAGGACCTTGTGCCATTAGCAAAAAGCCAATAATCACAATTGCCATTCCAACTCCAAAAAGAACATAATTTTCTTTTGCCCAATAATTTTTGAATGGGGAAACAACTTTAGCGTTTTGTCTTTTTGTTCTTATCTTAGCTTTTGCCATTTAATCAAACCATTTTTAATAAAATATAAATCTTCATGTTTAAATATAAAGCCCAGCGTTGGGGGAGACACTGGGCTATAAAAACCGAACAAGTCAATTTAATAAAAAATTGTTCAAGTAAGGAACTTGAATATAGTCTATGAAAACGTTTAAGTCAAGTAATTATTTAATGTGATATACAATCTTACGAAGTGTGTCAAACTGTAAATATGGGTAATCTTCTCGGAGTAAATCAATAGCATCACTTGCGTTTACATCTTGATTTCGTAATAATTTGAATTGTTTTCGGATTTGATAATCGCGTAAAGACTTTTCGTTAAAAAGACCGCGACTACTTAACAAATGAAAGGTGTCATCGTTGATTAGTTCTGCTAAAGGATTATTTACACTGCTATTTTCTTGAAATAACATATCTTACCTCTTCAAGTAATGAATGAATGTTGATAGTAGCAGTTTTTAAATAAGAATCTCCTTTAGAATTAAAAATGTATCGTAATTAGCAGAAAAAAAACGAATGATGCAACGGAAAAATTTATGACCTAAAAATTAGTATCAATAATCAAGTAGTGCGTATCAAGATAAAAAGAAAAAATCATATTTAAGTTTAATGGGTTTTGAGTATTTTGCGGATTGAAAACAAAAACATAAGAAACATACACACTGTTGTAAAGATCTTGTTTTAATCTTTTGAGAAAAACTAAGTTGTACTGAAATCAAATTGTTTGATCAAAGCTGAGTCAAACTGAGAGGAGTCGAAGTATGAACGATATCGAAAATTTTAGTTCAATTTATATATTTAGATGCTTCATCTCCACTCAGCAAGACAAGTTCAAATAGTTAGATTTTTTAGAGAAATAAATCGCAAGGAAAAATTGGAAGATAATAAAATAACTCCCACAATGTCTCCTGTAAAAGCAGCAATATTAGGACTCATTGCAGTTTTTGTTGCATTCCAATTTGGCGGCGGCTTAATTGCAGTATTAGTTTTTGGGTTTGATATTACAAATGCGAATATGAACTTGCTTCGTCTTCTAACAATAGGAACGCAAGTGTTGTTTATTCTTTTCCCGGCAATATTGTTAAGCAAGTTGGTTTTTGAAGATGTTACTTCTATAGTTAGATTAAAAATGCCTAAGCCAAAAGAAGTTGGTTTGCTTGCAGTTGGAATGATAATTTTAATTCCGCTATTGCAAGATTATTTACATATACAAAATTATGTAATTGAGAAACTATCGGAACAAAGTAGTTTGGTTTTGGGTATTAAAAACTTTCTTGATATGATGGATAAATATGTTGGGGAAACTTACTCACAACTTTTAACCGGAAATAATATTTTTGAGATGTTGCTCATTATAATTACGGTTGCAGTAACTCCGGCAATTTGCGAAGAATTTTTCTTTAGAGGTTTTGTACAAAGAAGTTTTGAGTTTAAACTTAGTCCGTTTTGGGCAATTTTAATTACATCCATTTTCTTTGGTCTTTATCACTTTAACCCTTATGGTTTATTACCTTTAATTGGAATTGGATTTTATCTTGGTTATGCAGTTTACAAAAGCGACTCGATTGTTACATCAATTATTTTGCATTTTATAAATAACTTTGTTGCTATTATTGCATTTTTTATTTTTGGCGATGAAGAACTTATGCAATCGAACTTTGTTGATTTGGAAAATATAAATACTCACTTAATTAGTTTCGCTTTATTACTTGCACTTTTTATTGGTTTTGTTATATTTATAAATAAGAACTATTTTAAGCTCACAAAAACGGAGGCACAAAATGATTTGTCCTAGCTGTGAAGCAGAATATGTAAAAGGTATTTCCACTTGTACAGATTGCGGAACTGAACTAATACCCAAAGAAGACTTTGAATTAAACTTGGTTCATCATCAAGATTGGACTGCGGTTTATTCAACAGATTATATTTATAAAGCTGAAATGTTAAAGTCTAATCTTTCAGGAGCAGAAATAGAAGCAATTATTTTATCTCAAAAAGATAAAAATTTTCCGGTAAGTGGAGATTTGTCTGTGATAAAACTTTTAGTAAAAAAAGAAGATGCTGAAGACGCAAAAAAACTGATTGCAGATATTAACAAGGATGAGAAAGGTTAACTTTTTATATGGCTTTAGGAAATACTTCAATTAGAATAATTGTTTCATTAATTGCAATTCCATTAATTATTGTAGCTTGTGTTTATGGTGGAATTCCATTTTTAATTTTCACACTTTTTATTGGACTTGTTGCGTTTTGGGAATTCTCGAAACTTGTTCAAAATAAGAATGCTAATGTTAATATTGTGCTTGGCTATTTATCTGTAGCTGTAATTATTCTAAATTCTTATTTTAAATTTACAGATGTAAATACAATTTTAATTGGAAGTGCTGTACTAATTCTTTTAACAGAATTATTTAGAAATAAAAATTCAGCAATTATAAATATTGGAACAACTCTTTTGGGAGTTATTTACTTTGGAGTGGTAGCATCTACTATCTTATTAATAAGAGAGTTTTTTGGCAGTTCTGAAATGCTCTATATAGAAGGTGGATATTTAATAATTTCAATTATGGTCTCTATTTGGGTTTGTGATTCAGCGGCATTTTTTCTCGGAAGTGCATTTGGTAAGCACAAATTATTTCCAAGAGTAAGTCCAAATAAAAGTTGGGAAGGAGCAATTGCCGGATTTGTATTTTCAATCATTTCAATGTTGGTTGCTAAGTTTTATTTTGTTGATTTTCTATCAATTCAAGATGCAATAATTATAGGAACTATTGTTGGTACAATTGGTCAAATGGGAGATTTGGTTGAAAGCTTAATAAAACGAGATGCAGGTGTAAAAGATTCATCAGCAATAATACCGGGACACGGTGGAATTTTTGATAGGTTTGATTCGTTACTGTTAACAGCTCCGGTTGTTTATCTGTATTTACATTTTTTTGTAACGTAGATTGCTTGCAATCTGCAAAAAGCAATATTTAACTACATAGGACAAACTTATATGTACAAAATTCTTTTATTCATATTCATCACATTGTTTAGTGCTAATATCTTTGCTCAATCAGAAACTAAAATAATGAGCAAAGAAAGATTTAGCTTTTTAACTGATAGTCTTTCAACCAAAAAAAATAATTTACTGAATGAAAAAGAAAAACTACTTGTTGAAATAGACAGTCTGAAAAATTATATAGCAGAGTTAGAACCAAAATTAAAAAGTTCCAGAGGGAAACAGTTAGTTAGAAAATACGGTAAAAAAATAGGCGGTAGAATAGCTAGTGGCAAAGTATGGAAAGGTATGACCGAAAAAATGCTAAAAGACAGTTGGGGCAAGCCGGATAGGGTTACAAAAAATAAAGAAAAGTGGGGAACGTTTACTCAATGGTATTATGGAACAATAACTTATTTTTTCAAAAATGGAAAGATGACGGATTGGGAAGAATTAAAATAAAATTATTAAAATGTAAGTGAGGTAAAAATGAAAATCAAAACAAAATTAGTTAGTCTAATATTTCTCTTTTTATTTATAGTATCTTGTAGCACAGTTCCGGTAACTGGTAGAAAGCAATTGAGCTTAATACCATCATCTCAAATGATGTCTATGAGTTACCAGCAGTACGATACTTTTTTGAAAGAACATCCACCAAGCAAAGACCAGAAACAAACTGCAATGATAAAAACTGTTGGTAGAAAAATTCAGAAATCAGTTGAACAATATTTTAAACAAAAAAAAATGTCCGAGCATCTTAAAGGATATAACTGGGAATTTAATTTAGTAGATAGTAAAGATGTAAACGCTTGGTGTATGCCTGGTGGCAAGGTGGTTTTCTATACTGGAATTTTACCAATTTGCAAAGACGAAGCCGGAGTAGCAGTTGTAATGGGACACGAAATAGCTCACGCAATTGCAGAGCACGGTGGAGAAAGAATGAGTACTGGTTTGCTTACACAGTTAGGTGGGATGGGTTTAGCTCTTGCACTTCAAAATAAACCGCAGCAAACTCAACAACTTTGGATGACTGCTTTTGGAATTGGAGCACAAGTTGGAGTGATGCTTCCGTTTAGTAGATTGCACGAAAGTGAAGCAGACCATTTGGGCTTGATATTTATGGCTATGGCTGGTTACAACCCAAGAATTGCCCCGGAATTTTGGAAGCGAATGGCTGCAAATAAAGGCGGACAAGCACCACCAGAGTTTTTAAGTACGCATCCATCAGACCAAACTAGAATTAATGATTTAAATAAATTAATGCCCGAAGCATTGCAGTATTATAAAAAATAATAACTTTGTTGTAACGTAGATTGCTTACAATCTGCGAAATGAACAAACAGATTTTAAGTAACATAAAAAGTTAAAATGCTTGGTGCTTCTAAAGTGCTAAGCATTTGTAAGTTATAACCAATTTATATGTAAGGTTTTTATTAATGAATCTAATTCTAATTTTCTTAATTCTTTTTACGTTTGCATTGAATGCTCAAGACACCCCACCAACTTTTGGAAGTAGATCAAATCTTGGAGAACTTGTAAATGATGATATTGACGAAGCATCTGGACTTGTAGCAAGTCTTAATAATAAAGGAGTTCTTTGGACTCATAATGATTCTGGAGGAGAGAATAGAATTTTTGCCATAGATACAAACGGTAACAATCTTGGAGAATTTTATTTAGATGGAATTGAAAATCGTGATTGGGAAGATATAGCAATTGGTCCCGGACCAGATGATAAATTAACATATTTGTACATAGGAGATATTGGCGATAACGAAAAAGAACACGCATTAAAATACGTTTACAGAATTGAAGAACCGAAAGTTGCTGCAGGTCAGTCTTTTATAGATTCTACTATTACAGATATTTCAACTATAACTCTTTTGTATCCTGATGCAAACCGAGATGCAGAAACTTTAATGATAGATCCACTTACTAAAGATATCTTTATAGTCAGCAAGAGAAACACAAAAGTTAGGTTGTACAAAGCAACATATCCGCAATCAACTACAGGGATTGTGAATATGAGTTTAGAGGTTAAGTTAACTTTCCCTAAAGACCCAGAAGAAAATAAACCTTTTAATTATATTACAGCTGGAGAAATTTCTAGCGATGGAAAAGAAATAATTGTTAAGACCTATGATGATGTTTATTATTGGAGCAGAACTGAAAATGAATCAGTTAAGCAGGCAATGATTAAAGCTCCACTTAATCTGCCCTATGTTAGAGAACCTCAAGGAGAAGCAATATGCTGGAAGCCTAATGATGACAAGGGCTATTACACCTTAAGTGAAGAAAAAGTAAATGTTGGTGGAACAGAATTTAACTTCCCTGCGAAACTTTATTATTATCCGCGAACTCCCCTAGTTGGTGTTGAGAATAAATCAAACATTCCAAATAATTTAAATTTAGAGCAAAATTATCCGAATCCCTTTAATCCAACAACAACAATCAAATATTCAATTCCATTCGTTGAGGCATTGCATTCAACGTCTTTACAATTAAAAGTTTATGATGCACTTGGTAAAGAAATTGTAATGTTGGTAAACGAAAGTAAATCAGCTGGGAATTACTCTGTTAATTTTAATGCAGAAAATTTACCAAGTGGAGTTTATTATTATCAATTAAAATTTGGTAGTTATTCACAAACAAAAAAAATGTTACTGCTAAAATAATTTTATCTCCAAAATCCTTACTCTAAAAAAATGTAAATTTCATTTCAAGAAATATTTAACTTTTTCTATATTGGAGATATGAAATAACTAATAAAATTGCAAAGCCATTTTTAATGTGCAATAGTGAAATTATAAAAGAAAGGAGTTCGAACAATAGGTGCTTTCCCTTATGTAAAAGTAGCGTAAATGAATTTAAAATTAGAAAGAAATAAAGCCAACAACTATACAAGTAACTCTCAAATTGCTCGTGTTCTATCAGAAAATTGGGTTAAAATAAATAGTTACTGCCCCAATTGTGGAGAAAGTCATTTAAATGAATTTCAAAATAATAAACCAGTTGCGGACTTTTACTGTAAATCTTGTTCTGAACAATTTGAATTAAAAAGCAAGAACTCTATAAAAGTTGGAAATAAAATAGTTGATGGGGCTTATTCTACAATGATAGAAAGAATTAATTCTGATGAAAGTCCAAATTTCTTTTTTCTAACTTATGATAAGACAAAATGGGAAGTCAATAACTTTTTAATCATTCCAAAACATTATTTTATATCTGAAATTATCATTAAAAGAAAACCTTTAAAAGATACTGCAAGACGAGCAGGGTGGATTGGATGCAATATTGATATAACAAAAGTTCCAGAAAGTGGTAGAATTTTTCTTGTTAAAAATTCAGAAATAATTCCAAAAGAAAAAGTACAAGCTAAATGGAAAGGAACAGATTTTCTTAAATCTAAAAAAGGTGAAAGTAAGGGTTGGATTTTAGATGTTATGAATTGCGTTGATGCAATTCATAAAAATACTTTCACTCTACAAGATATTTACTCCTTTGAACAAAAATTGAAAGGGAAATATCCAAATAATAATTTCATCAAAGATAAAATTAGACAGCAGTTGCAATTTCTGAGAGATAAAGGTTTGATTGAGTTTAAAAATAGAGGAAACTATAAAAAGATTAAATTATGAAAACATTTGAAATAGAAATTACAGAAACTCTTCAGACAGTTCAAAAAGTAAAAGCGAATAATTATGAAGAGGCATATTCAACCGTTAATAATAAATATAAAAATGAAGAAATTATATTAGGTGCTGAAGAATATGCTGATACAGAAATAACACCCTACTTATATAGCGAAGGATATAAAAATACAATTGAAAATCCTCAATTTAAAAACTATATATTACAAAATGCTGAAAAGATACTTTTAGAAATGTCAACAGAAGAATTAATCAAACTGTCTTTTGGTGATATTGAGAATGCTATTAATAGTTTTAAAAATACTTAACTATGAATACTTTTCAAGATAATTCATCTAATTTTATTTTATATACCTCTAATTCAGGAGATATAAAAGTTAATGTTTTTTTAGAAAATGAAACTATTTGGCTTTCCCAAAAGTCAATTGGAGAGCTATTTGGGAAATCAAAATCTACTATTAGTGAACATCTTAAAAATATTTTTATAGAAGGAGAACTAGATGAAAAACTGGTTGTTCGGAAATTCCGAACAACCACTCAACATGGTGCAGTTCAGGAGAAAACCCAAACTAAAGAAACAAATTTCTACAATCTTGATGTAATAATTTCAGTTGGATATAGAGTAAACTCAAAACAAGCAACTCAATTCAGAATTTGGGCAACCAAAACTTTAAAAGAATTTATTATCAAAGGTTTTGTTTTAGATGATGAAAGGTTGAAACAAGGTAATCAAGTTTTTGGAAAAGATTATTTTGATGAGTTGCTTGAAAAAATTCGGGAAATTCGTGCTTCTGAAAGACGTTTTTATCAAAAAATCACAGATATTTATGCTCAATGTAGTATTGATTATATTGCTAATTCAGAAACAACAATTACATTTTATAAAACCGTTCAAAATAAATTGCATTGGGCGATAACAGGAAACACAGCAAGTGAAATCGTAGTAAACCGTTCTGGTGCTGAAAAAGATAATATGGGATTGACCACTTGGAAAAATTCACCTAAAGGAAAAATATTAAAATCTGATGTTTCTATTGCAAAGAATTATTTATCTGAAAAAGAAGTTTCAGAATTAAACAGATTAGTGGAACTCTATTTAAACTTTGCTGAATTACAAGCAGAGCGAAATATCCCAATGAAAATGATAGAATGGATTGAAGTTTTAGATGGTTTCTTAAAAGTAAATCGTTATGATATTCTAACTAATGCTGGAAAAATATCACATCAAAAAGCTTTAGAAAAATCGGCTAAAGAATATGAAAATTTTAGAGTAATTCAAGACCACAAATATTTATCTGACTTTGACAAAAAAATTAAAGGAATAAAAAAATGAAAGACCCAAGAGAAAGTTTATATGAAGAATTATTAAAGCTGAGAGTTAACAAGCATATTGCAGCTATAATTGCATTGGATGCAGGCTCCTCTCAATGTGTGGTCAATAAAGAATATCTAAAAGATATGGGTATCAATAAATATATATTGGATAAAGTTCATAAAAAAGTAATTGATTTTTATTGCGGTGAATTGGCCGAGTTATAATACTATCTTCTTAAGTATGTTTGTAACCAAAGAAACACAAGAAACATATTCCGCTAATGTAAAGCTATAACCTAAAAATTTTCTTTTCTAAATCCTTCAATTTTAATTATTAAATTGTATCTCAAAAATCAATCATTTAGTCAAAATTTAATGCCAAACAAAAAAAACAAAATAGAAATAATTACTCTTGGTTGTTCAAAAAACATTGTTGATTCAGAAAGACTTTCTAGACAATTAGCAGCAAACAACTTTGAGATTTCAAATACTTCGGAAGACTCAGATCACGTAATAATAAATACTTGTGGATTTATTGATGCAGCAAAAGAGGAATCGGTAAACACAATTTTGGAAGCAGTTGCTTTAAAGAAAGAAGGTAAGATTAAAAAAGTAATTGTTGCCGGATGTTTATCTGAAAGATTTAAAGAAGATTTACAAAAAGAAATTCCTGATGTAGATGTTTTTTTTGGAACGGAAGATTACGAAGGAATTGTAAAGGAATTTGGTGGCGACTTAAAAAAAGAACTTCTTGGTGAGCGTTCTCTTACAACTCCTAAACATTATGCTTATTTAAAAATATCTGAAGGTTGCGATAACCCTTGCTCGTTCTGTGCAATTCCTTTGATGCGAGGTTTGCATAAATCAACTCCAATAGAAAATTTAGTAAAAGAAGTTGAAAGCCTTGCTACTAAAGGCGTAAAGGAACTTATAATAATTGGACAAGATACAACAGACTATGGAAATGATATCTATGGAAAACGAGTTTTAGCAGAATTATTAAACAAGCTATCAAAAATAAGTGGTATAGAATGGATTAGATTGCTGTATGCGTATCCTTCACATTTTCCCGAAGACATAATGGATGAGATTGCAAACAATCCAAAAGTGTGTAACTACATTGATCTTCCACTTCAGCATATTTCGGATGACGTTCTTAAATCTATGCGAAGAGGAATTACAAAAAAAACTACAATCAAATTAATAAAGAAACTAAAAGAAAGAATTCCTAACCTAACTTTACGAACAACATTTATAGTTGGTTATCCAAACGAAACTGAAAAAGATTTTGATGAACTAAAAAGTTTTATCGAAGAAATAAAGTTTGATAGAGTTGGTGTGTTTGATTATTCCGTTGAAGTTAATACGCCAAGTTTTATCTTGGGAGATAAAATATCTGCTGACGAAAAAGAAGAAAGAAAAACCGAGTTAATGGAAATCCAAAAAGAAGTTTCTCTTGAAAAGAATAATAAAATGATTGGCAAAATTATTAAAGTAATTATTGATGACATTGAAGGAGAATATTTTATAGGACGTTCTGAAAGAGATGCCCCGGAAGTTGATGGCGAAGTTTTAATTAAAGTTAAAAATAAACTTTTAAAAGTAGGCGAATTTTATAACATTGAAATTGTTAGTTGTAATGATTATGATTTATTTGGAAAATTAATTTAATGGAAAACATTATGAAAAAAATAATTCTCTTACTTGTAATTTTTACTTCCTCACTTTTTTCACAAGCTGAATATTCTCGTAAAAGAAATAGTGGTCAGCTTTTGCCAAACTTCTTTATTGATCTTGCGACCTATAAGGGAAAGGATTCTACAACATCTAAATTAGATTTTTTTATTAAAACACCATATTCAAATATTCAGTTTTTAAAAAAGGATGATGGGTATGAGGCAAAATATACAGTTACTGTTTCGCTATTTGATGAAGAAGGAGAAACAATTAAAGTAGAAAAACTATGGAATGAAAAAATATTCACTAAAATATTTAAGCAAACTTCTTCGGCTTCAAGTTATAATATTAGTTATAAAACAATTAATGTATTGCCGGGTAAGTATAAACTTGTTTGTACTGTAGAAGATTTAGAATCGAACAAGCATTCTTCTTATGAACAAAAAATTACCATAAAAGAGTTTAAGGATTCTTTAGATTTAAGTGATATTGTTTTAGTATCCCAATTTGTTGAGACCAACGAAGGCAAAAAAATAATTCCTAATATTTCTAATTTAGTTACCTCACAAGATTCATCCGTTATGTTTTTCTATCATATTTATTCATCATCCGAACAAAATGTAAATATAGAATATGCAATAGTTGATAAGGACGACAAAAGTATATTTATCAAAAGAAAAGAAATGAAAGTTTCTAAGGGTAAAAATATAGTCTATGAAACATTAAATAATATAACTTTTGCTTTGGGTCAATATAAAGTAATTATAAAATTACAGGATGAAGAAAATGAGTTGATTTCTGGAACAGGCAAAGTTATAAAATCCAAGATATATGGATTTCCAAGCTTTATTAAAAGTTTAGATTTGGCGATTGACCAAATGCAATATATAGCATCAACTTCAGATGTTGATAAAATAATGGATGCCGAAAATTACAAAGATAAATTAAATAGCTATCTTAAATATTGGAAAAGTTTGGATCCATCGCCAAATACAGTTGAAAATGAAATGTTAAATAATTACTATGCACGAGTGGCTTATGCGAATGCAAATTTTAAAAGTTATTACGATGGTTGGCGAACAGATATGGGTATGGTTTATATTACGCTTGGACCTCCCAACCAAGTAACACGAAGACCTTATGAACTTAGCACCAAGCCTTATGAGGTGTGGGATTATTACACAATAAATAGAAGTTTTATTTTTGTTGATGTAACAAACTTTGGAGATTTTAGATTACAAAACCAAATGTTTGGCGATTGGTTTAGATACAGACCGTAAACAAACAACATTCAATAATCAAATAAAAAGTAGAAAAAACGAATGTTGAAAATTGAGTGTTGGATATTTATTCCTTTTGAAAGTTAATCAAATCTTTAAAACTATTTAATAAGAAAAATGATTTTAACCGTAACGCTTAATCCACTTCTTGAAAAAAACTTATATTTTAAAAAGTTAGAAGGAAGTAACAATAGAGCATACAAGCAAGAATATTCTGCCGGTGGGAAAGGAATAAATATAAGTCGTCAATTGAATTTACTTGGAATTCAAAATCGCTCATTTATTTTTCTTGGCGGAGCTAATGGAAAAAAACTACGAGCAAAACTAGAAGAAGAACAAATTAATTTTAGTGTGGTTTCAACTAAAAGCGAAACTCGAGAAGCTACATTAGTTTTTGATGAGAATGAAAATAAATTAACAACTTATTTCGGACTCAACTCGCAAATATCTTTGGCTGAAATAGAACAGTTTAGCGATAGATTAGAAAAAGCAATTTTGAATTCATCAGTAGTAGTTTTTTCTGGTAGTGCAACAAGCGTTGAAGCATCCAAAATTATTGAGAAAGGAATTGAGCTTTGTCATAAGTACGATAAGGTTTCGGTGCTTGATGCTTATGGCTCTAATCTTTCTGAGTTGATTGAAAAATCACCAACTATTCTACATAATAATATTGATGAACTTCGCATATCGTTAGGCTTATCACTAACATCACAAAAAGAAAAGTTAGAATTATTAAATTATCTAAACGATAAAAATATTAAATTAGCCTTTATAACTGATAGCAAGAACCCAACCTATGCATCAAAATCTGACTTTCATTACGAAATAATAAATCCTATTATTACTGAGAAAAATGCTACTGGAAGTGGAGATGCTTTTCTTTCTGGAATAATTTATGGTTTAGAAAAAGCTATGGTCTTTAACGATTTCACAAAACTTGCATCAGCCTTTGGTGCTGCCAATGCTGGCTCTTGGGGCGTTTGCAAAGTTAAATTAGATGAAGCTACAAAGTTTGCTGAATTAGTTGAATTAAAAGAAGTTGGCAAAAAAATGAAAATCATAAATGATGATCCAACCATTTAAAATACAAAGTCTAAATAAATTTATTCTTCTCGTATTAACTTTACTTTCTCTCCAAACAATTAATGCACAAAAAAATATTCAACTTAAAGTTTCCGGGAATGAAAATATTTCTAATGAGAAATATCAGAATTGGATTGATGAAAACAAATCAAGCTTTACAAATGTGAATGCTGACTCAGTTTTGTTTATTAAAATAAAGAAAGTAATATTTTCATCTCTGATGCAAGGCGGTTACTATAATTCAAAAATAAATATTCTTTCGGTTGATACAACTACGTCCCAAAAAAGCAAATTTGTTAGTCTAATTATTGATGAAGGAAACCAAACAGTAATAAAAAATATTGAACTAAGACCAAAGAATGTGTTTGATTCACTATTGCAAAAAAAATATTTTTTTCACCTTTTAAATGAAATTTTTTATCAAACAGAATTACAAAGCCAAATAGATGAATGTTTAATAAGCCTTGAAAACAAAGGCTTTCCATTCGCTTCCATAAAAATTGAATCGCTTGTGTTTGACTCAACAGACGAAATTAATTTTGTTGATGTAAACTTACTAGTTGAAAAAAACATATTAAGTACAATTGAAAAAGTTGAAATAGTAGGTAATGCTAAAACAAAAAAAGGTGTAATCTTAAACGCAATTAGATTAAATAAAGGAAGTAACTATTCTCAAAACAGAATAGATGAAATCCCCATATTATTAAACAGGCTAAGATTTTTTGAACCCGTTGAAAAGCCAACTTACTATTTAAACTCAAAAGAGGAAGGTATATTAAAAATTACAGTAAAAGAAAAATCAACAAATAATTTTGATGGAATTATTGGATATGTTCCAGCTTCGAAAAGTAATGACAAAGGTTTCTTTACGGGTTTTGTAAATATCAGTTTAAGAAATATATTAGGAACTGGAAGAGCTGCTGGAATTAAGTGGCAGCAAGAAAACAGAAGCACACAAGAGCTTCAATTAAAATATCTTGAACCTTGGTTGTTTAATTTCCCGGTAAATCTAAACTTGCATTTATTTCAGCGTAAGCAAGACAGCTCGTTTGTAAAAAGAATTTATGGAGGTAACTTAGACTATCTTGCAACTGAAAATATAACTGCTTCGCTAATAGTAGAAAGTGAATCGGTTATTCCTTCTATTAGCAATACAAGTATTCAAAATTCTAATTCATTTAATACAGGCTTCCGACTTCAGCTTGATTATAGAGATGATATTTTTGTACCACAAAATGGATACTTCTTTTCTACATCTTATAAGTTTAAACTAAAAAAAGAAAATATTTCTAATACTAACAATCTAAATATTCAAGAATATGCTTTAGATTTTGCAATTTATCATTCACTATTTACCAATCAAGTTGCTGCGTTAGGTGTACATGCTAAAGAAATGATTGGAGATGTTTTTAATGAAAGTAATTATTTTAGAATTGGTGGAGCAAATTCTATTAGAGGTTATAGAGAACAGCAGTTTTTTGGCAACAGAATTTTATGGTCAAATTTAGAGTACAGATTTTTGCTTTCACAGAGGTCTTATGTATTTTTATTTTATGATTTAGGATATTATTTGCAGAATGAAAATAAATTATATAATGTATTGAGAAACTCGGAATATAAATCTGGTTATGGCTTAGGACTTAGTATAGAAACAGCTTTAGGAATTATGCGAGTTGGTTATGCCTTGGAAACGGGCAATTCTTTCTCAGATGGCTTAATTCATTTTGGTTTAGTTAATGATTTTTAAATTAAGATCGTAACTCAGATTAGTAATCTGCGAATTAACAAACAAATGTCATTGCCACACTCAATAAAATCTCGAAAACTTTCGGGACGCAATGACAGATGGGTACTTAGAGCATTACAAAATTTATGAAAACAATAATAGCAACAATTAAAATATCTCGCCCTATAAATGCTATAATTACTTTTGCAGTAGTTATTGTTGCAGCAATAATTTGTGCAAAAAATATTGAAGTAGATTTTAGAACGTTCTACGCAGGCCTATCAGCAATGCTGGTAGCAGCTGCGGGGAATATCATCAATGATTATTTTGATTATGAAATTGACAAAGTAAATAGACCGAACAGAGTTTTGCCTTCCGGGGAAATGAGTAAGAAGACTGCTTTGCTCTTATATATTGTTGTCTCAGTAGTTGCCATAATTTTATCTTATATAGTTTCTTATTCAGCAATAATAATTGTTCTATTAACAACTGCAATTTTATTTTTTTACTCAAGCTATTTTAAGGGAGTTCCTCTAGTTGGAAATATTTTAATTGCAACGTGTACGGGTTTAGCATTTATCTATGGAGGTGTTGCCGTTGAAAATTGGAAGGCAGCAATAATACCAAGCATCTTTGCATTCTTAATAAACCTTATTAGAGAGTTGCTAAAAGATGTTGAAGACTTAGAAGGTGATTTGAAAAATAAAATAATTACTTTCCCAGGGCAATATGGAATTGAAAAAACTAAAAAACTAATTTTAATTACGGTTGTAATTTTATTAGTTACAACATTTTATCCGTTTGTTTCTAAAGTTTATTCAATAGAATATTTTTTGATAGTTCTGTTTAGTGTAAATATATTACTGATATATTTTGTTAAATTTGTGCTTTCCACAAAGTTTACTGAAAAGATTTCTCAACTAAGTTTGCTGTTAAAAATCATTATGATCTTTGGTCTTTTTGCAATATACTTTGGTTAGGTTGTTTGTATGAAATTATTAGTTTTACTCTTATCTGCAACTATTTCAATTAATTGTTTGGCTCAAGAAATTAACAACATTTCAATTTGGGGTAATTTAGGGTTTGGAATGACGACTTCTAAATATTCTGATAGCGATGCTGGCTTTTCAGCAAACTATGGAGTTTCTGGGAAATATAATCATTATGTATTGTCAATAAAGCGTTATAACCATACTGAATTTAGTTTTAAGAATTTACAAGAAAAGACGAATTCAATTTCACTTTTATTAGGCTTATCAAGTAGTGTCTTTTATAAAAAACACAATTTGCTAAAAGTAAAATATGGAATGTTAACTTACAATTAGGAATAAGCTATTTAGATATTTATAAAAGAGGAGAGAGAGTTTCTAACGGAATATTTAGTAATGAATATAGAGTTACTAAAAATTCAACTTATGGATTTCCTATTGAGATCAATTTAGAAGTGAGATTCTCAAAATATATTGGAATCGCAATATCAATATTTTCTGATATAAATAAATATAGAGATGTATTAGGGGCAAATGTGAACCTATTGATTGGTTATTTATAAAAAAAGAGATTAACTTGATCACTTTGCATGTACAGTTTGAAAACATTTTTTATGGGTGAGTAGTTTAAAGAAAATGAAAAAATTTGATTTAAAATATTTATCAAAAGAAATAGCAATTCTTGCCGGAGTTGATGAAGTTGGGCGTGGACCACTTGCCGGACCAGTAGTTGCAGCAGCAGTTATTTTTGATAAAGATGTAATTATAGATGGAGTAAACGATTCAAAAAAATTAAGTGAAAAGGAAAGAGAAAGATTAAGTAAAATCATTAAAGAAAAATGTTTGGCTTATTCATTTGGGGTTGTTGAACAAAAAGAGATTGATAAAATAAATATTTTACAAGCAACATTAAAGGCAATGAAGCAAGCAGTTAAAAAGTTAAGTACAGAACCTCAACTTATTTTAATAGATGGAAATAAATCTTTTGTTACAGAGACTCCTGTTGAAACAATAGTTAAAGGTGATTCAAAATCATTTTCAATTGCTGCAGCGTCTATACTGGCAAAGGTTGAACGTGATTCAATGATGAAAAAAATTGCTAAAAAATATCCCAATTACTTTTGGGAAAAGAACAAAGGCTATGGAACAAAACAACACGTTGAAGCAATTAAAAAATATGGAGTTACTCCACTACATAGAAAAACATTTTTGAGAAAAATACTAAGTGAAGAAGTTTAAGAAATACTGTTTTAACAAAACAGATTGAAATCTAAACCACTGTCTTCGTATTTTGAATTTATTAGTGTTTGTCATTCTGAATGAAGACGTTTTGTGTCAAAATGAAGAACCTCGATGTTAATAGTTATTGAGATATTTCATTCGTAAAGAACACTCATTCAATATGACAATTTTAAGAATATAAAAACCATTTTAGTTTTAGCGATTATATTAAAAAACGAAATAAATATGAATACAAACAACTATAAAAAACAATTCGGAGATAGAGGCGAAGACATTGCTGCTGATTTTTTGAGCAAAAATAATTTCAAAATTATTGAGAGAAATTATAGATACGGACACGGCGAAATTGACATAGTTGCAAAAGATGGAGAGGTTTTAGTTTTTGTAGAAGTTAAAACAAGAAAGAACTTAGAGTTTGGTCCGCCAGAGTTGGCAATTACTAAAAGCAAACAAAGCCAAGTTAGAAAAATTTCGGAAGCGTATTTATTTGACAAAAAGATAACGGATACAGATTGTAGAATAGACGTGGTTGCAATTCTAATCAAAAAAAACTTACCGCCCAAAATCACCCATATAGAGAACGCATTTTAATTGAATTATGACTAATTTTTAGTTTGGCTTTTACTAATGTACATACTGTTGCTATAAATGAATTTACCTCACATAATAAATAAAAGAAAAAAAACTAATGGCGAAAAAACTTATAATTTTTTTGCAACTGTTACGGGTTTATCACTTTTCAGTTGGGAGTTTTTGAAACAACTTTTTATTCCTCCTTACGAAGTTACCGAAATTAAAAAGCATATGATTGAACTGGGAATGAAGACCTTCCCGATTGTTAGCATTACTGGATTCTTGATTGGTTTTGTTTTGGTTATGCAAAGTGAGCCAGTCTTCATTCGTTTCGGTGCATCCGATTTTTTACCTGGAGCTTCTGCTCTATCTATAGTCAGGGAGTTAGCTCCAATAATTACTGCTCTTATTTTTGCTGGAAGAGTTAGTTCCGGTATTGGAGCTGAACTTGGTTCTATGCGAGTTACTGAACAGATTGATGCGATGGAAGTATCAGCAATAAATCCATTTAAATATTTAGTTGTTACTCGTGTTATTGCAACAACAATGATACTTCCAATTTTATCAATCTATGTAGTTTTTCTTGCAATAATTGGTGGATACATTGCTTTACTTTTTTCCCAAGGAATGAATTTTGAATATTATAAAAATGCAGTTGTGGCAAGTTTAGAGTTTGGAGACTTAATTCCGAGTATAGCAAAAACTTTTGTGTTTGGTTACATTGTTGGGATTGTTGGTTCTTACAAAGGCTACATAGCTGATGGTGGAACAGAAGGTGTTGGTCTTGCTTCAACAACAGCAGTAGTTTTAGCATCATTAATTATTTTATTGTTTGATACAGTTTTAGTAAAAATTTCACTTTTTATATGGCCAATGTAAATATTATACAAATAGAAAATTTGAGCAAAGCATTTGGTGATTTAGTTATATTAGATAATATTTCTCTAAATGTTAAAGCTGGTGAAAACCTTGTAGTTTTTGGTAGAAGTGGAACTGGAAAAAGTGTTCTGCTAAAATGTATTATTGGTTTGCTAAAACCAGATAATGGAAATATTTATATCAAGGATAAAAATATTATAAACCTAAAACCTAAAGAGATGAATAAAATTAGAAAGCACACAAGCTTTCTATTCCAAGGTGCAGCTTTATATGATTCAATGACTGTAAGAGAAAATCTTGCTTTTCACTTAACAAGAAATGTAAAAATTTCTGCGGATGAAGTTGAACAAAAAATTCTAAATACATTGGACTTGGTTTCGTTAAAAGAAGCTGTTGACAAGATGCCATCTGAATTATCTGGTGGAATGAAAAAAAGAATAGGTTTAGCAAGATCAATTATTACTGATCCTGAAATAATTTTTTATGATGAGCCTACAACCGGTTTAGATCCAATATCATCAAAAGAAATAAGTGAGTTGATAAGAGATTTACAAAAAGAATTAAATATGACGTCAATGATTGTTACTCACGATTTAATATGTGCAAATATAATTTCTGATAGAGCAATATTTTTAAGAGATGGTAAAATTGCATATAAAGGAACGCTACAAGAATTAAAGAACTCTGAAGATAAATTTTTAATAGATTTTTTTAGTAAAGAAATAGTTAATTAAGAAGATAAAATTTAATAAGGTAAAATAATGTTAAAACATTTAGAAGGTGCAAAGTTAGGTTTATTCGTTTTTATTGGAACGGTTTTAATTGTTCTCTCAATATTTTTGGTTGGCAACAAAGATTCTCTATTCTCCAAAAATATTATGGTAAAAACCTATTTCGATAATATTGAAGGTTTAAGATCAGGTGCATCTGTAAGACTAAATGGTTTAACGGTTGGTAGTGTTAGTAATGTTGAACTGAAAAATAGTACAACAAATAGAGTTGAAGTTACAATGCGAATAAAGGAAGAAGTTATTCAATATGTAAGATTAGATAGTGAAGCATCAATTGAAACAGAAGGTATGATAGGCAGTAAATTAGTTTCAATATCTCCGGGAACTGCAAGCTATGATGTGGTAAAAGATAACGGTGTAATTATGGCAAAAGATCCAGTAAATATGAGTCAGATAATTTCCGAAACTCAAGACATAATGAAATATATGAAAGATCTTACCAAAGAATTTTCTCAAACCTTGGCACAAATTAATAGTGGTGAAGGTACAATGGGACGAATTATTAATGATGATGAACTTTATTTTGCGACTGTTAAAATTGTTCAATCTGCCGATACTAGTTTAAAAGTTATGGTAAATAAATTAGATAGAATGACAAATTTTATTGTTGATCTTGGAAGTGGTGTTGGTGATATTGTGAAAAATGTAGATAGTGCAGCAATTGATTTCAGAAACTTAATTGGCAAAGTTGAAAATGGAGAAGGAGCTTTAGGTGCATTAATTTCTGATAAAAGTGCTTATGATTCTATGCAAGTTGTTATAGCTAATTTAACAAAAACCACAGCCGCAGCCAGAGAAGGCGGAGAAGCATTTGCTGAAAATATGGAAGCTCTAAAACATAACTGGCTATTTAAAAAATACTTTGAGCAACGAGGTTACTGGAAGAAATCAGAATACGAACGCAACCTTGAAACTAAGGTTGAAAATCTTTATAGACAGCAAGAAGAGTTAGATAAAAAAATATTAGAATTAAAAGAATTAGAAGAAAAGTAAAACTTTTATGATTGTGCTTTACTGTAGCTTAATATTAGAATTCATCTTCTAAAATTTCGGTTGTATCTTTTGCTTTTGGTAAAGTAAAATGAAACTCGCTACCTTCATTTAATTTGGAATGAAACCAAATTTTCCCACTATGTTTTTCAACAATTTCTTTTACCAAGGTTAATCCCAGTCCACTTCCTTTTTCACCAGCGGTTCCAGTTTTTGAAAATTTTGTTTCAATGTTAAACAATTTTTCTTGATCTTTTTCAGCAATTCCAACACCTGAATCTTTAACAATTATTTCTGTTTCATCTTTGTTAAAATTGTTGATGTCTATTGTAATTTTTTCACCATCTGGAGTAAACTTCAGTGCGTTACTTAACAAATTAGCAATCACTTGAGTAATTAATCTTTCATCAGCAATTACAAATTGGTTTGGTTCACTATTAAGTTTTACTTCAATATTTTTGTGTATTGAAACACCTGTTAATACTGAGATACAATTAGATGCAATATTAGCTATATCCAATTTTTGTGGAACAAATCTCATAGTTCCGTTTTTAAGATTCGTCCAATCCAACAATTGGTTTACCATGTCCAGTTGAAACTTAGATGCGTTATGAATATGTTCGAGAAATTCCATTCTCTCTTCAACAGGCAGATCGGGTTCGCTTAATAAAATTTCTGTAAAACCTAATAGACTTGTAAATGGAGAACGAAGATCGTGAGAAATAATTGATATGAGTTTGTCTTTGGCTTTGTTAAGCTGTATTTTTTCTACAACTACTTTATTTAATTCAATTTCTTTTTGTACAAAATCGGTAACTTCAAAAGCTACGCTAACAATTTTTTTATTGTTATTATCATCAGTTTTAACAGATGCAATTTCTTTAATCCAAAGAGGTTTGTCGTCATTTGTTTTTATTCTATAAGTGAATTCTACTTTCTTGTTGTCTTCATTACCTAGGTTTTGTTTAAGTAAAATATATAACTCTTCTCCACTAAAACCTTCTTCTATATTTGAATTTTTCTGGATAAGTGAAAAATGTTTAAACGGAAGATTACTAATTTCAGTTAGTGTAGTTTTAGTTTTTTCTAGAAACGATGTTGAACAATTATAATCATTATCGCTAGACCAAGAAAAATGGAAAAAACTATTTGAATATAGTAGCTCGGTAATTATTTGATTTTCGATATTAGTAGTACTTACTTTCATTTTATTTGAGTGTTGGAGTGTAACATATTTTTAAATGTTATACTCCAGAATTAAATTGAATAGTATTTGATATTTCTGTACTTACTTTCGAAAATTATTTTAAATAAATAACCCCGTTAGAATATTTTTATGAGTTATGTTTTTTGTGAGAGTGTTGTTTTGTGTTTATGACAAAATTAAAGTGGTTTTAGGAAGTTAGAATCTGAAACCTTACTCTTTAGAAAGTGTAGGTTTTACAATCGATTATTTATAAAGTTTAATATGTGAATGATTTTTTAATTAAAACGAAATTCTATTCTTCTTCTGATGAAAGACGGGTAGAAATTCCCATTAGTTCCATTTTTCTATATAAGGATGAAAGCCCTATGTTTAAGGCGTTTGCAGCGTCTTCTTTATTATTATCGTATTTTTTAATTATTTCTAAAATATGTAATTTCTCAAAACTTAGAGATGCTTCTTTAAGTGGTTCGGGATACTCTTTTACAGATTTTGTATTTCTAACATTCTCCGATAAATTACTAACCGAAATTTTGTCATCCTTACAAAATATTACGGCTCGTTCAATTATGTTTTCTAATTCTCTTACGTTTCCCTTCCAAGTATAGTCAACTAACTTTTTCATTGCTTCATTATTTACACCTAAAATTGGTTTACCCATTTCATTACAATACTTTTCTACAAAATGATTTACCAACAATGGAATGTCCTCTTTTCTTTCATTAAGGGAAGGTAGTTTGATCTCAACAACATTAAGTCTGTAGTATAAGTCTTCTCTAAAAGTTCCATCTGCAATTTTATCTAATACATTTTGATTTGTTGCAGCAATAATTCTTACATTTGTCTTAACCGTTTTTATTCCACCTACTGGTAAAAATTCTTTGTCTTCAATTGCTCGTAATATTTTTACTTGTAAGTTTAAAGGTAGATCACCAATTTCATCTAAGAATAAAGTTCCGCCATCAGCAACTTTAAATAGTCCGTCCTTGTCGTTTATCGCTCCAGTAAATGATCCTTTTTTATGACCAAATAATTCGCTTTCAATTAAGTTCTCTGAAATTGCTCCGCAGTTAATAGGAAGAAATATTCTGTCTTTATTTTTACTGTTATAGTGAAGTGCTTTTGCGATAAGCTCTTTACCAGTTCCACTTCCACCAAATATAAGAACGTTACTATTTGTTGGAGCGACTTGAGTAATTACATCAAAAATTTCTTTCATTGGTTTACTTCTACCAATTATATTATGAAAATCTCCAGATGAAGAAATTCGTTGACGTAAATATTTATTTTCCGCTGAAAGATTTTTGAAATCAAAAAGCTTTTTGATTTTTATCAGTACGATATCAAACTCAAACGGTTTATTCAGATAGTCATAAGCTCCATTTCGTAAAGCATTAATAGCCGTATCTACAGTAGCGTAAGCTGTCATTACAATGAAGAAAGTATCGGGAGATAATAGCGAACTTTTTTCGAGCAATTCAATTCCTCCCATTTCAGGCATTTTCAAATCAGTAAGAACTAGATCGTATTTGTTCGTTTCAATTTTTTTTAATGCTTCAATTCCGTTAGAAGCATTATCAGTAGAAAATCCTTCTTCGCTTAAAAACATTTGTAGCGATTCTCTTATATCTTTTGCATCATCAACTATAAGTATGTTCGTTCCCATTAGTCCTTTCCGGTTTTAACTTAACTTTATAAATAGGAATTTCAATTTTGAAATTACTACCTTTGGCAACATTGCTAGTAACAGAAATATTACCATTGAATCTTTTTATTATTCCATAACTTACAGAAAGTCCAAGCCCTGTACCCTTCCCAACTTCTTTAGTTGTGTAAAAAGGATTAAAAATTTTGCCAATTTCTTTTTCAGAAATACCAACACCATTATCATTAATGTCAACATAAATGTTTTCTGTATCGCCACTTGTTTTTACTGAGATTGTTCCTTCTCCTTCAATTGCATCTAATGCGTTTATAAGAATATTTATAAATACTTGTAGTAATTGATCAGGTACTATTTTTGTAGCTGGCAAATTTAATTCAAAGTCTGTTTCAAAAATCACATTCTTAACTCGTTTATCATACTTTACAATTCCCATAGCTGTTCTTACCACGTCTGAAATTTGCGTAAACAATTCGTCGTGACTAGGAGGTCTTGATAAATCAACCAGTTCTCTTACAATTTTAGAAATTCTATCAATATTACTTTTGATGCTACTTAATTTATCACTTGCAAACTCATCTTCATAACGTCTTTGTAAAATTTGAACTAAGGAAGAAATTGAAGTTAAGGGATTTCCTATTTCGTGAGCAACTCCGGCAGCTAATTGCCCAATAACAGCAAGCTTTTCGGATTGATCGACTTGTTGTTGTAATTTTCTAACCTCAGTAACATCAGTGATAACAACAGTTCGTCCAGTATATTCATTATCCTTGCCAGGTAATTTTGCAACGTGTAATTGTACTGGAATTATTTTCCCAGTTTTAGTTTTGCGTTCTGTATTAACAATTTTAGAAGATCCTTTTTTATCAACCTCGGCAATTATATCATAAAGTTCATCTTTGTATTTGTCGTCTTCAGGTAAAAGGAAGGAAGATTTTTTACCAAGAATATCTTTTTTTGTGTAACCGAATATTTTTTCGGCTCCTTTATTCCAAGCTATAAACTCTTCACTTATCCCAATAACCATAATTGCAGAATCTGAATAGTGTAAAATATTTTCTAAGTATTGCTGGTTTAGTTCAAATCGTTTGTCAATAAGTTCTTTCTCTTTAACCAACTCTTTTGTATCATCTTTGATACAAAACCATAAATAATCAGAGTACATTAAGTTTATTTTGGAATCAACAAAGTAAAATAAGTTAGAAAACTTTTCTTCTCTATTCTGTTCTTCAACTTCATTTAATATTGCATTTTTACAACTACTAAAAAATTTAGTAACCTCTTCTTTGGAAATATTATTGATTAAAAAGGTAGAGTTGAGTTTTAGTAGTTTTTCTTCTGTCAGCTTTTCGGTATTATTTTCTAATAAAAATTTAAATGATTCTAAAACTATATTTAGCACATTCGTAATTTGTATTTCGGAATAGACTTTTAAGTCATTTGAGTGCTTAGATTTGCCTCGGTTAATAATATCAGCAGCTTTGCTATTTATTAATTCTAAAATATAATTTTTCATTTTTTGAAAAATGCCTTTGCTACATCAAGAAGAAGTGATGGATTGTTTACCAGAGCAACTTGGAATACTCTCCCTAGAGTTCTTTTGTCAAACGGTACTTTGGTTATTGATTTAGCAATACTATTAAATTTATCATCAGTAAAATGAAAAATTCCATTTTTAAGATTATCAAATGTTTTATGACGTTTCCCTAATCTGTTATTCCAATCTTTTTCATAACTGTAAATGTGAGAAAGATTATTCTGTTTAATTGCTTCTCCGGCAACTCTTCCGGCAATACTTCCACCAATCATTCCAGTTGCAATTCCTCCGCCAGAAAGTGGATTGACTTGTCTAGCAGCATCGCCAACAAGCATCAAGCCATCAGTAACAATTTTTTCTAAGGTAATTGTACAGGGAATACCACCAGCAACCCTTGTTAATATTGGGGCATCTGGATAATGCTTTTCCATAAAATCATTCAAGTAAGCTAATGCGGATTTTTTTTTGCCAATCAATCCACTTACACCAAGACCAATATTTGCTAAATTATTTCCTTTTGGGAAAATCCAAAAGTAACCTTCGGGAGCAACCTCTTTTCCAAAATAAAAGAACAATGTGTTTTGATTTACTGGAATATTGGAAGCAGTAATTTGCACACCACTTTCCATATCTCTAAAATCTGTATAGGTTTTTATTCCGCCCCATCTACCAACTCGGGATTCAACTCCATCTGCACCAATAACAATTTTAGATCTTATTTTTTTTTTGTCCCCGGCAATTTCAACTTTAACTCCACATACTTTGTCATCATCAAAAAGCAAATCATATACATAAGCTTTAGTTAAAATTTCTGCTCCAGCAATTGCTGCAGATTCGGCTAAAGCGTAATCAAATATTTTTCTCTCTAAAATATAGCCTTTACCTTCAAGTGGAATAGTTACTTCTGTTTCATCTGGAGCAATAAAACTAAACTTATCAATTTCGGTTGAAATCCATCGTTTGTCAATATCAATAAATTCAGAAATTCCTTCTTCACTAACTGCCTCTCCACATCTAACAGGGTAACCAATATCTCTATCTTTTTCTAACATCAGAACTGAGACACCTTGCTCAGCCGCAAACCTTGCTGCCATTGAGCCAGCTGGTCCTCCACCAACAACAATTACATCATAAAAGTCTTTCATTTATTATTTACCTCAACTCCATCTCTATTAAATTTTAATACTTCAATTGGGCAGGACCAAACACATTTTTTACAATTTGTACAAAGCTCTTCTATAATAGATATGTTAGCTTCTTTTAACTCAATTGCATCTTCAGGACAAATACCAACACAACATCCACAAAAATCACATTTATCTGGTAAAATTTCTATCATCAACAAGGCAACAACCTTTCTTAAATTTGAGAAAACGAAAAATAATCAAAGAGACTCTCTTTTGAAAGGATAATAAAAGCTTTACCCTTTAAAAGAATTCTTTATCTACGATGATATAGTACCCATAAAAAATGTCAACAAAAATAGCTCTATTGAAAACGAAACAAAACATATTAAAAACTCAACAGGGAAAAGAAAATTTCTTCCAAGAAGAAAATCAGAAATATTTAAAAACTATTTTTGATAAAAACCCAAACGGAATTTGTATAGTAGATACTTCTGGAACTATTAAAAAGGTTAATTCTACTTACTCGAAAATGTTTGGTTATACTTCAGACGAACTTATAGGGCAGCACTTTAAAATAATTACAACTCCAGGTTCAATTAGTTTAATTAAAAAAAATCATAAAAAAATATTTAATGGAACTAGTGATTTAAAAGCAGAAGAAAAAGTTAAACATAAAAATGGAACTTATTTTTATATTCAGACAAATAATACAAGAGTAAATGATGAAAATGGAAATGGCTTAAGAATAACTTCGGCAATTGATATTTCGGATAGACTAAAGTCTGAACTTATTCAATCAGTCTTACTAAAAATTTCTAAGTTAGCTAGTTCATCAATTTCTACAAATGAACTATATATTTCAATTCATAAAGCTGTTAGTCAATTGATGCCAGTTAAAAATTTTGCAATTTGTTTGAAAAATGAATCGAAAGAAAAATTGTCTTTCCCATTTGTACTAAATGAATTTAGTTTAAACGAAGAAAAATATTTGAGTTATGAATTTAATTATTTACAAAAAACGGGTAACTCAATATTATTAGACGAAGGTAAAATCAATTCTCTTGTTGATAATAAATATCTTCCCCAGTATAAAATTCAACCTCATTCCATTGTTGGAGTTCCTCTAAAGATTAAAGAAGAACTTATTGGTTCTATTATTATTAAGGATTTTAATGGAACTATTTACACACATGAAAATAAAGAAGTGTTGGAGTTAGTTGCTTCACATATTACAAGGGTCCTTGAGAGAAAGAAATATGAAGAACAACTAATATTAGAGAAGGAAAAAGCAGAAGAGTCTGCAAGGTTAAAGTCGGAGTTTCTTGCTCAAATTTCTCATGAAATTAGAACGCCACTTAATTCCATACTTAGCTTTTCTTCACTAATTAAAGAGGAACTAAAAGATACAATTAGTGATGAACTTGCGGAAACATTTGAGTTTATTGAGCGAGGTGGCAACAGGCTTACTAGAACAATAGAACTTCTATTAAATATTTCCAAAATAAAAAATCAGCAATATAAAATTGATCTTACCGAAGTTGATATTATTTCAGAGATTTTGAATCCTACTATAAATGAATTAAGCAAAAATGCAAAAAAGAAAAATCTTTCTCTTAACTTAATAATTCCTAAAAAACCTCTAAGACTGGTTTGTGATAGTTATTCCGTTAGTCAACTTTTTATGAATTTAATTGATAACTCAATTAAATATACAAAGAAGGGAAGTGTAACTGTTAAAACATTTATTAATGAATTAGGTAATATTCAAATTGATGTAACTGATACTGGTATTGGTATTGCGGAAGAATATATACCAACAATGTTTGATGCTTTTTCTCAAGAAGAGCAGGGATACACTCGTTCGTATGAAGGGTTGGGGCTTGGTCTTTCGTTAGTAAAAAAATATGCTGACCTAAACAATGCTGAAATTAAAGTTAAAAGTAAAAAAAATATTGGAACAACTTTTTCTGTAATCTTTAATATGTAGAAATATTTCACCATAAAATTCATTTCAATTTTATAGCAACCAAAATATCATTATCTTAAAATATGCAATTTAGAATTTTTTCTACTCTCATTTTTATTTGTACGTTTATTTCAATTCATAGTCAATTAGATACAACTACGTATCCTTGGCCAGTACAGCCTTTAAATTCAAGCCAAAGTATAAATGGAGCTTTCGGGGAGTTTAGGAATACTGGTAGTAGCGATCACTTTCATAATGCTGTTGATATTGGTGAGCCAGACGGAAACCCAGTTTACCCATCAATAAGTGGAATCGTTCACAACAAAGTAAACAATGGTTATAACTCGTATATTAATGTTAAGTCAATTATAAATGGAAAGAAAAAACACCTTACTTATTTTCACGTTGTTCCTTCTCCATCACTTTCTATTGGTCAGCAAGTAACAGCAGGACAAACTATAATTGGAACAATATATGTTGGTGCGGCTCACGTTCATTTAATAGAAAGGGAGCTAGTAGATCAAAATTCAGGAGCTCTTGGAACTGCAATAAATCCTATTAGACCCGACGGTGGATTAACTCCATTTACCGATACAAAGAGTCCCATAATAACAAAGTCCTCTTTGATGTTTTACAAAGATAATACTAGCAGTAGTCCAATAGCCTCAAATCAACTTAGTGGTAAAGTTGATATTCAAATTCAAGTTAGAGAAAGAAATGGCTCAAGTTCTGTACACACCAACAATGGTACATACCTTCTTGGTTACAAAATTTTATCTGCCGATACATCAACAATAGTTTTTGAACCCAACAACATTGGAGACAAGTATAGGTTTTACAGATTGCCGAGCAATAGTTATGTACATCGAGTATTTGTAAAGGGCATTGCAACAACTAGCAACCCAACTTACTGGCTTACAAACGGAAGTGGTGAAGCAGCTATTAACTCAACACTCTCTGTATCTAATAATTATTTAGATACAGATAATTTACTTGAGGGGAATTATTTGTTAAAGATTTATTCTGAAGATACACGAGGTAATACAACTTCAGAATTATTTCCAATTTCAATAATTAAACTTCCTCCTGAATTAAACTATGTTGCAGTTGATAGTAATTCTGTAATTACGGCTACTTGGAAAAAATATGCGTTAAGCAATCTGAAAGGATATAGACTTTACTATTCGGATGATGGTTCACTAGATAATTGGAAACTTGCAGCAGATGAAAATAAGTTGGATAAAAACAAAACCGGAATTCAGTTTAGTAACCCAAGCGATTTTTTAGTTTCGTCAACGCAAAATAGGTTTTACTTTTATATTGTTGCGGTTGATTCAAATAATAACGAGTCTCCACACAGTGATATTTATTCTTTGTCGGTAAATTCAAACGGCACAAAAAATATTTTAATAGTTGATGGATTTCATAGATATACATCTGGTGGAAGTTGGACAGAACCTCAACATTATTTTAGTTCAACATATTTTAATGCAATTGAGAGCAATGGATCTTTTACAATCTCAACTTGTTCAAACGATGCAATTGTTAAGGGAAGCAAAGAATTGCAAGATTATGATTTGGTTGTTTGGTTTACTGGAGATGAGACTATTGCAGATAACACATTAAGCAATAACGAACAATTTAAAATAGCTCAATACTTAGAAAATGGAGGAAGTCTTTTTATTACTGGTGATGACATTGGTCAGGATTTAGATACAAAACATAGTCATAATGAATTTTCAGACACTCTCTTTTATCATCAGTATTTAAAATCAAAATTAGAACATGATGGCAACACACTTTTGTTTGAAGTAAATGGAGAAGCTGGAACTTTGTTTAATAATTTCAACACAAAGTTTAGCGAAGTTTATCCTGAAGATTCTCCAGATGATATTGAACCAATAAATGGAGCAACCACAATATTAAATTATACTTACGAAAGAGAAAGTGTTTTTAGAAAAGGTGGAATTGCATATACTGGAACATTTGGAGATAGTTTACAAATTGGTAGATTAGTATATCTCTCTTTTGCCTATGAAACTATTGGGGATGAGAATGTTAGAAATGATTTAATGAAAAGAATTTTACAATATTTTGAAATTGTAACAGATGTTGAAAATGAAAACGATAATGTTCCAACAATATTTTCTTTATCTCAGAATTATCCTAATCCCTTTAACTCAACAACAATAATAAAATATTCAATTCCAAATGTAGTCTCGAACTTTAGTTCGAGTGTTGTGCTAAAAGTTTATGATGTACTTGGCAAAGAAGTTGCAACGCTTGTGGATCAAAAAAAACCTACTGGCAATTATGAAGCTAAGTTTGATGCATCAAAGTTAAGTAGTGGGGTTTATTTTTATCAACTAAAATCTGGCAGTTTTACATCAACAAAAAAAATGTTGCTCTTAAAATGATAAAAACAATTATAAATATTTTTCTGATATTTTTTATTATTGTCCCCAATTTAATAGGACAAAGTAAATTTGATTCTAAAATAAAATTAGATAATCATAAATATTTTGAAGAAAGAAATATAGAAGTTGTTATAAGTAAAAATAGCGAGGAGCAGTACAGAATAAAAAATCAACTTTCTCCATACTATTCAATTCCAGAAGTTGCTGTTTTTGAAAATGGAAATTCCGTATTGATATTTTCTGTAGAAAGTGTATTAGAGTTTTATTCCAATGGCGTTTTACAAAAACAAATTAAATTACTAGAAGATGATCTTTATAATGAATCATCTATTTTATTTAGTGCTGATAAAAACAAAATAGCTCTACTAATTACAGAGGAACAAAAGAACAAAGTAATTTTACTTACAGATTCTGGTGAAGAAATATTTGCAAAATCATATCAAGATGGTTTTGGTAGCGGTATTGTTTTTTCAGAGACCAACAATTTTCTTGCAGTTTCTATTAATAATTGGGACAACGAAAATTTAATTAGTAGATCTGTTTTTACAGATTACAAAAACAATACGGAAACAATTTTTCCTTATAATTTCGAGAATGGTGATTTCTATAATAATTCCACCTTGTTTTTAGGTCAATCGAATAGTGAACTATTTTTGTTGGATTTAAACACCAATAAAATTCTTTGGAATAAAAAGGCAAATAATAAAACAATATTTCTACAAAGTAGAATTAAGAACAATGTTGTGCTTGTTATTAAAGCAGATAGACCAACTCTAACTAATGGCTTGTGGAATTATAAAAAAGCAAAAATCATTTCTTTTGATCGGAATGGACATGAGGAAGAGATACAAACTATTAACAAATCTTTCAGAAGCCTTGATATTGTTGAGGATGAGCAAGGCATTGCAATTAAAACAAATAATGATTTAATAAAAATAAATTAGAAACTATTTTATTTTAAGTCCTTTTATGTCATATTCTATTTTAGAAATCAACTTGTCTTCCTTATAAACTAACTCACTTTTTAATAACCCATTTTTATAATATTGATAGTGCTTACTTTCCTTTAGACCGTTTTCATAATTTTTATATTCAGCAATTTTTCCACTAGGATGATATCCAGAACAAACACCTTCCTTTTTCCCCTTTTTATAATAAGCCTCAAATTTCAGTTGCCCATTTTCATAAAATGTTTTTTCGTTACCTTCCTTGCTTCCATTTGTATAGTTGATTTTTGATGCAATTTTTCCATTAGGGAAATATTTTATTTTTTCACCTTCAGACTTATCATTGCTAAAAGTTTCTGTGAAAAGTAAATTCCCCAACGAATCATAAACGGATGATACTCCGTTTTTTAATCCGAATATATAATTATCCTTTTTATGTAAGACTCCAAAGTCGAAATAATAAAAACACGAATCATTTAATTTACCATAGTTGTAATTTACTTCTTCCTTTAGAAATCCACTCTCGTAAAAATATTTATTGTTGCCATCTAAATTCCCATTATTAAATCTTAATTTAGATTTAAGAGTTCCGTCTGAATAATAATCCTTAAACTCCTCTTCAGTTTTTTCATAATTGCCAACAATATCATATCTAATTCGTTTTATAATTTGACCGTTACTATAAGTATCAACAACTTTTATTGAGTGATCTGTATAGTAAAGGTATGAAGTGCCATCAAGCTTGTCATTCTTATATCTTGCATCAAGAGCAACATTTCCAAACTTGTCGTAAACCTTACTTATACCTTCTAGTTTTCCGTTGCTGTAATTTCGTTCTACTTCTAACTTACCATCTTCGAAATATATTTTGGATGTACCATCTAATTTCCCACTCCAATAATGGATTAAGCCTTGAAGTTGTCCATCCCTATAATAGTTAGTGGTGTACCCGTGTTGAAGGTCATTCACATAATTTGGCTCAGACCATAACTCCCCAGCTCTATAAAACCATTTCGATTTACCTTCTCTCTTATCGCTTGCATAATTCCAAATCATACTTAAACTTCCGTCTTCCAAATACCAATTAGAAACTCCTTCTGCTTTTCCATTTACATACTTCCACTCTTTCCACAAACCTCCACTTGGGTAGTATTCTATATATTTTCCGTGCTTCATTCCATTAACATATTCCGCTACAGACTCTAATCTATTATCAGAGTAATACTTTTTTTTTGTTTCTACTTGCTGTGCAAAAAGTAATTGAACAGATATTACAAAGAGGAAGAAAATGGTTTTTGTACTAATCATAAAATGTGATTGTTATAAATGTTTGTAAGATGTTTTTTGTGATACATAAAATCTTAATCAGTTTTATAAAAAGTGAGAATGATTAAAAAATTATAATTATTCATTACAAATTTTTGAAATTAGAAAATTCTTTTATCCAACTAGTTTTGTTCTAATAAACTCTTCCGACTTAATTCCCAAATGTACCGAATCAACTAAATTATCGTTTATAAAAATTAATGCTGGTGTTCCCATTATTCCAAAAGCTCGGGCCGTATCTATGTCCTTAGATAAATCTATCGATTCAATATTTGGAAATTCTACTTTAAGCTTATCAACAATAGGCGTAACTGTTTTGCAATTATGACAAGTTGGCGAATAAAAATATATGAGTCCCTTTTTATCTTTCAGTTTTTCTGAGACACTACTATTAAGTTTTTCAAATGGAATAGATTTCCCTGCTGACATTTTGCTTTTTATTACTGTGTAAATTTGAAATGAAATTATCAACAATACAACGCTTACTCCAATTATGGCTAATACATCCAAGGTTAAATCCTTATAAGTTAAAAACTATTTAATTATTTTAATCGAGAATATAGTTAAATTTTATTTTTTGAAATAGACAAAAAAGGCAACCAATTGTTTACAACTAAATACAAAATAAGTTTCGGGGAAACAGACCCTGGTGGAATTTTATTTTTTGCTGAACTTTTTAAGATAACTCATATTGTTTATGAAGAGTTTTTGGAAAGCTTTAAAACTAAGAAAAACTATTTTATTGATGATGAATTTATTATTCCCATAGTTCATACAGAGGCTGATTTTATTTCACCAATTAAATTTGGTGATGAAATTAAATGCGTAGTTATAGTTGGACACATTGGGAGTAGTTCATTTAATTTGGAATATCAATTTAAAAAAAATGATAAAACTATGGCAACATCAAAAACTGTACACGTTGTTGTAAAGAAAAAAGAATTTAATAAAACTAGAATACCCAAGGATGTACTTGTCAAGTTAAACGAACACTTAGCTAACTAATTTTTATTCAACATATATTTATTGCTTTTGAAAAAAATAAAAGGTTCGAAAATTGCAACTAAAATAATATGAAAATACTAATTGACACAAATATTTTAATCGCACTAGAAGATCATCAAGTAATAGAAAAGTCTTTCTCAAAGTTTTATAGATTGGCAATTACTAATAATTGTAAAGTTCTTTATCATCCTAGAGCCATTCCGGAAGATATTGAAAGAGATAGAAATGTACAAAGAAAACAAATTATTAAATCGAAGCTTGATAAATATGAAGCCTTAAAAGACCATGCTATTCCGACTTCAAATTTTCTTTCAAATGTTATAAATGCAAAGACCAATGATAAAACTGACAACAAGCAACTTTTTCAGCTATACAAAGACTTTGTAGATATTTTTTTAACCCAGGATAAAGGTATTCATAAAAATGCAAAGAAAGTAAAATTAGAAGACAAGGTTCTTTCTATTGAGAAGGGTTTGATTCTCTTAGAAGAGCAATTTACTTTCAGAATACCAACGCACCCAATTTTACGTGAACACAGTATCCGCGAAATTGAAACCAAATTCAAAAGTTCATTTTTTGATAGTTTGAGAGATGACTATGGTATAGGAGAATTTAATAATTGGCTTATAAAATGTTCTAGAAACAATAGAAAGTGCTATTCTCTAATTGTAGATGACAATCTACAAGCAATTCTAATTTATAATGTAGAAAAAGTAGAAGACCATCAGCTACCAAGTATTTATGAGAAAGTTTTAAAAATATGCACTTTAAAAGTTGATGATACAGCCTTTGGGATTAAGCTGGGAGAGTTGTTCTTAAATAAGATATAAACAGAAAAATTCATTATTTGTACTTAACAGTTTATGAAAAACAAAAAAAATTAGTTGAACTCTTAGAGGTTTTTGGCTTTTACAAAAGTGAATTTAAAAACAGTCGAAATTTAGTTGAAATTAGAATGATTAAGCTTCTAAATAAAAAACATATCAATATTAATAAAAATATAATTTCTGCTCATCCTTTTTATTTGGATAAAAAAACAATTGCAAAGTATGTTATACCAA
The DNA here is from genome assembly GCA_965224785.1 of Melioribacteraceae bacterium. Lineage (GTDB taxonomy): Bacteria > Bacteroidota > Ignavibacteria > Ignavibacteriales > Melioribacteraceae > JALSNL01. Next base: position 3,709,517 of record OZ245062.1, on the reverse strand, counting down.
TTCGACCAGAATTTTATGAGACTCTGTTTAAAGATGGTAAGTTAAGACCACCAACGTTCTTTGACAAAGCCCCTGATAGCATTAATGAGATTCAAGGGAATACAATAGTAAAAGCATACATCTCAAATTCAAAAAATAAAAGACCAAGAAAAGGGGACATATTGTTTTTTTACTCTTCTAAAGTTAGTAAAGTAATTGAACCTATTGGTATTTTAGAGACTATACAAATTTTAGATGATTTTGAGGAATTATGGAATCTTGTTAGAAAAAAGACAGTTTTTTCAGAAGAGAAATTAAAGTGTTGGTTAAATGAGAAAAAAGGACTGCATGTAATTACCTTTCGCTTGATAACTTATTTAAGAAAAAAAATTTCCTTAAATAAAATAAAATAAAAGAAATTGACAGTTTAAAAAATAAAATACAAACGATTACTAGATTAAAAGAAATTGATTTTTTTGAATTAAAAAAAGAAGGTTACTTTGACAAGCGTTATATTATCGATTAAACCAATTTATGCTCAAGCAATTATGGCAGGAACTAAAAAGGTAGAGTTTCGAAAAAAAATATTTAAAAGACAAGTAGATAGAATATTTGTTTATTCCTCGTCACCACAAAAAAAGATAATTAGATTATTTCGAATAGCAGAAATCATTGAGGATAATCCATCAAAATTATGGACAAAATTTAATAGAGTAGGTGGAATTGAGAAAAATGACTTTTTTTCGTATTACAAAAATTCAAAAACGGGTTTTTCAATTAAGATTCATGATGTTGAAAAATTTGAAAAAGAAATTGATCCTTTAGATTTTTTTGAAAATTTTTATGCACCACAATCATATTTCTATTTGGAAGAAAAAACAGCAGCCAATATAGTAATTGGTCAATAATAGAAATTAGTTTTAATAAATAGCGATCCGCTTTTATCTTACTATACTTATGACAACAGCCACCATTCAAACTTAAATTATTTTACAATTCCATTAACCTTTTTTTATCAATCTTTCCCAACTCATTTCTTAAAAGGTCATCAACAAAGTTGATTGATTTTGGTTGTTTGAAATTAGGAAATTTATTTTTTAAGCTATCAAGTATTCTTTCTTCTACCTTTTTACTCTTCTCGTTTAACGTTATGAAAAGAACGTAACTTTCTCCCCACTTTTCATCTTTGGTTTTAATTGTTATACAATCAGAAATGTTGGATAGTGATTTTGTATAACTTTCAATCTCATTTAAATTAAAATTTTCGCCACCGGAAATTATCATATCGTCTTTTCTGCCAACCAAAAACAAATTGTCATTTTCATCGAAGTAACCTAAATCGTTACTATAAAATTTTTGATTTAATATTTTGGAATCACTTGTAACAGAATAATTAAAATATGAACTAGCAACACATTTTGAAGAAATTACAATTTCTCCAATTTCTCCAATTTTCATTTTTTCTAAAGTTATTCTTTCGTTGTCAACTATCTCAATAGTATTGCCTGGTAAGGGTCTCCCAGCACATCCAGATTGAACAAATAATTCTTTTCCCATTACTGCTGTAACCATAGAAGTAGTTTCTGTTGAGCCATAAACACCAATTAGTGGAAACCCAAGATCAACGGCTTTCATTATATCATTTCTGTTTAATGGTCCGCCACCGATAAATATATTTTTTAATTCTTTCCAAGGTTTTACATTTTGATCTAACATCTTTTTTAACATTGTCGGAACAATAGAAAAGTATGTTGGTTTGTATTTTGTAAAACTATTTATCATTTCTTCTATGCAAAAAGATTTCGTGAATGCAATTGTACATCCCCAAAGAAGTGAACGAGTTATTATTGAGAATCCTCCAATATGATAAAACGGAAGCGATGCCAACCAAACATCATTTGTGGCTTCAGATATAAGGTTTTGCAGAGACTTTGCACTTTCGAATAAATTATTAAATGCAAGTTGCACACATTTAGGAGTTCCAGTAGATCCAGATGAGTACATCATTAAAGCAATATTGTTTATGTTGAATACTTCTTCTTGAAAACTGGCTTGATGGTTTGTAAAATCATCTAAGGTAATTGAGGAAATGTTTTGAAATAGTATTTTCGATGTATCAACTGCATTATTTATGTTCAACAATATTTTGCTTTTAGAATGTAAAACTAATTTTTCAATTTCAATTGGATTTAACTTTAAATTTAGTGGAACAGGTACTGCACCTAACAACCACAAGGCATTTATAGTAATTACAAACTCAATTGAGTTATTTGATGTAATGGAAATGTGGTCGTTACTTTTAATTCCTATTGTTTTGAAATGACGAGCTGCATTGATTGTATATTTTAATAATTGTGAATATGTTAAAATAAATTCATCATCTTGCAATGCAATTTTAATGGGATGTTTTTTTGCTTGTTCTAGAAGCCAATGATTTTTGTTAGAAATATTAGACATAATAATTATTTAATTCCACAAATCATTATAGTTTAATTTTAAACTTTCGGAATCAACTTTAATTTTTCCGTTTGAAGTTATTAAAGATTTGTTTGCCGAACTATCTCCCAAAACTTCCAAACTCAAACCATGTGCAAAATTGTGACCGGTCGTTCCGGCTAATGATAGCAACATATTTCTGCCAATTGCTGTTTCAAAAGAAGTTGTAATAATTGGAACAACATCTTTTTGCTTTGCTAGATTCAAAACTTTTAGTGTATTAAATATTCCCAATCTAATTGATGGTTTAAGAATAATAAAATCAATTAAATCACTATTAATGAAATCTATCGCATCATCAATGGTTTGTATTGATTCATCTGGAGCAATTTTTATTTCCGATTGTTTTGCTAGTTCTAATAATTCAAATTTATCTTTAACTGGTTGTTCAACATATTGTAATTCAAATTGCTCTATCTTTCTTAAGTTGTTTTTTGCTTCGTCAAAACTCCACTTTCCATTTACGTCTAATCTTAGTTTAATTTTATTACCAAACCTCTTCTTTATCATTGTAATAATAGATAAATCCTCTTCAAAGTTTGTTCTTCCAACTTTTAACTTTAGTGTTGAAATTCCTCTCAGCAATGTTTTTTCTATATGTTCCTCAGTTTCGGTTAAATTCTCAAAACCTATGCTACCATTTACTTTTATCGATTCCTTAAAATTAGTAGTGTCAAAATAATACAAATTGTTATTTAACATTAGACTAATTATAACCTGTTCAAGTCCAAACTTTAATGATGGAATATTATCAAATATTTTCAACTCTTCATTTAGTTTTTGCGGATTATTAAAACTCTGTATTATGCTAATAGAAAATTGTTCTAGTCTATCTTCACAATCCTGAATGTTTTCTTTACTAAATCCTGGCAGTGGAGAAACTTCGCCAAAGGCTATATTTCCTCTTTCATCTTTTGCCTTAAGAATAATTATTTCTTTGTGGGTAAAGCTATGGTTTGAATTTGTGAATTTTTGACTTAATGGAAAGGTAAACGATTTGTATTTCAGTTCAACATCTTTCACAAAAGAATACCTGCTGCAAAAAGAATTGCGTAGATTGCTGAAAGCTTAGCAGTAAGTTCAAGAGTTTTATTTAGTTGTTCACCTTTATAAGAAAAAATCATTTTGATAAGTTTAATAGCCATTGGTAAAGATAAGAATGGAAGAAATACATAAGGGCTTTTCATAAAAGTAAAGTAAACTACAAACAAAACTGAATAAGATAAAATCATAAATAGTAAATATTGATACTGAGTAAATTTTTTGCCCATCTTTACTGCAAGAGTGTTTTTGCCAACTTGTTTGTCTTCTTCAATATCTCTGTAGTTGTTAACCACAAGTATATTGGTAATTAAAGCCCCAACCGGAATTGATGCCCAAAAAACTAACCAAGAAAATTCAGTTGTTTGTACATAATAAGTTCCAACTGTACCAACAATTCCAAAGAAAAGAAAAACGAATAAATCACCAAGTCCGTTATAGGCAAGTGGGTACGGCCCGGCTGTGTAAGCTATTCCGGCAAAAATGGAAAGTAGCCCAATTAACAAAGTGATGTATGATGAAATATAAACTAGATAAAGTCCCAAAACAAAAGTGATTGAAAATACTAAAACTATAGCTGTCTTCATTTCAGATTTCGTTAACAACCCAGAAGCCAACGCTCTTGTTGGACCTTTTCTGTTTTCGTTATCTGCTCCAGAAATAAAATCATATAAATCGTTTACAAAGTTAGTCCCAACTTGAATTAATAATGCACAAGTTAATGCAATTAGAGTTGCAACAATATTTACCTTTGTATCAAACGATACAATTGAAGTTCCAACAAAAACCGGAACAAAAGCAGCGGGTAAAGTTTTTGGCCTGCTTGCAAGAAGCCAAGTATCAAACTTCGAAATATGTTTTAGGGTTTGTGTCATAAATATTTATGAATAATGTTGTCATTTCCGAATGTCTTTATCGGAAATCTATATAATTGTTTTTATTGGATTCCCAGTCAAGCTGAGAATGACAGAATATAGCAAAAATTATTTTAAGGTACTCTTGGAAATTTTTTATAATCTGGTTTACGTTTTTCATTGTAAGCCTTTTTCCCTTCTTGCGCCTCTTCACTCATATAATAAAGTAGAGTTGCATTGCCTGCCAATTCTTGTATCCCGGTTTGTCCATCTAGTTCTGCATTAAATGAAGACTTTAATAATCGAAGAGAGAGTGGACTGTGTTCAAGCATTTGCTTTGCCCAAGCAACACCTTCATTTTCTAATTCTTCAATTGGCACAACTTTGTTAACCAAGCCCATTGCCATAGCTTCGTCTGCATTATATTGCTTGCACAAATACCAAATTTCTCTTGCCTTTTTTTGCCCAACAATTCTTGCTAAATAACTTGCTCCAAATCCGCCATCAAAACTACCAACCTTTGGTCCTGTCTGTCCGAAGATTGCATTATCTGCTGCAATAGTTAAATCACAAATTACGTGAAGCACATGTCCACCGCCAATAGCATAGCCAGCAACAAGTGCAATAACCGGTTTGGGAATACTTCTAATTAATTTTTGTAAATCCAAAACATTTAATCTAGGAACTCCGTCTCCACCTATATAACCTTGGTCTCCACGTATTTTTTGGTCACCACCCGAGCAGAATGCGTACTTGCCATCTTTTGCTGGACCGTAACCAGTTAATAAAACAACGCCTATTTCTGAGTCTTCTCGAGCATCTGAAAAGGCATTGAACATTTCATCTACTGTTTCAGGAGTAAAAGCATTTCTTCGTTCAGGTCTGTTGATTGTAATTTTTGCAATACCATCATATTTTTCGTAAATAATATCTTTGTAGTCTTTACACTTTTCCCAATTGAAACTCATACTTACCCTTTTTAGTTCTTTATACTTTTTAATAAAAACACATTAAGAAATTTAAGAAATTCTTCCGGCTTTTCTAAATGAACATTATGCCCAGTTCCATCCATAATTATGTGACTAGAGTTAGAGAGCAGACTATTTACATCCTTTGATATTCTAGTAAACTTAGAATCAAGTCTTCCGGTTATTAACAAAACCATTATCTTTATTTTTTCTAATTCGTTAAAATAGTTATCCATTTTACCAGTTCCAAAACCTAAAAGACTATTTGACAAACCCAAGACATTATTGGTTGATGTTTTATTTTCTCGCTGTTTGGTTAGAATAGTCAACGGTAAATTCTTTTGTGAATCAAATAATGGAATGTCAGTCCAATAGTCAATGAATTCTTCTAGTGTAGAATTGATAATTTTACTTGCCAAAACCCCATCAGATTTTTTTCTTTCTTCCTTCTCTGTTTTTTTCTTTAACCCAAATGAAGTACTTTCTAAAACTATTGCTTCAACCTTGTTGGGATGATTTAATAAATATGATAACGCTAACCTTCCACCCATTGAATATCCAACAAGAATAGGTTTAACAATATTAAGTTTTTTAAATAAATCATCAAGGAGTTGTACTTGTGATTCGCACGAATATTTCCCAATGTTTTTAGGTGAACTAGTTTTGCCATGTCCGAGCAAGTCAATAGTTATGGATTCAAACTCATTTGATAATTCGCTAATTAGAAATTTCCAATCCAAAGAACTTCCGCTAAATCCGTGTAAAAACACCACTGGTTTTTGGTTTGTAGCGTTTGGGTTTCTTTTTACAAAGAACTTTATGTCTTCAATTTTGATAATCATAGCAACTTAACATTCGTTTCTACCACAATAGACTTGTTATAATTTATTTTACAGAACCTCTACTATTTATTTAGCTAACTCTTTCCAATATTTTTTTCTCATCTCTAAAGATTTTATTGAATCTGTTTTAATCTCAATTACAGAAAACTTTTTTTCAGTAGTTGCATTTTTTATAAGCTGTTGAAAATGCTTCCAACTTTTTGCCAAGTGGTGATTACCACCAAAACCTTTAATAAGTTTTGAATAGTCTAAATCTAAAGGCGTGGTAAATATTTTAGTAAAGTGTTTTTTCTCTCTTGCAATTGGAAGCATATTAAATAAACCTCCGCCATTATTGTTGATTAAAATAATTACTAACGGAATTTTATATTCTGCCAAGTTTGATAAAGCGGTTAGATTATGGTAAAAAGCTAAATCGCCAATTAATAAAAATGTTTTTTGTTTGGATTGAGAGGCTACTCCAGAAGCTGTTGATATAATTCCATCTATGCCACTTGCCCCCCTATTTGTATGGACTTTAACGCCTTTGCTGTTTTTAGAAGCAAAAAAATCAAAATCTCTAATTGGTGTACTGTTAGAAATAAGTAAATTCGAATTGTTTGGAATTGCTGAAAGTAGCTCGTTCGTAATTCTTGGCTCTAATCCAAAACTTGATTTGTTAATTATTTTATTTTTAAGTTCCTCGCTTTTAACTTCAGCATTAATAATTTGTTCAAGCCAACCATTCTTAATTTTTTTTATTTCAAAAGAATGTGAAATATCTTTTAAAAAGCCAGTTGGGTTTTGTTTAATAATCTTTCCACAATTTCTTGATGGATCTTTTCTATCTCCAAATTCATTTACTTGTATTTTTATTGCTGTTGTTGTCTCCAAATATTTTAAGACTGTTTGTGATGTTGGAGCGTTACCAAATTGAATTATTAAATCAGTCTCTAGCAATTTTTGATATGATTTTGCTTTTAGCAATGAAGAGTTATTTACAATTAGGTTTGGAAAACTATTTTTATGGAATCGTAATTCACTCGTTCCATCAACAAGTATTGGTAAATCGTTTTTCTTAGATAGTTTTATCAGCTCAGTATAAAATTTAGAATCGTAATTATCCCAACCGACCAATAATATTGCCTTGTTAGAACTTTGTATATCTCCAAATAGACTGATATTATTGGGCTTAGGAGATTTTTGATCTAATTTATTTTCAAGAATATAGTCAGAGGTTTTATGGTATATTTCTTCAGTAAAAGTATTAGGCTCTAATGGTTTTTTGAATGGAAAATTAAAGTGAACTGGCCCTGGATTTATAGAATTGCAAATTGAAATTCCTTTGACAGTTTTTTTGCACAAAGAATTTAATCTTCTATCGTTTATTTGTGGAAGCCCAAAATCAATAAAACTTCTAATATGATTATTAAAAATATTTTCTTGATTTATAGTTTGGTTAGCTCCAGTATTTCTCAAAAAGGATGGTCTATCAGCAGTACAAATAATAAGTGGAATTCTTTGCTGGTATGTTTCAATGATTGCAGGGTAAAGTTCAGCAACCGCTGTGCCAGAAGTTGTAACAAGCACTACTGGTTTGCTGGTTTGCTTGGCAATTCCTAAGGCAAAAAATCCGCTTGAGCGTTCATCAATAATAATATATTTTTTAAACTTTTTGTTTTCTGCAAAGGCTAAACTTAAAGGAGTGTTCCTTGAACCTGGAGATATGCAAACATGCCGAACACCAAAAGCTGATAGCTGTTCAACAAATAGAGATGACCAAAAAAAATTATGATTGATAAACTTTTTCATTAACAAATAATGATAATATTGGTTTAAGTTTAATTTCTGATTCTTCAAATTCTTGTTGTGGCTCTGAACCTTTAACAATCCCGCAACCTGCATAAGCAAATAAAGTTTTATCTTTTATTAGAGCTGAACGAATTGCAACAGCAAATTCTCCATCACCATTAAAGTTAAACCAACCAACATTGCCAGAATATAATCCACGGTCGTGAGACTCTAATTCAAGAATATTTTTGTGAGCAACACTCCAAGGTGTGCCACAAATAGCTGGTGTGGGATTTAATATTTTTAGAACATCAAAAAGAGTACAACCTTTTTTAAGCCTTGCCTTTATTGGTGTCCAAAGGTGTTGAATGTTTGGAAGCTTTCTAATTATAGGTTGTTCATCATAAATTATTTCATCTGAAATATCTACAAGTAAATTTGTAATGAAAGTAACCACGGCTAGTTGTTCTGCTCTATTTTTTTTACTTTCTAAAAGAAATTTTTCTAACAATAAATCCTCTTCTTTATCTGTTCCTCTTCTTACGGATCCAGCTAGAGCATCAATTTCAATATTGTTATTGTTAAATTTCACAAACTTTTCTGGTGAAGCTCCAATAAAAACAGATTCATTTTTGCTAAAAGCAAAACAGTAGCATTTAGGATATTTGGAACTAAGCTTATTTAATAAATTAGAAATTTGTGGTTTTTTGTTAAGTTCAATTATAACTTCTCTTGAGAGAACAACTTTTTGCAATTCACCATTTTCAATTTTATCCAAGCCACGATTAATCATTTTATCCCAATTACCATTGAGAATGGAGTTTGTAGATTGAATTATAGAAGGCTTGATATTATTGGTTGTACTAAGTGTTTTTAGTATTTGAATTTTAGTCTCAAATTCTTCGAACAAATTTGTAGCAGAATTTCCATCATTAAAAAAATTATATATGAGATAGCATTCCTTGTTCTGTATTAGAATGGAAATGCTTGGAATAAACCAATCAGAATCTCTAAAATCTTCCCAAACCTTATTTTTTTTATCGGAGGCAAATTTAATTCCACCCACTACCAAGGGAACATTGGTAAGGCTTAATTCTTCCCAATTGGAAATAAAATTATTCTTAAAGTTTTCTAATTTTGAGTTTGGGAAATCTATTCCGTTTGTGATTGCTTCACTAATTTCAAGCAAAGGAGAAAAACCTAAAAATTCTTTATTCTCGGAAGGTAAATTCCAGTAAAAATATTTATTCTTTTTCTCATGAAGTTTATCTACAAGTACAGATAAGTTAATTTCACCTACCTTAAAAACAATACTGCATAACTGTTTGTTTCCCACATTTCCGTTGGTGGGAATGGAATGCAAGAAACTTGCAAATTTATTTTTTATTTTTTCTATGTTTACGTACAAAATAATTTAGTAGGGATATTTATTGTTTTCAAACCTATTAATATAATTCTTATTTTAAACGCTTTCAACAAAATTATTCTAATATGTCAGAAAATTTACAAGTTCAAAGCATCATAATCAATAACGCTTCTTACAATTACGTTGTAGTAAAGAAGCGTGGTATAAAAAACATAAGGCTGAGACTAAGTCGTGATGGAATTCTAAAAATTTCAATGCCTTGGTATATACCTAAGAAACAAGCTAAAAAGTTTTTATATGAAAGTGATAAATGGATAGAGAAAAATTTTAACACTTTAAATTTGAATAAAAATAAGTATTATTATTTAGGTAATGAAATTAAGATATTGAAGAAAAAAGTAAATAATCTTACAAGTATTAATTGCTATTTGGAAGACAATACTTTCTATATTGAGTCAACTGGTGAAACGATAGTTGATGAATCTAAAATATACCACCAATGGTTAAGAAAAAAAGCAGAATTTTATATCTTATTTAAAGTTAAAGAAATTGCTCAAAATCTAGGCTTTGAGTACAATATAGCAAGAATTAGAGATATGAAGTCTAGATGGGGAAGCTGTTCTTCAAAAAATAATTTGTCATTTAACTTAAAATTGATTTACTTTAAGCCTAAAGTTATTGAGTATGTTATAGTTCACGAACTTTGCCATCTAAAAGAGATGAACCATTCGCAAAATTTTTGGAGTCTTGTAGAAAGCATTATACCGAATTACAAAACGTACCGCAACGAACTGAAAAAAATAATCTTATAACTAATATGAACGGGGGTTCTTATGTCAAAAAAAAATAAGTCTGAATTAATCGCTGATTTACAAGGCTTGGTTGCCAAATCAAACGATAAATTAAAAAGAGTTCATTCAGCACAATTGAGTGCTCAAAAACTAACTACACCACAATTTGGAGTTCTAAACGTTTTACAAAAAAATGGTTCTGTGCCATTAAAAAAAATAAGTGATGAGCTTTTAGTAACTGGTGCAAACATTACATGTGTTGTTGATAATTTAGAGAAGCAAACTTTGGTTAAACGAGTTCCATCTAAAGTTGACCGAAGAGTAATTAATGCTGAGTTAACAGCAAAAGGAAAACAAAAATTAAATAAAATTTATCCTGATCATGTTAAAAGTATGAATGAATTTTCTAAAAGATTTACTGATACAGAAGTTAAACAACTTACTGGGCTTTTAGAAAAATTAATTGGGTAACTTTTTAGAGTTTTTGGAAAACTATTCCAATCCACTCATTAATTTGTTTTTTATCTAAGGCAGTTAACCCTATTTGGGTAAACTGCCTTTTTATTTCTGCTTCGTCACTAAATAATATTCCAGACAGAATTATAATTCCACCTTTTTTACATTTGTTTAGTAACTCAGTTCTAATATTCAGAAGAACATTTTTATTAATGTTTGCTATTACCATATCAAAATCATTTTCTTGAATATTCTCTATTGTATTGTGAGCAACAGTTACATTTTTAACATTATTTTTAAGAATGTTTTCTTTTCCATTTACAAAGCACCATTCATCATTATCAATTGCCAAAACATTATTTGCTCCCAACTTGGTTGCCGCTATTGATAATATTGCCGTTCCACTACCAACATCTAAAACAGTTACATCTTTTTTTAAGTGTTTTTCTAATAGACACAAAATAATTCTAGTTGTTTCATGTTCGCCAGTTCCAAAGGACATTTTAGGATCGATAGTAATTATTATTTGATTTTCTTTGGCTTCGTAATTCCTAAAGGTTGGTTTAATTACAATTCTATCTGAAACCTCAATTACATTTATTTTCTTTTCCCATTCCTTATTCCAATTTATTGCTGGAAGTAATTTTTCTTCAATTTGAAAGGAAGTAAATAAATTTTCTTGAACTGCCTTATTGAGTATGTCTTCGATAGCTCTTTTATTTAATGGAGAATTTTCATAAACAAATATCGCTATGTAATTATCAAATTCATTAACACCAAGTATTTCCAACTCCCATATAATGCTGGTAAGTATTTCTGAATTAAATGGCTTTGTAGAAATTTCAAATTGTTTGTAGTTTTGCATAGATCAAACGTAATTAAATTATTTTTGTGTAGTTCAAAAACATTTTAGTTAATTTTATCCCGAACTTAAATTTGTATATTCTATGACTCCCAAGACTATTCTTAAAAACACATTTGGTTACGATGAATTTCGCCCTCTTCAAGAAGATATAATAAAAAGTATTCTTGATAAAAAAGATTCACTTGTAATAATGCCAACTGGTGGTGGAAAATCTCTTTGTTTCCAAATTCCAGCATTAGTCTTTGATGGACTAACGGTTGTTATCTCGCCCTTGATCTCATTGATGAAAGACCAGGTTCAGCAACTTACAGAGCTTGGTGTTGAAGCTGTTTTTCTAAACAGTACTCTTTCGCCTGAAGACTATAGAGTTAATGAAGAATTGATAAAATCCGGAACAGCAAAATTATTGTATGTTGCTCCTGAAACTTTAGCAATGGAGAAAACTTTAAGTTTACTATCTGAAGTTAAAGTTGATTGCTTAACAGTTGATGAAGCCCATTGTATTTCTGAGTGGGGACACGACTTCCGACCGGAATATAGATTGATAGCAGATATAAGATTAAAATTTAAAGATGTTGTTGCTGTTGCATTTACTGCTACTGCTACTCCGCAAGTTCAAATTGATATTGCAAAAAATCTTAAGTTGAAAAATCCACAAAAATTTCTAGCAAGTTTCAACAGGGAAAATTTGTATTTGCAAATTTCTCCTAAGACAAGTCCACTTACACAAACCATCAGTTTTTTGGAAAAATATCCTAATCAGTCGGGAATAATTTATTGTTTTTCACGAAGACAAGTTGATGAACTTTATGAAGAACTACATTACAACAAATACTCCGTTCGCCCTTACCACGCGGGACTTTCGGCCGCTCATCGAAAAAAACATCAAGAAGAGTTTATTAAAGATGATGTGCAAATTATTGTTGCCACAATTGCTTTTGGAATGGGAATAAATAAACCAAATGTTCGCTTTGTAATTCATTATGATTTACCTAAAAATATTGAGTCGTATTACCAAGAAATTGGTCGTGGAGGAAGAGATGGTTTAAGAGCTCACTGCTTATTGCTTTTTGGTTATGGAGATATTAGTAAGATAAATTATTTTATAGATCAAAAAGAAGAAAGAGAAAAACGAATTGCAAAAATGCATCTTGAATCATTAATTAGATTTGCAGAAGCATATAACTGCAGACGAGTCCCACTTCTAAATTATTTTGGTGAAAACTATGCAGAAGAAAAATGTGGAATGTGCGACAATTGTGAAAAGGAAGAAAAAGACCTAGTTGATGTTACAACGGAAGCTCAAAAATTTCTTTCGTGCATAAAACGAACCGGAGAGATATTTGGAACAATGCATATTGTTGATGTTCTTCGTGGCTCTAAATCTCAAAAAATAATTGATAAAAATCACGACAATCTTTCCACTTATGGAATTGGCAAGGACATTAGTAAAGCTCAATGGCTAAATCTCTCGCGACAGTTCATCCAAAGAAATATAATTGAAAAAGATTTTGAATATGGTAGCTTAAAAATTACTGAGCTTGGAGTTGATTTACTTAAAGGTAAACATAGTGTTAGGGGAAAGTTAGTTGCCGAAGAATTTAAATATAAAACTCAAAAAGAAACTAGTTTAGATTATGATAATGAGTTATTTGTACAATTAAAATTCAAACGCAAACAACTTGCCGATAAAAGTAACGTTCCACCTTATGTTATTTTCCCAGATAAAACTTTGATGGAGATGGCAACATACTTTCCGCAGACAAAAGATGCTTTAGTAAACATACACGGAGTTGGAGAGCGTAAGTTAAAACGTTATGGTAAAATATTCTTGGCTTCTATTGTACAGCATTGTGAAGCCAATCAAATAAAAGAAAAAGCAAGTGGTGGAAGAAAAAGAGAAAGAAGAACCTCACTAAAAGGAAAACGATTCATTGAAATTGGCGAAGCTTATAAACAAAGTAATTCGTTTGAGGAATTGCTTGGCGGACTTAAGATACAAAGTAAAACAGTTATTGCTCATTTAACAACCTATGTGCGTGAAGGTAATGATATCAATGCGGATAAGCTTGTTGAGTTAATTGATGTAAGTGAAGAAAAGCAAAAAGAAACTTTTGAAATTTTTAATGAATTGGGTATAAATTATCTAAAACCAGTTTTTGATGAGTTAAAAGAAACGGTTAGTTATGATGATTTACATATTTTAAGAATTAGTTTTTTGAATGAAAGTATAAAATAAAAATCAAAAACATTCGCCGATTACTAATCGATGTTACGAAAAATAAAATCAATCTTTCTTTTCAAACTCTAAATTGTAAAAATGAAAATCGGGATTAGGTAAATCAATTTTAAAACTTTTTATGTTAGCATTTGAATCAAAGCTAAATGTTACAAATCCTTCTGGTAGAAAATCATCATTAAATTTTATTCTAAATGTATCAAAATGCCAATGTTTCATTTCGCTGATGAATAATATTTTTGTTGGCAAAAGTGTTAAGGTTAATTTGTTGTCAGTGAAATTAATTTCTGCATCGCCATACATTTTATCATTATAAACTCCAACGTATTTTTCTAATTGTAAACTTGGAGCTGTTTCTTTTTGTCTAAGGCTATCTCTTTTTTCTTTTGTAAATTTTAGTTTTTCTTCCTTTTTAATTTTTTTCTGAAATTCAATTTCTACATAATCCGTATTTTTTTCATTCAGAAACAAATCTGTAACTTTCTTAACAATTGCACTGCTAACTCTTGCACTGCTAACTCTTGCATCATCATTTGTTAAAACAATAATTCCTATTTTGTCTTCTGGTATAAATGTAATTTGAGATATAAACCCAATTAGTCCACCACCGTGTGCAATTACTTTTCGTCCTGAATAATCATAAAAAAACCAGCCTAAACCTGCAGCCACAAAATGAGTTCCATCAATTTCTTTTCCTGGTCCGGCATTTATAGCTGTATGTGCTGTTAAAATTTTCCTAAAGATTTTTTTGATAATAATTGTTTGCCATTCCATTCACCTTCATTCAACCAAAATTGTAACCACTTTAGTAAATCAGAAGTTGATGAGTTTAATGAAGCGGCTGGACCTGAGTTATCATAGTTAATAAATTCTAAAGGTTTCTTATTCATGTGAGGAATTGCAACATTTGAGGCTTGCGTAAATTCTGAATTACTAACGGTTGTATTACCCATTTCTAGGGGGGTTAAAATTCTATCTTGTACAAACTCTTCCCAAGTTTTTCCGCTAACTTTTTCAATCACTTCTCCGGCAACAATGAACATAATATTTTGGTAACCGTATTTACTTCTGAAACTATTTTTTACTGGAAGCCTACTAATTCTTTTAACAATTTCACTTCTTGAATAATTTGTTCCGTACCAAAGGAGGTCTCCATCAAATGTAGCTAAACCAATTCTGTGAGAAAGTAAATCAACAATTCTTGCTTCACGCGTTATGTATGAATCGTATAATTTAAATTCCGGCAAATGGTCAATAACTCTATCATTCCAATTTAACTTTCCCTCATCAACCAACATTCCAATTGAAGCACTTGTAAAAGCTTTGCTGAGTGAAGCAATTCCAAATTTAGTATCAACATTTACTTTTGCAGATTTGCGAACGTCTTTAACTCCATAGCCTTTGTTAAATATTATAACACTATCTTTTACAATCCCAATAGATAAACCGGGAAGATTGAATTTTTCAATTGCAGCTTCAATGTATTTGTCAAGCGTCTTAACATCAAAAGAGTTTTGGGAATATGAAAGTGTTGAGGAAAAGAAAATTACAAGAAAGATTAGAATTGTTTTTTTCACTTTTGCTCCTATTTTGATTAGAACTTTATAGAGTTAAACTTTGTTAATTATAATTGTAAATACTAAATAGTTTTACTTAGTAACACAACCTTTACTATTTTAATCCGTCTATTAACTAAATGGAAATTTGTAACAAAAGCTTCACAACATTCGTCAATACAATATAAATAATTTTATTACGTTTACTATAGAAAGAAAGGAACAAATGAAGAAGATAACTGCCCTTATGCTTATTATATATAGCTCACTTTTATTTTCGCAATCCAAGTCAACAGAAGTTCCAAATATAACTGCACATAGAACAACAGAAAAAATAAACCTAAATGGAATTTTAGATGAGTCTGTTTGGAAAACAAAACCCAATACTGGCTTTACACAAAGAGAACCAGACGAAGGTAAACCAGCATCTCAAAAATCGGAAATATGGATTGCTTATGACAACAATAATTTTTATGTAGCTGGAAAGCTTTACGATACAAATCCAGAATTAATTGATAGAACTCTGATGCGAAGAGATAACATTGTTCAATCCGATTGGTTTTGGATATTTTTAGATACTTACAATGATGATAGGAACGGATTTTTCTTTGCAGTAAATGCTGGTGGCTCAGTTGCAGATGGGACAATGTTTAATGATAGCTGGGATGATACCTCTTGGGATGGAATTTGGGAAGTTAAAACTCAAATTGACGATGACGGATGGATACTAGAAATGAGAATTCCGTTTTCTCAATTAAGATTTAAAGAAGCTGAAGAAATGGTTTGGGGAATAAATTTAAATAGAGATATAAAAAGAAATGGAGAAAACTCTTTTTATAAAATGATACCAAGAAAAGAAGGTGTTTTTATTTCTAAATTTCCAGACTTGGTTGGACTTAATGGAATAAAGCTAAAACAAAGAATAGAAGTGTTGCCTTACATTGTTCAAAAAGCTAGTTACTTAAAACATAATGACAAAGACCCATTCTATAAAAGTAATCAATATGAAACGTCTTTAGGTGTAGATCTTAAAATTGGTATTGGAAGCAACTTTAATGTGGATGCAACTATTAACCCAGATTTTGGTCAAGTAGAAGTTGATCCTGCTGTTGTTAATCTTTCAGCTTTTGAAACTTTCTTTGATGAAAAAAGACCATTCTTTATTGAGGGACAGAATCTATTTTCTTTTGGACAAGGTGGAGCAAATAATAATTGGGGGTTCAATTTTGGGAATCCACAACTTTTTTATTCAAGAAGAATTGGTAGGTCGCCCCAAGGAAGTACTTCTGATAATGATTTTGTAGATAGTCCAACAAAGACAAGAATTCTTGGCGCAGCAAAACTTACTGGAAAAATTGATGATACTTGGTCACTTGGAGCAGTTAGTGCAACAACTGAAAGAACCTATGCAACCCTTGATAATAAAGGAGTGCACACAGAACATGAAGTTGAACCACTTACTCATTATGGAGTTTTGCGTTCCCAAAAAGAATTTAACAAAGGAAGCCAATCTTTAGGCTTTATGTTTACTGGGGTTAATAGAGATTTAAGAACTGATAATCTAAAAAATAAATTAAACAAACAAGCATATACTTTTGGTTTAGATGGCTGGACATTTTTAGATACTGGAAAAGTTTATGTTCTTACAGGTTATGCTGTTGGCTCTTATGTTGATGGTACAAAAGAACAAATTACAAATTTGCAAAAGAGCTCAATTAGATATTTTCAAAGACCAGATGCAACTTACAATACGCTTGACACGAACAGAACTTCTTTGAAAGGAATTTATTCGAGAGTAATGCTAAATAAACAAGAGGGAAATTTTTATGTTAACGCTGCCGTTGGTACTGTTACCCCTGGGTTTGAAAATAATGATTTAGGTTTTCAATGGCCCACAGATAAAATCAATGGACATCTTGTTTTGGGTTATCGTTGGTTTGAACCTGACAGTATATTTAGAAGAAAATTTTTATATGCCGCTCAAGCAAGAAATTATGATTATGAGGGAAATCTGACAAATAATATGTATGCTGCTTTCGGTTTCTTTGAATTTCAAAATTACTACACTTTTGGTTTTGAAACCGGAATCAATACCGAAAGATTTTCAAAAAGATTGACAAGAGGAGGTCCACTAGCAAAATCACCTTTCTGGTTTTTCTTCGGAGGACGAGCTTCGTCAGATAGAAGAAAAGATTTAATTTTTGAATTAAGTGGCAATTATAAAACCGATAGATTAGGTGGAAATGGATATTCTATAAGTCTTGAAACTGAGTGGAAACCAAACACGCAGCTTTCATTAAGTATTGAACCGGAATACTCTAAGGATTTTAACACAACACAATGGGTTGGAAAATTTGATGATACTTTTGCAACCAGCACTTTTGGTAAACGTTACGTGTTTGCTGAATTAGATCAAAAATCTTTTTCAACAAGTATTAGAATGAATTGGTCATTTACACCAACTCTTAGTTTACAACTTTACATACAACCATTAATTGCAGTTGGTAGTTATTCTAACTTTAAAGAGTTAGCTAAACCAAGTACAATTGATGTTAACAATTATGGAGAAAATGGATCAACAATTTCTTATGATAATAACGATGAAGAATATATAGTTGATGCTGATGGCAGTGGTTCATCCGAGCCATTCACCTTTGATAATCCTAATTTTAATTTTAAATCTTTACGAGGAACTATTGTTCTAAGATGGGAAGCAATGCCTGGCTCAATATTTTATTTGGTTTGGTCTCAAGATAGAGAGAATGAACTTAATCCTGGTGAGCTACAATTTGGCAGAGATTTTTCAAATTTACTAGATGCAGAAACTAATAATATTTTTCTTGCTAAGTTTTCTTATTGGTTGGATTTATAGTCAATCTTAATTTGATTTTTTCTATTTAAGAAAATAAAAAACAGTACTGTTGTAACTGATAATAAAATAGTGCTAATTATAGTAAAAGTACTATTTGGAAATTTAACAATTCCCCAAAGATGATAAAAAGAAGACAAGAAACTTAAACCTATTATGGTTATTAGTGTTACTTTTTTAGAATAGAAATAGTGACCATTGCTAAATGTGTTTTGAAGTAAGAAACCGAGGAACGTAAAGTGTATTGGGGCTAAGGGAGCAATCAGACGTTCTGGCTCTCCAAAAAAAGTTATTGCTAGAACTGATAAAAAGTAAACAAATAAATATTTGTGCTTTACAAAAAATCTATAAATATCTTTATAGAAAATAATTGGCAACAACCCAAAAGGTGTAAACGGTACAATGAATCTTTTCAATAAAGCAATTGGATTTGAATAGTAAACTACTTGTGTAATATATTGCGAAAATAAACTTTCACCACTTTCCGCTTTTATTAATACTCTTATTCCTAGAAAGACAATAGCCATTAGGAATGTAAGAATGGAAAATTTTATAATTTCATTTTTTGAAGATTTATGTAAAAATAAATATGCATATCCCACCGGAATAATTAAGACAACATATTCTTTAACCAATATTCCGAGAGGTAATATTAAAAATAATGGCAACCACTTTTTTTTTCGGAGCAAAATAAAAGAAGAAAATAAAATCACATAAGAAAGTGAATCTGTTAGATGGAAATAATCCCAAGAAAGAAATTGGAAAAAGTAACGATTTAATTGGAAGCAAATTGTTAGAGCCAAAGCAATTGTAGAATCAATTTTATGCTCAATCAAGAAAAGGAAGAAGACAAAAGAAAATAAAATTAAAGAAATAAAGTTTAGGATATAAAAATTTATAGGAATAGAAAATGGCAGTGAACCAGCGAGCCAAGGAGAAATTATTCTAAAGACAAATGGTTTTACAATGTTAGTATTTAGGGACGGAAAAGCTTCTGCCATACCAAAATATTTATTCAAATCCATATGTGAATTTTCTGGTAACCAAAACTCCACTTGACCGGAAAGCAACATGGAAGCAATGGCTGTTGCAAGAAGAATTAATAATTGTTTAATAGAAAAGTTATCAAATTTCATTAAAGGTTTTTGGTAAGTGGATTGAAATTACTCATTTGCAAATTGTTTAATCCAATGTTTAATACTTAGCTCTTCTCCCGTAGCAGTCTTAATTAGTTTATCCCACTTGTAAATTGAGCCATAAGAGAAAAACAAATTCTTTAAATATTCCCCAACTTCTTTTTTGTTAACAAACGAAGATAGTTGATCGTCAGAGTTGCCAAGGACTTTTTCGTTAATATAAAAATATAATTGTGAAGCTAACAATTCACCCATCATATAATTATGATAGTAAACCGGATAAAGTGCAATATGAATTTTGGAAGCCCAGTCCGGTTCGTTTCTTCCTTCTGGTTTTTTCAAGCCTTGATATTTTTCAACTAGCTCCCACCAAAGAGAATTTAATTCTCTATCCGGATTTTCAAACATAGCTTTTTCAAAACGGTAAATTACCTGAACCCAACGAAAGAAAATAATCTGTTCTAATTTTAAAGTGTTGGAACAGTCATCTGTAATTTTATTTTTAATATTATTACTAATATCAAGCATCTCTTTAATCCAATTTGGACTGGATGCAAAACGACCAAACAACATTGCAATTGCTTCAGTTGTAAAAATGTGAGCGTGTTCCCTTAACAGCCAAGGTAATTTAGGATTAACATATTTATCATAAACAGCGTGTCCAAATTCGTGGAGCATCGTTCCCATCCATTTGTAACTTGGTGTAATGTTGCAAAGCACTCTAACATCTCCATCTCTATCAATAGCAGTGCAATATGCGTGTTGGTACTTACCTTCTTTTTCGTACAAGTCACTTTTGGCAAGCATATCATCAATCTCTAAACCAACTCCATTAAAATAATTTTGAGTTAGTTTTTCAATATTTGCTTCTTCGTAAAATTTGTCTAAATCTAGATTGTAAATTTTAGGACCTTGTTGAAAAAATTTATCTTGATAATGCCATGGCATTAAGCTTTCTTTTTTAACATTGTAATAAGTACTTAGGTAATTATCAATATCTCCTTTTAGACTCTTAAATTTAGGTTGCAGTAATTCATCAAGATCGTCAAATAACTTGTCCATATAAGCTGGGTCAAGTTCACTAAGAATCAAACTCATTTGATGATAATTTTTATAGCCTAAATTTTTAGCTGCTTCATTTCTTAATTTAACAAGTCGGATAACATCACCAGAAACTTGCTTGCCTATTTGTTTACTGGCTTTCCACGTTTCTTCAAGTTCAGTCGAATTTTTTGATGTCTCTAAAATTTTATCAATTTCATTATCTGTTAATTTTTTATTGTTTACTTCTGCTCGGAAAGTAGAAAATGTTTGTTCAATTTTACTTGAAAGGTCAACAGTTCTTTTTAGAAGATCTTCATCAATTTGATATTCAGCAAAAGAGTTAAAAAGAATTTCTAACTCTCGTAACAATACATCATTCTTTATTTCCTCAGATGCTTTAAACTTTTTCAGCTTTTCAAAATCTTCTTTATTTGAAAAAACTTTTTTAAGTTCAAGTTCTAACTCTGCTGTTCTCTTAAACTCGTTAGCTTCTCCGGAAATAGAAGCATCGAAATTAGCAAGCCCCAACTCTCTACTTAAATCAACAACCTTGTTTTCAAAAGATTGAATAAATTCTAATAATTCTTTTTCTATACTTTCCAAATTGATTTCCTATTTGTTTTTATATACAACATCTTGGCGACAAACCATTTGCAAAAAATGGAATGACTTAATAACAAAGAATGATTTATTTTAATGTACTACAAATTAGAAATGGAGATAATTTTAGAGAAAGTTTATTTTTATATCTTTAATTTTCTTAAAGTCTGAATCCATTGTTACGATTTGTAAGTCATATTGTTTTGCAATTATGTATTGATAGAAATCGTCAAAATCTAATTTGTATTTTGTAGAGGAGTGAAATAATTTACCGTATTCAGATGATGGAAGATTTAATATTCTTATTTTTGAAATCATATCTCTGATAAAATCATTAAATATGTCGTGGCTTTTATGACGGAAAAGTATTATGCCTATTGAATGAAGCGAAAAATCTGAAATAAATATTTGGTCAGAATGAGAGGTTATAAATGTTTTACAAATATCACTTTTCTCTTGTTTTAATAAAATTTCGAGGAAAATATTTGTATCTAATAAATACACTAACGCCATTCCAAAGCTTTATGTTGCAACTCAATAGAAGTATATTCTTTTGATATTTCATTTAAGCCACCTTCCCAAGAAAAATCAAATGGCTTTTTTGTTTTGGAAATAACTGTAGATTTATGCATTAAGTAATCAATATAGTTCATTACTTCAGACAATAAATCAGGCGACATTTTTTCTATCTTTTTATTTATTTGCTTTATGTCCATAATTTATCTTTCCAATATTATTCTGTGTAAAATAATAGAATTATTTTCTAATAACAAGATTAAGATTCAATTAAAAAGCTCTTCATCTCTCATCAACAACAGCACAGCAGATTGTGGAACTATTACAAGTTTCTCTTTATCAAGCTCAATATCTATTGCATCTTTACGAATAAAAATAGCAAAATCACCTTCCTTTGCTTGTAGCGGAATGTAGTTGTTGTCTTTCTTTTCTTTCCACGGTTCATCATCAAATTGTGCGGAAGCAATTGGATAACCCGGACCAACTTTTATTATGTATCCACCTTGCACCTTTTCTTTTTCTTGTACTCCGGGTGGAAGGTAAAGACCACTATTGGTTTTGTCTAAATTTGTTTCAGGCTTAATTAAAACTCTATCGCCAACTATAATTATTTTTTGTGTATCAACCATAAATGTTTTCTTTCATAAATTCTGAAAATTAGATTTATAAATTTACGAAAGAAAATTAATGTTTTATATGTCCAATCTATAATTAACTTTTAGTGCAACACCCCAATTTTGAAGTTCAATATTTTTATCATAATTATCTGTAACAACCAAGTAAACATACGACAATGGTTCATATTCCCACTGAAGACGGCTATTAAAATTTAAATTATTACGTTGAGTATTGTATTGAATGTAAGTTGTCCAGTTTAGTTTGTTAGAGAAAAATATTTCTCCCGAAAAGTTTACAAGATGAAAAATTTTATTCCCCAATTCGTTTAAGTCAATTTTATTTATCTCATAAGAGATTTCTAAGTTTGCTGTAGGCAGTAAGTGATAACCAAGATTTGAATAAAAACGAGTACGAGTTCCCTTATAATATGAACCATACCTAAAAGCTAAATTGTAAAACACTTTTTTATTTCTGATAGAATTATATCCTACTTGAGAAGAAATAAAATTATAATTATTTGGTTCTATATAATTTCCGTTTCGTAATATGTCAAATCCATATTTTAGATTTACAAAGTCGTGATAAATATTTGCATAAATAGAAGAAGAGTTTTTTAGAAAGAGAGCATTATTAAAAAAAGTAGTTGATTGACTAACTTTTTTATTCTCATCAAGATATGTGTTGTTACTAAAGAAGAAATAACGATAGGAATAAATATGTTTTGAATTTTTAGGAAATGTTGATAGTTCAACAGTAGAATTAAAATTTAGAAAACCTTCCTTAATTAAAATATTATTTTTCGCATCGTAAATATTTAACCTTGGTGCAAAGCCAACATCTGTAATATAATTTCTTCCCACTTTTTTGGCTGATAGGTTTATATACGTCTCTTTATTAGTAAACCAAATATCTGTGTTAAAGAAATTGTTTTTATCTGAAATGTTGGTTGTAAAACTCTTTCCGTAATTTACTAATCCATTCCATTGTTTATTCTTTGATATATAATTTAAATTTATTCCTACCACTCGATTATAATTATCTAGAATTTTAAAGTTATCTGTTGTTTGACGATTTATTAAAAAACCAGTAGCACTAAACTGACTTGATATTTTTTGTTTAACTACAAAAGCACCATAGTTATTGTTTTCTTGGTTTTTATTTTTTTCGGTTTGAACACTTAAAACACCAAGACGAGTATTTGTACCAACATTGCCGGAAAGTTTTAATCCAAATTGAATATTACTTGAAGCACCTATTTTTCTTGTGTAAAACGGATTTACACCTTGAACACCCAAATTAGAAAACAAATCACTATTCTCTAAAAAGAAATTTCTTTTCTCCGGAAAGTTAACAGCGAAACGTGTTAGGTTAGTTACTTGTTGGTCAACTTCTATTTGTGAAAAATCTGGATTGACTGTTGCATCCAATTTTAATGAAGAACTTAAATTGTATTGTAAATCTAAACTAGGCTTAAAAGAAGTTTCATTTGTATTTGTTTTATTTTCAGCAAAATGATTAATGGTAAGTGAAGGTATAATCGAAAGTTTGTTTGTCCTAATTTCTGAAAGATTCTCCATTGTAAATGGACTAAAAAAACGTAAATCAAAAAGTCTAAATTCAGAACCAACTGGTTTAAAAATTGTCCATTCATTTAACTTTATATTTCTTTTGTAAAATTGAATTCCAAAAGTTGGATTATTAAAATCAAAACCTAAAATTTTTAATGGTATTTCCATTTCATAATATTTTTGATTTCCCTTTATTGAAGTACTCGAATTCCAAATAGCATTCCAGTTCTTGTTAATTAAGAATCCATTTTCCAATGGTTCAATCAGTGCATCTGTTTGTGCCTCTTCTATATTGGCTGCAAAATAATAACCAATTTGCTGCTTGTTATATGGATCTATTATTATTGTAAATGCGTCTCCACCACCGTAAAAACCATCTCGCTTAAGAGAACTTATTTGAGTTTCAGAAGTAGTATCATTATAAACTGCACTAACAAATAAACTTTTTCCGTTATGAAACATTTTTACAAATGTTTGTCTTTTAGCTTTCTCTCCATTGTCCGGATAATAATTAGAAAAATTTGTATGTTCAGGTAAGGTGCTCCATACATCTTCGTTTAGTTGTCCATCGATATTAATTTCTACATCTTGAAATATTATGGAAGGAATTTCCTGAGCAAAAACACTAATAGAAAATAAGCAAAGCAAAAACAGATATTTTTTCATACAAGCTCCTTATGATATTTTATGTATTCAATTACTTATGTGAATATCATTAAAAGCTATATAATTATGTTGTTACGTTGTAATTAAATAGTACTGAATTATAATACTGGAATGGAAAATTGATTTTATACTAAATTTTTCTTGTATCCGGCTGGGGTTGTATTTGTAAATTTTTTGAAGGTTGAGTAGAAAGCTGACTTAGAACTAAAGCCAGCATCAAAACCAATTGCTTCTAAAGTGTAATGGTCATTGGAGTTTAATAGCTTTTTTGCTTCCTCAATTCTATATTCATTTACAAACGATGAAAAACTTTTGCCTAAGTTGTCATTTAATAATTGAGATAAACGATGTCCTAAAATATTTAGTTCTTTTGCCACATCATTTAATTTAAGATACGGATTTTTATATAATTCTTTTTCATTCATTACTTGATTAAGTTTATTTAATAGTAAGCTTGCTTCTTCTTCACTTATCTTTTTATTAGAATATTTTTGTTGAGGTTCAGAAAATATTACATCTCTGTTTTTTTGAAACACTAAAAAGAATACTAACAAATAAAATGCAAATGAAAATAATATAGGAGCAGAAATATAGGGTGCAGATGATGAAATAAAAGATGAAGTAAATGCCAGTGCAACAATTACATTCCCTATGTAAACACCTAACAACCATTTATCAACAAGACTTATTATGTCTTTTTTGCTAAAAAGGCTAAAGAAAATATTTCTTATTACAAAACCCGAGAGAATTATATAACCTATCCAAACTGTATAAATAGCTTTTACAAAATAACGATTCCAAAACAATGGAAATTCTTGATACGGATACATAAAACCAACCACTATCACAACTAACAATAATAGAGAGATATGCAGTTTCCATCCTCTGCTAATTTTATCAATTTGCTTAACCGCAGAAGATAAATAAAAATACAAAGATGGACCAATTAGAAAACAAGCGGATAAACCAATTTGCAAATATATTTTTAGTAGGTCATGATTAAAGTGGTAAACAACAGATTTGCCAATACGAATGCTAAGTGTTAATAACAAAACACCAAATAAAATATTTGATAAGCGTTTTTGTTTTATGAAGAAAATAAAATAGAGACTGAGCAATATTCCATTAAAAGCACCAAGTGTGCTAAGGAAAAATAATAGTTGATTTTCTAAACTCATAGAAGGCTTAATAGTTTGGATATTTAATGTAAAAACTAAAATGTTTAGGCTTAAATATACAATTAAAATGTAATCAAGTTCCAAGCCAAGTTGTGTTAGTTATTTTAGGCATACATTTTATTAACTCATAATATTTTTTTTACTTTCTAATAACTATATTTGCAATAAAATTATAATTATAGAAATGATACAAAGAATTTATTTAACCGGATTTATGACAAGTGGTAAAAGCACACTTGGAAGCATTTTGGCGAATGTTTTAGGGTGGGATTTTTACGATCTTGATAAAGAAATTGAAATTGCAGAAAATATAAAAGTTACAGAAATTTTTGAGACCAAAGGCGAACAATATTTTAGAGAACTTGAAACAAAAAAGTTATTGCAATTTTCTAAAACTGAAAATGTAATTGTTGCTCTTGGTGGAGGAGCATTGAACAATGATAAAAATTATAAAATAATTTCTGAATCGGGAAAGTTAGTTTATTTAAAAGTTAGTCCGGAAATAATTTACAAACGAATACGTAGAAAAACAGACAGACCATTGTTTAAAGAATTTGTTCTCCAAGAAAATTCTAAAGAAGATTTTATAGAAAAAATAAAAGGGATGTTAGCTGAAAGAGAAAAATATTATAACAGAGCAGATATGGTTTTTATAGTTGATGACACACCAATTGGGAAATCTGTTGATAAACTTGCAAAACAAATAAATAAATTATTAAATGAAAAAAATAGAAATTAAAATACCTGGCAAAGAGTACAATGTATATTTAGGCAAAAATACATTTGTGCAATTACTTAAAATTCTTAAAAGAGAAAAACTTACTAACAATATTTTGTTGGTAATTGATAAAAATGTTAATAAGTATTATTCAAAATTAATTGAGAAAACATTTAGCAGTATCAATTCCAATTACAAAAAAATAGTTTTGGCTACTTCTGAAAAAACTAAATCGTTTGAGACACTTAGCAAAATTCATTCAACACTAATAAAAAATAATTTTAGTAGAGACTCAATTATAATTGCACTTGGTGGTGGAATTACTGGAGACATTACTGGCTTTGCTGCTGCAACTTATATGCGAGGAATAAAATACATTCAAATTCCAACAACGCTGCTAGCAGCTGTTGATAGTTCGGTTGGTGGAAAAACTGGAATAAATTTTGGCAATACAAAAAACATAATCGGTTCATTTCATCAACCGGAATTAGTTTTAATTGATACTGATTTTTTTAAGACATTACCAAAAGAAGAATTACTTTGTGGCGTTGGCGAAATAATTAAGTATTGTTTTTTAACTGATGAAAAGTTTTTCAACTATGTAAAAAATAATATTCAAAATTTGCTTTCTCTTAATCCTTCGTCAATTCAAAGAGTAATAATTAAGTCAATTGAGTTTAAAGGCAATGTAGTTTCTGCCGATGAAAAAGAAAGTGGTGTACGAAAGATTTTAAATTTAGGACATACTTTTGCCCATGCTTTTGAAGTTGAACAGAACCACAAACTAAAACACGGACAAGCAGTTGTTGTTGGAATTACATGCTCACTTTATTTATCGAAAGAGTTAAACATTATTTCAGAATCTAATTTTAGAAAATATTTAGACTTCCTTTTACTATTTAGCAACAGAATAAAACTAAGGAAAGTAAATGTTACTACCATTTATAATATTATGGGAAAGGACAAAAAGAATAGAGCAAACGAAATTAGATTTGTTATAACCAATAAAATTGGGAATATTTTAACTGATGTTCCAGCTTCAAAAAAGTCAGTTGTTGATTCAATTAAAAAAGGAATTTTACACTTTTAAGTCATGCGTAAATTATTAGTTATTATAATTTATCTCTTTATTTCTCACCAGCTTTCGCTTGCTCAAATCCAACGCGAAACCAGAGCTGTTTGGTTAACAACAAATTTTGCTGCTGATTGGCCTCCTAAAACTTACGACATTCAAACTCAAAAAAATGCTTTACGAGAAATATTTCAGAATCTAAAATCTAAATATTTTAACACAGTTTATTTTCAGGTACGAAGCAATGGAACAGTTTTATATAACTCTTCGCTTGAGCCATCATCGCCTTATATTACTGGTATTGTTGGCGATGATCTTCCGTATGATCCTTTACAGCTTGCAATTGATCTTGGTAAAGAATTTGACTTAGAAGTTCATGCTTGGGTTAATATGGTAAGATGTTTCACCGGAGAGAATGAAAATATTTTATCGCACCCTCAGCATATTAGAAATTTACATCCCGAGTGGACAGTTAGAAGAATGGGAAGCAAAGGAAAGCTTTCTTATTGGCTTAACCCTGGTTTACCTGAAGTGCAAGAATATTTAACAAGAATTCTTTTGGAGATTTCTAGCAATTATGATGTTGCAGGAATTCATTTAGATTTTTTCAGATACCCAGATAAGGATTTTGATGATTTTAAAACTAATAGAAATTACAACTTTGGATTAACAATTGACGATTGGCGAAGGAATAATCTTACTGAGATTTTGCGATCATTTAATAAAAGAGTTAGTCCGGTAAATCCATATTTAAAAATTGGTGCAACACCAATTGGAATTAGAAAAAGTTTAGAAGGAGCAATTGGTTGGGAAGGATATTCCTCAGTATATCAAGATACAGAAAAGTGGTTACAAGAAAGTTTGGTCGATTATTTAACGCCACAAATTTATTGGTCGTTTGAACGTAACCCAAGGTTTGATGTACTTGCAAATGATTGGGTAAAAAAATCGTATGGTAAAAATATAGTTTTAGGTTTAGCTGCATATAAACCCAAAGTTAAAAATGAACTCGCTGAAATGATAAATTATTCGCGACAAATAAATGCAGCGGGAATTTCTTTTTTTAGATACAAACACATTGCTAGCATTGATGATTCGTATTTTACTGAAATGGTCTTTCCACAAAAGATGGATTGGAAAAATATAAGAGAAGAAATAGTACAGACAAATTTTGAATGTGGAACTAAAATACTTTCCGACAGCGAAGTTTTGATACATTGGGAAAATATAAATAATAATAATTCTAGATATTTTACTTTACACAATTATAAAAGTGACAGTATATTCACCACTAAGCTAATTTCATTAAGCAAAAATAAATTGAGATTAAAGTTTGCAAATCCTAAAAAACTACAATACAAATATAGTGTTGGCAAAGTAGATAGGTTGTGGAATGAAACTGATGTATGTAAGAAGTTTGTAATTAACGTTCCATTTTTAAGTTTGTTAAAAGAGAATGCAAGTGTTTCAACAAAACCAACGCTAATAAAAATAAATGATTCATTTTCGGTTTTATCTTTATTTTCTCATTTGGATGAAGAGTTGATTCTAGAAATAATTACGAAAGAAAATTTAATAACTCAGAATAAAATAAATTTATTTGGGGGTCAGAATATTTTTGAAGTTAAAGAAAATCTAAAATTGATTAAGACAATACGAATTAAAAATAATAATGATAAAATTATAAATGAGATGAGTTTTCTTTAGCGACTGAAGTTAAATTTTGCAAATGCCAGGCACTTCATCAACTGAAAAAAGTGCATGGCATTTTTTATAAATTAGAGAAATTTACTTCATCATTGTTTTAAGCTTCTCAACTTCATCTCTTAAAGATGCAGCTCTTTCAAATTCTAAATCTTTTGCAGCAGTAACCATTTCTTCTTCAAGCTGTTCAATTAAATCTTTCTTTTGTTCATTGCTCATATATTTCAAAACTGGTTCTGCAACTCTTGTGAATTCAGTTTCATATTTCGGTTCTTTCTTCCTCATATCTGCAATGGAAGTTGAGTTAAGAATTTCTTCTCTACTTTTAAAAATTGTTTTTGGAGTAATGTTGTGCTTCTTGTTATAGGCGAGTTGAATTTTTCTTCTTCTATTTGTTTCGTTAATTGTTTTTGCCATAGATTTTGTTAGAACATCCGCATACATAATTACTCTTCCGTTTGCATTTCTTGCAGTTCTACCAGCAGTTTGCATTAACGAGCGTTCACTTCTTAAAAATCCTTCTTTATCAGCATCAATAATTGCTACTAGTGATACTTCCGGCAAATCTAATCCTTCTCTTAATAAATTTACTCCTACTAAAACATCAAATTCTCCAATACGCAAATCTCTAATAATTTCAACACGTTCCATAGTAACAACATCGCTATGAATGTAACGAACTCTAATATTTAGTTTATCTAAATAGTCAGATAAATCTTCAGCCATTTTTTTTGTTAAAGTAGTAACTAACACTCGTTCACTTTTTACTACTCTATCTTTAATTTCTCCAATCAAATCATCAATTTGAGTTTTTATTGGTCTAATTTCAATTTCAGGATCTAACAAACCAGTAGGACGTATAATTTGTTCAACAAAAACTCCACCCGTTTGCTCTAACTCAGCATCTCCGGGAGTTGCACTTAAATATATAACTTGATTTGTAAGACCTTCATATTCTTCGAACTTTAAAGGTCTGTTGTCAATTGCAGAAGGAAGTCTAAAACCGTATTCGACTAAAGTTTCTTTTCTAGATCTGTCTCCTTTGTACATTCCTCTAATTTGTGGAAGTGTAACATGAGACTCATCAATTATTAAAAGGAAATCTTTTGGAAAATAATCGAACAAACAAGATGGTCTCGATCCAGGTTCTCTTCCATCCATGTGTCTAGAGTAATTTTCTATTCCTGAACAATATCCAATTTCTCTCATCATCTCAATATCATACCGAGTTCGTTGCTCAAGTCTTTGAGCCTCTAAGTATTTTTCTTCAGTCCAAAATTCTTCTAACCTTTCTTTTAGTTCAACCTCTATTGTTCTTATCCCACGTGTTACTTGGTCTTTGGTTGTAACAAAATATTTTGCTGGATAAATAGGAACGGATTCAACTTCCTTAATATAATCTCCGGTTACTGCATCAACCAAAGATATTTTTTCAATTTCATCATCCCAAAACTCTATTCTAATTGCTTCATCATATTGGTAAGCCGGAATTATTTCTACAACATCTCCTCTTGCACGGAATGTTCCTCTTGTAAACTCAACGTCATTTCGGGTATAGTAAATATCAATTAGTAAACGAAGTAAATCTTTTCGTTCAATAGTTTGATTTTTTTTTAGAAAGATTATCTGCTTTGCATATTGATCAGGAGCCCCAATTCCATAAATACAACTTACGCTTGCAATAATAATTACGTCGTTTCTTCCCTCAATAAGTGATGTAGTTGTTTTAAGTCTTAGTCTATCAATTTCTTCATTTACGGAAAAGTCTTTTTCTATGTATAGATCACGCTTAACAACATAAGCTTCGGGTTGGTAGTAATCGTAATAGCTTATAAAAAACTCAACAGAGTTATTTGGAAAGAAAGACTTGAACTCAGAATAAAGTTGTGCTGCTAAAGTTTTATTGTGCGAAATGATTAAAGTTGGTTTGTTAAGTTTTGCAATAACATTAGAAACTGTAAAAGTTTTTCCACTACCAGTTACACCTAACAGAACTTGATGTTTATCTCCAGCAAGAATTCCTTCCGTCAATTGCTTAATAGCTTCAGGCTGATCTCCGGATGGTTTATATGTTGATACTAATTCAAATTTATTCATTGAAAATTTATAATTTATCTAAAATATTATGTGTGAAGAAAAACCTTCGAGGTTTTACTGGGATAAATTTGGTTGTACTGAAATAAAGAAAATAGTATTTATTAAAGTATTCATAATCTCTAAAAACCTCGAAGGTTAAATAGTGTAAAGATTCATAAAAATAATATTCAATACTTTATTTTTTATTAACACTTCCTCCACCGGAAGCACTAATTCTAATTTCTTCAGGATCTCCCCAATAATTCACAACTCCTTTTCCTTTCACTTGAGCATCAAAATATTTTCTTGCATGTACTTCTGCCATACCATCGCCGTAAATATTTACGTTTGTAACTTTGGAAAGTAAACTTTTTGCTAAAACTTTTGCTTCGTCATCTATATTTATATTTAGTTCGTCAACTTTCCCATCAAGTTCAATAACACCTTCTTCGTTTACTATAACTTCTAGTTCATCAGAGTCAATAGAATGAATTGTAATTTTACTTTTACCATCAGAATCAATTTCTTCTAAAGAATGAAGTGTAACAATAATTTTAATAATTTTCAAAGCCGTAATTTCTTCTTTTGTAGAAATTGTTAATCTCTCACCTTCAAATATTGTTTCGACTAAAGGTAGAATATTATCTTCTGCTTCCACTTTAATGCTATTAGTTTTACCACAAGTTATATCAATTTCAAAATCACCATTTACAACAATTTGATTTATAAAACCGGAAACTCTATCTTCGGATGAAGAAGTACCACTTCCTCTAATTGTTGGTTTGCTTTGACAGCTTGTAAATAATAAACTTACTATAACAAGTAAGATTGGAATATAATTTTTCATTGTAACCTCGTTTGTTAAAAAATAGAAGAAACTAAATAAGAAATAATTATAAGCATTTCTTAAGTTATAATTTTTACAAAAACAATCTTAAATATAAAAATATATTAAGTTATCACAAAGAATCTAGAATAGGAAATATCCATAATAATGCATACTGAAATAATTTAATAATTATTTATAGGGTAGATACAAATAAAAAATGGTTTTTATAAATAATCTAAGTATTTTTGTATCACAAATGAATAAATATAAAAAAACACATCGCCACCATCATACATACTTATTTAATGAGTGTCGGTGACTAATATAAAATATTTGATTTACATAAAACCCCGACATAAGTTGGGGTTTTTTATTTATAGGAAAAATTATGAGTGAAAATTTAAAAATAGCAATTCAAAAAAAAGGAAGACTAAATACAAAATCAATGCAATTGCTAAAAAGTTGTGGAATTGAAATTGAGAATTTTCAAGATCGATTATTTGTGAGTGCATCAAATTTTAATTTAGATGTTTTGTTTTTGAGAGATGACGACATTCCGGAATATGTTCAAGACAATGTTGCTCACATTGGTATTGTTGGCGAAAATGAAATGTTGGAAAAAGGATTAGATGTTGAACCGATTAAAAAATTAGGATTTGGTAAATGTTCATTGATGATGGGAGTTCCTGAAAAGGATGAGTTGCAAAATATTGGAGATTTAGAAAACAAAACAATTGCAACATCGTACCCAAATATTTTGAATAACTATTTAAAGGAAAAGAAAATAAACGCCAAGGTAATTGAACTTAGTGGTTCGGTTGAAATTGCTCCCTCGCTTGGTGTCGCAGATTATATTTGTGATTTAGTTTCTTCAGGAAATACTCTAAAGTTAAATAAATTAAAAAAATCATTTAACATAATTGATTCTCAAGCTGTTTTAATAAAGAGTAAAAAGTTGGATGAAAATCCGAAGTTAAAAATGATTTTTGATAAATTGATGATGAGAATTGATTCATCACTGAAAGCTAAAAAATCTAAATACATTATGATGAATGTTCCAAAGAGTTCGCTAGAACTAATTATAGAAATAATTCCATCATTGGAAAGTCCAACAGTGCTACCACTTTCAAATAAAGGTCTGGTTGCAGTTCACGCAGTTATAAAAGAAGATAAATTTTGGGATATAAATGAAGACCTAAAAGCTGCAGGAGCTTCTGGGATTTTATCTATGCCAATTGAGAATATTATTTTATAGAATTGAAATAAAGTATAATAAACAATTATCAAAACAAGAAGAGAAGATTCCCAGTCATAGTTTATCCCGTGTTTTAAGCGGGGCTGAGAATGACTAATATAATTTTGTGTCATTTCTGAATGTCTTTTCGGAAATCCAGGATATAAAAACTAATGAAAATATTTGAATATAATAAACTAAGTAAAAAGAAAAAACTATCTTTGTTGGAGCGTCCAGCAATAGATATGGAAAACACCTATAAAATTGTTAAGCCACTATTAAGCGATATAAAAAAGAATGGTTTTAAAAGTATCTTAAAATATGCTAAAAAGTTTGATGGGTTTTCCTCAACTAAAATTAGAGTAACTAATAAAGAATTTGAGAAAAGTGAAAAATTAATTTCAAACGAATTTAAAAAAGCTGTTAAAGTAGCAACTCAAAACATTAGGAAATTTCACAGACAACAGTTACCCAAAAAATATTCTATTGAAACAATGTCTGGAATAAAATGCTCTAGAGAATTTAGAGCAATTGAAAATGTTGGGCTTTACATTCCTGGTGGATCTGCGATTTTGCCATCTACATTACTGATGTTAGCAATTCCAGCAATTATTGCAAAATGTAAACGAATAGTTGTATGTTCCCCAACTAATAAAAATTTAAGTAATGAAGTTTTATTTGTTGCCAAATATTTAGGAATAATGGAGTTTTATAAAGTTGGCGGAGCTCAAGCAATTGGTTTGATGGCTTACGGAACTGAGAAAACAAATAAA
The DNA here is from genome assembly GCA_965224785.1 of Melioribacteraceae bacterium. Classification (GTDB taxonomy): domain Bacteria; phylum Bacteroidota; class Ignavibacteria; order Ignavibacteriales; family Melioribacteraceae; genus JALSNL01. Next base: position 3,675,693 of record OZ245062.1, on the reverse strand, counting down.
GTTGATAAAATATTTGGCCCTGGAAATCAATTTGTTACAGCAGCCAAAGCCCTTGCTAGTATTGATCCCAACGGATGTACAATAGATATGTTAGCTGGACCAAGTGAAGTTTTAGTTATAGCAGATGCTTCAGCTAATCCAAAATTTATTGCTGCGGATTTACTTTCGCAAGCTGAACATGGAAATGATTCGCAAGTTATACTTTGTACAACAAGTAAAGTTTTAGTAAACAAAGTAATAGAAGAAATCAAAACTCAACTGGCAGAACTTCCAAGAAAATCTTTTGTCAAAGAAACACTTAAAAATTCTTATTCAATTATTTTTAACAATTTGAATGAAGCTATTAATTTTAGCAATGCTTATGCACCTGAACATTTAATCATGAATTTTAAAAATGTAAAATCGTATTTGTCAAAAGTTCAAAATGCCGGTTCAGTTTTTGTTGGTGAGTATTCCCCTGAAAGTGTTGGTGATTATGCTTCTGGAACAAATCATTCTCTTCCAACTTATGGTTATGCAAAATCGGTTAGTGGAGTTTCAGTTGAACAATTTATGAAAGGAATAACTTTTCAGGAGTTGTCAAAAAAAGGATTAACCAATATTTCTAAAACAGTAATTGAATTAGCAGAAACTGAAAAATTACAAGCTCATGCAAACGCTGTTAAAATAAGACTAGAACAATGATAGAGAAATTAGTTAGAAAAAATATTCTGAGGCTAAGTCCATACACTTCCGCAAGAGATTCTTTTTTAGAAGGGATTCTACTTGATGCAAATGAAAATAGTTTAGGTTCGGTTGTAGCTGACAAAACCAATTTACAACTTAACCGTTACCCAGACCCATCTCAAAATAAAATTAGAGAAAAACTAGGGAAGTATCTAGGTGTTGAAAAAGACAAATTGTTTTTAGGAGTTGGCTCAGATGAAATAATAGATTTACTTATTAGAATATTTTGTAACCCTGGTAAAGATTCTGTTTTGATTACAGAGCCAACTTATGGAATGTATAAAGTTACTTGCGGTGTAAATGATGTCAAAATTTTATCCGTACCACTAAATAGAAAATTTCAAATAAATGTTGAATCTACTTTAGGGGAAGTTCAAAAAAATACTAAAATTATTTTTTTATGTTCTCCAAACAATCCTACTGGGAATTTATTAAGCAAAAAAGGTGTACTTAAAGTTGTAAAAAGCTTCAAAGGTATTGTGGTTATTGACGAAGCTTACATAGACTTTGCAAATGATTACTCATTTATAGATGAAATTAAGAATTACAAAAATTTAGTAATTTTGAGAACTTTTTCCAAAGCATGGGGACTTGCAGGAGTGCGTTGTGGATATTCAATTGCAGATGAATTTATTACAAATCTTTTGTTTAAAATTAAAGCTCCGTATAATTTAAGTAAGCTAACTACGAATGCAATACTAGAAGCTTTATCGAATATAAAGAAAAAAGATAATTTTGTTAAAAAGTTAAACAAAGAAAAAGAAAAACTAGTTAAAGAGTTAAAGAATATTAAGCAAGTAAAAAAAATATTACCTTCAGATGCCAATTTCATTTTGTTCAAAATCAATAATGCAACTATCATCTATAATCAATTAGCAAAAGAAGGGGTTATAATTAGAGATAGAAGTAATCAACTAAATTTAGAAAACTGTTTACGTGTTTCTGTTGGAACACCGAGGGAGAATAGGAAGTTTATAAAAGTGTTATGTGAAATCTTGAGTTAGGAAAGTAAATTATTGTAATAGTATTTCTAAATTTTGTCATTCCCAGCTTGACTTGGAATCCAGAAAATTATAAGAAATGGATTCCCGATAAAAACATTCGGGAATGACAATGTAAAACGAATGAGTTACTATATTATGAAAAAAATAAAACGAACAGCAACTGCAACAAGAACAACTAACGAAACCAAAATAAAAATATCAGTAAATATTGATGGGACTGGTAAGTCTAGCATAAATACTGGAGTTGGTTTTTTTGATCATATGTTAGAGCAAATTTCTAAGCATGCAAATATTGATTTGAACATAAAGGTAGATGGTGATCTTCATGTGGACGAACATCATACTGTTGAAGATGTTGGTATAACTCTCGGTGAAGTTTTGTTAAAAGCTCTTGGAGAAAAAAAAGGAATTCAACGTTACGGTTTCTATGTCCCAATGGATGAATCGATTGCTCTTTGTGTGTTAGATTTAGGGGGGCGTTTTCACCTCAACTTTAAAGTAAAATTCAAAAGAAATAATGTCGGAGAATTTCCAACAGAACTTACTGAAGAATTTTTTAGAGGTTTGGCTAGCGGTTTGAAAGCTAATATTTATATAAAGGTTAAAGGTAAAAACGATCACCATAAAATTGAAGCAATATTTAAAGTCTTTGCAAAAGCATTAAACGAGGCTTGCAGATTAGATGAAAGAAACAATGGTAGAATTCCTTCAACAAAGGGAATTATATGATTGCATTAATTGATTATGGAGCTGGAAATTTAAAATCTGTTGCTAACGCACTAGATGATCTTGATGCAAAATATATCATTACGGATAACAGTGATGAAATTAAATCTGCTGAAAAAATAATTTTCCCTGGAGTTGGTGAAGCAACTTCTGCAATGAACAAACTAAAAGAGAAAAGCATTGTAGAGCCAATAATATCAACATCAAAACCACTTTTGGGTATTTGTTTAGGTATGCAATTATTAGCAACATTTTCAGAAGAAAGAGATACAAAATGTTTGGATGTAATAAATACGGAAGTTAAACTTTTTGATAATTCCAAAGTTAAAGTTCCACACATGGGTTGGAATAAAGTTGAATATGAAAAGCAAAACAAATTTTTTGCTAATGTTAAAAGTGGTGAACATTTTTATTTTGCAAACTCGTATTATGTTCCAATAACAGAACATACAATTGCCTCAACGGATTATGGAATCAGTTTTAGTTCTGCAATAAATAAAAACAATTTTTACGGAGTACAATTTCATCCAGAAAAATCTGGGAAAGTTGGACTTCAAATATTAAAGAATTTTATAGAGTTGTAGATATTGTAATTCCGTCATACTTCGACGGAGCTTATGCTGAGCTTGTCGAAATACTCAGCATGACTAAGTCAACTTTAAAAATTAAACAATGTCATTCCGTCCCGAAAGTTTTCGGGAGAGGAAGAAAAGAAGAAACCAATTAAAAAGTAACACGAGAAAACAATATGCTAATAATACCCGCAATAGATATAATAGATGGAGAAGTTGTTAGACTTTCCAAGGGTAAGTACGACTCAAAAGTGAGTTATGATAAAACTCCTTTGGAGCAAGCTAAAATTTATAACGACTTAGGATTTGAGTGGCTTCACGTCGTTGATCTTTCTGGTTCTAGAGACGGCAATATAAATACATTAAAAATTATAGAAGAAATAAAAAATAATACAAACTTAAAATTGGAGTTTGGCGGAGGAATTAGATCAAAGCAAGATGTGGTTTCGCTTAATGATATAGGGGTTGATGGAATAATTATTGGTTCTATGTCTATTACAAATCATGATGAATTTGAATCAATATTTACTGATGTTGAGACAAATAAAATAATAATTGCAACCGATGTTTTGGATTATGAAATTAGAATTAAAGGATGGACTGAAAATTCAAATGTTCATCTTTATGATCATATTAGTTATTGTAGTAGTTTAGGAATAAAGAACTATCTTTGCACAGATATTGCTGTTGATGGGATGCTTACTGGACCAAACTATGATTTGTACAAATCGACTATAGAAAAATATCCTAAAATTAAACTAACAGCTTCTGGTGGAGTTAGTAAAATAGAAGATGTAATAAAGTTGAAAGAACTTCCAGTTAGAGGAATTGTAATTGGCAAAGCAATTTATGAAAATAAAATTAACTTAAAGGAGCTTGCTGAACTTGCTGTGTAAAAGAATTATTCCATGCTTAGATGTTAAAGATGGAATTGTAGTTAAGGGAACAAACTTTGTTAATCTCCGTGAAGCCGGCTCTGCTATTGAGCTTGCGGAACGTTACTATAATGAGGGAGCAGACGAATTAGTTTTTTTGGACATTACCGCAACTCTAGAAAAAAGAAAAACACTTGTTGAATTGGTTGAAGAAGTTTCTAAAGTTATAAGAATTCCTTTTACTGTTGGTGGTGGAATTTCTAAAGTGGAAGATATTGAAAAACTTCTTAATGCAGGAGCAGATAAAGTTTCTCTTAATTCATCAGTTGTAAAAAATCCAAAATTAATTTCGGAAGCTTCTAAAAGTTTTGGCAGTCAAGCAATAGTAGTGGCAGTTGATTCAAGAACAACAGGAAGTTTGCACAAAGTATTTGTAAAAGGTGGCACAGAAGAAACAGAATTGGAAACAATTCCATGGTGCAAAAAAGTTGAGGAACTTGGAGCTGGAGAAATTCTTTTAACCTCAATGAATAAAGATGGCACAAAATCTGGTTATGATATTGAGTTGTTAAAAATTCTTTCTAATGATTTAACAATTCCAATTATTGCTTCTGGTGGAGCTGGAACAAAAGAACATTTTCTTGAAGCATTCACAAACGCCAATGTTGATGCGTGTTTGGCAGCAAGTTTGTTTCACTATAAAGAATTAGAGATTTCTGAATTAAAAAAATATTTACAAAATAATAGTATAAATGTAAGACTATAAATATAAATTAGCAGAAAAGTATTATTGCTGTCATTCCGGTTTCCAGTTTTTTTGGAATACCGAAATCTCCTAAACATGTTAACTATGAGATTCCGGTATTCACAATAAGCGTGAAACCGGAATGACAACACAAAAACAAAATTGGTAATTCAGATCTTTGAGTTATGCTAAAGGAATAATATGATAGACATAGAAAAAATAAATTTTGAAAAACTTAACGGATTAGTTCCGGCTATTGTTATTGATGAGCTAAACAATAATGTTCTTATGCTTGGTTTTATGAATAAGGAAGCTCTTGAGCAAACGATAGAAAAAAAGAAAGTTGTTTTCTTTAGCAGAACAAAAAATAGACTTTGGTTAAAAGGTGAAACATCAAAAAATTATTTAAATGTTAAAAGTATTTCAGTCGATTGTGATAATGATACTTTGCTTGTTTATGCAAAACCGGATGGATCAACTTGTCATACTGGTTCATATTCTTGTTTTGCGGAAGTAGATAAAAACAACATTTATTTCTTAAGCTATCTTTCAAATCTGATAAAAGAAAGAAAACTAAATATGCCGGAAGGTTCATACACAACTTCACTTTTTAATAGAGGTTCAGATAGAATAATTCAGAAAGTTGGAGAAGAAGCAGTTGAAACTGTAATAGCTGCAAAGAACAAAGACAAAGAAGAAATTATTAATGAAACGTCAGATTTGTTATTTCACCTATTTGTTATGTTGGCAGATCAAGATATTGAATTTTCAGAAGTGATTGCAAATTTAGAAACTAGACATAAGTAAACTCTATAATTGTTGCAAACTCTCATGTTAACGAATTTTCAAATTTCTTTACAAGAAGAACCCACATCAATTAAACATTGCATTTCAAACTATGTGTATCTAAATTTGTTGTTCTAAATTTTACAAAATTATATGAATGTAAGGAGTAGCTTAATATGGGAATGATGGCCCAAATGAGAAGTATGGCATCGTGGTTTATTATAGGTGTGGGAGTTTTGTTTATAGCATTTATGGTTCTTTCCGATTCAAAATGTTCTGAATCTGCGAGTAGAGGAAATAATAATGTTGGTGAGATAAACGGTAAAGCTGTAACTTATCAAGAATTTTCCAGTTTAGTTGAACAGTACAGAAAAAATCAAGTACAACAATCTGGACAAGAAGTACCCGAAACACAAATGGATGCTTTCCGTGATAGAGTTTGGGATGACTTGGTTTCTCAAAATTTGATGCAAGAAAAAATTAAAGAATTTGGAATAACAATAACAGATCAAGAAATTATTGATGTTATTCAAGGTCCTAATCCTCCCCAAATTATAACTCAAAACTTTATGGATTCAACTGGTCAGTTTAACAGGCAAGCTTATGACCAAGCAATTTTAGATCCGGAAAATAAACAAGCTATGTTGCAAGTTGAAGAATCAGTAAGACAACAAATGATTCAGCAAAAATTGGTTAGCTATCTAGGAGCTTCTATAGTTGTAAGTGATGAAGAAGTTAAGAAAAACTATGTTGATCAAAATGTAAAAATGACCGCTGACTATGCACTGATTGATGCTGTTACAATGCCAGATGAAAATATTAAATTTGAAGATAGTGATTTAACGTCTTACTTCAATAATAATAAAGACGATTATAAAATTGATGCTCAACGAAAAATTAAATACATATTGTTTAAGAAAGTTCCTTCGCAAGGAGATTCAACTGCAATTAAAAAGAACCTTGATGCAATTGTAAAAAAACTTAAAGTAGATACTTCTACATTTAAAACCTACGTTGATATTTATTCTGATAAACCTTATAGCCTTGATACACTTGGGTTAAGTCTATTGCCGGAAAATTTTTCATCACCAATTGCTAATGCAAATATTGGCGATATAATTGGACCAGCAATTTCCAACCAAGGTTATGCTATTTATAGATTAACCAATTCTTTTAAGAGTAAAGATGCAATGGTGCGAGCTTCTCATATTCTAATTAAGAATGGAACAAATGCAGATAGTGCAAAAATGAAAATAGATGAGCTTTACAATCAACTTTCCAGCGGAACAAATTTTGAACAACTTGCCATTGCACAATCTGAAGATGGTAGTGCTGCAAAAGGTGGTGACTTAGGTTGGTTTGGCAAAGGGCAAATGGTTAAGCCATTTGAAGATGCTTCTTATAGAGGAAAGATTGGAGTTATTCAAAAGCCAATAAAAAGTAGGTTCGGATACCACATTATAAAAGTTACGGGAAAGAGCAATAGAAAATATGTTGTTGAAAAAATTGTAAATACAATTATCCCATCCGCAATTACAATTGATAGATTGAATGAAGACGCACAAGACTTTGCTTATTTAGCTGAAAAAAATAATTTTGAGGAAGAAGCTAAACTGCTAGAATATAACGTTCAAGAAACTCCATTATTTACTGAGGAAAGCAAGTCAATACCAGGGCTAGGAACAAGTAGTGCTTTATCTCATTTTGCTTTTGAAAGCAGTCTTAGCAAAGTTAGCTCTGTTTTCAAAGTAAGTGCTGGCTATGCTGTTGCAATGGTTTCGGATATACTAAAAGCTGGACACAAGCCTTTTGAAGATGTGAAAACTGCTATTGAGAAAAAAGTAATACACAATAAAAAAATGGAAATTGCAAAAACTAATGCAGCAGAAATTCTTGCTAAAGTTAGTGTAAGTGGAGATCTAAATCTTGCAAAAGAAGTTTATCCTTCGGTGCGGATTTCTAAAGCAACCAACTTTGGTTCTTCGGGCAACATACCCGGTATAGGTAGAGAGTTTGCTTTTGCACAAGCAGCTTTGGATGCAGAGATTAACAAAGTTACAAATCCTATAAAAACTAATAGAGGATACTACTTGTTAAAAGTAATTAATAGAACAGCAATTGATTCTACAATGTTCTCAATTCAGAAAAAAGCGTTGCGTAATAATTTGCTTTCACAAAAGAAAAATAGAGTTTTATCTGAATGGGTTAAAGGGCTAAAAGAAGAAGCTGATGTTGTTGATAACAGACATTCATTTTTTAGATAGCCTTTTAGATAGATAATATTAAAATGCCAGTCACTTTTTCTGTGATGGAAGTGCCTGGCATTTGAGAACTTAATATTATTCCTCAGTTTCAAATTATTGGGGCTTGCATTTGCAAGCCCTTTTTTGCTGGTGTCAGTTGAAGTTAAAACTATTCACTTTAGCTTCTAAACTATTTTATTCACAACCTAACTTATGGACTTGCAATCCACATTGGTTTAGTTTCTAGACAATTTTTTTTGCAGTTTTGCAACTCAATTTTTCTCTTTTTACTTTCGTTATTTATTTTTATAATACCATTCTATTATGAAAAATATACTTGCGATACTTTTGTTTGTCTCAACTAGTCTTAGCTTAAACGCTCAATATAACGGAAATGATTTTGCAATTTCTGCAAATGTAAATTATACTACCTCAGCAAAAATATTCCTCACCCCTAATGCAGAAAACGAGCTGCTAAGAAATAAAAACTTTCCTATTGAAGATATAATTAGTTACTCTCTGGAATTAAGATATAGACTTTCAACTCCAATAATATTAGGCTTAAGTTCTGAATTTATTAAGGCAAGTGCTGATGGTCGTAATCTTACATCACCATTTTTTTTAGTAAATGATGGTTTTGAAATTTTGCCAGTTGAATTTTCGGTTTATTATTATTTTCCTTTTTCAACAGAAAACTTCAAGTTTTTTATGGGTGGCGGAGTTGGTTTATATTTTGGTAAACATTTAAGAAATTTTGGTGATGTAAATTTTGAGCATATAAAAAGTAGCAATGGATTTGGCATTCAGATGAGTTTAGGTATGGATTACTTGATTTTTGATTTCCTTTCTATCCGCAGTGAAATGCGTTTTAGAGATCCAAAGTTTGATGTAACAAGCAAGTATAATAGCGATACGGTTTTCTATAAAGATCAGTTTTATAAAGTAAGCACAGATGATATAAATACTAAAATAAATATTGATGGAATCACTTTTAGAATTGGTGCTGTATTTCATTTTGGGTTGTTTTAATTTTGTATAATTAACTCTTAAACCCAAAATGAGGTCTCTCCAATCTCTTCAAAAATTATTTGCTCAATTTTTGATAGAAATATTTATAGTGGTGGTCAACCAACCTCAAAGAATATTATTCAATCAATGATTTATTTAAGTTTTGGTTTCAGTATTCTTAGCCACCTAATTATCTCCTGAAGCTAGGTTTTACAGAATCATTTATTTTTGTGTATAAAAAATGTTCTTCATTTCAAAACTCCCAAGATGGCATCTTTGCTTTTTAAGATGACATCTTTTTTAAAAACTACACAAATCACACCCAAACTAGTCAAGACTAAAAATACCTAATATTAGGTATATCAATTCATGCAAAAATGTTTTATCTTCAAATAAGACATAATATTTGCTTTAGTCAAAAAACACATCAAATATGTGATGTAGATCACAAAATTGAATGATTTATCAAAATTATTCGTAAAACAAATTGACTAAATGGACAATAAGTATTATTTTATACTTGTTAAGCTAGTCATCAAGCACATACATAACATTTGTAAATAATTTGCAAAAATATTTTATTAAACAACAAGGAATAAATATGAAACAGAAACTAACGTTTTTAATATTGTTAATATTAGCAATAAATATACAAGCCGGAATAGGGGTAGGCTATTCCCCAGATGCACCACTTCCGGTAGAGCTAACCACCTTTACAGTTAGCACAGTTGGAAATAATATAGAATTAAGCTGGGCAACAGCAACAGAAGTTAACAACTACGGTTTTGAAATAGAAAGACAGAATCAAGTATCAAGTATCAAGAATCAAGACAAAAACCAAATTTGGGAAAGCATTTCATTTATGGAAGGAAGTGGTAATAGTAATTCTATAAAATATTATGAGTACAAAGACAGCCCTAAAAGTACTGGTAAATATAGTTATCGCTTAAAGCAAATAGATATAGATGGAACATTTATCTATAGCCAAATACTAGAAGTAGAGTTTGAGAAGTTACCAATAGAATTTAGCTTAGGCCAAAACTATCCAAACCCATTTAACCCAACGACAGTAATTTCTTATTCAATTCCAACAACATCAAATGTTTCTATAACAGTTTTTGACTTACTTGGAAATGAAATAGCAACACTTGTAAACGAGAACAAACAAGCCGGAAAACATAAAGTAAACTTTAATGCAAGCCAATTAAGTAATGGCGTTTACTTTTATAAACTAGAAGCGGAAAATTTTATTGATATGAAAAAAATGATATTACTAAAATAAAAAATTTAGCTAACAACTTAATGCTTGTCATTCTAGTTCTCGCAGTTTCTTATGCGGGATACCAGCTTGCCCCGTTCTGTTTTGCGGGGGAATCTCCAACAATAGCAAGAGATTCCGGTCTTGCAAAGTATGCAAATCGGAATGATAAAGACTTACTTATTAAAATTAGACAAGGATAAAAAGATGAAACCAAAAAGCATAAATATCTACCTACAAACATTAGCCATTTTACTTTTGGCATATACATTAACCTTTGCCACCAACACCAACCCAGTAGTAAGCAACGTAGCATTTAACATAAGTGGTACAACTGTAACAGTTACTTATGATGTAGCAGATGCAGATGATGTTAACCAAACATTTACCATACAAATGGAAGTCTCCAACGATGGTGGAACAACCTATGGTTATAACTATGGTGCAACCACCGGAGACATTGGAGCCGGAATAACAACTGGAACCAGCAAAACCATAACTTGGCAATACAGTGGAAACAACACAGACATATTTAAGATAAAAATAATTGCGAATGACTTAGTCGTTGACGGAGGACCTTGTGCAGAGCCAACTATAACATACGCTGGCAAAGTTTACAACACAGTACAAATAGGAACTCAATGTTGGTTAAAAGAAAACCTAAATGTAGGCACAATGATAAATAGTACAACTGGTGGAACTAATAGTAATGGCGAGCAAACAGATAATGGTACAATAGAAAAATATTGCTATAATAACAATACTCCGACCACTAACCCGACGAATTGTGATACTTATGGCGGTTTATACCAATGGGCAGAAGCAGTACAATATGAAAACGGAGTAAATAATAGTGGTAACACTAACCCAGCATTAACTGGTAACGTACAAGGTATTTGTCCAAGTGGTTGGCACATACCCACACAAGCAGAATACCAAACCCTAAAAACCGCAGTAAGTAATAGTAGCAATGCTCTTAAAGCAGTAGGACAAGGCACTGGTAATAACAGTAGTGGCTTCTCAGCGTTGCTTGCGGGTACCCGTAACAACGTTAATGGTAGCTTCATCAGTAAAAGTATCACCACTTATTTTTGGAGTTCTACAGAGAATGGCGGTCACGCTAACTATCTGAGCCTTAGCAGCAATAATGACACTGTTTACTTATACAATCTCAATAAGCGTTATGGTTTTAGTGTTCGCTGCCTCAAGGATTAAAAAAAATAATAAGGGAGAGCGGAGAAAGGGAGACGGGAAACCGGAAGAGCTACTTTGCTATTAAAGTTAACTTGTAGAATTGTTAAATAGATTAAGAAAAAATAGAAGCCTAATCTACTTTTAATTGTGGGTTGGGCTTTTGTAATTAATTTGATTGGAGAAGCAAAAACTTGTAAAGTTCTAAAATCTCAAATAAAAAAGTTTATAAATATCGGCTAAGTTTTAATTAGACAGCCAATAATTGACTGAGCCACAATTGGTTTATATTTTTTACTTTATCATCATCCATATCTTAGTATAAATAGCTATCTTACTAACTTACATTTTTTCAAAAATCTTAGAGCAACTCTTCAACGTGAGCAAAACAAATAATAAAGTAATTACAATAAAAGGTGCAAGAGAACACAACCTAAAAAATGTGAGTCTTGAAGTACCCAAAAATAAACTTATAGTTTTTACTGGAGTTAGTGGAAGTGGTAAATCTTCGTTAGTGTTCGATACAATTTATGCAGAGGGACAAAGACGATTTGTAGAAAGTTTATCATCCTACGCTCGTCAATTTTTGGAAAGAATAAATAAGCCGGATGTTGATTTTATTTATGGTATTTCTCCTGCAGTTGCAATTGAACAAAAAAAAGGAGTTCGTAATCCTCGTTCAACAGTTGGAACTTCAACAGAAATCTATGATTATTTAAGATTGTTGTTTGCAAGAATTGGAATTACATATTGTTTTGAATGTGGCGAAGTTGTAAAAAAAGATACGGTTAGTTCAATATCCAAATGGCTTAATGAAAAAGAAGATGTAGCCAAATACTATTTGGGTTTTCCTATTCACGAACACTCCGATAGAAATGTAGCAGAAGAAATTGCATTGCAAAAGAAAAAAGGCTTCCACAGAATATTTATTAAAAATAAAATATTAGATATTAACACACTTGAAAAAATTCCTAGAAGTAAAAAAAATCTATTTGTAATAATAGATAGATTCAAAATTAAAAAAGGAAAGATGCGAGAAGCTCTTGCCGATTCTTTGGAGGTAACTTTTAAAGAAGGCGAAGGAAAGCTTGTTATTATTGATTCTGAGACTAATAAGCCAACTCAGTTTAATAATATGTTTGAGTGTTGTGGTATTAGATACGAAGAACCCGATGCAAGATTTTTTTCTTTCAACAATCCTTTTGGTGCTTGTCCCGTTTGTCAAGGGTTTGGAAAAACTATTGGAATAGATTTAGAAAAAGTTATTCCAAATAAAAATCTTACTTTGCTTGAAGGTGCAATTGCCCCTTGGAGAACTCCAAAATTTAGTAAACATTTAAGAGACATGGTTCGTCTTTCAAAAGATTACAATATTCCTATAGATGTTCCGTTTAAAGATTTAGATGAGGAAGTTGTTAATAAAGTTCTTAATGGGTTTGAAAAGTTTATTGGAGTTCACAAGTTTTTCAAAAAGTTAGAAAGAAAAATATACAAACTACATATACGTGTATTGCTTAGTAAATATAGGGGCTATACTACTTGCTCGGATTGTAAAGGTTCGCGTGTAAGAAAGGAAGCTTTGCAAGTTAAAATTAATTTTAAGTCAATTAAAGACTTAATTGAAATTCCAATTGAACAATTATTCACTTTGGTTTCCAATCTTAATTTAACAGAATATGAGTTGCAGATTGCAGATAGTATTCTTAAAGAAATTAGTAAGAGACTAAAATTCCTAAACAATGTTGGCTTAGGATACTTAACAATGAACCGATTGAGCAGTACACTTTCCGGTGGAGAAACTCAAAGAATAAATCTTGCAACTTCACTTGGCTCTGCGTTAATAGGAACTTTGTATGTGCTTGATGAACCAAGCATTGGTTTACATCCAAGAGATAATGATAAGCTAATAGCAATTCTAAAATCTTTGCGTGATATGGGCAATACCGTTTTGGTTGTTGAACATGATAGCGATATGATGAAAGCTGCAGATCTAATTTTTGATGTTGGACCAAAAGCTGGAATTCATGGTGGAGAAATTACAGCCTCTGGGAATTATGAGGAAATTATAAATAATCCAAATTCATTAACCGGATTGTATTTGTCAGGCAAAGAAAAAATTCCTTTACCTGAAAAAAGAAGAATTGAGAATGATGGGTTTATAAAAATTAAAGGAGCAAGACAACACAACCTAAAAAATATTGACATAGAAATTCCACTTAAAAGATTTGTAGCTGTTACAGGTGTAAGTGGTTCTGGGAAATCCACCCTTGTACATAAAATTTTGTATAGCGGAATTGCAAAAATGTTAGGTAAGTTCCCAAAAGAAATTGGAGAATATACATCAATAGAAGGAATTATTTCGATAGAAGAAATTGAAATTGTTGATCAATCTCCAATTGGGAAATCACCTCGGTCTAATCCTATAAGCTATGTAAAAGGATATGAAATTATTAGAGATATTTTTTCGTCAACTCCGCAAGCAAGAGTTAGAGGTTACAAACCCGGACACTTTTCATTTAATGTTGATGGCGGAAGATGTGAAACTTGTTCTGGTGAAGGTTATGTAAAAATTGAAATGCAATTTCTTGCCGATTTATATTTAGAATGTGAAGACTGTAACGGAACAAGATTTAAAAAAGAATTACGTGAAGTAACTTATAGAGGAAAGAACATTGTTGATGTACTAAACTTTACAGTTGAAGAAGCGATTACATTTTTTAAAAGCAATACCAGAATACTTAACTACTTAATAGTCTTAGATGATGTAGGGCTTGGTTACATTCATTTGGGGCAACCCTCAAATACTTTGTCTGGAGGAGAAGCTCAACGTATAAAACTTGCAAGACATTTAATTTCTCAAAGAAAGAACAAACACACACTTTTTATTTTTGATGAACCTACAACCGGTTTGCATTTTGACGACATCAACAAACTTCTAAAATGTTTTGATGCTCTTGTTGAAAAAAATAATTCTGTTATAATAATTGAACATAATTTAGATGTAATAAAATGTGCAGATTATGTAATTGATTTAGGTCCAGATGCTGGAGATAAAGGCGGAGAAGTAGTAGCAGTAGGAACACCAGAAGATATTGTAAAAAATGAAATATCTATTACTGGAAGATATTTAAAAGAATATTTGGTTCAATTATAAAATGTAATGTACTCTTTTCATCATGTCATTCCCGAATGTTTTTATCGAGAATCCAGACAAAGAAAAAAACGTATGGTGTTTTTTTTGATTTTTTAAGAACTGAAATCTTTAATTATTTTCTGAATTTCAGATTCACTAATTCCACCTCCAAAAATTTTATTGTTATTTCCCTTTGACCGAGAAGAAAATGTTCCATTGTTGTAAGAAGTTTTTATAACCGGATTGCCTGCTCTTGCTCTAAGTCTATCTTCAATTATCTTGATGAAACTGCCTTCCCCACTAAAGGATGAACCAACTTGAGTATTACCCAAACTATTTACGGAAGCTCCTTTGTTTATAGGAGTAACTTCAAAAGCAAGAGTTTTAATATTTAGCAAATGTTTAGCAGTTACATTCTCAGAAATTATTGAACCTCCCCAAGTTCCAACTCCAAGAGTAAGTGATGGAGCAAGTGCCGTAGTATAACCAACAGCCCCAAGTGAGGAAGGAGAATTTGCTATAATTCTAAATGCCGGCTTCTCCATTGCAAACTTCATAATTATTTCTGGATCACTACTGTGTATAGACATTGTATGACCTACTCCGCCAAAGTTTAAAAGCTCTATACATCTATGGCAACCTTCCAGCCAACCATCAACTTGGTAAAAAGCTAAAATAGGAGAAAGTTTTTCAACTGAAAGAGGTTCTATTTTTCCAACACTTGTACACTCTGCAAGAAGAACTTTTGTTTCTTCCGGAACTTTAAAACCAGCATATTTTGCAATGTATATTGCGGACTTACCAACAATTTCTGGATTTATTCTTCCATCTTTTAATACTGCTTTTTCTAATTTTGTTTTTTCGTTTTCACAAAGAAAGTAACCACCATTTGCTTTAGCAAATTTTTTAACTTTTTCAACAAGAGGTCTATCAACAATCATAGATTGTTCAGATGAACAAAGTGTTCCATTGTCAAAAGTTGTTCCTCCAAGTATATCTAATACAGCTTTTTCGTAATTTGCACTTCGCTCAACAAAAGCTGGAACATTGCCTGACCCAACACCATAAGCTGGAGTGCCTGCACTATAAGCTGCTTTCACCATTGGTGTGCTTCCGGTTGCAAGTATTACCGCAATGTCTTTATGTTTCATCAATGCAGATGTACTTTCTAATGTTGGAGCGGACATACATTGCATTAATCCTTTAGGAGCTCCTGCATTTTCTGCTGCTCTGCTTACAACTTCTAAAGCATCCTTGGTGCATTGTGCTGCTTTAGGGTGTGGACTTATAACTATTGCATTTCTAGTTTTGAGTGAAATTATTGCTTTGAACATTGCTGTAGAAGTTGGGTTGGTTGATGGAACTAATCCGGCAACTACTCCCATAGGTTCTGCAATATTAATTATTTTCCCACCTTCCGTTACATCAATTACTCCAACTGTTTTAAGGTCTTTAATTGATTCATAAACTGTTCGAGAACCGAATTGATTTTTAATAACTTTATCTTGCCAAATACCAAATCCGGTTTCTTGATGTGCTAATTTTGCTAGTCGCTCACTAGCTTCGTAGCCCGCATCAGCCATTGCTTTAACAATTTTATCTACTTGTGCTTGGCTAAAATGTTTGTATTCAAGTTGAGCGGATTTAGCTTTTGCAACCAAGTCGTTAACTTCTTGGGTGGAGTTTATGTTATTATTTAAGTTCATTCTTTTCTCATCTCATTTTATAAACTAAATATAATTACAGCATACTTGTTTAGCAAACAAATTTGACTAGGATGTTTCAAATTAATAATTATCTTAAATAAATAATATAGTTTTATATATTGAAAACTATCCTTGAATACTATTTTTTGTAAATAACAATTATCTAAATTCAATGAACATATTTACACTTAAAATTTTATTACTAGTATTAATGATTTTTACAATTGCGTGTAATGATACTCCGACTGAAAATATAAAGGGAGAAAGATTTGGAAAAGTTTTTATTACTTCAAATGTTATTGGAGCTGAAATATTTTTAGATAATATTTCAATGAATAAACTTACGCCAGATACAATATCAGCACTTGCTACGGGACATATAATTAAGATTAGAAATGTTGGATTCTTTTCAGCAGAGCAAGAAATAATTTTTGACGATAAAAAATTACAAACCTTAGAGCTAATCCTAATTAAAAACAAACTAAAGAAAAATGTACTGTTAGAAAATTTTACGAATGTTAATTGTGGTAAATGTATTGAAGCAAGTATTACAATTAACAAATTGCAAAATCAATTTAGCAATTCATTATTTTTTATTAATTATCACACACAATTCCCAAGTTCAAACGATCCTTTTTACAATGAAGCAAAAACTGATATTAATCTACGAGCAAATTACTATGGTGTGTTTGAAAGTCCTACTATTATTATTTATGGAGCAAAAAGTGATTTGGTAAACGACATAAGCATTCTATTTACTACAATTGAAAAAAGTAAAAAAGAATTCACAAGTTTTGAGATAAGTGTACAAGATAGCGTCCTTAGTCAAAATGGATTTAACATTGCTGTTTTTGTAGATGTGTTTGATGCAGATAACTTAAACTTCAAAAGTTTAGTATTAAGAATTCTTTTAATAGAAAAAAATATTGAATTGCAAAAATCTCCAGGTACAAACGGGGAGAGAAAATTTTCAAATGTAGTTAGGGCAATTTTACCAAGTAACAACGGAAGGTCTTTGGAAGGAATTAACCAAAAAGGGAAGTACAAATTTTTTGAAAATAAATTACTTAATCCATTGTGGAAAACAGATAACTTATTTGTTGTTGCATTTATACAAAATAATCTGACAAAGAAAATTTTACAAGCTGGTAGTTCGGAATAAAATGTTGAACACTATGTTGTCAAATATAGATTGTTAAAATGTGAATAGAAATCTAGAGAGGTTGTTTATTAAGGGATTTTTCTATAGTAGAAGAAAATAAAATAAAATTATATTTCGAATTATTTGATCCATTAGAATCAAAATCTATTTCTCTATTTAGTAATAATAAAATTAATTTAGATTCCTTATTTTTCAACACTCATGGTGGAAAGTACTCTGTTAAAATTATTAGTAAAAAGAATATCGACTATAAGAGTATCTTTATCTATATCGCTATATTTTTAGCTGGGTGGGTTTGTGCTTTTCTTTTATATCGAAAATCTATAGATGTAAATAGAAAACCAATTACAGTATCTCATAGTTTTGTTAAAGAGGTTGAACGAATTATAAAGAAAAGAAAAAGCTAAATAAAAATGAAAAATAATTTATCTTATTCCAACAAAGAAATCTGAAATAGTTAACCAATACTACTTGTATGAAACTTTATTAATTATTTTTCATTAAAGTAATACCATAGTTTTCTTGATTTTCCGGTGGAGATGAATTCCACGAATTATATGAATGAGAATCATCTGTTTTATAATGCAATGTGTATTTGCCAGCATCTAAGGAAATAGTTTTATTAAATAATCTATTCTTTTTTGCTCCGCCAGCTTTTCTAGTTATGCCATAAGACATTTCCCAAACTATATTTCCATTGTCATCTTCAATCCAACCAAAGTCATCCATGCTTGAACGATCACCTTCTCCTATTGCAAGAATTCTGATTTTTAAATCTTCTGACAAAGAAAATTCTTTTTTGATATTTTCACTTTCCTCTACTCTAACAATTTCAGCAATAATCAATTTACTATGAAAATCATTTTCACTAAACAATTCAACATTTTTATTTTCCGTCCAAATTGTTAAACCCCACTTCTCCTTTTGGAGTGGACTACTTTCATTCCATTCTTGATATGAATGAGAATCATCGGAAGAATAAAATGCAATATAATTTCCTTTTTCTAAATCAATATTCTCTTCTACCATTACATTTTTCTTTGAGCCTCCAGCATGATTTATATTCCTATTATCATTCATACTCCATACTATTTTTTTTGTATCCGCATCAATAATCCAACCATAATCTCTTAGCTCGTCATAATCTCGCCCTTCTCCTAAACAAAGTAGAGTTAATTCTGCATCATCTTTAAGCATAAAACCTTGTGATACAAATTCATCATCACCAACTTTAATTAATTCAACAATTGGTTTTATAATGTCTTCTTCTCTAAATGGAATTACATTACTTTTATCTTTTTCCGAAGAAGCCCAAAGTGTAACTCCCCAAAACTGTGGATCATCTGGAGGCAAAACATTCCACTCTTCAAAGGAATGAGAATCATCAGTTGAGTAATGAAGCTTATAGCTACCTTTACGAAGTTTAAGGTTTTCATCAACAAAATAATTTTTTCTTCCACCACCAGCGTAAGAAGAATTTCCTTTTGTTGTTTCCCAAACTATTTTGTTTGTTTTTACATTCGAGATCCAAGCTACATCGTAGAAGTTTTTCTTTCTAGCTTCCCCAACAGAATAAATTCTTATTTCCGTATCATCGTTAAGTGAAAATCCGGTTTCTAAGTCTTCCTCATTTACCACTCTAATAAATGAAGCTATTGAATTTTCTATTAGTGAATCCACAACATCTGTCGGATCAACTTCGTAAAATTTATTTTCCTCACCAGTAATCGTTATTCCAAGTTGCGATCTATATTTTCTTTTAAATCTAGTTTTAGAACTTGAAAATAAATGAGAAACAAAATCGCCAAAACTATTTATATCTACGTTTGAGTGATCATTACATGTGTAATAAGCCTCATATTTTCCAGCCTCCAAAGGTTCGTTGTCATCAATTCTATACATACCTTCTCCGTCTTCAAAATCAATGACTTCTCTTGCATCCCAAACTATTTGTCTAGTTTTACTATCAATAATCCAACCATAAAAAACTTCACTTCCATTAAAAGTTCTTCCAAAATTACCAGCATTACCTTCAATGTTAATTGATGATGCTTCTACCAATTCAAATGCAGCAAATTCAATCTCACCTGAATAGACATTACCAATTTCTATTATCTCATCTTCTTGTGCAAAAATTGTAATACTTAGTAAAAAGTAAAACCCCAAAAGTGTGCTTATAGTTTTAACTTTATTTATAGTGTGCATATATTGTCTCATAAATTATTATTGTTACTTTCTTTTGACGTTAGAACCTTGATAAGGTTGCAAAACAGAAATATTAATCCATTGTTAATAAATTTAATTCAACCTATATTATAAGGAGAGAGAATATCTTTTTATAATACTTTAAAACATAAGAGCCATAATTATGAAAATAAAATTTTTTTATTTGTTAATTCTAATATTTCTAAGTGCTTCAAATATATTTGCACGAGGCAATATTGATTTTTCAACAGAAACTCTTAACGGAGATGATATTGAATTTTCTGAAATTAATAAAAAAGGACCAACACTTGTAAGTTTTTGGGCATTGTGGTGCAAGCCTTGCAGAGCCGAGATGAAACATTTAGAAAAATTATATAAAAAATATTCGGATAAAGGTTTTACAATTATTGGAATAAATCAAGACTCCCCTAGAAGTGTTGCAAAAGTAAAATCGTATGTGTCTTCGCACAAAATTACATTCCCAATTGTTACTGATTCTAATCAAGAAATATTTCAAATGTTTAATGGTCAATCAATTCCGTTAACAGTTCTTTTTAATAAAGACGGAAAGATTGTTTACAAACACACGGGCTATTTACCAGGTGATGAAAAAAAAATAGAAGTAGAATTACTAAAAACTTTTGAGAAGACTAATTGAAAAAATCTCTAATTTTAATATTTGTTCTCTGTTTAGGCTCAATAAATTTGGCACAGGTTACACCTTCTGTTTCTAACTTATTGAGATATGGAAATGGCAATCAAACATTGGGAAGTTCCGAAAAAAAATTCCAATACTTTGAAAACCTAACTGATGTTAGAATATCATTCCCTAAACAAATAAATGTTGGCTTTCGTTTTTTGTATGACGATCCACCAGAAGTTGGAGCTAATTTTAGAGGACTTAGTAAACGATTTATTGAATACAGAGACAAAGGATTATTTGTAAGAGTTGGTAATTCCTCAGAATTATACAGTCGTGGATTAGTTCTAAATTTATTTGAGAATCGTGGACTTGCCTATGATACTTGGATAGATGGAGTAAAGGCGAGTTATAAATATTCAAATTTGAAAGCATCTTTAATTGCAGGAACAATTGATTTTAGAGATTCTGTAAATATTGCTAGGCACGAAAAATATAAATTGCGAGGTGGAAATTTAGAGTATAAAATTAAAGGAATAGGAAAACTTGGAGCATCATTTATTTCTGCCGAAGCAACAATTCCGCAGTTCAATAATAATAAAATTGCTAATGTAGAATTACCTGAACTATACTTTGATTTAAACTATAATGAATTTGATTTCCATTTTGGATGGGCTTCTAAATGGGCAAACACTCCTATTGATAAAAGTACTTCAAGGGGAAATGGAATTTATTCCTCTCTTTCTTTTGCAGGAGAAAACTTAGGAATTACTATTGATTATAAAAATTACAAGTTTGATCTTCAAGATCCTTTTCTGAAAAATGATGCAACTAGAACAACAAAACTTTTACCTTTTCAAAATCCACCAATTGTTATGAAGGAACACAGCTATACTTTGCTAACACGTTCTTTGCACATTGTGGATTTTAACGATGAAGTAGGAATTCAACTTGATGCAATCTATACTGTAAATGGAGACTTAAATTTTAATCTGAATATGAGTTTATCAAGCACACATAATTCCTATTTATACAATAGTTCGGAGTTTTCATTTACTGTTGAGCAAGAAAATAATTTACTGCCTTCAACAAAAATAAATTACTCACCTTTTTCAGAAATTTTTATTGAGGGAGAATATTATTTTGATTTAGAAACAGCATTACGTTTTGGTTTTGCTTCCAGAACCAAAACTCTTTACAATGAATTTACAGGAGCAAACGGAAGTCATACAATAAAATCTTATGTTATTCCAATGCAGTTTCAGAACTCACTAAGTTCAAATATTTCAACAACTTTACAATACGAATTAGAATTTGTGAATGATAACTTTAATATTGATCAAGAGAATTTTAATAATCACTTTTTAACAATAATTGCTTCTCTTTTTAACAAAGCTACTTTTGCAATTAGATACGAATTTACAAATAACGATTTTGATCCATCAAACCGAAAAGATTGGTTGGTGGGAGAATTGGGTTATAGAATTTCCGGTTCAAATTTAGTCTCACTTTCTTATGGAAGAGAAAGAGGAGGACAAATTTGTTCAAACGGAATATGTCGCTACATTTTACCTTTTAAAGGATTTAGATTTTCACTACAATCAAACATTTAAAATTGGAGAATAATACAATGAAAAACATATATAAAACATTTTTAATTTTGTCGCTTTTTAACATCGCAATTTTTGCCGGAGAAAAAAAAGTACTTGTTGAAATTTTTACTAATGCTCATTGTTCGGTATGTCCTCCGGCTCATTCTGCTCTTGATCAATTTTTGCAAAGTGCCAATGGAGAAAAAATCGAATTTATCTATTATCACATGGCTTTCCCTTATAGTACAGATGAACTTTACAAACACAATACTTCCGACTCCGAAAACAAAAGTAGTTTTTATGGTTCGTTTTCATCAACACCCCAACCATTTTTTGATGGTGATCTTAGACAACGAAACTATAGTAACTGGAAAGATGAATTAGATGCACTTATTGTTGAAGAAAGTCGTTTTGATTTAAGTGTTTCAGGCGTAAGAGATGAATCTAGTTTTACAATTTCTGCATCAATAACTAAAACTGCTGACGTACCGGAAAATGATTTAACAATAAATTACGTAGTTGTTGAACACATTGATAATTATACAGGAAGCAATAATATTTCAGATCATAAAAATGTAATGCGTAAAATAGTTAATCCAGAAGGTGATACTTTTGCAATAAATTTAAACGAAAGTAAAGACCTAAGTGCAACAATTGATTTTAATGATGATTGGAATGCAGATGAATTAAAAGTAATTGTTTTTATTCAGAGTTCATCAACAAAAAAGATTTATCAATCATCATCAATAAGTTTTGATGAACTTAGTATTACGGGAATAAATGATGAAGAAAATATTCCAAATGAATTTAGTTTAAAACAAAATTATCCAAATCCATTTAATCCAACAACAACAATAAAATATACAATTCCAAATGATGTAACCTCGAAAAATGTAGCCTCGAACTTTAGTTCGAGTGCTTTGTTGAGAGTTTACGATGTGTTGGGCAAAGAAGTTGCTACACTTGTTAACAAAGAACAATCATCTGGAAATTACGAAGTTGAATTTGATGCTTCCAAACTTTCGAGTGGAGTTTATTATTATAGTTTATCAGTTGGTGATTTTAGTTCAACGAAAAAGTTGATTTTGATGAAATAAACTTTGCAAGATTAAATTAGCAAAATCCATTTTTCTCCGAGTAAATTTTTTTAGATTATTTTCAACCTCTCCGATAAAAAGGAGAGGTTGAAAACAATAAATACAAAACTATAATCCCCTTATACATTTGTCTGCAAAAACATTTAATTCCTTTTTACTCCATAAAATACTTAATATCTTTTTCATTGCACTCAAGAAATATTTCCAGTACTTTGTAATACTCTTTTAACATTATATAATTGAGAATTAAATGAATAAAAACAAGTATTCCATCATACTTCTTTTTCTACTTCTTCCCCTTTTTCTTTTTGGTCAAATAAAAATCCATAAACATATAACACAAGAAGACGGACTTGTTAATAGACAAGTTACTTCAATGATACAAGATAGCAAAGGCTATATTTGGTTTGCGACTTATGATGGAGTAAGTAAATGGGATGGAAATAATTTTGAAAATATTCAAACTCATAGTGGTATGCTTTCTCCAATAGTATTAGATATAAAGGAAGGAGCAGATGGTAAAATTTATATAGGTTGTTATCAGGGGGGTATATTAGTTTATGACAACGGAGTTTTGGATACAATAAATGAGAAGAATGGATTAATTAGTAATGATATTTTAAGCATTGGAAAACTTAGGAATGGAGATTTGTTGTTTGCAGGAAGTGGTAATAAAATTACAAAATTAAAAAATGGAAGTCTTTCGGACTGGGGTAAAGAAGTTAATTATCCTAATGAAGTTAAGTACACAATACGCGATTTTTACGAAGCAATTGATGGTACACTTTATATTGCAACACAACAAGGATTATTAATTTATAAAAATAATTCCTTCAAAATATTAACAACAAAAGATGGCTTGAACAATAATCTATTAATAAGTGTAAAGGGTAATGGCAAGGGTACAATATACACTTGTTCGTACAAAGGTATTAATAAAATAGAAAATGGAAAAATAACAAAGTTAACTGATAAACCTGGATTTAGTGATGCATTTTGTTTTGATCTAATTATAGGCAACAACGGAAAAATGTATGCAGCAACAATTAATGGAGTAATAGTTGATGACAATGGAATTATAAAAACTCTTACCGAAAAAAATGGTCTTTCCTTTAACTATTGTATGAGTGTTTTTCAAGATAATAATGGAATGATATATTTTGGGACTTCCGGCAAAGGTGTAAGTATCTACAATCCTAAGGAAAGTATTGTTAACTATAATAAAAGTACAGGACTTCCAAATGAAAATATTTGGTCAATACTAAAAGCTAAGGATCAAACTTTATATTTTGGTTCGGAAAAAGGATTGATTGTTAAAAAAGAAAACGAAACTAAAATTCTAAATTCAAAAACCGGATTAGTTGACGATTTTGTTAGAGTAGTAAAAGAAGGAAAAGATGGAAAAATATTGGTTGGTACTGATAATGGGTTTAGCATACTAGATAATAAAAATATTAAGAACTATAATCTCAATAGTGAATTAGCAATTAGTAAAGTCTATTCAATTGAGGAAACAGATTCAGGTAAAATTTATCTGGGAACACAAACCGGTGTAATTATACTTAAAGACGAGAAAATTAAAAAAGTAAAATCAGAAAAAATATCAGCGAAAATTGAAAAAGAATTAGGAGGTAAAACAATATTTTCAGTATCAAAAACGAAAGCTGGAGCTATAGTATTTGGTACATTATATGGATTAGTAATTTATGATAAAAACGAGTTTACTTTTTTTACAACCAAGAACGGATTGGTTGATAACATTGTAAATGCAACTCATGTTAGAGCTGATGGTTCAATCCTTGTTGGTACATATAAAGGATTAAATATAATTAGAAACGGAATTGTTGTTGATACAATAGATGTGAATGATGGCTTAAGTCATAACTCAGTTGCAGATATTGAAGAAGATAAAAAAGGAAGAATTTTTGTTGCCACTACAGGTGTAAATATTTTAACAAACATTGATGATTCACTAAGTATTAAACATATTTATAAATCCGATGGATTAGTTGATAATGATTTTACGCTTGAAAGCACATTTCTTGATGAAGAAGAAAATTTATGGTTAGGTACTCTGTATGGCGTTACAAAGTATAATCCAAACCTAGATGTACCAATAACAACTCCGCCAAATCTATACTTAACCGGATTGCAATTATTTAATGAAGATTATTCCTTAAGTAAATTTTTAGACGAACCGGTTTTTAATTACGACCAAAACTATCTAAAATTTATATTCACTGGAATAAATCTTTCCGCACCTGAAAAAATTAAATACATGTATCGCCTTTCTAATGTTGATAAAAATTGGGTAGAGAGTACAATGTACGAAGCACCTTATACAAACCTGGATGATGGAAAATATACCTTTGAAGTAAAAGCAGGAAATGAGTGGGGATATTGGAGTAAACCTAGCCTAACAAGTTTTACAATTAGTCCTGCTTGGTGGGAAACTTGGTGGTTTAGACTTGCAATTGTTTCGTTTATTGGTGGCTTGCTTTGGCTGGCATTTCAATACAGATTAAATTATTTACTAAAAGTAGAAAGGTTAAGAACAAAAATTGCAAGTGATTTACACGATGAAGTTGGATCGTTACTTACACAAATTTCTCTAAATGTTGATTTGCTCTCTTACACAAAAGAAGAAAGTAAAAGAATAGAAAAATCAAATATTATACGTAGAAAAAGCAAAGAAGTAATAAGTATGATGAGTGATGTTATTTGGTCCATTGATTCTAGAAACGATAATATGGAAAGTTTGATTTATAGAATACAAAGTTTTGCAGAATCATTTGTCGAGCAAAAAAATATTAAACTTAAATTTATAAATCAAATTACTGATATGAAGAAACCTCTTAACATAGATTTTCGTCAAAATATTATGATGATTACAAAAGAAGTAATTAATAATGCAGTTAAGTATTCGGATTGTTCTACAATTGAAATTTTGCTAAAGTATAAAAACAATATCTTTGAACTGATAATTTCTGATAATGGAAAAGGATTTGAGTTAGAAAATATTAAAAGAGGAAATGGATTAAAAAATATAAAAATGCGTGCTAAATTAATAGATGCAAAAGTTGAATTCATCAATGAGGGTGGTTGTAAAATCCATTTAACAAAAACAAAATTATAAATTAGTTTTTGTATTTATTGTTTTCACAAGCTGTAGCCACAAGCTTCAGCTTGTGAAAAAGAAAAACGAACACCTACCCAAATAGGTAGTTGACTATTAAAAAAGTTGAAAGTAATTTAGCTTATGATTTCAGTAGCAATAATAGAAGACATTAGAGATATAAGAGAACCTTTATTTGAATTCTTGAGTAATCAAGAAGAAATAGTTTGTAACCTTGCCGAAGAATCAGTAGAAGATTTTTTTGCTAACTATGATAAAGAAATTTCGCCTGATGTGATTTTGTTAGATATAGGGTTGCCTGGAATTTCCGGATTGGCTGCAATAAAAATTATAAAAGAAAAAATACCAGAAGTAAATATTATCATGTTTACAGTTCAAGAAGAGTACGATAATATTTTCAACGCTTTAAAATCCGGTGCTTCAGGCTACATGTTAAAGAGCGAACCGTTGGCTGTTATTAAAGCAGCTATATTAGATGTGCATGTTGGTGGTGCACCAATGTCATCACAAATAGCACGCAAAGTAATTAACTATTTTAGTCAAGAAAGTATTACCCTCAAAGATAATTTACTAACCTCAAAAGAAACTGAAATTACAAACTATGTTGTTGATGGACTGAACTACAAAATGATTGCAGCTAATTTAGATGTAAGTGTAAATACAATTAAATTCCATATTAAAAATATTTATACCAAGCTACACATAAACTCACAAGCCGAACTAGTTGCAAAATCCATCCGCGGAGAAATTTAGTTTTATTCCCATTTTTGCCTTTTGGTCTTCCTCCTTTTTTTTTAGTTTTTTCACTTTTCACTTTTCACTTTTCACTTTTCACTTTTCACTTTTCACTTTTCACTTTTCACTTTTCACTTTTCACTTTTCACTTTTCACTTTTCACTTTTCACTTTTCACTTTTTGTATTGCTCCTTTTTTTTTAGTTTTTATCTCTTTTATCTCTTTTATCTCTTTTATCTCTTTTATCTCTTAAAAACCTTACCTACCTACATGTATAGTTGAACAACCTTTTTTATTGCACTACTTTACATTCAAAAAAAAAGAACTCAACCACAAATGATTTTTTTGATAGCGTAATTAAACCGGGAAATATTTTGAGAGAAGATAAGACACACATTCAATATGATAATTCAATAACAGTTATAGTAATAGTTTTTGTTTTAATTATGTTTTCTGTAATTCAATTAATTTCATAAAAACATAATAATGTATTCGTGCTTAGTGCTACTATTGCTCTCATTATAACAAATTAAAACACATTAAGTAAAAGGTGCAAAATGAAAAAGACAATTTTATACATATTTTTTTTACTGCAAACATTTACATTTGCAGCCGGACCACTTAACGGAAACTACACAATAGATGCATCCGGAAGTGGGACGACCAACTTTTTAACAGTTGCAGATGCTGTCGCTTCCCTTTATTCTCTTGGAGTTTCCGGACCTGTTACATTTGATATTGTTGGAACGTTTAATGAACAGATAGACCTAAATGGGGCAATAACCGGAAGCAGTAAATTTAATCCAATAACTTTTCAAAATGGTGAAATTACATATACAGCTGCTTCTACAGTTGATAATTACCTTGTTAGAATAAAAAGCGCCAGTTTCATAGAGTTCATCCACATCAAGTTTACCGCTGGGGGTACAAACTATTCAAGAATAGTTTATTCAGAAACTCCAAGTGGTGTTATTAAGTTCAATGCAAATGAATTTTTGAGTAATTCTACAACTGGTTCAAGTATAGATAAAGCAATTGTTTATTGCGTAGCAAACAATACTGCGGAGAACTTAAACAGTTTTAAGTTTACTAACAATACATTTGATGGTGGAACTTATGGTCTATTTTTAGAATCATACATTTCAACAAAATCTGTTGGCTTATTGGTATCCAGCAATACATTTACAACAGCATTCAGAGCAATCCATCTTGATAATTTTGATGCCCCAAAAATATCTTCAAACATAATTACAAATAAAAGTATTAATGACTATGCAATTTATTTAACCGACTGTATAAATGATTTTGAAATTGAGAAAAATAAAATTTCATCAACTGAAGCTAGTAGTTCAGGTATAAGAATACTAAACTGCTCTGTTAGTAGTGATAGAAGTTTGATTGTTAATAATTTTATACAAGCTTGTGATAAAGGAATTTTTATTACCGGGTCAGATGATGTTGATGTTTTTTTTAATTCAATTAATATTGAAATTTCAACTGGTACTTCTCTTGTTAGTAGTGCAGCACTTGCCATAAATTCTCTTTGCTCAGACCTAAAACTAATGAATAATATTTTTGCTAATAAAAGAAATGGATACTCATTTGATGGAGGAGCATCAACCGGAGGTCAATCAAACAGCCCGCAGGTTACCACAAGCGATTTCAACTGCTTCTTTACAAATGGGTCAACTTCAGCAAGGTGGAATAATACATTGTTAGGTACGCTCGGTACTTTTATTTCTTATACGGGGTTTGATAATAATTCAACGGAAATTGATCCACAATTTAACTCTATTACAGATTTACATACTAATTCTCCAGCTTTATTAAATACAGGTATTACACAAGCTTCTGTAACAACTGATATTGATGGTGATTTAAGAGATTTAGCCAATCCTTGTATTGGAGCAGATGAATATTTCGGTCCTCTTTCTGGGACTTACACAATAGGAATAACAGGTGATTACACAACAATTACAAATGCAGTTAATGATCTTTATTCTAGAGGTATAGATGGAGCAGTTATTTTTAAAATTGCTAATGGTACATACACAGAGCAAATTGATTTAGATGGTGAAATAGGTGGAAGCAGTTCTACAAATACAATTACATTTGAATCGTATTCCGGTGATGCTACTGACGTTGAGGTTAAACACACAGCTATGGGAATAATAGATAATTTTGTTGTTAGAATAAATGAAGTTGAACACGTTAAGTTTAAGAACCTAACCCTAACAGCTTTAGGAACTACTTATGCAAAAGTTGTTTCTTTAGAAAATGTAACTGGTAACCTTGAGTTTTTTGGTAATGTAATGAATGGTTTTGAACTTTCTTCTTTTGGTTCTATTGAAGACCAATCGGTTGTATATTGTAATAACTCTGTTAAATTAGATAACACTACTTTTGAGAACAATGTTATTAATAATGGTTATAACGGTATTTATTTGGATTTGCAAAACAGTTCACCAAAAACAATTAACCTTCTAATAAAAGGGAATACTATTTCTACTTATAGCAATTCAATACTTCTTAATTTTGTAGATGCACCAAAGATTTCATCAAACACTTGTGTTAATGTAACAGGTTATGGTATATCTCTTTTGCATACAGATAATGATTTTATTATTGAAGACAATAAAATTGATGGGGTTTTGGGGATTGGAGTTACAATTTGTATTGGAACAGCTTTGAAGCGTGGAGTAATTAAAAATAATATTGTTAGTTCTAATAATAAAGGGATTAGCATCAAAGGCTCAAAATATATTAGTGTTTATTATAATACTGTTGAAAATAATACCTCCTATTCTTTTGGTGCAGCATTTAAAGTTGATGAAATATATTCGTACTTGACCGATAATATTATTGTAAAAAACAATATTTTTTCTGTTCTATATTTAGGCTATACTGTATTCTGGGAAAGTGGTGCAATAACAGAATGTAATTACAATAATTTATATACAACTGGTTCAATCTTGGTAAGAAACGGAATCACAAATTATGCAACCCTTTTAGATTGGCAAAATGCACCCGAAGGATTTGATGTAAACTCATATAGTGAAGAGGTTACTTTCGTTTCTTCAACAGATTTACATATTGAAAGCGCTCCTCAAAATTTAATTGGTACAAATATTGCTTCAATAACAGAAGATATAGATGGAGACACTCGAGGCACTCCTCCATTTATAGGTGCGGATGAACCACAAACAATTGATGTTAGCTTAAAGGTAATGTTAGAGGGACCGTACAATAGTTCTGCAATGAATGCAAGCCTAACACTACCAACTGTTTCTCCTTATGGCGATGGTAAATCTGTAAATTCAATTCCGGTAGTTACCAGCAATGAAGTAGTTGACTGGGTTATGGTTGAGTTAAGAGATGAAAATGATTCATCAATTATTCTTGAAACACAATCTGCATTTATTTTAAAAGATGGAACCATAGTTGATACTGATGGATCAAGCCCACTAAGTTTTATAGAACCAAATGGTAACTATTTTGTTTCGGTAAAACACAGAAATCATTTAGGCATAATGAGTGGTAGTGCAATTTTTATGAATTAGAATTATTTAATTAAAACTTAGCTGAAAAGACATAAAAAAGGTTCAAAATGAAAAAAATAATTTTATATATATATTTTATTCTTCCGGTATTTACTTTTGCTGCTGGACCATTAACCGGAAATTACACAATAGATGCTTCCGGAAGTGGTAGTACTAACTATACAACAATTGCCTCTGCAGTTTCTGATTTATACATACTCGGTATAAGTGGACCTGTTACATTTGATGTTGTTGGAACATTTAATGAACAGATAGTCCTAAGTGGAGAAATAACCGGAAGTAGTAAATTTAATCCAATAATTTTTCGAAATGGTGAAATTACATATACAGCTACTTCTACAACTGACAATTTTCTTGTTAAATTAAAAAGTGTCAGTTTCATAGAGTTCATCCACATCAAATTTACCGCTGGAGGTACAAACTATTCTAGAATAATTTATTCAGAAACTCCAAGTGGTGTTATCACATTCAATGGAAATGAATTTTTGAGTAATTCTACAACTGGTTCAAGTATAGATAAAGCAATTGTTTATTGCGTAGCAGATAACACTACGAGTTTTAAGTTTACTAACAATACATTTGAGGGTGGAACTTATGGTCTATTTTTAGAATCACACATTTCAACAAAATCTGTTGGCTTGTTGGTATCTGGCAATACTTTTTCAACAGCATTCAGAGCAATCCATATTGATAATTTTGATGCTCCAAAAATATCTTCAAATATAATTACGAATAAAAGCATAGATGATTATGCAATTTATTTAACCGACTGTATAAATGATTTTGAAATTGAGAAAAATAAAATTTCAACAACTAATGATTTAGGTTCTGGTATAAAAATACAAAACTGTTTTATTGGTGTTTTTAGTGATAGAAGTTTAATAGTTAATAATTTTATACAAGCTTGCAATAAAGGTGTTTCGTTAAATAATTCATCCGATGTTGATCTTTACTATAATTCAATTAATGTTGAAATTGCATCAAATATTACCAACCTATCAAGTGCATCTATATATTTAGAACCAACTTGTTCAAATATTATATTGTTGAATAATATTTTTGCCAATAAGAGGGATGGACTTTGCCTCAATGCCGGAACTTCTAATGGTGGACAAATAATACTTAGTGACCATAATGATTTTTATACTACCGGTTCTAATATTATAAGGTGGAACAGTTCTGATTATTCATCACTTCCTTGGTTATATGATTCCAACTCCTTTGAAGTAGATCCAATTTATAATTCAATTGCTGACCTGCACTCTTCTTCATCTGTTTTAGAAGATAAAGGATTCCCTATTGCCACAATTACCACTGATATTGATGGTGAAATAAGAAATTCTGTTACTCCCTGTATTGGTGCAGATGAATTTCAATTGCCACTCGCGGGTATTTATATAATTGGTGCAGAATTGGGTGATGAATATAGTTCAATAACAGATGCAGTTGATGATGTTTACTTAAAGGGTGTAGCTGGAGCTGTTACGTTTAAGGTAAGGGCTGGAACATACACAGAACAAATAAATTTAGATGGAGCAATTTTTGGAAGTAGTGCAACAAATACAGTTACGTTTCAGTCAAACTCCGGCAATGCTTCCGATGTTGTTGTAGGTCATAACGCTAGTGGAGCAATAGATAATTTTATTGTAAGAATAAATGTTGCTGAACATATAAAATTTAAGAATCTTACACTAACTGCACTTGGAGATGATTTTGCAAAAGTTGTCTCTTTAGAAAATGTAACTGGGAATTTGGAATTTTATGGTAATGTAATGAATGGATATGAAATTACTTCTAATGTCTCTATTGAAAATCAATCGGTTGTACATTGTAACAATAGTGGAAAACTAGATAATACTACTTTTGAAAATAATGTAATCAATGATGGTAATTACGGAGTGTTTCTTTTTTTAGATGGTGGTCTCCCCAAAACAGTAAATTTACAAATCATTGGAAATACTATCGTTAACAGTCGTGTTAATAATATCTATATTTTTAGCGCAGACTCACCAAAAATAAAATCAAATACTTGTTCTAATCAAGGTTCTGCTTCAATATTTCTTACAAGTTGTGACAATAATATTGTTATTGAAAACAATAAGCTTAATGTAAGTAGTGGAATTAGTTTAATAGTCTGTAATGGAACAGCTTCCAATTATGGAGTTATAAAAAATAATTTTATTAGTTCGTCATTTACTGGAATTAACATCAGTGGTTCAAAATATATAAATGTTTATTATAACACTGTTAAAAATAGGGGTAGTTTTTCAACTAACTCAGCATTTAAAGTTGCTAACTCTGGTTCGATATTGACTGATTATATTGTTGCGAAAAATAATATTTTTTCAGCTATAGGTGGCAGCAATGCAATTTGGTGGAGAAGTGGAACAATTACAGAATGCAATTATAATGATTTATACACAACTGGAGCAACCATAGTAAAACACGGTCCTTCCGGAAGTAGTATAGATTATGTAACACTTGCAGATTGGCAAGTAGCAACGGCATCGTATCCAGTACCTTTTGCAACAGATTCGTATAGCGAAGACGTTACTTATGTTTCTGCAACAGACCTTCATATTGTAAGTACACCAGTTCCATTAAACGGTATAACAATTCCCTCAATAACAACAGACATTGACGGAGACACAAGAGGAACACCACCATTTATAGGTGCGGATGAACCAACAGATGGAATAGAGTTAAGCTTAACAATAATGCTAGAAGGCCCATATAACACACCCGAAATGAATGCAAGCTTAACACTACCAATAGCTTCGCCGTACAATAGTGAAGCGGTAACTTCAATTCCAAATATAATTGGTAACGAAGTTGTAGATTGGGTGCTTGTAGAACTAAGAGACGAAAATAATTCATCAACAGTTTTAGAATCACAATCAGCATTTGTATTAAAAGACGGAAGCGTGGTTGATTTAGACGGAGTAAGTCCGGTTCATTTTACAAGTCCAAGCGGTAATTATTTTGTTTCCGTAAAACACAGAAACCATTTAGCTGTAATGAGTGCAGCGGCCATAGGGTTATGATGAAAAATTTTTAACACCTAAGCTGTCATTGCGAATCCAACGTTTTGTGTTGGATGTGGCAATCTGTTGAGATTAAACGTTCCCTTCATAGATTGCCACGTCGTAAAAAACACTCCTCGCAATGACAGACAATTTCGATTTCCGAAAACCAATTTGGGTTTAGTATATGACAAAAGTTTCAATCAGTAAGATAAAGAAACTAACATAGGAATTTAAGCAATGAAAACAAAAATAATTTTAATAATAAATGTCATTTTATTTTTTTCAACTTCTTTTTTCCCACAGGGTAAAATTGCAATCCGCAACAAAGGCACTATAGTAAATGCTGAATTTCATAAACCATCTTTCTATAAGAAAGGTCGCTCAATTGTTAATTTGGAATCAATTGTAGATAGTGTCCTATCAGTTTCAACTTCCGGTGAAAAAGAAAAGATTTCATTTACATATAATAAGATGGGAAAAGTTACCTTAGAATTAACACAAGAATTTGATGACCCAAATTGGGTTAACTATTCTCGAAGCATTTATACTTATGATTCTAGTGGAAACAACGCTCAATATGAATGGGATGATTGGGAAGAAAATCAATGGGTTCATAGAAGACGCTCCGTTTCTTCTTTTGATATTAACAGTAATGAAATATTACGAATAGAAGAAAGATGGAATGACAATCAATGGGAGAACAGTTCAAAATATACTTGGACTTATGATTCGGAAGGTAATAACATTTTATTTCTAATTGAAAGTTGGAATGATGGTGTATGGAGCAATTCATCTCAATCAACTTCTACTTATGACGTAAAACGAAATATAACTGCGAGCTTAAGTGAAAGATGGCAAGATAATAATTGGATAAAAAAAAGTAAGACTTCTTATGAGTATGATTCTAATGGAAATGAAATTATGTATTTATGGGAAAGTATAGATGGTAGCCACTTCTTCAATGATTACAGATTTGTTACAACTTATAACTTTGAGCAAAAAGAAGTATTAAGTTTATATGAAGAACGCATTAATAATGTTTGGACAGAAAACAGATTAGATTCAACATCATATAATACTAATGGGAAAGTATCACTAATTCTATCTCAAGATTGGGATGGAAGCAAATGGATTCAGAAATCAAGAGAATCATATATGTATGCTCAAAATAATAATTTAACATTTGTCTCAGAAGAATGGGATGGAACAAAGTGGATTCCCGATAATAGTTTTTTAACATTTGAAGACAATTTGGGTAATAGTGTTTTTACATACGGAGCAATAGTGGTTTTATATTTCAGTAATATAACAGACATAGCCAAGGTTGATAAGTTAGCTAGTGGTTTTAACCTTTTTCAAAATTATCCAAATCCATTTAACCCAACAACAACAATAAAATACTCAATCCCAAATGTAATTTCGAATAATGTAGCCTCGAACTTTAGTTCGAGTGCTTTGTTAAAAGTTTACGATGTGTTGGGCAAAGAAGTTGCAACCCTTGTTAACAAAGAACAACAGCCTGGAAATTACGAAGTTGAGTTTGATGCTTCTAAACTTTCGAGTGGAGTTTATTATTACAATTTAACTGCTGGTGGTTTTAGTAAAACAAAAAAGTTGATCTTATTAAAGTAGATTTTTTATTAGCTTATTTTCTATATTATATTTGATTGAAAATTTCTAATTAAATTATCTACAAATGAAACTAAGTAAACTAAAAGCACCCAACACATTTTTTATAATATTTTCAATTATTGTTCTTGTTGCTATTGCAACTTGGTTTGTTCCTTCAGGTGAGTTTGACCGAAAAGAAGTTAACGGTAAAAATGTTGTAGTTAACGAAACATTTCATTTTGTTGAAAGTAGTCCTCAAGGAGTAAGTGCAGTACTGCAAGCACCAATAAAAGGTTTTGTTGATGCAGCACTAATAATAGGTTTTGTATTAATTGTTGGTGGAGCTTTTTCGGTATTCCAAAAAACTGAAGCTGTGGATAGTGGAATAAAAGCTATTGCAAATGCTTACCACAAATCCAAAGTAGTTGAAAAACTTCTCATTCCTATTCTAATGGTTCTATTCTCGCTTGGTGGAGCAATTTTTGGGATGGCAGAAGAAATAATTCCTTTTATATTAATTTTAGTTCCGCTAATGCTAAGCCTTGGTTATGATTCTATAACAGCTGTTGCAGTTGCCTACATTGGATCTGGTGTTGGTTTTGCTGGAGCTTTTCTTAATCCATTTACAGTTGGTATTGCACAAGGCATTGCTGGCGTTCCTTTGTTTTCCGGAATTGAGTATAGACTTGTTGTTTGGGTAATTGTAACACTTACAGCAATAATATATGTTACAAGATACGCCTCCAAAATAAAAGCCAACCCAAAACTTAGCCCAGTATATGAAATTGATAAAAATAGAAAAGAAAAATTCGATACAGATAAATTGCAAAATTTTGATGGAATAGATAGACAACATAAAACTGTTTTGATTGTCTTTCTGCTGGGATTGATAACTCTTGCAATTGGTGTTCTAAATTTTGGTTGGTTCATTGAAGAAATTTGTGCTGTCTTTTTTATTACTGGAATACTAGTTGGAATATTTGGAAAACTTAGCACACAAGAAATTACAGACTCGTTTGTGCAAGGAGCAAAAGACTTAGTGGGTACGGCACTTATTATTGCTTTGGCAAGAGGAATTTTAATTGTTGCAAGTGATGGCAAAATAATAGATACAGCTCTGTACACTCTTTCCGAACCGATTAGGTCATTGCATCCAATAGTTTCTTCGCAAGCTATGTTTGTTGTTCAATCATTGTTAAATTTTTTCATTCCCTCCGGAAGTGGACAAGCTGCATTGACTATGCCAATTATGGCTCCTCTAGGAGATTTGGTTGGAGTATCTCGTCAGACAGCAATCCTAGCTTATCAATTTGGAGATGGTTTCTCAAATCTAATTATTCCAACCTCAGCAGTAACAATGGGAATTTTAACACTTGCAGAAATTCCTTGGGAGAAATGGGCAAGATGGATTTTACCACTTATGCTTATTCTTTCTGTTGTAAGTTTACTTCTTTTAATTCCCCCTTATTTTATGGGATGGTAAACATAGTACCAAATAAAATGGATTAAAAAATAATTTATCGAAATAAATATTTTTCTATTCTGTTTAAGTCTAAAAAAAAAGTTTAAGAGAATCTAAAAATTATTACAAATAATTTTCTTCCATAAAGATATTACTTGTCTTAATTTAGAAAAGAAAATTTAACGGATATTAAAAATGATTGAAAAATTAGTTACCTATAGTATTACACATAAACTGATAATTATTCTGTTCACGTTAGCGTTAGTTATATTTGGAATATATTCGCTTACCCAAATACCTATTGGTGCCGTTCCAGATATAACAAATAATCAGGTTCAAGTAATAACTACATCTCGTAACTTATCAACTGAAGATGTTGAAAAGTATTTAACATATCAGGTTGAATTGGAAATGGCAAATTTACCTGGCGTTACAGAAATACGATCGATTTCAAAATTTGGACTTTCAGTTGTTACCATTGTTTTTGAAGATGATATGGGAACATATCTACCTCGCCAATTAATTGCTGAAAAAATAAAAAGTGCACAAGAAAAAATCCCTGCCGGATTTGGCACTCCCTCAATGGGACCAATATCAACGGGGCTTGGAGAAATTTACCAATATATAATTGATACTGATTCTGAACATAAAGATAAATATTCAATTACCGATTTACGAACTATTCAAGATTGGGTTGTTCGTCGTCAACTTTCAGGCATTAAGGGAGTTGTAGAAGTAAACACTTGGGGTGGAAATTTAAAACAATATGAAGTAGCCGTTAATCCAGAAAGAATTCGTGCAATGGGAATTTCACTTGCAGAAATTTATTCAGCTCTGAAAAAAAATAACAGCATTGCTGGTGGAGCTTACATTGAAAAGACTAACCAAAGTTATTTTATAAGAGGTGAAGGATTAGTAAAGTCATTAGAAGATATTAGTAATATTGTTGTAACAACTAAAAATGGTAACCCTGTTTATGTTCGTGATATTGCAAAGGTCGGATTTGGTTATGCAAATAGATTTGGAGCAATTACTGCCAACGGTGAAGGGGAAAAAGTTCTGGGTCAAGTAATGATGTTAAAAGATGCTAACTCAAAAGCAACCATTGAGAGAGTTAAAAAACGAGTTACCGAAATTGAAAAAAATCTGCCTGAAGGAATTGTAATAAATGGATTTTTAGATAGAAGCGAATTAATTAGTAGAACAACTTTCACGATTCTAGAAAATTTAATTTTGGGTTTTCTTATTGTAATCTTCATTGTTGTTTTGCTTATTGGCAATCTTCGTTCTGGTATTGTTATAGCTTCGGTTATTCCGTTAAGTTTACTATTTGCTTTATCTATGATGTATATATTTGGCGTTGATGCAAATCTTATGAGTTTGGGTGCAATTGATTTTGGAATAATTATAGACGGAGCAGTTATTATTGTTGAGTTTATTGCATTTAGAATAACTTCTCGCCATAATGATTTACTAAAATTAAAAGGGAGCGAGAGACAAAGTTTAGTCGATAAAATATCACACGACAGTACAATTAAAATGACCCGCTCTGCTGTATTTGGTCAGTTAATAATAATTATTGTATTTATACCAATCCTTTCGCTAACGGGAATTGAAGGTAAAATGTTTAAGCCAATGGCTTTGGTTTTTACCTTTGCCCTAATAGGCACAATGATTTTAGGTTTTACTTATGTACCTGTAATTGCATCTTTATTCTTAAAACCGATTGATCCTAACAAAAGAACAATATCAAAAAGGTTTATGGATTTTATTATGTCAATGTACAAACCATCAATCGATTGGGCTTTGAATAATAGAAAAATTGTTTTAGTAATATCAGGTATTCTTTTAATTGGTACTTCAATAATATTTATAAGAATGGGATCAGAATTTGTTCCAACACTTGACGAAGGGGATTTTGTTATTCAACCGGTTTTAAAAACGGGAACGTCTTTAAGTAAGACAATTGAAAGTGTAACAGAAATGGAAAAAATTATTAAACAATTTCCTGAAGTAAAAGATGTTGTAAGTAGAATTGGAGCAGCTGAAGTCCCAACTGATCCGATGTCTATGGAAGAAAGTGATGTTATGATTACTCTTAAACCCAGAAGCGAATGGGTAAGTGCTAATAGTAAAGATGAATTAGCTGACAAATTGAAAGGAGCTTTATCCATTATTCCAGGAATTGATTATGAATTTACTCAGCCAATTGAAATGAGGTTTAACGAACTTATAACTGGAGTGCGAGCAGATTTGGCAATCAAAATATTCGGTGAAGATTTGGATGTACTTTATAAAAAGGCAAAAGAAGTTGAAGCTAAAATTCAGAATGTAGAAGGTGCTTCGGATATTATAGTCGAAAAAACTGCAGGGCTTCCGCAAATGAGTGTTGTTTATAATCGTCAAAAAATAGCCAAGTATGGTTTGAATGTTGAAGAGTTAAACAATGTTATAACTATGGGATTTGCTGGTGCAACTGCAGGAACAATTTTTGAAGGTGAAAAACAATTTGATTTGGTAGTGCGTTTTGATGATGAACATAGAAAAAGTATTGACGATTTGAAAGCCGCATCAATTATGCTTCCAAGCGGACAATCTTTACCACTAAGTGAGTTTGCCGAAATCAAGATTACAAAAAGTCCTGCAAAAATATCTCGTGATGAAACAAGAAGAAGAATAGTAATAGGAGTCAATGTTCGTAACAGAGATTTAACTTCTGTTGTTGAGGATGTTCAAAAAATAATTAAAGAGCAAATTCAATTACCTGTTGGTTATTCAATCTCTTATGGCGGACAATTTGAGAACCTTCAAAATGCATCATCACGTTTAATGATTGCAGTACCAATAGCATTGTTCTTAATTTTTGTGATGCTCCATTTTGCATTTGGTTCATTTAAAGATGCAGTAATGATTTTTAGTGCAATACCATTTGCAGCTGTTGGAGGCGTATTGCTCCTATCCATAAGGGGTTTGCCATTTAGCATTTCCGCAGGTGTTGGCTTTATAGCTTTATTTGGTATTGCCGTGTTAAATGGAATTGTACTGATTGAACACTTGAATGAATTAAAACAAGAAGGAATTAAAGATATACGTGAGAGAATAATTCTGGGAACTAAGGACAGACTTCGTCCGGTATTGCTAACAGCAGGAGCTGCAGCGTTAGGATTTTTACCTATGGCAATTTCAACATCATCCGGTGCCGAAGTACAAAGACCATTGGCAACTGTTGTAATAGGTGGTTTAATTTCGGCCACTTTATTAACAATGATTGTACTTCCAGTTTTATATTATTACTTTGATAAAAAATTTAAGTCAAAAAATATTAAAGTTCTTCCAATATCTTTTTTGTTAACATTAATTTTACTACTACCAAATTTTACTAATGCACAAAGTGAAAAAAGTATAACTACAAAACAATATTTAAGTATTAGTGATGCAATTAAAATTGCTGTGAAAAATAATGCCGGATTAAAAGCATCTTCGTTAATGGTTAAAAAAACAGAAAGTAATGTTGGCACTTCTTTGGATTTTCCTAAAACTGAATTCTATTATAATTATGATGAAAGTAACTTGGGAGCAAATGATCTTCCGTTAAAAGTATGGGGAGTTAATCAATCAATAAAGTTTCCAACGGTTTATTTTTTGCAAAGGAATTTAAATAAAGAAATAGTTAAAGCTGAAAAACAAAAATATCATCTAAATGAAATTTTACTGAGAAGAGAAGTATCCAAAACATATTTTTCAATTATTTATTTGCAAAATGTTGAACAAAAATATAAATACTTGGATAGTCTTTTTACAAAATTTGCTTTGGCTGCTCAAATACGTTATAAAGTAGGAGAGACTAATAAATTAGAAGAGTTAACAGCTTTAGCTAAACAGAAAGGAATAGAAATTTCCCTTTCTCAGACTAAAGAAAAAATAAATGCTACTTATTCTCAATTACAATCTTGGTTGCAAACAGATTCAACTTATAGGATCAAAGAAATAGAACTACCAGTATTAAAGATAAATTCACTAGATGTAACTAACAATCCAGGGTTGCATTATTATGAAAATTTGTTAAACACTTCGGCGAGTGCTGTAAGTTTGGAAAAACAAAATCTATTACCAGACATCAACTTTGGTTTGTTTCAAGGTAGTAATAGTGGGGCAAACGAAAAAACATATTATGGGTTTGATGTTGGTGTTTCTATTCCAATTCTTTTCTTTGGTCAAAGTTCTAAAATAGAATCTGCTCAAATACAAAAACAAGTAGTGGAGCAGAACTATAAAAATTATGAAATTAAACTAAATGCAAAAATCAAGTCTCTACATTCTGAAATGAAAAGCTATGAAAGTTCTGTACATTATTATCAGAATTCAGGAAAACAGTTATCAAAACAATTGTTGAATAATGCGACCATAGCTTTTCGAAATGGGGAAATAGATTTTCTCCAATATATACAACTTATCCAAAACTCGGTTTCAATTGAAATGAACTATTTAGAAAATCTAAACAAATACAATCAAACAGTTTTATCATTAAACTATTTAGTATTAAATGAATTATAAGGATGATTAAGATGAAATTTTATAAAATAACCTTAACAATTTTAACTATTGGGCTTTTTCTTTTTGCCTCTTGTGGAGAAAATCCGCAACAGGAAAATACAAACCCAGAAAATGAAAATAGTATGGTAGTGGATAATATAGTAACAGTTACTACAGAGCAATTTTCAACCTCTGGAATGAAACTAGGAAAAATAACTAATCATTCATTTTCAGAAAAAATTCAGGTTGCTGGGGCTATGGATGTTCCACCCGAATACAAAGCTGCTGTCAGTATATATTACGGTGGTACAGTAAAAAATATTCATTTACTTGTTGGGCAAAAAGTTAAAAAAGGTGGTGTGTTGTTTACTCTTGAAAATCCACAATACATTGAGATGCAACAGGATTTTCTAAACGCACAGGCGAAACTGACTTATCAAAAATCTGAGTATGAAAGACAAAAAAAATTACAAAAAGAAAATATTACATCGGAGAAAAAATATCTAAAAGCCGAAGCAGATTATTTTTCGGTACGTTCTGATGTTAAAGCTCTTGAAAAAAAATTAAGACTAATAAATATTTCTCCTTCAAAATTAAATTTTGATTTAATGACAACTAAAATTTCAGTTAGAAGTCCAATTTCGGGAAATGTTGCTGAAGTCAATATTACAAAAGGAGAATATTTAGATCCGAACAAAGTTGCAGTTAAAATAGTTAGCACGGAACATATTCATCTTGAATTAAATGTTTTTGAAAAAGATATTCACAAAATTAAAGAGGGGCAAACAATTAAATTTAATTTGCCAGATAATAAAACCAATGTTTTTGAAGCTGAAGTTTTCTTGGTTGGCAAAACAGTAAACTCAACTGATAGAATAATTAATATTCACGGACACTTAAAAAATGAAAATGATAAAACAAATTTTATTTCAGGTATGTATATTCAAGCAGAAATATTAGTTGATGAAATTACACTTCCAGCAATACTCGAAGATGCAATTGTAAATGCAGATGACAACAATTTTGTATTAGTAAAAAAGTCTAAAAATAATGGTGAATACAAATTTATAAAACAACCAGTTAAGATTGGCAAGACAACCAATGGTTATACAGAAATTATAAATATAGATGAATTTAATAAAGAGGATGAATTAGTAATTAAAGGATCATTCAATCTTATTAATTAAATAAGATAAAAACAAATTTGACTTATAATAATTACAGTTGTAAATTTAAGTAATAAATAATAATTATTACTTAACAATAAATACAAAGGAGTAAAAAATGCTTACAATAGGTCAAAGTTTTCCTGAGTTCAAAAAAACAAGTGTTATGGCTGGAAAAGAGTTTGCAGATGTATCATCGGAAGAACATAAAAAAAATGGAAAGTGGATGGTAATGTTTTGGTATCCAAAAGATTTTACATTTGTTTGCCCTACAGAAATTTCAGAATTTAACAATCATTTTGATGATTTTGAAAATAATAATGCAACGCTTTATGGAGCTTCAACAGATTCTGAATTTGTTCACCTTGCCTGGAGAAATGATCATAAAGATTTAAATGATCTTAAATTTCCTTTAATTGCAGATACTTCAAAATCACTTGCAAAAGATTTAGGAATTTTAGAGAAAAAAGAAAAAGTAGCTTACCGTGCAACTTTTATCGTTGATCCAGAAGGAAAAATTCGTTGGATTAACATTAACGATTTAGGAACAGGTAGAAATGTTGCTGAAGTTGTAAGAGCCTTAAATGCTTTACAAACTGGTGCGTTAACTCCTTGTAACTGGGAACCAGGACAAGATACACTTTAGTTTATTTTTGTGTAGTGATGCAAATTTTGACTTTGCCGTCACGGACTATTCCGTGACGATTAACAGTAAATTACTGCTATAAAAGTTTACACTTAAAAGCTGATATATTTAATCTATTTTAAGGAACGATATTCAAGTTTGTCAAGCAAATGATATCGTTCCTTTTTTATTTCACTTAATTTTATTTTATGAAAAGTTTTTGGGACAAGAGATACAACTCAGAAGAATACACTTTTGGAAAAGAACCTAACGGTTTCTTCAAAGAAGAGATTGATAAACTAACGCCTGCAAAAGTACTATTCATTGCTGAAGGTGAAGGACGAAATGCTGTTTATGCTGCAAAGTTAGGTTGGACTGTTGATGCAACAGACTATAGCGAAGTTGCTAAACAGAAAGCTGAAAAGTTAGCTTTAGAAAATGATGTTGAAATTAATTATCAAGTTCAAGATTTTTTCAATGAGACACTTCCAATTGAAAAGTACGATGCAATTGTTGTAATTAATTTTCATTTTGAAGAAAAAGTTAGAGAACATTATAATCAAAAAATTATTGAAGCGTTAAAAACAAATGGCAGAATAATTTTACAAGTTTTTGATAAAGATCAAATAAAAATGAATTCTGGTGGACCCAAAGATATAAATCTACTTTACACTTTAGAAGACATTGTAAATAGTTTTAATGAATTAGAATTTGAATGTTTTGCAAAAGAAAATTCAACAAGATTTATGGATGGTATGGAGAGAGAAGCCTCTATTATTAGATTTGTTGGTAAAAAAGTATAAAAGGAAGTATCATTTATTTCTGATATGTTGATACTTTTTTAATTAGTTTACATCTAATTAGAAATATAAATTTGTAAAATATTAAAAGAAAGAGGCAAAATAATGTTAATGGTAAAAGATGTGGATTTAACACCCAACCCCCAAGCACTAAAATTTATTTTAAACGATAGAATATTGAGCAAAGAAACTCGTAGTTTCCAAAATGTTACGGAAGCAGAAAACGACCCGCTTGCAAAAGCAATTTTTAATTTGGGCGGAGTAGTTTCAGTTTTTTATATGGATAGATTTATAACTATTGAAAAAGAACCGGACGTAAGTTGGGGTAAAATTCAAATGCCGTTTGTAAATTTTATCAAAACTTTTGATGTAAGTCAAATTCCCGATGAACAAGAAGCTACTGGCACAGATGAAAATGCAACTGAGACTTTGAAAAAAATAAATGCTTTGTTAGATAGAAGTGTTCGTCCTGCTCTAGCTGGCGATGGTGGTGGTTTGGAAGTTTTAGATCTTCAAAATAAAACACTTACAATTAGATACCAAGGAGCTTGTGGAACTTGCCCAAGTGCAATACAAGGAACTCTTGTAGCAATAGAAAATTTAGTTAAAAGAGAAATTGATCCCGCAATGGAAGTTGTTAGTGGGTAAAGTTTTATTTGATAAATCTAATCACTAACTTCCATCATAATTTATAAATATATGTGTTGAGTAAATCGGCACATATATTTTTTTATCCGACCTAAAAATAATTCTAACATGAAAAAAAAACTTAAAGTAAATGAGTTTGATAAATTAGT
Source organism: Melioribacteraceae bacterium (assembly GCA_965224785.1). Lineage (GTDB taxonomy): Bacteria > Bacteroidota > Ignavibacteria > Ignavibacteriales > Melioribacteraceae > JALSNL01. Next base: position 3,631,573 of record OZ245062.1, on the reverse strand, counting down.
AAAGAATAAGTTTAATATTTATAACAGCTTGTTCCTAAATCTTCCTTTTCAAAAAATTAGTAATATTGGAATGCTTATTCCTCTGCTACATCATGTCTCAAAGGAAGGACTTGAATCTGCAAAAGATCCGCTAGAAATTCTTGATTTATTTTTCAAAATCCATACAAATATTAAATCCGAAAAAGAAAAAATAGATTTTATGTTTAGAGTTATTCAATATGTTGAACGACAAGTTGTTCTTTATGATAGTGTAGAAGATGCTGCCTTTGATGAACTTCAGTCACTTGAAAATAATTTATCGTTAAAAGATTATATACATTTGTTGCAGAGTAAAAAAAATGGAGATAAGTTATTAGAACAACTATCGGATTTTAGTGTGAGAATTGTATTTACGGCACATCCAACTCAGTTTTATCCTCCATCTGTGCTAGATATTATAAGTAAATTGAGATTGCTTATTGATAAAAATGATATTAATAAGATGGATCTTACCTTACAGCAATTGGGTTTGACATCTTTAATCAACTCCAAAAAACCTACTCCAATTGACGAAGCGAGAAACATAATTTATTTTCTTCGTAATGTTTATTACGATGCAATTATAGAATTGTATTCTTATGTAAAAAAAAATATTCCCAATAAGGATTTTGATAATACAAATATTATCCAATTTGGGTTTTGGCCTGGTGGTGATCGTGATGGAAATCCTTTTGTAACTTCGGAAGTGACTATGAATGTTGCTGATCAGTTACGCACGTCTTTAATGAAATGTTACTACCGAGAAATTAAAAATCTAGAAAAAAAATTAACTTTCAGAGAATTAGAAAATGTTCTTTCCGATTTGAGAAATAAAATTTATGTAGCAATGTTTGATACTAAAAAGATATTGAATTTTGATGAAATTATAAATCCACTTTTGACAATAAGAAAAACTCTCATAAATAATTACAATAGTTTATATCTGGAAGACCTGGAAAACTTTATTGATAGAGTGAAAATATTTAGGACGCATTTTGCAACTCTAGACATCAGACAAAACCATAGTGTGCATAAAAAAACTATTGAAGAAATACTTAAAAAAGAAAAACTAATCTCAAATAGTTTAGATGAATTAAATAAGGATGAATTAGTTTCAATTCTTATCAACAATAAAATTGATGTTAGTGCAGATGATTTTGAAGATGAAATTGTTAAAGATACAATTAGAACAATTGCTCAAATAAAAGATATTCAAAATAAGAATGGGGAAGAAGGTTGCAACCGATATATAATTAGTAATTCTGAAGATATTTTTTCTGTCTTATTTGTCTATGGTCTTTTAAAATGGATTATGAATGAAGAAGAGCAAATACCTATTGACATTATTCCTCTCTTCGAATCAATGGAAGCTATGACAAACTCCGAAACAATTATGAAAGAACTTTTTGAAATTTCGGAATACCGTAATCACATAAACCAACGTAAAGAAACCCAAACAGTTATGCTTGGTTTTTCTGATGGCACTAAAGATGGCGGATACCTACAGGCTAATTGGTCTATATTTAAAACAAAAGAAAATTTATCTGCTGTGTGTAATCAATATAATATTAAAGTGATATTTTTTGATGGACGTGGTGGCCCGCCAGCAAGAGGTGGAGGAAAGACGCATCGTTTCTATGCATCGCAAAGTAATAGCACGGCTAATCACGCAATTCAATTAACTATTCAAGGTCAAACTATTACCAGCAAGTTTGGAACGAAAGAACATTTTATTCATAATTGTGAACAGTTACTTACAGCTGGTTTATCACATAATTTATTTGAAAAAGAAAATTATATCTCTGATGAATCGAGAGAAATTATAGAGACTTTGGCAACTTTGAGTTTTGATAAATATACTACACTTAAAAATCATAAAAAGTTTATACCATATTTGGAAAAGAAAAGTACTCTCAAGTATTATAGCAAAGCAAATATTGGTAGCAGACCAAGTAAACGAGGCAATAAGAAAAAACTGGAACTAAAAGATTTAAGAGCAATTTCTTTTGTTGGTTCGTGGAGTCAATTAAAACAAAATGTTCCTGGTTATTTTGGTATGGGTACTGCAATTCAATCACTTGTAAATGATGGAAAGCTTAATGAGTTAAAAAAAATATTTAGAGAAGTACCATTCTTTAAAGCATTAATTTTGAACAGTATGATGTCCTTATCAAAATGTTATTTTGAATTGACTGCTTACATTGCCAAAGATCAAGAATTCAAAAACCTTTGGAATATCTTACTTAAAGAGTACAAGCTATCAAAAAAAATGATGTTGCTCATTTCAGATTACACTATTCTAATGGAAGAAGAACCTACTTCTAGAAGTTCAATTGAAATTAGAGAGCAAATTGTTTTACCCTTGTTAGTTATTCAACAATATGCTTTGCAGAAAATTGAAAAAAAATCTAAGCTCAAAAACAACTATGAAAAAATAGTTAAGCGGTCGTTGTACGGTAATATTAATGCAAGTAGAAATTCTGCGTAAAGAATATTGATAATTGTGAAAAATATATTCTGTATGAGTTCGGTTATAGAATTATATTTTTTGATAAAAGTATTATATCGAAGAATCATCATTCGAATTATTTATCAACAACCAAATAAAAAACGGACCTCCAAGCAAAGCTGTAATTACACCAACCGGAATTTCTGCCGGAGCAATTAAGGTTCTAGCAAGTGTATCGCAAAGAATAAGAAACGCTCCACCGACAATTATATTTAGAAAAACTAAATAGCGATGATCTGAACCAATAATTAGTCTAGAAATATGTGGAATCATCATTCCAACAAAACCAATTGGACCAACCACAGAAATTACTCCACTTACCATTAATGAAGTAGCAATGAATAATGTGTTTTTTATTTTTGAAACACTAACACCTCTGCTGATGGCAATGTCTTCACCAAGCGTAAGCAAGTTAAGTTCAGTTGATAAAAATATAATAATCGCACTACCTATAATTATAAATGGTAGAATATTATAAATATCAGAATATCCAATAATTTCAAACCCGCCCATTAACCAACGCATTATGCTGAAGGACTCAGTAAAGTCGCTCATAAATTGAATGAACAAAATAAAACTAGAAAAGAAAAAATTTATTGCAACTCCGGCAAGTAGCATTGTACCAACAGAAAATCCTCTTTTAATTTTTGACAAAGTATAAATAATTATAATTGAAATTAAGGCTCCAACAAATGCAAAAATTGTTTGACCAACAATTCCAAGAAAAGAAAAAATGATACCCAACTTAACATAAAGAGCTGCTCCAAAAGCTGCGCCGCTAGATACTCCAAGAGTGAAAGGGGTTGCAAGAGAGTTGCGAAACATTGCTTGAAAAGTCATTCCACTTATTGCAAGTGCTGAACCAGCAACAAAAGCTATGAGAACACGCGGAACTCTTAGTCTCCAAAAAATATCTGTTTTAATATTTGTCGAATCAAAATTTAATATTGTTTCAAACGGAATTGTTTCCATTCCGATAAATGGAGTCAAAGAAATTACCAAAAGTGCAAAGGCTGAAAAAAACAATAATATAAGTTTTTTGCTTTTTATCATCAAAGCACCTCTGGAACAATGATAGATTTATTCCCGGTTGGATGTTTAATAAAAGTAAACTTTTTACCATAAGCTTTTTCTAAAATATTATTTTCTGTTATTTCATCTGACGCTCCATAAAACTCAATTTGACCATCTTTTAATAATGCAATTTTATCGCTGTAAAGAATTGCACTGTTTATATTGTGTGTTACGGTTACTACAGTTTTATTCGTTTGCTGATGAATGGTTTTTAGAATCTCATAAATTTCTTGTTCGTGTTTTGGGTCAAGAAAAGTAGCTGGTTCATCTAACAATATAACTTCGCCACCTTGTGCAAATGCCGAAGCAATAAAGATCATTTGTTTTTCTCCACCGCTAAGAGTATTCATTTGTCTATTAGCAAGATGAGTTGAGCTTGTAATATCAAGAGCTTCGGTTACTGCTTTTTTATCATCACTGGTTACAGATGTAAACCGACTAAGATGTGGATAACGTGCCAACATTAAAAACTCTTTTGCGGTAAAGGAAAAAGATTGCTCTGTAACTTGCGGGACATAACTAATTTGAGCTGCTAATTTTTTCTGATTGATTTTTTCAATTGGGAGATTCTTAAAATATATTTTTTCTTCAGGTGATTCATAAATTCTAATCAAACATTTTATTAAAGTAGTTTTCCCACTTCCGTTTGGTCCAATAATAGAAAGGTAATCTCCTTCATAAATTTTTAATGATAGAGAACGAAGTACTTCTTTTTTCGAGAAGGAAAAAGATAAGTCTTTTATGTTGAATAGAATTTTGTTCATTTATGTTTTGTTTGCTAGAATTTTTGGTAACGTCTAATATTGTATGCTCTTTTGCTGTCATTCTCAGCTTGACTGGGAATCCAAGAATCATTAACAAATGGATTTCCGATAAAGACATTCGGAAATGACAAACGAAATATTAAGTTTCAATTATCTACTTGTTTTATATCCAATTCATCCCAATCAATTTCCGGATGAATTGCTTTTGCCAAATCTTTTAGGAGTAAAATAAATCTTGGTCCTGGGATTGAAATATAATCAGCAGTCAGAATATTTACTCTATTATTTTTTACGGCATTAACAGATTTTATGCTTTGCCAATCTTTTAGAACTAATTCTCTAGTTAAGTTGTTTTTATCAAAGTTAGGAATAAAATCAAAAATAATATCTGGATTAAGATGAATTAATCCTTCCGCCGAAAGCATTGGATATAAAATGTTCGAATCTTCAAAAGCATTTCTACCTCCAGCAATATTAATTAGTTCATCATAAGAAGTGTTTCTTCCAGCAATGTAAACATCCTTTACTCCATTAGTACCAGGTGTTCTTCCAATTGAAATTATTACTTTCGGTTTCTTAAGCTCTTTTGTTTTGATTTTTATTTTTTCAATTATCGTATTAATATTATTAAGTAATTTTATTGAACTAAGTTGTGCCGAACAAGTATCGCCAATAGTTTTAATAGTGTTTTTAATATCTGAAACTGTTTTGTTGTCAACTGTAAAGTGGTTTATTTTTAGCTCATTTAAATACTTCTTTACTTTTTCTTGTTCAGGTAATAAAATAACCAAATCAGGCTTAAGTGCAATCATAGCTTCGTAATTAGGGTCTATATAACCACCAACTTCTGTTATTCTTTTTGCTTCTGGTGGATAGTTACAGAAGCGTGTTCGTCCAACCACTTTGTTCCCAAGTCCAAGAGCAAATAATGTTTCCGTTGTACTTGGTGAAAGAGAAATGATTCTTTCAATTTTCTTGTTTATGTTTTTTACTTTTTCTTCTGAACTCGAAGATGAAAACGAATCAGCAAAAAAGATTGCAGCAACTAACGCTACAATTATAACTGATATTATATATAATAAATTTTTGATGTTTATACCTTTGTTTTCTTTTTGTCTTTCTCGAATGTTGTTATCGGGAATCCATTTACTAATTAGTTCATGGATTCCCAGTCGAGCTGGGAATGACAAACAATACTTCTTTTACAAATATTTTTTTCTTCTAAAATTGATGTGCTATAAACACTACCTAATAAAATAATAATTATTTCTCATACTCATAAACTGCAATTGCACTTGTGCCATTTCCAACAACGTCAGAAGTCCAAGTAATTGTGTTTGTGGTAACATCAAACCTTTGAACAAAACCATCACCAGCCCATTCTTTCATATAAGGAATCCACAACACATTTTCGTTTTCATCATAAGTTAATCCACTTAAGTTTGGACCAACTTTTATTGGGTTATCATTATTGTTCGTTACTGTTTTACTGGATGTGTTATAAGAATATAGAAATCCATTTGTTGCATCACCCCACGCAGAGCAGTATGCAATACCATCTTTTGTAATTTCAATATCTCCAGGTGAACCACCAATAATAACTGAATCCACTAAGGTTTCTGAACTAACATCTACAATGGCAACTTTACCAAACTTAGTTGCATAATCTCCCGTAGAAATTACATGTAATTTTCCATCAGGAGCAAAAGTTAAATCTTGAGAATTTATGAAAGTGTTAATTGTAGATACAACTTTATCAGTAGTTGTATTAATTACTGATACTGAAGATTGTTCGTATGGCACATTCCAATCAACATAGCCAGTATTTGCAACATATACTTTCCCATCCTTAAATAAAATTCCCTCTGGATTTTGTCCAACATTAATCTTTTTAGTTACAGTTCCAGTAGTTAAATCAATTACAGAAACTGATTTAGTTTTAAGATTTGAGACATAAGCTTTTGTCTTACTTGCAAAAGCAATATCCCAAGGATTATCTCCGACATCTAAACCAATTGTTTGCAATACTTTTGTATCGTCTTTAGGGTCAATTACCTTAATATTATCTTCCAATGAGTTTACAACATAAATTTTATTCTCGTAAATTCTTATTGAGTTGGAAGCTTTGCCAGTAGTAACAATATCTTTTACTATCGTTGTGTCCTCCATATTTATTTTTGATAAAGTTTCTGCAGACTCATTTATCACATATAGAGTCAGTTGTCCATTTTCTTCTGGTGGGTCAACTATCGTATCATCACAAGCAATAAATGTAAATGTTAGTAGTAAGGCTGTGATAAAAAAGTGTTTCATTTGTGTCTCCTGTTGATTTATATTAATTAATATTTTAAAGTAATTCCGATTCTAAATTCTCGACCTGGTATCGGATAACTTCTGACAATTTCGTAATGCTCATTTATCAAATTGTTAACAGAAAAAATCAAAACAGTTTTAAGTTTGCTAAAATTTAAATTCTGTAACAATGTTAAATCAACTACTTGGTAGGAAGGCAGTTCAACTGTGTTGGCAACTGTAACAAATCTCTTCCCAACAACTCTATAATTAATCTTTGCAAGAGTTTCTTTGTAACCAAATTGAATACTTGATTTGAAAGAATGTTGCGGGCGATACGGAATAATTTTATTGTGTGTTGTCTTGTGATTATTCTTATCCAAAGGTTGCAAGTATGTATAACTAAATTGTAAACTTAAGTTTTGATTTGGCAATTGATATTGCAAAGAGTAGTCCTGCCCAGTAATATCAGCATCATTATTAAATGGACGGAACACTTCAAAGCTACCTAGCTTCCAAACAATCATATTATCAATAGAATAATTATAGAAGTTTATTTCTCCTTTTAGTTTTCCCCAAGCACTAATTTCCCAGCCGAGACCAATTTCTTTATTTAAACTTTTTTCAGGTAGTAAATCGGGCTTACCTTCAATTCGTACATCTTGATAAAACAAATCAGAAAATGTTGGAACACGGAATGACCTTGATATACTTGACTTTAAATAAACTTTATAACTTTTACCCATTGAAATAAAAGCCGAAAGAGATGGGGACCACTGATGTTCAAATCGTTTTAACTCTCCACTATTCATTCTCATTTCATCATAACGGATTGATGGTGAAATAGATGATTTATTAAATGGTTTGGGTAAATCAACTTTATACTCTTGATGTAAAAACAATCCGTGAGAAATATCTGTTGCATTATTGATTGGAGATTTAAGTGTTGCAATAAAATTTTCATCATTATAGTTAAGCCACTTCCCAGTATATCCAGTAGTCAAATAAAACCACTTAAGTGGTTTGTAATGAATTGTGGAATTTAAAATAGAAATATCACTTTCGTATTTATAATGATAGCGTGGGTATCTTTTATATTCTGGCAGGGCATCATCTGGATAAAGATTTGAGTTATCAGTTTCACTTTGCGAGTAACTTCCGTTCAAATATATAACGAGATTATTAAAAGTTGCTTTTATGCTTGAACCAAAAATATTATTAATAATTTTTGACTTTGCAAAAGCAGTTAAAGCATTTGTTTTTCCAGGTAACCCGCGCTCAGAATCAAGCCTCTGTGCATTAACGGAAAACAAATAGTTATCCAATTTATAGTTTATTCGTGCAAAGATATTTTGCATTGTTATGTTGGCATTTATTCTTTCGTCCTTTGCATTGTTACCTTTTGTATCTAAATAATTATAATCGTAATCTCCATCACTCTGTGTTAAGTTGTAAGATAGAAAATAACTAAGGTTGTTTAAATTTCCAGTAATACTAGGTTCAACATTCCAAAATCCAAAAGAACCGCCGCCCATATAAATTTTATATTCATTTATAAAATTCTTTTTTGTTGTTATGTTAATTACTCCACCAATTGCACCACTTCCAAATTTAGATGAACTTCCACCTTCGTAAACTTCAATCTGCTCAATTATATTAGTAGGAATTTTAGATAAATCTGCTCCTCCACCCAATTGATTGTTTAACGGAATTCCATCAAGCAATACAAGCACTTGATTGGTTTCACTACCACGAATGGAAGCTTTCTTAGTGCTACCAACTCCTCCGGTTGATTGAATTTCTAATCCAGGAGTTTGTTCTAAAATTTCTGCAACGGATTGATAATTACTTCTAGCAATATCATTACTTGTATATAACTCTATATTTTTCAAATCATTATTTCTTAGTCCAGCTATTAAAATCTCATCCAGTTTATTTTCTGATTGTTTTAATTGAATACTAATCTCAGTTGGTTGGTCATTGTAAATTGTAATGGGCGATGTTCTTTTTTTATATCCAACAAAACTTGTAACAATTGAGTAAGAGCCTGCAAATAAATTATCAAACTGGAAATAACCAAATTCATCCGATGAAGTTCCGACACTTGTTCCATCAATTATAATGTTAGCACCAACTAACGGAAGGCTTGTAGTTTTATCTGTAACAAACCCAAATATTTTTTTTGTAGATTGCCCAAACATTCCAAGACTCAATGAGATCAGCACGATTGTAATGTTTAGTAAATATGTATTCGTTAATTTCATTTTATTTGTAATATTGAATCTTCTGATTCGATAGAGTGATAATTACTACTAAATATTAAAAGTTAGTGATTCAGGCGAATTGTTCTACATCTTGTTTTTAAATTTTTAGTTAAATCTAAAGTTTTTTTCAGAATCAAAATTCTTAATCATAATTCTTAATCATAATCTTTTTCTTACTCTCTTTTGTTTTACTAATTTGAAGTAACCTTAAAGGTTTTTAATAAAGCACAAATTTTTTATCATATATAAAAAAAGCCCCAACCTTTTAAACAAAAAGTTGGGGCTTTTAAAACATAAAATTTAATACCACACCTCTTCCCTCGAAGGTTAATTGGAAATACTTTTTTACGGCAGGTCTCCTGGCTTTAAGCATCAATCCTAAAGTTACAACCTTCCCATCTTAAAATTAAGACAGTGGTTAATTAGAAAAGCAAAACTTTTCTTGCGAACTTTAGTAGCTTATTACAGTAGCGGGGCTGCAACGGTTTTACACCGTTTTCCCTATTATCCCAAATGGGCACCGAAAAAACTTAAATATGTTAAAGAACAAAATTGTAAAGTGATTGAGCAAATATAGTAAATAATTTATTAATAACTATTTCCATTTGTTTAATATTAAAGGTTTAAATAATTATGTAAGACTTAAAGTTAGAGTTAGTAATATTTTCAAAATAAACAAAAATATTATTATTAAGTTTGAACTAATCTATTTTATTAACGTCATAATTAAATACTATTTAAATTAATAAGGGACTCAAAATGAATCTAAAAAAACTAATCACATTGGTATTATTGCTTTTGGTAGCAATTATTTTCCAATTTTGCACAACGCCAGATAACCCAATTGAAGAAAAAATTGTTGGGTTTGATCTTGCTAACCTAGACACAACTGCAAATGAAAAAGACAATTTTTACGATTGGGCTGTTGGCGGTTGGACAAAGAATAATCCAATACCAGATGATCAAGTACGTTGGGGTGCTTTTACTATGTTAGGAGAAAAAGCAAATGACCAGGTGAAAAGTATTGTTGAAGAAACTGTAAAAAAAGCCAAAGAAGGTAATAGCGGATTAGCTGGACAAGTTGGTAATTTTTATTCCGTTGGAATGGATACGGTTAATATTGAAAAACTAGGGATAACTCCTCTAAATAATGAACTAACTAGAATTTCATCTTTGAGTAATAAAAAGGAACTTATAAAAGAAATTGCACATATGCATAAATATACTGCAGCTCCTTTATTTTTCTTTTATTCAACTACGGATGCAAAAAATAGTGACTCAGTAATAGCTGGAATTTGGCAAGGAGGCTTAGGCTTGCCAGATAGAGATTATTATGTAAAAGACGATACCCGCTCTAAAGAAATTAGAGTGAAATATTTAAGTCATTTGAATAATATGTTGACATTGATGAATGATGACAGCCCAAAACAAAACTCTAATATAATAATGGAAATAGAAACACGTTTGGCAAAAGTTTCCAATACAAGATTAGAAAACAGAAATCCTCAAGCAACATACAACAAATTAACAACTGCGGAAATTATTTCAAAAGCTTCTGGTTTTGATTGGAAAGGTTACTTTGTAGAAAATGAAATTGGAGATCCTTTATTTATAGATGTTGGTCAGCCAAAATTTATTATTGAAGTTGGAAAGATGATAAGCGAAATTCCTCTTAATAATTGGAAAACATATTTAAAATGGAATCTTGTTCGTTCAATGTCTCCTTATTTAAGTTCTGCTTTTGTAAATGAGAGATTTGACTTTACTGGAAAATTTCTAAACGGTCAAAAAGAAATGAAACCACGATGGAAACAAGTTCAGAGAACAACTAGTGGTGCATTAGGTGAAGCAATTGGTCAGCTTTATGTTGAAAAATATTTTCCGGCAGAGGCAAAAGCAAGAGCTAAGAAAATAGTTCAGTCTCTTATTGTTTCAATGGGAGAAAGTATTGATAACTTAGAGTGGATGAGTGATAAAACTAAAGTTGAAGCTCAAAAAAAACTAAGTGGTTTTGGAGTTAAGATTGGTTACCCTGATAAATGGCGAGATTACTCTGAACTTGAAATCACAAATAATTCGTACGTTCAAAATGTTATGAACTCAAACTATTTCGATCACAAAGAAATGCTTACTAAAATTAACAAACCTGTTCGCGATTGGGAATGGGGAATGTCTCCGCAAACAGTAAACGCATATTACAATCCAACACGAAATGAAATAGTTTTTCCGGCAGCAATTTTACAATCTCCTTTCTATAATGTAAATGTTGATGATGCAATAAATTATGGTGGAATGGGTTGTGTAATTGGTCATGAAATTACACACGGCTTTGATGACCAAGGAAGACAATTTGATGCCGATGGGAACATACGTGATTGGTGGACAAAAGAAGATAGTGAAAGATTTGATAAAAGAACAAAAAGAATAATTGATCAGTATAGCTCTTTTGAGCCAATTGATTCTTTCTTTGTAAATGGAGAATTAACACAAGGTGAAAATATTGCTGATCTTGGTGGGTTAACAATTTCTTATAGTGCTTTCAAAAAAACAGAACAGTTTAAGGATGGAAAATCAATTGATGGTTTTACACCAACGCAAAGATTTTATTTAAACTGGGCTCAAGTTTGGAAAAACAATATACGAGATGAAGCCTTAAAACTAAGACTTAAAACAGATCCACACTCACCTGGCAAATACAGAGTGTTAGGGCCATTGAGTAACATCCCAGAATTCTATGAAGCGTTTGGAATTGCCAAAGGTTATGGAATGTACAGAGATGAAGATGTAAGAGTTAAAATTTGGTAAGTAGTTAGTTTTATAAAAATTATTTATACGGAGAATGTTTTTTATTCTCCGTATTTATTATGTCAATATTTATTAATTCTCCTCAAAAAAATCTTCATCAATTTCTTTTACTTCATAAATACTTTTTACTTGCACACCTACTCCATACTGATGCATTAAATCTACAAGTTTATTCCCATCAATAAGAATTATTGAATGATGGGCTTCGCGAGCTTTTTTAATTGCTAACTCATCAAAGTTTGAAGTAGTAACAAAAACACCTTTGCTTGTATATCCGCTCATAGCACCTATAAAATTACGAATTTCTTTTTCACGTACTTTGTTTTCGTTATATCGTTTTGCTTGAATAAATATTTTTTCAAGACCAAGTTTGTCTTCATTTATAATTCCGTCAATTCCACCATCTCCGGATTTAGAAGTTTCTATAAAATCGCCATATCCCATTTTTTGAAGAAGTATCAAAATTACTTTTTCAAAGTAATAAGGATCTATATCTTTTAATCTTTCTAAAAGATCATTCTTAACCTGTAACTCAATTGCAGAAAAACCAGAATCAATTAAATCTTGCGGAGAAGCATTTTCAATTTCAATCTCTTCATTTTTAGATTCTTTCGCAGCTTTCTTTGCTTTCTGATAAGCTAAATAATCGGAATCTTTTTTTAATTCCCGTAAGGTAAGTCCACCACTTTTTAGAACAGACATACCTTTATCGGTAATCTGAACCATTGCTCTTTCCGGATAGAACAAAAATTTCCCTTGCTTTAAAGAAGATTTTGCCCAACCAATACGATTAAGAAGCACATTAGCACCGGTTATATTTTTTTTTCGTAATAATTCATCAGGTAAATCAGAGTAATATTTATCTCTTACACGTTTTCGTAAATCATTGTAATGAAGAATGTTCCTATCACTTAATATTTTAAGAAGTGGAATAAATGTTTCATGAAACTTTGGTAAATCCATAACATCCTTTTTGAAAATAATTATACTTTCTGCTTCCTTCTTTTCATCGGACGAACTCTATCAATCAATTCTTTCTTCTTCTTATAAACTCTATAAATATCATATTGATTTTGGAGGTTTAACCACAACTCAATACTAGTTCTAAAAAATTTAGATAATTTAATAGCCATTTCTGTACTGATATTTCTTTTCTCATTTATTATTTCATTTACTGTACGAAAAGTTGTCCCTAATGCAAACGCTAACTCAGTTTGAGAAATTTCCAATTCATTCAAAAAATCTTCTTTTAGTATTTGTCCCGGATGGGAAGGTAAACGTTTTAATTTAATCATTCCTTATTCCTTTCTATTGGTAATCAATTATTTCAACATCCGTAGCATTTGAGTTACTAAATGAGAAAATTATTCTATATTGATTGTTGATTCTAATACTATACATATTTTTATAATTACCTTTCAACATTTCAAGTCTGTTCCCGGGAGGAACTTTTAAGTCATTTACATCTTTCGCAGCATTTAAATAATCCAATTTTCTAATAGCAGTTTTTATTATTGTTTGCTGATATTTTTTAGATTTCCCCGAAATATAAAATCTTTCAGTTTCTTTATTGCCAAAACTTATAATCATATTACTTTATAACGCTTGATGTTATATTCTAAAATAATGATTTGTTTTTAAAAAACAAATTTTCTTTGTCTCCACTAAAATTATTCTTCTAAATTTTTACAAAAATCTATCCTTAACAATCTCCATAACTTTAATTCCAGCTTCCGGTATTTTTGTGCCTGGACCAAATATTGCTGAAGCTCCGTGTTCATATAAGTAATCGTAATCTTGTGCCGGAATTACTCCACCGATAATTACAATAATATCTTCTCTGCCAAGTTTTTTTAGCTCTTCAATTAATTGCGGCAAAAGAGTTTTATGTCCGGCAGCAAGTGAGCTCATTCCAACAATGTGAACATCATTTTCAACAGCTTGCTTTGCAGTTTCTTCCGGTGTTTGAAAAAGCGGGCCAACGTCAACATCAAAGCCCATATCTGCGTAAGCTGTTGCAACAACTTTTGCTCCACGGTCGTGTCCATCTTGTCCAATTTTTGCAATTAGTATTCTTGGTCGTCTGCCTTCTACTTCGGCAAATTCATCAGTTAGTTTTCTAGCTTCGTTTAACATTTTATTTTCGCTTCCTTTATATTCACTGCTATACACTCCAGAGATTGTTCTAGTAACCGCTTTGTATCTTCCGCTTACTTTTTCTATTGCATCAGAAATTTCGCCAAGAGTTGCTCTTTTTCTTGCAGCATCAACTGCTAAATTTAATAAATTTCCATCTTTAGTTTCTGCACATTTTGTTAAAGCACCCAAAGACTTTTGAACTTCATCTTCGTTTCTTGTTTTCTTAATTTCATTCAATCTTTTTATTTGCGAAAGTCTAACAGCTGTATTATCAACTTCTAAAATTTCAATCGGGTCTTCTTTTTCTAATCTATATTTATTTATTCCAACAATTGTTTCTTGTCCAGAATCAATTCTTGCTTGCTTTCTTGCAGAAGCTTCTTCAATTCTCATTTTAGGAATTCCGGCTTCAATTGCTTTTGTCATTCCACCAAGAGATTCAATCTCTAAAATGTGTTCCCATCCTTTTTTGATTAAGGAATCTGTAAGATACTCAACCAAATAAGAACCACCCCACGGATCAATTACTTTTGTAATTCCGGTTTCGTTTTGTAAATAGAGCTGAGTGTTACGTGCAATTCTTGCAGAAAAATCTGTTGGAAGTGCTATTGCTTCATCAAGTGCATTTGTATGTAGAGATTGTGTATGCCCAAGCGTAGCAGCCATAGCTTCAACACAAGTTCTAACAACATTGTTATACGGGTCTTGTTCTGTCAAGCTCCATCCAGAAGTTTGCGAGTGAGTACGCAACGACATAGATTTTGGATTTTGCGGATTAAATTGTTTGATAAGTTTTGCCCACAAAATTCTTGCAGCTCTCATCTTTGCAATTTCCATAAAGTAGTTCATTCCCAATGCCCAGAAAAAAGAAAGACGCGGAGCAAAAGTATCAACACTCAATCCCGATTTAATCCCAGTCTTAACATATTCCAATCCATCAGCAAGAGTGTATGCCATTTCCAAATCGGCAGTTGCCCCGGCTTCTTGCATATGGTAGCCGGAGATACTGATACTATTGAACTTTGGCATATTTTGAGATGCGAATTCAAAAATATCAGCAATAATTTTTATTGATTGTTCCGGAGGATAGATGTATGTATTTCTAACCATATACTCTTTTAAAATATCATTTTGAATTGTTCCGGTAAGCTGTTCGGGCTTTACACCTTGCTCTTCTGCGGCAACAATATAGAATGCCATTATGGGAAGTACAGCTCCATTCATCGTCATAGAAACTGACATTTTATCAAGTGGAATTAAATTGAATAAAATCTTCATATCTTCAACCGAGTCAATAGCCACACCGGCTTTGCCAACATCACCAACAACTCTTGGATGATCTGAATCATAACCACGATGTGTTGCCAAATCAAATGCAACAGATAATCCTTTTTGACCTTGAGCAAGATTTCTTCTGTAAAATGCATTGCTTTCTTCCGCTGTAGAAAATCCAGCATATTGACGAACAGTCCACGGACGAACAACGTACATTGTACTGTATGGTCCACGCAAAAATGGTGGTAGCCCTGACATATATTCTAAATGTTCTGCATCTTTAATATCATCTTTTGTGTAGAGTGGAGAAACTGGAATTTGTTCCATCGTTTGGAACACAACATCTTCAGGAGATTTACCAAGTGATTTTTCAAATTCTTTTTTCCAATCGGAATAAGATTTTTTGCTTTTGCTAAGTTCTAATTCTATATTCTTAAAATTTGGTTTGTTCATTATTTTGCTCCCCCAATTTTCTTGTGAAGGGAATCAAGTATTTTCAATGCATCTGCTCCCATAAATATGAAATCATCTACGCCTGCATTTTTATATTCTTCAATTTTATCTTTTGGATATCCTGCAAGAACTATTTGTATGTTTTTATTTTTTGATTTTAATTTTTCTGCAAACTCCGGTACAACTTTTTGGTACTTTTCATCTGTTGAACAAATTATTGCAATAAAAGATTTAGAATTTAGTACTGATTCAACAGCTTCATCTGTTGAACTAAATCCATCAGGATAAATAATATCAAATCCGCCAACTTCAAAAAAACCTTTGGTAAATTCTGCTCTTGCTTTGTACTCTTTAACTGTTCCAATGTTAGCTAAGAACGCAGTCGGAAGAGAACCATTATCCTTCTTATATTGAATTGCTTTTTCTCTAAGTTCTTCAAAATTCTCAGAAGCTCTTCGTGTTGGCAATTGACCTATAACCATATTTTTTTTATGTGATGAAGTTAAAGCACTTGTTACTTCTCCTAATGTTGCCCCATTTGTAAAGGCTTCACTCATAAGCTCTAGAACTTCTACACTAATATTATTATGAATTGAATCTAGCTTACTCATTACAAAATTGTGAGATTCTTCTGAACCGTTCAATCTATATTTTTTCAAATACTCTGCTCTTTTTTCTTGGAAGGCTTTTTGATTGAGTTTGCGTTCTTCCAATTTAGTTTCGTTAATATCAGCGAACATATTTGTTCCAACAATAACAGACTTACGTTTGTTAATATCTTTCTCTCTTAGTTGAACAACTTCTGCAATTGAGTTTTGAATTGTCCCAGTTTTTAAGCTTTCAAATATTCCGTTATTATTTTCAATCTCTTTAAATTTTCCCCAAGATTCTTTTGCAATCTCATTTGTTAATGATTCTATATAATAAGAGCCGCCTGCAGCATCAATCACTTGATCAAGATGAGATTCTTCTCTAAGAATAGTTTGAGTGTTTCTTGCAATTCTTCTTGAGAAATTATCTGGAGTTCTAATTTCTTCATCAAAAGTTGAAGTTGTAATATTATTTACTCCACCCAAAATTGCGCTAAATGTTTGTGTTGTTGATCTAAGTAAATTTACATAAGGGTCGTGCTTTGTATGATAGTAAGTTGATGACTTTGTTGAAATGTTTATTTCAAGATTTTCAGAACCAACTCCATACTCTTTTGCAATGTTTGTTATCAAAATATTTGCTGCCCTAAACTTTGCAATTTCCATAAAGTAATTTGTACTTGTTCCAAATGTAAACTGAATTTTATTTATTGCTTTGTTAATATCAACTTTTCTTTCTAACAATTCGTTCAAATAATAAACAAGTGTTGACATTGCAATTGCTAACTCCTGAGTTGAACTTGCTCCGTTATTAGCATAGGGAAGAGTATTTATTCCAATTACTTTTAAGTTAGGTGCATTTTCTTCTGACCAATCAACTGCAAGTTTCATCATATCAAAACTGAAATTTATATCAACTGATAATTCTCCGTGAACACATAAGTGATGGATTGGATCCAATGTTATTGCTCCTTGTAATTTTGTAGCATCTGACTTTTTAGATTTTAGATGGGAGCTTAACAATGCTAAAAAAGGAATTGAATTGAAACCGGTATCTAAATAAAGTGGGAAGGAATTTAAGTCAATATTTTTTAACGCCCTTTCCAAGCTTTTTATTCCGGATATTGAAAGTCCACAATCCCCAACTTGTTCAGTAGTAGCATAGTCAGCATCAAGACCTATCTTTGTTGCAGTATCAAGAGAAATGTTAATACTGTTCTGTCCATTCTCTAAAGCTTGGTGAAGTGCAGTATTAAACTCTATAACATCAGCCAAATTTATTTCTTGGTTAACACCCCAAGATTTTTTGTGATAACCAGTTGATGAGTTTCCCCTAACGAAATTATTATCTCCGGGAAGAGAATTTACAAATGATAAATCTTTAATATCATCTTTTGTATAAATTGGGTTTAAACTAATGCCTTCATAAGTTTTAGTAATTAGCCTCTTCTCAAACGAAGCTCCCTTTAAATCTATTTCAACCTTAGCTTTCCATTCATCAAATGATGGAGGTGAAAAACTTTGCTTTATATTAACTTCCTTATCAAGTTTAATATCTGCAATTTCATTATGTGTTTCTTTAGACATTATTATTTCCATATATTTTATAAAAGTTCAATATTAAAAATAAACAATATTTTTAACAAAAAGACAAGTAAGTCTTTTAGCGGATAAACTATTATAATTTGATGTGTTCATTTTTCAATCTAATTAAAACTTATTGGATATGAACTATCTCACAAATCAGAATTCAAAATTTATCTATATTTACTTTTTAATATTTAAGAGAAGTATAGAGAATAATGAAACAACTAATTCTAATTCGTCATGCAAAATCTAGCTGGAGTGATTATAACATTACAGATATTGAACGCCCCTTGAATAATAGAGGGAAACGAGATGCTCCATTTATGGGAGAGTTACTTTTCAAAAAGCAAATTATTCCTGATATTATATATTCAAGTCCGGCAGTACGAGCTTTTACAACGGCAAAAATAATTGCACAAGAAGTAAATTATCCTACTGATAAAATCATAAAGAAATCCGAAATTTACGAAGCATCCCCAGGTAGTTTATTGCAGCTTGTTAATTCTTTTTCTGATGAAGATAAAACTGTAATAATGTTTGGTCATAATCCGGGATTCACTTTATTAACAAACTATTTACATAATAATTTTATAACCAATATGCCAACGTGTAGTGTAGTCCATTTAAGTTTTGATACAAATAGTTGGCAAGAAATAACTGCGGATTCTGGCACTTTAGTTCGGTTTGAATATCCTAAAAAGTACAATAATCAGTAAATATAAGTTGAGTAGTTTATGCAAGTTTACAAATACAAAAATAGAGATTTAAGCTGGTTGTCATTCAACTACAGAGTTTTGCAAGAAGCTAAAGACCCAAGAGTTCCTTTGTATGAAAGGATAAAATTCTTAGCAATTTACTCATCAAACTTAGATGAGTTTTTTAGAGTGCGTGTTGCAGGATTAAAAAGTTTACAAACCATAAATAAAAAAACTCAAAAAGCATTGAGTTTTGATCCGACAATAATTCTTAAAAAAATATTTAAAATTGTTAATAAGCAACAAAATGAATTTGGAGAAATATTTAGAAAACAAATTTTACCAGAACTTAAAGAAAACAAAATATTTTTAATAGATGAAACAGAAGTTACGGATTATCAAAAAGAATTTATTGCAGATTATTTTAACGAAAGTGTAATACCGCAAGTACAACCAATACTTTTGATAAAGAAAAAAATCATTCCATTTCTTAGAAATAGAAGACCTTACTTGGCTGTAAAGCTTAAACCAAAAAACACTAAACCAACTTCATCGGTTAAAAAAAGAGTTCAGCATAAATATGCAATTATTGAAATACCAAGCAATCATTTACCACGCTTTATTAGCTTACCAAGCAATGATAGTAACAAGTATATTATATTTTTGGATGACATAATTCGGATACATCTAAGCTCAATATTTCAGGGTTATGAAATTGTTTCATCGTACTCTATTAAGCTTACACGAGATGCAGAGCTTTATATTGAAGATGAATTTAGTGGAGATCTATTAGATAAAATTAGCAAAAGTTTGAAGAAGAGAAATACCGGAAAACCATCTCGATTTTTATATGATGAGAAAATTCCAACTGCGTTTTTAAAAGTGTTGAAAGAGTCTTTCCTTGTTGGGCATAACGATTTAGCACAAGGTTCAAAGTACCATAACTTCAATGATTTTTTTGCTTTCCCAAATCCAAACAGAGATGATCTTAAAAATGAGCCCTTGCCACCATTGAAGCAAAATGAATTAGAAAGTTTCCCAACTCTTTTTGAAGCAATGAGCCAAAAAGATTTTGCACTTAACTTCCCGTATCAAACTTATGATTATGTAATTGATTTTTTTAGACTTGCAGCGACTGACCCAAACGTAACTTCCATTTACCTTACACAGTATAGGGTTGCTAAGCATTCACAAATAATTAAGTATTTAGAAAGAGCTGTAAAAAACAAAAAGAAGGTAATGGTTTTTGTTGAATTGAAAGCAAGGTTTGATGAAGAATCGAATATACTTTGGGCTGAAGAAATGAAGCAGCGGGGAATAAATGTTCTTTATAGTTTCCCTGGTTTAAAAGTTCACTCAAAACTTGCACTTGTAATTAGAAAGGAAAATAAACAAGAAAAGAGTTATTGTTATTTGGGAACAGGAAATTTCCACGAACAAACTGCACAGCTATATTGCGACCTTGGACTATTTACGACTGACAAAAGAATTACAAAAGAGGTCAAAACAGTTTTTGATTTTCTAGAAGGACAAATTGTTAATCCTAAATTTAGGCATTTGTTAGTTGCACAATTCAATATGCGAAATACTTTTACAAAATTAATAGATAAAGAAATTGATGCAACCAAAAAAGGAAAGAAAGCAGAAATAATTCTTAAGATGAACAGCCTTGAAGATAGAAAGATGATTAACAAACTTTACGAAGCCAGTAATGCCGGAGTAAAAATTAAAATTATTGTTAGAGGAATTTGTTGTTTGGTTCCAGGAGTTGCAAGACAAAGCGAAAACATTAGTGTTATTAGTATTGTGGATAGATTCCTTGAACATTCAAGAATATTTATTTTTTACAATGGTGGACATAAAAAAGTTTACGCTGGTTCAGCAGATTGGATGAGAAGAAATTTAAGTAAACGTATTGAAGTTATTTTTCCAATTTATAATGAAAAAATAAAAAAAGAAATTTTAGATATTATTTTTATTCAGTTAAAGGACAATGTAAAAGCAAGACACATTGATAGGTATGATAAAAATAATTATGTAAAAATAAAAAATCAAAAAACAGAAATTCAATCTCAGGTTGTAACTTATAATTATTTGAAAGATAAGCATTGTCCTTTGGATGAATAGTGTTGTGTTTTACTTTCCAACCTAAATAATGTCTGTTCCAAAACATTTACTACCGATTGGAAAATGTTTGAGGAATGTAGCATCAGACAAACTAAAAAAATAGTTTTTTCTACCCATCTCTTGGTGGTCCTGGTCTAAATCCGTGAGGTGGTAGAAAGTCTCCTCTATTCTTAAAGTACTTCTCCAATTCCTCAATTTGTTTTTCAGTTAAGTGTTGTTTCACATCCTCCCTTAAAGACATTAAGTGACCCATCACTTGACCTATGAAGATTTTAAAACGGTTTTCGTGTTTTGTTAATATAGGCTCAATTCTATTTTTTTGTTCTTCGGTTAAGTCAATAATACTTTCCATTTTTTTCATTAGACCACCAGGTTTTCTTAGTTCTCCCATTTGTTCAAAACGCATTCTCGTAATATTGGCGTGTAATAAAAAGCCAAGTATAATCCCTATAATCAAAGTTGATAGAATTACCAGCGTAGTTTTTGTTTTAGTCTTCATCATTATTCTATTCCCTGGTCAAGATTAAAGTTGGATCAAAAACATCTACTATTGATATTTTCTCAAATCCTAATACACTTTCAATTGTAGCCTCATCTGCCTGTACAAAATTGTTTGACAACAATAAAACTGTTGCCAACAATGAAGCAAAAGCGATTCGCTTAAATGTAAATAGTAATGAATTAGTAAATTCATCGAACTCATTTACACTTTTATTAGATTTATTTATTTTTGTTATGATCCGTTCAGTAAAAAAAGGTTTAAAAGATTTTTGCGAACTTTTTGCAACTGAATTTCTTAGAAGAACTATTTGCTCTTTTTCCAAATTTAGTTTTTTCGATTCACTTAATCCTTTTTCAAGCGTTTCTTTTTCTTCTTTCGAAAGATCAGAATCAAACTGTTTGTAAAGTAAATTTTGTAAATGTTTATATTTCACATAGCCTCCATATAAGGTGTTAATAATTCTTTTAATTTTTTCTGACCACGAGCAAGTCTTGAAAGTACAGTACCTAAAGGTAATTTTAAAATTTTTGAAGTCTCTTCTGTTGAGTAACCTTGAACTATTCTCAGTATTAAAACAACTCTAAATTTAGTTTTTATTTTTTGAAAAGCTTTCTGAATTAGTTCTTTTTCCTCAAACTTTATGTCATTTTGTTTTGGTTGATTACTTTCTAAATCTTTATGCTTAACTATATCCCAAGAAATAAACTCTCTTCTTTTTTTCCTTTTTATTTCATTTAATGAAAGATTTATTGCAATACGAGTTAAGTAAGTTCCTAAATTTGAGTTCCCCTCAAACTGTTCTATTAAATTATAAAATCGAATAAACACTTCTTGCCCTACATCATCAGCTTCATCACAATTCCCAAGCATTCCATAAATGGTAGCTGCAATTTTAGATTCATAACGTTTTACTATTTCAGTAAATGCAGATTGTTCTCCTTCTCGCACTTTACTAATTAGTTCTATATCAGTTTCAGAATTTAATTGTTGAATATTTGTCAAATTGTAAACCGTTCCAATTATGTGATGTACTTGTTAGACAATGAAAAAGTCCAAAATATTCCCGTTAATAGAAAAACATTTTATTTTTTCTAAACTCAAATTATTTTACAACCAAAATCATTCGGGAAATAAAAAACCTCCAAGAGTTAAACATTGGAGGTTTTAATTAAACTTAATTTTTTAGATGAAGAATTCTAATCATCAGTTTTAGGAGCAAAATATTCTTTCATTGGTTTGAAGTAAGTGTCTCTCCAGTTTTTTCTATATGTTTGTCCCGTTCCTTTAGGTAAGTTAGAATGTTGGACTATTACTTTTGTTCCTTTCTCAACCTTTTCAAAACTTACTTCCAACAATGAATCTTCCGCTTCTTCTTCAAAATCAGTACAACGCCAAGTTTGTACAATTCTTTTGTTCATATGTAACAATTTGTTTGTTCCACTTATGTAACCATCACCAGCAGTAAATTCACTATCAACTTTTCTTTCTATTTTTGCTTTTGATTTTGTAAATGCACTATGTTTTTCGCTATCTAGCCAAGCTGAATAAATTGTTTTTGCATCAACCGGAATAGTTGCGGATAATTTAATAGAATCAGATGTTTTTTCTTCAATCTTGTTAAACATTTTTCCCCTTAATAACTTTTTGTTATACAATACTTAAAGATACTAAATTTTGATAAACATTTTTTTTGGTTTTTATCCAGGAACATTTGTACTTTCGGTTAGTTTAATCTTTTACAATTTATATTTAACAATTTTCTTTGGAGATTAGTATGAAACAATTAGTACTTTTATTTGCAGCTCTTTTAATAGCTCTTTCAACAAATTCAATTGCTCAAGAATACAATCAAAAAAAATTAGCAGTAACTGTTTACAACAGTAATCTTGGTGTTGTAAAAGATGTACGTGAATTAAACATCAAGTCTGGCAATTCAAAAATATCAATTACAGATGTTGCAAAACTTATTGACCCAACAAGTGTTCATATAAAATTAGATGGACAAGTGATAGAACAAAACTATCAATACGATTTAGTTAACCTTACAAAAATTTTGCGAAAATATATTGATAGAGATGTTCAACTGTTCAACGAGAATAACGAATTGATTGAGGGCAAATTGCTTTCTGCTGTTAGTGGACAAGTAGTGTTACAAAAAAAAGATGGTGGTCTTATAATGATTCCTACATTAGCAAAGTATAGAATTTCTGTGGAAAACTTACCCGATGGTTTAATCACAAAGCCTACATTGGTTTGGTCAGTTAATTCAAACAAGTCTGGCAAACAGGATGTAGAAATATCTTACCAAACGCAAGGGATGGGTTGGCACGCAGAGTATGTTGCTGTACTAAATAAAGATGATACAAAATTAGACTTAAACTCTTGGGTAAGTGTTGATAATAATTCTGGGACAACATATAAAAATGCAAAGCTAAAATTAATTGCGGGAGATGTTAACCGTGTACAAGATAAAAATAGACTTTACAAAGAAGATATGATGCAAGTAAAGGCAACTGCATCTTATGCTGCAGCTCCACAATTTGAAGAACAATCTTTTTTTGAATATCACATTTATAATTTGCAAAGACCAACAACCTTAGCACAAAATGAGACAAAACAAATTTCATTATTTGAAGCGCAAAATGTTAAAGCAAATAAAAAATACTTTTTCCGTTCTGGTGGTGGTTATTATGGACACAACAACTCCAATGGGAAGGTAAATGTAATTGTTGAATTTGACAACAAAGAAAGTCAAAAGCTTGGTGTTCCAATGCCAAAAGGAAAAGTTAGAATGTACAAATCAGATGGAGAGTCCATTGAATTTGTTGGAGAGGATTTTATAGATCATACACCAAGAAACGAAACTATAAAATTAAAAATTGGCGATGCCTTTGATATCATTGCCGAAGAGCGACAAGTTGAACATAAAAAAATTACAGATAGAGTTTACGAACAAGTTCAAGAAATTAAAATTAAAAATAGAAAAAAAGAAGATGTTGTTGTTGAAGTTGAAAGACACTTAGGTTACAATTGGGAAATATTAAATACAACAATAGATTATAAAAAGAAAAATTCTACGACTGTAACATTTCAAGTTCCGATAAAAGAAAACAAAGAAACTATTTTGAATTTTAAAGTTAGGTATGTGAATTAAACCAAAGGAACTAATTCTAACTGTAAAGCTAGAACATAAATCTTTAACTATTTTAGATAAAGCATTTTTTTTATGGCAGAATTGTTATTAGATGTTAAACGATAATAATATACTCCGCTTGATAAATTAGTTGCATCAAGCTCATAACTATGATATCCTGCACTTAGAGGAAGTGAGAAAAGAGATTTGATTTTTTCCCCTAAAACGTTATAAATATCTAAACTAACCTGTGCCTCTTCAACCAAAGAAAAGTCAATTGTTGTTGAATTATTAAACGGGTTTGGATAATTTTGATGGAGAGAAAAATCATTTGGAAAGTTATTATAAATTAAAGTTGAAGAATAATGAAACGTTCCATCTGTAAAAAGGATTTTTAATCTATAATGCAATTTGTTTTCTGTGCTTTTATTTTTATCTACAAAGAAATACGAACTATCATTATTTTTATTATCTACCTGATAAACTATTCCTATAGTTTGCCAAACATCATTGGTGTCATGTGTAAATTCCACATTAAAATTATGAAAATTTATTTCATTACTTATATGCCAATTTAAATTTATACCTTCATCATTTTTTTGTGCAGTAAGTGAATGAATGCTGATGTTCTTAGATTCAATAACACTATTTTCAACCGTAATAACTTCTGAATATTCTATAGAATTATTAGTAAATAATATTTTTAATCTATACTTATAAGTTGTGTCTGCAAAAACATCTGTATCTACAATAGTGTATGTAGATGAACTGTTAGCAGAACCTGTACTAATTAAAGTTCTTATTTCAGACCAAGTACTTATAGTATTACTTGAACGCTCTAAAATATATTGACTTACTTCTGATTCTTTTAGTGTTCCCCAATTTATAGTAATACTATTTTCATTTCTATTAAAAGACAAAGATGAAAATTCAACCAAATATTTTTTAATTTCTTCTCTTTCAACTGTAATGTTTTTAGAATATGAAATTGAATTATCTTTAAAAAACATTTTTAATCTTAAATTTACATCACCTTTTTCAATTGAATATACATCTGAGAATTTATAAGTGTTTGTAGAATTTCCATTTACATTAGAAAGAATAAAACCTCTAGACTCCCAATTTGTTGTATCGTTTTCAAAAGATGCTTCTATGGCAAAACCATTAAGATTTTTTTCAATAGTGGTTTCCCAACTTAAATCAATTGTACTATCTTTCAATGAAACAGAAAGTGAATTTAGTTTAACATCTTTCTCTTTTGGTACATCTTTAATTAAAGAAAAGTTATAATTACTAAAATCACCAATTGCCAAGACCCAATCAGAGTTATAAGGTGCATTCCATTCTGAATTTACAATTGAACTGTTATTAACAATAATCTCACTATATTCTAATTTTGTATCAACTGCAATAATTGAGTTGTTTTCAAAACTACTAAAGTCAAAACCAATAACATCAGTATCTCCTTTAAAAAGAACAACACTATTACTTTGTTCAGATTCTAGAGAATAAAAATTCGAACTTATTTTCGTAGTATTCATATCCAATAAAAATCTATTCTCTTCAATCCAAAACTTTCTAAATGTTGCTAATTGTTCTGGATTTGGGTACGGATAACCGCCAAAAGCAAAAGCATTTTCTGGATAGAAGCCAAACCATCCGCCCATTCCACCAGCCATTGCTTCCAACCACATTAGTCTTCTTGTCCCATCCATCTCTAAATTCCACCCATTTTGTTCATCGCTTGATTGACGATTGTATGAATGTCTTTCTTCATACAAATGCGGATGAGTTAAATCATTATTTAAATCTGCAAATATTTCCTCTAGGCTGCTTGGTCCATAAAGGGAAGTGGATAGTGGAACATTTCTAGCAGCTCCATCATAAGAATTAATAGAATTGGAAGTTTCTAAAATCTGACCTCTAGCGGAAAGAAGATGCTGCCAACTTAAATTATCTTGCATAAACTCAGCCCATTCTTTTACTTCTGATGAATCAACCCACTCGTGTAAATCAAAACCATATCCCATACTCCATCCAGGTAAAGGCCCTAATCTAGCAGCTATATATTTTTGTAATCGTTTGTCCGAAATTCCATTTATTCCTCCATCAATGCCAATGGGAGTTTGCCCACGTTCTTCATCGCCCCAAGCCCAAATATGAACTTGTTGTCCAATCTTTCTTGCTTCAGAAATCATCTCTTCAAGTTTTCTAAATGTTCTTGGATCAGGATTTTCTTTAACACCACTAGATGTTGAACTTGTTGGAAAATTAAACCAGGAGTTTCCAACAACGGTAGAAAAAACTGCTGTGCATCCACTGTTTTTTGCCTCTAAAGCATAATTTGCAAAACTGTTTCTATCACCATTTCTAAAGGAATAATTGACATTTGTTTGGTTCATATAAACATTTAATAAAAATCCTTTTACTGAATCTGGAGTAGTTTGAAGTGCAAATTTATTACCGAAATTGGTTAAAAAACCAACAGCTTTGGAATTTGGATTCTTAATAATATTTACCTCTCCACTAAGTTTATCCAATTTTTCAATTTTACTTGATGAAAAGAAATGCCAAACTCCTAACTGTGTAGCCGTGAATCTAAATTTCCAAACATGGTTTTCATCATAGAACATTTGTGTTGTTATTACTTCACTTGTGTTTTGATGAATGAAGCTTACAGAGGCTGTAACATCATAAGGATTTCCATCACTTGCCACATCTGTTATTTCCCATTCCAAATATTCCCAAAGAACACCTTCTGTAAGGTTTTCAAAACTTTGAGAATATAAAAATGTTGGAATTAAGATGAAAAAAAGTATTGTTAATTCTATTTTAATTCTATTCATATATATTCGAATAATTGAAGATATAGCCTTCAAGTATTTTACCAATTTTAATTATTAAATTTTACTAAGGAAGAAAAACGTTTAAGAAGTAAATTTATTTAAGAAAAGAAGTATTATATTTTTATTACATCTAATAAATATAAAACATCAAATAAGGCAACAACTAATTATTAATCAATTCTTTAAATTTAAAAAAAATATACTTAAAGTGTTAGTCCAAAATAATTACTAAGAAGCATCAAAAAAATCATATAACTTCACTATATTCGTTTAGTAAATTCATAATTGCTTTTTTTGCTTAAGCTAAAACCAATTTTTTTTAAGTACAGTTGATGTGCTTTAATCTCACTAAAGGTTTTAACTATTTTGTATTCCTTTTTGGCAAACAATTTGGATTGAGCAAAATAAATAAATCTAGCATTTTTGAAATCTCTATAATCAGGAATTGCATAGTCAATTTCTACTAAAATTTCTGTTTTGGAAATTTCTTTATAGCTAAACAATCCTACCGGAACTAAGTTCCGTAAAATGAAAAAATTTTGACAATTACTAATTGTCTCTTTGGTGAAATTCGGAAAAAAAATGTTAATGTCGCTTTTATAAAAGTCGAAAAACTTATCTAGCAAATTGTCTTTTCCCTTTTCAATTTCTAGAAATGTAAAGTAATCCTTTTTCTTTTTTGATTCCCATATATAATAAATATCCACAACTGTAATAAATGCATTAACAATTAAAACGGGTAAAGCACCAACTAAAAAACCATAAACTGTAAACGCTAATGCACCAATTAAGTTTATTATTCTCAAATAATAAATATTTTTCATTGTTAAAGAAACTGCTACTAAAACAGAACCGACATATCCTATTATCTCAATGTAATCCATAAAAACCAATTTTAAAATTTATATTATTATAAAGGCGAAGTTAAGAAGGTTAAAGATAAATTAAAAGTATTTAGTGTGGGAAATTAAAGTGATAAAAAATTATCACTTTAGAATTGTCATTTTTTTGGTCTGCATAAAACTTTCTTTGCCTGTTGAATTGACTTTAATTTGATAATAGTAAACACCCGAACTCAAATTTTTTGCATCAAAGTCAACCGAGTATTCTCCAGCAGTCATTTGTTGATTTACTAATGTTTTTATTTCCTTACCCAAGATGTCAAATATTTTTAGAGATACATTTGCGAAAGATTCAGAATTCACCAAAGGGATAGAATATTTTATAGTTGTAGTTGGATTAAACGGATTTGGATAATTTTGATATAATTTAATTTCAGTAGGAATACTAATACTTCTATTTTCAACACTTACAATGTAAGAATCATTCTCAGTTCCCGGAGTTCCAAAGGTTGAGGAATTTCCCCAATTTTCAGAATTATAATTATCCAAACTTGGGTCTTTTAATTCTAATGTTGGACCATTTCCAGCAGCTTCTTCTGGCCAAGGTAATTTATTATCATATCTTACTGAATCAACAATATTTCCATCCGAATTAAATAACCGTATCAACTCTCCTTTATTGCTAAGTTTAAAATCGAAGTCCCCAATAAAATTACCTATATCTAAATTTCCAACTTGGTTAAATAAACTATCAAAATCTGCTGTACTTCTACATAAAACTAAATATCCGTTTGCTTCAAGAATTGTACTTTCTGGTATTACAAACTGGTTTGTATCTTTACCATCACTAAAAATCCAATTAGAAAGATTAACATCAAATTCTGAATTATTATAGAGTTCAATCCAATCTTCGGTATCGAAATTTTTATGAGAATCATAATTTATTTCATTTATAACAATTGGTTCTACATCATCAGTTTTTTCAAAAATAGCTTGAACAACTGTTGTTGCATTTAGGGAAATTTCAATTTTTGCTTCAAGAGAACTATAATCTCCAACCCATTCAACAAACCTATATCCTGGATTACTAATAGCAGTAAGCTTAACTGGTATATTCGAAAAGTATTCACCTTCCCACGGATATGATTTAACTTTAATAGTATTAACTTGAATTTTTCCAGCTTCCTTATCTGACACATCCAAACTTATAAATTGCGATTCACCAAGTCCAAACCTTTCAACGTAAAAAGGTTTTAAATAACTGAGTCTTTCGTCTGCAAATATTTTCATTTCTTCTACTACACTTTCCCAATTACTTCTAGAGAAGTTTCCATTATACCATCTCTCTAAATGTCTCTCTATTTCAGAATTAATATTTCCTTTGAAATCTTCAATTCTATTTTTAATAAAGTCTGGATTAAATATAGTATTAGAAAAATCTGCAAACTTGCTAATAAACTTATTTTTAAAAGATTCATTCTCTAAAAGTTTACGTAATAAAAATGTAGCCCAAGGAGGATTTGGATAATTAATTTCTGCATCGTTTGTTAACGCAAAATCAAGAGAATTATGTTTATACCCTTCTTGGCTAGTTAAGTTAAACCCAAAATCGGTATCATGTAAAATCCATCGCCATCTGCCATTTTCAGTTTGAGGTCTCCAATATTTTATGTTGTTACTTGGCCAATCTGTATTGGCAATAAATATTTCAAACGTTTGGTAAGTAATAAAATTATCAATATCAATTTGATTTACAACTGTTTGATAATTATCCGGATCTGAAATATCATTATTCTCGATATAATTTATAAGCGAAATATAACTATCATTACTTCCTCTTATAATTTCTGCATCTCCTTCTAGAAGATCAATTGCATCCTTATCAACGTTATGGTGAGCTCCAATATAGTTATCATTAATTTTTTCTCTTATGTTATGAATGCCCCAATACTCTCCATTTAGAAAAACTATTGCAGGTCTAAATGCAATTTTATCTAGATCTTCATTTTCTAAAAGACTCTGAATAAAACCATCTCTAAACATTGATGAAGTCCAATCTGTACCGGAATTACGAAGTACAAAAGATTTATATTTTTTTATATCTAGTGATGGAATTAAAGGATAATCAAATTTCTTTTTACCATAAATTTTTCTTGCATGAATTGTTAAAGATTTCTGACTATTTGTTCTACTCCAAGAGCCAAATATTTTCATTCCAGCATTTTGCTTAAATGCTATACTTCCATCTTGGTCAAAAAATTCAATGTGTACTGGTCTTTCCCAATCTTGCCAATAGTTTGCACTAAATTCTGAAACTTCGGGATCATAATTATTACCTTTCACATATATGCCACTATCTGAATCCCAAAAATTACTTGGCGTTGTGGATAGAGAAAAAATTGGAAGATCGCTATGCTCGTTTATAAAATATGTGTTTGTTTCTGTATTGTCCGAAAGAGTGTCGTTTATAAAAGTCCTAGCTCTTATAACAGTAGTTCTATTTATTGAGATAGGAGTTCCTTGGTATTTAAAAGAGTTAAGGGTAGGTTCCGAACCATCTATAGTGTAAAGTATTTCTTCACCATCATTCGTATTAAATTCCAAATCAATATTGTCACTAAAAAAACCAGACTCTACTGAGAAAAGTTGATCTTGATTTGAACTTATTTTATTCAACGAGCTATTGCTATTCTGAGCAAAAAGAACAATTGAAAATAATATACTGGTAAGTAAAATTGATTTTGTTAACATAGAATAATTATTTTTATTGAACATTCATGGTATAAAAAAAATATCAAAAATGAAGTGCAAATTGTTTTTTCTTTAAAAATGACAAGACTATTTTAAGAGGATCATTTTTTTTGTTTTAATAAATTTACCCACTTTTATTTGGTAATAATATACGCCACTTGACAAACTAGAAGCATCAAATTTTATTGAGTAGTTTCCAGGTGATAGTACTTTATTGATTAAAGTTTTTATTTCTTTTCCAAGTACATCATAAATTTTTAGTTCTACATTTGTAGTGGATGTAAAACTTGCGTCTGCAACATTAGGTGTTGAATAACTTATTGTAGTAGTTGGATTAAACGGATTAGGATAATTTTGCTCTAGCTTAAATTGAGTTGGCAAACTGTCTTTCTCTTTTTTTACACCAACAGTAAATGAATCATTTTGTTTGCCAGGCGTTCCGGTTGTTGAAGATACTTTCCAATTTGCAGAAGACGAATTATCTAAATTTGGGTTTCTAAGTTCTAGAGTTTTTCCATTACCCGCTGCTGAACTAGACCAAGGATCAGTATTATCATATCTTACAGAGTCTATTAAAGTATTTTCTGAATTATATATTTGTATTAAATCACCGGTATTTTTTAATTCAATATTGAAATTTCCAAGCTTATGATTTACATCTTTATATTTAGTTTGAAATAAATCAATGTTTTCACTCAATACTAAATATGCTTTCCCTTCCAAAACAGTATTTTCTTCAAGCTTAAATATTTCTATTCCAAGTTCATTCAATAATACCCAATTTGAAATATTAATACTTTCTTCTGAGTTATTATAAATCTCTATCCAATCACCAGTATTAAATTTTGGATGCGACTGATAATTGATTTCATTAATTACAACGGATGCAAAGCCATTAATTTTTTCAAACCGTGCAGAGATAGCATTGAAATCATTTATACTGTATTCAATTATTTCATCAGAAGATTCAACATCTCCGGACCAACCAATAAATCTATAACCCGGATTTGGAATTGCTTGCAACTTAATTGGAACTCCTTTGAAATATTGTCCTGACCACGGAAACTCGTTTATTTTAATGCTGTTAAGTTTTACCTTTCCAGCTTCTCGTTGATTATTATTTATTGTTATTCGTCCTGTTCCTTCAAGGTTAAATCTACTTGCAAAATAAGCTCTTAAATATCCAATCCTTTTTTCAGCAAATTCATTGAGAATATCAATATTACTTAACCATTTATTATATCCAAAAGTATTCCATCTTTCAATATGTCTATCAATTTCCGGCTCAATATTATTTTTGAATTTTTCTATTTTACTTTTTACTTCGTCTGCATCAAATATAGTATTACTAAAATCTGCAAAGCGATTAATGAAACTATTTCTAAAATTTTCATTTTCCGTTAATTTACGTAAGGTTAAAGTTGCCCAAGATGGGTTTGGCCAACTAGGTCCATCAGTTTCTAAAGCAAAGTCAAGCGTGTTGTGGTTATACGAGTTTTTACCTGTAAAATTAAAACCAAAATCTGTATCGTATAATATCCATCGGAATTTTCCAGTACTAGTTTTGGGTCTCCAAAATTTTGAATTATTACTTGGCCAATCCGTATTTGCAATGTAAATTTCTACCACGTTGTAACTAATAAAATTATCAATATCAATAAAGGACTTTACAGAGTCGTAATTTACATCACTATCAAAATCATGAGATTCTATAAAATCAGTAAATTTATTATAAAAAAAATTATCTCCAGATATCACAATTCCTTTAGCTTCAATTAAATCAATTTCAGATTTTTTAATCCCATGATGATCTGCAATGTATGAAGTATTTATTTTCTCTCTTAAGTTATGAATTCCCCAATACTCTCCATTAATATAAAGAGTGGATGGTCTAAAAGCTAAACGATCTATTCCAATATCATCCGCAAGACTCTGTATCATTCCATCTCTAAGCATGGTTCTTCTCCAGTCGTTACCGGAGTTTCGCAAGACTAAAGATTCATATTTAAATAAATCATTTTCAGGGAAGAAATTAAAATTGAAATCTTTGGAGCTGTACCTCTTTCTAGCATGTAGAGTCAAAGACTTTTGTTCATTTGCACGACTCCAATTACCATATATTTTTGCACCAGCGTCTTGACTAATTTGTAAGTTTCCGTTTTCGTCAATAAACTCAACGTGTACCGGACGCTCCCAATCTTTCCAAAAATTTGCTGCAAAATAGGGATAGTCTAAACCTGGATCTCGTCCAAGAACATAAATGCCACTATCAGCATCAAAAAAATTATTTGGTTCTGTTGATAACGAAATTGTTGGAAGAGAAATTTTTTCATCAATTAAAAAAGTATGAGTTATTGTATTGCTCGGTAAAAAATTATTTTTGAAAGATTTTACTTTTATAACTGTAGTCTTGTTAATCTCAATAGCCTCGCTATAAAGGCTTGAGCTAATTGTAGGTTCTTCTCCGGTTGTCGTATAGTAAATATTTAATTGTGGATCATTATTTAAAAAAGTAAGTGATTGATTTGTGCTATATAAATTTTCTTGGAGAGAAAAAATTGGCACTTCTGTATGCTCCTTAAAACCATCTGTTGTGTTTGGTTTGTTAGGAGTGGGTTCAAGAAAAAAGAATAATTCTTCTGCTCCATCTGGTTTTCTTCCAAATGAAATATCTGTATTTAATTCATCAACTTTAAATTCATCAATTATATTTAACTGAGCATCAGACAAATAAATTGTCTCACCAGAAGATGAAATTTTAAAATTGGTATGTAAGTTTTCTAAGCTATTCTTAATTAGTTCTGGAATGTTTTCTTCTGTGTAATTATTATAACCAATTGTTAAAATAGGAATTGCTGAGAGATCAGAGGAACTCACATCAGAATTATGTACTTGAATTGAAAGAACATTTGTTCCTTCAACAAGTAGATTTTTAATGTTTGGTATAACAAATTTATTTGGTTTTCCACCTAGATAAATTGATGCTTCTTTTGCTTCGTTAGCTAACATGTCATAAGGAACAAATTCATTTTTTATTCCCAAGTTTTCACGTGCAATTTCTTGCCCATTAATATACGCAACAAAACCATCATCATAATCTATATGAAACAATAGCATGGAAATATTATTTAAGTCATCAATTGTAAATTCTTTTCTCAAGTAAACAGAAATTACCCCACCACTTATTACAGTCCTATCATCATCATCGCCAAACCCTATGCCACTAGGACCTTGAAGCCACTCCACATCATCGAATTCAATACTTTTCCAATTATCACTTGGTTCAAAACCCCATACTTTATATTTCCAAACATCACCATTATTTATTGTTGTTATCCAATTACTTGCCCAACCAGTTTTGTTTTTCTTTGATGCAAATACTAAAATATGTTTGTCGGGTAGAATAGTAAGTTTTGGGAATTGCCATTTATTCAGTTTCTTTTTACTGTCAGAAAGATAGAAGTTAGTAAGGTCAATAGTTTGCGAACTATTATTGTACAGCTCAATCCAGTCAGAAGCCTCGCCATCCTCATCAAAATTATTTTCATAATTCGATGACATTATTTCATTGATCACAACATTTTGAGAAAAAGTTATATTCAAAAAAAGTAGAAACAAAAAAATATAAGTATAATAAAAAAAGAAACTGTTCATAAAAAGATAGATTAAAAGTTTAGTGACTAAATTATTACTAAAAACATTGCATCAAAAATACTTAATACTTAAATGAATTATGTGATATAAATCACAGGACAAAACAAAAATAGAAAATATTGAGGCAACTTTTTAAGCTAAATTAAATTTAGGATAAAATAGTATCTTTGCTAGAAGAATATGAATGATATATCAGAACCTATAAAAATATTATTGTTGTTTAGTGTTGGAACAATTAGTGGATTCATAAATATTATGGCTGGTGGAGGTTCTACATTAACTTTACCATTACTAATCTTTTTGGGTCTTGATGCTTCAGTTGCTAATGGTACAAACAGAATTGGATTGCTCTTCCAAAACTTATCTGGGGTTTTGTCTTTCCGAAAAGAGAATGTAAGTCAAATTAAGTTAAGCCTGAAGATGGGTTTATTCACATTGCCTGGTGCAATTATTGGAGCTTTCTATGCAACAAAAATTAGCAATGCTTTCTTTGAAAAAATTCTTGGAGTTGTAATGATTGGGATTGTTATTACAATGATGATTCCAAGTTCAAAAGAATTTATTACTGAAAAAATAACTGGAAAGGTCCCTTGGTTAATTTATCCTATCATGTTTTTACTTGGCTTTTATGGTGGTTTCATTCAGGTTGGTATTGGTTTCCTGTTGATGATTGCAATACACCGAGTATTAAAAATGAGTTTGTTATACGTTAATCTTCATAAAGTTTTTATCGTTTTAATTTATACAATTCCAGCAATATTAGTTTTTGCATTTACTGGAAATATTAATTGGGTATATGGGCTAAGCCTAGCTGCTGGTACTGGTTTTGGAGCTTGGTGGTCTGCAAAAATAGCCGTAAAAAAAGGAGCTAAGATCATAAAGTTTTTTTTAATTTTTGCAATTATAATAATTTCATTAAAATTACTTGGAGTATTTTAAAAATGCAACCCTCAAGTAGTGATAAAAAACATTGGTATGATGGACTTTTCTATGATAAATTAATTGCTCCTAATCAAGATAAACTCTTCAAACAAATAAAAGATATTATTGAACCAAACTGTTCTGTTCTTGATGTTGGTTGCGGTACTGGAAGACTATCCTTTCAACTTGCATCGCATTGTAAAACCGTTGTTGGTATAGACCTTTCTTCAAAAAACATTTCTGTTGCAAATTCAAATTTAGAAAAAAGCAAATATTCTAATATTAGTTTTGTTCATAGTAATGCACTTGAACTACAAGAGAAAACTAATATGAAATTTGATTATGCAATTACAACTTATGTAATACATGAAATTGATATTGACGATAGATTAGTTTTATTAAATGAAATGAAACAAATTGCAAACCAAATAATTATTGGTGATTACTTAGTTCCGACACCCAAAACTTTTATGGGTAAGATAAATACGGTTGTTGAATATTTAGCAGGCAAAGAACACTACAATAATTTTAAAACATTTGTAAAAAAAGATGGTGTAAATGGTTTGCTTAAAAGAGCAAATCTTGAGTTGATTAAAGAAGTAAGAAATATGCCTCCAACATCTCATCTTGTTGTTGCCAAATAAAACAGTTAAAATTTACTTTTTAAAAATCTCAAAAAAAAGCCAAGCAATTTGCCTGGCTTTTTGAAAAACACTTAAATCAATTTCTATTTCATCAAAATCATTTTTTTAGATTCTCTGAAACTATTTCCATCCACACCCTTTGCAGTAATAGTGTATATGTAAACTCCACTTGTAAAATTACTTGCATCGAAATTTACTGTATGGTTTCCAGCAGAATATTCTTCATTAAGAATTGTTAAAACACTTTGTCCCAATAAATTGAAAATTCTTAACGAGACATCTGATTTTTCAGGTAACCCAAAATTTATTTTTGTACTTGGGTTAAAAGGATTTGGAAAATTTTGTGCTAGACTATACTCTTCCGGAATTGATTCGTCAGCTTCAATATCAGTTAAAATTTCAGCTCTTAGTTCATTACTAAAGGTTGAAATAGTATCCTTGTTAAAAGCGTAAATACGATAATCAAAAACTGTTGAATCGGTAACAGTTCCATCTGTATAGGTGATAATATTTGTCGCAACAGTATCAACACCTTTATATAGAGAGCCAATTGTTGTACCTCTTCTTTCTACAATAAATCCAAGTTCATTATCAGAATTATCATCCCAAGTCAATACAGGAACTCCAAATGTTGCATGTAAAGTATAAGCCAAGCCAGTTGGTGTACTAATTGGCAATGTACGAGTGTGAACATTTAGAACATTAGAATAAGGAGACTCGCCATTACTATTAAACGCTTTAACTCTATATACGTAGGCTTTGTTATTAGTAAAAATTGAATCTACATAGCTAATATTATCAGCGGCAATAGTATCTAAAACACTATAATCTATTGGTGAGGCGACACTTCTTTCAATAATATATCCGCTTTCTTTAATAGAGTTATCTTTCCATCCAATAGAAACTTTAAATGGTAGATTTGAAGTGAGAGCTAAATCAGTTGGAGCTTTTATTATTCCAACCGGACCATATACATAATTCCTTGCTACTTCGCCTGCGGAAAGTGCTCTATCAAAAACTGCCACTAGACTAATAGTACCTTTCCAATGCAAATCAGTACCACCAATTTCATTTCCCAAGGAAAGAAAACTTGGTTCCCAATTTGAAAGACTTCCATCTATCAAACCAGATTTTTTTAAAGTTCCATTTACATATATTTTTACATTACCATTTTCATCTCTTGTAGAAACGACATGGTCAAAACCAGGAACAGTTACAGTTCCTTTTGGTGTTAAGAGTGCCGAACCATTGTTGGAGGTTGTTGTGCTTCTTAACCTAACCTCAAAACTATCTGCTTCTTGACTCAAAGAAAAATCACGACTATTTTCATTTGATGAAAGTGACACAATTCTAGCTGGACCAGTTTGTGTTATATTCTCAGATTTTAACCAGGCTTCAATTGTTACTTCATTTGAACTTTTAGATGCAGTAATAATTTTTGTTGCCGGAGCAGTAGTAATTATTGAGGGAGTTGAATTAATCTTTAGCCCGTCACTTACCCACTCAACAGCGTCCGTTGAAAAAATTGTAAAATTTAAAGGTGATCCATTATCTGAAACATCATTAACTTTATTACCACTTCCTTCCCTAAAAGTATATAGTACTTGTTGACCAGCATCTACTCTATCACTACCAGATGAAACAGTAAGTGTAGCAGAAGAACTTTCTTTAGAACCGGCAGAGGATGTTGCAACACATGTAATAATTGCTCCATCATCAACATTAGTTGTAAGTAGAGAAAGTGTGGAGTTGGTTTCTCCAGAAATATCTACCCCATTCTTTTTCCACTGATATGATACTGGGAAAATACTAATTGCAAAAGAACTAAGGTTAACTGTTTCGTTTTCTAAAACAAATTTATCTTTTGGATGAGTTACAAAAGATGGTACTTCATCACTTTCAACTCCAAAAGTATAATTATGTTGAACTTCAAATTCTGTTAAAGCTCTATTATATAGTGCAGTTAAATAGTATGTTCCTTCCCAATAATAAAAACTACTTGTTTCATTACCAAGATAAATATGGTGCGAGTCATCCCAGTTTGAAAATGATCCAATTCTTTCATCTGTTAAAACTAGTTGTCCGTTTCTATATGTCTTTACTGTTCCTTCTGTACTTCTTGTAAATACAAGGTGAGTTAATGCAACAAACATTGTATCAAACTCTGTTGTTGGAACTCCATTTAAATCTGTACCAGTTGTTCTTAATAAATAATAGTGATTTGCCTTTTTTTGAACAATTCCAAAATTTCTCTCTGAGGAACTAGTACTATTTCCAATTGTTAATATTCTTGTATTTAAATCTCTTGTTGTTACGTTTGAAGGCAACAACCAAGCTTCAAAAGTAATTTCATTTGAATTTTTACATGCATCTATAATTTTTGTTGCAATATTTGCTGATTTGATTCTTGAATTTCCATGAATGTTTAATCCTTTATCTGTCCATCCAACCAATGTATTATCATCAATTGTTAAATCAATAGCAGTTCCAACACTTGAAACATCACTAATTGTTTCTCCTGATCCATCTTCAAAATTATAAAGAACTTGTAAATTTGCAGATGCTCTTTCATCTGTTTGAAGTACATATAATGTTGCTTCATCACTTACCGTGGTGCCACCAGCATTTGAAACAGAACACTTAAACTTTGCTCCATTATCAGGTAATGTTGTACTTGCAATTGTATATGAAGTAGAAATTGCACCTGAAATATTCACATTATCTTTTTTCCATTGATAAGTTAGCACTCCAGTTCCAGAGGCAACAACTGTAAAAGTTGCAGAGGTTCCAAGAAGCGAGCCATTACCTTGCGGATGTGTAGAAATTGTGGGTGCTTGTCCAAATATAAAATTTGAGCAAGATAAAATTATTATTAGCATTAAAAATGCCATTTGTTTGGGGTTTTTCATTACTTTCTCCTAGTGTGATAATTATAAAATTTTATTACTTGTAAGCTTAAAAAAGTGAATATTAAAATTGAATCCAAAAATAAACTGATTACAACGTATTAATATGATACACTAATATCTCTTATCTTAAAGATATTAAAAAAATGACTGCTATAAAACATAGAAACAATTCATATAAATTATTTTAACTATTTCTATTAAATACAATATAAGTTATGGAACATTAGATTTAATAAGAATATTTTGATTTATTTTTGAGTAATCAAGAACGTTTATAATACCGTTCATATCAAGATCTCCAAACTCATATCCAATTGTAAAAATATTATTTGCAACTAAACCAAAATCTATTTTATTTATTGTCTTATTTGCATCTCCATCTCCGGCAAACATTGCAAATTTCCCATTTGTTAATTTTGCCATTGAATTTGTACCATAAGCTTTATTGCTTCCCGTTGTAAAATCATAATTTATAACAGAATTATTTACAATAATTTTTGATGAACTCATAATTGGCAAATGATTTCGATGATGTATCACTATGAAATAATTTCCATCTGGAATATTTAGATTTGAAAAATCCTTTGAGGCATCTAAATTTACTATTGAACCTTCATTATCCAATAATGCTACAAATCTTTTTTCAGTAGTTTGTAATTCTGTTCTTAGTTCAATCAACACCCAATCAACTATACTATTATGAAAAGCTTTTACATTTTGAAACTTAGAATAGTTAAACCATTTATTATTATATGGCTGAGATTTTGGTAATAAATTCTTCTCATTAAGTAATGTGGACATTTTGCCATTAACCACAGCTCCCTCTAAAATTACATTTAGTTCAGACTTTTCATTAGTTAATTCTTCCTTCGAAGTAATAGTTAGTTCTGCACCCTTTGTGTTTATCCAAAGATTTTCATGATCTTTTTCATTATAAACTTCACATATATATTTAGTAGTTCCATCTTCATTAGAAATACTACTAATAATTAATTCGCTAGATGTTGCCCCAGAATATTTCGAATTATTTAATATTTTACTTTCTGCTACACTTACAAAAGGTTCTTTCCACCATTGATATTTAATAGGATCTGAACAACTTGCAGTTACTTTGATATGAGCAACATCACCTTCAAAAACAATCTGATCAGTTGGTTGGTTTACTATAACAGGAGTTGTGGATGTTTCCTCTTCTGGATCAGAATTATCTTCAGGGGTAGGATCATCTTCAGGAATAGGATCGTTATTTGAACTTGCAGAAAATTCAAATGCCCCAATATCAACTCTTCCAGTCAAATAATCTTTCCCAGAATATTTTTGTCCATCTGCTGAATTTCCTATTTCTGCACCAGCATCAATTGCGATGGATCCTGGCTTTAGTCGAAAATCTTTATTCTCTACATCAATAAATAATTCATTTATTTTTTTTATATCATATCCAAATACACTTTTATTTCCTATTTGATTATATATTCCTCCGTGTGCCCCCGCAACGTATATTGCAACTGGAGGTGAAATGAAATTCCCATCTCCAGTCCCATCTGTTTTAACTTTGGAATGTTCTATGAAAATATTATTTCCTTCAAAAAGATTAACAGCTTGCACATAAATTGCAGACCCAAATGAGTTGCTAAAATAGAAAATATTATTTCTTATATATATTGGGGATGTTTCATTAACAGCTTTAATTATTGCAGCCCCAAGATATGTATTATCAAAATTTGGATTATATGAAACATTCCAAAATGTATTGTTATAAATTTCGTTAGTATAATTTCCTCCTTGGTAACCATTTCCTACAGCAGCTGCTCTAACTATTCCAACAAAATCAGAATCATAAATGAGATTTCCATATATTTTAGCTCCATACCCACTTCCGTCAATAAGTGCACCTAAGCTATATGGAGAATAAGGAGCATTATTTGTTGAATTATAGTCTTTATAAATATATACAGACCCATCCGATTCAAATTTATTTCCACTCCTATCCGTAAATTCAAATCCATCATGTGCCTCATATTTAGGACTTTTATTCCATCTGTTAATATTATAGATTTTATTATACCTAACAATATCGCCATAAGAACCTGGGAAAGATATTCCACCGTAAGAATGATCATCAATTTTACCTAAGCCGTGTGCATGATCAATTCCCCCGTGAAAAATTCTTTCATCTAAGTTGTCATGTACTTCATTATATTCAATAATTAGGCTCGAAATAGTTGTTGGACTTATACATGATGTTTCATAGTCATATATATTATTGTTACTAACAACTACGGAATAATTAACATCCCAAGCATATTGCTTACCTCCAATCCACTCTGCTCCATATAATTCAACTCCAACTCCACCGCGAGTATGAAGCTGGTTAGTGAATATCCCATTTAAAGGATCTGCAAAGAAGATATCATGTATATGATTTCCGTCTATTATAACATTATAAGGATTATCAACATAAATTCCTTTCCCAAAAAAGCTTATTTCATTGTTTAATATTTTTAGTCCTTTAATTCCTCCATTAGATTGAATTCCTTTACTATGAGAAATAGTTGAATTTTCTCCACCTCTTATATTACAACCTATAATAGATATATTATAATCTGTTGTGCTAATAATTTTTGATTGTGCAAGCAAATTTGATTCTATGCGAATAGCACCAGCTTGATAATTTCCAGATTTAGAAGTACCAAATATTTTTAGATTTTCAATAGTAACATTATGTTTTTCATTTATATAAACCCAGTAACTGTTAGATGTGTTTGAAGGATTCCCAATAATAGCTTGAGGAGTACCATCAGTATTGTATGTAACTCCCGATTTACAATCTAGAATGGCATCATCAAATATTTCTCCTGCCCTAAAACTTACAATATCACCTGAATTCAAATTTGCAGAATTAACTTGAGAAATAGATGAAAAGTTTCCACTACCATCTTTTGAAACTATGTAAGTTGACTGTGCTTGAACAAAGGAGAAGATAAAAAGAAGAATTAAAAAAACTATTCTGTACATATAGTTACCCTTAAATTTTATAATTAACTATCGAAAATATTTTAATATTTTTAATATATATATCCTTTTTAATTCAAACAATATGCCAATATTTTAGTTCCATAATTAGGAAGAAACCTCATCATTTTAGAGAAAAACATTAAAAATTACAGGTAATATTTACTAGATAGAAAAAATATCCTACTGTTTTAATATTTCCTCTTGCTAAGAAGATCTATTTTTTTACTAGTTAATAACTCATGATTTTTTCAAAATGTGTATTGTAAAAATAACTGGAGTTGAATCTACATAATGTATTGATTAAATTATTTTTTCAATATTTAAGATTAAAAATGAATTATACCGAATATAAACAATTTGTGTATTCTGATTTGTACAGAATTTCTGAAAATCAAGGAGTTTTAGATTTTTTAAAACTTCTAATATTTAATGAAGGTTTCACTTATATTTTTTGGCTGCGGACATGCAAATACCTTAAAAGCAATAAAATTTTAAAATTGTTTTTTTACTTTTTTGCTAAAGGGATGCTTAGACATTACAAACATAAATTTGGTATTGATATTCCTTTTACTGCTGAGATAGGCAAGGGATTTTACATTGGACATTTTGGACAAATAATAGTTAATCAAAATTGTGTTATTGGAAACAACTGTAATATTTCCCAAGGTGTAACTTTAGGACAAACAAATCGTGGTAAAAGAGCAGGTTCACCAACTATAGGCAACAATGTTTATATTGGTCCAGGAGCAAAAATTATAGGTGGAATAAATATTGGGGATAATGTTGCAATAGGAGCAAATTGTGTTGTTACAAAAGATGCTCCAGAAAATGCTGTAGTTGTTGGAATTCCCGGAAAGGTAATTTCTTATGATAGTTCTAATGGTTATGTAGATAGAACGGATTATCTTTAACATAAAACGCATTATAATTTGAACACTTTATTTATAGTGTTCTATAAAAATATTTCGAACAACTTCTTTTTCACCTTTTGCAAAACAAACTACTTATTCAATAAAAACTTTTTTAAACTCTATTTATTCTGAATTTTAAAAGTATGTAATCTATCAATCGATTCACTAAATATGAAAAAAATATTTTATTATTCATTACTTTTTATAAAAAAAATTAAGATTAAAACTCATAATTTACTGGAAAGAAAGGTTCCTTCTAACAATGAAGTTAATCTCGAAGATCTAAACTTATTACTTTGGCAAAAACTAATTCACAGAATAAATTATGCAGAAAAAAAATTCTATTTTAATAGTAAAGTTAAAAACAAAAAAGCTCCAATGTTACTTAGCCATGTAAGAACCATTCTTATTATTTGTAACAATTCCAAAAATTTTTCTACAACATTTGAAAGTAAATATTTGGTTAGAAAACTAACTGATTATTTAATTGGTCTAAAAGACAACAGAGGGTTGTATAAGTTTAACCAAGCAAGTTGGAATTTGCAAGACGAGGGGATTGCTTCAGTTTGGGCAACTTTAGCTCTAATTAAATCTTTTGAATATTTAAATGAACCTAAATTTTTGGAAGAGGCTATAATCACTATGAATTCAATGCTAGAAAATTTGTATTCTAAAGAAACTAGTTTGCTCCATACTGAAGGTGAAGATTATTGGTGCTTAAATTCAGCATCAACATTAGCTTATGCATGTAGCTTAATTTTAGAATATACTCATTCTGAAAAAATTATAAATGCAATGAATGATTCAATAAATTTATGCATAGATAAAATTGCCGAAGATGGACACTATCCATATAATTCTGTTCGTCAGGGAACATACTTATTATTGTATCATCCCATTGTTATTATTACTTTAGAGTATTGTTTAAAATCGGAACATCTAAAAAATGATGTAAAAAACAATTTAGTAAAAGTAAATATTAGAGCAAGAGATTTTTTAAGAAAATGTATTAATACAGATGGTAGAATTTTTGAACCGGAAGTAAAACATTTTTCTCAATATATTATTTCTAACGTAACTACTCTTGTAGCACTCAAAGGATTTATTCATAAGGATTTGGAAAAGAAAATAACAGATAATATTTGTTCTTTCTGGAATAAAAAATTATATCTATGTAAGGATAACAAAAACAATCTTTATAATAGTGATCTTCATTCTGTTTCTGATGTTTTAGGTGTTGAAGTTCTTTTTTGGCTTGATACAAAAATTTAATTTAATTATGTACAATTATTTTAATAAATTCTATTCTATTTATCTTTTCAAAAGAGATATTAAGTTTTAAAAAGACTTTAATAAACTATACTTTTCTTAAACTTAATTAGTTGAAATAAATAAGAAGAACATTTTTTTACTGAGAGTGTATTTTTTAGGTTATTTTATGAACCTCATTTGGATAACACCTGAATTCCCAAGTAGTCAGAATAATACTAAAGGAATATATATATATAGAACCGTTAAGGAATTATCTAAGTATTACAATCTATATGTTATTTGTCTTTATCCTGCCGCACCTCCAATTATGGAAATGATAAAACATTGGGGAAGTTGGAGGGAAATATACAAAGAGTGGAAATCCAACTATCCTAAAAATGCAAATCTTACTGAAGACTTTGCAGATGGAAAAATAATATATCATAGATACTTCCGACTTCCTCGGACAAAATTCTCACACACAGAAGGTTGGTTTGCATATATCCAAGCAAGAAAATATTTGAAAAATATTGTAACTAAAGACACAGTTATACATGCAAATTGGATTATGCCAAGTGGAGCAATGGCAAAAATAATTTCTGAAAAATATAAAATTCCATATATAACATCTTTGATGGGTAGCGATGTACATAGATTAGAAGAGGGTTCTAAATTTAGTAAAGCTGCAGAAAAAATTCTCAGTCAAGCTGATAAAATTATCTCTGTTTCGCAGGAGTTAATAGACGTTAGCAATAAGAAAAAA
Source organism: Melioribacteraceae bacterium (assembly GCA_965224785.1). Classification (GTDB taxonomy): domain Bacteria; phylum Bacteroidota; class Ignavibacteria; order Ignavibacteriales; family Melioribacteraceae; genus JALSNL01. Next base: position 3,586,839 of record OZ245062.1, on the reverse strand, counting down.
ATACTACACGATGGTTCAGAAGCCGAGTTGATTTACAACATATATGAGGACGATAAATTTGTTATTAAAGGAAAGAGAGAAACTAGACAATCATTAAATATTTCTAATAATTTAAAAATTATTTTCTATGCTGGAGGATTGGTTTCGATTAAAAATGTTGATGTACTTATTAAAGCTATATCATATTTATTGAAGTCTGAAAAAAACATCCACCTTTTTATTGCTGGTATGGGTGAAAAGCAAAAGCAGTTAGAAGAACTTTCGATTACTGAAAATATCAGTAGCTCAATTACTTTTTTAGGCCCACTAAATACAAAATCAATTATTGATTATTATAATGTAGCTGATGTGCTTTGTCTTCCAAGTAAAAACGAAGGACTTCCAAATGTAATTGTTGAATCTTTCTTTTGTGGTACTCCTGTAGTAGCAACAAAGGTTGGAGGAATTCCGACTATTGTTAAAGATGGAGAAAATGGTTTTTTGGTGGAACCAAATTCAGTTTCAGATTTAGCAGAAAAAATTCAAAAAACAATTCATCACAATTGGAATAGAGAAAAAATACGTAAAAGTATTTCACATTATTCTAATTCAAATGTTATACATAAGTATCATAAAATTTATAATAGTTTAAATTCGAACTAAAATATTTATCAAAATAGAAAAAGTTTTAATTTAAATTAAATGTATATCTTTTCAGTCTTAGAATTCACTCACTACTTTTCAAGCAAATGAAATTATTATATTATTCTTTATTGTTATTAAAAAAAATCAGAACTAAAATTCATAATTTACTTGAACGAAAAGTACAGTCAAATAGTGAAATTACACTTGAGAACTTAAACATACTACTTTGGAAAGAATTAGTTAGTAGCATTGCTCATAATGATAAACAATTTTTTATTAGCACAAATGTTACTAATAATAATTCGCCAATGCTACTAAGCCAAACACGTGCAATACTAATTCTCTGCAATAATTTTAATAATTCAGAATCAAAATTTAAAAGCAAATATTTAATTAAAAAGCTTAGTAATTATTTAATTGATATTAGTGAAAAAGATAATTTATATAAATTCAATCAAGCCTCGTGGGATCTACAAGATGAAGGTACTGCTTCGGTTTGGGCAACTCTAGCACTTTTAAAATCGTATGAAACAATTGGTGATGTAAAATATTTAGATGCAGCTTCTTTAACAATGGACGCAATGATAATGAAGTTGTATTCAAAAGAAACTAGTTTGATTCATACTGTTGGAGATGATTTTTGGTGTACAGATACTGCCTCCATTTTTGCTTATACATGTAGCATCATTCTTAAACATAAATATTCTGATACTATTAAAGATGCAATGATTGATTCGATTCAACTTTGCACTGAAAAAATATATGAAGATGGTCATTACCCATATAATGAACTACGTCAAGGTCTTTATTTATTGTTATACCATCCAATTGTAATATTAACTTTGGAACTCTGCCAAAGATCAAAGTATATGGATGCTGATACACATGAAAAAATAAATTCTACAAATAAAAAAGCAAGAAAATTTTTGTTGAAGTTTGTAGATGAGAATGGTAGAGTTTTTGAACCTGAGATAAAGCATTTTTCTCAATATATAATTTCAAACATTACAACGCTTGTGGCTTTAAAAAATCATATTGATAAAAACTTAGAGCAAAAAATTGTAAACAATATTTGCTCATTTTGGAATAACGGGAAACTCTATTTATGTAAATCCGAAGATGATTTTCTTTTCAACAGCGATTTATATAGTGTGGCTGATGTGCTTACATTAGAAACACTTTTCTGGCTCGATATATATCAAAATGAAATTTAATTTTGTTCATGCCCAATTACTACTTTTCCATAAATAATTTAGTTGCCTTTCTTATTCAATACCTATTTCTTTATGGTTGTGATTTAAATCACATTATAATGTATCTCCGTATTATATTGATATTATTAATATTAAATTTATATCAATATGAAACGATAATACTCTTGATTTGGGATTTTGTGTATTAGTATAATACACTTGCATTCTAAGAATCTCGTTTTGTTACATAAATGGTTTTATATTTAATCTATCTTGCAACTTGGTTAATTGTAACTAAGGTGGCGAAGCTTTACTAAAATACTAATTAAAACAATTTATAAATGCTATTTAATTCGATAGAATTTTTATTCTTCTTTCCAATAGTTGTAATCCTCTATTTTATTACTCCACATAAATTTAGATGGATGTTCTTACTTGCAGCAAGTTATTATTTTTACATGTGTTGGAAAGCAGAATATATTATTTTAATTATTCTTTCTACCATTATTGATTACTTTGCTGCCATAATGATGGAAAAAGCGAAGACAATAAGCAAAAAAAGAAACTTTCTTATTTTAAGCTTGGTTTCTAATTTAGGATTACTTTTTATATTCAAATATTTTAATTTTTTTAACACTTCATTTCAAACAGTATTTGATAACTTTAATATATTTTATGATTCTCCCTCGTTCAAACTTTTATTACCAGTAGGTATTTCTTTTTATACATTTCAAACACTTAGTTATTCAATAGATGTTTTTAGGGGCGAAAGAAAAGCGGAACATCACCTTGGCTATTTTGCTCTTTATGTTTCATTTTTTCCTCAATTAGTTGCCGGACCAATTGAGAGATCAACAACACTACTTCCTCAATTTAGAAAAAAACATGAGTTTGATTCTCAGAGAGTAAGTAATGGTTTAAAGCTAATGTTATGGGGCTTTTTTAAAAAGGTTGTTATTGCAGATAGGTTAGCAATCTTAGTGAATCATATTTACAACGATGTTTACGGCTATGAGGGGTTTCCATTACTACTGGCAACTTATTTTTTTGCATTTCAAATTTATTGTGATTTTTCAGGGTATTCAGATATAGCTATTGGTGCATCTCAAATTATGGGATACAACCTAATGGATAATTTTAAAAGACCATATTTTTCAAAAAGTATATCAGAGTTTTGGAAGAGATGGCATATCTCATTATCAACTTGGTTTAGAGATTATCTATATATTCCCCTTGGTGGAAATAAAGTTGTAAAATGGCGATGGTATCTAAATTTATTTTTAACATTTTTAATTAGTGGTTTGTGGCATGGTGCAAATTGGACTTTTATAATATGGGGAGCAATACATGGGTTTTACCTTATATTTGCCATTTGGACAAAAAGTATTACAGATAAAATATATCAGTTTCTGACACTCACAAAGAATAGTAAAAGAAAAAAATATTTTGATGTATTGATTACATTTCACTTAGTATTATTTGCGTGGATTTTTTTTAGAGCAAATTCTTTTAGCGATGCTTCTTATATTTTAACTCATTTATTTCCATTAAATATTGATGAGTTCTTTTCAACGATTACTTCAACTGGTGGCACCCAAGCATTGTTAGGATTAACAAAAAGAGGTTTAATTTTAGCATTTCTTTCTTTGGGATTTATGGAGCTTATCCATCTTTTTCAAAGACATAGACAAATGAGACAGTTTATATCAGACAAACCTTTAATAATTAGATGGTCAGTTTATTATGCTTTGATAATAGCAATTATATCATTTGGTGAATTTAGCTTACAAGAATTTATTTACTTCCAGTTCTAAAACTTATGGATATTCCAAAAACTTTTCTAAAGAAAACATTACTATTTATTCTGGGATTTTTTGTACTGTCTTTTGTTATAGATAGATTTGTCAAAATTGTTATCAATCAAATTGATGTTGGAGAATACGGCGTTCTAAATAAAATAGATAATGGAAAAATAAATAGTGATATTTTAATTAGTGGTTCATCTAGAGCACTTAAGGCATTGAACCCTGAAATTATCTCGGAAGAAACTGGACTAAGTTGTTTTAATATTGCATCTGATGGTTCTGATTTAGGTGTACAACTTCCAAAAATAAAGTGGTATTTAAACAATAATAAAAACCCCAAAATTTTGATTTTAGACATTTCACTTTTTGGTGGTAAAATTTCAAAAACTATTTATGAACCTTATAAATATTTACCTTACCTCTCAGATGATTCTCTTTATCAAGGGTTACTAGATATTAAAGATGACTTTTGGAAGAATAAGTATTTCTTCCCAGCAAATTTAATGTTTTATAATTTTGATTTTTACGTAAAATTATTTCTTGAAAGTATAAACTCATTAAAAAAAAAGGATAGGTTTGTTAATGGGCATTTACCTGATAACTCAACATGGAATGGAAGCTTTGAAAAATTTAAAACTGATAATCCAAACGGTATAAATTGCAATATAAGTAAAGAGTTTGATGGATATTTAAATGAACTAATAGCTCTATGTAAGAAAAATAAAATAGTTTTATTTTTAGCTGTTCTTCCAAACTATTATGAATTAAGAGGGATCACAAACAATTTAATGGAGGTTCTTACATATTATGAATCACTTAAAAGTGAACCGATTATTTATTATTATGATTATTCTACGAATGTAATTTTTCGTAATAATAAATACCTATATAATTTCACACACTTAAATTCAAATGGTGCAAAAATATTTTCAAGTCTGATTTCAAAAGATTTAGTAAAATTAAAACTCATTAATAAAAACCCATTACCTATAAGATAAATGAAAAAAATTTTAATTACTGGCTCAGCTGGTTTTGTCGGCTATCATTTAGCTCAAAAACTTTGCAAAGATAATTGGGAAGTTATAGGGATAGATAGTTTAAATGATTACTATGATCCACAACTGAAAACGGATCGCTTAAAACAACTTGAGAAGTATAATAATTTTAATTTTATTCAGTTGGATTTAGTTGAAAAAGAAAACCTACTCAACTTATTTGAAACACAACATTTTGATTTTGTAATTCATTTAGCTGCACAAGCTGGTGTACGTTATTCAATCAAAAATCCTTCGGCTTATATTGATAGTAATATAATTGGTTTCATAAATATTTTAGAAGCTTGTAGAAAATATCCAATTAAACATTTAGTATATGCTTCATCAAGTTCAGTTTATGGTGCAAATGTAAACCAACCTTTTTCTGAAAAAGACAATGTAGATCATCCAGTTTCACTATATGCAGCAACAAAAAAAAGTAATGAGTTAATGGCTCATACTTATTCAGCTCTGTATAATATTCCAACAACTGGTTTACGTTTTTTCACTGTGTACGGATCTTATGGAAGACCAGACATGGCTTATTTTTCATTTACAAAAAATATTATTGAAGGCAATCCAATTAAAGTTTTCAATAACGGTAAGTTAGAACGGGACTTCACCTACATTGCTGATATTGTTGAAGGAATAGAGAGGTTGATTGAGAAAATTCCTACCTCAAATGAAAATTGGGATAGAAAAGAATCAGATCCGGCAACAAGTTTTGCCCCTTATAGAATTTTAAATATTGGAAATAATAAACCAGTTAGCTTAATGAATTTTATTGAAATTCTTGAAAATAAAATTGGGATAAAAGCAAAAAAAGAATTTGTACCAATGCAACCTGGAGATGTTCATTCAACCTTTGCTGATATTTCTCTTCTTAACAAAATAACTGGATTTAAACCTTCAACTTCGCTGGAAGATGGATTAAATATTTTTGTTGATTGGTACAAAGAGTATTTCAATAAATAGTTAGAATGACTTTACAAAAAGAAAAAGAATCAATAATTTATTGGCTTATACTTGTTAGTATAATTGGTGTCGCTATATATATTCGTTTAGTTGGGTTAGGCACTTGGGGCTTTTCATCTTCGGATGAATATTACATTGCAAAGACTGGACAAAATATTTTAAACTATGGTTTACCTCAATTTGAAACTGGCGGATTTTATACAAGAGGAATTTTATACGAATATTTATCCGTATTTCTTTTATCGATTGGAGTTAAAGATTTACTAGCATATAGATTAATTTCAGTACTATTTAACCTACTCTCTGTACCAGCATTATTTTTATTGATTAAAAAAATAAGTAATAAAACAATTGCTACTGTTTCAGTTTTCCTTTTTCTTTTTTCAGTTTTAGAAATTGAATTTGCAAGATTAGCAAGATTCTATACAATCTTTCAAGCATTCTTTTTGTGGTATGTTTATTTCCTCTATAATGTAATTATTGAAAAAAAGATATCATCTCAAAAGTGGATGTACTTAATAAGTGTTCTAAGTGTGTTTGTGTATGAAGGTGCAATTTTTATTGTTGTCCTAAATTTTTTACCATTTTTATATAAAAATAAAAAATTTAAACTTAAAGAATATATTCTGCCAACAGTAATATTTTTAATTACTTTTCTTTATTTAAAAACTGATTTTAGAAATATGGGAGTTAGTAATTTTCTCCCATTAGATATTAGCTTAGCTGACGTAAATAATTATTCAAGCACTCTTCATTTACCAAAAACATTACTTGCAACTATAACTAAAAATACTCTTTGGCTAATTCCTTTCATTATAGTTTTTAGTTTTTCAATCTTTTCACTTTGGAGTTTTGTAAAAAATAACAAAAACAATATTGTTTTGAGTCTTGGAATAAGTCTGCTAATTGTACTGGCATTACTAAATCAGTTTGGACTAGTTTTTTATATAACAATTATATTACTGTTAACATCACAACTAAGTTGGAAAAAGTTTTTTTCAGCAAAAAGTAAATTTATTTTTTTTGCAATAATTATTAACCTACTATTTTGGTTGATGTATAGTTTTTTCACTACTGAGTGGTTTGGGTTTTATCCCGAAGTAAATTCTTTCTCAATTAAAAAAGTGGTTTGGTTATTTTTTAATTACCCAAATATTTATGAAGCTTTTATTCTTCCTTGGCTTGGGCCAATACCTATTCAAACAGTTTTAACATTTCTTGTTATTGGAAGTTTGTTATTCTATTTAATATTTAATAACAACTTAAAAGAAAACTATAAAGGGCATAAATTTTTACTGACAACTTTTTTACTAATGGTTATTGGTATATCAATAGTTGTTACTCCATATAATTATGCACGATATTCATTTTTTATTTATCCACTGATGTTAGCATTTATACCAATTTCGATTTATCATTTTAGTGAATTATTATTTAAGAAAAAGAATATTAGAATTGGATTGCAAGCTCTAGCTATAATTTTGTTTGTGTTTATCTCAGAAGATTTTAGTTTCACTCACGTAAAAAATATTGATAGCAAAGAAATAAATTTCAAAGAAGGATTTAATAAAAAACAATCTGGCTTCTATTATTTTAGAGAAGATTATGAAAGTGTTGCAAAAATAATTAATGAAAATAAAAGTGGAAATGATATTGTTATTTCACTTCAAGAATCCATCGATTATTATTTAGACAATCTAGATTATATGTATAAAGATTATACTGATTTAGAATTTAAAGGTAGATCAAGAGTAGAGGGAACAAAAGAAATTTGGACCAATGCAAAACTTATTTACAAAGAAGAAGACTTAAAAAGCATGTTAAAAAATAGAACTCAAACAATTTGGTTAGTTACATTTTCTGATGAACGACATTACGTTGGCGAATTGGAAAAAGGTTTGAATAAAACTTACAAGCAATATCTATATTCTACAAATCTAAATAATACAATAAATGTTTTTAGAATTACAGAAGCAAACTAACTTCCACCTAAACTAAATTTATGGCTTCACGTACAAAAAGAGTTTCGATATTAGCATTCTCTAACATACTAATTTTTGCTGTTCAGTTTTTTGCACCAATTATATTGGTTAGAATTCTAGATCAAGAAACTTACGGCGAGTATAGAGATTTCATAATAATCTCATCGTTAATAGGTGCATTTATTGATTTTTATATTAAGCAAAACTTACTTTATTTTATTGCAAAAGATCCGCAAAAAGAAAAGGAATATATATCCAATACAATTATATTAAAATTTGGTTTTATAGTTGTAGGTCTATTGATTGTCTATTTAGGTCAAGATTATATTGTAAATACTTCATCTCAAAAGTTAATATTTCCTCTTTTAGTTTATCTGTTCTTTATTCAAAACTTTGATTTTTTAACAATTTACTGGCTGGCAAAAAAGAAATCAGAATATGTTTTTTATTATTCATTTTCTTATTCTGTAATAAGGTTGATAGTTGTCGTTTCAGTTTCTTATTACTCTGGTAATATTCAAGATATAATTTATTCACTACTTGTTTTTGAAGGGCTTAGATTTTTATTTGGATTGGTCTATACATTTTATGCAAAACTATTTGTATTCAAAATTGATAAAAAATTATTAAAAGAACAGTTGGTATATATTGTTCCCTTAGGTGTTTCAACTGTAATAGTTACTTTCAATAGTGAAATAAGTAAGTTGGTTATTTCCGCAAATCTTGGTGTTGCTACATTAGCTATTTATGCTGTTGCAAGTCAAAACCTACCATTTGTTTCAATTATTAGAAGTTCAATTTCTGATGTTATTTTTCCTGATGTTGTTGAGGGAATTGAAGATAATCCTCTTGAAGCATTAAATCTATGGAAAAGGTCTGTAACGCTTTATATCTTTTTTATGGCTCCAATTTTTGTAATATTTTTCTATTATGCCGAACTTGTAATAACAACTTTGTTTACTATGGAGTATATTGAAGCCACTCCTATTTTTCAAATTTACTTATTTCTAATTGTGTATCATTGTTTCGATATGGGAGTTCCGATTAGAGGAATGAATAAAAACAAATTACTTCTCTATGGTCATATTATTTCTCTTTTTATCAATATAATTTTGCTATATATTTTATTTAATCTGCTTGGTTTAATTGGTCCACCAATCGCTTTTGTAGTTACAGAAATTTTATTAACCGTATATTTTGGGCATAAAGTGTTAGGCTTATATAATATAAACTTAAAGGAAATATTCGATTGGGATGAAATCATTAAACTAATTCTAATTTCTGTACTTCCTTTATTTGTTTTATTTGCTGGAGATTATCTAAACATTAACGAAATAATAAAAGCTATTATTTTTAGTTCATTGTATTTCGTTATATATTACTTTCTAGTTAGACGTTTAAATAAAGGATACTTAAATACTTTTATTAATAAAATAGAAAATAATATTTTAGCAAAATTTAAATCTGCAAACTAGAATTTATACTTAAAAACTACTACAATGAATAAAAAGAAAGTATTGTTAATTTCATATTTTTATGCTCCAAGCAGTACATCTGGTTCTATTCGGTTTAGTTATTTATCTAAACTACTGGAAGAAAAGAAATATGAAGTACACGTTGTGGCAATAAAAGAGAAATATATTTCTGATCAAGATTCGGAAATGCCTTCTGCGAAATTTATTCATAGAACATCAATTGTTCCAAACTTTTCTTATACTTCAAAAAATGTAATTGGTAGAAAGTTTAATAGATTTATATTTAAATATTCACCTATAGATCCGTATTTGGGTTGGGTGATTCCTGGAACTATAAAAGCAATTTCAGTTATTAAGAAAAGTAAAATTGATAAAATAATTGTTACCGGTCCTCCTTTTACACAGTTCCTAATTGGTTACTTCGCAAGTTTATTTACTAAAGCTGAATTGTATGTAGATTATCAAGACCCATGGTTTTTGTGGGATAGCTATTCAAGTTTTTTTAGAGCAAAAATTTCACTTAAAAAAGTAACTTTATTTATAGAAAAAACTATTCTAAATAGAGCAAAAAAAATTGTGTTGAATACTTCAGTAGCAATGGATGAATATGTTAAAAAATTTCCCAATATTTCAGATAAATTTACTTTCATTACAAATGCATATCCAGTATTAAAAGAACAAAATGGAATAAGTTTAGAAGAAGATAAAATAGTAATACTGTATGCTGGAATATTTTACGGCGAAAGAAGATTAAGTTATTTATTAGAGGCATTAGAAAAATTAATTAGAAATAAAGAAGTTGGAATTGATGAAGTATGCATCCATGTTTTTGGAGAAATATTGCCTGAAGATTTAGAACTAATTGAAAAACTAAAATTGCAAAACCTTGTAGTTGAACATGATAGAATTCCTTATCAAAAAGTATTGCAATATATGAAAGGTGCTGATATACTATACCTTACCCAAGGTTACGACCATCGCCATTGCATACCTTATAAGTTAATAGATTATCTAAGTGTTAATAAACCAATTTTTTCACTTACCTCAAAAGATTCCGCAACTTATAAAGTAATGAAAGAAATTAATTGTGGAGAAGTTGCTGAAATGAAAAATCCAGATTCAGTTTACGAATCCCTAAAGAAATTAATTAAAAATAAAAACTATACTTTCGAAGGAACTGAAAAATATTCTTGGAATAGTATTACAGAAAATTATATAAAACTTCTTGAAGAATAATGGAACTAATATTTTTTGAAAGAAAACACAAAATTGAAAAACTAGGATGAATAAATGAAAAAAATTTCCATTGTATTTGGAACTCGACCAGAAGCTATAAAGCTTATTCCAGTAATTTTAGAATTACAAAAAGAAAAAAACTTTGAAGTTAATGTTTGTGTAACTGCACAACACAGAGAAATGCTAGATCAAGTTTTAGAAATTTTTGATGTAACACCTGATGTTGATTTGAATTTGATGAAACCAAACCAAACATTAAGTGGGCTAACTGCAAACATCATTTCATCAATTGATAAATATTTCTCTGAGTATAAACCAGATATTGTTTTGGTTCAAGGAGATACTACAACAGTAATGGGAGTATCGTTAGTAGCTTTTTATCATAAAATAAAAGTAGGTCATGTTGAAGCTGGACTTAGAACACATAAAAAGTTTTCGCCTTTCCCTGAAGAAATGAATAGAGTTTTAACTTCAAGAATTGCCGACATTCATTTTGCACCAACAGAAATATCAAAACAAAATTTATTGGATGAAGGAGTTTCTGAAAGTGTAACTCATATAACTGGGAATACAGTTATTGATGCTTTATTTTTGGCAACAAAAAAAGTAGAAGAAATAAATCCAAAAGTTTTGGGATTAGAAAATTTCGAACTCTCAGATCTTTCTCCTTATGTTTTAATTACCGGACATAGAAGAGAAAATTTTGGTGATGGATTTATAAATATTTGTGAAGCCATTTCTGAATTAGCTGAAAGATACAAAGACTATAATTTTATTTTTCCTGTTCATTTAAATCCAAATGTACAAGACCCTGTAAAAGAAATTTTGTCTGATAAGAAGAATGTTTACTTACTTGAACCACAAACTTATCTGCCGTTTATTTCATTAATGATGAACTCAAAAATTATACTTACAGATTCTGGAGGTGTTCAAGAAGAAGCTCCAAGTTTAGGAAAACCAGTACTAGTTATGAGAGAAGATACTGAACGACCTGAAGCAATAACTGCTGGAACAGTTAAGCTTGTTGGAACGGATAAAAACAGAATCACAGATGAAGTGGTGAATCTTATAGATAATAAAGATGAATATAATAAAATGGCAAACGCTGTAAACCCTTATGGTGATGGCTTGGCAAGTGGAAGAATAAGAAAACTTTTGATGGACTAAAAAACTACTATTGTAATGTTTGATAATAAAAAAATATTCCACTCTGATTTTGAGATTGAAACTATTCCTAAAATTAGTTCTACTGCTAAACCAAGTTTCATTGTAACTGTAGATACTGAAGCAGATAATGCTTGGGATAATCCAACAGAAATAAATATTGAAAACATGAAAGCAATTCCTCGTTTTCAAGATTTATGTGAAAAGTATGATATAACTCCAACATACTTAGTTGCTTATGAGTGTGCAACAAGAGATGAAGCAATTAAAGTTCTTAAACCAATTTTAGATAGAGGCAAATGTGAGATTGGACATCATCTTCATGTTTGGTCAACTCCTCCGTTCCAAAGAGATAATGGAAGTGGTGTTGATTTAGATTGGATACAAGCCTATCAATCAGAATTGCCAGACAGTTTGTTTTTTGAAAAATCAGAAGTATTAAAAAAAGCTATTGAAGAAAACTATGGTGTAAGTCCAAAGTCTCATAGAGCTGGGCGTTTGGGTATTGACAAAAGAACTATTAAATGGTTAATGGAAAATGACTTTACAGTTGATTCATCTATTCTACCACTAATAAATTATTCTGATAAAGAAGATAGAAATAGTAATGGGCCTAATTTTTACTTTGAAGAAAATGATCCCTATATTCTAAAAGATTCCGGAAAAAAAATATTTGAAATTCCTATTTCAATTGATGACACACCAACGACAATTAATTATTTACTAAAAATAGCAGTTGCATTTGGAATTATTGAATCTAGAATTGCTTATAAAATTTTACGGAAATTAGGTGGAGGAACCAGTTTAGTTCCTAGTACAGATTTTACAAAAGAAATGTACGCACGTACGCTTGAGAAACAACAACTACTGAGAAGACCTTTAACAACTCTGTTACTTCATTCAACAGAAGTATCTTATGGACATAGCCCTTTAACAAGTACAAAAGAGGGTCTTGAAAATTATTTTAATACTTTAGAAAATACATTTAACTTAGCGAAGAAAAATGGCTTCCAAAATAAAAAGCTAATGGATGCTCTTATTTAAAAAGTATTTTTCAATTCAAAATTTAAGTTAGACAATATGGATTTTATTGAATCATCTGAAGAGCGATCAATTACATAAATATTTTCTATATCATTTGATAAATTTGTTGCAATTATATTCTCAATAATTTTTTGCAAAATATCATTTATATCTAAAGCTGGGTCAGAATAAAAATCATATATAGTAATATTTTTTTCGGCAAGTTTAAGATCCAATTTATTTCCGTCTTCAAAATGAAAAGCTTTATCTTTTTCTACCCAAACATAACTTACAAGTTTGTTGTTTTGTAAAACAGAATATAATGTTTCTTCATTTGCTAGTTTTTGTTGAGCATCAAATATTTCAGAAGGTTCAATATCAGTTTTAAGCAATAAATCTTCGTAGCAATTTGTTCTAATATTTTTGCTGTTTGGATTTAAGTTCTCAGATGAAAGTTCTGTATTATATTTATAAATATTTAATTGTTGTTTTACCTTTGGAGATATTTTTGATTTTGTTTTAGTCGAAATGTTGTCTAAAGTTTTTTTAACTGAATCAACATCTTGATTGAATTTATTTAATAAAGTTTTTAAATGTTTTTTACCTTTAACTTTTGTTTGGGCCTTCAAAAAAGTTGTTTTATCAAAGTAGAAAGTTGGTCTTAAAGTATCAAATGATTCATTAGAGAATTTTTCTTTGTTTGCATCCATTCCAGGTGTTAAGTCAAAGGTTTCAAATCCCTCTTCAATTAGTAACTCAGATAATTTTATTAAAAATATTCTGCCAGGAGATTTTTTGAACTCCATTGGACTAAATGATGGCAAACCATAGAAAAGAGTTTTATCATCACAATCGCCTATATGAAAAGCAATTGGAGTTTCACCAGCCCAAAGAACACTAAAGTGAACATTTTTAGGGTATTCCATTTTGTTTAGATAAAAAGCTTTTTTGTTTTTATCAAATCCAAACGGAGCAAGACCAGTTTGAGAAAAAATTCTAAAATCATATTGCTTAATTACTTCTTCAATTAGTATTTCGGCTTTTTCTTTTGTTGTAACTCTTTCAATATGAAAGTCACCATTTCTTTTGTATCGATTAATTAAATTTTTAACTGTTTTATTTTTTTTGATTTTAGTAAATCTTTCTAAATTGGCTAAAGTAAATAGTGGGACATCAATAGGAGTTGGTATGCAGTTTATGTTATTGTTTTTTAATAAATCTGAGTAAATCCAACTTTGGGAATAATTTTTTGGTAACCATCTCCATTCCCAAGTATTTAAACTAAATTTCTTATTCAAAGTAATTAGTGTGCTAACAATAAACTCTTCTTCAAATTCTTTTTTTGTTAGCCAACCATGGTATTCAGCTTGATGATCACCAGCATGTGTAATATTGTTTTCTTTTGATTGCCCCAAAAACATTAGTCCAACTTTGATATTGTCTTTATATCCAACAACAATTAATGGCGAATAAATTTCTGAATATGCGTAGTACCAAGGTAGTACAAAATGAGGATGTTGAAAAACGGTTGCTGTTTCAAGATTGTTATAAAAGTCCATACATTCATTTATAAAATTAGTATCATTTATCATTTTAATAGCATCATCATCTTTGAAAATCTTAATCTGAATTGGCATACAATCTCCTTTGTTTTGAGATAACTAAATATTTTTATGAAAAAATATTTTATCTGATCTTATATTAATTAATTAAAGTTTATAATGTAATTATAATTGGTTAAACTTTGTAATGAGAAAATTTAGACCTAATAAACTGATAGTAAGAGAAATTAGAAATAGAATTAAACAATTAGATTCTACTTGTAATAATATTGAAAGTAATACAAATGATTCTTTATTGAATTACATTCCTTTTGTTAAATTAAAATTTTCAAATAAGTATATCAAATAATTTTATTAGAAATTTCCGTAATACAGTTCCCCTCCATATAGCTAAATAATGGCAAATTATAAAAAAGAGTTTTGTCTAACAATCACTAATATGAATTACAACTATAAAAATTTAATAAAAGATGCTTTTTAACTCCATAGATTTTGCAATATTTTTACCAATTGTATTTTTTTTATATTGGTTTATACTAAATAAAAATCTAAAACTTCAAAATTTTTTAATAGTTATTGCAAGCTATTTATTTTATGGTTGGTGGGACTGGAGATTCCTATCGTTAATTTTATTTAGCACCTTGATAGATTTTACTGTTGGAGTAAGATTGTCAAAAGAAGGTAGTTTATCTAAACGAAAGATGTTGCTTTGGATAAGCATTATTGTAAATTTAGGATTTTTAGGATTTTTTAAATATTACAATTTTTTTCTTGATAATTTTGTAACAGCATTCTCATTCTTTGGAACAATAATAAATGCAAACTCTTTAGATATTATCTTACCAGTTGGAATTAGTTTTTACACATTTCAAACATTAAGCTATACAATTGATATATATAGGAGAAAACTTGAACCAACAAAAGACTTTATTTCCTTTGCTGCGTTTGTAAGTTTCTTTCCACAATTGGTTGCTGGTCCAATTGAAAGAGCAACAAGTTTGCTACCTCAATTCTATAAGAAAAGAACTTTTGATTATGATAAAGCAGTTGATGGACTAAGGCAAATTTTATGGGGTTTATTCAAAAAAATTGTAATTGCTGATAATTCCGCGCAAATAGCAAACGAAATATTTAACAATTCTGGAAATTATTCTGGAAGCACATTGGTTTTAGGTGCAATTTTTTTCACATTCCAAATATATGGCGATTTCTCAGGATATTCTGATATTGCAATTGGAACTTCTCGACTTTTCGGATTTAATTTAAAACAAAATTTTGCTTTCCCCTATTTTTCAAGAGATATTGCAGAATTTTGGAGACGTTGGCATATATCACTTTCAACTTGGTTTCGCGACTACTTATACATCCCACTAGGTGGTAGCCGTGGTGGTACTTGGATGAAAGTTAGAAATACATTTATAATTTTTATTGTAAGTGGCTTTTGGCACGGTGCAAATTGGACTTTTATAGTTTGGGGTGCATTGAATGCTTTATACTTTTTGCCTTTGCTTTTACTGGAAAAAAACAGAACAAATACAAATGCGGTTGCACATAATAGATATTTACCAACAATTAAAGAGTTTTTTCAAATTGGTACCACATTTAGCTTAACTATTTTGGCATGGGTTTTTTTTAGAGCAGAAAATATTGGACATGCCTTAAGTTATTTATCAACTATTTTTTCAGAATCTATCTTCTATGTACCTAAAGTTAATAATTTGAATACTACTAGTTTAATTACCCTTACATTTATTTTTTCCTTTAGTATTGTTGAATGGATTGGTAGAAACCAACATTATGCAATTGAAAACATTAAGGGTATTAAGAATATTTCAGTACGTTGGTCTTTATATATACTAATCATAATACTAATTTTTATATTTCAAGGTAGTGAAGAACAATTTATTTATTTTCAATTTTAACATTATGAAGCTATTTATTTATAAATGTTTGTTTTTTTTAGTTTTTTTATCTTTAGCATTTTCTGCTTTATTTTTCATTCCTTTACAAAATGTAAAAATGAAATGGGAAGCTGGTATGATAGATAAGCATAATAGACTAAATGAAATTAAAAAACCCAAAATCATTTTAGCTGGCGGTTCAAATGTGTCTTTTGGCGTAGATAGTAAAATGATTCAAGAAAAATTTAAGATACCTGTTGTTAATCTTTCAATACAACATGCGTATGGTATTTCATACTTGCTGGAAGAATTAAAGCATTCAATAGATTCTTTAGATATTGTTCTTATTTCATTTGAATATTTTTTACGAAGTAAAGGAAATTATCAATTAGAACTAATGACATCCAATATTTATCCTGAATCAAAACAGTATTACAAATCTCAGATTTTATCTAATATTAGTATTTACTTAGATGTCCTTCAAAACAGCTTAATTGATGAAGTTAAATATTTAATTAAAGGTGGTTTATACCACCAAGGGATATATTCAAGAGCCAGCTTTAATAAATATGGAGATATGATATCGCACTTAAATAAATCTACTGAAGATAAAGAACAACTAAATTTTTCATATAGATATTGGGAAGGTATAAATTTATTAAACGAATTTAACAAATATGCGAAATTCAAAGGGGTTAACGTATTTTATTTATATCCTACAATTGCAATTTCTCAATATACAGAACATTTAACTTCAATTGATTCATTAGAAGCGGATCTAGCTAAAGAATTATCAATTGAAATCATTGGTAAACCAACTAGCTTTGTATTTGCAGATTCTTTGTATTTTGACACTTTTTATCATCTTACAAAAGAAGGAAAAAAAAATAGGACTAAAGAACTCATTAGTTTACTTTCAAAAAATTCGAATGCACAAGAATACATAAATGCAATAAAAAAATAATATCTATAAATTACAGTTCAAAGTTAGTTCCCATACTTATAGTAACGGTAGATTCAACTCCTATTATCCATTGAATAAATTTTAGAGCATTGTCATCCTTAAATAGCTTAACTCTAAATGACATTATTTCCTCTTCAATCAAATTTTCTTTTTAACTCTATCATAGATAAAATATTATAAATGAAAAAAAAAATAAGAATAGGATTTCTTGCAAAAGAAAAAGAGATTGAAAGTTGGTCATATCAAATGGTTGAAAAAATCATTAATATTGAAAATATTTCTCCAATTATACTATTTTTTGAAAATTCTAAAGAAATTGAAAATAGTTTATATAAATTTTATAATAAAATAGAACAAAAAGTTTTTAAGTTTACTCCTAATGCAATTGAAAAAAAGAATGTTATTAAGATTCTTGACTCAATATTAGTTTTCAACAAAGCTATTTCCCAAAATAAGAAACAAAGATTAGTTGAAAGTGATTTAGATGTTATTATAAATTTAGATAATCAGGAACCTAAAAAAGAAATATCCAAATATGCTAAGTGTGGAGTGTGGAGTTTAAAGCATTCTGATCAAAAAAAAATTCGAGGTTTATCAAATGGGTTTTGGGAAGTAATTAACAATATACCAGAAACTGGTCTAACATTAGAAATGATGTTATGGGACAATACTGAGCCTCTAATACTTTCCACATCTTCCTCAATGACAGATCCAAATTCAGCTGAAAGAAATAATAATTTTAATTTGTTAAAATCTATTTCTTTTATTCCACGAAAACTAAAAGTACTTTCAGAATTAGGGATAGAACAATTTCTAGAAAAAACTAAAGAAGAAAATATAGATCCATTTATTTATTCAAATGAAACATTCAATAGCCCTTCAAACCTTAGAATGCTTTCAATTCTTCCCAAACATTTTTTGAAGTTTTTGTACTATTCTAAGTTTCTTCCAATAATAAAAAATGAACAATGGCTACTTTTATATTCGTTTAACAGTAATGGTAGATTTGCCTCAGACATTAATCAATATAAAAAAATTTTACCTCCATCCGATCGCTTTTGGGCAGACCCACAAATTTGTATAAAAAACAATAAGTATTTTGTCTTTATAGAGGAACTAATTTACTCAAAAATAAAAGCTCACATTTCAGTATTTACTATTGATGAAGATGGGAATTATTCAGAACCGCAAATGGTATTAGAAGAACCGTATCATTTATCATTTCCATTTATTTTTGAATATGAAAATATCTTTTATATGATTCCTGAAACTTCGGGAGCAAATAATATTAGGTTATATAAAAGTACTGATTTTCCATTAAAGTGGAAATTTGTACAAAATTTAATTGAAAATGTTGAAGCTGTAGATACAAATGTAACCTATTACAATAACAAATGGTGGTTGTTCACAAATATAAAAGAGAATGAAGGAGCAACTATTCACGATGAATTATTTTTATTTTCTTCCGATAATTTGTTTACAGATAATTGGATTCCACATCCCCAAAATCCAATAATATCGGATGTTAAAATTGCACGACCAGCAGGAAAGATATTTAACTATAATGGAAATTTATACAGGCCATCGCAAAATTGTTCAGTACGTTATGGATATGGTTTCAATTTAAACAAAATAATTAAACTTAATGAAACTGAGTATGAGGAAGTTTTAGTTAATTCGATAGAACCTAATTGGGATAAAAAAATTATTGGTACTCATACGTTTAATTTTGAAAAAGATTTAACAGTTATTGATGCACTTACAATGCGAAATAAGTTTTTATAAAAAATAATATATATACGAAGCTTTAGAATAGGAAATCTTTTATGTGTGGAATCTATGGAGCAACCAAACAATATACTGCTCCGGTTATTGAAAAAAAAATATCTTTAATGAAATCACGTGGCCCTGATTTTCAAGACTTCAAAATTCTTGATAAGAAAATTACTCTAGGTCATACGAGACTTTCAATTATTGATCTTGATCCAAGAGCTAACCAGCCATTTCAATATCATCATTTATCAATATCTTTTAACGGAGAAATTTATAATTTTTTAGAATTGAAAGATGATTTAATTAAGAAAGGTTACATGTTTAGGACAAGTTCAGATACAGAGGTTATCTGTGCTTCATATTTAGAGTATGGAGATAAATGTGTTGAGCAATTTAATGGAATGTTTGCTTTTGTAATTTATGACTCAAAAAAAAATATACTTTTTGGTGCAAGAGATCGTTTAGGTAAAAAACCTTTTTTCTATACATTAAAAAACAATCAATTTGAATTTGCATCTCAATTAAATACATTAGCTGTTGAAAATGAATTTCAAATAGATGAGAAAGCTATTACGGATTATTTACTTTGGGGATATGTTCCTGAACCCGCTTCTATTTACAAAGATGTTTGTAAATTAAAAGCTGGTCATAAATTTCACTATAATTTAAGTAGCAAAAATTTTAATGATGAAAAATATTGGGATATTGACTACGAGTGGAAAAATAAATTTTTAGGAAGTTATAATGAAGCTGTAGATGAATTGGAAAGTTTATTAGAAAATGCCATTAATCTAAGAATGATTTCTGATGTACCATTAGGTATATTTCTTTCTGGCGGAATTGACTCTTCACTAATTGCTGCATTAGCACAAAAGCAATCTTCTGCAAAAGTTAAAACCTTTTCTATCAAATTTAGCGAAGGAGAATTTGATGAAAGTATATATGCAGCTCAAGTTGCAAAACATATAAATTCAGATCATACTGAAATTCTATGTGAT
Organism: Melioribacteraceae bacterium; assembly: GCA_965224785.1. Taxonomy (GTDB): domain Bacteria; phylum Bacteroidota; class Ignavibacteria; order Ignavibacteriales; family Melioribacteraceae; genus JALSNL01. The sequence continues at coordinate 3,567,130 of OZ245062.1, read as the reverse complement.
TTTAATGATGGTCTTGATATAATAAAAAATTTCTCGGATTACTATGACGAGCCCTTTGCAGATACTTCTGCAATTCCGATGTTAATTTTATCTAAGCACACAAGAAAGCATGTTACCGTTGCACTTTCTGGCGATGGTGGTGATGAAAGTTTCTTAGGATATTTGAGATTCAAAAATTCAGTTGCAAGAGAATCACTTTTTAAAATTCCAAAATTTCTTAGAAATACTCTAAGCGGACTTTTAGATTTTTCTCCTAAATACAAACACAAACTAATAGCAAATGGACTTAGGTTAAATGACATTAGTTCACTTTATTATAGTTATTTTACTGGTACAGATAAATCTTGGTTAAACAATGTAGCTCCTAATTACCAATTTAAGGAATTACTCTACAATGAAAGCAAACCTTTAATAGAAAGGTTTAGTGATTTTGATATTAAAACTTTTTTAAACGGAGATATAAATACAAAAGTTGATAAAGCCACAATGGCTTACTCGCTTGAAACTAGAGCACCATTGATGGATTATAAAGTTGTAGATTTTGCAAGAGCCATTCCAAGTAATTACAAAATTGAAGGCGATAATCAGAAAAAAATACTTAAAGAAGTTTTATACAAATATGTACCAAAGGAAATTTTTGATAGACCAAAAGTAGGCTTTAATGTACCAACAAATCTATGGTACAAAAACGAATTAAAGGAATATGTTTTAGACATTCTCAATGAACAATCATTAAAATCAATCCCAAATTTAAATTCAAAAATATTTTTACAATACGTTGATAATCATATGAATAATAAGTGGGATCATAATACAGAAATTCATAGAGTACTAATTCTAATGAACTGGCTTCAAGCTAGATAAATATTTTCACTTTACAAAACTAATTGTTGTTTAATGAATAACAAAAAAATAAAAATTTTATATTTAGATTTTGATATGGCATACCTACTTAAAAATAGAAAATATACTATTGGCGGTACTGCTGTGGAGTGGTATGCATGGCTTAAAGGATTTAGTGCTATTGGAAATGACGTTGGTCTGCTCACTTGGAAAGGTACAAAAAGATATATTGAAAGAGATGTTGAATTTGATTTGGTTGAAAGTTATAATTTAGAAAAAGGATTACCAAAGGTTAGATTTTTAACATACCAACTACCAAATTTAATTAAGGCAATTAGGAAGTATAAACCGGATGTATTAATTCAAGCTGGTTCAAATAAGTTTGGAGCAATAGCCGGATTGTGTTCAAAGTTTACAAAAGTACCTTATGTTTTTAGAGTTGTTAGTGATATGGATGTTGATGGTAGGTTTGTAAAACATTTTCCAAGTTATATGAGTTATTTTATAAAAAAATCAATTCAACAAGCAAGTATTATTTCATGTCAAAACGAATATCAGTTACAGAAAGTGAAGGAATATTATCCTAAAATAAAATCGTACGTTCATTATAATCCTTTTCACTTTAATGAGATAGAAATAAAAAAAAGGGATGATAGAAATTATATAGCGTGGGTTGGTAATTTTAGTTTTGAAAAAAATATTCCGGAACTTGCAAACATTGCTACGAAGCTATCAAATTATAAATTCAAAATTGCTGGTAAAGGATTTGAAGAACCAGACCCCGAAGTAGTATCTGCAATGAACAAATTGAATAATTTAAAAAATGTTGAGTTTGTTGGGTATTTGAAAAATGAAAATATACCTAGTTTTTTAATTAGTGCAATTTGTTTACTTAACACTTCAAGGCTAGAGGGGTTTTCAAATACATTCTTAGAAGCTTGGTCTGTTGGGACCCCAGTAGTAACAACACAAAACGTGAATCCCGATAATCTTGTTTCAGATAACCAAATAGGAATTGTTGCTAAGGATTATTCAGATTTAGATCTAAAGTTAACTGAATTGTTAAACCTTTCTGAAAATGAGTTTAGTGTTTATTCCCAGAGAAGTATTTCTTATGTCAAAAAAAATCATAATCCTTTGAAATTAGCTGAACAATTTGTAGAAGATATTTTACCAATAATAAACAAAGTTTAAACATGGAAACAAGTATTTACGTATTAGCAGGAATTGGATTTGCAGTTGGTACATTTCTTTATTTTGAGAAACCTCATTACCTTATTGGACTATTAGTTTTTATGATGGTTTATGTGTTCAACATAGGAGTTCCTGGACCGTTAGATGCAAGAGCACTACTTTTAATATTATTATTTGCTAGAATTGCTCTTTTGGATAAGGAGAATTTTTCAATACTATTGAATACTATTTTGAAAAACCCATATTTTTTTATGATAACAGTATTTATCTTTTTGATGGCAACTATGACCTATGTATATGAACCACAACTTAAACAAGTTCTAAAACTACTACTATTGAGTTTACTTACAGTAATATTAGGCTTTTACATAATAACAAATGAGCTTAACAAAAAAGCATTTTTTTATGCAATTATTTTTACGGGACTTTTAAGTGTTTTTGATTTAGTATTTCATTATTGGAACTTCGGAGGAGTAACAAATAGCTTAGATATACTTCGTCCTTTAGATTTCGTTTCAACAAGAACTTTAGATAAAAAGATAGCTGTTAATCATAATTTCCCTGGCACACTTTCTGGTATAGCTTTTCTTGTTTCTTACATAGCGCATAAAAAAGAAATTTGGAAACGCTACTTAACATATCCTTTAATGTTTGTACTAATTGGTGGTGTCTTCTTATCAACTTCTAGAAGTACAATATCAGCATTAATAATTGTAGTTTTCATAATTAATTTTTATGGATTTTCAAGAAAGTTAAATATAAAAAAAATTATACTTTCAGTTTTTATGATGATATTTTTATACTCAACCTTTTATTTTGTTTATAACATGTTCTTTGAAAAAGATAAATATAAAACTAAACTAGTGAATATGATATATTATAGACTATATGAAGAACCTTTTGAATTACTTGGTGGTGGAAACAAACAATTTGATGAATATAGTGGTCAAAATAGAGAAGGAAGTATAAGGTTTCGTTTTGAAAAAGCTTCTCATGATATAACTAAATTCTTTTCTAAAGATATTGATGGAATAGTACTTGGCTATGGTAAGGGGGGGTATAAATATATTGGTCAAAGACAATTTGGTGAAGGAGGTGTTTATTCATTCATTTTGTCACCTCATAATGGTTATGTAATGATTTTGATAGAGAATGGATTGCTAGGGCTAATACTTTATTTAATTTTAGCCTTCGGACTAATTGTTAAATCAATCAAATACCAAAGAGACGGTGATGATGTCCCCATTGGATTTCTCTTTTTAGGATATGCAATATTAGCTTTTGCACAAAATAGTCAATTAACTAGTACTTTTGCGTTTCTACTTATTGGTGGTATGATTTCTGATGTTGCATATCCGTACTTTTTTGATGAGGAGGATGAAGAACTTGAGGATGAATTTCGTAATGAAACAAATGACCACCTAACAATGAATGAAATAGAATTAAAGTAGTCTTTTAATTTTATTCTAATCTAATAATGATATTTTAATTATGAACCTTATTTGGATCACTCCTGAATTCCCAAGTAGTAAAACTAATACTAAAGGTATTTACATTTATAGAACGGTTAAAGAGCTTGCCAAGCATTATAACCTTTATGTAATTTGTCTTTACCCTGCCTCCCCACCAATAGTGGAAATGCTAAAGTATTGGAAAGATAGAAAAGAAATTTATAGGGAGTGGGAAAAAAACTATCCGAAAACCTCTAACTTGTCAGAAGAATTTGGTGAAGGGAAGATAATTTATTTAAGATATTATAGACTTCCAAGAGGCAAATTTCACCATATTGAAGGTTGGTTTGCTTACATTCAAGCGAAAAAACATCTAAAAAAAATAATTACTAAAGATAGCGTTATTCATTCCAATTGGATAATACCTTCAGGAACAATGGCATATTTAATTTCAAAAAAATATAAAGTTCCGTTTATTGTTTCTATGCTTGGTTGTGATGTTAATGCATTAGAAGTAGGATCTAAATCTTGGAAAGCTTCAAAAATAATTCTTAAGTATGCAACAAAACTAACAGCTGTTTCTCAAGCCTTAATTGATACTGCAAAGCAAAAAAAAATTATTTCTGAGAAAACAAATGTAGAGTTACTCGATAATATCTATCAAGCTGATAAATTTATTATCTTAGAAAAAAATGAAATACGAAATAAACTCAACATCCCAATAGATCAAAAAATGGTTTTATTTGTTGGTGGATTGATGAAACTAAAAAATGTGAATATCCTTATTGAAGCATTTGCTGAATTAAATAATTCTATGGAAAATGTTCACCTTTATATTGCAGGAACTGGAACTGAAGAAACTGAATTAAAAAAACTAGCTGAAAATAAAAATGCAACAAAAGCTATTACATTTTTAGGACCTCTTTTGCCTGATGCTTTAGTAGAATATTATAATGCTGCAGATGTTTTTAGTCTTCAAAGTAGTAGGGAAGGCTTGCCAAATGTAATTGTTGAATCATTCTTTTGTGGAACTCCGGTAGTTGCAACAAAGGTTGGTGGAATTCCGACAATAGTTAAGGATGGAATTAATGGTTACTTGGTTGAGGTTAATTCTGTTTCAGATTTGTCAGCAAAAATTAAATTAGTATTAAATCAAAATTGGGATAGACAAAAAATTAGAGATAGTATCTCACATTTTTTACCGGAAAAAGTAATTGGTAATTATCACAAACTTTATAATAGTTTAAACTAATCAGGCTTTTATGAAAAAAATATTAATGGTATTGGATAATGGATTTAAGCCTGACTTAAGAGTACAAAAAGAAATTAATACCCTTATAAAGTTAGGCTATTCTGTTGACCTTTACTGCTGGGATCAAGAAGGTGGCTTACCAAAAACTGAAAGTAAAGATAACTTTAATATTTTTAGACTTGAATTAGTTGTTGAAAAACAACAAGGAGTAAAAAAGTTTTTGACTTGGTTAAATTTTATAAGCTAGTGTATTTAGAAATAAAAAAAAATAGAATAAATTATAATTATATTTATGTTCATGATTTTTTACTGCTGCCTTTGGGGGTCTTACTAAAGTTACTTTTTCGGTTGCCATTAATTTATGATGCTCATGAAATTTATCATTTAATGGAATGGGAGAAATATAATTCGACAATACGAAAAGTTATATTTTTTGTCGAAAAGTTTTTCTCAAAATTTGCAAATGCTTTTGTTGTGGTAAATCAAAATAGAAAAGATTTTTACAATGAATTTATTAAAAATAAAATAAGTGTAATTGGAAACTGGTACGATCCCTATGATGGAGAATTTGTTGACCTAAAGAAAATGTATAAAATACCCGATGATGAAATAGTGGTAAGTTATTTTGGTGTAATTAATTTTAACGAAAGACCAATCAACGAATTTATTGATACTTTAATGAAAGTCCCCAACATTCATTTCTTTGTAGCTGGTGTAGGAAAAGATGAAGATGCTATTGTGGAATATGAAAAAAAATATGAAAGATTACATTATCTTGGGTGGCAAAAAAATATTAGAAAGTTTTTAAATAAAGTAGATTATATTATTTACTATATGAATAGTGAACGTAAGTATTTTCAATATACAGCTCCTAATACTTTGTATTTAGCAATTTCACATGGAATTCCTATTATCACAAACGTACCTGGGGAATCAGAGGTTTTAATACGTAATAATAATATTGGATATTTTATTAAGGACTCACAAAATATTACAAATGAAATTGATTTTGATTTATCTTCAGATGAATACACAGAAAAACAATCAAGCGTTAAAAAAATAAAAGATAAGTATAAATGGTCTGCCTGTGAGCAAACATACACAGACATTTTTTCAAGTATATCCTAACTATACTTGACTATTATTTATTATATATATGAACAATATTAAAAAAAATAGAATTTGTATTATTTCTAAGTTTTTATTTGAAAATGATACTCGATTGCAGCAACAAGTAAACACTTTAGTTGCACATGGGAAAACAGTTGATGTTCTCTGTTATTATAATTCAGATGAATCGAAAGTAAAATCTAATGGTGCATCTACAGTATATGGAATTGTTAAACCATCTCGTAAAGACACATTAGTTACATACTTACTAAGTACATTAAAGTTTTCTTTTTTTGCATTTTTGAAGTTGCAAAAATTAGCATTTAAATCTTCGTATGATGTTATTGTTGTTCATACTTTACCAGAATTATTAGTTTTTATTCCTATTTTACAAAAGCTTAGTGGAACAAAAATACTTTTAGATATTAGAGATACTTCTGTCGAATTATTTGACTCAAAATTAAATGGTAACCGTCCAATACTTAAAAAAATCGTTAAACTTTCAGCAAAATATTCTTGCGATTTTTCAGATAAAATAATTACTGCTAGTTTAGGATTTGAAGAAAAATTGATTGAACGTAAAGTGCCAAAAGAAAAAATTTCTGTTCTATATAATTCTGCTGATACAAATATTTTTCAATATGATACTAGTAGAAAATTTGAAAAAATTACATCTGGTGTAAGGATTATATACCACGGAACAATTGCAGAAAGATTTGGTATTGACGTTGCCATAAACGCAATGTCAATATTAAACGAGACCATTCCGAATAGTACAATTAGCATTTATGGTTTCTACGATGAAGAATATAAAACAAAATTAAAAGAATTAATTAAAAAGTTGAATTTAGATAAAAATGTTATTCTAAATGGAAGAGAAACACTTACAAATCTTTACAGCCATATTTTAAATTCTGATATTGGAATTGTGCCATACAGAAGTGATGGTTTTATGGAATTAGCTTTATCTACAAAAATGTTTGAGTATATCGCTTCCGGAATTCCAGTGGTTGCCTCACGACTTAGACCTGCAGAATTAGTATTTGATGATGGTTGTGTTCAATATGCAGCACCAAGCAGTCCTGCAGAATTTGCAGAAGGAATAAAAAAAATGTGTCTTAATCCTGAACTACGCATAACAAATGTTCAAAAAGCTTTTGAAGTTCATTCCCGAATTGATAGTAAAATGATGGCAAAAAAATATCTCAGTATTATAGAAGATCTTTCCAATTAGTTTTTTCAAAAATAAATAGTTTATAATTTTGCTTCTTCTTTTAGATTCCCACGTTCATATACATAGTTGTTTTGATTTGAACAATTACTTCAAATTTGCATTTGATAATTTTTCAAAAAATGCAAAACAAATTGATAAAAGCCATCAATGGATAGGTGTTTTATTTCTTGCCGAAGTAGAAGGTGTATGTTTTTTTTCAAAATTAAAAGAAGCAATCAACAAAACCAATTCCCTTTTCCACTCAGAAAAATTTCAACTTAAAGAAACATTAGAAACTAATTCTATTATTATTTCTAACGAAAAAAATAAAAAAATAATTGTACTACCCGGAAAACAAATTATAGCCAAAGATAATATTGAAGTTTTAGCACTTTGTACAGATCAAGAAATTGAAAAAAATAAAAATATATTAACAACTGTTCAAAATATTAATTCAAAAAATGGGATAGCTGTTTTACCGTGGGGTGTAGGAAAGTGGTTTGGTAAGAGAAAAATAATTGTGGAAGATTTTTTAAAAAAGCATTCAAACGAAAAATTCTTTCTAGGTGATAATAGTGGACGACCTTTCTTTTGGACAAAACCAAATATTTTTAAGATAGGAAATAGAACAAAACATTTTGTTTTACCAGGATCAGATGCACTTCCAATACCAAGCGAAGAAAACAAAACGGCTTCTTTTGGATTTTATCTTTTTAAAGAAATAGATGAGACCAAACCATTAGAATCAATTAGACAAATAATATTAAGTCTTTCTGAAACTCCAAAGATGTATGGTAACTTAGAAAATTTAGTGCCGTTCTTTAAGAATCAAATTTTTATGCAATTGAAGAAAAGAAAAAACTAGGTACTCGAAACTTAATCTACAAAGTTATTACGAAAAAATCCCCAATGAAAAGAGAAATTCAAAAAGTAAAAAATGTTAAGTTTGATGTCTTAGTAATAGGAGGAGGCATTCATGGCGGTGCTGTCGTCCGAGAACTTTCTCAGAAAGGATTAAAAGTTTGTCTAATTGAAAAAAGTGATTTTGGTTCAGAGACTTCAGCAAATAGTCTAAAGGTTTTGCATGGTGGGTTAAGATATCTGCAACATGCTAATTTTAAAAGAATGCGAGAGTCAATTTATTCGAGAAAAGTTTTTCAACAAATTGCTCCTCACCTTGTAACAAATATTCCATACTTAATTCCTACTTCTGGTTATACAATTAAAAGTAAGTTGGCACTTAACATTGCATTGAAGTTAAATGATATTATAAGTTTTGATAGAAATCAAAATATTTCAAAAGACTGTTATATCCCTGGTGGTAAAACTATTTCTAAAAAAGAAATTAAAAAAATAATTCCAGGAATTGATGAAAATAGTATAAGTGGTGGAGCTGTTTGGTATGAGTGCGTTTCATTAAATACTGAAAGACTTTTGTTTGAATTTTTACATGAAGCGTTTGAGCAAGGAGCAGTTCTTGCTAACTATACTAAAGCAGTATCGTTTAATTTTGAGAATAATAAAATTTCTTCTGTAAATGTAAAAGATGAACTAACTGGAGAAGAATTTACTATTAACGCAAAAGTAGTTGTTAACTCTGTAGGTCCTTGGCTTAATGAAATATTAAGTGGAACAGAAGATCTTAAATATTTAAAATCTCCATTAACAAAAGCTGTTAGTATTATAATCAAGAAAAATATATTTGGTAAATATGCTGTTGGTTTAGAAAGCGAAAAAGAGTTTACAGATAAAGCGGCAATAATTAATAAAGGGAAAAGATTATTCTTTTTTATTCCTCTTGGCGAATACACAATGATAGGAACAACCTACAAAGTGTTTCATGATGACCCTGATAATGCAAAGATAAACGAACAAGATGTTTCACAAATAATTGACGAAGTAAATGCTGCTTATAAAGATTTAAACTTAATTTATAAAGATATAACTCATACTCACGTTGGAACTCAAGCAATGCTTAATGTTGAATTTGAAAATGAGTTTGATGTTCAAGCAGATACACATTCTGTAGTTTTTGACCACTCAAAAAATGGAAGTATTAAAAATTTAATTTCTATAAAATCAGTAAAGTTTACAACGGCTCCTTCAATTGCAAAAAATATTTCTAGCATTCTAAATAGAATGTTAGATGTTTCTCAAAACAACTTAGAAACAAATTATTCTGAGTTGGATAGAAATTATAACAACATAAAAAATAGTTTTTTCTCCAACAATGAAAAGTATGATGATTCCTTACTAGAAAGAATATGGACCACTTACGGAACTAGAAGCCAAAGCGTAGTAGATTATATTGAGCAAGATGAAGTATCACAAAAAATAATAGTAGAGAAAGAAAAAATATATTATGGAGAATTAAAATATAATGTTGATGTAGAAATGGCAATTACTCTAGATGATATTTTTGCAAGAAGATTAGGATTAACGGCGTTTGAAGATATTTCTGATTCGATTAAAAATAAAATAAGTAAGGTTTTGGATGATGAGAAAATTTTATCGTAAGTTATTGGCATATGTCTTTATAAAAAAGAAATATTTCCATTTAATTCACAATATTTTTTAACGATAATTTTACATTGATTTGTGTAGAGTTTATTTTTTATTAAAAATAATTCTAGTATTTATTTGGGGACCTGTATAATTGAAAAAAACCAACAGGGAATAAATATGAAAGGACTAACATCTCATGATATTTCAGAACGGAAAGATAGACCAATAATAAAATATTCATTTCCGTTTAGTGACAGAACCAATAGCCAAAAGGAAAGTAGAATATTCTCAAAAAGTAAAATGCAAAAAGAATTAGGTTATAAGCCAAGAGAAAGATTAAGAGAGGGTTTTAATAAAACCGCTGTATGGTATAGACAAGATGGACTTTTATAGTTGTACAAAGTTGAAAAAGTAAATTTATACAATAAGGAATAACAAATGAAAAAAAGGATTTTAATTACTGGTGGTGCCGGATTTTTAGGTAGTCACTTAACTGAACGATTATTAAATGAAGGTAACGATGTAATGTGTTTGGATAATTTTTTTACTGGTGCCAAACATAACATAAATCACTTGTTAGAAAATCCATACTTTGAATTATTGCGACACGATGTTACTTTTCCTCTTTATGTAGAAGTAGATGAAATTTATAATCTTGCTTGTCCTGCTTCTCCAGTCCATTATCAGTTCGATCCCATCCAAACAACAAAGACGTCTGTTGTTGGTGCTATCAATATGCTTGGACTTGCGAAAAGAACAAAAGCAAAAATTTTACAAGCTAGTACTTCTGAAGTTTATGGAGATCCAGATGTTCATCCTCAACCGGAAACTTATAAAGGGTTAGTAAATCCAATAGGTCCACGTGCATGTTATGATGAAGGTAAGCGTTGTGCCGAAACTTTATTTTTTGATTATAATAGAATTTATGATCTACAAATAAAAGTAATGCGTATTTTCAATACCTACGGACCAAGGATGGATCCCAATGATGGTAGGGTTGTTAGTAATTTTATTGTTCAGGCAATTAAAGGTGAAGATATAACTATTTTTGGTGAGGGAACTCAAACTCGAAGTTTCTGTTATGTTGATGATCTTATTGAAGGTATGATCAGACTGATGAATAGCAGAGATGGTTTTACTGGTCCTGTAAACATTGGTAACCCAGATGAATTTACAATGTTAGAATTAGCTGAGAAAGTTATTGAATTAACTGGATCTAAATCGAAATTAAAATTTATGGAATTACCCCAAGATGACCCTAAACAAAGACAACCAGATATAACATTAGCAAAAAAAGAATTAGGTTGGGAGCCAACTATAAAACTGGAAGAAGGATTAAAAAAGACTATAGAATATTTCAAAACCGTTGTTAAATAATAATTTATTTTAGAAAGAAAAATTTAGAAATCAAATGAAGATACTTGTATTAGCACCTCATCCTTTTTTTCAAGAAAGAGGAACTCCTATTGATGTTCAATTAGTTCTAAGAGTTCTATCTCATCGTAAAGACACAACAGTAGATGTGCTTGTTTATAATGAAGGAACGGAGATCTCTTTACCAAATTTTAAGTTACATAGAATTAAGAATCTAGGTATTCTACAAGATATTAGACCAGGCTTTTCAGGAAAAAAAATAATTGCAGATGTATTGATGTTTTTTAAAACATGGTCATTGATTAAAAAAAATAAATATGATTTTATTCACGCCGGTGAAGAAACAGTTTTCTTCGCAATGCTATTTAAGCTAATATTTAAAATACCTTATGCTTATGATTTAGATTCTTCCATTGCTCAACAATTAGTTGAAAAAAAACCTTACCTAAAATTTGCTGCTCCTTTTTTTGATTGGTGCGAAAGTAAAGCAATTCAAAAAAGTTTAATAAATTTTCCAGTGTGTAATGGTTTAGCAAAATTATGTGATGAATCGGGAAGCAATAAACATGTTACTCTACATGATATTTCACAATTAAAAAATCCAAATATGTTGCCAAATGGATTGCTAAAAAAAGAACTTGGAATAGATAGATTATTTTTAATGTATGTTGGTAATCTTGAAGTATATCAAGGGATTGATCTTTTAGTAGAAAGCTTTGCAATAGTTGCTAAAGAAAATACTACTGTTGATTTAGTTATCATTGGAGGAGTTCCGGAAGATATAACAAATTATAAAACTAAAGTTTCTAATCTAGGAATAACTGATAGAGTTCACTTCTTAGGCCCTAAACCATTTGATACAATTGATAAATACATAGTGGAAGCTGATATACTTGTTGCTCCACGAATAAGAGGGATAAATACTCCAATGAAAGTATTCCCATATTTGCATTCTGGGAAACCGGTTTTGCTAACAGATTTATACACACACAATCAATTGCTTACTAATGATGAAGCATATTTAGCTGGAGCAACTCCAAGAGAATTTGCAGATGGTATTATTGAACTTGCTAATGATGAAGACTTAAGAAAACGATTAGGTAAAAGTGGTAAAAAGTTTGTTGAAGATAATCATGTTTTTGAATCCCATAGTAAGAGATTAAACGGAGCTTACGATTGGGTAGAAGAACAAATATTTAATAATAAAAATAATTAAAGAATATGAAAGTATTAGTAACAGGAGCAACTGGGTTTACAGGTAAAGCACTTGCAACAAAACTAAATAGTTTAGGAAGAGACGTAAGAGTAATAGTCAGAAATTCTAAGAAAGTAGATTTTGCAAATAATTCTGATTATGATATATTTGAAGGAAGTATTGTTGATGAGGAAGCTGTAGAAAAAGCTGTTAAAGGTGTTGACGTTATATTTCATATAGCTGCTACTTTTAGAGAACCAGGAATAACTGACCAAATTTATCATGATGTTCATGTTAAGGCTACTTTAAATTTATTAAAAGCTGCTAAAAAATTTGGTGTTAAAAAGTTTGTTCATTGCAGTACTGGTGGTGTGCATGGACACATAGAACACCCTCCTGCAAATGAGGAGTATAGATATTCTCCAGGTGATATTTATCAAATTACTAAACTAGAGGGTGAGTTAAAAGCATTAGAATTTTATAAAGAAACTGGTTTGCCAGTTAGTGTTGTTCGTCCTACTCCTATTTATGGCCCAGGCGATATGCGATTGTTAAAATTATATAAGATGGCAAAACAACCAGTAACTATTTTACTTGGTAACGGTAAAATGTTTTATCATTTAGTTTATATTGATGATTTAGTTGATGGATTTATTCTTGCTTCAGAAAAAGATAAAGCAGTTGGTGAATCATTTTTAATCGGTGGCCCAGATATTCCGAACTTAAACGAAATAATGGATACCATTTCTGACATTGCTGGTTTCTCGAAAACAAAAATTCATTTACCTGCTTACCCAGTTCAAATTGCTGGAACGATATGTGAGAAAATATGTATCCCACTTGGTATTGATCCACCTCTATATAGAAGACGAGTTGATTTTTTTACAAAGAGCAGATCGTTTGATATTTCCAAAGCAAAAAATTTACTTGATTACCAACCAAAAATTTCTTCTAGCGAAGGTCTTAAAAAAACAGCTGAGTGGTATAAAATGAAAGGACATCTTTCTTACTAATATTTCCCAATCCTTCTCTTTTTATTCTCAAGCGATTTGTTCTAAATAAATCTTAGTAATTTAATTCTAATATGAAACTAAAATCTCAATTAAAATTAATAATTAAAATTTTTATCTCTGGAGTATTGTTATACTTCATTGTTAAAGATGTAAATTTTGATGAAATATTTGCGTCGTTTAAGACTTCCAATAAGTTACTTTTAATTTTAGCTTTTTCGTTACATGCTGTTGGGCTAACTATAAGTGCAATAAGATGGAAAGTTTTACTTACAGCACAAGGTGTTCAATCCAAGATTGGATTTTTAATTAAGTCGTATATGGTTGCAACTTTCTTCAATCATTTTATGCCTTCCACAGTTGGAGGAGATTCTGTTAGAGCCTATGATTCTTGGCGATTGGGAGAAAACAAAGCTAAAGCCTTTGCTGTAGTTGTTGTTGATCGATTTATGGGATTGCTTACTCTTTTAGTCTTTGTAATAATAGCAACTTTCTTTACAGAAAAAATCACGTCCCAAATACCCAATCTAAATGCTTGGCTTATTCTATTAGTAATAGGAGCTTTAAGTATTGTCTGGTTTATTTTATTTCCGCCACTTAGTTTATTTGAAAAACTAAGTGATAACAATAATTCAATTGTAAAAAAGATTGGTGGATTGTTACATAAACTTGGTAGTGCATTTGCACAATTCAGCACAAAAAAAGAAGCTCTCGTTAAAGCAATATTCTTATCTGTTTTACTTCAAGCTAATGTTGTCTTCTATTATTTTTTAATTTCACAAGCTCTAAACTTTAATATTGATATTATAAATTTTTTTCTAATTGTTCCGCTTACAATTTTTATTATGATGATTCCAATATCAATTAATGGTATAGGTTTAAGAGAAAACACACTATTCTTTTTTCTTTCCTTTTATGGAGTTGCAAAATCGCAAGCAATTACATTTGCTTGGTTGGAATATGGAATGTTATTGATATTAGGTATTATTGGTGGAATTGTTTACGCTTTAAGAAAATAAAATGGTTTTCGAAAAATGAAAAATAAAGAATTTAAAATTCAAGACTCTATTACCGGTAAGAAAAAATCCAAAATGCAAAAGTATATGGATATGGTTATTGGTAGTGATAAGTTAATTGATTTGATTAAGTATGAACTTATTGTTTTATTTGTTTCAAGAATACCTGGAGCTCTTGGTGTAGTTCTAAGAGGCAAACTTTATCCAATGATTCTTGGAGAAGTAGGAGGCGGTTGTATCTTTGGAGCAAATATAACTTTACGTCATCCCCATAAAATTAAGTTAGGAAAAAATGTAATAATAGATGATAATGTTTTGATTGATGCAAAAGGGGTTAACAATATTGGCATTACATTGGAGGACGATGTTTTTGTTGGTCGCAACTCTATACTAAGTTGTAAGGATGGAGATATAATTTTGAGGGAAAGAGCAAACATTGGTTTCGATTGTTACATCTTTGCATCCAATAAAGTAGTGGTTGGTAAAGATGTTTTGGTAGCCGGGTTCACTTATATAGTTGGTGGCGGAAATTATAGTTTAGCAAAACTTGATGTTCCAATAAATCAGCAATATGATTTTGAAGGCAAAGGTGGTGTTGAAATTGAAGAAAATGTTTGGATTGCCGCTCACGTTGTAATTTTGGATGGAGTGAAAGTTGGTAAGGGTTCAGTCCTGGCAGCTGGAGCAATTATTAGCAAAGATGTTCCTGAAATGTCTATTGTTGGTGGAGTTCCCGGTAAGGTATTAAAAAGTAGATTGTAAAATGAACTATTCAGTTCAAATAGAGGGGGCATCAAAATGGCTTAGTTAAAATAAAATTGTAGCACAAATTACGGGAATTTTACACCAAGAGATTAAATCATAATTAAAATTTAAGTCCTAAAAAAATCTAAATAGGAAAAAAAATTATATGATACATCCAAGAGTTATTGCCGTAAAGCTTTTAAAAATTGCAGGATTAAATAAAATTGTAGCTAGAATATATTATAAGTATTTTCATGGATTTAATTCTGCTGGAGGAAAAGCTTTAACTAATGCTGTAGAAAAATGTTTTAACAAAGCTGTTCAATTTGGGACAACTGAAAAAGGAGACTATTATGAGTTTGGAATATTTAAAGGACATACGTTTGCTCATGCATGCAACTACGCAAAAAAAATAAATTTACTAAAAATGAGATTTTTTGGTTTTGACTCTTTTGAGGGATTGCCAAAAATTGAAGGTTTAGACGTAACTAGAGATATGCCATTCTATGAAGGACAATATTCAGCTGGGAAAGAACAAGTAAGTAAGGATATGAGCAGAGCCGGTGTTGATTGGTCAAAAATTCAGTTGATTGAAGGATTTTTTAATGATTCTCTAAATGATGAAACAAGAACAAAATATAATATGAAGAAAATTAATTTGGCATTAATTGATTGTGATTTACATTCATCAACTGTTGACGTTCTTAATTTTATTAAAGACATGCTTCTTAATAAAACTATTTTAATGTTTGATGATTGGAATACCTTTGACAGAGATAATAGTTGTGGGCAACGTAAAGCTTTTCGTGATTTTTTAGATGTGAATAAACATATTGTTGCAGAAGAATATTTTTCCTACGGAGCGTGGGGTAAAGTTTTCATATTAAATTTTAATTAAAGTAATATTAATATCTCTAACTAAAGTAGTTGTTCATTCTTAAATTTATAAAAGCAATTGTTAGCAAAGATGTTCATGAAATGTCTATACTTGGTGGAGTTCCCGGTAATGTCTTAGAAAATAGAACTTAAAATAATTATTGCTAAAAAAATTTTACATAGTATTTACAATACTGCTAAAATTCATTTCAAAGACAATACTGCTTGACTTTGTTTTTCGTTTCATCTTCTTTATAGATATAAATAAATATTTTAATAGAAGGCTGTTGTGAACTTAACAAATAAAAAACTATTCTCATTTCTTTTCCTATTATTTTATGGGTCAGTTTGTTATGGACAAGAAATAGATCTTTCCGATTGGGAATATAATAAATCAATTTTGATTGATAATAAATCCAATCCAGATGAATTTATAAATCATCCATTTCTAATTATTCTTGATTCTACTTATCTTGATTTTTATTTAGCAAAACCAAATGGAGAAGACTTACTCTTTATTGATAATGATGATGAAAGTGTATTATCATTATGGATTGAAAGTTGGTCACCTCCCAAAGCTAAAGTTTGGGTAAATATTCCTCACGTTTATTCAAACTCCGAAAAGACTTTGAGAATGTATTACGGAAATCCAAATGCAAATAGCTCATCGGATGGTAAATCAACATTTTCATTATTTGATAGTTTTGAAACTTTTAATGTTACTTCCAAAAATGCAGTTGATCCTCAGATTACTCCAACTTATGATGGCTCGGGTCAAGTAGTTCATCCAGATATTGTTCATATTTCTGACGGATGGAATGGCTACAAATATTGGATGGTCTTAAATCCATATCCTGGTGCCGATGATAGTTTTGAAAATCCATGTATAATTGTAAGTGATGATGGAGCGAGTTGGATTGAGCCACCTGGAATTTCAAATCCTTTAGCACCAACACCAGATGGATGGAACAATGATCCTGATATGTTGCTAGTTAATAATGAAATGATTATTTATTACAATGAATCAAATTATGATGGAAACACTTATGTAAAGAGAATGACTTCAACTGATGGAATTTCCTGGTCATCTCCTCAAACAGTTGTAACAGAACCTTGGCATTTGATGTCTCCAACCGTCTTATACGAAGACGGAACATATTATATGTGGTACGCTCGTTCCCCCGGAGGTTGTGGAGGTAAAGAACAATTTGTAACTATGAGGATTTCTGATGATGGAATTACTTGGGGTTCTGAAATCCCAGTAGATGTTCCAATTGATGGAAGAGTACTTTGGCATTTAGATATAGTTAAATATCAATCAGAATATAGAATGTTATTAGCAAGCTATTCAAAAAATTCTAGGTGTGGTTGGACTTCATTGTTTTATGCAGAAAGTACAGACAAGATAAATTGGTCAGTAAATCCAACCCCTATTATTATTCCAACTAACTCAAGCTCAGCTTGGGATAACAGATCTATTTATCGTTCTACTTTTCTTATGGAAGATAATTTTTTAAGAATTTGGTACACTGCCGTTGATGTGTCGGAAGTTTGGCACTTAGGATATTCGGAAGGCGATTTATCTGAATATGTTGACAATCGATTTTGGAATAAAAGACAGGGCGACTTAATTCCATCTGAAGATTTTTCGCATTCTGGTAGTGTTGCAATACATGAAAGTCAAAACGCTAGTGGTGAAGTACCAAAAGTATATAAGAGCATCGCTAAAAAGGGTTCGTACAATGTTTGGTACTATGATGAATTAAATTCGGAAAGCAATTACAAAGCTTTTTTTCGAATAACTGATATAGACGATTTAAGTATAGGGATAGGAGTAAATGTAAATGAGTTTTCTGATAATTATGTTTATTTCTCGAATTCAAATTTTCTAGATAGCTTTGTTCCTAGATCTGAAGGATGGCATAAACTAACTATTTTTGTTGGTGATGGTTATGCTGATTTGTTCATTGATGATAATTATATTGATACAAGGGACGATCTTGATGAATCTAATTTAACACGTTTAACTTTGGAAGGTGGATCTTCGGGATATGCTTGGTTTGATGATTTTTATTGGACTAAAAAAATGGATGCGAATCCAAAAATATATCCTCTTTCTTATCCTACAATTATTAGCTCAATAAGTGATCTGAGCATTAAGGAAGATAACTCTTCCCTAATTATAGCTACTCTTGATACGGTATTTAGTCAAGCTGATACTAATATAACTCTTACATATAAAGTAGTAGAAAGTGATAGTTCAGTAATTGTTTGGATTAGTGATGATAAGTTATGGGTAGAACCTAAAAAAGATTACTTTGGTTTAGATTCTCTTTTTGTTTCAGCAACTAATCAGTTTGGATTTACTTCTATTGATACTGTTTTGCTTATTACACAACCAGTAAATGACCCCCCATATTTTATAAATCTCCCAGATTTTTTTCTTAATGAGGATGATACAATAATAGTAAATTTAAATACTTTTATTTTAGATGTTGATACTGACACATCAGATATAGGTTTTACGGCAAATGTAATAGATTCTAATAATCAAAACTCAGTTAGCTCTTATATAAAGAACCAAAAAACAACCCAAATTATTTTGGGAAATGACGATCTATTCATAGAAATTAATAATTCAAGTAATAGAGCAAGAATTTATGCAAAACCAAATTTTAATGGTGAATTTCAAGTTCTTTTTATTGCAATAGATGATAGTCTTGCGATAGGAATTGATACCAGTAAAATAGTTGTTTCATCTATAAATGATACACCTGTATTGAGTGGACTAATTGATACGATATTCACAACTAATGATTCGATTTCAAGTTTTAATCTTTGGGATTTAGTTGAAGATGAAGAAACAGAAGATTCGTTATTAATTTTTAATTTAACATCCGAACACTCAGAAATTGAAGTTAAACTAAATAATCAGAATGGTAATTTAACAGTTGAAACCATAGAATATTTTATAGGTAGTTCAAATATTTATATTGAGATAAAAGATGAAAATGAGGCAGTTGTAAAAGATACATTTTTAGTTGTTGTACAAGATCCAACAGATATTGAAAGTTTGTTTAGTGAAAATCTGCCACAAGAATTTAATCTTTTTCAGAATTATCCGAACCCATTTAACCCAACAACAATTATTAAATTTAGTCTTCCATCAAAATCAAACGTGATTTTGGATGTTTATGATTTACTTGGACAAAAAGTTTTAGGGTTAGTTGATGAGCAATTAAATGGAGGGGAATATTCTGTTAACTTGGATGCTAGCAAACTCACAAGTGGAGTTTATGTTTATTTAATTTCGGTTATTAGTTCTGACAATAATATTTTTCGGGATAGTAAAAAAATGGTTCTCTTAAAGTAGTAATTTGCTTTTTCTATATACAAGTTGGAATTGCATTAAACTATGGTAGTGTTTTCAAGTAAAATATAAATAATAAAGAAATAAGTTAACCATTAAACACTTTATTATGATATCTGAATAAATTTATAAGGCAATAAGTCAATTGATATAAATTATAAATAATAGTAATTTCTACACGAAAGTTTTCTCTTTAGTTACTGAGGACCAAAGAAAAATCTAATAAAAAACACAACGCTTAAACTTATACTATTTAATATTTATGTAATAATAGAGCATAAATATTAAATGAGTTTGATAAGTTTTACTATTTTTTAGCTAAAACATTGTTCATACTATTGAATCTAATCCTTAGCTAGTAAATACAACAACATCAAATTATGCAAAAAAATATATTCTCGAAAAATTCAGGCTCGAAAGTAAATATTGGATTTATTACAATTTTAGGAATTTTTACAATTCTTAGATTATTGTCTTGGTCAAATTTAACTGTTCTTGAGGATCATGATAGTATTCAATACTTAAAGTTAATTAGTTTTTTTAAAAATTTTACTTTTGAGGGATTATTAAATTTAGGAGCAGATGACTTAATTTTGTACCCATTTTTTGGAGCAATAATAAGTTGGTTCGGTTTTTCTATAGAGTTTAGTGCTAGACTTGCTACCTTTATCAGTACCCTAATTTTATTTTATTTTGTTTATGCAATTGGAAAAGAAATTTGGGACAAAAAAGTTGCACTAGTAGGTGTTCTGTTATTTGCAATTAATCCATTTTTGATTTCCTTTTCTTATGCAGTTTTAACAGAGCCAACATACATTACAATAGTTTACTATGGAGTGTTGTTATTTCTAAAATATATTTCTGCTCCCAAAATAAAATCCGCAGTTGTTCTAGGTATTATTTTTGGATTAAGCTTTATTGCTAGAACGGAAGGGATCATATTTATTGTTGCAATTCCTATTATACAATTTTCGCATTATCTATTTTATAAAAACAGAAATTATAAAATTAAAGACTTCATAGTTTGGACATTTAGTTTCATTATTATATTTGGTGCTGTTGTATCTCCACAAATTTTACGTGTTAGTAATAAAATGGATACTTTTTCAATTAATGGTCGCCAAGCATGGATGAAATTATTAAAATCGGATATAAAGAAATCAAATGACGAATTAATTTATGGGCTTGATTACAGTCCATCAAAAATAAATATTCATGCAGTTCAAAGCAATCCCGAAATCTATCACTCACTTCGGTCTGAAAGTAATATTCAAGATCAAATAAAAACATTTGTTTATACTTATGATGAATTATTCAATATTAAACTAAGTTCTTTTTTTGGATTATCCACTATTGTGTTCTTTGGGTTTGGATTTTTTTATTTAGTTAAAAGAGGTGAAGTATTTAAAATATTGTTTGTTTTTCTTTTTCTCGGAGTATTTTTATTCCCTCCTCTTTTACATAATGTTGTAACTAGACATATTGCAATTATAGGTCCAATAATTTTTGTAATTAGTGGTGGTGGAATTTATTATTTCTCAAAATCTATATTAAAAAATTTTCCAAAATTTGATCAAATTAAAAATAGATCATTATATACTTCTATTTTTATAATCCTAATTATTGCAGTCTTATCAGGACATTCCTTATATATGTCACTTATTAAGCCCACAGAAAACTTAGAATATTCAGAAGCAGATTATTTGGAGCCAATACAAAAACTTAATAAAAATTTAGGAAGTAATAAAAGTCAAAAGCACTTAATAATATCAAGAAAAAATTATTTCCCGTATTTTGCTAAAGTCAATTCTATTGCTACTCCGTATTCTAGTTATAAGAAATTAATAGAATATGCGAAATTAAACGATACTAAATATATTTTTATAGATTATATAAATTTAATGGAATTCCCCTTCATTAAAAATTTCTTACAAGGGAATACACCAGAATTTGAAAAGCTTGATAGCAGAATTGATGATAATGGCAATAGAATTGAATTATATAAGTTGAATGAGACTACTTACTAAGGAATAAATTATTATGAAGATTGATGAAATTACATATTCAGTAATTGTTCCCTCTTATTTTGAACAAGACAATTTGGAAAAACTTATTGAAGAACTTGTACCAATTCTTGAATCAAAAAATGCTACTTTCGAAATTATATTGGTAGATGATGGAAGTACAGATAAAACGTGGGAAAAGATTCAAGCACTTAATAAGAAAGATGGTAGAGTAAAAGGATTACAATTTTCTAAAAATTTTGGACATCAATATGCTTTACTAGCTGGATTTAATTTTGCAAAAGGTAAAGCCATAATTACAATGGATGCTGATTTGCAACATCCCCCTAAATTTGTAAACAATCTGATTAACGAGTGGGAAAAAGGATTTAAAATTGTTAATACAATAAGGATAGATAGTGCAAAAATATCGTGGATTAAAAAATTAACATCTAAGCTATTTTATAAGATTTTTTCATTTCTAAGTGGTGTTGATATTAACCCTGGAATGGCTGACTTCCGATTGTTAGATAGACAAGTTGTGAACGAGTTGTTAGAATTTGGTGAGTCAGGTCTTTTTTTACGAGGACTTATTGGCTGGTTAGGATATCCGCACGTCAATATTGAATACAAAGCAGCCGAAAGATTTGCTGGTACAACAAAATATACGTTTGGAAAGATGATTAAATTTGCTTTAGATGGAATTTCATCTTTTTCTCTTGTCCCACTTAGGCTTGGAATTATTCTTGGAATATTAACAAGTTTATTCGCATTTATTGAACTTATTTATGTTGTCTCCGTAAGAATATTTACTGAAGTTGCGATTCCTGGTTGGGCTTCAGGATTAGGAGTTGTATCTTTTTTGTTTGGCGTTCTTTTTATTATTATTGGTGTACTTGGAGAATACATTGGTTATATCTTAGTTGAAACTAAAAGACGTCCAAGATTCATAATAAATGAAAAAATTGGAATATAAGTTTTTGAGTTTAATTTAGAACTCTACTTTAAAAAAGGATTAATAATGGAAAGAGTAGTAAATTTTTTTCTTTTTGTGCTATACGCAATTTTTAGCGGTGGTGGATTAATAATTTTAAAGACTGCACTAACTGGTAAAAAAATTAATCTTGAATCAGCTTTTGAAATAATTCTAAGTGCAAAATTTATAATTGGTTTTTCCATGTACGTTATAGGATTTGCTCTTTGGATGATAATACTTTCTAAATTTAAACTGAACATAGCTTTCCCTATTGCAATGTCTTTGTTCTTTATAGTTTCAAGCTTGGGAAGTTATTTTATTTTACAAGAAGTATTTAATGCTAGAATAATTTTGGGTATGGTTTTCTGTCTTATTGGAATAATAATAATTAGTACTAGCTAAACAAAAATACGAGAAAGTTTAATTATGATAAATCTTAAAAAAAATGACTTATTAAATATACGTTTAACAAATCTAGTTGTCTTAGTCGCTCTTTTGTGCTTGCTGGTTTTTAATAATGTTTTTGGACAACTATCAAATTTAACTACATCAAATAATATGGAACAAGATTCTTACACGAATATTCTTCCTCAAAAAAATGTAAATATTACAGATTTGGATACTTTGAAAATAATGCCTCTTGGTAATTCAATTACCAAAGGAGCTGGAAGTTCTAACGAAACTGGGTATCGAAGAATTCTTGATTCACTATTAAATACAGCAGGTATTAGTTTCGATTTTGTTGGTACTCAAAATGATGGGATTCCTACTGACTTTGATAGAGATCATGAAGGACACGGCGGTTGGCATGCAAAGCATCCTTCATTTCCAACGTCAGTACTCGAAAATGTTTATAGTTGGTTGGAACTAAACCCACCCGATATGGTACTCCTACATATTGGAACAAATGATATTGGTGAATTATTTGTTAATAATGAATCCGTTGCTGATGTTGTTTCTGATATAGAAGGTATTTTGGATACAATAGACCTTTTTGAGTTAAACACAAGCAGTGATATTAAAGTAATTTTAGCAAAAGTTATAAATTTAACTGATGATCCAGGTACTGCAACAGTAAACGAAACAGATTCTACAACTAAACTTAATAATGAACTTCAAATTTTGGTAGATGCTCGTATTTTTTCAGGTGATAATATTTTAATAGTTGATCAAGAAAGTGCTTTAAGTTATCCGGCAGATTTGAGTGACAGAGTTCATCCAAATGATGGTGGTTATGTTAAGATGGCGGATGTTTGGTATCAAGCAATTGCTTCTTTGGTTTCTTTTCCTCCAACTATTGTAGAACAACCTCAAACAGTTCAAGCTATTGAAAGCGATTCAGCACAATTTTTTATTGCTGCTACTGGAACAAAACCACTTAGTTATCAATGGAGAAAAAATGGTAGCGACATTGTTGGTGAAACTGACACGACATATACCATTCCATTTGTTGCTCCAATAGATAATAATTCTCAATTTTCATGTATTGTTTCCAATGGTTCTGGAATTGATACCAGCAACTCTGTTTTTCTATTTGTAACTGGAGAAAACGAAAGAGTTACTCATAATTTACAAGTATTATATAATTTTGAACAGGATAGTACAAAGGTTACTGATATTTCAAATTTGGGATCTGATTTAGATTTAACAATTGAGGATACGACAAAA
This sequence comes from Melioribacteraceae bacterium, assembly GCA_965224785.1. Lineage (GTDB taxonomy): Bacteria > Bacteroidota > Ignavibacteria > Ignavibacteriales > Melioribacteraceae > JALSNL01. The sequence continues at coordinate 3,543,330 of OZ245062.1, read as the reverse complement.
ACCAGATGGGTTCCTTATGGCTTAGAGGTAACTGCACCTACTATTATTTCAGCTGATAGCTCACCTCTTAAAATTTATCAACAAAGTACTCAATCAAATGAAATTTCTTTAGAGGCTTGGATTAGACCTAAAAATATAACACAAACTGGTCCAGCAAGAATAATAACTTTCTCCAAAGATGGAAGTGAAAGAAATTTTACTCTTGGACAGAATAGCAATCAATTTAATATGAGGTTAACAACAACAACCACAGATGCAAATGGCGAACCAGCCATGAGTAGTACTGAAGGAAGTTTGACCACGGAATTAACTCACATTGTTTATACAAAAAATATTGACGGAGATTCAAAAATATATATTAACGGAGTTGTTGATACTTCTGTGATTGATACTGGAAATTTTTCTATATGGGATAGTTCTTTCTCGTTTGGATTAGCAAATGAATTTACAACAGATAGAGGTTGGTTAGGAACTTATTTCCTTACAGCTATTTATAGCATAGCTCTTACCACTACTGAAGTTGAACACAATTATTCAGTTGGATTTAACGGAGATAAAAAATTGTTGTTTATTCCAACACAAGTTACAAGTACAGTTTCTGGCGATACTTTAGTAAACTTAAGTTGGAATGATAATTCAAACGAAGAACTTGGCTACATAGTTGAAAGAAGATCAAATTCAGTTGATTCAGTTTATCATTTGCTAGATACTCTTGATGCTGATGCAACTGGTTATAAAGATTTTTCTACAAAACATTCAACTTCGTATTTTTATAGAATTAAAGCATATAATAGTCTTAACACTTCTGACTATTCTGATACAATTAGAGTTGACAATTTAATTTCTGATATTGAAAATGAAAAATTAATTTCACATTTTCAATTGCATCAAAATTATCCAAATCCTTTTAATCCATCCACAACAATTACATACTCAATTCCTAAAGCGAGTAAGGTATCATTAGTTATTTATGATATTCTGGGTAAGGTAGTTACAAAGTTGATTAACAATTCGAAAGTTGCAACAGGCAATTATAATTTTCAATTCAGTACATCATCTTTAAATAGTAATTTAACTTCAGGAGTTTATTTTTATAGATTGGTTGCTACTCCACTAGATGGCTCCGAAACTTTTATGAAAACGAAAAAAATATTGTTGATGAAATAATTTGGAAAGATTCTAATTTTGATTTCTGCGAAAACAAGTTTTGTGGAAATCAAAATTAGTAGAAATAAAAAATAACAGCTACAAAAGTACAATTCCCTCATAAACCAAATACGCTGCAATTAAAAATAAGAACACTCCTAAAAGTTTTATCAATCCATTTATCCATTCTATTTTTAACCTTTCTTTATACTTAATTAAAAAATGTGTTAGTAAGTAAAACCATATATAGCTCCCAATTCCAACAGTAGCAGCATAGGTTAAGCTTAATACTAAAGGCGATAAAGTACTTTCACCTATAGGCTTTATTTGCTCATTACTAAAACCATTTTTTAATTCATCTAACCCATCAAACTTTTTACCAGTAACTTCTTCAATTGATGCAACACTATTGTTCATCATAATATCCAATCCACCAGTATTTAATCCAACAGAAGAAGCAAAAGACAGAAGCAAAAATGAAGATGTAAACCATCCTAAAAATAAAGATGGATTTGTAAAGTTTAATAATATTCCCGTTCTAAAACCACCTTTGTTTGCAAGCTTATCTTTTACAACTTTTTCTTTTTTAATATCATCTAAAGTTAATTGAGTTTTTATAATTTTATAAGCGACAAAAAAAAGAAACAAAGAACCAACTATTAGAATTAGAGGAATTAAATTTTGATAGTATGCAAAGAAAGAAGTTAAACCAAATACCGCAATAAAAACATAAAAGAATTCTACAACCGCCCCGCCCAAAGCTGTTCGTAAACAAAACCTACGTTTACCCTTAAGTGCATTCGAAGTTATTAATATACTGATTGGGCCGGCAATCGGTACGGAGAAGAAAAACCCAGCTAACAAACCAAGTAACAGTATTGTAATAAAACTTTCAGTCATTTATTAAATTCATAGTAATTATTTTTTGTCATTCAGGTAAACATTATATAATTCATAGACAAAATTTATATCATTTAAAAGTGAGGTATAAAATAAATACGAAACAATAATAAAGAATTATATACAGAAATACAGATGCTTAATTAAAGAATCTTAACAAAAATAAGAAACTAACATCATGTATATAGATTTTTAGAAAATTTTTATAAAGCTTACACAACCAATCGAAGAAGTTTCATAAAATACTATCATATGTATAAATTTTTCTTTCAACAAATATATTAACATATTTTTTAAACACAATGGAATAAATAACAACTTTGGTTTGTCTAATGTGTAGAAGGGAGAAAGATCTCAAAGATAAAACAGTCATTCTAAAAAAAAGGAGAACAAAATGTTAAACAATATAAAAAACAACACACCCTCTGTTTCTAATCAATTATTTTCTATGAAAAAACTATTCTTACTAACTGCAGTTTTATCGTTATTCTTATTTATGTTTAACGCTTGCGAAGATGGCGATCTAGTTGCCAACAACTCAAACCCAAGTAATTCTGATGTGCTAGACAAAGATAATTTGATTGAAAATGAGATGGGTGATTTTAATGCTAGACTAGATAGACTTACTGAGTATCTAGTTTTAAGTTCAGATCAAATAGAACAATTAAAAGAATTTATGAAACAACAAAGAAGTGAATTTAAAGGCAATCATGGATCTAGAAAAGGTAACCGTTTTGGGATGAGAGAAAAAGGAGCAGAAATGAGAGAGAAGATGCAAGAGTTTCTTAAAGGTATTTTGACAGTTGAACAAAAAATAAAGCTTGAAGAATTAAATGCGAAAATTGAAAGCGGTGAATTTCATAAAGAAAGAATGGAAAAATGGCTTGATAAATTAAGCACAGAATTAAACTTGTCTGATGATCAAAAAACACAAGTAAAAGAATTATTTGAAAAAAGAGCAGACAAAATGAAAGAACTTAAAAATCAAGATTTAAGTAGAGGAGAAATGATGAAAAATAGGAAAGGCTTTTTTGAAGAAATAAAAACTGAAATGGCTCAAATTTTAACAGACGAACAACTTGAGAAGTTTAAAGAAGTTATGCAAAAAAATAAAGACAAAAGATTTGGAAGAGGACATCACGGATTTGGTAGAGGTTAAGCAATAAGTTAGATTGTGAAAACGATAAGTATTAATAAAAGGATTCCTTTGTGAGTCCTTTTATTTTAATAATTATAGGTATAATTTATAACCAAACGTTCAATAAAATTTATAAGGAAATTATTTTTGTTACTCTCAAAAACTAGTTTAAGTTTTTTTTTGCTATTGTTATTATTAACAACATTGTATTCCCAACAATCAAAAACTTCTACAATAAGTGGTTTTATTTATGATGCTAATACTGGGGAAACAATGATAGGAACCAATATATTTGTTCCGCAGATTTCTAAAGGAACAAGTTCAAATGTATATGGTTTTTATTCTATTACTATTCCAAACGGTAAATACAATATTGAAGTAAGCTATGTTGGATATGAAAAAAAAATTATAAGTGTAGATTTAATAAAATCACTTAAAATTGATATTAAAATAAGTGGAACACCTTTCAATCTTGAAGAAGTTGTCGTTCAAGACAAAAAAGCTGATGATAATATTAAATCCACAAATATGGGTACAACCGAATTAGCTATAAAAGAAATTGAAAAAGTTCCGGTATTGTTTGGTGAGAAGGATATTCTAAAAACAATACAACTCCTTCCGGGAATTTCTTCTGCAGGAGAAGGAGCAAGTGGTTTTATTGTTCGTGGAGGTTCGTCCGATCAAAACTTGATTATTCTTGATGAAGCTCCTGTTTATAATCCATCCCACCTATTGGGTTTTTTCTCTGTGTTTAATTCGGATGCAATAAAAAATGTAAAAGTAATAAAAGGAATTAGCGGACCTGAGTATGGTGGTAGATTAAGTTCAGTACTTGACATAACTATGAAAGATGGAAATAAAAAGGATTATACATTTGCCGGCGGTATTGGATTGATTTCTTCTCGATTAACTGTTGAAGGTCCAATAGTAGAAGACAAAGGTTCTTTAATTTTATCAGGGCGAAGAACATATCTTGATTTGTTTTTCCCTTTACTTGGTAATGAACAACTAGGAAATTCCTCATTATATTTTTATGATTTAAATGGAAAATTAAACTACTTACTCGGAGAAAATGATAGAATATTTCTTTCAGCCTATACAGGTAGAGATGTATTTAGTTTTGACAATAAATTTGGATTTGATTGGGGAAATACTACTGCAACTTTTAGGTGGAATCATATTTTTAGCGATAAGTTGTTTTCCAACACTACATTTATTTATAGTGATTATAATTATGATCTAAGTATTCAAACTAAAGATAATGCTGTTGTTGTAAGTTCTGGAATTGAAGACATGAATTTTAAGGAGGATTTACAATATTATTTTAATACTCACAATACTTTTATATTCGGATTAAACACAATTTATCATACTTTTAGACCTGGAGAAATTAATGCAGAAGGAAGTATTGGAATAAATTCAAAAAAAGTTGATGATTCATTTGCAATTGAAGGTGGAATATATTTTGGTCACGAATGGAAAGTCTCAGATCTTTTCAAAATAAATTATGGATTACGTTTAACAAATTTAACATTATTTGGTCCAGCAGATGTTCATGATTTTGATGATAACGGAGATGTAACCAAAACACAAACTTATGATAATGCAGAAATAATTAAATCGTATAATAATTTTGAACCACGTATATCTGCAAACTATTTACTAGATGAAACCAGTTCATTAAAAATTGGTTATGCACGAAATACTCAGAATATTCATTTGCTATCAACATCAACTACATCAACGCCTTTAGATATTTGGCAACCAAGCACTTCACTAATTAAACCAGAAGTTTCGGATCTAGTTTCAATTGGTTATTTCAAAAATTTTGATAATAATATGTATCAAACTTCTATAGAATTTTATTACAAAGACATGCAAAATCTGATTGAATACAAAGATGGAGCGGATATTTTCTTAAATGATTTTATTGAATCGCAATTAGTTTTTGGTAAGGGAAGGTCTTATGGTATGGAGCTATTAGTTAAAAAGAAATCAGGGAAGTTTTCAGGTTGGCTTGGTTATACTCTCTCCACTACAAAAAGACAATTCGATAATATTAACAATGGTAAAGAATTCTCAGACAGATATGATAGAACACATGACTTCTCGATTGTTGGTATTTATGATTTAGATAATAATTGGTCACTTTCTGCAAATTGGATTTACTACACTGGAGATGCTGCTACCTTTCCTAGTGGAAAATATGAAGTAGATGGTATGATTACAAATTTATATACCGAAAGAAATGGGCATAGAATGCCTGACTATCATAGGTTAGATTTAGGAGCAACGTATTACTTCACTCGATCGCAAACAGAGGAGATGAGTTTGACGTTCTCTTTGTATAATGCTTATGGAAGAGAAAATGCATATTCAATTTCATTTGAAAAAAGTGAGATAGATCCAAATATTACTCAAGCAGTTAAACTAGCTCTATTTTCTTTTGTGCCTTCATTAACATTCAATTTCAGATTTTAATAACTAGGAATTCTTTAAATGAAACTAATACTTTTACTTTTCTCAGCGGTTCTAATTTTTTCTTCTTGCGAAGAAATTATTGAAATAGATATTAACGCAACAACCCCTAAAATTATTATTGAAGCAAAAATTTCAAACTTAGAAAACGACAATATTGTTTATATAACGCAATCAACAGATTTTTATAATCCAAATAATTATGAAAAAATTTCTGATGCTTTAGTTTCTATTTCTAGCTCTGATGGAAATAGTTTTATTCTGGAAGAAACGCAACCTGGAATTTATACTTCAGAAAATTTAACTGCTTTTCCAAATAATGAGTATTCAATATCGGTTTCCTATTTAGAAAATAATTATACAGCTATTTCTAAAATGCCTGAAGGATTAATTTTGGATAGTTTAACATACGAAGAAGGAGAAAGCAGACCTTTTAAAGATGAAGTAGAATATAGATTCCATTGCTTTTTTCAAGATAAGCCAGGGGTAAAAGAATTTGCTAGATTTAAAGTATATAAGAATAGTAAACAGATAAACGGAATATTCCTTTACGAAGACAAACTTACTGATGGAAGTTATATCGATTTTTTTAGGTTTCCAATTCATGACGAAAAGATAAAAAAAGGTGATTCATTAACTTTTGAACTTTTATCAATTGATAAAAATATTTTCAATTATTTTACTACTCTTGGAGATGCATTAGCAGAATCTAGTAGCGGACCTTTTGGTTCACAATCTCCAGGCAACCCAACTTCAAACTGGAGCAATGATGCTTTTGGATATTTTAGTGCTTATACAGTAAGTTCAAAAACTATTGTGATTAAGTAAATGAAAGTAATTATTCTAAACATTTGATTTTTCGAAAATGAGAAAGTATAATTTAATCACTAATTACAAAGAACCCATTTTGGATTTTAAAAAATATTATTTGATATATACTAAACGTAAAGTGGTTCTCGGATTTTAGTAAATGTCATTTCGAAATGAACGTTTTTTGTGATTGAGAAATCTCATAATTTAATAGTGTTTGAGATCTCTCTACAAAAGGCGTGTTCGAGATAACAACTTTAGAATCCGAAAACAAAATCAGTTTTAGTATATCTAAGTCTAATATTTATACTTCAACCACTTAATAACTTCGCTCCACTTTGGCTTTTTACCAGTACGTAAAATGCCAACTTGAATTATTTTGCCAGCAAGTGGAAAGATCAAAATTATTGTTGCAATGCTAACAATAAGTGAAAGAGCCAATTGCCACATTGGAACATCAATAAGAGTTATTCTAGCTGGCATAACAATAATAGAAGCGAAGGGAAGCATGGAAGCAACTGCTGCTATTGGGTTTGCGGGATTTGTTGACATTGACATTGCTATAAAAAAAGGAATCATAATCAGCATCATAATAGGCCACATACCGGATTGTGCTTCTTGAGCAGTCTCAAATATGGAGCCAAGAGTAGCGAACAAACCAAGAAATGTAACAAGTCCTAAAAAGAAATTAAATAGATAATATGCTAGTTGACCAAATGTAACACTAACCGAAAAATTTTCCGGAAGAGAGAACCAAGCTGTAAAGGAAAGAAGAACTAAAGGCAACAACCAAACTGCCATTTGTACAACTCCAGTTATTGATGCACCTAATATTTTTCCGGTCATAAATTCTTTGCTACTTACAGAAGACAAAAGAACCTCTACAACCTTACTGTTTTTTTCTTCCATAACAGTTTGCATTGTCATTTGTCCAATCATCATAAGACTTATGTAAAGTAGAAAAGTAAAAAGGTAAGCAAGAATCATATTGCCATAACCTTCTTCTTCAATTTTTTCATCCTTCGTTACTTTTAATCCTGTAAAATCAACACCTTTTCTTGCAAAGGATAAATCTTCTTTTGATAATTCTTTATCATTAAAGTAATTGTTAACCAAAACTTTATTAATATGTTTCCTAAGTTTTTGAGTTACAGTAATATTTTTTGGAGTCTTTGCATAGTATTCAATTTTTTTATCTTCCAAGGCAGTATTGGGGATAAAAACTATACCAGTTAAATTTTCATCTACCATGTCCATTCTTTTTTCATCAATGTAATCTTTTAAAGATTCTTTTGATAAAGTGGAATATGTTAGACTGTAATACCCACTTTTAATAAATGGTAGTTGCGAAAATTCATCTTTAAAATTACTTGTTAATTTTTGTGATTCAGTAATGAATTCAATGTTTGTATCTTCATCACCATCATAAGACATTATAAGTGTTTGGAAGCCAATAACCACAAACATCAATGCTGGCATAGCCAAAGTCATAATTATAAAAGCTTTTGAGAATAGTTTTTCTCTAAGTTCTCTTTTTAGTATTCCGAGGATTCTATAATTAAGCATTGCTTACCTCCTTTGCAATAATATCTTCTTCGTTGCCGGCAAGTTCAATAAATATTTCTTGGAGCGAAATATCATTTGCATTAAAATTTTTCACTTCAATTTCATTTTCAATAAGTAATTTTAACAGTTGTTGTATGTGTGATGAATCTTTAACTTTTATTCCAGTTGTATTTCCGTAATCAGAAATTTTTTCTATAATAGGATTATTATTTAAGAATGAAATGTCTCCATTGTAAGTAAAACTAATATTTTGTTGAGCATATTTTGATTTTATTTCTTCAAGAGAACCATTAAGAATAATTCGTCCATGGTCAATCATAGCAATGTGGTCACACATTTTTTCTGCAAACTCCATTAGGTGAGTTGAGAGAATAATTACTTTGCCTTCTTGTTTCTTTTCTAAAATAATTTCTTTCAATAGATTAGTATTTATTGGATCTAATCCTGAAAACGGTTCATCAAGAATTATAAATTCGGGGTTATGTAAAACAGTAGAAATAAATTGAATTTTTTGCTGATTCCCTTTTGAAAGATCTTCAACTTTAGAATCTTTTCTATCTAGCAAATCAAATCTTTCTAAATAATCTAAAGCTTTCTGTTCAACATCTTTACCAGTTACACCTTTTATCTCAGCAAAGAATAGAAGAGTTTCAAGAACTTTCATTTTTTTATATAAGCCACGTTCTTCAGGTAAGTAGCCTACTTTGTTTTTAAATTCTTGTCCAACTTTTGTTCCACGTAAAATTACTTCACCGCTATCGGGCAAGTAAATATTCATCATCATTCTGATGGTTGTTGTTTTGCCAGCTCCATTTCTTCCTATGAGTCCAAAGATAGAACCTTCTGGAACTTCGAAAGAAGCACTATCAACTGCTTTAACTCCATCAAAAGTTTTAGTTAAGTTTTTTACTTCTAGTGCATTCATAACAATTCCTAAATTTATTTTAATTCATCTTCCAATTCTTCCAGGTTATCTTTTGATGCTTCAAAGTTTGGATCGATCGCTAAAGCTTTTTTATACTGCTCCATTGCAAGTTTTAGTTTCCCAGCTTTTCTATATCCATCTCCAAGACTGTCATAACTATTTGCTTTATTTGGAACTAGTTCAACTTGCTTTTTGAAAGCTTCAATTGCTTCATTATATTTTTTTAGACTTATTAGTCTATAACCATATACATTATAAATGTGTGCATACTTTTTATCATTTCCAAATTTATCCAATAGAATTTTATATTGCTCATCAGCTAAATCTAATTGTTCTTTTTCTTGATATACTTGAGCAAGAATCATTCTACCTTGTGGTTCATCCAATGTTAACAAGGCTTTACCTTGTTCCATTGCTTTGTCAACATCTCCACCCATAAACCCTGGAGCTTGCAAATAAAATTGTGCAAGTCCAATTCTTGCATCAATATTATTACCATCAAGTGCAACTGTAATTTCAAATTGAGTCTTAATTTTAGGAGCTAGCATTGCTTGAGAAATTATATTCGATTCTTGTGCATCTGCTCCATAAGCTCTACCTAACCAAAAATGGTATTCGGGATTATCTTTTTCTAATTCAACTGCCTCTTCAAAAGTATCGGAAGCATCCTCGTATTCTTTCTGAGCCATATATACTTTTCCAAGCACAAAATAAGCTTCAGCATTGTTATCGTTTTTATCAATTATTTTTTCTAGAATATTTTCAGCTTCTTCAAATTTTTTATCGTTTGCAAGTTGTTTAGCATTTTCTAAATTATCTTGAGCAAGTAAAAAATTTGCATTAAAAAATATGATTAAAGTTAAATAAATAATAGTTCTTTTCATTCTATCTCCGTTATAAGTGAATTAGATGTTAATCGAAATTATAAAGTTCTTAATTTCATATCATTTATGACGTTTTAGCTGAGTGTTTGTTTCTTATTCTTTGGGAAAGGGAAGAAAAATTTGTTCTAGGATTATTCTTGTAATTTAATTCTTTTTATAATTTTGTTACTTCGCGGTAAGTGCTTTAGTTAAATCTTTAATAATTTTTTCTGTGTCCATGGTTTTTCCAGTCCAATATTCAAAAGATTTTGCACCTTGAACCACAAACATTTTTAATCCACTAAGAGTTTTTGCTCCTTTAGATTCTGCAAGTTCTAAAAATTTAGTTTTAATAGGATTATAAATTAGGTCGAATACAATTTGGTTGGAGTTAAAAGAATCAGCAATGTCAGTCGGAGTTTCATTAACATTTGGGAATAAACCAACAGTAGTTGAATTAACAATAAGTTTAGACGATTGAAAAACTTTTACATTTTGAAGAGGCATTAACTCATGAGTTTCAATATTATCAAAGTGCATTTTATCTTTAAAATAATCTTTTATTGAATCGGAACGTTCTTGGGTTCTGTTTACTATATTTATTTTATCAACTTTAAAATGACGTATTAAAGAAAAGATAACACTTCTTGCTGCTCCTCCAGCACCAATTACAGTAACCGTACTTTTTGCAATTTCATCTTTGTATGGATTCAAAGTTTCAACTATTCCGCGGATATCAGTATTGTACCCATGAAGCAATCCACTTTCACTTACAACTGTGTTCACAGCACCAACAGCAGCAGCAGCTTCGGATACATGATCCAAATATTGAATGATTTTTTCTTTGTGCGGTAGTGTTACATTTAATCCTTTAACTCCCAAAGTGTTAAAAGATTTTAGTGCTTCTTTTAAATTAGACGGAGGAACATCGAAAGGCAAATAAACATAATTCAAGTCTTGATGACAAAATGTTAGATTGTGCATCCTTGGAGAAAATGAGTGTTTAATTGGATGCCCAATTACTCCAACAATTTTTGTTTCATGATTTATTTGGTCTGCAATATTCATTTGAAATTATAAAAGACTAGTTGTTTTAATATATAATTGTGTAGAATCTAATTCCGGAAATTTCTCTAAGAAAATTGTTTCTGTATTTGGATTAAGCTCAAAGGCTATTTGCAAATTACTAATTGCATTTTGATTTTCGTTTAACATAATATAACAAAGTGCCTTACCATAATGAGCAAGCGAATTTTCTGGGTTTTGCTTAATTGATTTTCTATAAATATTTAGAGCTAATTGCCAATTACCTAATTGGAAAAATATATTTGCAAAGTAATTCAATTCTTCGGAAAGATATGTACCTGTTTCCTGATATTCTTTTGTAATTTCATATAAACTATTTACGTTAACCAAGTCAGTTTCGCTTGACAGATATTCAACTTGACTTGCAAGCGTAAGTTTTATAATCATTGCAAAATCACTTAGAGCTGAATTAAAATTATTTCTTCGAGCATAACAGTTTCCTCGTCCAATATAAGTTTCTACTCTAGATTTGTCAATTTTTATAGTAGCGTTATAAAAGCTAAATGCGTAGTCATCATCTCCCATTGCTTCACAAGTTTTTGCTAATTTAAATGTAACATCAGCATCAAACGGATCTAACTCAAACGCTCGGTTAAAGGAATTTTTTGCATCAACCAATCTATTTAAGTTTAAATAAGTTAATCCTAAATTATACCAAGCGTTAGAAAAGTCTTCGCTTATGGTTGTTGCAAGTTCAAAGCAATTTGCGGCTTTAGAATTTTCTCCCATCTTTAGATAAACTATACCACAGTTATATCTCCCACTTGCATTATAAGGATCAATTTCTAAAAACTTATTGTAAGCATTCAAAGCATCATCAAGCTGTCCAATGCTTTCATAACAAAAACCAAGCTCGTACCACGCATCGCTGTAACCTTCATCTAAATAAATAGTTCGCTTAAAATTTTCTATTGCTTTCGGAAAGTTATCTTTTCGTTCATACAAAATCCCAAGATTAAAAACAGCCTCTTCATTGTTGGGTTCAATTGTTAACGCATTTTCTAAAGTGCTAATTGCATTTTCCCACAACCCCAAATTATCTTCGGAGATTGATTTATTAATCATAGCTTCTACATCATTTGGATCTAGCGAGAGTGATTTTTCTAAACTTTCATAAGCTTGTTCAAAATCAAAAAGATTATTATGGAATATTCCTTTTGAATGCCAAAGCTCTGAACTATATGGCGAAATTTCTAAAGCTGCTTCAACAAGAAAAATACCATCATCAGTATAATCGTACTCTAAACAAAGTTGGATTGTGTCTTCAATATTATTTAGATACGCAATTGTTTGCCCACTTGAAACATATTGCTTACATTCTTTAACTTTAGATTTTAATTGCTCATCATTAAAAAAGGAGTGCGAATCGAAATCAAAAAAATCATCGGAAAAACTCATTCATTCTCCACAACAGAATAAGGTGAAAATTTATAAAAATTGGTAGTAAATCAGAAATATTATAATTCTAAATTTTAACTACTATAGTTAATTATTTGCCTGACAAAATAACATAAAAATCACAAATAATTAAAGAAGAAAATAATAAAATTACGGTTCTAACCTTAGAGTAGATAGAGATCAAGCTTTGAACAAGGCTATGTTAGAATATTTTAGTTAATATTAATAGCGTGAAAGATTAAGAGATGCAAATATTTTATTGGAAGTAGCATGAAACTCTATTAATGAATGAAATTCTTTCTTGAAGTTTTTCTCGATAATTTTTATAAGCTCATCTAAATGTACTTCGTAAAGTTTAACAACTTTTTTAAGTTCAACATCGTCAGTAGGAATTAAAACATTTTGAGGTTTATTTCTATTTGAGTAAAGAATATATTTTAATTTATAAATATTGTCTGTTTGAATAAAAGTTTCACCATCAATATCTGAAATTTCAAAGCTACCAAACAACTCTGATCCTTTAAGCAACGCTTTGCCAGGCATTTTAAGATTTTCGCAATTAGTTTCACCTATAAAATTGGAAGGGAAGCCTTTTAGCAATTTATCTTTTATTTTAGAAGTCCAAATATTTTCAAATTCAGTAATTGTCATAAAACATATTTAGGGTTTTGGTTAAAAACTAATTGGTTAAAGTTAACTATAATTTTGCTCCGCAGTATTTACAAAACTCTGCATCACTTTCGTGACCTTCCATACTACATTCTTTGCAAGCTTGTGTAGTAATAATTTTATAAGAGTTTTTCGTCATTTCAGAAGTTACAATTCCAGTTGGAACTGCAATAATTCCATAACCAAGAATCATAATGAATGCTGCAAGTGTTTGCCCTAAAGCGGTTTGTGGAGAAATATCTCCATAGCCAACGGTTGTAAGCGTAACTATTGCCCAATAAATACTACGAGGAATACTTGTGAATCCATTTTCTTCTCCCTCAATTATATACATCACGGAACCTAATATTACTACCGAAGTAAGGACAGCAAAAATAAAAATTGTAATTTTCTTTCTGCTTGATTTTAATGCATTCAATAGAGAATCGGCTGCACCAAGATATTGAACAAATTTTAAGACTCTAAAGACTCTAAGCACTCTTAATATTCTTACAACAGCAAAATATCTAGTGTTAGGGAAAAATAACCCAATGTACGTTGGGAGAATAGCAAACAAATCTACAATTCCGTAAAAGCTAAAAATATATTTTAACGGTTTACCAATTGTGTAAATTCTAAGAAAATACTCAAAAGTAAAAATAACAGTAAATGACCACTCTAACATTAAAAGCAATTCACCGTATTTTTCGTTTATACTTTTTACACTATCTAACATTACAACAATTACACTTAGTATAATTATTATTAGTAAAATTATGTCAAACAGTTTGCCAGCTTTAGTATCAGCTTCAAAAATAACTTCGTGAAGTTTTTCTTTTAATGTTAAAGGAACGTGTTGCTTGTCCATTTTTGTATTGTTAAAATAGTTTTAAAGTAAAAAAAAATCTTAGTAAAAGAATTTACTATTTTTACATCTCTTTTACACTAATTCAAATTATCATTCTATGACAAAAAATATTTTTATAACTCTTGTTTGCTTCTTGTTATCATTTCAAATTAATGCACAAGTAAACGTTGAAAAGTATAATGATGTATCGGACAAAATAGGTTCTTCTGGAAATATTTCTATTTATTTATCTTCAAAAACTGGCAACACAGATGTACAACAATTTGGTGCAGATGGGAGATTTAATTATAGTGGAAAAAACTTCTATACTTTTCTTGTTGGTAAAGGTGAATATGGATGGAATAAAGGCAAAGAATTTTCGAATAATGCTTTATTACATTTAAGATATATTAGAAACTTAAATGCAACTATTAACCCTGAAGTATTTGGACAAATTGATTACAATAAAAAAAGATTGCTTCTCTTTCGTTCACTAGTTGGTGGGGGAATACGTATTGCTTTGGTAAAAGATTCTTTATCAAATTTGGTTTTTGGTACTTCGTATATGTTTGAACATGAAAGCTTAAAGCTTAATGATATCAGTACTCATGCTAGCTTAACTAATTACCATAGGTGGAATAATTACTTAAGCTACTCAAATGACTTTTCTAAAAATGCAAGACTTTCAATTGTAGTTTATGCTCAACCAAGGTTTAGTGATTTTAATGATCTTAAAATTTTAAGTGAAAATCATCTTGGAGTTGTACTTACAAAAAAGTTTTCCCTCTCTATTAATTTTGCTTTAATGTATGATAGCAAACCGCCAGATGGAATTAAAAATTTAGATACAAATACAAAGGTGGGTTTTACTGTTAAGTTGTAATCTTTATTACTTATTCAATAAAATGAAAACAATTATTCTCGTATTTAAAACGTAATCAGTTTTTAGTTTAACCTTTTTGTCCTAGAATAAAAATAATTTAAGATATTTTATATTTTGATTGAATCTTTGTAATTTATTTTTATAAAAAATGCATTAATAATATTCAGCTAAAAACTGTGAAAAATATTTTAGAAGAAATTAAGAAACGTTATATTAGAAAATGGCTTGGCTATTATATTAGTGCAGCAATAACCATTATTGGCTTTGTCCATTTAATGAGTCTGCGTTACAATATCCCTTCATACATTTTTGATTTGGTTTTGTTGGTTTTAGTCTTTGGAATATTTACTACATTAGTTGTAACTTGGTTTCATGGAGAGAAGGGGAAACAAAAAACTAAAAAAATCGAATACCTTTTTCACACAATTATTTTATTTTCCGCAATTGCAATAGCTTATTTCTTTATAGATAAATCTGTGAAGATACTGGATACTAATTCTAATATAATTGCAGTACTTCCGTTTACCAACATGAGCAACTCTAATGAAAACGATTATTTTTGCGATGGAATAACAGAAGATATTCTAACCCAACTTTCTAAAATTGGTAATCTAAAAGTAATCTCTCGCACTTCTGTAATGAAGTATAAAAACACTAAACTAAGTCTAACTGAAATTGCAAATGAGTTAGGAGTTGGCTCAATACTAGAAGGAAGCGTTAGACAAATTGGGAATAAAGTTAGAATTACTGGACAATTAATAAATGCTAATTCAGACGAACATCTTTGGGCGGAAACTTATGATAGAACAATTGATGATGTTTTTAAAGTACAATCTGAAATTGCAAAAAAAATTGCACTTGAATTAAAAATACAACTTACAGAAAACGAACAGTATTTGATTGATACTGAACCAACCGAAAGCTCAGAAGCTTATGCACTTTATTTGCGAGGAAGAAATTATTACTACCTACAAACAGAAGAAGATAATAATAAAGCAATGTTATATTTTAAAAATGCTATAAAACTTGATTCAACTTACGCTCTTGCTTATGCTGGATTAGCAAAAACTTATGATCAAAATGTTCGTAAATGGTCAATTGATTCTCAAAGAGATTCTTCATTATTGATGGCGAAAAAAGCTTTATCAATTAA
Organism: Melioribacteraceae bacterium; assembly: GCA_965224785.1. Classification (GTDB taxonomy): domain Bacteria; phylum Bacteroidota; class Ignavibacteria; order Ignavibacteriales; family Melioribacteraceae; genus JALSNL01. The sequence goes on along the minus strand of OZ245062.1, from coordinate 3,527,489 downwards.
CCCAAAACTTGCTGAGGCACAAGAAGCTTTAGCTGCAAATTATTTTGCAATTGATGAAGTTAAACTTGCAGAACACCATTACAAAAAAGCAATTGATTTGAAACCTAATTTTCATGCAGCAATTTACAATTTGGGAACTTTATTTTTTAATCAGTTTAAATTTGACAAAGCTTTAGTTTTAGTTGAAAAATCAATACAATTGCAGCCAGACCATATTTTTGGATATGTAGTTTTAGGTATGATATATGCTGAATTACTTTGCGACAATAAAGCTATTGAACTTTTTGAGAAGGCTCTGTCTTTAGCTCCAAATCATGGTTTTACATTAACACAATTAAGTAAGTATTCACTTCTTAATGGTAATATAGAAAAAGCTACTAAATACTTAAATATACTTTCAGTAAACTATCCAAAATCGTTTATGCAACTATTTGCGGGTGGACAATTAGAATTGGTAAAACAAAATTATAAATTATCCGATAAATATTGGAAAAAGTATGAAACAAAATTTAGTGTACCACCTGAGTATTTACATGGATATATTTATAAAAAAATTGGTAAAATAAAAGAAGCAAATAAAATAATTGAAAATGAAATTAAAGATTATTCTGAGTATCAAGGTCCGCAAAACTTGAGTATCTTTTCTGAAATATATGCTGTTGATGGCAATAAAACTAAAGCATTAGAAACATTAGAAAAAGCAGTTAATTCTGGATGGATAAATTATAGACGGCATCTTATTTTTCCTTTTATGAATGAATATAAAAACGATAATAAATTTAAATTTCTAATTAATAAAATGAAAAGTAAAGTTGATTCAATTAAGAATGTACTTATTGAAAACAATGAAATTAATTTTGAGTGTTTTTAGTTTTGAAAGAAAAAAACTAACAACCATTTGAGAATTTTGCTATGGTTGTTAGTTCAAATTGGTATGTGTAAAAAAATTGTTAAAGAACTTTAAATTTAACTGTAACTAATGCTTGGAAAGTTAAAATTCTTGAAGAAAAATCTGATTGAACATTAGTCAATCCATACTCAAAATTTAACTGAGGAGTTAAATCAATCAATCTACTTAAATTTATATCAATACCAGCTCCAGTTTTTAGTCCAAAACGTACAAGTGTATTTTTTAATGATTGTTTATTCTTTGTTCCACCACCTTGAAAAGTAACATCATTATTCCGCGAAGTAATGTTTTGTTCAAATGTAGCTTCAATATTAAAACCAATCATTGGTCCCATTACAAAGTAAAACCCACTGCGAGGAATTGAGAGTTTGAAAAGTGGTTCAATCATAAAATATGCAAGTGAAGTACTATTAGTCAAAGTATAACTAGTGCCACCTTGAACTGTTCCCTCTGTAGAAGAAGAGCCACTTCTATTATCATAAAATTGAAGATTTGTTATAAGTCCTACCATAGGTGTAAAATTCATATCTACTTGAGCACCTATTATCATCCCAAGTCCTGTTACTGTTTCGTCTAAATCAGAACCGGTTCCTATATTAAAATTTAATCCTAAAGTTGGACCAACTTTCATTTTAAATTGTGAATAAGAAATGCTGGATAAAAATAAAACTAAGATGATTGCAGTTAATACTTTTTTCATTGTTACCTCTATAATTGGTTTAAATTAAAATAAAAAGAAATATACAAAAAGATATTTTATCTTAAAAATATTTAGATAGACAAAAAATATTTTAAGGTACTGTATAATTTATGTTTGAAGTGAATCCTTTACCATCATTATCAATTGTTCCTGTTATAACAAAATCCCATTTTTCATTACTTGCAGGAGGAGTATTTAGACTAATAAATAATCCACCAGCCACAGTATATATACTTGTACCGTCTCCAGTAATTTCTCCTGCAGGATTTCCATTTAGGGTTGCTTCAAATTTTGTAAGTTTAAAATCTACACTTGGCTTAAATAGAAAACCACTTTGACCTTGTTGTTGATGTACGCTCACAACAAATGTTACATTACCTGTTCCTCCACCAGTAACTTGTGGAACAGTAAAATTTACAGTAGTTGTAAAATCTTTGCTATCTTTTGCAATTTTTCCAGTAATTACAAATTTATAGACATCACCTGTTTTTATATTTGCAGGTTCAATAGAAAATCCATCCGAAGCTTTAAAAACTGTGGTGCCGTCTCCGGTTATTTCTTCAGCTTGTTGGGTATTTAGTGTTGCAACTATTTTTACTATTTTTACATCTACACTTGGTTTAAAAAAAACTACATTTTTACCTTGCTGATTTTGTAAAAGACTTATTTCAAATGATACTTCACCTCCAAGTGGTTCTAATCCAAGTGGGTTTGAACTATTATTGTTACTATCATTGCAACCAATCATGAGTAAAAATAAAACGGCTAAAACTATTTTTATTGTTCCTTTCATATTTAGTCCTCTTTTTATTTAAACAATTTCTAAAAGCGGATACAAACGCTTACAATACTATATGCGTAAAAGTTATATGGAAAGGCTCATAAATTTGAAAAATATTTTATAAAATAAGATTTATGTTAAAACACAATCGAAACAACAAATTCCCCCAAAGTATTGTAGCTCCGATTTGTTTAAAAAATATTATTGCAAAGTAACTTTAATTATTTTATCAAAATCATTTTCCTTGTACTACTAAATCTATCTGCTTCTAATCTATAAATATAAATCCCACTTGATAGTTTTGTAGCATCTAAACTAACACGATAAGTTCCACCCGACTTTTTTTTATCTACTAAAGTTGTTACTTCTTTCCCTAACATATCATATATTTTTAATGTTACATCAGAAGTTTGAGGTAGTGAAAACTCAATGGTAGTAGTAGGATTAAAAGGATTAGGATAATTTTGGGTTAAGCTGAACTCAGTTGGAAGCGTAGAAATATTTTCAACATCAACTAAATAGTCTATTGGTATTGTTATGTTTCCACCATTTGTAGTAATACTTACTTGCCCTGAATAGGTTCCTTCATTAAGATTTTGAGCATCAAGAGATAATGTAATTGTTTGAGTTCCACTTGGTGAAATTGTTCCACTTGTGGGAGTAACTGTAACTGGACCACCACCATTTCCTTTATCCAAAGTTCCTATTGCTCTAATTAAAAAAGCTCCATTTTCAAAACCTGAAATTGTATTCAAATTTTTCCAAACACTTCCATCATAATAAAAACTATTATTTATCGATTGAGCATCTTCATCTGTTCCTGCAGGATAAGGTATTGAATTAGTACTCTCTATTTCAATATAAAAAGTTTCACCATCGTTAAATTGTAAAGCAGGGTTTAAATTGACTGAATACCACTGTCCTTGTTCTGAGAGGGCAAAACTTAAATTTCCTTCGGAAAGTAAAGTGAAGTCTTTGTCGTAAATTGCGGCATAAATATTATTGGAATTAGCTTGTTCAGTTCGCATAAAAAATGCAAACGAATCCATCTCGAAGTTAGCACCTGAAACATTAAATTTATTATACCAATAAAAACTTGAAGTATCTCCCCAACCGACAAATGTATCAGATGTTTCATCACCATCATCTAAAAATAGAATATCATCTCCAGTTATACTACTGGGTAATGATGTATGAAATACTGTTGACTTTGAACTTTTTGGGTTACCAATTTTTGTATTTTTCAATCTATGTTTTGTTCTATTATGGAGAAATTTTTTAGATTGAAAATCTACTGCATTTAGAAATTGATTATTACTAGAAACTTTTGATAAGGCAGTATTGAAACTACCAGCAACCGATACGTTATAAGTTAGTGGGGCATCACCAGTATTACTAAGTTCAAAACTTGTTGAACCAGATTGACCAGGGTTTGATTGTAAACTTAAAGTGCTTACGCTTGCAGTGGCTACTGCTGTTCCATTTCCACTTGTTCCTGTATTGGCAACAAAAGCACCTCGTCCATGAGTTCCCGCAACAATTCTTCCATCAGATTTTCTTGTAGCTAAAGAATTGACGACAACATTTCCCATTGTGCTTGCACCTTCCAAACTCCAATTTGTATTTGCACCATTTAGTTGAGTTGTTGAATATACACCAGTACTAGTTGCTAAAAAATATTGTGTACCACTATTTGTAGGAACTATAGCAGCAGCTCTTATTGAAGGGCCGGGATTATTTTCATTCCCTTCAAGATTTCCTTCTATAGGTGTGAACGATTGTCCAGCATTTGTAGAATGATAAATACCAACAATATTATAGTTTGAGAAAATTGCAATTAACTCATCAGCATTATTTGGATTTACAGAGATACTATTCAGAAATGAAAAAGCATCAATACCAGCAATTGAAATATCAACTGCACCACTTGTTGATGTGTTTGCATTATCTAATCTAAATATTTTGGGTGTTCCACTTGGCTGTTGGTTAAAATCAGAACCGCCATAGTATAATCTATGTGTTGGATTGCTTTTTGAAATAGCTAGTGCTGAAATTTTATAACCTAGTGGAACAGTTAAATCATTTAATTTTGTCCATCCTACAGATGTCCCTCGTTCAAATTCTGGAATAGAACCTAATTGATTATTTCTCCAAAGAGCATCATCAGCTGGGTAATACATTACGTCTTCGTCATTTGGATCAACCGCAAAAGGATTAATAAACCACTGGTTAGTTGCTCCATTAGGATAAATTTCACTATATCCTGAATTAGAGTTTGGGTGATTTTGTCCATCATACTTTAAGCGTTTTATAATACCATTTTGTACAGAAGTAAATGCATAGTTATTGCCAAAATATGAATATGATCCATCTCCACTACTAACATCTCTAATTCTACTTCCTACTGAGCCATCAAAAAGAAAAAATGAAGTCCCATTATCTTGGGAACCTCCCATAATTCTATTATCATTAGCTTCTTTTGGAATTGAAGTATGGTAAAACTGAGTAACGTTATACCCATTATTTTTATTCTCCCAAGGAAAAAATTGTGAATATGATGTATTGGTAATATCAGAAGTATAACTCAATCCTCCATCATGTCCCCACCACATTGCATTTGAGTTATTTGGTTCAAAGAAGAAAGAATGAATATCAGGATGAAAATTTGGATAAAAAAAGTTTTGTTGATGGTAGCCACCAATCCAATCAATTTTTGAATCATTTAGTTTTGTTGTAAAACCATTTGTTGATCTGAATAAACTTGTAGCTCCAATAATTACAAAATTTTCGTCATTAGGTTTTACTGCAATTACTAAATTATAATTTTGCTGTGTTTTAATTCTTTCGTCACCTCCAAATGGACCTGGGAACGAAGGCATATTTACTGAGCGGTCTTCCGAAGAACCAGTACTTATATTAATTTTATGAAATCTGATATCTTCATGTACACTATCTACAATGCTACCAGTATTTGTAACAACATAAGCAACAGTTGTATTTGATGGAGCAATTGCTAACGCACTCTTAAAATGAGTTTGAGGAAAAGTAGTGGGAGTAATGCTACTCCAAGTTTGTCCATCATCTGAAGACTTATAAACGCCTGGTGCTTTAGAAGGTGTAAACCCATTGAAAGGTGAAGAAATTACTGAAACTAGAGTTCCATCTGAAGCAATATCAATGTCAGAATAAACATGATGTCCTCTACCACCAATTACTATACTAAAAGAATTCCCTCCATCAGTAGATCTTAAAATTCCGTAACCATTAGAAGTTAAAAAAACAGTACCTGTAGAAGGACTAATAATTACCTTTGATATATAATCAAATTGACTATCCCATTTTGTTATGTTACTTATTGTTGATGGAAGATGATTCCAAGTTTCACCATTGTCAGTAGATTTATAAATTCCATCACCTGAAAATCTATGTGTAAATGCACCATCTGCTGCAGAGCCACTAAATTCTCCTGTTGAATAATACCAAGTATTAGTTTGTCCATTTCTTGGATCTTGAGCAATACTAGTTACACTTAATATTTGCGAAGTAGTGCTTTTCATTGTCCAAGTACTTCCTTTATCTGTAGATTTCCAAATACCACCAGAAGCACCTCCGGCAATAATTGTATTGGAGTTTGTTAAATCTACAGCTAAGGCTCTTGTTCTACCTCCAACGTTAGATGGCCCAGCTTCTTGCCACCCTAACTCATTGACTAAAGAAGTTTTACTTAAAGAGTTATTTTTAATTTCTAATTCTTTTGCAAATGATAATTCCTTTTGTCTAATTCCTTTTGGAATCTTTTTTGTTTTCGGATCTCTCAGCATTTTGTCAAAATATTCCCACCGTGCTTTTTTCATTTCTACAGAAGCTTTAGGTGATGAGGAAGACCGAATTTTTTGTTCAACATGCGTTTCTTTTATATCAATAAATTTAGATATTGAAATAAAATTGATTAGTCCTACTACAACTACAAAGACAAAAAACTGTATATGTTTTTTCATAAAGTCCCCAAATTATTTTTACTATTTATTTACACTTACTATTTTCATTCTATTTTTACTTTCTTGCCCCATTCCACTTGGCATACTTATTAATCGACATCTAAGAATATTTCCAATGTTATCGTTTAGTTTAATTTTTTGTAATACATTTTTATCTATCTCTACTTTATAATTTACTCCCTCAGCAAGTGATCGTACGCCACCGCCATAACCATGAACTGTATCAATTTTCACTGAACAAAATGTTGTATTATTTTCTTCGAAGACTTTTATAATTGTACAGCTAGCATCAATCATACTGCGAGGAATTGATTTTTGTATTTGGTTTTTTTCCATTTTACTTTCTTCTTTTATTTTTTCCTTTGATGAACAACATTGTGAGAAAATCAATAGTGCTAAAAACATGAACAATAATAAAAGTAGTTTAGGTTTAAACATTCTTTCTCTCCTTATTAAAATAACTCCAAAAAACTCAGACCTTTTGTATTAATATAGCAAATATAATAATTTTATAATAATAAAATTATTATTGTAAAAGAATCATCTTTTTAACATCACTAAAATTTCCAGCAACAATTCTGTAAATGTAAACTCCACTAGAAAGGGAAGAGGCATCAAAGTTTACTTCATGAACTCCGGCATCCATACTATTATTAACTAACGTTGTAACTTGTTCACCAATTATATTATAAACTTTAAGTTTTACATCACTCGTCTCTGGTAACGAGAACCTAATTTTTGTAGTTGGATTAAACGGGTTGGGATAGTTTTGTGCTAACACAAATTCATTTGGAAGTTCAGAAGCTTCCTCTTTAATATCAGTTGGAGTACCAATAACAACAATAGCTTCAGATACTAATTTTGTAATTGGATCGCTAACAGAAACCTTTGCAATACCAGAACTTTCACCAGCAATAAACATTCCACTAGTATCAATAGTACCCAAACTTGCATTCCATTGAGCCATAAAATTTAATTGATGAAAAATTTGGTCATACCCAATCACAGAAAATTGTAAAGTATCACCAACAGTAACATTTGCAGAATCTGGCGACAAAACAATTTTACTTAATACAGGAGAATGCGTGGCTACATAAAAATCTGTTTCATCAGTATGAGAATTATTTGATTGAGACTTAGCATTAATTGTAATCTTGGTTAACTCTCCTTGAGTTGTTCCATTGGGAATTGAAATACTAATTGGAAAAGAGCTACCCAACGAATCGTCCAAAGAAATTGAGAAAGATTTCTGACCAGTAATCCATCCCTTTAAATCGTCAATAGATATATCAACGATGTCTGACGGGTTAGACCAGTTTAGTACTGAAGAAAATAATGTATCTGTTGCCCCTGGAGTTTGATAAGTTGTGTCCTGTCCGCCAAGAACAATTAAGTTCGAAACTTCCGTTTCCCAGTTCTGGAAATTAACATTGCTACTAACTTTGTCTCCACCTCCTGAGCCTTGTCCACTAGGACCGCCAGAATCTCCCCACCAATTTGATTGAGCATTAATTGTTATACCGGAACTTTCATTACGCAAACCGAAACCAGAATTATTGTAGATATTATTTTTAGTTACTATTGGATTTGATCCATCCTCAAGATAAATAGCATCTCCGGCATCATCCGTTATAATGTTACCTTCAATTTTTCCACCACTATTATACATGTGAATGCTGCTGGCAAGACCAGTGCTTCTGGAAATAATATTACCCGAAATTAAATTGTTTGGGTCATCTTCAATTGAGATTGCTTTAATACAGTTTCGTATTATATTCCTAACAATATTTGCACTACTGCTTTGAGTTGCTTTAACACCAATAAAGCTTGAAAAGATTTTGTTATTCTTAACAAGTGTTCTAAATGATTTAGTTATTTTTATACCGGATGAATCATAACCAGAGACTATATTTCCAACATTATTTACAATACTGTTTATAGCAGAACCCAATGATGAGTTATCTGATTTTTCAACATGCACACCGCCTTTACGGTTTTTATAAAAATCGGAAAGAAAACTTTTCTTATCAGCACCAATGTTAGAATTTATAAGACTTATATTATTAGCATTTTTTAACAGGAGACCAAATAAAGCATTGCTGTTAATGTAATTTTTTTCTTCTGGTTTATTACTACCTATAGTTATATTATTTGCTCCACCATCAACGCATATACCATTCCCTCCGTTTCCATGTATTCCTTCGCCTTTCAAGTCAGTACCAAAAGCATTTTCTATTATTCTAGAGAACATTGACCCAGATCCAGTAATTCTCATTCCATCTTTTCTATTTCCAGAAAAGATTGATTTCTTAACTATTGTTGAATTTGAATTATTAATAAATAACCCTATAAGATTACCCATCTTCTTTGTTGGCAACAAAGGACGTTTAAACAAACCAACCATATTGTTTAGTATTTTATTTTTGGATGTGTTAGTTAATTCAATTCCATGTGACTTACTTGCAACAAGTATATTTCCATTTTCTTCTTTTTCGTTTCCTATCCAATTGTTATTAGCTCCATTAAACATTTTTATATTTGCCCCTAAGTTTCCAAGACCTTCAGTTCCAATAGAATCTGTTCCAAAAAAGTTTGCAAATACTTTATTTAATTTTGTGGCAAAACCTTTAAATATTATTCCGGGTCCACTATTTCCCGCAATCATATTTGGGGCAGAAGGAAGACCTATCTGCATATGTTGAGTATTCTCTAAACACATTCCACCTAAAAGATTTGGCATTTTAATGTTTATGGTTGTATTATTATTTTTGTTAAGTTGGGTATTCGTTGATTTAAGTAACCCGATACTCGCATTTTTAATAGCATTTTTAAAACCCGAAAGAAGATCACTTGTAAAAACTCCGTATTTTTTTGAAGCAACAATTGTTACTGAAGAATCTTTACCAAAACCACCAACACTATTGTTGGATGCCATATTAAAAATCGAAATCCCATTTAAGCCATTTCCCAGTCCGGTAGTTCCGGAAGAATCTGAACCAATAATAACTCCAAATATTTTATTTAGCTTTGATGATATTCCACTAATTCCAACACCATTTTTTTTGTTTCCTCCAATCTGGCATTTGTTTAACAAGTTCTTAAAACTATTTTGTAATAGAATGCCATGTGCTAAATTTCCGAGTGGTTTTTTTGTACCATCTGTTTTTTTTACCATACCAATTAGATTAGCTAAAATATTATTTGAACCTCCTCCCAGAATTGCAATACCGTGATTTTTGTTTCCTCCAATCACGTTTGATAATTCTTTTAGTAAACCACCAATAGTATTGTTGCTTGAACTATCAACTATGCTAATTCCATCACCTTCGTTGCCAATTCCTTCTTCCCCATCTTTTGTTGTACCAATAAAATTAGAATTAATTTTACTAAACTGTGTAAAAAATCCCTTAAGCAAAATTCCCACACCACCATTTCCTGCAATGGTATTAGGGGCTTCCGGCTTTCCTATTATTGTATTTGCAGAATTCAAAACACAAATACCTCCCAGTAAATTTGGTAGTTTAATACTTAAGTTTGTACTTTGCGGGCTATCGTTTGTAACTGTTTGTTTTTGCTTAAATATTCCCATTGTCGAATTAATAATATTTGTAAATGCGTTACTTGATGGCTTTGTTACATCTTGTACTTGTACACCATATTTTTTTGAAGCAACTATTGTAAGTGTAGAGTCTTTACCTATTCCACCAAGTTGGTTATTTACTGCTCCACTATCAATGCAAATACCGTTTCCTCCACAACCTAATCCTTCTGCTCCAGAAGGACCAGTACCAATTAGAGATTTGAAAACTTTATTAAAATTAGATAAACCACCGGTTATTCTTATTCCATCTCCCACAGTACCACCAATTATGGATTTAAAAACTGTATTCTTTTTCGAATTCTTAAAAAGGATTCCAATTTTATTTAAGTTTTTAAAAAAGTTTATTCTTCGTATTTTTTTTCCTAATGGACGTTTAAATAATCCAGCTAAAGAACCCTTTATTGAATTAAAATTAGAATTTTTAACTTTTATTAAATTTATACTATTTACAATTACATTACTAATAGTACCAAGACCACTAGTTTTTGAAAGACCTTTTGTATTGTTTTGTGGTTCGGTTATATCTGTATCCGTACCAATTATATTATTATTAGCTCCTCCATCTATGAGTATGCCAATGTTTTTATTTCCTAAACCATCCGTTCCCAATGTGTCGGTTCCAATATAGTTGGCCTTAATTTGGTTGCCCGTTGAACCACTTCCGGTTATAAGCACACCATTTGTTTTGTTTGAAGTTATAATGTTTAACTTATCAACCTCCAGCTCACCAATAATATTGTTTTTTGCATTAGTTATTGAAATACCATTTCCACCATTACCTAAACCGGTAACACTATTTTTATTTGTACCAATTATATTGCCAATAATTTTATTTTTGTTTCCGGTTATTTTTATTCCATCTTTACCAAATTTATTTATTATCAATCCCCGTACTTCGCAATTGTTAGTTGTAAGTTCCAAACCGTTTGTTGAGCCTCCCGCAATATTTCCGTCTAACTCTACCATTTTTGAACCCGGCTGGGTAGTTGCATCAATTATAATTTTTGTGCTTATTTTTGGAAGTGGAGACTTTGTAGAGATAACCGGAATGCCACCACCCGGAATATTAAATGTTATTGAATCTGTACCTGAAGTATGGTTGGCATGCTCTATTGCTGCACGAAACGAGCATTGCTCTCCGGACTTACTTAAGTCCGTATCACAAACTCCATCGTTTATATCTGCATCGCTTCCATCACCGTTTGTGTTAACTACTATACCTTTTGTTTCAACTTTAGGAGTTAATAAATAGTAATGAATACTATTACCACTTTGTCCTTGTACAATAATCTGCCCTAAATTATTAATGTCTACTGCTTTTCGCAACACTACTTCTGGAGCATCTACTAGATTATTTAAATTTATTGCTTCACCTTCCTCCCAAATAGTTGCTAAATGATTTTCTCCAACTATTACACCAGAATTATTGATAGCATAAGCAGCTGAACGAGTAACTTCCGTAAAATTTTCTAATTCAATCATTCCGGTATTAATTTTCCAAAGGAAAGCTTTATCCGTGGACTTTCCAACAACCCAAGACGAGTCATTTATATCATAGGCAGTACTCCCAATTGCACCATCTAAATTTCCCAAATTAAATAATGAATCATTCTTGTAAAGGAATCCAAAAGAATGACTTCCAGCTCCAGTCGAAGCTCTTCCTACCACTTCATCTAAGCTGTTAATTGCGTAACCCCTACTATTACCTTCAGCCCAAGTCCCCTCAGTAATATTTACCATCTTATTATTTTTATAAATATAGGCTGCAGATCTCACCGAACCAACGTCGGTAAAGGTTGCAACCCCAGTTACTACACCGAAATTATTTATATCCTCTGGGGAGTTATTCCAACTCTGAGTAAAGATAAAGGGGGGCATTTCTTTAATATTTATTCCATCATATAAAAATCCATTTCCATAAGAAGTTCCAACAACAAATCCAGAATCATTACAAGTTATTCCATGAGAACTCCCAAAAGAAGTATGTGGTAACTCAGGTATGATTTTCAGGGAATCATTTTTCCATAAAAATGCGTGTTGAACTCCATCGACAACAGTAGCACCTGTTATATACCCAAAATCACTAATGGAACGGGCGGTGATTTTAGTACCCATTAATTCAGTTAAATTAACTAATTCATATTTTACATCTTGGGCAAACAAGACAGTATTTAAAAATAAAAACATAGCCACAATTACAATATTTTTGTATAGGTGTTTCATATAGTACTCCAAACTATTATTAAAAATTTTTCAGATTTACAAAAATTCGTTTAATGTATTTATACTATATGCGTAGAAGTAGGATAGATTGGATCACTACTTTTAGAAAGAGTTGCTTTATTTTAAGGTTGAACTAAATTATTTTAATAACAACATTTTTTTAGTTTGAACAAAACCGTCAATTTCTAATTTAAAAAAGTAAGCTCCGTTACTTAACGTTTTTGCATCAAACGTAATCTCATAAGTTCCAGCACTTTGTTGTTTGTTCACCAAGCTTGCTACTTCATTTCCTAATACATCATATACAATTAACTTTATGCTCCTCAGTCTAAAATCTGAGGCTACATTTGGAATTGTATATTTAATTGTTGTGGTTGGATTAAAAGGGTTTGGGTAATTTTGTTTCAAGTTAAAATTATTAGGAATAATAACTTCCTCAACTTCTACATCCGTTGTATTCAGTACTTCTGAAACAGCAGCAAAAGCATCTACTTTTCCATAACCCCATTTTGTATTTGGAGTAGTTCCAGTAAAAGCATCTGACCGAGCTGTATTTTGCAAAATTTCTTTTACTTGGGTTGCATCAAGCAGCGGATTAGCTTCTAACATTAGAGCAATTATTCCAGTTAGAACCGGAGCAGCTCCACTAACTGCACTTTGAATTCCATATTTCCCGCCACCATCTTTTATCAACACATGACGAAAAGATGCAAAGTATGAATGTTCTGCATAAGTGGAAAAATTTGAATTTCCCGGAACACTTACTGTCATTCCTATTCGTTCATCATAAGTTGGTCCAACACCGCTTCCTAACCAGAGTTCACCTTCTCCAACTTCATTGCCTATATCTGTTCGTGTTATTCCATCTATGTCTTTCCAGTTTTGCCGAAGCACATAAGAGTTAGGTACAATGTTGTTATGAGCTGATGCTAAATCCCAAATTGTATATCCGGGAACTGCAAAAGTTTCAAATACATTTTCTCTACCAGCAAATATTCTTGAAGGATTTAATGAAGCATGAAAATTGCCATTATTAATTTTTGTACCAGTTAAACGAAGTGTATAATTTCCTGGAGATTTAAAATCTATCATTATCTCGCGTTTGTTATTTTCGGCAATAAAAAAATCTACGCCACTGCCATTGTGATAATAATTAAATTCATTAACAAACTTTTGATCTCTAAGTTGGTTTGTTGCTGGGGATTTATATATTCCATAAGTTTTTGAAGATGTAATAATTTCAACATCAATTAAGTTGTCATCATCATACCATAAGTCCAATCTCAAAAATGTTGATGTGTTTTTAATCTTTATCTCTATACTTTGTCCTTGTGTAATTGTTCCTCCGGCATGATTAGGAAGACCACCATCATCACTACTACCACTTACAAATATTTGTCCAGGATGGTTTTCCCCAAATTCGCTATCAATCATTCTAGCAAGTTCACTAGTTCCATCCATTGGTCCACCAACACTACCAAAATTAGCTAGCATAACTACGGGCATATTTGCTTCCGTAGCTTTTGCTTTTACAAATTCTATTGCTGTTTGAATAAGTTCTGGTTTGTAAAAAGGTGCTTCTGCTAATTCTCCATCATGAGCTGTAGCTCCTTCTGAAACTATTTTTACCATTATTATTTTTGAACTTGGAGCCATGCCAGTAAATAATCCATTACTTGCCTTACCATTGCCTGCTGCCAAACCTGTAGTTGACGTACCATGACCAACCGCATCTCTTGTTTTTAACAAAGTACCAGAAGTTAGTGCAGAGTTTATTTGTTCTTCATTATAGATAGTACCAACTTTGTATGGATTGTTTGTGTTATTTGCTCCAGAGTTGTCGGTCAAATCAAAAATATAAAGAATGCGAGTTGTTCCATCATCGTTAGTAAAATCGGGATGTGTATAGTCAATACCTCTATCCAAGATTGCAACAATTACTCCATTGCCTTTAAGATTAAGTTCAGACCAAACTTTATCAACATTGGTTTCTTTTCTTACTTTATCATCTGAAAAGATATTTCTTTGAAAGACTAATATTAGAAAAATTATTATTAAGGTTTTCCGCATAACTATTCACATCCCTTTTTAACTTTAATATTTTAATTGTAAACTATTAATTTAATCCAACTGAAACTGCACTAATAACAGCTAAATGATTTCTATGATAAACAGCTATGTAATAATTTCCTGCACTGATTCCTGGGAAATCTATATCAACAGAACCATCAACATCTAAAATTACTCCATCGTTTCTTACTAGTGCTGCTCTTCTTGAAACTACTGTTGTAGCTGTCGCTGCAGAGCTTCCAGTTCTAAGTTCTACTAAAACCCAATCAACAATATTGTTGTTTGTAAGAAAACTTCCGCTAACAGATTCTATACCAGTGTAACTCCAAGGCAAAGTAGCATAAGGGTGTACAATAGGAATTGAAGCTCCTAAACTATTATTCATAGTTGGTGAACTGTACGGTCCTTCTAAAAATATTTTTATTTCGGCACTTACACTAGGACTTACACCATTAGGCGTAAACTCTATTGCTAAAGGAGAAGACCCATCTAAAATAGGACCACCAAAAGAAAATCTCCTGTACAGTATTCCTTTTGTTCCATCTACGTTTTCAATACCTATTCCTCCAGAACCCGCAAAGGAAGTACCCTTATCTTTGACCTGAACTTTTACGTTTCCATTTGGACTTAAAATAATTTGAAATGTAATCCATCCATTTGCATCAGCAGGAACATACATTGAACCATTCCATATTTTTTCAGGATATTTTTCGTAAGTAACAACTAAATCACCATTATTCAAACCATAATAAAGATGCTTGCCTAAAATATTTGGATTTGTTGGATTTAAGTTCCACCAATAACCAGCAATTAAATCATCTGGTTTTCTGTTTGCTGGAATTGGAAAAGGAAAATTTGTTTGTCCCGTTGTATTTTCAAAAGCTATAAACCCATTAGAGTTTATATAAAATTGAGAATATGCATTACCTATAAAAGGAAATGTAAAACCAATACTGTATGGACCCTTTGTTGCATCATCACCAATGGAGTTTATTAAATCTGTTCCAGTTCCTGAAATATCAATCCAATTATAAGTGGGTTGAGAAGACGTTCCAGAAATAGAATTTGCAAAAGCATAGCCTCCTTGCGTTGGTCCGCCACCACCATAATTTGTATTTCCATCTCCAATTGTAAATGACGAAATAGGACAGTTCTGAGCTTCATTAGTACAATTTGCCGGAACTATCTTCCAATAATATGTTGTATTAGGAGTAAAATTTGGGATAGTAACTCCAATTACAGTTGCAGAATATTCAGTTCCGTTTCGAACATTTGTTGGGGTTGTTGTACCACCTCCGTCAGTTCCAACATAAAGTAGTTGTTTTGTGAAATCTCCACTAGTTGGTGGATTCCAAAAAACGGAAACATCTTTCTGCAATTTTGTTGCTCCATTTGGAGGTGAAACAATTGTAGCACAATCTGGTTCTATTTCATTACCAGTACACCCACCACTACTAGAACCATCATCAGTTACGCTAACATCATCAATATACCAGTCAAAGCCATAAGGTGGATTTCCTGAACCATCATCATTTCCGTAATATTGAAATGCTATGTAAACTGTTTCGCCAAGATAATCTTGCAAGTCTAGTTGTTTAAAATCCCATGTGGATATCTCATCAACTCCACCATATATTTGTTCCCAAGTTGCAGAATATGGATTGCCATTATTTGTATAGTCTATTGAAATAAAAACATTATGTTCATCATTATTTTCATCTACGGGCTCAAACAATTCATAATAACTCAGATATGCATCCGATGCACTTGTTAAATCAAT
Source organism: Melioribacteraceae bacterium (assembly GCA_965224785.1). Taxonomy (GTDB): domain Bacteria; phylum Bacteroidota; class Ignavibacteria; order Ignavibacteriales; family Melioribacteraceae; genus JALSNL01. The sequence goes on along the minus strand of OZ245062.1, from coordinate 3,511,426 downwards.
TAAAGGAGTAATTAACCATGTGTCTGCATAAGGTTCTCCTGAAGAATAAGCTGAACTTGTTCCAGAGTTTGATTGACCATTATCTTGTTCCCATTCAGACGACCCACCTACATAAATATACCAGTTCGTAGGTATCCATGTTTCAAAGCTTTCTTCAGGTAGATATTCGATTGTTGTTGTACTAGAAGGACTATTTAGATTTGTTTTCCCTAAAGATTTTTTAAGTGCATTTTTTGTGGGAACTCTTTCAAAAGTGACTACTCCATTTTTCACCTTTTGTATTACTTCATAATCATTTTTGGTTTGAGCAATAATTGTTGCACTCAACAATAATATTAGAAACAGATATATTTTTTTCATTTTAACTCCTTTTTAAATAGAAAAATTCTTCTTACAACTACATGCGTAAAAGTGTTAGAGATTAGATCATTTTTTTTATTAAAATAAAAAAGCCCATCTTTATAAGGACTCTTTATCGATTAAGATTTTATAGTTTTTATTTCATCAGAATCATTTTTTTTGTTTCAATAAATTTCCCAGATTTTATTTGATAATAGTAAACTCCACTTGTTAGTTGTGAGGCATCAAACTTAATCTCGTAACTTCCAGCTGATTGTTTTTTGTCCACAAGAGTTGCAACTTCGTTTCCTAAAACATCGTAAACCATTAATAGTAAAGACGTTGCACGCAACGTCTCAACGAAAGGAATAGAATATTTTATTGTTGTTGTTGGGTTAAACGGATTTGGATAGTTTTGATTTAATCTAAATTTATTTGGAGATCCATTACTAACATTATCAATACCTACAACGCCTTCATAGTATAGAATAGAACCGTTGGTTCCTACTGCATATCCATTGTTTGCATCAATTAAAAAGACACTTATCAGAAACTCACTTGTACTACTTTCCTCACTAACCCAATTTTCTCCACCATCAGCGGTTCTTAGAATTGTACCTTTAAGACCAACCGCAACTCCGTTATTTGCATCGCTAAAAGAAACACTTACTAATCCCGGAGGTGTTCCAGGAGTTACAGAAGTCCAATTTGTTCCGCCATCTGTTGTACGTAATATCTTACCACCAGTCAGTCCGCCTCCACCGACAATAATTCCATTATTGGCACTTGTAAAAAAAACACTTTCGTATGTTCTATCAGGATTACCAGTATTTTGGAGAACCCAATTATTTCCTCCATCAGTTGTACGAAGAATGGGTGCATCTGTGGAACTGTTACTCCTCCCCACAATTGTTCCAGTATTTGCATCGGTAAAGTGAACATCATTAAAACCTTGCGATGGTACATTAGTTTGGAAAATCCAACTGTTACCGCCATCGGTTGTGCGAATAACTCTACCATTACCTCCAACTGCCGTACCTGTATTTGCATCACTAAAAGAAAATGCAGTTAAAGTAAAGCTAGCACTCAAAGGATGTTTTCCCCAATTGCTTCCACCATCCGAAGTTGTATAAGGTATTCCAAAATGATCAATAACAACACCAGTATTAGCATCACTAAAAAATACATCAACATAATTACCTCCACTTGGTTTTACTATTTTTGTCCAATTAATACCACCATCTGTTGTGCGTAAAATAGTATTGTTACGTCCCACAACAACTCCAGTATTAGCATCAACAAAGTGAACATTTGTTAGATCTTCAGTTGTGCCACTTGGTAGAACTGACCATTTACCTTGAGCAAATATTGCATTTAAACTGAATACGAAAAGAATAATAATTAAGCTATTAAATTGTTGTTGAGTTTTCATTTAACCTCCGTTGAATTGTAAATAATTTTAATTTCATTACAACACTATATGCGTAAACAAGAAATGAAATAGCTCATTTTGCTTTAAAATAAAAAAGTCCGCTTTTTAGCGGACTTTTCAAACAAGTGTTTTTTTATTTTTTATTTCATCAGCATCATTTTTTTTGTTTTTACAAAACTCCCAGATTTAAGTTGATAATAATAAACTCCACTAGATAGTTTTGAAGCATCAAATTGAACTTTGTAATTTCCAGCGGTTTGTTGTTTGTTAACCAAGGAAGATACTTCATTGCCCAAGACATCATAAATATTTAACTGTACAGAACGAAAATTTTCGTTCCCCACCTCTGTTGGAATATTATAGCTAATAGTTGTTGTTGGGTTAAACGGATTTGGATAATTCTGACTTAAATTAAATTCTGTCGGTAAACCTAAATTAACCTCAACAATATCAGAGTATTCAAAAGAACCATCTATATCAATTTGTTTTAGACGGTAATTGTATTTGCCAAAACTAACATTTTTATCTATGTATTTGTAAAACTTAAGCGAGTTACTATTCCCGTGTCCCTCTACAAAGTCTAATGTTGTCCAACTAATGTTTTTGTTTTGATTCTCGATACTTGATTTTTGTATCTGTCTTTCTACCTCAAAACCATAATTATTTACTTCTGTTGCTGTTTCCCATTCTAATTGAATACTGCTTTTATTAACATTTGCTGTAAAGGTTGTTAGTTCTACTGGTAAAGGTGGACATGCTCCGCCAGATATAATCTCTGCTTTTGTTGGATTACTTGTATTTCCAAAGACAGTATAAGTTCCAGGGAATCCACTTCCGTTAAATAAAGTATAAAGCCCACAAAAACTATTTAGCAAAGAATTGTTTGTTACTTGAACGTCGTCATTAGCATCGCCAACAGATGCAATATTGCTTAACCCATCAAGGTTTGTTAGTACAGAATTATCATTAATTCTAAGATCACTTACAACAGAAGTAACACCAATTAACCCGTCAAGATTTGTTAACAAAGGATTATGTCTTATATACAAGTCGTCTCCTATTGTAGTAATATTATTTAATCCATTTAGATTGATAAGCATAGAATTACTTTCAATTATTACAACGCCACCAATAGTACTAACCCCACTTAACCCGAGAAGGCTAGTGAGTGCATTATTATTATAGATTATAAGGCCATCACCAACACTTGGGGTATTATCCAATCCATCAAGATTGGTTAATATAAGATTTCTTTGAATAGTAAGATCACCACCAACAGAGGTAATGTTGCTAAGTCCCAGAATACTTGCAAGATTATCATTTGAATCTATTGCGAGTTCTTCGCCTACACTTGTAATACTACTTAACCCATCAAGGTTGGTAATCAAATTATTATTGAAAACTCTAAGGATGGTTGCAACACTTATAATATTACTTAAACCATTAAGATTAGTTAATGATGGATTATCATCTATTGCTAAAACACCATTAATAATTGTGATGTTACTTAACCCATCAAGATTAGTAAGGGAAGCATTATCAACTATTGTTACACTAGACGTAATAGAAGTAAGGCTACTTAATCCGTCAAGATTAGTAAGGGAAGCGTTCATCCAAACAAAAAGATAATCACCAATGGAACTCAAACTATTTAATCCATCAATATTTGTTAGTAGTGTATTATCGCTTATTTGAAGATGACCAGTAATTGACGTAATTCCACTAAATCCATCTAGATTGGTAAGCGAAGGATTTTCAGAAATTAAACAAGCACCACCGATTGAAGTAACATTACTTAGTCCATCAATGTTTGGCAGGGAATTATTTTTATCAATAGAAAGAGCACCACCAACAGAACCAAGACCAACTAGCCCTTGAATGTTAGTAATCAATGGGTTTAAGCGTACGCCAAGAAAACCACCAATGGAAGTAATATTACTTAAACCATTTAGATTAGTTAGAGTAGCATTGTTGTAAATAAAAAGATAACCTCCAATTGAGCTAAGTGTAGAAAGTGGGGTTAAATCTGTTATACTACCCGCGCCACCTCCATTAATAAAAAAGTTACCTGTTATTGTGGTATAGTTATTAGCGCCAAAGGCAATTACTTCAGTTTGTGTAGTTAGTGTTTTATTGCCAGTAAAAGTTTGAGCATTACTTTTTGTTAGCAATCCAACAATTAAAAAGCAACTAAAAAGAATGGTTATAAAAAGTTTATTGTGTTTCATGTTTTCTCCTTTTTCATAAATTTTTCTCCTACCCACCAAAACGGTGGGCAAGTTCCTATTATCTATATGCGTAAACAAGAAATGAAATAGCTCATTTTGCTTTAAAAATAAAAAGTCCGCTTTTTAACGGACTTTTCTAGTAAGTATATTTTAGCACTTTTATTTCATCAGCATCATTTTTTTTGTTTTTACAAAACTCCCAGATTTAAGTTGATAATAATAAACTCCACTAGATAGTTTTGAAGCATCAAATTGGACTTTGTAATTTCCTGCAGGTTGTTGTTTATTAACCAAGGAAGAAACTTCATTGCCCAAGACATCATAAATATTTAACTGTACGGAACGAAAATTTTCGTTCGCCTCCAATGTTGGAATATTATAACTAATAGTTGTTGTTGGGTTAAACGGATTTGGATAATTTTGGCTTAAACTAAATTTTGTTGGTAAACCTAAATCTGCTTCAACAATATCAGAGTATTCAAACGAGCCGTCAATATCAATTTGTTTTAGACGATAATTGTATTTGCCAAAGTTTACAGTTTTATCTAAGTACTTGTAAAACTTAGGTGAGTTACTGTTTCCGTGTCCTTCTACAAAACCTACCATTTGCCAACTTTGGTTTTTATCTTGATTCTCAATACTTGATACTTGAATCTTCCTTTCTATTTCAAAACCATAGTTATTTACCTCTGTTTCTGTTTCCCACTTAAGTGAAACATTATCATCTTTTGTTGTACTAATAGAAAAGGAACTCAACTCAACTGGCAAAGCAGCATCTATCCCAGTTTCCCATAGCCCTCGTCCAAAAGTCCCTGCTCTTAATTTATCACTTCCGCTCGGAGCATAGTAGATTTCTAATTCAGAAACAACTACACTTGGTAAACCTGAATTATATTCCGCCCAATCATTAGTTCCATCTTTAACATAAACACCCAAATCTGTTCCAACAAAAAGTACGTTCCTATCAGTTGCTTTTTTATAATGAACAATGCTCATTATTGGTAAGTTTGGTAATCCAGTTGAAATGCTACTCCAAGTACTTCCACCATCAGTAGATTCATAAACTTTTTGCTCTGTAGTATAACCGCCAACAGTAAACCAGAGGGTATTAGGATCTGTTGGGTGAACTGCGATATAAGTTATTGAATGCGACAAAGCAGGTAAAGTTATTGATGTCCAAGCAGAAGTTACTCCTCCATCAGTTGTTTTCCACATATTTGTTTGGTCAGCTGTGTAAAGCACAAGTGAATTTGATGGTGCAATAGCTAATGATCTTAGTTTGTTTGAACCACTTAATTGATCTGAAGCACTTGTCCAACTATCACCTCTATTTGTTGTCTTCCAAACTTTATTAAAACCTGCAAACAAAGTGCTACTGTTATTTGGATCAATTATATAGGGTGTTACCCAAGCTCCAGTTGGCTGACCTCCAGGAATATTTGATGATATATTAACTCCATGTCCAAAAGACGGAAATGCAAGGTCGCTTCTTGTAATTTGACCTCGAACATAAGTAGCATACATATAGTTACTATTCGAATAATCAACTATACATTCCATACCATCACCACCTTTCACATCTGACCAAACTCCAGTATTAAATAACTTTGAGCCATTATCTTGTAAACCCGTCAACACTATATTAGAATTAGTTTGAGAAACACCAATTCTATAAAGCTGACTAATTACCATTCCATTTGTCAGATCTTGCCAGGTAGAACCTCCATCTGCAGTTTTATATATACCTCCATCATTTCCCTCAAATAAATTATTTGTCCCAGGCTGAAATTCAAGAGCGTGTTTATCAGCATGAACAACAGGTGATTGAGGTGTTCCTTTATTGTAGGTAACACCACTTGTCCACATGTTATTATTTATCCAGGTAGAACCTCCATCTGTTGATTTCCAAGTATTTATTCCACCTATATAAACTTCATCTGCATTTGTTGGTGATACTGCTATGCATAGATCATAAGTTCCTTGTCCTGAAGAAGAACCTGAGCCATCGCTATAATAGCCCAGCATATTCCCTGTAGAAAGAGAGTTCACTTTAGATAGAAATCCACCAGAAGTTGATTTGAAAATACCTTCTAATCCGCCACTTCCATTACAAACTAGTGCATAGAGAAGAGAATTATCCGCGGGAGTAACTGCTAACTCAACTCTTCTTGCATCAAAGTAAGTTCGCATTGTTGACCAAGTCGCACCCGCATCAGTACTTTTAACTACATAACTATCGTATCTATTCCAAGTGGTACTATAATAACCGGTGGTTGAAGCATAAATTGTATTCGGATCACCTGGTTTAAATTCCATATCTATAATTTTATCGAAATTAATTTTACTCCAAATAGTACCTCCGTCAATTGTTTTATAAATTCCGAATAAAGTTGAAGCGTAAATAATTAGAGAATTTGTTGGATGCATAAGCAGTTTAGTAACTTTATTTCCAAAACCTTTAAAAAATGTTAAACTAGTAGGATTCCAGGTTGTACCACCATCTGTAGATTTATAAACGCCTACACTAACATTATCTGAACCTTGTCCTCCGCCAAGAGACCACAAACTGCCTCCATCTCTATCTCCGGTAGCAATATAAATTGTATTATTAGTAGTTCCATTAAAATCGTGCGGCAAGCCAATATCACTAACACCTAAAACTGGCATATCATCATTTAATACTGTCCAACTGCTTCCCCCGTCAGTTGTTTTCCATATACCCCCAGCAGGGCTTCCTACCCAAAAAGTATTAGCATCTGTTGGGTGAAATTCAATGCAATTTATTCTACCTATCCCAGAATAACCTCCAGTCGAACTATTTGTTCCTAAGTTTGTCCAGCTTTCAGTATAGTCTGTTTTCTTTACACTCTTTTCTAACTTTGCATATTCTGTAGCGGCATTTGTTTGCGGAAATTCTCCTGTCTTTATATTAACCCTTTGTTCCCAATACCATTCTTCACGTTTAAATATTTTCCAGCCTGGAGCTTTTGTTTTTTTTCCATTTTCAAAATAGTAACCATTATCTACATTATACTTTTCCCATTTATCGTTAAAATTTTTACTTAGCTCGTGTATAGTTTGAACTTTTGGACTTTCATCAAGTAATTGTTGACTACTTGACTGTTGAGCAAAACTCACTTCTGAAAAAAGAACATAGAGAAATAAAAGTGATGCTATTTTTAGTGTTGTTAAATTTTGTTTCATTGTATCTCCTTATTATTTATAATTTCTCTCTCCTAAATCTGTATGCGTAAAAGTTATAAAGATTAGCTCATCTATTTTAGAATTAAGGATCAATTTCTAAAAAGAGAAGCTTTCAAATAGTTGTTTTTCCATATTAGTTTTTCTTTTTTACAAATACTTTTTTCAATGCTATAAGTAATTCTAGTCTTTCATTTGTACTAATAATATTATTTGTATCTAATTTTTTTCTCCGAGGCATTTCTTCTAATTCAATATTATTATAGTCGTTACTTTTTTTTAACACTGTAACTGGTTTACTTTCGATAGAGTGAGCAGAAATAAAACTGTATATAAAAGAAATAGTAAGGTTATTGTTACGATATATTATTTTAAGCATTTCATTTACATTCAATTAGTATCTATTCATAAAATAGTTAAATATTTTTCTTGATATTGTGATTCTGATCACAATTCAAATACCTGAGTGGTAACTAAATTATTAAGTAGTAAAAGTGAAATGATTGAAAGTATGATTGTGTTTTTAATTATGTTGGCTGTCATAATGTTCGCCTTTGAAAAATTATTTGCGTTTGGGAATACCATCTCAGTAATAATGCCACGATAATTATGAAACTTTTTTTTAGCTGATTATTTACATTAAGTAATAAAAACAAAATATTTCATACACTTGAAAGTCAATTGAATATTTTACAATTGTTAGAAGGGTTGAAAAGAAAGTTGACACAGATCACAATTACCACAGCTATTGTTGGCTATTAGCGATTTTTAATAGATGCAAAAAAGTTTACATTGCAAAAAAAGTTGCGATGGTTTGAGGGTGGGATCTCTTCTTTTGAAGATATCATCTTTCTGAAGTGGAACAAATCAGCAAAAAGACTAATATTTATACTAGAAGAAATTCAATGGAGTAATAACATATTTATTAAATCTGAGAACAAGTTTGTTTCTATAAATACTGATTTGCAAGAACTGTTTATTAAAAAAATATCTTGTTGAGGTGAAAAGTTATAATGAAGAGCTTGTACTAATACTAAAAAGATGTCATCTCAAAAACAGAGATGCCATCTTAATGAAAGACTAGAACGACGTGATTGGTATTTTGCAAAATTGCCAAACACATTATTATGTAATTTTAGAAAGTGCTAGCAACAATATAAAGACAACCAAAAAAAACAGTTTCCCACTTTTGTGCATTAGTCATTTTTAACCTTTAATTCTTTAACTTGTTATTAATAGAGTTTTCATAAAACTTTTTATACTTAAATATTCCATCAAAAATTGTTTGTGCTATTTTTTGTACTATTGTTTGTTGTCATAATTATTCTGCATCACAGCATCTTCTTTTACAGGCTTCTACAATAGCATAATCGCCATTGAATGAAACCTAATGTCCAAATTCATCGCTATTCCATCTATCAGAAATTACAAGTTTAATTATTTGATCCCAGTTTTGTGCAGAAACAATTCCAGTCAGAAAAAAGAAAAGAATAATTGTTAGAAACTTTATTTTATGTTTCATGTTTTCTCCTATTTAAAATAATTAGCAAAAAATATTTTAGTTTGTATTTCACTTCCCATATTTATATGCGTAAATGGAATATGAATTGCTCATACTTCTAAAATATTTTTTTAAAAGAAAATTGGTTTGGGGAAAACTGTTGGTTGAGAGAACGAAGTTTTATTCTTTAACGGATATTTCTTTGGAAAGTTTTTCTAATTCGAATTGATATAATTTTACTTTAATAGAATTCTTAACTTCGTCATTTAATATGATTATGTTAGTTAACAGTCTTTTTATTTGTTTGGTTTGGTTTGGGTGGTTTGTTTTATAAAATTCGTAACTGCTTACTAATAATTTTTCTGCTTCTTTATATTTTTTTTCTTTAAGTAAAGAAATACCTAATTCAGTTTTAGTACGCCAAATATCTTTATGTGCTTTTGGGAATTTTTTAATTCTAGTTTTCAGTGACTTTCTAAGAGATCTTTCTGCTTCCTTAAACCGTTCCGTTTCCAAATAAATTTTTCCAAGCCAGTATTGGTTTAACGCAATATATGGATGACCTTCATTTAAAGATTTACGATTTTGTTTAATAGCATCATTAAAATAATTTTCAGCTTTACTAAAATTACTCATCCTAAAGTTTATTACACCCAAATTATTTAATGCCAATCCAACATCAGAATGATCTTCTCCTTTTAGAGTTATTTTAAGTCGATAAGATTTTTCCAAATATATCTCGGCAGATTTAAAATCCTTTTTAATTGAATACAAATAACCAAGATTATTATAACTAGTTCCTACTTCAGGTCTGTTTTCTCCTAACAATTCAATAATTATTTTCAGTCCTTTTTTAAAGTAAACTTCAGCTTCATCAAGTTTCCCTTCATCTGTTAAATTTAGAGCCAAATTATTTATAAAAGTAGCTGTATTTCTGTTCTTTTCTCCATAGGTAACAAGGGCAATATCAATTGCTTCAACAAATAGTTTTTCGGCTTCTGAATATTTTTCGTTATACATTTTGATTAAACCGGCATCATTTAAAACATCTGCAAAACGGAAAGTAGGTTCATCCAATACTTTTCTAAGAATTTTTATGGATTCTGCATATAGCGAATCTGCTTTTATATAATCACCAGTCCAATCGTAATAAAGAGCTAGGTCGTGTAAACTCATTGCAATTTGTTCACTTTCCACCCCATATTTATTTTCGTTAATATTTAAAGCTTTTTCAAGAAATGGTTTCCCTTTATTGTACTCGCCAAGATTAACATAAGTGTTTCCCAATGTGCTTCTAATTGCCGCTTCTATTTCAGGTTGGTCTTTTAATTCTGTATCAACATCTTTGGCAGCTTGTTGTAGTACATCATAAACCTTTACATCTCTACCAATTTCACTTGGGTCAACAGATGAAAGCATTCCCTGTAAAAAAGTATTTACCTTTTCAAATTTTTTGTTTTCTACTTTTGTTTTATCTCTTTCATTTGCAGCAATTTTAGCTTGCCAAGAAATTGCGATAACACTTCCTATTAAAAATAAAACTCCAAGTACTGAAGAAACAAAACCAACTTTGTGTCTCTTAACAAATTTTGAAAGTCTATAACCAGTACTATCCTTCCTGGCTATTATTGGAAGCCCGGTAAGATATTTTGTAATGTCTTCTGAAAATTGTTGAACTGACAAATACCTTTGTGCAGGATCTTTATGCATTGCTTTTAGAACAATGTTATCAAGATCACCTTTTAGCTGATGTGAAGTTTTCTCATTTCTCTCTTTGGTTTTTATATCTAATGCAAGGTTTGTACTTTGATGTATTTCACTTGGCTTAATTGTTTTTACATCTGTAACAATTTTACTTATTGCGAAAGGAGAACCACTTGTAACTTCATATGGTTGATAACCAGAAAGAATTTGATAGAGTAAAACTCCAAGTGAGTAAACATCACTTGCGGTAGAAATTGTTTCTCCTTTAATTTGCTCGGGGCTTGCATACTCCGGAGTTAAATGCCACATTCTAGTTTTGGTTAATTCACTATTTTCTTCGTCTAATAATTTAGCTACGCCAAAATCGAGTAGTTTGGGTCTGCCTTCTTTATTAACCAAAATATTTCCAGGCTTTATATCTCTATGAACAACCAAGTTTTGATGAGCATATTGAATTGCATCACAAACAGATTGAAATAATTTCAGTCTTTGCTTTATATTTAATTTTTGTTCATCACAATATTCTGTAATTGGAATTCCATCAATGTATTCCATAACAAGATATGGGAGTTCAACTTTTGTTGTCCCGCCATCAAATAGTTTAGCAATATTTGGGTGTTGAAGGTTGGCAAGAGTTTGTCTTTCTTTTTGAAATCGTTTTACTAAATAATCAGTTGAAAGCCCTTGTCGTAAAATTTTAATTGCAACTTTATGTTCAAATTCATCATCATTTCTTTTGCCAATATAAACAATTCCCATACCTCCACTACCAGCTTCTTCAATAATGGTATAGGGACCAACGCGTTCACCAATAAACGAGTTGTTCCGGATTTCTTCATCTTCTAATACTTGAGCAGCAATTGAAGGTGTTTCTAGAAAGTCATCTGTTGTTTCATAGGCTTCTAACAAAGCTCGTACTTCTTTTCCCAATTCAGAATTACTCTTAGTAAGATTGCAAAGGTATTTCTCTCTTTCTTTTGAGGAAAGACTTAGAGCTTTTTCAAATATGGATTTTATTTCTTGAGAAAAATTTTTCATAGTTTTATCTAAGTTAGAAAGAAAAGTTTAGATATTAAAATTTACTTTTTAGAAGATGTTTCTTTAGTTAATTTTTCTAATTCCAATTGGTAGTATTTTGCCTTAGAAATATTTCTAGTTTCTTCAAAGAAAATTGCTAAGTGTTTTGTATATCTAATGATTTTTTTTGTGTCAAATTTTCTGTTTTTTTTGTAAAACTCTAAAGAACCCATTAACAACTTTTCAACTTCAAAATATTTTTTTTGTTTTAATAAACAAACTCCTAATTCGCCTTTTACTGACCAAACTTTAAAGTGGTCTTTTGAATACATTTCTTCCCTAACTGATATACATTTACCAAAAGCTCTTTCAGATTTTTTTAATTGGTTTGATTCCAAATATACTCGCCCTAACCAATAATAGCTTAGTGCAGAAAATGAATGTTTAGTTGCTTTGGTTCTTTTGTATAAATCTATAGCTTTCAATAGCTGAGATTCAGCGGCTTGATATTCCTTCCTAATAAAATTTAACATCCCTAAATTAATAAGTGCAAGACCAACATAAGGATGATCTTCTCCCAAAGTAACTAATTTTATTTTGTAAGCTTTTTGCAAAGCATTTTCAGCAGATTCGTAATCTTTATTATCTATATAAATAAAGCCCAAGTTATTATAAATACTTGCAATTGTAGATCTGTCTTCACCATAAAGTTTTTTTAATATTTGAATGGATTCTAGATAATACTTCTCTGCATCATCCACCTTATACTGGTGGTGTAAATTTGTTGCGAGATTGTTTATTGTTATTGCTTCTTTTTGTCCCTTTTCTTTATTATAAATTTTGTAAATATCTAATGCTTTTTTCAAAAGAGTAGTTGAGCTATCGTATTTTCCAGTATTTGTCAATAGTGTTCCATAGTCGTTATAGACATCTGCTAAATCCTTAATGGGCTTTTTTGAAATCTTTTGGTAAAGAGATATTCCTTCATTGTAAAAGGAATCAGCTAAATTAAGATTACCAATCCAATCATAGCATAAACCTAGTTGATGTAAACTCTGAGCAACTTCTTTGCTTTCTTGCCCAAACAAAACTTTATTAGATTCTAAGGATTCTATAAGCAATCTTTTTGCTTTTTCATATTCGCCTAAACCAATAAATGTAGAACCTAAAGTTTGTTTTATTGCAGATTTTATTTTGGGAAAATTCTTGAATTTAACATCAAGATCATCAGTCGCTTTTTCTAATAAATCATATACTTTTACATCTTTTCCCTCAACCTCCGGATCAGCAGAAGCTAACATTTCTAAAAGGAAATTATTTATTTCTTCAAATTTTGTAAGTTCAACTTTTGCATTATCTCTTTCTTTTGTTGCAATATTTGCTTGCCACGAAATTGCAATAACACTTCCTATTAAAAATAAAATTCCAAGTACTGATGAAACAAATCCAACTTTGTGTCTCTTAATAAATTTTGAAAGTCTATAACCGGTACTGTCCTTCCTAGCTATTACTGGAAGTCCGGTAAGATATTTTGTAATGTCTTCTGAAAATTGTTGAGCAGACAAAAACCTTTGAGCTGGGTCTTTGTGCATTGCTTTTAGAATAATGTTATCAAGATCGCCTTTTAGTTGATGCGAAGTTTTTTTATTTCTTTCTTTGGTTTGTTCATCAGTTATAAGTTCCGTGTTTAAGTGAATTTCACTCGGCTTAATTGTTTTAACATCTGTAACAATTTTGCTTATTGCAAAAGGGGAACCACTAGTAATTTGATATGGTTGGTAGCCGGACAATATTTGATAAAGTAAAACTCCAAGAGAGTAAACATCACTAGCTGTAGAAATTGTTTCTCCTTTAATTTGTTCGGGACTTGCATACTCAGGAGTTAAATGCCACATTCTAGTTTTTGTTAAGTCACTATTTTCTTCGTCTAATAATTTAGCTACTCCAAAATCTAAAAGCTTAGGTCTGCCTTCTTTATTTACTAAAATATTTCCGGGTTTAATGTCTCTATGTACAACCAAGTTTTGATGTGCATATTGAATTGCATCACAAACAGATTGAAATAATTTTAGTCTTTGTTTTATATTTAATTTTTGTTCATCACAATATTCTGTAATTGGAATTCCATCAATATATTCCATTACTAGGAAAGGAAGTTCAACTTTAGTAGTTCCACCATCAAATAGTTTTGCAATGTTTGGGTGTTGAAGGTTGGCTAAAGTTTGTCTTTCTTTTTGAAATCTTTTTATTAAATAGTCTGTTGTTAATCCGTGACGTAATATTTTAATTGCAACTTTATGTTCAAACTCATCATCATCTCTTTGCCCAATATATACAATTCCCATTCCGCCACTACCAGCTTCTTCAATAATAGTATAGGGACCAATACGTTCTCCAATAAAAGAATTACTTTCGTTTTCTTCATCTTGGAGCGCTTGTGCAACTATGGATGGAGTTTCTAAAAAATCTTCAGTTGCATCTAAAGCTTTTAACAAAGTTTTAACTTCACTTACCAAATCTGGTTCGGTTTTTTGCAATTCAGCAAGATATTTTTTTCTATCTACTGAGGTAAGGTTTAGTACTTCATCAAATATAGATTTTAATTTTTGAGAGATATTTTTCATATTCTAAACGAATTTTAAAATTATAGGTATTCAACTAGCAATATGGAATGCGTAGATTTACGAAGTGAAGGCTCAAATAAAATATTTTAAAATTGTTAAGCAGAGTTACTGATTCATTTCTCTGTAAAGCCAAGCTTTGGCAAAACTCCAATCACGCTTAACTGTAGCTGGGGAAATATTTAATATTTCAGCAGTTTCGTCAATTGTTAAACCAGAAAAATATCGTAACTCAACTATCTTGCTTGAACGTTCTTCAAGAGTTTCTAATTTTTTTAATACTTCATCTAGCTGAAGTATTTGTTCATCTGCTTCAACAACTGCATAAGCAACTTTATCTAAAGAAAGATTTGTTTGTCCACTTCCTCTTTTTTTTGCTTTTCGTTTGCGTGCATAATCAACTAAAATTTGTCTCATCGATCTTGCTGCAATTCCGTAAAAGTGAGATCTACTTTCCCAAGATAATTCTTGATTGCCAATTAATTTTAAATAAGCTTCGTGAACAAGTTCGGTTGGTTGTAAGGTGTGTTGTCTATATTCAAGATTTAAATATTTAGATGAAATATTGCGTAGTTCATTATAGACTAAAGGTAGAACTCTATTTACTGCAAGATCATTCCCTAATGAAATGTCGTTTAAGAGTCTTGTTATATTTTGAGTTTGTTGATTTATCATTGTATTACTTATGTTTTATAATAATATAACAAAATTATAATAATTTCAGCAAGAATTAGTGATGTAAATCACTATTGAAAGTTTTAAATGTATAATTATTTAAGGTGGGTTATTAGTATTCAATGGTAATTGATAGATTCTAAATCAAAATTTGATTAGTAAAAATTTTATTTCAACAAAATCATTTTTTTTGTTTGAATAAAATCTGACCCATTGCTAGATGATGGATTGTCAGCACGTAATTGATAATAATAAATTCCGCTTGCAAGAGACGAAGCATTAAATTGGACTTTATAATTTCCAGTTGGTTTTGCTTCGTTCACCAATATCATAACTTCTCGTCCAAGTACATCATATACTTTTAGAACAACATTTACTGAAGATGAAATGTTTGTGGTTACTTCAGGGATTGAATAATTAATTGTTGTTAACGGATTAAACGGATTAGGATAATTTTGAGAAAGACTAAATCTTTCAACTATGTTATTTATTACAATGTCTGTTGTTGGATCATTCGAATATCCAGGAGTTGATTCTGTAAATGTTTTCCATTCATTTCCACCATCATCAATTCTTGCATAAGAAATATCTTTGCCCAAAGCTGTATAACTAATTGAATCAATAATTGTAGTATCATTTTCAACAACAGAAACTAAAGCAATCTGCTCTCCCTTACTGCTTAGCTTAAAATTTAAATGATTGTTACCTTGTTTAGAGTTTTCATCAGCCCAAAGTAAATAAAATCCTTTAGCCTTAATAATACTCTTGCCGGCTGCGGAAGAATGTAATTTGTACTTTGTTAAATTTTCAAAATTATCTGTTATGTAAAGTCCGTTTATGTTTATTGATTTTTCACTTGCGTTATATATTTCTATCCAATCTTCAAATTCGCCAAAGTCATCAGCAATAGTTTTTGTATTGGATGCTTGAAATTCATTTATGTATAATTTAAGATTATTATTTTTAATATTTTCAGAACCTGGAGAACCACCTTGGTTAAAACTTTCTTGCCAATTATATTGGTATAAATTTTCTAGGCTAGAATTAACTAATTCTATTGACGAATTAAAACTAGTTGTAAGTAAACTATTATTATATGTAATTAAATCGATTACAGTTTTATTGTTGTTGCTTAGTATTATATTTCCCCAATCCTTACTTAAACTTTCTTCATTCCATTGAAATACTTTATAACCATTGTTCAAATAAACATCTTTGTTTTTTGCAATCACTATATATTCATTGGGTTGTATGCTTGTTCCAATTGGAAACGTAAAACTAATTCCACCAGAAAAAGTGAAGCTTGATAAATCAATACTTTTATCATCAATATTAAGAAGTTCTATAAATTGATTATCACTACCGATTTCTGAGTTATACAAAACTTCATTTATAATTATTTGAGGAGCTACTATTCCAGAATAGTAAACTGCACCAATATCAGCTTGTGAACCATCCGGATCTTTTTTGCTGGATGGATCTCCTGAATTAATGGCTGGAGAGTTTGAGCTTAGTGAAAAATTATTTACAAATTTTGGATCAACTTTTTTGTTTTCAATTCCATCTAGAATTTTTTTATCATAAATTGAATACGATACATTTAAGGTTGAAAATGCATCTACAAATACTGGGGAAGTTTTTGATTGAAAAAATATAGAGTTAACAACATTTGCACTTCCACCACCAGAGCCAATATTTTTTTCAAAACAAGCAACGCCATAATCGCAAGCGTAAAAAGTATTTTGATTTATTTCGGCAAAGGAATTGTCATTTTTAACTCCAATACCTTGTGTACAGTTAACTATAATATTGTTTTCTATTATTGCAGTTGCCGCTTGCCCAACGGAAATTCCTTTGTCGTAACAATTATAAATTAAATTATTTTTAATTAGAATATTTTTTGATCCTTCACCCAAATCAATTCCATCACTGTTGTTTCCTAAAAAATTATATATTCTATTTCCTCTTATAATTCCATTTGTAACATTGTCATAGTCAATAGCATCAACATCAACAGAGTTATTTCCTCTTAGTTCACAATTCTCTACAATTGCAAAATTAGAATTTTTTATGTTAATCAAATCAGAAGTAGTGTTAGAGTTAAGCAAACTGTTCCTAATAACAACGGAACTATTTTGTGCAAAAATTGGGAATGGAACATTTTCAATAACAACATTTTCTATGGTTACTTTTGAATTAAGAATTGATATTGCACCTTTTTGACTATTTTTATCTTTACCGTTTGTTGCTCCAGTAATTTGCACATATTTAATTACAGATGAGTCCGTTGCGTTGCTAATGAATATTGATCCCCAATTACTGTAACCATATTTCTGATTTTCTTTTATTAGGATTGGTTCATCATTCGTTCCATTTAGAATTATGTTTCCCTTAACAATAATACTGGCTTTTGGGGGCATAATTATTTTAACTCCTTTATCAATTGTTAGAGTTGTTGATTCTTTTATTTGAATGTCTCCACGTGCATAGTAAGGAGAGCCAATGATATCAAGCGTTTTACTAGTTGCAAATATTGAAGGAAGAAGATTATCACCCGTTTCTTCAAAAACAGCAGCTAGGTTTATTGCTTCTGAAATAGAAATACTTGTTTCGCTATTCAAGCTGCCTTCTATTCCGCTCCACTTTACGAACCTATAACCTATTTGCGGAACAGCTTTAATTCTGAGAGGAGTAAACTTAAAAAACTTCCCCTCAAATCCATCCTTAGTTTCTTTGTTCTCAATAAACACTTTGCCGAATTCAGAATTTGGAATTGAAAGATTAACAACATCAGTTCCATTCAACAGAAAAAAATCATTTAATTGACCTCGAACAATCCCTGACCTTAATTGGGCAAATTGTTGCATAATTTTTACATCAACATTCCAAGCTGCCATATTTGGTATTGGTGGATAATTAAAAACTAAAACTGGGTCATCGTCCCATCTATCAATATGTCTTGGCATTTCACTATTTATTAAGCCTTTAATACTATCAACAATACCTGTTACTCTATTTCTACTGAATGTTGTATTTAGCAACATTGCAAATCGCTGAACAAATTTATCTCTGAACTCAAAATTTTGAAGCAGTTTTCTAAAAAGGAAAGTACCGTATTTTAATTCCTCTGGTTGATTAAATAAAAACTCAAAAGTATTGTTTCCTACAAGTGAAGAAAAACTTGGTGCTCCAAATCCATAATCTAAATCTACAAGCACATAACGCCATTTACTGTTGCTTGGGTTTTCTCTCCACCATCTGGTATTTGTATATGGCCAATTAACATTATCACAATAAATTTCTGTCATCAAATAATTCATAATTTCATTTATGTCTAGTTGACTTTTTACATAATTATAAACCTCTTCATCATTAATGTTATGAGTTTCTAAATATTCTATAAACGAATCAAAATCATCTGAGCTTCCATCAAGCACAACTGGTTCTGGTTGAAAATCGTATTCCAAGTAATCAATATTTTTTGTGTTTACATTATGATGGGATGCTAGATATTTTTTATTTAGCTTTTCTCTTAAATTATAAATACCCCAATACTTTCCGTTGATGTATGTAACAACAGGTCTATACGCCTGTAAATCTAAATCCATTTCGTTTATTGCAATACTATGTTGCAAAGGATCTCTAAACATTGTGTGTCTGTTATCTTGTGTTCCAGAATTTCTTAAATATAAAGAACTAAACTCTGTCAATTCTCTATCTGGGAACACTTTGTATTTTAGTGTTTCAGTTCCATATTTTTTCTTAGCAGAAATTGTTAAAGATTTTTGAGGATAACGCCAAGATGCTTGTCCAGTAACTCTTACTGAAACTATAGCATTTATAGCTTCAGTATTATCTGTTTCAAGAAGTTCAATATTTACCGGAACTTCTTTTCCTAAAATTGCATTACTATAAATTCCCGATACTTCTCCAAATAATAGATCTGGATTTGAAGTAATAGAAACGATAGGAAGGGTGTGAGGTGTATTTATAAAAAAGGATTTAGTGATAATTTTTCCGGGTAGCTTGTTGTCTTCAAATGTTCTAGCTCTAATAATAGTTGTCTTCGAAATCTCAAAAGGAGTGCTATAAATGGATGAGTTACTTTTGGGTTTGGTTCCATCGGTTGTAAAAGTAATTACTGCATTTGCAGAATTTGAACTTAGTTGGACTTGTTGTGAAGTTTTATAAACTCCGCTTGTTAGAGAAAATTCAACATCATCTGTATGCTCTGTGTTTGCGGAAGCTATTGTATTATTAGTTTTCCCTGGAGTTGGTTCTCCAAAGTAAAACCAACCACTTCCACCATCGGGGTTTCTTCCAAAAGATACATCAGTAATTTGCGAATCATATTTAATTGAATCTTGAATAACTTTCTGTGAATTATACAACCCTATCTCTTCTCTATCTTTTTTCAACTTAAAATTTAATTTAACGCCACTTGCAAATTCTCCGTCTTCACCATTGCTTGTGGTTGCCCATAAAACAATAAAACCCTTTGATTGAATAATTGTACTTCTAACAAATTTCCATTTGGTAGGATTACTTAAATCATCAGTTAAAAAATAATCTTTTAGGTCTATTGCTGTTTTGCTATCGTTGTATAACTCAATCCAATCGGAATAATTATAATTTTGAATTGTAGTAGCATTGGATGCCATAAATTCGTTTATATAAATTTGTGAAAATTGTGTTTGGTTTAGAATAATTAATAGAATTAAACCAACTAATATTTTTTGTATTGAAGTCACAGAATTAAACTCATGTTAATATTTTTATTATCAAAAATAAAAAGAATGATGTTATAAACTAGTGTATTAAATTCACTCTTGTAAAAATAATCCTATGAAAAAATACTAATTGGTATGTTAAATTTGTTAACCTGACGGTAATTGATTCTAAAAAAATGTCATTCCGGTTTGGCAACGTTTTTGTTGACAAGACTGGAATCTCCAACAATAGCAAGAGAGTCCAGTCTTGCAAAGAACGCAAACCAGAATGACAGTATACTTCCTGGGATAATAAAGATCGTTCTATTACCGTCTGTTTAATATTATTAAAACTATATTTATATATGGCTTTTAAAACTCAAATAATTGCTCACCGTGGAGAGTCTTTTGATGCACCAGAAAATACCCTTGCATCAATAAACTTAGCTTGGGAAAGAGGAGCAGAAGCTGTTGAAGTTGATGTTCATCTTTCCAAAGATAATCATGTTGTTGTAATTCATGATTACAATACAAAAAGGGTTGGTAATAGAAATAAAAAAGTAAGCAAACAAACTCTATCCGAATTAAAAGAATTAGAAATTGGTAGTTGGAAAAATAAAAAGTGGAAGGATGAAAAAATTCCAACTCTCAAAGAGGTGCTTGCAACTGTTCCCTCAGATAGGAAAATAATAATTGAAATAAAATCGGATGAAGAAGTTTTACCGTTCTTGAAAAAGGGTGTACAAGAATCAGGACTTAAAAATATTCGAGTAGAATTTATTTCCTTTAATTACTCAACCATTGTTGCTGCAAAAAAAACATTCCCAAAAAACAATTGCCTTTATCTAGTTGATCTTGATTATACTTGGTACACAAGACTAATTAGTCCATCCGTTGAAAAAATAATTGCTAAAACTAAAGAAGGAAACTTGGACGGAATAAATGTTTGGGCTGGTAAATTATTAACAAAACAATTTGCAGAAAAAGTTAAAGCTGCAGATCTTCTTCTTTATACTTGGACAGTTAACAATCCTCAACAAACTAGACAATTAATACAATGGCAAGTTGACGGAATTACTACTGACAAAGCACAATGGTTGAAAAATGAAATTGCAACAATGTAATTTGACCGCCTCACTTCTTGCTATTACTTTACTATATACATTAGTATTTTTACGCATAAAATTATTTTAGGAAAATATTTGGACAAAATAATAATTGGAATTCACGGATTAGGAAATAAACCATCTAAAGAAATACTTGAACGATGGTGGATTGACGCAATGTGTGAGGGACTTAAGAAAATAGACAAATATGAATTTGTCCCAAAGTTTGAACTTGCCTATTGGGCTGATATACTTAACGATAAGCCACTTGCTGAGGAAATAACAGATAAAGAAAATCTTTATTTCCTTGATGAGAAATATGTGCCGGAGCCAGAAATAATTGAGCCTAGAGACAACTCCACAAGAGAGAGAATACTAAACTTTCTTGAGAAACAAATGGATTGGATTTTTTTGAATGATGATTTAACTTCCAATTTCTCTGCTATTTCTGATATGGTATTTAAAAAATATTTTAAAGAATTAGACATTTATTTTACCAGCAAGAGAGATATACCGAATGAAATCGTTTCAATAAAAAATAATATCAGAAATCGTTTGGCAGAAGTAATTAAAAAACATGAAGGGAAAGAAATATTATTACTTTCTCACTCTATGGGAACAATAATTGCGTTCGATGTTTGTAGCTTGATGACAACAGATATAAATATAGATACATTTGTAACAATGGGTTCGCCATTGGGTCTGCCAATTGTTGTTAGTGAAATTGCAGAAGAGTTAAAAGTAAATAATCCTGGTTTGCATAAATTATCTACTCCAAAAAATATTACAAGAAGTTGGATTAACTATTATGATTTAGAAGATAGTGTTGCAATAAATTATCATTTAAAAGATGATTATATAGAGAATGAAAATAAGGTAAAAGTACAAGGGATAAATGTTGTAAATAACTATGAGATTAATGATGAAAAAAATCCGCACAAAAGTTATGGCTATTTGCGAACACCAGAATTTGCAAATTTACTTTCAGAGTTTTTAGTAAGAGATAGAACTAAACTAGATCTGTGGGTTATTAAAACAAAAGAAAAATGTGTTAATATTTATAAAAATTTGACAGGTAAATAAATGAACAGAAATAAGATGTTTACAAAATTAGATTCCACAAAAGTTTGGGATTTTATAATAATTGGTGGTGGAGCAACTGGAATTGGTACAGCAGTAGAAGCAGCTTCAAGAGGATATAAAACTTTATTGCTTGAGCAATCCGATTTTGCTAAAGGAACATCTAGTAGAAGTACAAAGCTTGTTCATGGCGGAGTTCGTTATTTGCAGCAAGGGAATATTTCTTTAGTTCTTGAAGCCTTAAAAGAAAGAGGAATCCTAAAAAGAAATGCTCCTCATTTAGTTCATGATCTTCCTTTCATTGTTCCAAATTATGATTGGTGGGAAGGTCCTTTTTACGGGATAGGAATGAAACTCTATGATGCACTAGCCGGAAAAGAAGGCTTTGGCTCATCAAAAATTCTTTCTAAAGAAGAAACTTTAGAACGCTTACCAACGCTTGAAACTAAAGGACTTCGTGGAGGTGTTATTTATTATGATGGTCAGTTTGATGATGCTCGATTGGCAATAAACTTAGCTGAAACTGCTTATGAGCAAGGAGCAACTTTAATCAATTATATGAAGGTTACATCTCTAATTAAAAATGATGAAATGATTAGTGGTGTTACTGCAATTGATTTGGAAACTAAGAAAGAATATACTTTAAGATCTAAAGTTGTGATAAATGCAACTGGAGTTTTTACTGATTCAATTAGAAAAATGGATGACGAAAATGTAAAAAATATTATTGTTAGCGGACAAGGTGTTCATATTGTTTTGGATAAATCTTTCATTCCAGGTAACACTGCAATTATGGTTCCACATACAGATGATGGAAGAGTAATTTTTGCAATACCTTGGCACAATAAAGTTTTAGTTGGGACAACAGATACAGAAGTAAGTGAGTTTTTATTAGAACCAATTCCACTTGAAGAAGAAATAGGATTCCTACTCACACATACAGCTCGTTATTTAACTAAAGACCCCAAACGTGCTGATATACTTAGTGTATTTGCTGGTTTACGTCCTTTAGTAAAAAGTGGAGATGATGAAAACACAGCTGCAATTTCTCGTGAACATACACTTAATGTTTCTCGTTCAGGCTTAGTTACAATTGCCGGAGGAAAATGGACCACATATAGAAAAATGGCTGAAGACACAATTGATCAAGCAATGCTTCTTGCGGATTTGGAGCTGAAAGAAACTGTAACTAAAGCACTAAGCATTCACGGTTATCACAGTCACGCAGATGAGTTTGGTAGTTTGGAGATTTATGGTTCTGATGCTATTGCAATTCAAGAATTGCTTAGAGAAGATAGTACTTATTTAGAATTGTTGCATCCAAAATTTACAACTGTAGTTGGCGAAATAATTTGGGCAGTTAGAAATGAAATGGCAAGAACTATTGATGATTTTATTTCTCGCAGAACAAGAATGCTTTTGTTAGATGCAAAAGCTTCTATGGAAGTAGCCCCAATAGTAGCAAGGGTTATGGCAAAAGAATTAAATAAAAATAAAAATTGGATTGAAGAACAAATTTCAATATTTGATAAAATAGTAACAAACTATATTGTTACTTAACTAATAACATAGTTTTAGTCTCAACAAAATCACCAACATGTAATCTATAAAAATAGATACCACTTGATTGTTTTTTTGCATTCCATTCTAGCTGGTAATTACCTGGTTCTTGAATTTGATTAACTAAGGTTGCAACATTTTTGCCTAACACATCATAAATTTTTAATTGCACCAATTGTTCTTGTAGAGACGTTGCATGCAACGTCTCTACAAGTGGAATTGAATATTTGATTATGGTAGTTGGATTAAAAGGATTTGGATAGTTTTGGAAAAGGACAAATTGCTTTACATTATTATTGTTGTTTTCAACAGAAGTAACTTCATCTGCATTAACAACTTTACCAGCTTCAACAGTTACAATACGTTTGTAAGTCCCATTAAGTGCAGTAATAGTATAGGTGCCGGGCTTTACATCTCCTATTGCATAATTTTCATTATAAATATCATCACCAGAAATTGTAGGATCTGCAAACTTATAAGTCTCCCCCCATTCAAAGGTTGTATAAGGCGGTCTAGGTTTTGGATCAGGAGTAATATTAATTTTTGTGTTATCTGTAGCATTAGGAACTCTGCCATAAATTGCTCCCATTCCTTCTTTGGCAAACCAAAGTTCAGGATTCCTTCTGTTTTTTTCCGCTTTCCAATATGACGTTTCTTCTCTAATTTCAAAATGCAAATGTGGACCAGTTGAGTTACCTGTATTTCCAGAGACTGCAATTGGCTCTCCTTCAACAACTTCATCACCATTTTTCTTAAGTGGTTTTGTTAGGTGAGCATAATAAATAAAAATATCTTTTTCATTCCATCTACTTTTGATTCGCAGATAGTTTCCAAACCCATTAGGTTCATAACCACCGGTTGTATTATTCGAGTCATATCCAACAAATTCAATTGTTCCGTTCGAAGCAGAATATACAGTATCATAATTAACCCAAATATCAACACCTCTATGTGCATTATTTTCATCCCAAAATCTTTCTTCTCCATACAAATAAGAGCCAAATAGTTGGATGTTTTCTGGAACAGGACGTTTTAGGCGAAATGTTTGTGCGTTTATGTTTGAGCATAAAATAAGAATAAGAAGCAATAAAAAAATGGAGTGATTTTTATACATTGTTTTACTTTTTTATAAATACTATTCTTAATTTATAAAATTTGATTTTAAATATGTGTAACTATAAAAGTTTGAGTAAGTAATATGAAAAAAATATTTGTGTTTTTCTTTTTAATCTTAGTACTACAAATACAAGGGCAATTAATTGTAAAACCAGCTTTTCAAAAGCTATTAAAATATCCTAATATTAGAGACTTTACAATTTTATCAAATGGAAGCGAGGCTTATTTTACTGTGCAAAGTCCATTAGAGGAAATTTCTATAATTGTAAATATTAAAAAGAAAAAAGGAATTTGGTCAGAACCAAAAATATTAAAGTTTTCAGGTAATTTTCGAGACATAGAACCCTTTCTTTCTCCAAATGGACTCAAATTATATTTTGCTTCTAATAGACCAATAAGCACTCAAACAAAAGAGCCTAAAGATTTTGACATTTGGTTTGTTGAACGAAAAAATATTAATACTGATTGGTCAAAACCAATTAATATGGGATTACCAATAAATACTGAAAGAAATGAATTTTATCCTTCCGTTGCAAATAATAATAATTTATACTTTACTAGTGATTTGTCTAGTTCAAAAGGCAAAGATGATATTTTTTTTAGTAGATGGCACAACAACTTTTATTCAACTCCTGTATCATTAAGTGATTCTATAAATACTACTGGTTATGAGTTTAACTCTTATATTGCACCAGATGAATCATTTATTATATTTAGTGGTTATAACAGAAAAGATGGTTTAGGAAGTGGTGACTTATATATTAGTTACAAAAATCAAAATGAAACTTGGAGTACATCAAAGAACTTAGGTAATGATATTAATTCAAAATATATGGATTATTGTCCATTTATAGATATTACATCTAGCACTTTATACTTCACAAGTAAAAGAAGTTTTGTTAACAATAATAGCTTTAACTCAGTTGAAGATTTCTTGAATGAAACAAATAAATATGAAAATGGATTGAGCAGAATTTATAAGGTTGGAATAGAGAAAATAATTACTTACAAAAAGTAATGATTTTTTTGATATGAAAATTATTAAGACTTAATTTCTAAGTTCAATTCCATGTGCATGAAAACCATCACCAGATAAGTGTCCATTTAGAACAATTGTTTTTGATTCATTCATTCCGGGAGGAATACTTTGAGGACCATTGACTCTTACTTCTGTACCTTCCATATCAGTTACGTAAAAAACAGAACCTCCATCTGTAGTTCTAGTTAAACCTTTTTCTTTAACAAACTTTACAATAATTGGTACGCTAGCGTGATTTGTTTTATCAAAATCTGAAAAACTTCCTAACTCATCACTCGGAGCAAAATAAGAAAAGTATAGTATTCCAACTACAATAATTAAAAGAGTTGGTAAAATTAATTTTTGGAGGTTTTTCATTTGTATCCTAGCTTAGAAAATTGTCAACTATTTTTTCAAAGTAAAAATAGCAAATTTTATTTACAGTCTCTATAATTACGAACTATTCAAGTACTAAGAAAAGTTATTATTACGCGAATAAATAATTTTGAATAATAAACTAGTATTGAAAACAATTGTTATTCTTAAGTTCTATATCTTAATTTCGATACTAAATATAGTATCTCAAGAACTTAGGGTAGGTTAAAAAATGTCAAGTATCTCAAATGCAAATCAAGTTCAAATAAAACCACAAGCACCAATACCTCCGCCAAAAGGAAATGTTGAAAATAGAAAACCACCAGTTGAACCGAAAGCAGGTACCAGTATTGAAAGTACTATAGAAATGCTTAACGCAAGTTTGAGAAGTGATGATAATCTTAGTCAAAAAATTATGCAGTATATGTAGCACTAGTAGTTATTCAGCAAATAGATTCCTTTCTTCTTTCCAACACAATCATAATAATTCTGGCATTCAACATTTCACTATGTTAGTTAGCTTCTGTAGATTCAACATTATCTATTTATATTCGTAACAATACACTTCCTACCTTATTAAACAGGCGGTAATAGAACGATATTTATTATCTCAGAAGGTATACTGTTATTCCGGTTTGCGTTCTTTGCAAGACCGGAATCTCTTGCTATTGTTGGAGCTTCCGGCCTTGTCAACAAAAAACGTTGCCAAACCGGAATGACATTTTTTTTTTTAATTAATTACCGTCGGGATAATAAAAGTAGAAATGGTTTAGTTTTGAATATCTGATTTTATTATGTTTATGTATATGAAACAAAATCTAATGTTTTTACTTTCTAAAAAGAAAAACAAACAATTATAAAAACTATTTCTAAAAAATCTTAAAACTACTATGAGAACACAAATAACAATAATCATTATCTCCCTTTTTCTAAGTATTTCTTGCCAAACCAATCAGCAAGAAAAATATTTTGATGTTGTGGTTTACGGTGGAACATCTGCAGGAGTTGCTGCTGCTATTCAGATTTCGCGAATGGGTAAGTCTGTTGTAATAATCGAACCAAGTTCTCGAATTGGAGGTCTTACATCTGGGGGACTTGGAGCAACTGATATTGGGAACAAACATGCAATTGGTGGAATCTCAAGAGAGTTTTATCAGAACATAAAAAAACATTATAACAATAATGACAATTGGAACTGGCAAAATAAATCTGAGTATATGACTGGTGGACAAACAAAGACAAGTGAAAATGAAGATGCTATGTGGACGTTTGAACCATCTACAGCTTTAAGTGTGTATCGCAAAATGTTGAATGATGAAAAGGCAGAAATTAGTTACAATCAAAGGTTAGATAGAAGTAGTGGTGTAAAAAAAGAGAACAATTCAATTATTTCAATTGCAATGGAAACTGGGGAAATATATTTTGGTAAAATGTTTATTGATGCTACTTACGAGGGCGACTTAATGGCTGCTGCTGGAATCAGTTATACTGTTGGGAGAGAATCTAATTTACAATATGGTGAAAACCTAAATGGTATTCAAGCAAACGATACAAGCTTAACTTTCAAAGGAGTTGTTTCGCTAAATGGAAAGAACCATAATTTTGTAGATGGTGTTTCTCCCTATATAAACAAAGGGGATAGAAAGAGTGGTACTTTGCCTTATGTTAATACAACGCAAATAGGCAAACAAGGGGAGACGGATAAAAAACTACAAGCCTATTGTTTTAGAATGTGTCTTACCGATCATCCTGAAAATAGAATTCCTTTTTCAAAACCACATGATTATGCTGAATTAAATTACGAATTATTATTCAGGAATTATGAAGCTGGGTTTAATGAGTTCCCTTGGATAAATAGTAAGATGCCAAATAGAAAAACAGATACAAATAATAGAACTGGTTTTTCAACAGATTTTATAGGGCAAAATTATGAGTACCCTGAAGCTACTTATGAAGAAAGAAAAAGTATTATTGAAAAGCATCGTACTTATCAACAAGGACTTATGTGGTCTTTAGCATATCACCCAAGAATACCGCAAAGAATTAGAGATGTGGTTTCGCGTTGGGGAACTTGTAAGGATGAGTTTGAAAGAAATGATGGGTGGCAACAGCAACTATATATTAGAGAAGCTAGAAGACTAATTAGTGATTTAGTTATGACACAAAAACATTGTGAAGGTATTGATATTGTTGAGGATGCAATAGGTTTGGCAGCTTATGGAATGGATTCGCATAACACTCAAAGGTATATAACTAAGAATGGATATGTAAGAAATGAAGGAAATGTTGAGGCTAAAGCTCAAGGACCGTTTCCAATTGGTTACAGAGCTATTATACCTAAAGAATCGGAATGTACAAACCTTGCAATACCAATTTGTTTAAGTGCTACACATATTGCTTTCGGTTCTATTCGTATGGAGCCGGTATTTATGGTCTTGGGTCAATCGGCAGCAACAGCAGCAGTTTTGGCAATTCAGAATAATGTTTCACTACAAAATGTTGACTATGATTTGTTAAGCAAACAATTGAAAAAAGATAGACAACGGTTTTAAACTGTCAATGGTAGAAATTAAAATTCTTAAATTTTTGACTACGCTTTTCTTTCCAATTCAATCAAAGTAATTTCTGGTGGCATTCCAACTCTTCCGGGGAATCCAATAAAACCAAGTCCAGTATTTACATAAATGTGTTGCTTGCCTTCTGTGTAAAGTCCGCCCCATCTTTTATATCTAAGGTTTACCGGACTCCATCTCCAACCTGGAATTTCAATTCCGAATTGAGCACCATGTGTATGCCCAGCAAGGGTTAAATCGATATTTGTATAACTTAAAACTTGTTCATCCCAATGTGTTGGATCGTGCGACATTAAAATTTTGAAAGAATCATCATCTACATTTTCTAAAGCTTTATTTAAATCTCCGTACTGCGGAAATGGAGGAAGTCCCCAATTTTCAATTCCCACTAGTGAAATTTCTTCATTATTTATTTTAATTTTTTTAGAGGAATTGAGCAACAATTTAAAGCCAACATCTTCTTGTAGCTTTATTAGTCTGTCTAAATTTTTCTTCTTTATTTCTTCAGAATCCCAATGAACGTATTCACCATAATCATGATTTCCTAGTATAGAATAATTTCCGTATTTAGATTGTAACTTGCTTAAAGCCGGAAGAAATTTATCCATTTCTTCGGAAACATTATTAACAAAATCTCCAGTGAATAAAATTAAGTCCGGGTTTAATGAGTTTACTTTGTCAACAACTTCTTCAAAAAAAGAAAGATGATTTAAAAAACTTCCAATATGAAAATCTGAAAGCTGGACAATTTTTAATCCATTAAAATTTTTGGGCAGATTAGTAAAACCTAGCTTTACACTTCTTACAGTTAAGTCAAATTTACCCCAGAAAATTCCATAAGCAATTGAGAGGAAAGGAATACCAGCAGTTATAATTCCAACTCTTGTTAAAAATTGACTTCTTGTTATTTTTGTTGGGTCACTTGTACTTTGTTTCGCGTCTTGTTTCTTAGAGAGCAAATGTTTTACCCCATTCATTAAATCATCAATAAGATTGAAGACAATAAAAATTAATTTTGGAAGATAAAAAAGAACAAAAGTACCAAAGATGAAATGAAAATAAAGTTGAAAGTTAGCGGGACTTATTGAACTTCTGAGTACTGGGAAAATCAGTAAACCAACAATAACAATAGCCGGAATTATCCAAAATAAAATTTTAAAAATTTGTTTGGTTCTTTTTGTTAAAAGATTAGTTAGTTTCTTAACTCCTCGGTAAGTATAAAAATCTATTAGTAGAATTATTACACTAAAAATAATTACAAAAATGAATGGATTGTTTCTCATAGTTTTAACTTTTCTTTTTAAGACGAATCTTAAAATGATTTGTTCAATAAAAAAATAGGATTAGTAATCTATTAAAAGAGAAAGACTAGAACAAGTAAGAAAATTATTTTTGAATAGTTTGGTTGATTAAGTAATTTATATTTAATATAATAAAATATTATTGAACCAATAAAAAAAAAGCTATGAAATATAAACTTTACCTCATCCTACTAATTATGTTAATACAAAAAACACAAGCTCAAAATTTTATTATACCAGCACCAGTCAGTTATGAAAAAACGAATCTTGTTTTTGCGGTTAAAGATAAAATAAATTTAGATATCCAGACTGAAGATAAACAAGTCAAAAAATATGTTGAACAATTTGAATTATTCTTGGCAGAAAAGGGAATTAGGGCTAATACTCAACAAGGGACAAAGCAAATTATAAAAGATAAAAAAATTACTATTAGATTACTTCAAAAGCCATCTATAGAACTTGGCGAAGAAGGATATTTACTAGAAGTTAACACCAATGATATCAAGCTGTCTGCAAATAAGTCCTCTGGAATTTTTAATGGCTTTCAAACTTTGCAACAATTATTCCCTGCTGAAGTTGCTAGTGGTAAAACTCAACAAGATGAACTTATTAAAATAGAAGGATGCAAGATTAAAGATTATCCTCGTTTTAAATGGAGAGGTCTAATGCTAGATGTAAGTCGTCACTTCTTTTCAGTTGAAGAGGTTAAAGCTTATATTGATCAAATGGTTAAGTATAAATTCAATGTGTTTCATTGGCATTTAACAGATGATAATGGTTGGCGAATTGAAATTAAATCTTTTCCAAAGCTAACTGAAGTTGGTGCTTGGCGAGTAGAAAGAAATGGTAAGTTTGGAAGTGAGAGAAGTGATCCTCAAGAAAGTGAACCAACGACTTATGGTGGTTTTTATACTCAAGAACAGATTAAAGATATTGTGGCTTATGCTACAGATAGAAATGTAACTATAGTTCCTGAAATTGACATGCCAGGACATAGTATGGCAGCTTTAACTGCTTACCCTGAACTTTCCACTACCAAAGAACAAAGTTTTGTAAATCCGGGGACTAAATTTGCTGAGTGGTTTGAGAATGGTAAGTTCAAAATGTTTATTGATAACACACTAAACCCCACAGACGAAAAAGTATATGATTTTATTGATAAAGTCTTTACAGAAATTTCAGAACTCTTTCCTAGTAAATATATTCATATGGGTGGAGACGAAGCTTACCACGGATTTTGGGAAAGAGATTCTTTGGTGCAAAAGTTTATGAAAAAAAATAGTATAAAAGATAGTCACGAACTTCAAAGTTATTTTGTGAAAAGAGTTGGAAATATTATCCGTAGTAAAGGAAAAAAAATGATAGGTTGGGATGAAATTTTGGAAGGTGATTTGTCTAACGAATCTGCAATTATGAGTTGGCGTGGAATGGAAGGAGGTATTAAAGCTACAAAATCTGGACATAAGGTTGTGATGTCTCCAACTACCTATGCGTATTTAGATTATATGCAAGGTGACAAAAGTGTTGAGAATAAAATTTATGCTAGTCTAAGTTTAGAAAAATCTTATAACTTTGAACCAGCTCCAGAAGGAGTGAATGCTGAAAATATTTTGGGTGGGCAAGCAAATTTATGGACGGAAGAAATTCCGAATTTACAATTTGCATTTTATATGACATACCCGAGAGCGTTTGCAATTTCGGAAGCTCTTTGGAATTCCAAAGAAAAAAAAGATTGGGATAGTTTTATAGCTCGGACTGAAAATCATTTTGAGAGATTTAAAAATTCAAACAAGAATATATGTAAAGCTGTTTATGATCCTATTGTAACTGTTTCCAAAGATGACAATAAACTAATGTGTAGCTTAAAAAATTCAATACCTAATACTGAAATTTATTATACTATTGACAATACATATCCAGTTAAATTTGGTAAAAAATATATTGGCACTTTTGAAATACCAGAAGGCGATCTTAGTTTGCGAACACAAACTTTTAGAGATGGTAAACCAATCGGTAGAGAGTTATTAATTCACAGAACTGCTCTAGAGAAACGAGTTAAAAAATAAAATAGTTTTTTGGGAAGCTAATATTTTGAATAAGAAAATCTCAGCTTCTTAAATAATTTCTTAAATAACTACACTATTAGATTTAATCATCTCTTATACACTAAGTGTTGCAAGCCTTAACACCCTTCTCTTTTCTTTTTACCTCTTGATTTTTTAAGAGTTATTTTGGCTGGTGCTACAAGTGTTGGCATTGCCATTTTTGTTCCAGTAGGTTTAACTGAACCACTTTGCATTCCACCACCAAAAAAATTACTTACCTCTGCAAGTTTAGCATGATTATGTTTTTGGCCGGTTGTAGGATTTACATCGCAAGTACATTTTGGAAAGAGAACTTGTTTCTTCCAGCCTTCTATTCCATTTTTAAGAATACTAACACTTTTGTATTTTGCAGCTTTCAAAAGAAACCATGCTTGTGATGAAGTTCTTTCACTATCACCGTAAAGAAGTATTTTCTCATTTCTTGCTAAGTCAGATGTTAACAATTGATTTACCAGAAGACATTCAGAAGATGGAATGTTGTATTTATCAAACTCACCTTTATTACGCAAATCGATTAAGCGGTAATCGAACTTTCCTTTAATAATCCAATCAGCCAATTCATCTGTATGTACTTCCATTATGTCACTGTCTGAAAGAAGAGCAATCTCCTTTGCGTCAATAGTAGTACGTGCTTTACTTGTTGGGTCTCCAGCAAAAATAGCAATGATACCAAGTAGTATAGCTATCAGACCAATTCGTTTTCTTGGTGGCATATCTGCAAAATTCTTTAATAACATTTTAACTCTCCTTTGCTTTTGCTAATTTTTTCTTTGCCATTATTTTCTCACCCCAATCAGCTCCTGTAAATCCTGCAATTGCCATTAGAATAACAAGAAATAAAACTATTCCATAATCTATTCCAAAATATTCCGGCAAAGTAATTCTTCCCATATGTGTTGAATTAAAGAAGTCTTCAATCCATGGAAACATTTCTCCAAAAATAAATATTCCAAAGAATCCGCCAACACCATAAAACATTGCGTCTATTTTTCCGGTTGCAATTGCTACACCAGAAGTACCAGGGCAGTAGCCTCCAACCACAAAACCAACTCCCAATATCAATCCACCAACTGCTTGTGGCAGTATGTATGTATCTGAAATATACACAAGTGACAAATCTAAAAACCCCATCCATGATAAATAGAAAACTCCTATCATGGCAAAAGTTATTGCTGTAAACATAACTTTGAACACACGCATATCAGTAAAGTAAAATTGGGCGGCAAGCTGTCGTCCACTACCGAAACCGCCACGTTCAAGAACAAAGCCAAAAGCAATTCCAATTATAAAAGCAACTATTAAACTAACCTCATCATTAAAATATCCGAATTTAAATAAGGGTAAATTCATGTCCATTGCCTCCTCATAAAATAAGCAAACGCATACGCTCCGGCAAAAGTTGCCATCATAAATGCCCATCCACCAAGACTAAGTAAAGCACCGCCAGTTAAACCCTGACCGCTTGTACAACCGCGAGCCATTTTAGCTCCAAAGCCCATTAGTGTTCCACCAATAAAGGCAAACATAAATCTTTTATTGTTTGATATCCTTGGTCCTTTGGAAACTATAAATCTTGCACGACCTGCGATAGCTCCAGAAATAAATCCGCCAACAATAACACCAAGTACTTGAAACACTAACCAATTTTTAAATGGATTAGTTTCTCCATTTCCAAGATAGCCGAGAAAAAAATCATTTCCTTTTGCTGTTTCAGGAGATACAGCATTTACTCCAACTGCTACAACAGTACTTAAGGCTCCGGAAGCTCCAAGCCCTCTTCCCATAATTACGAATGTTGCAAGTAAAACCACACCAAGTAACAAACCTATTAAATAAGGATTTGTGTAATGGTAAGGTGTCAACTCGCCTTCGCGAACATTATCATGATGGTGATGATGAAACCAATCTTTAAATTTGAACATATCTTTTCTCCAATATATTTGTTAAAACTAAATCTTTAATTTAACGCAAACCAATGACTGTGTTGTCCGGCAGAAACAATTACAAATCGTAAAATCAATCCACCAAGTATTACCATAAGCGGTGCTAATGGTGTATGATGAATTTTATGATTAACTGCCAACAATTGAATGAACAATGGAATAACAATTCCCAATCCAATTACAAAAACCCAAAAGCTAGAAGCAAACTTTCCAACTAACAACAAATCTGCAGCAGATGCTTGAACTTCCGTTGCAGTTTTCAGGCCAATAATAAAAAGGGCAATTACAAAAAGTTCAATAATTAAGAAAGCGTTATCGGCTTTAGCCAATAGCATTCTTTCATAAGCATCTTTTGCAATTACGTGAACAAAAGCTGCAGCTCCAGAAAGTCCAGAAATCAAAAACAGCAACCACAAAATTGATGAACTCCAAAGCGGACGAGCACCAAGCGAGCTTAGTAAAACCCCCGTATATAAGCCGATGCCAGCACCGAAGAACATTGTTAGTACTCCGAGATATTTTATCCACGATGGTTTTTCTAAAAAATCATTTCGCCATTTCTCTACTATTGGAAATTTATCTGTTATAAATTTCGGTGGACGTAATAAAACACTTGCAAATAGAATTGGATATACTAGAACCAAAATCCACGAACCCCAAGACATTGCAGATGTAATTTGAAAGGTTGTGTAAAGTCTCCACACATATAGTTTATGTTCAAGATCAAGAAACAAAACAAACATTCCAATTGATAACAAAACAATACTAATGTAAGGCAAATAGTAGCAAGAACAATTCTCTTCTTTGTGTCTTCCTTTAAATAAAAAGTAACCGGAGATTAACATCATCCCAGCAACCATTCCACCTAAGAAAAGATAAATAGGAATTTCCCAACTCCAAGCGTGGAGAACTGGATCGATTAAATGATTGTGTCGTGTTGTTGTTATTTCGTTCATAAAAAATCCTAAGGTTTTACTTCAAATAATATATATTAGGTTTCGTTCCAGCTTCTGGCAATAGCGAATGATGATTCCTTGAATTCAACAATTTATTTACTTTGCTATTTGGGTCATCTAAATCTCCAAAGTGCATACAGTGAGTTGGACATACTGAAACACAAGCCGGGTCTTCTCCCTTCTCAACTCTGTGAATGCAAAATGTACATTTATCAACATAACCTTCTGGATGAACATACCTTGCATCATAAGGACAAGAAGCTATGCAAGCTTTGCAGCCAATACATTCATCGTGATTAACAAGAATAACTCCACCAATATCGTGGTAATGACTTGCTCCAGTTGGACAGCAAGAAACACAAGGTGCATCCGTACAATGGTTGCATCTCTCAGTTCTAATTTCCATTTCAATTGTTGGAAATTTTCCTTTTGCTTCTGTGGTTATCCAATCTCTGCAAAAACCATCAGGCACATTGTTTTCTGTTTGACAGGCAATTACGCAATCTTGGCATCCAACACATTTTGTGGTATCTATAACCATTCCGTATCTTGCCATTTTATGTCTCCCACTCAAAAGTTACAAAGTTTACATTCATTCCTGTTCCACCCATAATTGGATCTGTTTTATATTTTGTAATTAGTTGCGAGTCGCTTGCACCTTTGTTAAATGTCTTTCTATACATTTTTGATCTTTGTCCAAAACCGTGAACCATATAAACACAATCTGTTCTAATTCTCTCAGTTGCTTTTACTTTTATTTTACTACTAACAACTCCATCTTGATTTTTTAACTTTACATATTCTCCATTCTTAACTCCGTAACGTTTCGCCACATCAGCGTTAAGCCATAATTCATTTTCATCCATTAAGTCTGACAAATATTTATTGGACTGAGTTTTACTGAATGAATGAATTGGTGCTCTACCAAATAAGAGTCTAAAATATCCGGCTGGTGGTTGTTCGGGTTTTATATACTTTGGAACTGGATCAAAACCAGCTTCCTTTAGTTGATGAGAATAAAATTCAATCTTGCCACTTGGTGTATAAAATTCCGGTTCATTGTTTGCATCATTATATATGGGTTCTGGCTGTCCCTTGATAACGCCTTTCTTTTTAAGTTCTGCCAAACTTAGTCCTGCACTTTTCAATCTTGTATCCAAATATTCTTCAACATTTTTCCAAGGGAAATATTTTTGAAGACCGAGTTTGTTAGCTAGTTGTTTTGCAATCCACCAATTTGGTTTTTGATCATTTGGAGCATCAACAACTGGTTGTCTTAGTGAAACAAAACTTTCTCTAAACATAGCTGTATTTAAATCATCATACCTTTCAAGGTAAACGGTTTCTGGCAGAACAACATCAGCCCATCCGGCAATTTCACTCGGAACAACATCAACCACAACCATTAAATCTAATTTTTGAATTGCATCTATTGTCTCTTGCGTGTTTGGCAGCGACTGTGTTAAGTTGGTTGCATAAACAAACCATCCTTTAATTGGATAAGGATTTTCAGTAAGTGTAGCATCTCGCAAACCAGTTGAAAGTTTTTCGCCTTCTGCAAATGGATATTTATGATGTGGATTATCAGCAGCACCTTTTTCTGATTTTGGATATTCAGGATAAGGATAACCTGGAACATTAACATTATAGGGATTATAAAATCCACCTTTCTTTCCCCAGTTTCCCATTAAAGCGTTTAGTAGTGCTATAGCTCGGCTACGTTGAGTATCATCTCCGTACCAAGTAGTACGTCGTCCTGGATGAATTAGTGTTGCCGGTTTATATCTTGCCATTTCACGAGCGGTTTCTCTTATTAGTTCAGGATCAATAGTCGTTTCTATGTAAGCCCACTCGGGAGTATATTCTGAAATCTCATATTTAAATTGCTCAAAACCAAAAGCATATTTATTAATGAATTCATCATCGTATAATTTTTCATTTACAATTACGTTCATCCAAGCCAATAGCAGTGCCATATCTGTGCCAGGCTTTATTGGTAGATAAAATTTTGACTTTCCAGCTGCTACAGAAAAACGAGGATCAACTGTAATTATTGAAGCTCCTTTTTCAATTGCTTCAGCAAATTCTTGCACTTGAGTATTGTGCATATTTTCACCAAGGTGAGAGCCAATAAGAACTAAACATTTTGAGTTTTTTATATCTGTCCGCTCCGGTGAACCAACCACATCTCCGTAAGTAAGTTCAAATCCAATTTCTCTTGGTCCACGACATTGTGCAAAAGAAGGAGCTGTTAAGTTTGGAGTTCCATAAGCTTTCATTAAGTGTTTTAGAAAAGCCCCACCAACTCCGTGGCTAAATAGTGCCATTGATTCAGGACCGTAGTCAGCTTTAATTTTTTTCATTTTCTTGGCTATATATTCAAAGGCTTCATCCCAAGTTACTTCAACAAATTTTTCTTCTCCACGCTTTCCCTTACGTAGCAAGGGCGTTTTCAATCTTTGGTCATCAAAGTGTGCTCCTATTCCACCTGTTCCTCGTGGACATAATCGTCCATTACTTAGTGGGTCATCAGGGTTGCCCTCTATCTTCCATAGCTTTCCATCTTTTAAATAAGCAATTGCTCCACACTTCCAAAAACAAACATCACAATATGTTGGAATTTTTTGAATTCCTTTTGAGGCATTTCCAATTACTTTTTCATCAACTTTTTTTGCACCTTTAACAACGGAACTTAAAGTAGATACTGCAACTACAGATCCAAATGTTGTTCCAGTTATTTTTAAAAATCTTCTACGTGATAATGAGTTCATTAATTAAATCCTGATATTTTTTTTATTAACCCTTTTACTTTTCCGCACTCGGAATATTTAGTATAAACATCGCACTCTTTACAATCTCTGTCTGCACAAATAGTATTCGGATGATTGAAAGTCCAACAAGGCTGTTCGTGACCTTGAAACGCATTGCAGTTTTTTCTATCGTCTTCAGAACACTTCACAACCTCCCAGCAAGGAATTAGCGAATAGATAGTTTTTATTCCGTTTATACTTATTTTGGAGTCACTGATTGCTCGCCTAATACAACGAAGCCTTTCCAAATCTGCTTCCGAATAAATTCGTTGGTTGCCTTCTGTTTTATGTGGAATTATTAAACCTTCTTTCTCATACATTCTAAGAGTTGGAATAGAAATTCCAAGAAGCTTTGCCGCAGTTCTTATTGGATAGATTGGAGTTTTTGTATTTACGCTGGTTTCCATTGATAACACTTAGATAGTTGATATTTATAACTATCAACTATCTTGCCATTTGGAAATATTAGCTTTTTGAGTTGTTTCTGAAATGTAGAAAATATAGTTCTCTAATATTTGGGAAAGAGAGAGTACCGTTTTATCTCTTTTTAGAATAAAAAGACGGATTATCTTTGTTAAAATTACTTTTGTTTTACTAGAATGAAAAAATACTACACTTTATTTGATATATTCAAAGAATATAAAACATTTTTCTTGTTCATTTAGTTTCTACTAACTATTAAACCTAATTTCAGCAGAATCATTTTCTAGCTTTAAAACTCCGCGTGGACAAACCTCCGAACAAACACCGCAGCCAACACAACTTGCTCTAACAATATTTTCTCCTCTTTGTGCATAGGAGCGAACATCAATTCCCATTTCACAATAGGTTGAGCAATTGCCACAAGAAATACATTGGTCTCCGTTAGTAGTAATTCTAAATTTAGATTTTGCTCTTTGAAACAAACCAAGTATTGCTGCCATTGGGCAACCAAATCTACACCAAACTCTACTTCCCATAATTGGATAAAAGCCTACGCCTATAACTCCACTAAACATTGCACCAATTAAAAAGCCATAAGTTTTAGAAAATGACATTGACAAACTTCCTAAAAGTTCGCCTTTGTAATATGAGTTAAGCCAAACTAAAATTGTGGTAAGAATTATAAAAACTAAAATAGAATAAATCATCCATCGCTCAATCTTCCAAGCTTTTAAAGATTTGTCTGATAAGTGCCTAAAAGGATCTCCGGCAGTTTCTGCTAAAGCTCCACATCCGCAAACCCAAGAGCAGTACCATCGTTTGCCAAAGAAGTAAGATAAAATAGGGGTTGCAATAAACGTCATACCAGCTCCCCAAAAAACCATAAAGTATCCAAGTCCACCACTCTTTGCTAAATAGTTAACAGAACCAGGAAACAAGTAATGATACTTAAGTGGCCAGAAATAACTAAAATAAAATTCAGGTTGGTTTAACTTTATTAGTACTGCCGGAATTAAAAATGCAAATCCTAATTGGAAAAACATAACTGAAAGTGTTCTGAAAATTTGATACTTGTTATGTCGTTTGTTAATTAAAACTCTTACTCCCATTACCAAAACTGCGAGGGTATAAAAAGTCCCGTACAAAAACCATTGGTCTGCTTTTGTACCTCTAAGCCATTGACTTAAGGGTTCAACAAGTGTAATCCAATTTGCTAATGTAGTGGGAAACCAATAAAGCAAAACATAGAAGCCAGTAATTACAATTCCCAGAATCCAAGCACCAACTTTACGCGAGGTGAAACTGTTAAAGAAAAGTTTATTATTTTTTACTCCGGCTGGTGCTGCTTTTATTTTTGGAATAAAATATATTATGGCTCCAAGTGAAACCAACCCAAATGTTAAAAAGAAAAACAATAAGGGATTACTATTTGAAACTTCAGTAAGACTTACAAGGAATGCCAAAGTGCCAAAGCCCACTAATGATAAACCAAGTTTTTCTACAAAGCCAAGTTCACTTTGTTTGTGTGTGTAAATTTCTAAAGGCTTAATTTTTAATTGATTCATTTTTAAGCTCCAATGAATTTTTTAATGCTGAATTTTTTCGTCTTCAATTTTAATTTTTTGTTTGGGTTCTCAGAATTAAATTTTTCAATTATTTCTTCTTCGTGTTTCTTAAAAAATTCAGGATCAAAATTAGCTTCTCCTAAATTTTCTAAAATGTAATCGATGGTTTTATTTTGTTCAATCCATCTTTCAAAAACCTTATGTCGTAAGCGAATTCCAAAAACATTCATCCCAACAAACTTGAAATCTTTTTCATTAAAAATTATTAGTAACGATTTTTTACCAGATGAGTGAACCCAATAAAAAACTTTTTCTCCTTCTCTTGGAACGTTGCTTACAAAACCATACGTCTGATATTCAACATCTAAAAATTTAGCAGAGTTAAACCAAACGCCTCTTTCGTATTTTGTTCTATTTCCACAAATTGTTTTAGCTAAAACTTCTCCGTGCATTCTTCCGGTGTACCATAACTGCTCAAAACGATTTCTTTCTCCCTCAACTTCAGCTTTTATTTCTATACAATCGCCAGCAGCAAAAATGTTTGGAATATTTGTTTCTAAAAAATCGTTAACTAGAACACCTCTGCCAGTTTCAATACTTGAGTCTTTAATAAAATTTATATTTGGGGAAACTCCTGGAGTCAGACCAACAATCTCACATTTAATTTCTTCGCCTCTATCAGTTAGTATTGATTTTACTCGTCCATCATCTCCAGCAACAATCTCTTTCAGATTAGTTTCAAACTTAATATCCATTCCGTGTTCTAAAATATGTCTGCTAACTAAAGTTGCATCTTCTTTTGGTAAAATATTATTCCAAAATAAATTTTCACGAATTATAAATGTTACATGAATTCCTCTTGAGTGAAGCATTTCGGCAAGCTCAATTCCAATTAGTCCTCCACCAATAATAACAGCATTTTTTGCACCTTTAGAATTTTCTTCTAACAATTCCACATCTTGAATTGAGTAAAGACCTTGAACTCCAGGTAAATCTTGTCCGGGCCATCCAAATTTATTAGAAACGGAACCGGTTGCAAGTACGAGTTTATCATAGCTAATACTTTCCCCATCTTCCATTGTTAATGATTGATTATCTGTATCAATAGAAAGGACTTTCCCGTGTACTAAATCAATTCTATTTTTCTCCCAAAACCAATCTTCGTAAGGTTTGGTATTCTCAAACTTCATATGTCCCATATAAATGTACATTAGAGCTGTGCGAGAAAAAAAATGTTTTGTCTCAGAAGAAATAATTGTGATTTTCATATCCCTATTTTTGCATACATATCTTGCAGTTGTTACACCGGCAATTCCATTCCCAATTATTACAAGGTGTTCCATTTGTTTACTTCCTAAAAGTTTTGTTAAAGTAAGAAAATAATTAAGTCAATAAATATTTATTAAGATGTTAAATAGAAGACAGTTTTGTGTGATTTATAAACGGTTAATGTTACTACATATTTCCTTTAGAATTTGTTTGCTCATTTTCAGGTTTGATGAATCAATTCCATCAATAATTTCTGAGAGAGTTTCTTGTGCAACTTGAATACTTTTTTCTTTTAATTCTTTTGAAGAATTAGTTAAAAATATGTTTTTATTTCGTCTATCCTTTACACCTTGCTTGCGTATAATAAACCCATTCTTCTCCATATTATTTAGAAGACGAGTAATACTGGTTTTATCTTTTGAAAATACATTGGCAATTTTTTGTTGCGATATTCCATCTTCGTTCCAGAGGTAGGTAAGTACTGCCCACTGTTGGGGAGTTATTGAAATGTTTTTTTCTTCAAAATTATATCTTAACCGATTCTCGATTAGTCTTCCAGTTTTAACAACAATAAAACCAAGTGAATCGTTAAAATTATATTTTATTTTTTTCTGGCTGTGCATAGAGCTAAAATAACTAAATGATTATTTAGTACAAAGAAAAACTATATAGATTTGTGAAGTGTTTACTTTTTATTCTGATAGAACAAACGTCTTAAGTTTTGATTTCAAGAAAATATTTTGTAAATATAGCACTCTATAATAATTTGATAAAACATTTCCTAAATGAGAATACCCGAACATACAATTGAAGAAATAAGAAGTGCCGGAAGTATAGTTGACTTAATTTCGAATTATGTTCAGCTAAGAAAAAGAGGCAAAAACTTTATTGGATTGTGTCCATTCCACCAAGAAAAAACACCATCTTTTACTGTTAGCGAAGAGAAACAAATCTTCCATTGCTTTGGTTGCCACGCTGGAGGAAATGCTTTCAAATTTCTAATGGAATATAAAAGTATTTCGTTTATTGAAGCGGTTACTGAACTTGCTGAAGAAGTAGGAGTTCCAATTGAAACCAGCCAAGACAATTACACTATTGATAATTCTGAACAAGAAGAACTTTATGAAATAAATGTCGGTGCAGCAAAATATTTTTCTGATAATCTTTTGAAAAAAGAGTTAGGAGCAATTGCAAAAGACTATTTAAAAGAAAGAAATATAAAACCAAAGTTTCAAAAAATATTTGGCTTGGGTTACGCTCCGCCGGGTTGGGATAATTACTTAAAGTTTGCAACAAAGCAAAAAGTAGATTTAGAAAATGCTAAGCTACTTGGGCTTATTGATTCTAAAGACAATGGAAATTATTACGATAAACTTAGAAGCAGAATCATCTTCCCAATTTTTTCTGCTAACGGACGTGTAATAGGTTTTGGCGGAAGAGTTTTTCAAGGTGAGGAAAATACAGCTAAATATTTAAACTCGCCAGAATCAACAATTTATCTAAAGCGTAAATCTTTATACGGACTTTTTCATTCCAAAGATGAAATACGAAAACAGAACAAAGCCATACTGGTTGAGGGTTATATGGATGTTATTGCTCTTTACCAACACGGAATTAAAAATGTAATTGCATCTTCCGGTACATCGCTTACGGAGGAACAAGTTCGTTTGCTTTCTCGCTACACAAAAAATATTGTTGTAATTTTTGATGCTGATACTGCCGGGAAAAAAGCAGCACTAAAAAGTATTGAGATTTTGCTAAAGCAAGATTTTGAAGTTAGTGTGCTTAGTTTGCCAGATGGAGAAGACCCGGACTCTTACGTAAATAATTTTGGAGAAAAACAATTTGAAGAACAAGTAAGTGTAGCAAAGAATTTTTTAGAATTCCAAACAGCTCAGTATAAAGAAGATGGAATGTTTGATAACCCTGGAACTGAAGCGAAAGCAATAAGGGAGTTGGTTAAATCAGCATCACTTGTAAATGATGAATTAAAAAGAAGCTTGTTATTAAAATCAATTTCTAAAAAATTTAATCTCAGAGAAAAATTATTAGAAAGTGAACTAAATAAATTTTTAGCTCAATATAGAAAAGATTCATACAGAAAAAGTTCAAACAGAAATAAAACCGGAAAACCAAAAGCAGAAGTACAAGAAGATAATCTTGATAAAAAATTTAGACCAATTGAGAAAAAAATAATTGAATTACTATTTGAAGGTGATGAAAAAATAATGGATAAAATTTTTGATACAGTTTTGCCTGAAGATTTTACAAACAAAACTCTTGGTTCATTAGCTCAAATTGTTCACGATTCATATTTGGCTGGGAAACACAGTACAGCGTCTATGATAGAAAAAATTACAGATGAAGAA
Organism: Melioribacteraceae bacterium; assembly: GCA_965224785.1. Lineage (GTDB taxonomy): Bacteria > Bacteroidota > Ignavibacteria > Ignavibacteriales > Melioribacteraceae > JALSNL01. Next base: position 3,468,430 of record OZ245062.1, on the reverse strand, counting down.
TTAAGAAATTATATTTTGTCATTGTCTTTAAGTGAATATCAAATTAGCAATAGTTGGCACAAGCGAGCGAGTTCAGGAGAAATTAAAAAAGATCCGTTGCAATACAGTATTGATTTAGTGAAAAAATACCAACTGTTAAAAATAGATGAACAAATAATTTCTAATGATAATAAAATTGAAAACCTTGGAAACTCTTCCGAAGTTTTAGAACTTATGAAAATAAATGATGAGTTAAGAAAAGAAAAAATAAGCGTACAGTTGAATTAAAGATGTGTATATATCATACTTCGACTCCGCTCAGTATGACTAAACTACAAACAAGTGTCATCCCGAGCGGAGTTGAGGGAGAAAGTAAATTGCAAACTAAGTTAAACCAAAATACTATTAGATAAATAAGTGTGAAATAAATGAATACTAAACTTTACGAAATAAACACAAGAGTTTGGCTAAAGAAATTTGGAAGCCTTAATAAAAAGCCAACATTAAAAGATGTTCCAAAAGAATATTGGGAAAAACTTTCTGAACTTGGGATGGATTATATTTGGTTAATGGGTATTTGGAAAACCAAAAAAAGTGTAATAAAAGAATATTGTTTTGAAGAAGGCTTAGTAAATAGTTACACAAGAGCATTAAACAATTGGAGTGAGAAAGATGTTATCGGTTCGCCGTATGCAATTGATAAGTATGAAGTTTGTAAAGATATTGGAACTGAAAAAGAAGTTTTGAATGTAAAGAAGTTTCTAAACTCTTTAGGAGTTAAACTAATTTTAGATTTTGTTCCAAATCATTTTAGTGTTCATAGTAGTTTACTAAAAACAAATCCTTATTTATTTGTTGAAGCAAACGAAGAAATTTTTAATCGCGATTCTCATACATACTTTAAATCTAGCATAGCTAATGGAAAAATATTTGCTCACGGACGTGACCCTTTTTTCCCAGCTTGGCAAGATACTGTACAAGTTAATTATTTTAATCCGGCAGCCAGAGTATTTATGATAAACACTATAAAACATTTAACAACCTTGTGTGATGGTGTTAGGTGCGATATGGCAATGTTAGCTCTTAGTAATGTTTTCAATAATACTTGGGGCGGTACACTTAAAACAAATGGATACGCAAAACCTGAGAATGATTTTTGGAAAATATGCATCAATGAAGTGAAAAGTAAAAGAAAAGACTTCTTGTTTATTGGTGAGGCATATTGGGATTTAGAATGGGAATTGCAAAGTTTAGGATTTGACTTTACTTATGATAAAACTTTATTGGACAGATTAAAATCTGGTTATGTTGAAGATATACGTGGACATCTCAATGCTGAAGATAATTACCAAGAAAAATCAGTTAGGTTTTTGGAAAACCACGATGAAGAAAGAGCAATAACATCTTTAGGAAATGAAAAAGCGAAAGCTGCTGCTGTAATAATAAGTACAATAAAAGGAATACACTTTTATTATGACGGTCAACTTGAAGGAAAAAAAACAAGGTTACCTGTACAGTTAGGAAGAGAAAGAATTGAAAAAGAAAATGTTATAATGTCAGCATTTTATTCAAAGTTGCTTTCAATCACTAACTTGGATATTTTTAGAAAAGGTGAGTGGGAACAACTTCTTACTGCTCCAGCTTGGGAAGGTAGTTTTACTTATAAGAATATTCTTGTTTGGAGATTAATTTATAATGAAAGAAAAAGATTAGTTGTTGTAAATTATTCTGATTCAGTAGCTCAATGTAGAATTAAATTGTCGGTAGAAAATCATCATGAAAAACTTATGATGAAAGATGTTTTAAATGATAAAGAGTATGTCAGAAATACCAACAAAATAAATGAGGAAGGATTGTTTGTAGAGTTAGGTGCTTACAAAAGTCATATCTTTTCTTACTAAAAACATAGAACTCAAAAACAAATATCCTTTTAACTCAACGTATTTAAATTTAAAGCAATATAGTTAGTACTTAAAATAATTTAGTATGTAGTTTTATTTTTACATCATTTCTTTTTATATTAAAATCTAAATAAACTCAAAAAATAACTTAATAACTAAATAGGTATGGTAATATGGAAAATGAACACAATTACAAAAGACCGATAGACGAATATCTTTCTTGCGAAGACTATAAAAACGGAGAAGGATTTGATAAGTTTTTTAGAGAAGATGATAAGAGATTTTATTTTTCCTATAATTCAGCATCAGGTAAAACATATTTGAGATCTCAAGGATATCAAAATGAACCTGGGCGTGATAATGGAATTGATTCTATAATTAGAAACTCTCCATTAGATGAAAGATGGTTTGATGGATATGATGAAGAAGAAAAATATTATTACTTTGGACTTAAAGCAGGTAACAGACAAGAGATTGCACGTAGCTGTAGATATGCAACTAAAGAAGAAATGCAAACTGATTATACATGGGTAAGAGGAGAAGAATCTACTATTGGTAAAGGAGCTCAAGAAGTTGATGGTGTTTGGAGATCAGCTGCTTCACTAAAGCCAAAAGAAGAGCCAGTAAAAGAAGTTGAAAAAGCAGCACCAAAAAGACCAATTGATGATTACCTACCTTGTGAAGATTATGCTAATGAAGAAGGTTTTTCTAAATTCTTTAGAGAAGATAGAAACGAACATTACTTTGCTTTTTGTGATGATAACAGAAAAACTTATCTTCGTTCTGAAGGTTACACCAACGAACCAGGAAGAGATAATGGAATAAATTCTGTAATAAAAAATGCTCCATTGGATGAGAGATGGGTTACAGATACTGCATTAGATGGTAAGTATCACTACTATGCACTTAAAGCTGGAAACAGACAAGAGATTGCAAGAAGTTGTTACTATAAAGATAAAGATGAAATGTTAGCTGACCTTGCTTGGGTTAGAGGAGAAAGATCTCAAATTGGTAAAGGTTCAAAAATGGTTGGTGGTGCTTTAATGTCTGCATTTATGTTGATGCCTAAACCAGAACCAGTTCCGGAGCCAGTACCAGTAGTAGAACCAGAGCCTATTGTTGAGCCAGTTGTTAAAAAAGCTGCACCAGTTGCTCCTGTAGTTGAAGAAAAAGGAGGTTGTAGTAAATGGTTATGGTGGTTACTACCGTTACTTCTTTTATTATTACTTTGTTACTTCTTCTGTGGAAGTTGCGATGACAAAGTAGCACCTGTAGTTGCACCTGTTGTTGAGAAAGTAGTTGAAGCTCCGGTTGCAATTATTGAAAAAGTGTTAGCTCCTGGCGATTCATTTGTACTAGAAGGTCTTAATTTTGTTTATAACAAAGCTCTTGTAACTAAAGATTCTAGACATATTTTAGATGAAGCAATTGCAACTCTTAAAAAACACAAAGATGTTAAAGTTGAAATTCAAGGGCATACGGATAATAGAGGAAATGATGCTTATAACAAATCGCTTTCTCAAAGAAGAGCCAATGCAATTAAAAGTAGTTTAATAAAATCTGGCATTTCTTCATCAAGACTAACTGCTGTTGGTTATGGCGAAAGACATCCTATTGCAACTAACAGTACAAAAGCTGGAATGGCAAAAAATAGAAGAATAGAATTTAAGGTTTTAGACTAATAATTTATTCAAATATTATTTTCAAAAAAGGGACTTTTTTTAAGTCCCTTTTTTATTGCCTTAATAAATTCTCTTGACGTAAATTATTCTACCTTTACCTATCTTTCAATTTTAATTATTAAATCTCATCACAATGAAAAAAATAATAATATTTGTTTTGTTTTTTACTGGAGTATTATTTCCTAACAAAAATGAAAAAGCTAAAATTATTGTTGGAACTAAAATTGCCAAACCATTTGTAATAAAAAAAGGAAATGAATTCAATGGTATTTCGTTTGAACTTTGGAATAAAATTTCAAATGATTTGAACGTAGAATATGAAGTTAAAACTTTTACTTTGCAAGAACTAATTGATGCGGTAAGTAATAATGAAGTTGATATTGCTGTTTCTCCATTAACAATTACCTCGGAAAGAGAAAAACATTTTGATTTTACTCACTCCTATTTCTCAACAGGGTTAAGTATTGCAACAACTAACAAAGCAAGAAATAATTTATTAAGTGTAGCACAAAATATATTTTCAAAACAATTTTTAAATGTAGTACTTGTAATTTTTGTAATTCTTTTTCTTGTCGGATTTTTTGTTTGGCTGTTTGAAAGGAAAAAGAACAAAGAACAATTTGGAAATGGAATAACTAAAGGATTAGGCTCAAGTTTTTGGTGGGCAGCTGTTACAATGACAACAGTAGGTTATGGTGATAAAACTCCGAGAACAACAGGAGGAAGAATTATAGCTATTGTTTGGATGTTTGCTGGACTAATTATGATTTCCGGTTTTACTGCTGCAATAGCTTCAGCATTAACAGTTGATAGTTTGGAGTATGACATTAGTAATTTAAGTGATTTACATAATTTAAGAGTTGGCACAGTTGCAAATTCATCGAGTGTAGATTATCTAAATCAAAATGGAATGAATTTTATAACGACAGAAAATGTACAAGTAGGAATTTTGTTAATTCAAGAAAATAAATTAGATGCTTTTATTTACGATGCACCAATTCTAAAATATTTTATTAAAACGAATAATATTTCAAATCAAATTAAAGTCTTGCCTCTAATTCTTAATCCAATTAATTATGGCTTTGCACTCCCAACAAATAGTAAACTAAGAGAACCTATTAATAGAGCATTGTTAAATGAAATTAATAAAAGTGGATGGAATAAAACTGTAAATTCCTATTTAGGTAACTAAAAATTCTTTTGTTCTTCTTATCTTTCGTGTATGGAAAATTCAAAATTAATATTGCTCCCAGGATTAAATAAACAAATTTCATTTCTACTGAATAAAGTAGAGGTTGAAAATTTTAATATTCTTGTAGTTGGTTCGGGAAGTGTTCAAGTCGCGCAAGCTTTGCAAAATAAGTCTTCTAAAAATGTTGAAGTTATTGTTGAAGATTATGAATCTCTTATCAACTCAAATCTATCATTGAACGATGACGATTCCGTTCAAATTAAACTAATGGATTTTGAACGAACTGATTATGACAATGAAACATTTGATTTAGTTTTTGCACAAGGTTCTATTTCTAACTTTAGACGAAATAAAATTGTAAAGGAATTAAAAAGAGTACTTAAAGCTAAATCTTATTTCTGTGTTGGAGAAGTTATAAAACTACAGGAAGAAGTACCAATTTACGTTGATGAAATATTTGAGAATTCGGATCTTAACCCAATGCTTAGAGATGAGCTAAAAAAATATTATTCCGATAGAAAATTCGAACCAATTGATTGGTTAGATATTTCATTTACGCTTAATGAATATTATTCAACAAATGAAAAAATGTTGAGAAGAAAAATTGAAGACCTAACAGAAAATGAAAAATCTTACTACAAAAAATTAGTTAATAAAATTAGTCACGAAAGCAAAGCATACTTAAGGCACGGAGCTGACAAATTTATTGGTTTTGAAGCATTGTTGCTGAAAAAAAATAATATTAAAAATAAGAAGAGTTAGTCATTCCCAGCTTGACTGGGAATCCAGGCATCATAAACAATGGATTTCCGATAAAGGCATTAGGAAATGACAAACTGTTTTGTGAATAAAAAAAATTATGAAAAAAAACGACATAGTAGAATTTGAAATAGAAAAATATGCTTTTGAAGGAAAAGGAATTGTCCGAATAGATCAATCGCTACTTGAACGTGTAAATACTGAAGGTGATAAAAAGTATGTGATATTTGTACATAACTCTTACCCTGGAGATATTGTAAAAGCAAAAATATTCAAACTTAAAAAATCTTATGGAGAAGCTAAAACCGTTGAGGTTATTAAGCCATCTGCAGAAAGAATAAAAGCTAAATGCAAACATTTTGGAGTTTGTGGTGGTTGCAAACAACAAGACTTAAACTACGATGCACAAGCAAAATATAAGCATGAGCAAGTCCGTGATATTTTTGAAAGGCTTGGCGGTTTTACTGAATTTGAAATACTTCCAATTATTCATTCCAAAGAAGTTTATAACTATAGAAACAAAATGGATTTTTCTTTTACTCCGCAAAGATGGCTTACCTTTGATGAAATAAATAGTGAAGAAGAATTAGATAAGAACTTTGCATTAGGTTTTCACGTTCCAAAAGTATTTAGTAAAGTAATTAATATTGAAGAATGTTTTCTTCAAACAGACAAAGGAACAGAAGTCTTAAATTTTACAAGAGACTTTTTCAAATCGCGACAAACTTCAATTTACGATACAAGAAAGAATGAAGGCTATTTGAGAAATTTAGTTTTACGAGAGTCTTTTGGTCTTGATCAGTTTATGGTTAACCTTGTTACATTTACGGATGATGAAAGATTAATGCAAGAATACACTAACGATTTAACACGCAAATTCCCTTTTGTTACTACAGTTATTAACAATGTAAACTTACGCAAAGCACAAGTTGCTTATGGCGATTTTGAAAATGTATATTACGGGGATGGAAATATTTATGACACAATTGGAAAGTATAAATTTAGAATAAGTGCAAATTCTTTTTTCCAAACAAACACTTTGCAAGCTGAAAAACTTTACCAAGCCACATTAGATTTTGCAGAGTTTAATAGTGATGAAGTTGTTTATGATTTATACTCTGGAGCAAGCACAATCTCAATTTTTATTTCCGAATTTGTAAAAGAAGTTTATGGTTTTGAAACAGTTAGAACAGCAATTAAAGATGGCAAAAATAATTGTAAAATAAATAATATTACAAATGTAAAATCGTTTGAAACAGATTTGAATAAATCTTTTCTTGCTAAGCTAGAAGAGAAAAAAACTCCCAAACCTACTGTTATTATTGCCGATCCGCCAAGAGCCGGAATGAATCCTAAAACAGTAAAAGACATACTTGCTTTAGCACCGGAAAAAATTGTTTATGTAAGTTGTAACCCAACAACACAAGCAAGAGATATAAAACTTCTTTGCGAAGAAAAATATAAACTAGTAAAAATGCAACCGGTTGATATGTTCCCACAGACCTATCATATTGAAAATATTGCTTTGTTGGTTAAGAAATAAATAGAGTTTGTTTCAAAGGCTTTCAAGAGATTAAATCTTGTATATTCTTTTTAATAAATGTTTATCAATTTTTTGATCGGAAATCTAGTGCTTGTGCGTTTCTGGAATCTCCAAAATACTTAACTAAAGTATTGTCATCTCTAACTCCTAGTTTATTGTCGAGGAATAATCCTCGACAGCATTCCAAATTTCTCAATCTTCCAATTGTGCTATAAATCACATCACGTAAAAACCACTTGTTTCTTTTTGTAAAATAGGACAAAGTATGCTATTTTATTAATAGCAATTAAACTAAAATTCAAATCAAATAACATTACCACAATTTGGAGTAACAATGAAAACCACAAAATATATTTTAGCCTTTTGCCTTTTCACTTTTGTATTTGTCTTTACCACAGCCTTTGCTCAAGAAGCAAAACAAAGTAAAAGAAAAGTAGAAGAAAAAACACAACAAAGAGATTCAAGAAATGGAACTGAGGGACTAACAGCGGTAGGCGATAAAATTCTTTTCAAAAACAGTAGTAATCAGAACATACTTCAAATTATTGAAGAAACTAATTCTTCGGCATCAATATTATTTTTTAACAAAAACAATTTTATAGGTCCCTCTAGAAGACTTTTAAACGAAGATGGTAAACTTATGTGGGGAACAGAAGAGGTTGCCGGAACTTATGCTGTTGGAGATTTAACCCAAGGTGGATACGTAATAGAAGTTACTCCGGATGGACACCACGGTTTAGTTGCTGCTTTGCAAGACCAAAATACAAGTGTTAATTGGTATGAATCAAATGATGTTTTAAGTAATGCAGCTACCCACGAAACAAGAGGTAAAAACTATAAAGACTGGCGTTTACCAACAAAAAGAGAATTGAATCTTATGTACAATCAAAGAACAGCAATTGGAAATTTTGCTATCAGCGCCTATTGGAGTTCTACCGAGTACCTTAATGGCACCGCGTGGAGCCAGAGTTTCGGTACCGGTACTCAGAACACCAACGTTAAGGCTACCACCCTTTACGTACGTGCAGTTAGGGTTTTTTAACCATTTAGGCATTTAACTATTATTACTGCGTAAGCAGTCGCGATTTTTTAAAATAGTATCGAGTATCAAGATATGAGACTAAAAAAATTAGAAAAACAAAACTAAGCTTTCAAAAATGAGAATGTAAGTTTGGAAAATGGGCTAAGTAAAATAGAAAGTTTATAAGTGTGAGTAAAATAAATCAGTAATTGATTGCTAAAGCGTTTTTCATTTACCCGCAACATAAAGTTGTGGGTAAATGAAAGTTATATTTAATTCGAAATTCTTTATAAGTTTAATCTTTGAGGAAAACGTTTTTAGTTTTATTTCAGCAAAATAAATTTCTTAGTTTCAATAAAACTCCCAGCTTTTAACTGATAATGATAGACTCCGCTTGGTAAGTTGAAAGCATCAAATATTACTTTGTAGTTTCCAGAAGGTTGTTCTTTATCTATTAAAGTAGCAACTCTTTTACCTAAAATATCGTACACATTTAATTTTACATTTGTAACCCCAAGTTCTGTAATATTAGGAATACTATATTGAATAGTTGTACTTGGATTGAATGGATTAGGATAATTTTGATATAACTGAAAATTAAAGTTTCCATCAATTGAAATTTCAACCACATCTGCGTAAACAAATGAGCCATCTATGTTTATTTGTTTTAATCTATAAAAATAATTTCCATTTTGTAATTCATCATCTATAAACATATAGTTTTTTTGCGAGTTACTATTTCCGTGTCCTTCAACAAAACCGAATGTTTGCCAACCTGCCTCTGCGAAGTTCAGTTTTTTTGAACGGAGACGGGCTACCTCGAACCCGTAATTATTTATTTCAGTAGCTGTTTGCCATTCCAATAAAACTTTATTTTTCTTTACAGAAGCAGTAAATAAATTTAGTTCAACCGGAAGTGGATCGTTACCTGAAGAGCCTGGTAGCCATTGAGAAAAAGCATTTATATTTGTACAAACTATTGTATTACCAACAACAGATTGGTTTGAATAAATTTCCCAATCGGCATCTTCTGTTACTCTTCTTAACATTTTAATATCATTTATATCTGTTATTCCATCATAAGAATCTAGATTAAAGGTAACTGTTGTTGTAAAAGAACCAAGTGTTGTACCAATATTCCAAAATCCATCGGAGCCAAGTGTATTTATTCCTAGAGGTGTAGTTCCGCCAGGACTATCGTTTCTGAATTCAGCATATAAATCATTTTTGTCATTTCCAGAACCTCCGTTTGTAGCAGCAGAAAAATTAAAGGACAAATCTATTTGAGACATATCAACAGTTGAAGTTGTTTTGCTTAAGCTTAAAGTAGTAGAAACTGAGTTTGTAATTATTGTTCGGGAGTAATTTGATGGGTAAAGATTTATAACAAAATCGTATCGAGCAATATCTCCACAAAGTCCTTGTACAACATTTGAGATAGATGAATATTCAATGTAAATCTGACCAGTTCCATTTGCATCAAACTCTGTAACCCAAGAAGCATCGCTGTTAGCTACATCAATAGTTCCCCAACCACTTCCAACAACATCATCTCCAGAACCATCCATCCATCCCGGCCAAGACACCTTTGTTTGTGATATACAGTTTGTTAAAGTTAATTTTGTAACGCCATTATCTTTTATAGTGATTGTTCCATCAGAGTAAATTCTAGAATCACCTCTCTCGCCACTTGTGCTAGAATTACCATTTGCATTTACTACATTTATATGTTTATAATATTTTAATGTAAAGGGAGTAATAGTATAGGAAAGTCCGACTGTTCCAGAAACAGCAGTCATATTTTCAACTGTTGCTACTGAGGAAGAAGTTCCATCATACGAAAATTGATCAAAAGCATAAATGTTGTTGTTCATATGGTTAGCACAACCAGTAGCAGCTGTATTTGACAAATTAAATGTGAGTAACTGAGCAAACGAAATTGATGAAATAAGTAACAAATAAATTATTGTTAAGTAATATTTTGATTTTGCAAAACGATTCATAATTTCCCCAAGAAGTAGTTTGTTTAGTAATTGGAGATAATCGATTTACCAATGTAAAAGTTTAGAAATTTGTTATGACTTATCGATATCTTTTGAGGAGGAACGCTTTTGTAATTTGACTTAGAATTTGATGAAGTTACCAATTAGTATTCTTAAATAAGAGTTTCGTTTTCTCCTAATTATTCCTAATTTTACAATAATTAGGAGATTTTGAAAACAAACTAAAAATAATATTAAAATGAATTTACTATCAGTAATACTTCAGCAAGAAATAATAAGATCCACAAGTGATTGGATAATCTTAGTTTTTATTCAAATTGTTCTACTTACTTTAATTGTTCTTATGGTTTATAAACTTTGCCAAATGGTAAAACGTAAAGAAGAAAAATCATCCGTTAAAACAACTTGTATTATCATTAGTGTAATGACCTTTGTTGCATATTTTGTACTTGCCAATATGGTTTGGGCTATAACTTCAATTCAGCTTTTGGGTGGTTAAGTTGAAAATTATTTTGAACGAAATTTTGTGGGGGTTTTTGTTCCTTCTTTTTCTGAATAGTTGTGGTATAAATATTAATGAGAAACAAGATTGTATTCCAAAGGTTAGTTATGAATCAACTAAAAGTGTAAAAATGTTTTTAGTTGAAGTTACCAATCCAAAATTCAGTTATAGCGATTTAAAAATAAATAAGGACGAGAGATTTTTATGTCTTTCTGTTCCCAACATGCAAGATTGTCGAGATGGCATTGATGATTATGGAGCATTAAAATTTACTGAATTGCCTTTAGGAACAAAAATGAATCTAACTGGAACTGTAAAAATAATTGAACCTTACGGTTTCTCATCAGCTTTTAAAAGTGAAATGACTTATTTGCAGGGTACTGTTAATGATCTGATTGTTTGGATTCAATTATTCCGACTAAGTTCTTTTGCCATGTATGAATCTGAATCAACTACAAATTTCAATAGCAATAAAACTTTGGGAATTAATGACTCCACTTACGTGGTAATGGCTTTTGATTGTTTTGACTAATTGAGTTTAGTTTTCCTCAAGTGAAATAATTTGAATTACACCTATTGTCTGAACCTTGGGTAAATCAACACAATAATATTCTTTGTCAAAATGTAAATTTTTATATTGTATAACAACATTTGTGCTATCTTTTTCTTTATAAATATTTGATATCACACTTTCGCTATTAGCTTTGTATTGTACACTATCAACTTTAATAAAGAATCCACAACCATCAACTTCGTACTCGCCAGTCCAAATTAGGGTTGCATTCCTTTCAAAAACTATATCGCTTGGCTCTGTGCAAGCTGCAACCGAAATTAACAAAGTAACAAAAATAATTCTAATTAAATTTTTCATAACAACACACAAGTGATTAAAAATTTATAATAATAATGGACTAACTAGTTAACTGAACTAAATAGATTTATAAAATAAAATCAACAATACAAGTTAGTAAACAATCTGTTATTTAATTATTTTTTATACTACAAATAAAATAATTGGAGTTACAAAAATGAAGCTGTTCAAATTATTAATTTTAATATTGACCTTCTCGCTAAATGCTCAACCACAAATAAACTCTTTGCCAAGTGGTGTATCAATTCACCAACTTGATAATGGAATTGAAGTGATTCTAATTGAGAAGCCTGGTCTTCCAATGGTTGGAGTAAATACAGTTGTAAAAGTTGGTTCTGCTTATGAAAGTTTTGCAACAAGTGGAATGAGCCATATGCTTGAACACTTATTGTTCAACGGTACAAAGACTATGAAACAAAAAGAATTATACAATGCAACTGATAGAATAGGTGGTTACAACAATGCTAATACCGGAGAATATTTTACAAACTATATGATGGTAACACCAGCTGAAAATATTAAAAAAGGTATGCAGCTTCAAACCGGAATGTTATTTGAATCTGTATTACCCAAAGAAAAATTTGAGAAAGAAAAAGGAATTGTTCTTGAAGAAATTGCAAAGACTCTTGCAAGCCCAAATGAGCAATTGGATAGAAATGCTCTATCTATAATATATAAAGGACACGCATTGTCGCTACCAACATTAGGGACTTACGAAACTATTAAAAATATGAATCGTGATGAAGTTTACACATTTTATAAAAACTATTATGTTCCAAACAATATGATTGTGAGTGTGATTGGAAATTTTGAGACTGAAAGTATGTTGAAAAATCTAAAGGAAATTTATGGAAAGTATAAACCGGGTAGTGTTACTACGCCTAGTAATAGCAGTCTTGTAACGGGATTTAGTAAAATCCCTAAAAGTGAAAACTCAAAAAATGCCTATCACAGATTTTACAATGGAGATGCTTTACAAATGCAATTATATTTTGAGTTAGATGTTCCAGCAAATAAAGAACTTTTTGAGTTGCTAGAACTATCATTACAAAATCAAATTGAATCAGTTAAATCAAAATTAAATAAAAAGTATAATAATGTTATTTCTGAATTGACAACCTCAACAAAAATCTTCCCAGTAAAAAACTATTTAGAAGTTTCGTTAAAGCTTAACAATGATTTAAATTTAAATGATATTAGTAACGAAATAATTTTGTTGCTGAGTAAAACAAAATTTGAACTATCAAAAGAAGTTGTGGAAACCGAATCGGTAAAAACTAGAACTAGGTTTTTAAAGAATACAGAAAAGCCACACATGTTTGGAATATATAATGCTTCACTTTTTGCTGAAGAAGGAATTGAAGCTATATTGGAATCGTACAATGGAGCAGGGTATAGACTGGCAACTGATGAATTGCTAGCTTTGGAATTGTCAAATAATCCTATTATAATAATTCAACATCCCAAAGTAAAACTAAAAGAGAAAAGTACTTTAGATAAGAATGCTGCTATTCTTTTTCCTGGGAATAAAAAAACAGCCGACCTAATTGTAAAGCAAAACAAACAAAGTAATTTATTAGCGGTTCACTATTTAATAAAACATAAATCTTCTTACGAATCAAAGTTTGGGAAAGGTGCCGCAAAAATATGGCACAAAATATTTGGTAAGCGTATGAAGTTGCCAGAACTACAAAAAGAAATTGCACAATTTGGTTTTACTTTTACCGTTAATGATAATCCGTTTATTCCTATGGATAACATTTATTTGGATCCAGCTTTTGGATATATACGTGTTGAAGGCTTAGCCGATGATGTTGAATCAGCAATTAAGTTTCTTAACCACCAAATGTTAAATTTTATCCCAACAAAAGAAGAGTTTGAAAAATCGAATACTTCTGGAATGGCAAGTGGAATGATGGGCGGTCGTGGTAAATCTGCAAAGAAATTATTTAATTCAAAACTAGATGAGATACTATATAAGAAAAATAAAGAAGTAACAAATGAACAAGAATTAACTTATGAAAGTTTATTGCAATTTGGGAAGTCTTATTTTACACCTTCAAACATGATAGTCTCAGTTGTGTCTTATGTATCACAAAAAAAAGTAGCTAAAATGTTCTCGACTTTTGTAGAGGTTGCTCCAATGGGTATGGTCTCAATTCCAGTTATAAAAAAGGAGTTTAACAAAATAGTTGAGGAAGAAAAAATAGAAATGGATGGCGAGGGCGAGCAATCACATCTTTATTATGGATTTCAAAAATCAGTTGAGGAAGCTGATGTTGCAGCTTTACAAGTACTGTCGTTATTGCTCTCTGAGAAAATAATATTTAACATCAGAGAAAAACAAGGTCTAGCATACAGAATGAAAGCTGGAATAGAAAGACTAAATGACAAAGCAATGTTTTTTATAAATGTACCAACAATGCCAAAGAATGTAGATAAACTCGTTCCGCAATTTTCAAGTTTTTTCAATCCAGATTTTGCAAATGGAATAACTGAAAATGAGTTAACAAAAACTGTAAATATGTATCTCGGTAGAATGATGTTTAGGAGATTGTCAAGTATCAACCAAGCTTACTATCTTGGTAGTTCAAAGTTTTTTCATAATGATATTCTTTATGATAGCAAATTCTTGGATGACTTGAAAAAGGTAACCGTAAATGAAGTTAAAGCAGTAGCAAAAAAATATTTGAAAGTTGAAAGCCCGGTACAGATTATTGTTAGGTAGAAAGATTTATGGTTGAGAGAAATAAATGCAAGAATATAACTAAATATAGATTTTAAAATATTATCTAAATGACTTTGTCATTCCCGAATGTTTGTATCGGGAATCCAGTTGCTCGTTATTTGCTGGATTCCCAGTCAAAGTTTATCCCGTGTTTTTAAGAGGGACTGAGAATGGCAACATTTTTTTAATTAAAAATTTACAAAAGGACAAACAATGAAAATCACAATTATTTTTATCACACTTTTTATTTTAAGTTTTTCTCTTTTTGCTCAAGAGACAAACATCCATCACAACCTAAAAGTTAACATCAACCCAAGCACTTCTAGCATTGAAGTTGTTGATGAACTTTTGCTAAAATCAGTTCTTCTAAAAGAGGATTTGTTATTTACGTTGCATGATAATTTTAATGTAGAACTTTTAACAAACGGATTAAAATTAAAAATTACGAAAAAATCTTTCTCAGCAAAAGACATTGGAATGGATAGAGATGATGCGGAATCAAAAAGTACATTAAAGTTAAATGAATACTCAATAACTGGTTTTGACAAAGGGAAAGACATAACATTAGCATTAAAATATTCTGGGAAAATCAGTTCACCAATTAAGCAAAGTGAAGAAAATTACCAACGAGGATTTAGCGAATCGCCCGGTATTATTAGCGATTTAGGAATTTACCTTGCCGGCTCAACATATTGGATTCCAACTTTTGATGATGAAATGGTTAGTTTCAATTTAACAACAGAACTACCCGAAGGCTGGAAAAATGTAACGCAAGGAAAACGAACGGACGAAAAAACAGAAAATGGAATTCATACTGATACTTGGGATTCTCCTACTCCACAAGAAGAAGTTTTTCTAATAGCAGCAAAATTTACGGAGTACAAATACTCAATGGGTTCTGTTGATGCGATGGCATTTTTACGAACTCCGGATGAAGGCATTGCAAATAAATATTTGGAAACAACTGCACAATATATGGAAATGTATCGAGGTCTTATTGGTCCTTTCCCATATACAAAATTTGCACTTGTGGAAAATTTTTGGGAAACCGGTTATGGAATGCCTTCCTTTACTTTGCTTGGTGAAAAAATAATTCGCTTCCCGTTTATACTTCACTCATCTTATCCGCACGAGCTTCTCCATAATTGGTGGGGGAATAGTGTGTATGTTGATTTCGAAAAAGGAAATTGGTGCGAAGGTATTACCGCTTATATGGCAGATCACCTAATCAAAGAACAACGTGGACAAGGAGTTGAGTATCGCCGTTCTACTTTACAAAAATTTACAAACTTTGTAAATGAGACAAATGATTTTCCGCTTAGCAAATTTTTATCACGCCACGATGGACCGAGCGAAGCTATTGGTTATGGCAAAGCTTTAATGATGTTTCATATGTTAAGACGTAATGTTGGTGATGAACAATTTATCAAATCGTTCCAAGTGTTTAACAGAAATAACAAATATAAAAAAGCTTCTTACAATGATATTAGAATTGCATTTGAGGAAGTAACGGGGAAAGATCTCAATTGGTTTTTTGATCAATGGGTCAGCCGAAAAGGTGCACCGATTTTAAGCTTAGAAGGTGTTAGTGTTGAAAGTTTTACTGATGTAAATATTATTAAGTTTAATTTAAGACAAACTCAGAAAGGAGAATCTTTTATTCTTGATGTACCCATAACATTTGTAACAGAAGAAGGGAGCCAAACAAAAGTTTTTCACATGACTGAGAAAGAAGGAAAATTTCATTTTACAACTAAAACTAAACCGTACAAAATATTAGTTGATGCACAGTTTGATGTATTTAGAAAGTTAGATGCAAATGAAACTCCGCCAGCGTTTACAAAAGCGTATGGTTCTAAAAAAGCTTTAATGATTTTACCTTCAACAGCAGATAAAAATTATAAACTCTATGAGAAATTTGCTAACAGTTGGATGAAAAATAAAGAAGATAAATTTGAAATTAAAAATCAAAGTGAAATAAAAATACTTCCTTCTGATAAAACTGTTTGGATTTTGGGAACTAACAATAATGTTCAAACAATTAATAAATCGTTAACTCAATACAATTCAAAAATACTTTCAGACTCAGTAAAACTTGCGAACAAAACTATTTCAATGGATAATAAAAGTTTCTTCGTGTCTGTCAAGAATCCGGCAAATCAAAAACAAATTGTTTTATCGTTAATAATAGATAACGAAGCTGCAATTCCTGGGTTGATTAGAAAACTGCCGCACTATGGAAAGTACAGCTATCTTGCATTTGAAGGAGACGAACCATCTAACGTTGCCAAAGGTCAGTGGCATGTTACAAATTCTCCATTAATAAAATCGCTTAATGAAAAAGGAAAAACAATTCAACCTAAGTTAGAAAAACGAGAAGCACTTGCAAAGTTAGCTCCCGTATTTTCAGCAAAGAGAATGATGAAACACGTGGAATTGTTAGCCTCTGATGAAATGAAAGGAAGAGGAATTGACCAACCCGAAATAGAAACAGCAGCAAATTATATAGCTGATAAATTTAAAGAGTATGGTTTGCAAACTGGTGGAGATGGCAATACTTACTTTCAAAACTTTGAACATAACTTTACTGACAAAGGGAAATTAAAACTAAAAAATGTAATTGGAATAATTCCAGGTACAAACAAAAACCTTTCTGAAGCTGTTGTTATATCGGCACATTATGATCACCTTGGATTAGGATGGCCGGATGTAAGAAGCGGCAATGAAAACAAAATTCATAATGGAGCTGATGACAATGCAAGTGGAGTTGCTGTAATGTTAGAACTGGCTAAGGTTCTTGGTAAATCTCTTAAGCCAGCTCGTACTATAGTCTTTGTAGCATTCACCGCTGAAGAAGCTGGATTGATTGGTGCAAGATATTTTGTTAAAAATTATGGGGAATCGCCAACTGATAAATTGTTAGTAAATCTAAACCTTGATACAGTTGGAAGATTGTTTGGTAAAAAGATAATGATTCTTAATGGAAACACTGCTCGTGAATGGAAATTTATTTTTATGGGAACTGAATATACAACAGGTGTTGGTACTGAAATTATTACACAAGAATTAGATGCAAGTGATCAAGTTGCGTTTATTGAAAAGGGAATTCCGGCAGTGCAATTTTTCTCTGGCCCACATTCTGATTACCACAGACCAACTGATACTATTGACAAAATTGATTCAGACGGATTAGTTAAAGTTGCAACTGTAGTTAAAGAAACTTTAGTTTATCTTGCTGAACGAGAAGAGCCAATAGCATTTACGGGAAAGACTAAAGGTAAAAGTAAAAAGGCAAAAGGGAAAAGTGGCAAACCAAATCAAGGGAGAAAAGTTTCTACTGGTGTAATGCCGGACTTTTCTTTTTCAGGGGAAGGTGTAAGAGTTGCCGCAGTTTCTGATGATTCTCCTGGAGTAAAAGCCGGCTTGCAAGTTGGTGACATTGTTAAAAAGTTTGATGGAAAAGCTGTAAAAAGTCTGAAAGATTATTCAAATCTTTTAAAAGAACATAAACCTGGTGATGAAGTTAATTTAACTATTGATAGAAATGGAGAAGAAAAAGAGGTTAATTTGATTTTGGTGGAGAGGTAAAACAAATACTTTATAATTCTTTTTGAGGAAATTTGTTGTTTTTGTTACTAATGATTAGTTGGTATTTATTGTAAGACTAGTAAAGCTTCGTAAGTGTCTTGATGAATTTTAAAAAGAGAAAATATAATTAATATGAAAATACAGAGAATAAAGATTGAGAACTATAGACTATTAAAAAACATATCTATTGATTTAGAAGAAATTATGTCTTTAGTTATAGGCAAAAACAACACAGGAAAGACTTCTTTATTAACAGTATTGAATAGATTTTTGAACGGCTCTGAAAAAAATAAGTTTTCTTTTGATGATTTCAATATTGATTTTAAGAATGAATTAAAAAACCTAATTGAATCTCCTAAGATAGATGAAAAATATCAACCTAAAGGAATTAAACTCAAACTTTTCATAGAGTATAATGAGAAAGATAATCTAGCTAATGTTAGTAGAGTAATGATGGATTTAGACCCAGAGAACAGATTTATTGTATTGAGCTTTGAATATGTATTAGATTATGACGCTTTAGAAAACCTAAAAGATAGTTTTAAAGATTTTTTAAAAAGGGAAACTGTAAAACTTAAAAGTAATAGTAAGTATCTGAAAAAAGATATTTTCTTTTTTCTAAAAAAGTATCAAGTAGACTATTTCAAATCAATCAGAAAATCTCTTGAGTATAATTTTGAAACTGGTATAGAGAACGATTTAGTATTTATTGATTTAGACAAAGAAAAAATATCAATAAAAGAAATAATTAATTTTAAATTTATTCCAGCTAAAAGAAGTGTAACTAATAAAGAAACGGATAAAACCTTATCAGCTCAGACTTCTAAAATATAAAAAAAAACGGAGACTAGTGACGCACAAAATGAAGCAATAGATGAATTCAAAGAGAAATTAATTGAAACAGATACTGTTTTGAGTGAGATTTATTCAACCCTATTTGAAAACGTTGTTGAGAAAGTAAAAAAGTTTGGAGGAATAAAAAAGGGGGATTCTTCTATAATTATAGAATCAACACTGCAACACAGAGAATTATTAGAAGGGAATACTACGGTTATGTACAAACATAACGATACAACATTACCTGAGTATAATAATGGATTAGGTTATATGAATCTAATCAGTATGATTTTTGAAATCGAAATACTTATTCAAGAATTTAAAAAAAATAAAGATGAAAAGCCGTCTGATATAAATTTACTATTCATAGAGGAGCCTGAGGCTCATACACATCCTCAGATGCAATATGTTTTTATTAAAAATATAAAAAAAATATTAGGTGAAGGAATTAAAAGAGATGATGAAAATAATAGAAAACTACAAACTATCATTACTACTCACTCGTCTCATATTATTTCTGAAAGTGACTTCGATGATATAAAATATTTGAGAAAAGAAGGTGAAACCAATATTGTAGTAAAAAATTTGTTAGAACTTAAAAACAAATATGAAAAAGAGACTAAACAATATCAATTTTTGAAACAGTATCTAACTTTGAGCAGATCTGAAATTTTTTTCGCAGATAAGGCAGTTTTAATTGAAGGTGATACTGAAAGAATTTTAATATCAACTTTTATGAAGAAAATTGATAACGAAGAAAGTCTTGGTGATAATGAATTACCTTTGTCATCTCAAAATATTTCCATTATTGAAGTTGGTGCATATTCTCAAATATTTGAATTTTTTATAGATTTTGTTGGAATTAAGACTTTGATAATAGCTGATATCGATTCGGTTAATTCTGATTCTAAGAGATGTAGGGTCAAGGATGGCAAAGACTATTCTAATGATGCATTAAAATATTTCTTTAATAATTGTTCTCTTGATAGTTTAAAAAAATATACTCTTGATAATAAAATTTTTTGTAAAACTAATGATGGTTGGTCGAATAATAAAAATGGTAAACTATGTATAGTTTATCAAGTAGAAGAAAATGGTGTAAATGCTAGAAGTTTTGAAGATGCCTTTATAGAAATAAATATAGATTTTGTAAAAGAGAATAAAGATGATTTTAAAGGTTTGAAAAAAACAAACTATTTTAATGATGAAAATAAAGATTCTTATGAACTCGCAAAAAACTGTATAAAAAAGAAAACACATTTTGCATTGGACATATTATTTCATTCAAATAATAATCTTACTAATTGGGAAATACCACTATACATTAAAGAAGGTCTATCGTGGTTGAAACAGGATTAAAAAATATCGAAGCACCAAACGAGTTTCAGCAAATAATGAATCACATTCAAAATGGAAATAATTTCTTATTAAGTGGAGGTGCTGGAAGTGGAAAGACATATATACTTGTTAAAATTATAAAACAAGTAATAGAAGATAATCCTACAACCAAAGTAGCCTGTATGACATATACTAATGCAGCTGTTAAAGAAATTGAAGAAAGGGTTAATCATAAAAATTTAAGTGTTACAACTATACACGATTTCTTGTGGGATAATATAAAACATTTTCAAAATGAACTTAAAAAATGTTTAATTGAATTAGCAAATGATGATGAAATAACGAAAATTAAAATTGATGAATTAAATCCTGTACCCAACACATATTTTAATGTATTTGAAAAAGGAATTCAGTACAAGGAATTTCTAAAGTTAAAAGAGGGTATTATATCTCACGATGAATTACTAATACTTGCTAACCTTTTATTCAAAACATACCCAAAATTATGTAGTATAGTAAAAGATAAATACAAATTCATTTTTATTGATGAATATCAAGATACCAGCGATAAAGTAATTGAAATATTTCTTGTACATTTTAAAAAAAGTAAGAAAAAAAATGTAATTGGTTTTTTTGGGGATGCAATGCAATCCATTTACGACAATACAGTTGGAAATTTAGATGAACACAAAGGAGAAAAGAAAGATCAAGTAAAAGAAGTAAAAAAAGAACAAAATAGAAGAAATCCTCAATTAATAATTGATTTAGCTAACAAATTAAGAACTGACGGATTAGAGCAACAACCATCAGAAGATATGAATGCTCCAAATATGGATGAAGGTGGAAATGTTAAAAATGGTATTGTAAGATTTTTCTATTCTAATGAATATGACATTGATAAACTTAAGAATTGCCTTGATTGGGATTTTATAAATACCAAAGAGACTAAAGAACTCAATTTAACACACAACTTGATAGCAGACAAAGCGGGCATTAGAAATTTAATGGGTATTTATAATAGTGACTTAATTTTAAGTTATAAAAGTAGGGTTAAAAAGTATATTAAAGACAATGGAGTTAAAGGAGATTTTTCTGATAAAACATTTGGGGAAGTAATTGATATTTTAAAGGAAGGCAAAACAGGAAGAGATTTGAATAAAATAATGCCTACAAATGGGATGGAAACTTTTATTAATAATGATCAAACTTTATATGCAGAAGCCTTAAATTATAATTGGGAAATTTTTTCAAAGATTTATGTAGATAAAGATCAATTATTAGACGACAAAAAACAAGATGAAGAGGATGAAAACAAAAAAGGTTCAAAGCGTGATTCATTGATTAGACATCTTTTTAAAATTCAAACTAATATTTTTTATTACCTTAATAAACAATATAATGAATTTTTAAGAGTGACCGATTATCGCCATAACATTTGCTGTATTGAAGATAAACGTACATTAAAAGCAAATATAGAATCTTTAGTTGCTGTTGAAAATAAAACGATAGAAGAAGTAATAATTGAAGCTGATGAGAAAGGAATATGTTTGATTGATGATTATTTAAAGAAGTTTAAACTTGAAAAAGAGTATGTATATAATAGGGTGCAAAAAGTTCAGTTCAAAGAATTTCAAAAATTATACGATTACTTAGAAGGGTATACCCCTTTTTCCACACAACATAAGACCAAAGGTGCTGAATTTAACAAGGTGTTGGTTGTGCTTGATAATGGTGGCTGGAGAAATTATAATTTTGAGAATTTATTTTTAGGAACAGGAACTCCTTCTGTTTTAGAAAGAACACAAAAAATTTTTTATGTTTGTTGCACAAGAGCAAAAGAAGAACTAGCAGTTTATTATTATTCTCCTAATGATTCTGTAATAGCAAAAGCTAAGGAATGGTTTGGAGAAAAAAATGTAATAAAAATTTAAAAATCGAATATTAATACTGAGTTCCAAAATTTAAACAAAGTAGGTGTTTTATAAAAATTATTCAGTCTAGATAAGTTATTTTAAATAATGATTGAAAAAAACTAAGTGTTAAGAAAAACTCAATACTACATATAATTTGTTATTTACATTAGTTTATATTGAAATCTTACCTACCAAACCGTCTAAACATTCTAAGGGCATACCAAAAGATTAGCGCAATGGAAGCAAACAGCGATAAAGAAGCACTAACATATTTGTGCTTACTGTATCTTCTCATAATATTTGAAGTATCATAAAGGACACTACCGCCGCCAATTGCTATCATAGCAACATCAAACCAAATACCGAGGCTAAATTTAAATAGAAGTGCAATGATGATTAAACCCAAAGCTATAAAACCTCCCCACATTAACATAGACCGTAAAAAAGAGAAATCTTTTTTAGTAATAATTACAATCGCAGTTAAAGCCGTAAAACCAACAGCAGTAAATATTGCGGCATTTTCAATTGCTCCCGGAGCAATTCTATCTGTTTGATATAACAAGGGAATTAAAATTAATGCTTCAGCAATAATATATCCACCCAAGCCAACATACTGGAGTGTTAACGACTCAGCTTTGTAAGCTACTTTTCTAGCCAACCAAGCAACCACCATAAACGCACCAAGTATTGCAAGCCAAGGAATACTAAACATCCACTGTGCAACAGTTTCTGCAATTCCACTTTCAAAGAAATAAACCTCCAAAGCTACAACTGCCAATATTGCAAGTAGTAAATGCGAGTACACTTTTACTACGAATCCTTCTTTTGATTGACCCAAGTTTACTCTTGTTGATAGATTTGAAAATCCGCTATTTATAAATGACGACATAAAACCTCGTTGTAAAATGTTAAAATAAATATTGGTTGCAATTTATATAATTTAAATTTAAAACTAACAATTATTGATAACTGACAAATATTTCAATTGTATGTTTTCAATAATTTCGTAAAACTTATTTGAAAATTTATAAAGGGATTTTGCAAAAGGAATTGTGCGAGTTGGTTTTTCAGCCTCTTTAATTTTTAAAACATTTAGTAAGCTGTACCTTGTGCGTGTAACTGCTTTCATTTTATTCGTGTACTTTGTTAGCAACTAATATTATTCATTCCAAATACCATTCTTAAATAATTGAAACCACTTTTCAATATCCGCTCGGTTATGTAATTTGATTTTCTTAAAAATTTCTCTCGCAAATTCAATAGGTGCAATTCCATTTGCTGTTATTATATTTTTGTCTGTAACAGATAATTCAGATTGATATTTTGTTTCACCTTTATATTCGGGAGCGATATATTTCAAGTAATCTAATGCGTTACTTGTGTGTTTTACATTATCCAAGAAACCTTTTTTACCTAAAAATGTTGTTGCGGCACATATTGCAGCAATGGTTTTATTTTTAGTATAAAGAGTTTCTACTAGCTTATCAATTCCCTTTATAGACTGTTCTTCCCAAGCACTTCCTCCCGGCAAAACTAGAATTGAAATATTATCTAACTTTAATTGTTTAATTGATAAGTCGGGTGTAATTTTAAGACCACCAACAGATGTAATTTCCAAACCATCAATTGTAAAAAACTTTAAGGTAATCTTTTTACTTTTTTTCAATTCAGGTGTTAGATACGAAATTTCCCAATCAGAAAATCCATTGAAGAGAAAAATATAAATATTTACTGTTTCCATAATTATTACTTTATTTGCCTGGTTATCAAATCAATTAAAGGTTTTGCAGATTTCCAATGCCCCATAATTTTTGAACTTAACTTCATTTTAGTAATGAAGTTTGGTTTTTGTTCCGATATATAATAAAACTGCTTATTAGCAATAAAGGTTCAATATTAAAAATCTCTTGAAATTCAACAGGAATTCTTTTATTTACATCTCCATGAATTTTTCCAAATGTTTTCATAAATATTTTTTCAGAATACAATTTAGTAAAAGTGCTTGGATTGTTTTTTATTTGTTGACGAATACTAATTGAATCTTAGTTTTCTTTCAAGCATTCATTGTTAAATTCTTGAATATCATTTATAAAATCATCTACATTTTTCTCTTCGGTTGCCCACGATGTAACCAACCTAATAACTAAATACTCTTTATCGATTACTTTCCATCGATAAAAACTATATTTTTTTTCCAATAGCTCTATGAGCTTAATAGGGAGAATTGGAAATAACAAATTAGAATTAGCATCTGTAAGAAGTGAATATCCTAACTCTTTCAGATTATTACGAATTTTTGTACTCATTAAATTGGCATGCATAGCAAGGTGATAAAATAAGTCTTCTTTAAAAAGTTCTATAAACTGAATGCCTAATAATCGCCCTTTAGCTAATAAAGCACCTCTTTGTTTTATGTTTACTACAAAGTTTTTCTTTAACTTATCATTATTTACAACAATAGCTTCACCTAATAAAGCACCATTTTTTGTAGCTCCTATGTAGAATATATCAGTATATTTTGAAATGTCTCGAAGTGTGAGCATACTTTCTTTATTGCATAATGCATTCCCAATTCTTGCGCCATCTAAAAATAGATAAAGTTCTTTCTCTTTGCAAAAAGTGTATAACTGCTTTAATTCTTGTTTGTCATATATTGTACCCATTTCGGTAGCGTTCGATATATATACAATTTTAGGTTTAACCGTATGCGGATATGACATATGGTTATTTAAAACTATATGAATATCTTCTTTAGTAATTTTACCAGTATCAGTATGTATCGTGTTTACTTTATGTCCTGTCATTTCTATTGCTCCTGCCTCGTTGTTAACAATATGACTGCTACTTGCTGTTATTACAGACTCATAAGGCTTTAGAATAGAAGAGGCAACAATTAGATTTACTTGTGTTCCGCCAGAAATAAAATAAATATCGACAGTAGAATTTTCCATTTTCTTTTTTAATAATTCTTTTGCCCTTAACGAATATTTATCTTCTCCATATCCTAATTGTGGTTCTAAATTTGTTTTCTCTAATGCTTTTAAAATATTAGGATGACAACCTTCATTATAATCAGATAAGAAATTGTATTTCTTCATTTTTTTCACTTTTTATTATCTACACTCCACTTAAGAGCTGTCTAAGTATGAATTTTTCCTGTATCAAATATTGGAATATCTACATCTAATTCTGAAATTAGAATAAGCAATTTTATATTATGTAAAAGCCAAAAATTGTTATTATCAATACTTTTATTTGAATAAAGTTTTTATGCCATTTTTTAGTTCGAAAACAGATTTCACTTCTTTAGAATTTAATGGCTTATCAAAAACGGTAAGCTCATCCAGCAAGCCAATATAGCCCAAGCCTAGCATAATTTTTCCGTTTTTAGCGTCCCAAGTAAACGGATCGTTAATATCTTTTACAACACCTTGAAATTCACCATTTATATATAATTTAAATTCTGATTTTGTTTTTGTGTTTACTTTAGAAAAAACAATTGCAACATGTGTCCATGTTTTAGACTGAAATGGAGATGGGTTTACCGTAACTGTACGCTTGTTCCAATCTGTTTCGTCGCTATCATTATTCGGGTCCCACACGGCTATATCTCCCATCGCTCCTAATCTAAATTGTCTTGGGTTATGAACTGTAAAATCTACCCATAAACCAGCATCACTCCATTTAGAATCTGTAATGCAAATGGGGTCGCAATAGCTAGGTGCTAAATCTTTGTTAGGGTCTAATCGCAACCAAAAAGATACGGTACCACTCCAAGATGTATTACTATACCCTACATTTTTATAAGCTTTATAAAAAACAGCAGAGGTTTTTGCTTCTTTAAAGTGAAGCGCATCACCTGAAAGTCCTTTACCTTTAGCTAAAACAATATTAGAATCATTTAAACCTTTTTTGGCATTAGCTGCTTCTTTATAATTTTTAGCTGTATACAGATTTGAATCACCTAAAGCTACGTCTGCAGATGTTTTTCCGTAGAATGAACTGTAAAAAAGAATGTGGTCTTTTAGTTGTTTCTCTTGCGAAAAAGAAATAGTTGTAATAAGAATAAAGCAGACTTTAATTGTAGATAAAAGCATTGTTGTTTTCATAATTTCTTCCTTTAATGTTAAAGTTTATAATATATGTTTTCTTTATTGTGAGTTAAATTATTTAGGTGAATCATTCAAACTCCATTCAATAGCCTTATAAGCATGAATTTTCCCTGTATCAAATATAGGAATATCTACATCTAATTCTGAAACTAAAATAGGCAACTCAGTACAACCTAAAATAACACCTTGTGCTCCTTGGTTCTGGAGCTCTTTTATAACCTCAATAATTTTTTGTTTTGAAGCGTTTGTGAATTGCCCTTTAACTAGTTCGTTATAAATAATATCATGGACAACTTGTCTGCCATTTGTATCAGAAATCAAAATTTCAAGTCCAAAATCATTGATCAATGTTTTGGTATAAAAATCTTTTCCCACGGTGAATTTAGTGCCTAATAATGCAACTTTTTTAAAACCTAACCTTTTGATAGATTCACCAGTGGTTGTAGCAATATGCATAAACGGAATACTTACACTTTCAGAAATATAATGACTTACTAAATGTATGGTGTTTGTACAAAGCAAGATAATATCTGCTCCTCCTCTTTCTAACTGTTGCGCTGCCTGTTTCATAAGCTCTCCTATAGCGTTCCAATCTCCTTTAAAAGTCAACCTCTCTATGTCAGCAAAATCTACTGAAACCATAATGCATTTTGCAGAATGTGAACCTCCTAATACATCTTTTGCTTTCGTATTTAAAAACTCGTAATATAATTTTGATGATTCCCAACTCATCCCTCCTATTAATCCTATTGTTTTCATACTCATAATCTTTTTAGTTATAAATCCTTATTAGTTCTTCCTTTAATACTTTTTTCATAACCATTTTGTTTTTTAAAATTTTAATTTCCTTTAAAAGAAACGATACGTTGCTTTTATTAAAAATGTATTTTCAAGTTGATTCTTAAAGATTTGTTCTTTGAAATTTTCTGACAAACTATTTCTTGGAGTTGAATAATCTGAAAGACCTTGCGACCAAACCAAGAAAATTTCAGAACCTGGTCTATACTCATATCGTATAACAAGATTTGATTTAAATTGAGCAAAAGAGAAATCTGGATTATTGAAAGTATAATCTGTTATAGCATCTTCATTCTCATCTACATTGAATTGGTTAGTATCTTCATCTAAAGAAATTTGATTCTGATTATAAAATGCAAGTTGTTCATTTTGACTTTCCGCCAATGGATTAACAACATTCCCAAAATTTTTATATTTCCCAGTACTAATAAAAGGTTGTCCATAATATTGAATAGTTAAATTTGGGTTTACTGTGTAATTTAATCGAATGGCAAAACTAAAAGTTTCTTGATCCAGCCTTGACATTATATAGCGTTGGTCTGAATCATATTGTGCTAGCTCATTAAATTGTATACGATGCCTTACAGTCGTATATCTAGGTGACAATGAAATATTAAATTGATTTAATGGCTGATATGTCATTGTTACTCCAGACGAAAACAAGAATGTGCTTTCGGAATTCCCCGTTCTTGTCCATCCATCTAAATCAAAATATATATTTTTTCTATGGTCTGTACTTATTGCCCACCAAGCTCCATATTGGTCTGGCAAATACATTCTGGGGCCACCTTGAAGAATTGATTTTGAATAAATATGAGGTTGAGAAAAACCACCAAAGACTGCTTTCCAATTATTATTAAATGTGCCTTTAAATTCAACATCCCAATCTATATAATTTAATTTACCACCAAAATCCCAAACTAACCAGTGCTTATATTCTATAGCAGCTTTTCTGAATACGCCAAAAGGTTTTAAAGAACTATAGGTGATTCCTGCATAGTTTTGAATTTCATCAGCCTGACGCATAAAACCAATATCATTGAGTTCTAATTCTGGAGAACGCCAAGTAACACCTGTTTCAAATTTCATATGTCCATCACCTGCTTTCCCAAATTTTAAATCACCTCCAGTTCCTGTCAAAGAAGTTTTGTTTGGATTTACTTTAACATAACTTGCATCTTCACGTTGGAACAAATGTGTAATTGCTGTTTGTGTGTTTAAAATAGCTTCCTTGCTTCCTTTTACTTGACTCATTACAAGATTTGCTCCAGCATACCACGACCTATCTTTCCATTGATGGAGTACATCTAAACCAGCGCTAAATGCTGATTTGTGCAGAAAGTTGACGTTATCATCAATATCTCTAATAGTTGAAGTTACGATACCTCCAATAAACGTGTTTTTATTATTAAAGTCTTGCTGTACACGACCCACAAAGTAATTAGTAAGAGGTTCTACTAGTTGCTCTCTTGTATTACCATTATTATTTATTTCTGCATATTCAGAAGCTGTAACACTTTCCATAACTCCAATTGAAAGTCCTTTTTTAGTTTTCCCACTAAATTTCACAGCACCTAAAATGGTTGTTTTTTCTGGTATTTTTACATATTCTCCATCATTAATTTGAGCAGTTCTTTGCGGAGTCCTTCCTATTCGTCTGGAATAAAATAAATTATCGCTGCTAAATGGACCTCCATATACTGGATTTGAAAACTGGTAGTTAAAGATATTCTTATTCTCTACAAAAAAAGGACGTTGCTCTTCAAAAAACAACTGAAATCCATCTAATGAAATAGCTGCTGGATCTGCCTCTACTTGTCCGAAATCTGGATTAACAGTAAAGTCTAATGTCAAATCGTTAGTAATTCCTAGTTTTCCATCAACTCCTGCATTTATTGTAGCTTTATTTGAATTTCGATATGGATTATTGGGTTCTTTCTTAAAGGTTTCAAGTGATGTAACCACAAATGGCTGAATTTCAAATTGTTTTTGTGGCTTTATATTTTGTAAACCATGAAGTTCTCCAAATTCACTTACCCAACCCGAAGCATCAATTGGTATTCTTTGCCAAACTGAAGTTTCATCATTTCTGAAAAATTTCCGAATAACTTGTAAACCCCAAACTTGATTTTTAGATTTTCCGAACCGTAATTGACTCAATGGAATTTTCATTTCAGCAGTCCATCCTTCTTCATTAGCATCACTTTCTGCATACCAAATTGGATTCCAAGTTGCGTCTTCATTCATTCCGTTTAAAGAGATTATTTTATCTCCTTTAACGCTTGCAGATGTAATTGTTAATGAAAATGCGGAACGCAAATCATGATAACTATCAATAATTACTTCAACATAATCACCATCAAAACCATCACGTCTTGACATTCTATTGACAATCTTATCAGTTTCTGAATCAAAACACTTAAATCCAATATATAGGTATTTCGAATCGTACGCTATTTTAAAAGCAGTCTGCTCTGTAGGTGCTATATTTTCATTTGGTTCTCTTTGTATAAAATCTGTACTCCAATTCTCGCCTTTCCAAATAACATCATTTAGTTTTCCATCAATTACAGGAGTTCTATTCTCAATTATTTTTTGTGTGTTGTATGTCTTTTTTTGAACACTAATTTTTTCTTGCCCATACACAGTTATAGAAAAGAAAATGATTGCTATTATTATAAATTGTTGTTTAAGCATAATATTTGTATAACCTTATTTTTTTGTATAATTTTGTTTTAACAAAACTATGCTTAATTTCTTTTACTTATTTGAAACTTAATTGAGAAGTTTTGAGTGCATCATTGAAAAATACTCAACTACAATTTATACGCAAGTATCATATATTTGTATTTATGGAACTCAAATATTTTAGATTAATAAAAACTATTGCAGAAGAAGGTAGTATTGCTAATTCTTCTGAACGTCTCTTTTTAACACAGTCAGCTTTAAGTCATCAATTACGTGAGTTAGAAGAGCGTTTAGGCTTTAAAGTCTTTCACAGAACAAGAAATAAATGGGAATTAACCCAAGAGGGTTCTGAACTATATAAATTGGCTAATAAACTATTCAGCTCTATTGATGAAGGTTTTAGTGCAATAAAACATATCAAAGAAGGCTCAAAAGGTTCTATAAAGTTGAGTGCTGAATGTCAATCATTTTTTCATTCCATACCATCGTTCATCCAAAAAATGGGAATTCTATACCCAGAAATTGACATAGATGTAACTCTTGGAGCAACACTTCAAACAATATCGCAAGTGTTATCTGAGGATATAGACATTGCTATTGTTACATCAAAACCTGAATCTGATGAACTTTCAAGTATTCTTGTTTTTAAAGATGAAATTTTTGTTCTTATGCATAAAGAGAATCCATTAAACAATTTAGATTATCTAGATGCCAGTCATTTTGGAAATGTACATTTGTTAATTAACTCTTTTCCGCTGGAAGGTGTAGCTGTCTATGAACAATTTCTAAAGCCTAATAAAATAAATCCAATTAAGATTTCTGCAATTCCATTTACGGAAATTACATTATCAATGATAAACGCCAATATGGGAATTATGTGCGCTCCAAAATGGCAATTAAACTCTTTTAATTTATCAAAAGAGTTGATGTTTAAACGTATTGGGAAAAATGGTTTAAAACGAAAACATTACTTAGTTGTAAAAAAGAAGCATAGCAATAAAAAATATATACACGATTTCATCTCTAGTTTTGAAGAAGATTTTTTAGAAGTATAATTCATTCCATACACATTATGCTTTCCTCCTACATCGTCGCATAAAAAGTGTTCCACTAACTTTAGTGGAAGAAACTTTTGGGAATAATTTTTTTGAAGAAACTGTGGTAACAACTTTTGCTTTTACTTAAAGCTCAAGTTACATAACTCAGAACATTACCAGTTCGTTTAGAATATCCTTTTAATGAGTCTTTTTCAACATCATATGTAGGAAGTTGATCTTTTATGAAAGAATTTTTTGCACCTACCAATATCCTTTATACCGACTTATTGGTACAATACCAAAGCGTTCTCCACAACCCCAAAAATCAAGAACATTATTTTCTGTAAAAATGGGTTCATCACTTTCTAAAATACCTATCCAATTAATAAAATCTTGATAGACTGGTTTATTATTTCCATTTACATATTTTCTTGCAACAGAGTTCATTCTTCCGTCTACTTCAATAATTATGTCTGCAAAAACAGTTTTTTCAATCTCAAAAAGATTGCTTTTTTTATATTAAATTTCAGTATTTAAATCTTTTACTTTTTGTAATAAAATCGCTTGTAAATCTTTTCTATTTATTGAAATACTTGGAAACCCCATTTTCTTATCAATTTGATTGTCATTAATTGCTCCTAAAATTCATTATATTCAGTTATCCTTCGCATTTCATTTATTTTTTCGCTCACCTTTTCTATTTCGTCCAATAGATTTAATTTGTTTAGGATTTTAATTGCATTTGCCGATAAAACTTTTGGTGAACCGTATTTTGTACGTGTAACTGCTTCTATTTTATTCATGTACTTTGTTAGCAACTAATATTAGTTAGTCCAAATACCATTCTTAAATAATTGAAACCACTTTTCAATATCCACTCGGTTATGTAATTTGATTTTCTTAAAAATCTCTCTTGCAAATTCAATAGGTGCAGTTCCATTTGCTGTTATTATATTTTTGTCTGTTAAAGAAAATTCAGATTGATATTTTGTTTCACCTTTATATTCGGGAGCGATATATTTCAAGTAATCTAATGCATTACTTGTGTGTTTCACATTATCCAAATAACCTTTTTGACCTAAAAATGTTGTTGCGGCACATATTGCAGCAATGGTTTTATTTTTAGCGTAAAGAGTTTCTACTAGTTTATCAATTCCCTTTATAGACTTTTCTTCCCAAGCACTTCCTCCTGGCAAAACTAGAATTGAAATATTATCTATATCTAATTGTTTAATTGATAAGTCGGGAATTATTTTTAGTCCACCGACAGATGTAATTTCTAAACCATCAATTGAAAAAAACTTTAAGCTAATCTTTTTACTTTTTTTCAATTCAGGTGTTAGATACGAAATTTCCCAATCAGAAAATCCATTGAAAAGAAAAATATAAATATTTTCTGTTTCCATAATTATTTTGTTTAGTGTATTCTTTTACTTGTGGCTAACATTTTATACGATGTTATAAGCAGTTTTTACAGTTCATCAAGTATCGCAGGTATCAATTCTTGAAAAAATACATTATTAAAATATCTACCGCTACAATTTGTTACGATGCTTATTGAAATATTCTTTTTAGGATTATAAATAACCATAGATTGATATTTTAATGTACTTCCAAAATGACCGATATATTCTTGTTCATTGTACGTTAGTTTCATAATTCCGTAACCGTATTCCGAAATTATTCCATTACCAATCGGAACAGTCATTGGCTTCATCGTTGTCCATTCTTCCATCTGTGCTATTGTACTTGGTTTTAGGATGAACTTATTTCTATATAATTTAGTTAAAAAATTATCAAGTGTTTTTGTATCTGTGTAAGCACCTCCATCATAACCATAATATTCTCTCCAAGCTGAAACATCTGAACTTGCCTCTTCTGTTTGTCCGAAAAATGATTGCAAGTCATTTTCGTTAATTCCTATTTTGATGTTAGAAAGATTAATGCTCTTATAGAATTCATTAAAAAATACTGCGTAAGGTTTATTGGTAACAGTTTCTACAATTTTTTGAAGAAAAAGATAATTGGTATTGCTGTATGAAAAACTACCGCTATTTATTGTTGTGTCTTCAATAAATAAAACTTTTTCTTCAAATGTTATTGGTGCGTTGTTATCCATTAAGCTTTTCATCCATTCAGGATTTTGGGTATAATCTGACAAACCACTTGTATGGTTTAGTAGATTTTTAACGGTTAAGTTTTCCACTCCTATTATTTGTCGTGTGAGATTTACATAGTCTGTAATTTTATCATTTATATTAAGCCTTTTATTCTCTATAAGTTTGAAAATCAAAACAGAAGAAAGATATTTGGTTGTGCTTCCAACTCCATAAATGTTTTGTTTTTTAACTTCTTTGTGGTTGTAACTAAAATCTAAAATGTCCTTTTCCGTGGTAATTGTAAGTTCTAATGATGGAATATTTTTATCTTTAGCAATTCTGATGACTTTCCTTTCAATTTTGCTTGAAAGGTTAGAGGGGTTTATTATTCCTTTTCCGCAGGAAGTAACTAAAAATAGTTGGGTGATTAGTATAATTAAATATGATGTCATTTTATAAAATTGCATATATACATTGTTAGCTGTTCGTTGTTTTTACTTTCTCGTTCAAATACTTCGTTTTAATAAAGTTACAATGGTGTACGTTATGTCCAATTATTGCAAAACCAAGTGTCCTAGCAGTATAAATTTGTTTATTGGCAGTTCCTTTAAAGTCTAACATTTCGGTTTTAATATTTCTATAAATACAAATTGTTGAATTTCGAACGGCTAAATATTCTTCTTGCAAGTCAGATAGTTTTATATCAGTTTGCTTTACTTTTTCTATATAGTCGTTTTCTTCAACACTTGATAATTCTGTATCGTCAAATCGTGAAAACCGAAAGGCTCTATATGCGAAGATTCTTTCCATATCTATAATATGTCGCAAGACTTCTTTAATAGTCCACTTGTTTGGCTGGTAAGAATAGTTTTCTAATACAGGAGAAATTAATTTAAAAATATTAAGGGTTAATTCTTTACTTTTTTCAAGTTCAGATAATAAATCATCTGATTGTATTAAATCAAAAAAATAACTACAATACTCAGGTGCGTCCTTATAAATTGCCTTATTTTTCATACAATAATGTTTTTTATCTTTTCATTTTGATAGTTTAGTTGTCAAATTAATTTCTTAATGTTCAATGTTTGTACAGTGTCGTTTTACAATGACCGCTAACGTGTTTGTGTAAGAATAGTAAGGGATTTCGAAGGACTGAACTTTCGATTTATTACTTAGACAAATTTTTAATTTTTTCTTTATTTTTAATAGACACGCAAAATTGAAAATTTTGCGGACTTTGTTCAAGGCACTTCACTTTGGGTTAAGCACTAAAACCCGTATTATCTATAGCCATTGTTAGCGGTTGTTGTTAATTTCTGCAAGCACATTCGTTATGTTCATATAAATATTCAATAGTCGCTTTACTCATTTTTTCTAAAGTCAAGACGTTGATGTCAGATAGTTTTTTTACATAGATACAAATTTTTCCAATTTTGAATTTTCCTAATTCGTCCAAAAAATGTTTATGCTCATCAATAGGTGAATATGCATAAATAGAAAATGCAGACTTTCGTGGTGAAAAAGCAATTAATGGAGCATCACCTTCGTGTCCACTCGCATATTTATAGTGGTAACTACCAAAGCCAATAATTGTGGTTCCCCACATTTTAGGTTCAAATCCTGACCATTTGCTCATTAGCTTGATTAATTTATTACTATCAACTTTTTTTTGTTCATTGTCAACATAAGAATTAATGAATTCATTAACACTCATTTCTGTTTCGGTTGTTTTATTCTTTGCCATAATTCATTCATTTATTTATTATCACTTTCATTCCAAGAGAATACTCCTATTTGATTCCATCTACTCTTAAAACTTAAAGTCACCTTAAGATAATGATCTTTACTCATTGTTAATTTATTTGGTCTAACAATCATATTAAAGGCATCATTTAGTCCATAAGGAGCATATACATTCAATTCCTTAACCTTTGTTATTCCTATGGCAAAAGCAGGTAGCCAAGTTTGTATTCCATCTTCAGTTCTTGTAAATGGAGTTATTTCATTTCCATACCATTCGTGAACATAAGCCTGATTTACAATATCTAATTTTATTTTGTGTGAAACTAACTTTCTAAGATTCAATTTTTGATTGATGATATTTTGAATAATCATTTTCTTCATCTCTTGAAAAGTAAACTATATCAAAGTCCTTTATTTTATCAAGTTGTTGATGTTTTAATAAACTATTCCAAAGTAATTGAGTTATTGCTCCTTCTGCTAAATAGAAATTTTTTAAGCCATATTTTTCACAGGCATTTCAAGATTCCATTATTTCTGGACATTTTTCAATTATTGAAACTAATTCTCTTTCTCTTTGGCTCATTTATTCATATTCTCTTTTTAGATAAAAAAGGTTTTCGCTTGAATTCAAGGCCGTTTATATAACCGCTAACGGTTAGTATATGAAAAGTTGGCGATTTAGAAGCGCGATACTTTCAGTCAAGCACAAACTTTGATACGTGCCAAAAACCCTGAAATCAGTACTAAATCACCAATTTTTTATATACATTGTTAGCCGCTGGCTTTTCTTTGTTATTCGTAACATACTAATTTAAAACTGGTCCATATCTCTTCAATTATTGGTGATTGAATTTAATTTTCTGATTTTAAAGTTATTTTCCAATTTACGCCAAATTGATCAATACACTGACCATAGTAAGCACCCCAAAATGTAAAACCTACAGGTACTTTTATTTGTCCATTTTGAGAAAGCTCATCAAATAGTCGGTCAACTTCTTCTTTGCTATCGGCATGAATGATAAGAGAAAAGGTTTTATACTTTATCATTTCTTTATATGCTAATGAATTGTCTGAGCCATTTAACATGGTTTCTTTGCTTAGAGGTAAGGTGACATGCATAATTTTTTCATCAGATTCTTGAAAAATATTTCTTTCTGATTTAGGGACGTCTTTGTATTTACTAATATGGCTGATTTCTTTACGAAATACTGAATTATAAAAATTAAATGCTTCTTCGCAATTTCCGTCAAAGTAGATGTATGGATTTATTGTTATCATAAAATTTAATTTTTGATTATTTATTCTTTTAGAAGATAGGTCTTATCAATTTAGGTCCAGATCATATTTCATCAACTGCTCAGTCATCTCTTTCTTTCAGTTGTGTTGCTATCTGTTTGTTTATGCTTTATTTTTTATTTATCCTTTTCAGTTTGCCGCTAACATCTCAATATACGCAATTGCATATATTGAGACTATATGTTATAGTTTTATAAATATATTAGGTAAAACTTCTTAATATATCTATAAAAAATTATTTATCACATTTGTACATCTAAAAGTTAAATTTACTAATGCTACTATGTTGCACAATGGTTCAATCAATAAATCGCTTTTATCATTAGAAAAGTAAAATCTATTTTAGTGCATAAACCCCAACCTTTTTTGTGGCCTCTAATAATTCTTAAATTCTTCGTTCATTTTTTTATTCAGTATGTACAGAATTTTCTATCCCAAATAAGTCAAATGGCTTTTTATTAAAAGTATCATTAAATAAAAATACAGTTAAAAATATGTATGCGATAAATCCAAAAATAATTAGTACTTGAGTTTTTGATATTTTCTGAATGTCTTGTCTGTCTTTAACTTCGCAAACTTCACCAGGGCAATATTGGGCTTTTTCTTTGTAAAACAAACCATAAGTTTTACACCCTAAACAAATACCAAATGCTGATTCAAAAAATAAAAATATAAGACAAATTAAACAGATAAGTCCGGTTATTGGACTGAACGAATTTACAATTACAACTAACACAAGCATTATAATTGCTAAGACCAAACCAATTACCCAAGCAAATTTTTTTTGTGGAGCTCCCACATATTCTGGGACTTGATTATTAACTATCCACCGACCAATGATTAGTGTTGGAGAATATTTTGGACTAACAAAAACTCGCACAATAAAATCTGCAAGAAATATTACTATAAAATATTTTAGTGGTACAAAATCACCAAGTATAGCAAGGGTTATGGCAATAAAGGCAAATAAAAATAATATTCCAGCAGATGCTCTTATTTCCCTTTCATTTAGGACTGGGATATTATAACCTTCTACATCTTCTCCAAATTTTCTAGTTTTACTCATTTCGTTCCTTATTTTAATAATTAATAGCAATAATGATAGTTCGTCTTTTGACGATTGTTAACTAACAAAGTTACAAAATAAAATTAAAAATATACATGGTACATTAAGTTAGGAAAAAACCCAAACTGAGTAACATAACCTATTGAGTTGGCTTTACTCTCATCATAGAACTCTGATATTTTACCTTCATAATAACTATATTTCCATTTAAAATATTTAGAAATAATTATAAACTAAGATGTTCCTATGAAAGAAATTCCAAAAGCATACAGCCCAAACGAAGTTGAAGACAAATGGTATAAATACTGGGAAGAGCATAATTTGTTCAGCTCAGAAATTGATGAAACAAAAGAACCATACACAATTGTAATTCCACCACCTAACATTACCGGAATGTTGACGATGGGTCACATTCTAAATAATTCAATTCAAGATGTTTACATTCGCTACAAAAGAATGCAAGGCTTTAATGCTCTTTGGGTTCCTGGAACAGACCACGCTTCTATTGCTACAGAAACAAAGGTTGTAAATTATCTAAAAGAGCAAGGTATTGATAAAGAAGAAATTGGACGAGAAGAATTTCTAAAGCATTGCCACGTATGGAAAGAAAAATATGGTGGAATAATAACTAAACAGCTTCGGAAACTTGGTGTTAGCTGCGATTGGAAGCGCGAACGTTTTACAATGGATGACGAATATTATAAAAGTGTAATTCATACTTTTGTTAAGCTATATAAAGAAGGTCTTATTTACCGTGGTAACCGAATGGTAAACTGGTGTCCAGTTTCTAAGTCTGCAATTTCTGATGAAGAAGTAATTTTTAAAAGTAGTAATGGCAAACTTTGGTATTTCAAATACCCTGTAAAAGATAGCAATGAATTTGTAATTGTAGCAACAACAAGACCGGAGACAATGCTTGGTGATACTGGCGTTGCAGTTAATCCTAAAGATGAACGCTTTAAGCATTTGATTGGAAAGAAAATTATACTACCAATTGTTGGAAGAGAAATACCAATATTTACAGATGATTATGTTGATATGGAATTTGGAACTGGAGCAGTTAAAATTACTCCAGCACACGATGTTAATGATTATGATATGGGAAAAAGACACTCACTTGAAATGATAAATATATTCAAAGAAGATGCTACAACAAACAAAAATGTTCCGTTAGATTATCAAAGTAAAGATAGATACGAAGTTAGAAAACTTGTTGTTGCAAAGTTGGAAGAGTTAGGTTTGCTTGAAAAAACAGAAGACTATACAAATAATGTTGGCTACTCCGAACGTGGTGGAGTTCCGATTGAACCTTACCTAAGTGAGCAATGGTTTATGAAGATGGAAGATTTTGTAAAGCCTGCTTTGGAAGTTGTAAGAGAAGGCAAAGTAAATTTTCATCCTAATCATTGGATTAAAACTTATGAGCATTGGCTTGGTAATATTCGCGACTGGTGTATCTCTCGTCAACTTTGGTGGGGACATAGAATTCCTGTTTGGTATCATAATGAAACCAACGAAATATATTGTGATGAAAATCCTCCAACTGATTTGGAGAATTGGACGCAAGACAATGATGTGCTTGATACTTGGGCTTCAAGTTGGCTTTGGGCACAAGATGTTTTTACATCCGAAGAAGAACAAAAATATTATTATCCAACCAACTTACTTGTTACCGGCCCTGATATTATTTTCTTTTGGGTTGCAAGAATGATTATGGCTGGGATGAAATTTATGAATGACATTCCGTTTAAAGATGTGTACTTCACAAGCATCATACGTGACGAGCAAGGTAGAAAAATGAGTAAGTCGCTTGGCAACTCTCCCGATCCCCTTGATGTTATTGACCAATACGGAGCTGATGCACTTCGCTTTACAATTAATTACATTGCACCGCTCGGGCAAGATGTACAATTTAGCACAGACAAAACAGAGCTTGGACGTAACTTTGCAAATAAAATTTGGAATGCCGGACGATTTCTTTTAATGAATGCAGAGAACATTAAGATCGATAACAACTTGCTTGATAAACACGTTGATTTTGTAGATGAATGGATTGCAACAAAATTTCAAAATGCGATTGAACAATACACAACCTCGTTGGATAAATATGAAATTAACGGAGCAACGAAAATTCTATATTCTTATGTGTGGAATGACTTTTGTGATTGGTACATTGAACTTACTAAGGATAGATTATATAATTCAGAAAGCGAAGAAATAAAATCAGCTGTGCTAACTCGTGCAATTAATCATTTTGATAATATGCTTAGAATGATTCATCCATTTATGCCGTTTCTTTCAGAAGAGCTTTGGAGTTTAATTGCAGAAAGAAAAGATGGTGAAAGTATTTCGGTTGCACAATTTCCACTACTTGATAAATCTGCAATAAACAAACTTGCAGAAAGTAAAATGGATTTTGTTCAAAGTATAATAACTAGCATAAGAAATATTCGTGGAGAAATGAATATTCCTCCTTCTAAAAAAATAGATGTTTTATTGAAAACAGATACTCTTGAAGAAGACCAAATTAAATACATTCAAACTATAGCAAGAATTAACAAACTTGAATTTGGAGCAGACATCTCTAAACCTAAAGCAAGTGCTTCTTCTGTAATTAAGAATTGTGAAATCTACATTCCACTTGAAGGAATTATAGATTTACAAGTTGAGCGAGACAGACTTACAAAAGAAATTCAAAGACTAGAAGGTGCGTTGATTGGAGTGAATAAAAAACTGAGCAACGAAAGGTTTGTAAACAATGCACCGAAAGAAGTTGTAGAAAAAGAGAATGCAAAAAAAACTGATTGGGAAAATTCTTTAGAAACATTAAAATCTATTCTTGATGACTTAACATAGATAATAACATATAATTTGGATTTAGTTCTCGTTTTGTCATTTCCGAATGTTTTTATCGGAAATCCAGTCGCTAATAACTTCATGGATTCCCAGTCGAGCTGGGAATGAGAAGCAACTTTCCTTTAGTGTGCATACAATCAAATTTGTTTTCTAAAGAAATAAATGTAAGTTTGTGTTAACGAACGTTCACAACAATATACAAAGCAATGAAAACTACAAATACTAAAAGAAAAATATTAGAAGTTTCCCTAAAGTTATTTTCTGAAAAAAGTTTTAGTGGAGCTTCGATAAGAGAGATTGCAAAAGAAACCGGTATTAGAGAAAGTGCAATTTATAATCATTTCAAATCTAAAGATGAAATTCTAAGTGAAATTATTACTGAATTTAGTAATAGAAACTTCGGTTCAATTATTTTGACAGATGAATTATTAAACTTACTTTCAAAACCGGAAAAATTCTTTCTTCTCTTTTCTAACAATTTATTAAACTTTTGGAATTCGGACAATGAACGAATGTTCATTAAAATATTGATGAGTGAAAATTCTGGCAAGAATAACAATGTAAGCTATACGCTTGAAGATTATCTGTTTGATTTTGAAAAACTCTGTAGTTTTATATTTAAGGAAATGATTAATTACAGATTTATAAAAAAAGAAAGAACCAATGTTTTAAGCAAAGAGTTTTTAAGTCCTTTATTTTTAACTGAAATAGAATTGATTTGCGGAACAAAGGAAAAGTCCGATTATAAATTTGCAATTGAAAAGCATGTAAAGTTTTTTTGGAATGCAGTTAAGGTGTAAGTCTTATTTCATTTGTAATGAGAATAGAACCATTTCTTGTATTTCGAAAAGCTTGTTTATCTCAATATCTGTTGGTGCTAAACTATCTTTATAGTATGCGGAACATTCGTAGAATGAGTTATTCTTTCCAAAAATCACCGATTGTTTTAGTTTCCCATCATCCAAATATTTCATCGAAATAAAATTTATCTCATTATTACTAAACTCATCAAATTTAGTTAGAATCTTAAAATCTTTCAATGTGGATTGCTTAATCTTCTTTTGAGTAATATTTAGCAATCTTAGATTTTCTTTAACACTATTTTTTGTAAATGCACTATCTAAGTGAATAGGGAGAAAGGTAATTGTTGAATTGTTATTTTTGTTGATTAACCAAAGTTCAAATAATTGATTGTCATTATCTTCAATTTCACGCCAACCATTTGGAAGTTTATAAAATAAATTTGTGGTTTTAGATTTGTGAAAGATTTTTGAAACTGTAATATCTTTTTCTTCAATTGTTTTTGTTGAAATGGAACAGCTTTGAAAAGTAGTTAGTAATAAAAGTATTAAAAGATAAGACAATGATTTCATAAAGCGAAAATTACAAAACTTTATGATAAGGGGAAAAGGTTTTAAGAAATTTAATTTTCACCTCGTAAAAATTTAGGTTCTTCCAATGTTAATATTAAGGATATTCTATGAGTATCGGGTAAGCTGTTTATTGCACTATCACTAAAACTTGCAAATGAATAATCTATATTTAATTTAGGAAGTTTTACGCCAGCTCCAACTGTAAATTGTTTTACATCATTGTATCCGCCTCTAATTGCAAATAAATTATTGTAATTATATTCTAATCCAAATCTTGCATCAAAACTAACTGGACCTAAATTAAAATTTGCAGATGACCTTCTATTTTCAAATCTGATGTCAAAATCTATTGCTGGAGTAAATACTCCACCTAAAAAATTAAGAGTGTAAGCAGCACCCAGTTTTGTTGTTGGAGAGATTAATTCGTTTCTTCCTGTATCCCAAGCCAAAAGGGTTGTAGTAATATCCATTAGATTTGCTCCAACAGTTAATTCGTCAGTAAGCATATAAACTGCACCAATGTCAAAGCCAATTCCTGTTGCTCCAAATTCTGCAATGTCCCTTCTAATTAGTTTTACATTTGCTCCCCAATAAAAATTCTCAGAATGTCTTTTTGCAAAAGTTAAAAAGAAAGCATAGTCGGTATTACTAAATTCAGTTATCTTTGAATAATCCAATGCCCAATTAACATTTCTAGGATCGCTAATTTGTAAGCCAGTTTGTCTATCAATAAGAGCGTTACGTGTATCTGGAATGCCATCAATTCCTAATCGGATTGCACTAATTCCAAAACTCATATCTTTACCATAAGGAATAGCAATGGCAGCATAATTATAATTTACAAGATCACCAAAATGTTCTTCATGCATTAAAGATATTTGCGGATAATCAAGATGTGCAAGACCTGCCGGATTCCAATAACCAGAAGTAACATCATTAACTGCTGCTACAGAAGCTCCACCCATTCCAAGAGATCTACCTCCAACACCTAACGCTAAAAACTCTCCTGCGTATTTACTTATTGAGGTTTGTGCAGTAATTGAAATTGCAAGTAATAAAGAAACGGTTATTATATGTCTAATATTTTTCAACATTTATTTTTCGCTAATTATAATTAAATATGGAAAATCAATACTTGAATAATAAGAAAATGAAGTGAGAAATCAAGGGCAAATAATTATTCTATATAGATTCTAATAAGAATAATTATTTGCTCCAAATCAAATATTTTTTGCTAAATAGCTATTCCAAACTAATTGTAGCAGAACTCATAATATCTAAGTGATTTCTATGTTGAATGACTAAGTAGTAATTCCCTTTCGGAATATTAAAATGTATTGGATTTATCCCACCTAAGTCTAAAATGTTTCCTAACTCATTTACAAAGTAAGCTTTTGTTATTACATCTATTGCGGTAGATGGATTTGGAATAAGTGGATCAACATCCTTGCGTAAGGTAACTAATAACCAATCAACTATAT
This sequence comes from Melioribacteraceae bacterium, assembly GCA_965224785.1. Lineage (GTDB taxonomy): Bacteria > Bacteroidota > Ignavibacteria > Ignavibacteriales > Melioribacteraceae > JALSNL01. The sequence goes on along the minus strand of OZ245062.1, from coordinate 3,426,024 downwards.
CATTTGGGATAGTTGTAACTGCCTCAGTTCCACTATAATTCCAAGGTGAAACATTAAACGGCTGTTGAAGTGGTAAAGTTAAATCATCTTCCATTTTATTTAGAGCGTACGGCCCTTCTAAAAATATTTTTATACTAGTAGATTTTGGTGAATCAGTTATTTCAATATTTATCGTATCAGACATTGATAAATCAGATTGTAATTTAGCTACAATATTTACGAGTTCAGCTGTGCTATCCCGAAACGCTATAGTATCTTTTGCACTATTACTAAAAGTAAAAATATTTGTTGGAATAAATTCTGAAGAAGTACTAGCAACTGTACTTAGAATAAAATTTTCAGAACTAACAACTGGATTGTTAAATGTATCTATAGCTGCTACCTCAATGTAAATAATTGAATCTGTATAAAAAGGTTGAGGTGTTATGTTGGTGAAAATAAATTTATTTATTGTTTCAGATTTCAAAGGAAGAATTAGTGTATCGCTTATTCCTGAAATTGTTGAAACTCTAATTGTATCCGCAACATAAGATAGTAATGTACTTGCTGTATAAAAATCTTTTGCAACTCCAATTGAATTTGTTGGTATAGTAATAGTTTGCAAATTACTACTAAATTTTCCATTTCCACTTAGGGCTTCAAAAGTAAGTAAACTATCTGGTATTCTATTGAGGAATGTATCTTCTAGAGCAACTTTTATTAATCGAGAACTTCCGACAGAAATACTAGATGTTGAAGTAAGTAACTTTAAATATTTAATATCTGCATGTAATATTGTAATGTTTTTGTTATCAGATACTAAAGCTTTATTTGTTAAAGTGGCGCTTAAATTAAAAGATCCGGCAGTTGTATCAACTATAGTTATTGTATCCTTAGCTGTTCCGTTAAATGCTCTAACAAGTGAAGAAATAATTTGAACTGTTGAACTTCCAGTTGTGTCTAATGAATAACTTAAATAATTATTGTGAGGATGTCCAAATTCATCTTTAGCAATTATTTCGACCAACAAAGTATCGCCTGCTATAGCTGGAAGAGTACTTAATATATTCATTTCCAAATTTGTAATATCTGGCATTTTTGCAAGAAACATTCCAGCAATTTTAACAGTTCCAGAAACATAATCAGAGCAATAAATATCTACATCTAAAACGGAAGTAGTATCGTTAACAATAAAACTTTTACCTTGTTCTGATAAACTATATTTTTTCCAAGTAGTTGTTACAGCTGGAAACTTAAATGATGTTTTATTATTACTTGGCCAAGCTTCAGCAAAAATAACTTCAACAGAATCTCCTGGTGAACCCTTTGTCCAAATTGAAAAATCATTTGCTCCTTTTTCAAATCCTCCTAATTGTAAAATATTTGTTATTGGATCGTAAGCATTGTCTGTAGTAGCGGAATAGTAATTTGCTCCAGGTCCCGGAGTTGTTGAATCAGTTACAAAAGTACCAATAATATTATTTGGATAAAGAACATTTGTATATCCATCAGGAATTCCATTTGCATCTTTATCTACATTAAAGGGAGGCATTATATTTTCGTATGGATCGGGTGTTTGAAAATATAGTAAATCAGACCATTCAGAATAAGTTCTAATTGGTATTGAATTAGTAGTTGCCCAGCTTAACAGACTATCATTTTTTACAATATAATTATTCCATTCTACAGGGTCGCCAGAATACCAATGCGTATTTCCTACTAACATTTTATGTTTTGCAATATCATCTGCAATAATTAGTTTTAATGTGGCAAGGTCTTGATCAGTTTCAACAAAGTTTCCCCACTGCATTGCAAATTGTCTCTCTCCAGTAGGATTGTATTCATTATAAACTTTTTTTGCTTCGTCTGGATATGTTGCCCCTTGGATATATCCGAGACTTTCGAAAGGGATTTTAATTTCATCTGAATTAAATTCTAAAAAATTTCCTCCTGGCTGAATCCATGTTTTTGGTGGAGTAATACCATAAAGGGTTGCTAATTTTTGTGTTTCATCTGCTAATAAAAATATTGCATCCGAAGTTAAATTTATATTTTTAAAAATGAATGTATAATAAGTTACACCAATTTGATTGTTGAAATTAACTGGATTATCCCAAATGTCAGTAACAATAGCTTTTTTACTTTTGTATTTTTTAACTATTAATAGAGAGTCTAAAGTTGGTAAGTAAATGTAGCGTTCTTCATATTTTGTAATTGCACTATAGTTAGAGTTTGAAAAATAAATTGTATCATTACTAATTGTTGCTGTATCTGTTCTTGAGGATAGAGAAATATTTGCAGCTTCATGTTTCAAACAAACTTTGTTCCCTTCTAAATGATCAACCCCAGGGTGAGTTTTATAATAATTCGTATCTGCAGAAGTTACAAGAAGTTTTGAATTAAAATAATTTGTTCTATGGTCAGGTGTATGATCCATCAATTCGTGTCCTAAACTCTGAAACACTTTTATACTATCAACATAATCTTGAGAGTCAAATTCATTGAAACCTAAGTTTAATGCGAAGTTATATTTTGCATTATATTTTGCAAAAATATTTGTATAATCCCTGAATTGTTCTATCAATCCATTGTCATCCACTCTAAAACAAATACCACCTTGCTTTGGAATTGTACTGCCGTTTTGTGAAAATAAAACAAATGACGATAATAAAGTAATAACAATTATGTGTTTTATAATTCTTGACCCCAATTATTTCTTCCTTTAAGTTTAAAATAATAAGGGTAAAATTATAGTAAGAATAAAATGATGAGTTGATGTGAATCACAAAAACTAAAAGTATTGTAATTTTATGAGATGTTTTAGAAAAGTAATAGAGGTGTGGAAAAATAAAAAAGGGATGTTCACAAACTAATGTGACATCCCCGATAAAAATTATAGCTTTAATAAATCAATTAATTGTAATCGCAGTTGGACTCATTATTGGTAAATGATTTCTATGGTAAATAACTATGTAATAATTACCAGCAGGTAAATCAAAATTTACTGGTGTGATTCCATCAGAATCTATTATAGTTCCGTCACTTTTTAATAAAGCGGCTTTAGTATCTTCTACAGTTGTAGCGGTAGAAGGTGTTGCACCACTTCGCATTTCTATTAATACCCAATCTACAATATCATTTCCAATTGAAGCAGTCTCTGTTCCGGAATAGTTCCAAGGTGCTGTATTATAAGGGTGTGCAGATGGAACACTAATATTTTTATTCATACTAGGTGTGCTATAAGGTCCTTCCAAAAAGACTTTTAAGTCAACATAAATTTTTTGAAGCGGAGTATCTATTTGAAGTTCAAAAACTCCTCTTCCGTGTGAAGCAGCTCTCAATAATCTAGTTGCACCATTAACATAAAAATCAAAATCGAGTACGGGAACAAATGGTATTCCGTTACTAAGTTTATTCCAATCAGTTCCACCATTGTTAGACCAGTAAACTCCAAAATCGTTTGCAACATATAAGTGACTTGTATTAGCAGGATCAATAAATAAATCGTTGTGGGCTATTTTTGGTAAATTACCACTTATGTCAGTCCATGTTACACCAAAGTCTGTTGTCTTTAATACTTGTCCATTTGTATATGAAACTCGGCATAAATAAAAAGTATTACCATCAGATGGATCTGCAATTACTTTTTGAATAGAGGTAGCGGAAAATCCTGATGCTGTAATACTTGCTGTAATATCTGTCCAAGTAGCTCCATCATCATTGGATTTATGGATAGGAGGAGTAGAATTAAAGTAACTAGAAATCGCAATCATATTACCTGTAGTAATAGGTGATTGAGCAACTGAATTAATATGAAAACCGCTAATAAACCCAGCCGTTGTATAAGACCAGCTACCCGAACTTCCAGAAGAATTTGAGATTTTAATTTTGCCGTTTATTGCTGCTAGAATGCGGGTAGAAATTGTAGGGTGTTGCCAGTAAGGAGCAACCCAAGCAGCACTTTTAACATTATCCACAGTTTGCCAGGTTGTACCTCCATTTATACTTCTTTTCAAACTACCAAATTGTGTACTCATAAAAATAGTGTTTGAATTATTATAATCAACAAAACACTCCATACCATCACCACTTGTTTCAAATTCCCAATCAGTTGCTCCTTTATCTGAAGTACTAAAATTACCGTTGTCTTGAGCTCCGCCAAATAATATGTTTTCGTTGTTTGGGTCTGAAGCTACATTATAGAATTGAAGTGTGTTTATATTGTTGTTTATATGTGTCCAATTTGCTCCAAAATCTGTTGATTTGTATATCCCACCATCACAACCGACATAAATCCTACTTGGATCTGAAGGGGCATAAACTATTTTCTGGATATCAACATGCATTGGTGCATCCCAAGCACCAGGGTTTGTAAATACTGGGGGAGTGTTTCTAACAAATGAAATATTTGAACCATTGGTAGTTTTGCTCAATTCAACATTACCAAAGAAAACATTATTTTCGTCTGTTGGGTTTACATCAAGGCATAGATCATAGCCTCCTTGATCATTTACATTAGTTCCATCATATGAGCCTGCAATATTTGTCCCTACAGAAATTTGAGACCAGCTGACACCCGAATTAAAGGTCTTATAAGCAACTGTTTTAGTAGCTAAATCTGTATAAATAACAGCGTATATTACAGCTGGAGCAGAAGGTGCAATTGAAAACTGCATCCTACCAATATTACTTGGTGCTGGTAAACCAGTATTCCTTTGTGAAAAAGAAGCACCAGAGTTTGTTGAAACAAAAAAACCACCAGATGATTTATAATTACCCGTTGCCGCATATACCTCATCTGTGAAGGTGGGATGAAAAGCAACATCAAAGGCATCACCATTAGTACCTGTTTGATCACTTGTATTAATTACTCTAACCCAAGTTAAACCAGCATCAATACTTCTCCAAACACCTTCATTAGATGGAAACCCATTGTTCCAAGTACCAGAACCTAAGGCTGCAAGTAAAATATTTGAATCATGAGGACTAACTTCAATATCTGCAAATTGGGTTTGGTTACCAAAGCCATTTATAATTCTTGTCCAGCTTATACCACCATCAGTTGATTTATACAATCCATTCCCTTCAAATGTTGTAGTGTTAAAACTGAGTCTAGTTTCTCCGGTTCCAGCATAAATAGTATTTGGGTTATTTGGATCTATAGCAATTGCACCAAAGGTTAGTAGATTTAGGTCTCCGCTCATATCACTCCAGTTTGCACCACCATCAACAGTTTTCCAAATACCTCCGGCAGCAGCTCCTATATATACAATATTAGGATCAGTTGGGTGAACTGCTATTCCTCTCACTCTTCCACTTACACTTCCCCAATGAGGGATAAAGCTTGAAGACATATCAACCGCTGATGGTCCAATATTTGTCCATAAATCAGAAGTAGTTTGGAGTTTGTTTCCTTTTTGAAAAATAGTTTGAATTTTACCAAGCTCAGTTACTTTCTGTTCTTGAATAAAAGTCTTTGGAAATTTTCCATTTTTATTTAGTCTAGTTCTATAAAACCATTCGTACCTTTTGTAGAAGTTTTTATCTTTAATATCATTAGGAACTCCATGCCAATCCCCAACTGTTGGAGAGGGTAGTATTTGTGCAGATATTGAGACAAATAGTCCGATTAACAAATACAGTATTACAGAAGTTAGTATATATTTTTTCATTTAGATCTCCTTTTTAGAATGGAACTACTTAAAATAAATTAAAAGACAAAGAGAATATAAATTCTCTTTGTCTTTACAAAAATGAACTTATCTTTTAATTCCTATATTGCCAATGTTATTGTTATCAATAATCTGGATTTTTTTAAACTTCTCACTAAACTTCATTTCAACAGAAGCAACATTTGTTGGTGGAGGAGCCGTATTAGAAATAGTTGTCAAATTACTCATTACAGAAAGATGATTTCTGTGATTAACAACTATATGATAATCACCAGTATTTCCAGTAATCTTAAATGGAAATCCATTCAAGTCAATAATAGTTCCATCTTTTTTAATGAATGCTGGCTTAGATACCTCAACAGTTGTTAGGTCACTTCTTAACTCAACTAAAACCCAATCTGTTACGTCTGCGGGTATGCTAGCTACTATTTCTGTTCCGGCATAAAGCCAAGGAGCTGTATTAAATGGTTGTGCAAAAGGTAGAACAATACTACCTGGTGTATTTAAAGTAGTGGTCATTTCACTAGCACTAACATCATAAGCTCCTTCTAAAAGAACTTTAATATCTACCATCAGTTGAGAATTAAAAATTGCTTTATAAATATTTAACTTACCATGCCCAAATATTGAATTAGGAACTACACCCGTAAATCCATCTGTAGTAGCATTATTTTGTAAAGCATCATAAATCTCTTGCGGAGAAGCTCTGGGAAAATATTGTAAGTAAAGTGCAGCAGCACCAGCTGCTAAAGGTGTTGCCATACTTGTCCCACCCATACCATAATAATTTTTTGCTCCAACACCAAGACTACCATCATTATCAATTGTAAATGCATTGTCAGATGTTAATACGTCAGTATCTCTTAACGAAAGTATTTCAGAACCTGGTGCAGTTATTTCTGGTTTATTCATTCCATCAATCCTTGGTCCAAGACTGGAAAAAGGGGTAATATCATCTTGAGTATATCCAAAACCCCAGCCGTTTCCGGCATAATCTGTCCAACTAGATCTAGAAGTATAAGCACCAACAGCAAATCCATGATCAGCTGATGCTGGTTGTCCAATAGTGTAGAATAAATTTGGATTTTGAAATGTCACTTTGCCACCATTCCAAGCTTCATAAATATGATACTCTTGATCTGTACCTGAATTGTTAGTCACACTTATGTAATAAATTCCATCAGTAATTAAACTATTATTATAATAAAAATACTCTGATTCAGTTCCTCTAGTACTTTCATTTTGACCTCCATCTGAAAGAGTTGCAATCGGCGTCATAGAATTATCATATAACTGAATTTCTAAATCTGTACTACCAATTCCCAAAATACCATCAACCCATACCAAATTGAAGTAGAGATAATAGTTTCCAGTAACTGGAACCCCTGATGCATTCACCTGAATTAAACCTGTTGTAGAATTTGCTGTAACAGTACCATAATAATGTCTATTATCATTTGCAGAATTACCTGCAGAAATAAAAAATGGAACACCCTGGTTATAAACCCAATCAACTGTTTGCTCTACCGATGAACTTCCATCGTGGTGATCATACCAACCGCCATAACTCATAGATAATACATCAGCATTAAATGTATTGATAGCTTCTTGCATTGCACCAATCATTGCGGCAGAGGAAGCCCCGGAACTTTGATCTCCACCAATTTTTAGAAATACTAAATCTGCTCCTGGTGCTGAACCTTTATAAGATCCACCTCCATTTCCTGTATTACCAGCAGAAAGTGTACCTCTACCTAACACACTACCTGTCACATGAGTGCCATGTCCGCTAGTTAAATTTTCTACATTTGCATCTGTTGTTGGATAATCCCAGCAGTCCAATCTTTCATAACCAATTGGTAGATCAGTTCCCTCATAAAATGAATCTAAGCCAGAATCTAAAATAGCAACTTTAATCCCTGAGCCATCTAATCCCTGCATCCAAGTATCATTTGCTCCAATACTTGCAGTACCAAGGTTATTATTTGGGTAGGATTTATGAGTACTTGAATCTAATTTTTTTATAAAAGGTTTTGCCAATGCTAGCTTTAGTTTTGCCGGAGGAAGTTTTGCAAGAATAAATCCGAGTGGATGATTTGAAAGTGGTGGTATCCAAGTATCAATATAACAAGTAAGCCCCAAATCTTCTAGCTGACTAATTTCTGAATCAGTTGGGTAATTACTAAAGTAAATTACTACTCCAATTTTTTCTTCTTCAACTACTGCATTTTCATTGCTTCTGTTTTTTGTACGAATCAAACTTTGTTTTATATCAGTTAGTAACTTATTACTAACAATTTTACGTCTTAGGTTTTCTTCTAAATTAAGTGAGCTTTCTGAATTTGGAATTATTATAGGTTGTGCAAATTGTATTGATGTTAAAACAGCAAAGAGGAAAAGTAAATATTTTTTCATTTTGAATCTCCTTTTTATCGTGGCGTTTTATCTCGGCATAGCTGTATTTTAGCGTAGCTAGATGTTGTTCTTACGAAGCCGGATTATCATTTTTATTTTTATGTAAAACTAATTCATATTTGGTTTTTGGAATGATTATCATTTATGAAATTCCTTGGCTAACACAATAGTGGGTAAGCTAGAATGACATTTGGATGTGTTTTATTATTCTTAAAAAACGGTTTAAACAAAAAAAACCCTTAAAAATTTAAGGGTTTTTTTATTCAATATTTGTAACAAGTTTATTTTATTAAATGACTGCAAGCGAAACCACACACAATAGAATATACATTGTACTTAAACCAATTTTAACTAGTTTGTTTTTCTGTTCTGTTGCTTTTACAATGCTATTATGTGCTTGTGCATTTTTATTAATAAAATCTCCAGATATAAAATCACTCATGGGTACTCTCCAAATTATTTAAGTAGAACCATTTTTTTAACTGAAGAGAAGTTTTTTGTAGAAATTGTATAAATATAAACTCCACTTGCTAATTGATGTCCGGCTGTTTGTGTATCAAATAATACTTGATGATATCCGGCTTTCATATTTTTGTTAAAAAGTGTCATTACTCTTTGACCTAGCATATTGTAAATATCAACTGCTACTTTAGCATCTTCTGGTAATGAGAACTTTATTTTTGTTGATGGGTTAAACGGATTTGGATAATTTTGGAATAACTCATACTCTGCTGGAAGAACTTCTATTTCTACCATATCTGAATACTCAAATGTTCCGTCTATATCTATTTGTTTAAGTCTGTAATTAAACTTAGTTCCGCCAATTGGGTTTTTATCTTCAAAACTATATGCTTTTGATGAGTTAGAATTACCTGAACCTTCTACAAAAGAAATCTTTTCCCAAACAACATCTTCATCAGCTTCAACAACTAAAGATCTTTCAACTTCAAAACCGTAGTTGTTAACTTCAGTTGCAGTTTCCCACTGTAGGTTAACTGAATTACCTTTTTGGTTTGTTGCGTTAAAAGATTTTAATTCTACAGGAAGAGGTGCTGCTTCTAAATTACCAATTAATGTTGCATCGATGTTTTCATCATCCCCTTGAAAGTATGCTGTGCTAACTGGCACCCATTGTATTCCAGCATTTTGACCAGCATCTGTAATTGGGAGTGCAACTGTAAATAGAAGATACTTTTGACTCATGACAAGTTTTGAATCGTTCCCATTAAAAGTGAAATTTGTCTCTACATTAATTTGACCTGTAAGAACAGTTCCAGAAACACTATGATCCCCACTATTGAAAAATGGTCCTGTTGCATCAATTGTTGGTGCTCCTAAAGCAGCAGAATTATAAGTAAATCTAGAGCTACTACTTCCAAGATAATCAGACAAGAAGTTTGCTCCCCATGAAGATGTTCTCGTAATTGAGACATCAAATTTATACATACCACCTTCAACTCTACCATTTTCAAGTTCGAGAGTTGCCGTTGGGTTTTGAGCCAATAAAAATTGACCAAAAATCATTAGTAATAATAATATTTTTTTCATTTTAATATTCCTTTTTGTTATAAAATTTATTGTTAAGGTACGTGTGTTACTGGTGTTGTAGGTTTATTCAAATTAACATTTGCTTTATCTGCATTTGTAACACTTGCGTCAAAATTTAAATCCGACTTATGATACCCAGCAAAAACCTTAGTAGAGTTTACTAATGCTTTATCAGCATTTGTAATACTACCATCATCATTTGTATCTCCATTCCACATTGCAAAAACATTAGGTTCCACTTCCTTCATTGGCGGTGTTGCAATACCACCGTCAACATATGCAGCGCCTGCAACTGTAAAGTCATAGCTAGTTACAGCAGCAACAGAGTTTATTCCACCAGTTGATGATGGAGCTTTTGCAGCTACACTATTATCAGCACTTTGCTGAACTTGTGAGGCAGCTACCTTTTGAGATTTTGCACTTATATTTTCTTCCCCTTGTGCCATCAAAGCAGAAAAGCAAAAAAGAAATATTGCAATTGTTAGAATTTGTGTTTTCATATTTACTCCTATATGATTTATTATACAAAGTTAAAGTTATTTATTTAATATATTGTGTCTTGTATCACGTATTTGAAAATTTTTCAATTAAAAGTGTAATTTTTTAATACAATACTAATTAGAAACCCAATTAAAACCAGAAACAGTTCCATTACTCATTACACCAAGATGATTTCTATGTTTAACAACTAAGTAGTAATTTCCAGCAGCAGCTGCCATACCAGTACCAACATTATTCCCATCATCTATAATATAACCATCAGCATTAACAAATGCAGATCTTCTAGAAACAACAGTTCCAGTTCCAGTTCCAGTTCTTAGTTCAAGCATAACCCAATCAACTGCACCAGCTGGTTTTACTGTACTTCTCGGTGCAAGTGTATAAGGAGATGCTGAAGGAATACTAGTAAATACTGCTGTTGACATTGTATTAGGAGAGGTATAAGGACCTTCTAAAAATATTCTAGCACCAACTCCAACACCTTCAGAAATTGCTAAGTTAGAAGTTCCGGCTGGAATAAGAACGCTACTTGCTCCAACTGAATTAGTAGTTGTACTGTTGTCATCATAACCAGTCCAATTTGAGCCAACATTAGTATAAAGAAATGGAGTACCAACAGCATTAGTTTCAATGTTAGTTCCGCTCTCTATATAAGTAGATGTAACATTAGAAGTTGAAGCTGTTGTATTTTCCAATTTATAACTTCTTAATGATGTTCTAGGACTTGCAGCAGAATATGCAGAACCAGTAGTTCTTGTAATTTGATCTACACTAGCATTCAAATTTAATCCGGCAAATGAAGAAACCGTATTTGCTCCTCTATCACCAGTAGTTACTACACCTTTTAAGTAACCAGTTCCGGTTTCAATTAAGTTACCAGAAAGTTCTATTGAAACTCCCCCCGTAGTTTCAACAGTTATTCCATTACTAATTTCCATATCTACCTGAGCATTAGAAATACTAAATGCTAAAAGCAGAGTTAGGAAAGTATATATTTTTTTCATATTTAATCTCCCGTTATTGTTTTGAATTTAAGTTATTTAAATATTAAGTAATAGTTTTATAACTCTATTAATCAACAGCTATACAAAATCGTGATTGTAAAGTATCATAAAAATAGATACAAGTCAACTACCTATATAGGTAGTTTTTAAAGATGAAAACTTCGTTTTTAGTAGAAAATGTATTTAAATGAAACGTTTTTGCTAAATTTTTTAGTAAAACAGTTAAAAATGAAAATGAATATTTTCGAGGCTTTTTTGTAGAATAAAGAATAACGGCAAAATAACTCTTTCATTTATAATTGTCAATAACAAATTAATCTTCTAAAGAAAATCAAAAATACATCCTCATATACTATTGCGTAAAAAGGTTTTTAAGTAGCTCATTAAAAAAAAGAAATATCACTAAAACAATTATACAATCAAATACAACAAAAGTATATAGGTAGAAGTACTCATTTTATTTTTGAATTAAGACACTAAGACCGCTTTACAAATACAAAATAATAACAATCTATATCATTGTTTGTGATTTTAATCACATTAACTAGTTATATATGTACAGAAATGATTTAAAATATCTAATTCTTAGTTCTTAATTCTAAAAATCGATAAAACAATTCCTCAAATCGAGAATAAAATAGTTTCTACTTATGAGAAAAACTTAAAAACAACTAATTTAATTGTTTTACTATTGTTAAATTGAGGCACATAAATTGCTTAAGGTGTTGGAATTAAATTTTAAGGATAACAATGGAACTTACACATATTGAACATATAGGAATTGCAGTAAAAAATTTAGATGAATCAATTAAGTATTATGAAAATGTTTTAGGCTTAAAATGTTACTCAGTTGAAGAAGTGGTTGACCAAAAAGTTAAGACAGCTTTTTTTAAGGTTGGACAAACAAAAATTGAATTACTTGAATCAACTTCTCCAGATGGACCGATTGGAAAGTATATAGAAAAAAAAGGTGAAGGAATTCATCATATAGCATTCCATACAAAAAATTTACAAGAGGCTTTAAATGAAGTTGCGGATAAAGGAGTAAGACTAGTTGATTCCGAACCACGCAAAGGTGCTGAAGGGCTTGATATTGCTTTTCTTCATCCCAAGTTTACGGGAAGTGTTTTAACTGAATTGTGTGAAGATAAAACGAAATAGATTTAAGAATATTGTTTGTCGGAGCCTTGCAGCCTTTTTTTGTTTGTCATTTCCGAATGCTTGTATCGGAAATCCAGGCAACAAAAACAATGGATCTCCGATTAAAACATTCGGAAATGACATCTATGGGATTAAATATTTAACTATTTAGACTTGTTTCATTAGACTTGATATAATTTATTTTGCAGAACCTCTAACAATTATTACAAAAAATTTTAGGATGTTACGTATCACTTCGTAACAAACAATTATAGATTTACAAAAGGATAACCAAAATGGCAATGGAAGAAAAAATAAAAAAGTTGATGGGAATGCGAGAGCAAGCTCGTTTGGGTGGTGGAGAAAAACGAATTGAAGCCCAGCACAAAAAAGGAAAGTTTACAGCAAGAGAAAGAATAGACATGCTCCTTGATGAAGGATCGTTTGAAGAGTTTGATATGTTTGTTCATCACAGAACAGTTGATTTTGGACTTGACAAACAATCGTACTTATCTGATGGAGTTGTTACTGGTTATGGTACGATTGACGGAAGGTTAGTTTATATTTTCTCTCAAGACTTTACAGTATTTGGTGGTTCTTTATCTGAAATGTATGCTCAAAAAATTTGCAAGGTAATGGATAAAGCTCTGAAAATGGGTGCTCCAATTATTGGGATAAATGATAGTGGTGGAGCAAGAATTCAAGAAGGTGTTAAAAGTCTTGGAGGTTATGCAGATATTTTTCAAAAAAATATTATGGCTTCGGGAGTTGTTCCACAAATCTCAGCTATATTTGGTCCTTGTGCTGGTGGTGCTGTTTATTCTCCTGCACTTACCGATTTTACAATTATGAGTAAAGATACAAGTTACATGTTTGTAACCGGACCTAAAGTTGTAAAGACTGTAACAAACGAAATTGTTTCTACGGAAGACCTTGGTGGTGCATCGGTTCATTCTACAAAATCCGGTGTAGCACATTTTGCCGCAGAAGATGAAGAGGAAGGAATTTTAATAATTAGAAAACTTTTAAGTTACCTTCCACAAAACAATATGGAAGATCCTCCACTTACAGCTACTGAAGATCCTATAGATAGATTGGAAGATTTGTTAAATGAAATTATTCCAGAAAATGCAAATAAACCTTATGATGTAAAGGAAGTAATTCTTGCAATTGTAGATGATGCAGAGTTCTTAGAAGTACAAAGAAATTATGCCCCAAATATTGTTACGGGTTATGCAAAATTTAATGGAGCTTCTGTTGGTATAGTTGCCAATCAACCAAGCTACTTGGCTGGTGTACTTGATATCAACGCTTCAAGAAAGGCTGCAAGATTTGTTCGTTTCTGCGATGCGTTTAATATTCCAATTGTAACTTTAGTTGATGTTCCCGGATTCTTACCTGGAACTGCTCAAGAGTACGGTGGCATAATTATTCACGGAGCAAAATTACTTTTCGCTTATGGTGAAGCGACTGTACCAAAAATAACAATTATTTTACGCAAAGCTTATGGTGGAGCTTATGATGTAATGAGTTCCAAACATTTACGTGGTGATATAAACTACGCTTGGCCCGATGCTGAAATTGCTGTTATGGGAGCAAAAGGAGCGGTAGAAGTATTACACGGAAGAGAAGCAAAAAAAATTGAGAATGAAGAAGAACGTGCAAAATTTATGAAAGAAAAAGAACAAGAGTATAAAGATAAATTTGCAAACCCTTATGTTGCTGCAAAGTATGGTTATATAGATGATGTAATTGAACCGAGAAATACTAGGTTCAGAATAATAAGAGCAATAGAAATGTTAGCAACAAAAAAAGATACTAATCCACCAAAGAAACATTCAAATATTCCTTTGTAAAGTATAGAGAGCAAAAATGATTTTTCAACAAATAAATAATATAGATTCAACTAAAGCAATACAAGATACACTTGCTGGAGTAGCTAATAGCAAGGCTTTGCAAGAAGTTAACATTAGTTTCTCTAATTTAACTTCTGCAGAAATAGTTGTTACAGTATTAGGTTACGGTATTGTTTTTATGGCGTTATTATTATTGTTTTTTTCTATTAGTACTCTATCTAGAATAATACTAAAAAAGCAGAGAAAAAATAGAAAGAGAAAAGATAATAAAACTAACAAACTAAGTGAAGAAGATGGAGATGATATTTCTGGTGAAACTGCAGCTGCAATTTCAATGGCTTTATATCTAAATTTTGATGAAGCACATGATAAGGAAAACACAATACTTACAATTAAAAAAATTCAAAGAGCCTATTCACCATGGAATTCAAAATATCATGGATTAAGACGGCAACCAAAACACTAAAGGATACATTAGAATGAAAAAGTTTAAGTTTAAAATACATGGCAATGTTTATGATGTTGAACTCCAAAATATTGAAGACAATATTGCAGAGATAGAAGTGAATGGAAGCAAGTTTGAGGTAGAGATTGAAAAGGAAATTAAATCTTCAAAAACACCTAAACTTACTAGACCAAAAGCAAACCCAACTACTGAATCGGCAAAAGCAAAAACTAATAAGCCAAGCGAAAGGAAAGGTGCCGGAGGAATTAAAGCTCCTTTGCCGGGAACAATTTTGGAACTAAAAGTTAAAGTTGGTGACGAAGTAAAATCTGGCGATACTATTCTGATTATGGAAGCTATGAAAATGGAAAATAATATAAAAGCTGATAAGAATGGTAAGATTACAAATATAAATAAAAATGTTGGAGACTCCGTTTTGGAAGGTGAAGTACTTGTTGAGATAGGGAGCTAATATAAATGGAATTTATTGATCAGCTTATAAATGGATTTTTACAGTTCTACTCTTATACAGGTTTTGCAAATGTAACCATTGGTCATATCGTAATGATTTGTGCAGGCTCATTTTTTATTTACTTAGGTATTGCAAAAGAGTATGAGCCTTTATTATTAGTCCCAATCGGGTTTGGGATTTTGGTTGGCAACATTCCTTTCTTTGAAGGTATTGGTTTGCAGCTTGGTATATATGAAGATGGTAGCGTTTTAAATATTTTATATTATGGAGTGTTGAAAGGTATTTATCCTCCGTTGATTTTTCTTGGCATTGGAGCAATGACAGATTTTTCTGCTCTTCTTTCAAATCCTAAATTAATGTTGCTTGGTGCTGCGGCACAAATAGGAATTTTTCTAACTTATATTACAGCAATAGTTCTTGGTTTTACAAATCAGCAAGCAGCTGCAATAGGTATAATTGGCGGGGCTGATGGACCAACTGCTATATTTTTATCTTCCAAACTTGCCCCAGAATTATTGGGTGCAATTGCAATTGCAGCTTATTCGTATATGGCATTGGTTCCAGTAATTCAACCTCCAATTATAAAACTACTTACAACTGATAAAGAACGTAAAATTAAAATGAAACCGCCAAGGTCTGTTTCGCGTTTAGAGAAAGTTGCATTTCCAATAGTTGCTCTTTTGTTAACAACCTTTATATCTCCCGGAGGCTTGCCATTATTAGGGATGCTGTTTTTTGGTAATTTACTTAAAGAGTCCGGAGTTACAAAACGACTTAGTGATACTGCGAGCAAACCCTTGATAGATATAGTCACCATTTTACTTGGTTTAACAGTTGGAGCTTCAACACAAGCAACAACTTTTCTTACTCAGCAATCAATATTGATTTTTGTACTTGGTGCGGTTTCTTTTATGATTGCAACTGCTGGTGGAGTTTTATTTGCTAAGTTTATGAACTTATTCTTAAAGGATGAAGACAAACTAAACCCAATGATTGGTGCTGCCGGAGTTTCTGCAGTTCCAGATAGTGCAAGAGTTGTTCAACATTTGGGAATAAAAGAAGATCCATCAAACTATTTACTTATGCATGCAATGGCACCTAATGTGTCTGGTGTAATTGGCTCTGCTGTTGCCGCGGGTATTTTACTAAGTTTGTTGATGAACTAAAATATTTATTTATTATGACATCTTAAATAAAGGTGTCATAATATTCCCCCTTCTAAATATTTATTGCCTAAACAATTACACTTCTTATAAAAATAAATATTCGTAATATTTACACTTCAATTATTATTGCTAAGGTAAATATGAAATATTTAATATATATAACTTTTTTATTTTCTGCTTTGTTGTTTGCTCAAACTTCTAAAGAACATTGCTCACTTTCAAAAATAAATCATTTTAATAAACTGAATAAAACTACAAAGTTAAATTACCCTGGTGATAGTAGAATAGATGTAACCTATTACAAACTCGATTTAGAAATTATTTATTCTTCCAAAAAAATAATTGGTAAAGTAACAGTTAAAGCTAAAAGTTTAGAAAATAATTTAAATGAGATATTTTTAGATCTACAAAATCACTTTACGGTTGATTCTGTTGTAACAAACGGAAATCTATTAGCAAATATATTTGAAAATAGTAAACTGAATATTATTTTAGATAAAAGTTACAATGTTGATGAAGAGATTTTTGTTACTATATTTTATAATGGTTCACCTGGTAGTTCAGGTTTTGGAAGTTTTGAGTTTAATAGTAGAGATGTAAATGATACAACATCAGCTCCAGCTATTTGGACTTTGAGCGAACCTTACGGAGCAAGCGATTGGTGGCCTTGTAAAGATACTCCGGCTGATAAAGCAGACTCATCTGATGTTTGGATTACAAGTGATGAACAATTTGTTTCTGTTTCTAATGGAACTTTAGAAGATGTTATTGCAAATGGAGACGGAACAAAAACTTTTAAGTGGAAGAACCATCATCCAATTTCACAGTATCTTATCTCGTTGGCAATGACAAATTATTCTATCCATAAAAATTACTTTAAGTATTCCGCTACTGATTCAATGGAAGTAATTCATTATAATTATCCAGAAAATTTAGATGAGAATAGAAAAGCTGACTTAGATAAAACCGTTGAAATGTTAGAAGTGTTCTCAGATTTATTTGGTCTTTATCCTTTTATTGATGAAAAATATGGACACGCTGAATTTGGCTGGGGTGGAGGAATGGAACATCAAACAGTTTCATCAATGGGTTCGTTTGGAGAAAGTATAGTTGCTCATGAGCTTGCACATCAATGGTTTGGAGATAAAGTAACTTGTAAAGATTGGCAAAACATTTGGCTTAATGAAGGTTTTGCAACCTACTCAGAATCTTTGTGGTTGGAAGCCAAACATGGGAAAGGTGCTTATGATAATCAGATAAATATTGAAATGAATGGTAACCCTAATGTAAGCTGGATTAGTTATGCAAAGCAAGCACAAGGAAGTATTTATGTTCAAGATATTTCATCAATTGGTCAAATTTTTAATGGAGCAAGAAGTTATGCAAAAGGTGGAATTGTTCTACACATGTTAAGAGGTGTTGTTGGTGATGAGAACTTTTTTAATATTCTCAAAACTTATGTGGCAGATCCAAAGTTAGCTTATGGAGTTGCAACAACAGAAGATTTCCAAAGAGTTTGCGAACAAGTTTATGGTAATGATTTAAGTTATTTTTTTTCTGAGTGGATTTATGGAACTGGATTTCCAACCTATTCTTTTGATTGGATAAACTCGAGTAGTGTAAATAATTACGAAGCTAAAATTACATTGTCACAAACTTCGCATTCAAATCCAGAGTACTTTACTATGCCAGTTCAAGTAAAAATAAACGGAGCAAACAAAGATACTCTTGTAACATTATTTAATGATTCAAACAACCAAACCTTTGAAATTGATTTATTATTTAATCCAACCGGAATTGAGTTTGACCCCAACAATTGGATTTTAAAAGATTTATCTAATGCTTTAAGTGTAGATTCAGAAAATAATTTACCAATAGAGTTTAGTCTTTCTCAAAATTATCCAAATCCATTTAACCCAACGACAGTAATACAATATAAACTACCGAGAAACGAAAAACGAGAAACGAAAAACGAAATGCATGTACAATTAAAGATTTATGATGTTCTTGGTAATGAGGTAAGTACACTCGTACATAATAAACAACAACCAGGTAATTATGAAGTTAAATTTGATGCATCAA
The DNA here is from genome assembly GCA_965224785.1 of Melioribacteraceae bacterium. GTDB lineage: Bacteria > Bacteroidota > Ignavibacteria > Ignavibacteriales > Melioribacteraceae > JALSNL01. The sequence goes on along the minus strand of OZ245062.1, from coordinate 3,407,744 downwards.
ACTTATCAAGTGGTGTTTATTACTACCAACTAAAAGCTGGACAATTTAGTGAAACTCGCAAGATGATCCTCCTTCGTTAGAAAAGAGCTTCCGTCTTCGTAAAAAACACTTTGCCGGATAAGTTGGTGGAAAGGTTCCCCAAAATTTGAGTTAAAAACTCCTCGGTTGTCATTCTGAGGAGTTAGTTTTTTTAACTCCGTGAGAATCTCATAACATAAATGAAATTCAGATTTTAAAATAAAATTGCTACTAAATTATTGCATTGAAAATAATGAGAGGTTCAAGTATTTTTAATGTAATATTTTATTTAAGTGTTCATTTTATTCGAGTTCAAGTTATGGCAAAAAATATTTTTAGCGCAATAATTATTTTACTACTTATTCTAAACTCACCAGTTTATTCAGAATCTGATAAACAAAAAAAGAAACTGCAAAAAACTAATACGGAAGTACACCATGCCTTTTTTAATATAAATAATATTTCTACATATATTTATAATAATGGAAGCGCAGACATTGCTCCAAACGGTAACTCTGGTTTCATCTATCCAAAAGGCAGTAACAAATCTGTTATTTTTGAATCTGGTTTTGTATGGGGAGCAAAGATAAATGGAGAAGTTAGAGTTGGTGGTTCTATGTTTCGATCAGGTTTAAGACCTGGTAAAATACTGCCAAATGGAATTGCCGAAAATCCATCGAAAGAAAGTGTACGAGTTTATAGAGTAAGACCGGATTATAAAACTGCTGATTTATCCTCAGAAATAAATGATGAAAGAATAACGGAAGAAGAAATACGTAACCAATATAAATTAGACTGGAATGAATGGCCAGGTAATGAAGGAGCACCTTTTGACGATTTAGATAATGATGGAATTTACAATCTCAACAAAGATATTCCTGGTGTTCCAGGCGCTGACCAAACACTTTGGTTTGTTGCGAATGATTTTGACTCAAATAAAATTAAGGAACTTTATGGCTCAGCACCTTTAGGTGTTGAGATGCAAACAACAGTTTGGGGATACAATAAAGAAGAACCATTGGGGAATATGTTATTCAAAAAGTATAAATTAATAAATAAAAGTGTTGATAATTTTGATTCAATGTATATTTCAATTTGGAGTGATCCGGATTTAGGAGGAGCTGGAGACGACTATGTTGGATGTGATACTTTATTAAATTTAGCTTTCGTTTATAATGGACGTGAAGAAGATAATCAATATGGGAAAAATCCACCATCAATGGGTTTTAAGATATTGCAAGGCCCAATAGTTGATGGAAAACCTCTTGATGTTGGACTGTTAAATGGCAGAGCAATTAAGGGTAAAAAAAACCTTTCAATGACTTCTTTTCATAATCCATTCAAATGTTGTTATCCAAATGGAGATGCTAATAGCGATACTGGATATTATAATTATATGAAAGGAAATAGATTAGATGGCTCACCCTTTCCAATTCCAGATAAATTGGGAGGTGGAACAACTAAATTCCCACTTTCTGGAGATCCGATTACTCATAGCGGATTTATTGATGGGACTTTATATCCTCCTGGTGATAGAAGGTTAGGGCTAGGTTCTGGTCCTTTTACAATGGCTGTTGGAGATACCCAAGAAGTAATCTTTGCAGAAATTGTTGCCGGAGCAAAACCTCATATTGATAGACTTTCATCAATTGAACAATTAAAAATATTTTGTGGTATTGCTCAGAATTATTATGAGAACAACTTTTCTTTTAAACCTTTAACTTCATTCGAAGATATAAATGTTCAAGAATTAAATAGAGAAATTGTTATGTCCTGGTATAACAATAATAATTTAGGTTTTATTGAAAAATTCAAAACTGCTAGCTATAGTTTTCAAGGTTATACTGTTTACCAATTTCCAAAAAAAGATGCAACTTTAGAAGAAGCAAAAGAAGTGCTTACCTATGATATCATTGATGGAAAAGCAAAAATAATAACTCGTACTTTTAATTCTAAGGATGGAGCGAAACTATTTACCATCTCAAAAAATGGATCAGATTCTGGAATTAAAAGACATGCATCTATAACTAAAGATGCTTTCAATTCTAACAAACCACTATATAATGGAACGGAATATTATTTTGGTTTATCATCTTATTCTGTAAGTAATAATTTAAATTTATTCCCAAATGTAATTGAATCGGATGTGTTAAGATTTTCTGCAGTACCTCAAAGTACAAAACCTGGAACTTCAATTAAGAGTAAGTATGGTGATACTCTAAAAATCAATCATATCAGTGGTAATGGGAATATTAGAATAAATGTTGTTGTGGTAAATCCTTTTGAACTGAAAGGAAAAGATTATAAAATAGTACTTGAAAAGAGTTCTGACACTAGTAAAATAAATTATGAAAATTTTACTTGGAGTTTAATCGACGATGAAAATAATTTTCTGATAGAGAATCAAAAAATTATAATTCCAAATAAATTTGGCTTAACAGAACCTATTATTATTGATGGATTTCAAGTTGAACCTTTTATCTTATTGGATAAACAAAATGATGACCTTACTGAATCAGATGAATTCATATTTGCAACTACTAAAACAGTAATCAATAATAATGATTTAGCAAAACAAGATGTTGAAAAAATTAATGTATTCCCAAATCCGTATTACAGTACGCATACTAATGAGGTTGATCAGTACTTAAAGTATATTACATTCACTCACTTACCAAGAAAAGCGGTAATTAGAATTTATAATCTTGCCGGACATTTAGTTAGAACTTTTCATAAGAACGATGAGTCACAATTCCTAAAATGGTATTTGACCAATAAGAATAATATTCCAATTGGTAGTGGAATGTATATTGCCTACATAGAATTGCCAGAACTAAGTGAAACCAAAATATTAAAATTTGCAATTATTTTAGAAACTTATGTGCCTAGTTATTTTTGATTTGGTAAATTATTTTTATCTTTACTAAAGAAAATAACCAAGGTTTGTAATGAAAAAGCATTTCCATTTTTATCTAGCTATCATATTACTTTTCTCATCCCTAAGCTGTCGCGAAACTATTGTTACTCCAGAAGAAAAAGATGATCCAAAACATCACGTTGTGTCCCTCAAAAAAATTCTTAATCCATCTTTAGAAAATGATGTTTGGAAAAAAGGGGAACAGTATGAAATAAAGTGGGAAGTTACAGAACATCTTGAAAATGTAATTATTAAACTCGATAGAAAGGATTATGAGCAATATATTATTTCCACAAAAACTCCAAATGACGGTTCCTTTGAATGGATTCCCGGTAACATTCCACCATCACATCATTATAAGATTAAATTAATTTCTTACGATAATTCACTTGTCTATGTTGAAAGTGTTGAATTTCAAATTTCTGAAACTGGGATTAGTGATTAGGCTATGTTCTTGTTAGAACTGCATAATTAAATTTCGCTCCTATGGAGCTTTATCTCTCATAACTCTTATTAGTTACTATAATTTCGCATCTATGATGCTTTCTTGTTAAGCTCCGTGGGAGCGATATTACGGTAATATTTGAAATGAAAAAAAATAAAAGTGCCATCGGCACTACATTATGTACTGTACTAATTAGAACTTAGTCGAAATTAGTTTAAGAGTAGTGTTACATATCTTTTTTGCCTTATCAATTTACTTCCATTTAGTTCGATAATAATATGAAAATTGAATTTAAACTAATTGTTTTTGCATTATTATTTCTGCAACTTTCCGCTTCAAAAATTAAAGGGGAACTATTGTTCGTTTCTGAATCTAAAAATATTATTGTTACTGACACAACTTATGTGAAAATGTCTGAGCATGAATTAAACTCTATTTACTCAAATAAACAATTGGGTTCGTTTGTAGAAAATGGAAAAACAATTATTAGATTATTTGCTCCTACTGCCAAATCTGTTGAACTAATTACATTCAAAAAAGTTGAAGATAATATTGGTAAAACTTACAGTATGGAAAAAGATACTGATGGAGTTTGGGAAATATTTTTAGAAGGAAAAATGTTTGGTCTGTTCTACGGATATAAAATTTTTAGCTCTTCAGATTTGAATTATGAAAATGTTGAGTTAAGTATAGACCCTTATGCAAAAGCTGTTACAACATTCACAGATTATTTTAATCCACGTAAAGCCATTGTTTATAATGATAATTATAATTGGGAAAATGACGAATGGATACAAAGAGACTGGCACGACTTAATTATTTATGAGATGCATGTAAAAGATTTAACAGCACATAAATCTTCCAAAGCAAAACATCCCGGGACTTACAAAGGCTTGGTTGAAAAAAATATTAAAGGTGGAATTAATTATATAAAAGAGCTTGGCATAAATACTGTTGAGCTTTTACCAACACAAGAATTTGGATATTTAGAAAACCCTTACAAAGATACTTTGAACGGAAGTTTCAATACATGGAATCCCTATGAAAAAAATCATTGGGGTTATATGACTTCTAACTTTTTTGCTCCAACTGCTTACTACGCAGAAAACTCAAAACAGCTAAAACGTAAAACTTGGATTGGAAAAACTGGGAAGCAAGTAAATCAATTTAAAGATATGGTAAAAGCTTTTCACAAAGAGGGAATTGCTGTGGTGATGGATGTTGTTTATAATCATCTATCAGAATATGAACTTGGAAACTTAAAGCAAATTGATAAAGATTATTATTTTCGCTTAGATAATAATGGTAATCATATATCTGAAAGCTATTGCGGAAATGACTTGAAGACCGAAAGACCAATGCTACGTAAGCTGATAGTGGATAGCATATTATTTTGGATGAAAGAATATCACGTTGATGGATTTAGATTTGACCTTGGCAAACTTATAGATTGGGAAACAATTGAAGCCGTAATTCACGAAGCAAGAAAAATAAATCCACATGTAATTTTTGTTTGCGAACCTTGGGGTGGAGGTTATGACCCACAAGGTTTTTCTTTACGTGGGTGGGGAAGTTGGAACGATCAAATTAGAAATGGAATAAAAGGAGAAAATCCTTTTGATGGTTTAGGATGGCTTTTTGGCAACTGGTATAACAACAATAATTTTGAAAGAATAAAAAGCTATGTGCAAGGTACTTTAATCAATGAGCATCATGGCTTGTTTCAAAAATCAGATCATTCAGTAAATTATCTAGAAGCTCACGATGGTTATACACTTGGTGATTTTATACGTTTGGGAATTGGTAAGGTTAATAAAGATCAAGTTATTACAGATGTTGCTAAACATAATGAACTAACTGAGATTGAATTGAAATTACATAAACTTGCAGCAATGTTTTTGTTTACTTCTCAGGGCATAACAATGATTCATGCCGGACAAGAGTTTGCTCGTTCAAAAGTAATTGCTAAACAAAAAAATGTTAAAGACGAACATGTTGGAATGCTAGATTATAACTCCTATAATAAAGATAATGCAACAAACTATTTGAACTACGAACATGCAGAAATCAATAAGGAATTAGTTGAGTATTACAAAGGTTTAATTAAATTACGAAAACAACATGAAGCCTTTCGTAGAAGCAGTTCTAACGAATTTAAGTTTTGTAAAACCTCAGCAAACAAATTTGCACTCTCTTATGTGGTAACTCATAAAAGTAAAACTTATTTTGTTGCATTCAATGCAAGCCGAAATAAAACAACTTCTTTTAAGCTGCCTGAAGGTTGGTGGCAAATTCTTGCTGATGAAAATAAAGTATTAAGCTCAAAGTCTAAGTCAGTAAAAAACAAAATCGAGCTTTCCTCAACAAGTGGAATTGTTTTAAAACTGAAGTAGTATTCCATTTAGATTTATTTCTTTCTGAAAAAGGGCAACTCTTTTTCACTTGTTTCATCAAATCCAAAGAATTAAATTTCATTTATAAAAAAGAACAAAGGGTTTTCAATATTCTCTTGGACTAATATAGTGACTGAAAAAAAACAGAATATAAAATCAAATAAAAACGAATATTGGTTTGTTTTAGTTGTCTTAGTTTATCTATTTGCTATTTCGTGCAAAGACAATAACTCTGGTATTGTAGATCCAAAAAATGAAGGTAAGAAAATTGTGATTCTTTATACTAATGATGAACACGGTTGGATGGAACCAACTAGCACTACTGGTGGAGCAGCTGGAATGGTTGGACTTTGGCATGAGAAAGAAGGCTACACCAAAGATGGTGCATATTTAATTTTGAGCGGTGGAGATCAATGGACTGGTCCCGCAATTTCTACTTGGTATCAAGGCGATTCGATGGCAGAAGTTATGAACCAAATGAATTATACTGCTGCTGCTATTGGGAATCATGAGTTTGATTTTAAAATTGAAGAATTACAAAAGAGAGTTGAGCAATTAAACTTTCCTCTTCTATCTGCAAATATCCGAGAAAAGAGTACTGGTAAAATTCCAGACTTTGCAACACCTTATATTATTAAAGAAGTTGATGGAGTTGTGATAGGGATAATTGGACTTACAACAACAACAACTCCGCTAACAACTTTTCCAACTCACGTAATTGATTATGATTTTATTCCGTATAGTACAGCACTAAATGAGATTGTGCCAAAAGTAAAAAGCGAGGGAACAGAACTACTAATTGTAATTGGACATATTTGCGAAAACGAAATGGAAGCACTTGTTCCTTTAGCTAATGAATTAGGGATATCGGTTATTGGTGGGGGACATTGCCATGCTTTAGTAAATAAATTGGTTAATGGAGTTGCTCTCATTGAGGGTGGCTCATTTATGCAGAATTATGGGAAAGTAGAAATATGGTTTGATGATGAAAACAATAAAGTTAACAATCTAATTCCAACAGTTCATAATAATATTGGTGGTTCACCTGATGCACAGATAGCTACAATTGTTGCTAAATGGAAAACTAAAATAAGTAGTAGTCTGTCGGAAGTAATTGGATATACAAATAAAGAAATTGACAGACACTCTACTGAGATGTATAACATGATTACAGATTCGTGGTTAATAACTTTTCCAGATGCAAATGTTTCTCTAACTAATACTGGAGGAATCCGTCAATCAATTCCAGCAGGAGAAATAACTTTAGAAACTATTGTTGGGGTTTTACCTTTTGCAAATTCAATTGTAAAACTAGAGCTAACTGGAGATGAATTGATTGGTGGAATTAGAAACTTAGTTGTTGGTGGTATGACTACTGTTGGAGGTTATAAACTTTCTGACGGAACATCAATTAAAAATAATTTAACTTACAATGTTTTAACAACCGACTATTTATACGCAAGACCAGATTTCAGTTTTCAAAATGATGATCCATCTCCAAACCAAACGTCAGTTCATTATAGACAACCAACAATAGATTGGATTCGTTCGCTAAATACTTCAGCAAGTAATCCTATAAATAATTATTTAGATTTTACTGCAAGAAGATAATAAGAATCGTAGTTACTATTTTTCAGCTTTGATTAAACAAACAAGGTCTTTTAAAGTTCTAACATGATCTACAAAAACCTTTTTTGTATTTGACATATTCATTTCTTTGGCAGTTATATATTTAGAGCAAAGTTTATTTACGTGCTTAGATTTTATTGCATAAGCAACATTTTCTGCTCCGGAGTAAATTGATTTTATTACTCCAACTAGAGAACCAGTCTCGTCAAATAAAGGTCCACCGCTATTGCCGGGATTTATTGGAACTGAAATTTGGTAAGCATTTTCATTTCCCATAAATCCATTTTCTGAACTAATTATTCCATTGCTCAGTTTAATTGTTTTACCCATAGTCTCAATCATTGGGTATCCTAATGTAAATACGGATGCTCCAAGTTCAACATCATTATCAATTATATTAAATGGAATATCTTTTGTGCGGAAAGTACTACTATTGATTTTTAGAATTGCTAAATCGTTTATGGAATCTTTCTCAATAATATTTATGGGATATGTTTTTACTAAACCCAAATTAGTAATTTCTACAGAAATATTTTTAGCATTATTAATTATATGATAACTTGTAACAACATATCCATTTTCTGAAATTAAAAATCCAGTTCCGCTACTTATACTTACTTCTATATCAATTTTGGTATTTGTATCTAAAAAAGGTCTTTGCGTTTGTGCAAATGTGGTTGCTAAAAATACTAGTAGAAAATATCCTATTATATTAAGTGATTTCATATTCTTATCCTTCTCAAAACGTGAGGTGTTCTTATACAATCGAGTAAAATAAAAAAAAGTTTAGGGATGGTTTTGTTCAACTATGATTCAAGGGTAAGAAAAATTTTAGGAAACAGCCAAGTTCTATTTATCACAACAAATAATGTCCTGCCGATGGCACTTTTAAGTATATTTCACTATAGTTTTTACCATAATATCACTCCGATGGAGTTCAAATGAATAAAGTATCGCAGAATAAAAATGTGAAAAAGAACTTTATGAAAATAGCATCGTAGATGCGATATTATGGTAAAAAAAGAAATCGGACAAACGAAAACAAGTGCCATCGGCAGGACATTATTGCCTTTTTAATAATGCTGTAATTATTAGAATTTAGCATGAAAAACTAAAAATGAATTGAAGAGATAGAATCCTTTATTTCTAAAATACAAAAGTCAACTATTCAATATAGTTGACCTTTTTACAATAGTTAACTTTTATTTTGTTGTGTAACAAATTATTTATGCAGCCTCTCTAATTGTATCAACAAAATTTAATAAATAATTATAAGCATTAATTTCTTTTTTCTTTAGTTTTGATTCCACACTATCGTAAGCAATTCGTATCCAACGAGTATTCAAAAGTTTTAGAGAATCTAAAATTTCTTTACTCATATTTTTTTTCTGTTCTTTTACAATTCCTGAAAATTTTACAATTGCTTTAATGTTTACTTCATTATTTATTTTATTGTGGTTTGCAATTCTTATTAGTTCAGTTTGATATTCTTCAAACATGTAGCAGATTTTTATTGCAGTTTTTCCAGCTTTTATTCTCTCTTTCCTTTTCTGTGCATTTTTTAATCCACCATTAGATGCTATACGAAGTAGTTTATCTATTGATTCTTCAACTTTTGATCTATGACTTAGTGCTTCTTGAAATATCATTTCAATTGCATTACAAATTGATTCTGATAATAATGTTTTAGCTTTTTTAACTATTTCAATATCCGATCCAATAGTTGCATGTGTTTCTTTTAGGACTTTATCAAATTCACCATTTTTGCACATCACTTCTAATTCTTCAGCAGAAACATTTTTCTTTTGCGTCTTAATATCTGCCCATCCAGAATTTCTTAATTTGTTTTTTTTATGTTCTTTTCTTTCTTCAATAAAATCAATAACTTCTTTTTCTCTATTCATAATTGCAATATCATTAAACGCAAATTTTTCCAATACGTTTTTAAAGTACCTATCATCAACTCTAAATGTAATTAGGGTTTTATCCCCAACTGTTCCAGTTTTGAATTTTTTAATTACAAAATCAGCATGTCTTTCTTTAACAACTTTTAATAAAGATTTAACAACTGCTAATTCTTTTCCTTTTACTATTGCGGTTATTTCTTTCATAATTTTATTTGTTATTTTTCAGTTACTAAACTACTCCTCTCCTAAGGAATCCATTTCATTGTTACTTAATATTTTAGTTAAATCTAAAAGTATTAATAACCGATCTTCCATTTTTCCAATTGCTGTAATATAATCAGAATCAATTCCCGAAACTATGTCAGGTGCGGGTTCGGTTATACTTTTAGGAATTCTAATAACCTCTTTAACTTCGTCAACAATAAACCCTATTGTTCTGTCTTCCATTTCTACAACAATAATTCTAGTTTCTAAATCGTATTCTTTTACAGGAAGACCTAAGCGAGATCGTAAATTTAGAATTGGAATTATTCTACCTCTTAGGTTTACAACTCCAACTACATACTCTGGAGTATTTGGAACAATAGTTAGTTCCATCATCTTATTAATTTCTTGAACCTTAAGTATATCAACTCCAAACTCTGCTTCTCCAACTTTAAAACTTACTAACTGTAAAAGTTCTTCTGCTGCGTTTGTCTTTTCTTTAATTTCAGTTACTTCTTGTTCCATTATATTTCCCTTATCGTAGTAAAAAAAAACTTTTAAATGAATTAAACTTCAACTTCTATATTTTCTTCTATATTGATATGTTGCTCTGTTTTAAAATTATTTGGAGATGAATAACTTTCATTAGTCTTAAATTGTGTCATTAAACTTTTCAGATTTTCTGTTAGAGAATTTAAGTCTTCTGTTGCTCCGGCAATATGATGAATTGCTGTAAGTGTTTCTGAAGCTACATTATTAATTACATTTATATTTTGTGCAATTTGTTCCGAAGTTTGTGCTTGCTCTTCACTTGCGGTTGCTACTTGGTTAATTTCATCTACAACATTATTTGCATTCGATACAATATTGTTTATTGCTTCACCAACATCTTCAGCAAGTTGTTTACCATTTTGAACTTCTTCATTTCCACGACTAATTGATTCTACAACATCCTTAGTATCACTTTGAATTGTTTGAATCATTCCAGCAATTTCTTGTGTTGCTCCAGTTGTTCTTTCCGCTAACTTTCTAACTTCATCTGCAACAACTGCAAAGCCTCTTCCATGCTCGCCAGCTCTTGCTGCTTCAATTGCTGCGTTCAAAGCAAGTAGATTTGTTTGATCTGCAATCTCATTAATTACTTGAATTATTTCTCCAATCTTATCGCTATTTTCTCCTAAACCTTTAACTTTATCAACTGCTGTTGAAACAACACATGCAATTGTATCCATAGCTTTCACTGATTTTTCTACCACTAGACTTCCATCTTCTGCATAAGTCCCAGATTTTTGTGCCGACTCTGCTGCTGATGTTGTACTTTTTGTAGTTGCAGTAACAGTACTTGTCATTTCTTCAATTGCGGCAGCTATGGAACCTGTTTGAGTATTTTGTTCTTCTGCTGCAGATGACATTTCTTCAATGCCTGCTGCAATTTGTGTACTTGCTGAAATTGTTGAGTTAACAGATTCATTTACATTAGAAACAATTTGATTTAGATTATTAACGCTAGTATTAAAACCAGTGAATAGTTGACCAATTGAATCATCACTATTAACAGGTAATTGAATTGTTAAATTTCCTTTTGAAAAATCTTCCATAGCATGTAGTATTTTTTCAATACTACTTTCTAAATATTTTTTTTGTTCTTCAGCTTCTTTAACTGCACTTTCAACTTTTGCTTCAACACTTGCTTTTTCGTCTTCAATTTGTTTGTTAGATGTTTCTATGCTTGAGACCATATTATTGAAAACATTTGCTAATTGTCCTAGTTCATCTTTACTTTCATATTTTACTCTTTTACTTAACTCACCAGATGTTACGTTATTTGCTACTTTATTTAATTCTTTAATTGGTTTTTTAATAGTGTCTGAAATTACAAAGCCAATAAGAATGGTAATAAATAAACCAGCTAAAGAAAGGGAAGTGATAATTGTGTTTTGTTCTTCAAGAGAAGCATCGGCTGCTTTAACATCAGCATCCATTAAGTCTTGTTGGTTTTTAATCATACCTCTAAGGATGCTTGTTATTTCTTGTGCAAGTGGTGCAGCATCTATTCCAAGAGAAGCAATTGCATTCTCAATTTCTCCTTTGGAAGTGAGTTCTTCAATTTTATTTTGTGCTAATTCTAAATATTTGAAATCTTCTTTAACTCTAGCTAATTTTTGTTTGTTTTCTTCTACTGTCCAATTTTCAGAATACTTGGTCATCTGTTCTAAACTTGGATAAATATGTACAGTCCAGTTATCTTTGCGTTGTGTCTTAAACTTATCTTTTTTCAAAAGCATATAGCCACGTAAACTTGCTAAAGATTCGTTTAATCCATTCAAAAGTTCAACACCTAATTTTGCAGTAGGTGCTCTCAGAGTCATTACCCTATTTGTAATTTCGTGAGTTTTTCTACTTTCAACAAAAGTTACGGAAACTACAACCGCCAATATTAGTAGTATTGAGCCAAAGCCGAATAGGAATTTTGTATTTAGTTTTACTTGTTTTAGAAAGTTCATTAATTACCTCTGTGTTCTATTTATTATCGAAAATCAAAAATTTTATTTAAGTTGTTTCTAGTGATTTTCTCAAATCATTTCTGTTGCTAAAGAATTATTTTCTATGTTTTCTTCTTCTGGATTGTACGAAATATTTGCATTCTTTTGATCGAAATTAAAATAATGGATTAAACTTTGAAGTCTTTCGGTTAACTGATTTAATTCCTCTGCAGCTTGTGCAATTTGTTGAATACCAATAGTGGACTCGGATGCTACATTATCAATGATCATAATATTTTGTGTAATTTGTCCAAAGGCTTCAGCCTGTTGATTACTTGCTAATGCTAATTGATTTATCTCATCAATATTATTGTTTGTCAAATTTATAATATTTGTAATTGATTCTTCAGTTGTCATAGCAAGAGTTTTGCCTTTTTGTACTTCGGTCTTACTTATTTGTATCGAGCTAACAACTGACTCAGTATCACTTTGAATTTCATCAATTATCAAAGTTATTTCTTCGGTAGCAAAACTTGTTTTCTCAGCTAATTTTTTTACTTCATCAGCAACAACTGCAAAGCCTCTTCCGTGTTCCCCAGCTCTGGCAGCCTCAATAGCTGCGTTCAATGCTAGTAAGTTTGTTTGATCTGATATTTCTCTAATTACCTGAATTACTTCCCCTATTTTATAACTATTATTTCCTAATGCAATCACTTTTTGTTCCGTGGAAGTTACAGTTGTGGAAATAGTTTCTAAACTATCCATACTTTTTGAAAATGTATCTCCTCCTTCTTTTGCTATTCTTCCAACATTGGTTAATGATTCCGCAATCGAGTTTGTAGATTCTGTTGTAACAGTAATTTCACTATTCATGTTACCGATTGATTCAGAGATTTCATTTGTTTGTTTAGTAAGCTCATCACCAGCAACTGCCATTTCTTCAATGCTAGATGCCATCATTGTACTAACTAAAATTGTTGAATCAATTGCATTGAAAACATTTGTAATTGCATGACTAACTGTTTGGACAATACTATTAAATCCTTTTGAAAGTTGGCAAATTATTTTATCCTTACTTGATTCTAGCCCAACTGATAAATCTCCATCAGCAAATCTTTTCATTTCAACCAACATATCTTCAACACCTTTTGCTATAATATCATCGTGTTTCCGTTGTTTTTCTATATTCTCAATCATATAATTAAATGATTTAATTACACTTCCAAATTCATCGTTTCTTTTTATTTTAATTGTATCAAATTTATTTTTGGTTATATCATTAGCATGTTTTTCTAAATGTTTTAGAGGAATGGAAATAGTTCGGTGCATTATTACAAAAATTACTAATACAATAAAACTCCCAACAAAAAAAAGTGTAAGCATAAAGGAAATGAGGGATTCTGCTTTTTGAGTAGAATGCTGTTCTAACATTTTAACAGCTTTGTTCATTTCGGTAAGTACATCTAAGTTATTTTTAAGAATGTAAGTGAGGCTTTCTTCTTTTTCAATACTACTAGTTTGGAAGTTTAATTGAACTGTAACAGCTTTCTTAAATGGTTGCCATAGTTTTGCAGTTTTAGTAAGTTGTTCAATTATTTTTTGATTATCACACTTTGGTAGGTTGAGTTTTTCATTTCCGAATGTAAGACCTTTCAAAACAGTTTCGAATTCTTGTATTGTACTTTTAATATTTTTTTTGGTGGTCTTGTTTTGATTGAAAGCTAAAACATCTTTTGTAAGTTTTTGCGTAAGCATTCGTTGCTTACCAGCAAGATTAATTACAATGTTATCTAGCTTTTGTTTTTCTAGAAATGATGTTGTAAAGAAGTAGATACCAACAATAAATAATAGCATCATCACTATTGGTATTCCAATTTTGACTTTAACAGAATTCATATTAATCACCTTTGCATAGAAACATTGAGTAATTAATTCAATGTAAGGTTTAATAAAATTCTAATAAAACTAAATAGTATGTTCCTTTTGTTTTGGGAAGTACTTTAATTTTATTAGCATAGATTTTTTTTCAATCTTTTCACAATATGTCATTCCGGTTTCCAGTCCTTTTGGAATACCGGAATCTTTTTTTTAAGTCTTGGAGATTCAGGCTCAAAAGAAAACCGGAATGACACATCGGAAAAGTGTATTCAAATTCTATATTATTTAACTCCTCAATCAAATAATATGTTAAACAGAAACTCCCTCTAATTGATTTTCTGTTTTACTACTTACCTCATAGTCCATTGTATTTCCGTTTCCTACATTAAACTGATTAATTATACTTTGTAAATTTTCAGTCATTTCATTTAGTTCACTTGTTGCTCCAGCAACTTGTTGAATTCCAATTAAGGTTTCAGAAGCAACATTATTAATCATCTCAATACTTTGTGAAATATGTTCAGAGGTTGCAGACTGCTCCTCGCTTGCAGTTGCTACTTGTGTAATTTCATCCACAACTTTATTTGTGGTGTTAACAATATTCATAATTGCCTCACCAGCTTTTTCTGTCAACTCTTTTCCTTTCTCAACTTCTTCATTTCCTTCGTTGATTGAGGTCACTGCATACTTAGTATCACTTTGTATTTGTTCAATTGTATTTGCAATTTCTTGCGTTGCACCACTTGTTCTTTCTGAAAGTTTTCTTACTTCATCGGCAACAACTGCAAATCCTCTACCATGCTCTCCGGCGCGAGCTGCTTCTATTGCTGCGTTAAGTGCTAACAAGTTTGTTTGTTCTGCAATATCATTAATTACTTGAATAATTTCGCCAATTTTATCGCTACTATCACCAAGTTCAATTATTTTTTCAGATGCTTTTTGAACAACAGTAGCAATTTTTTCCATACCTTCAACGGTTTCATTTACAACTTTTCCACCTTCTTCAGCCAACTTGCCAGATTCACTTGCAGAGTTTGCAGCAGAATTTGTGTTGCCAGTTGTCTCAATAATTGTTTTTGTCATTTCCTCCATTGAAGTAGCTATAGATTGTGTTTGGTTATTTTGCTCCTCAGCTCCTGCACCCATTTCTTCAACACTTGCAGCAATTTGCGTACTAACATTTATTGTAGAATTTACAGCATCATTAATTTGAAGAATTGTGTTTCTTAAATTTTCGGTTGTTTTATTTATACTCAGGAACAGACTATCAATTAGTTCGCTTTCACCTTCAGGTTTTAAGTGAACAGTCAAATCTCCACTAGAAATTTTTTCCATAGCAGTAAGAATTTTTTGTGTACTTAAATCCAAGTAGTTTTCTTTCTCTTTTGTCGGAGTTAAATCTGCAATGAACTCTACTGCACCATTGATGTTGCCCTCATTGTCTCTTGTTGGTTTACCTGTATAATAAATTGGAAGGTCTTTGTTGTTCCCAGGATTTGCAACTGTTTCTGAACTTATCATTTTATCTTGTTGCATAGCTAAATCCACAGCACAGTTTTTTGTTTGGCAATCATGTGTTTTCATTTGGTCATAACACTTTAATCCAGTTAACTCTTCTTGATTTTTTCCAGTTAGAGTAGCGCCAATTTTATTAATGTAAGTTATGTTAAACTGTTTATCCATTGATAATACTGGAGTTGGTAGATTATTTAGTAATTCTGATTGGTATTGAATTTTTTTAAGAATAGAATTAATTGAATTAGCAAACTGTTCAAAAAGTTTATTGTTTTTAATCTCCGTTATTAAATTATGCCCATCATTTTTTTCGTAAGCTAAGTTTTTTATTGACCCAATTCTATATGCACTATCCATTACAATTTTCATTGGTCTAAATATTTGTGAGTTAATTATGAACAAACTAACCCCAACAATTAAACAGGCAATAAGAAGAATTAAATAAAATGTATTTTTTAGGGAAGCCACTTTTTCAGTTGAATCTTCCTCAAACATTTTAACTGCTTTGTTCATTTCTTTTAGAAGTGTAACATTATTGCTATAAACAAATTTTTTAGCCACCAATGCCGCAGAAGAATCTGAACGATTATTTGCAATAGTTTTAATTGAAGCTTGAAATGGTTCCCATAATTTTTTTACTTTTAGGAGTTGTGTTTTTATTCCATCATTGTTAACAGGTGGAAGGTGTAATTTCTCATCTCCATAAATTAACCCACTAAGTGACTTCTGAAATAGTTCAGATGTACTTTTTAGAGTTTCTGGCTTTTGGATTCCGTTACAAACACCAAGTACTTCTTTAGACATTTTTTGTGTAAGCATTCTTTGTCTTCCGGCAATATTTATTATTGCACCGCTACTTTCTTGTACATTTAAAAAACTTATTGTATAAAAAACTCCACTAACAATAAATAGTGTTAGCAGTAACATTGGGAGAAATACTTTTAATTTAATCGAGTTCATTTTTCTTCTAGCCTTAGTTTTATATTTTAAATAATTACCATTTGGTTTTGTTCTTGATAGTTGTGTTCATTTAAATTTTTATTTCCAATATTTTGAGAATTCTCTCCAGTAGTAAAATTTGCAATTGCTCCATTGAGTGTTTCAATTAGATGTTCCAAATCTGTAGTTGCATTTGCAATTTGTTGCAAACCAATTGCTGATTCAGACGAAACATTATTTATTATGGCAATATTTTGTCCAACTTGTTCTGCTGCTGAAGATTGTTCTTCTCCTGCAGTAGCAACTTGGTTAATATTATCGGTAACAACATTAATAGATTCAATGAAATTGCTCATAACTTGTTCTACTTTTTGTGAAAGCTCCTTACCTTCTTGTACTTCCTTGTTACCACTATTAATGGATTGAACAACTTTATTGACATCACCTTGAATATTTTGAATAACCGAAGAAATTTCTTGAGTAGCTTGAGTAGTTCTTTGTGAAAGTTTTCTAACTTCATCTGCAACTACGGCAAAACCTCTACCATGTTCACCGGCTCTTGCTGCTTCAATAGCGGCATTAAGTGCAAGTAAATTTGTTTGATCTGCTATGTCATTTATAACGCCAATTATGCCACCAATTTGTTCATTATTTTTACCCAACTCGGTTACCTTAACAGCTGCATCTTCAACAATAGCAGCTACTTTTTCCATTCCTACAACAGAAGCACTAACAACTTTTCCTCCTTCTACAGCTAAGGTTCCAGCTTCTTCAGCAGATACTGCAGCGTTGGTGGAATTTTCTGTTGTAGCTATTATAGTTTTTGTCATTTCTTCAATGGCACTTGTAATATCTAGTGTTTGAGAACTTTGCTCTTGTGCGTTAGAAGCCATTTCTTCGGAGCTTGCTGAAATATCTAAACTTGCTGCAGTTGTTGATTGAATTGTTTCTCGTAAAACATTTACAATATCTGTAATGTTCTTTACGGCTTTATTAAATCCTAAGAATAATCTGCCAATAATATCATCTTTGTTTTTAGGAACAAGATTTACGGTAAGATCTCCATTTGCAAATAGTTCCATTACTTCTAATATTTTTTCAGTGTTGCTTTCTAAATATTCTTTTTCTTTTATAAGATCTGCACTTTGAGTTTTTAATGCTTTGTCAACTCTTTCCGCTGTTACTGAATATGTTCCATTCATCCCAGCACTCATTGTTGGTCTAAAATATTTTTTCGCAGTTACATAATCAATTGTTGTCCCTACTTCTTTAAGTAATGATTCCATTTGATCTGTAGCATCATTTAAGTCCCAACTAATTGTCCCGAACTCATCCTTTTGTTTTATGTTAGTAGTTCGTTTTACAAAAGAACCATTTGTTAATTCTTTTACATGCAACGATATTTGTTCTATTGAACTTGTAATATATTTTGAAATTTGGATAGGGATAAAAACTACTGATAAAAATAATAATCCAAAGACACTCCACATAGAAATTGTTAAAAGCATATTGCTCTGTGTCGTTAATTCTTGAATATCATTTCCACCACCATCAGAATTTTGTAACAATTCAGAATATTGATTTTTAAAATTATCTCGTTCAGTTTCAACTTGATTAAGTTTTATTGTACCAAGTACTAAAAGTAAAAGTGTTAATACACCAATTAATGCAAACCTATGTGTAAGGGTTGTTTTAATAGAACTATTGTTATAAGCTGAAAATAAGTTCTTCATAAGTCATCCCTTTTTCGGTTAATAAATCTGTTAATATTTTTGTAGAAGCTTCCATCCCTTCCTTTTTTCCACCGAGAGTTTCTTCTTGTAATAATGTTGAATAAAGTCCTTTAATCGTTTCAAGTGCTTTTTCATCTGGCTTTCTTCTAACTGAATAGTAACCGGCAACTTCTCCGTTTTCATCTAATACTGGAGTAACATTTGCAAATACCCAGTAGAAAGAACCATCGGCTGATAGATTTTTTACATAAGCATTTATTTCTTTTTTATCTTGTACAGTATCCCAAAGTAATTTGAAAACAGCTCGTGGCATATCTGGATGACGAATTAAACTATGAGGTTTACCAAGTAATTCTTCTTCGGTGTATTTTGCAAACTCCATAAATATGCGGTTACAATATGTTATTCTACCTTTTAAATCAGTCTTTGAAACAATAAAATCATTGTCTCTCATCTTTTTCTCAACATTGGTTGGCTCTATTTTAACTCTCATTTTTAATTCCTATGATTTTTCTAAATTATAATCGCAAAAAAAGTTGCAGGGTTTAGTAATTGAATTAAATATATTTTTGAAAATTCAAGTAATTCAACTATTTTTAGTAAGTTCTAATTCTACTAAAAGGTCTGCTTTGAGTTCAACATTTTTTTCTATTCTATACGATCAAAAAATCATTCAAAAAATATTTTTAATATTAATCTCAGGAGGCAGTTAAATGGGCTGGCTTTTAAAAAGCTTAAATTCGTCAATCGGGAAAAAAATAGTGATGGCTGTTACCGGACTATCTCTAATTCTTTTTCTTGTATTACATCTAATTAATAATATTTTGTTGTACGCTGGTAGAGATATTTTTAATGCAAATGTTGCAATGTTAGATAGTGTTAAACCATTTGTGCGCGTAGTTGAAGTTATTTTCGCGTTGATATTTTTCTTCCATATTTATAATGGAATAAGATTATGGTTTCAAAATAGAAAAGCAGCTTCTGGTAAGTATGCAGTAAACGCATCAAGTGAGAATAGTTCGGTTTATTCAAGGACTATGATGTTATCGGGAAGTGTAATTCTTATTTTTCTAATTTCACATCTTGCAACAATTTGGAGAACATTTAACTTTGGAATGGGACACGCAAAACCACATGATTATTATGGAGTTTTGGAGCAATGGTTTACAGATCCTTTTTATTCTTTGTTCTACGTGGTTGCTATGATTCTATTGGGGTTTCACCTTAACCATGCTTTTCAAAGTATGTTCCAAACATTTGGATTACATCATAAAAAATATTCTCCTTTGATTGAAAAACTCGGTACAATTTACGCCATTGTTATGGCTGTAGGTTTTGCTTCAATTCCCATTTTCTTTTACATTTCTTCATTGGGAGGTAACTAATGATAAACTTAAAATCAAATGTCCCAGATGGCAACATTGCTGATAAGTGGACAAACCATAAATTTAATATGAAGTTGGTAAACCCAGCTAACAAAAGAAAGTTTGATGTTATAGTTGTGGGTACAGGTCTTGCCGGAGCTGGAGTTGCTGCAACTCTTGGTGAGTTAGGATATAAAGTTAAAGCTTTCACTTTTCACGATTCAAGTCGGCGAGCTCATTCTATTGCTGCACAAGGTGGTATTAATGCTGCAAAGGATTATCAAAATGATGGCGATTCTGTTTACAGACTTTTTTACGATACTGTAAAAGGCGGCGACTTTCGTTCACGAGAAGCAAACACTTACAGACTTGCAGAAGTAAGTAATAATATTATTGACCAATGTGTTGCTCAGGGAATTCCGTTTGCGCGTGAGTATGGCGGAACTCTTGCTAACCGTTCTTTCGGTGGAGCTCAGGTTTCAAGAACTTTTTATGCTCGTGGAGAAACTGGTCAGCAATTATTGTTGGGTGCTTATAGTTCGTTGAACAGACAAATAAAATTAGGCAATGTTGAAATGTTTCACAGACGTGAAATGCTTGATGTTGTAATTGTTGATGATAAAGCAAAAGGTATAACAGTTAGAAATTTATTAACTGGAGAAACAGAAAGCTATGCTGCGCAAGCTGTTGTGCTTGCAACGGGCGGTTACTCAAATGTATTTTTTCTTTCAACAAGTGCAATGAACTCTAATGCTACTGCTGTTTGGCGAGCTCATAAGAAAGGAGCAACATTTGCAAATCCTTGTTACACACAAATACATCCTACTTGTTTACCTGTTCACGGTGATGGTCAATCTAAATTAGTTTTGATGAGTGAGAGCTTAAGGAACGATGGAAGAATTTGGGTGCCTGATATTGTTGGTGAAAAAAGAGCAGTAAGAGATATACCTGAAAATGAAAGAGATTATTATCTTGAAAGAAGATACCCTGCGTTTGGTAATTTAGCTCCGAGAGATATTTCATCACGTAGTGCAAAGTATGCTTGTGATGAAAATAAAGGTGTTAATGGTGGTCGCTCAGTTTACTTAGATTTTGAAGATGCAATAAACAGACTTGGTGTTGATACAATCAAAGAAAGATACGGTAATTTGTTTGATATGTACAAAAATATTACTGGAGAAGATCCGTATAATAATCCAATGCAAATTTACCCTGCACCGCATTATACAATGGGCGGTTTGTGGGTTGATTATAATTTGATGAGTAACATTCCCGGATTGTTCGTTACTGGAGAAGCAAACTTTTCAGACCACGGAGCAAACAGACTTGGAGCAAGTGCCTTAATGCAAGGGCTTGCAGATGGTTACTTTGTTACTCCTTACTCAATTGGTAATTATTTTGGAAGTGAAAAACCAGAGAAGGTTGACGTGAATGGTAAAGAGTTTAAAGAAGCAGAAGAATCTGTAAAAGAAAGCTCCAACAAACTTCTTTCCATAAATGGAAAACAAACTGTTGATGAAATTCATAGAAAACTTGGTGAATTATTAATTGATAAAGTTGGAATGTCTCGCGATGAAAAAGGATTGACAAAAGTAATAAAAGATATAAGCGAATTAAGAGATGAATTTTGGACTGATGTTAAAGTTACCGGAAAGGCAAATGAGTTTAATCAAAATTTAGAAAGAGCTGGAAGAGTTGCAGACTTTTTAGAGCTTGGCGAACTTATGGCTGTTGATGCTTTGGATAGAGACGAATCTTGTGGAGCTCATTTTAGAGAGGAACATCAAACCAAAGAAGGCGAAGCAATTAGGAATGATGAAGACTTTGCTTATGTATCTGCTTGGGAATATGAGAAAGTCGGCAAGTGGAAGTTACACAAAGAAGACCTTGAATTTGAGTCTGTTAAATTAGCTACAAGGAGTTACAAATAATGAGCGATAAAAAAATTAATTTAACATTAAATATTTGGAGACAAAACTCCGCAGCTGAAAAAGGTAACTTTGAAAAATTTGAAGTTTCAGTTTCTCCGCACGATTCAATTTTAGAGATGCTTGATGAACTTAATAACAATCTTGAAAGAGAAGGTAAAATACCTGTAACTTTTGAAAGCGATTGCCGAGAGGGAATTTGTGGAACTTGTGGATTTGTTGTAAGCGGAAGACCACACGGACCACAAGCTAAAACTGCAACTTGTCAAATACATATGCGTATTTTTAAGGATGGAGAAACACTTTACCTTGAACCATTTAAAGCTACAGCTTTTCCAATATTAAGAGATTTAGCTGTTGATAGAGAAGGGTTTGATAAAATTCAACAAGCTGGTGGTTATATTTCTTTTAATACAGGAAGCGCTCCAGATGCAAATGCAATGCCAATATCAAAAGAGATTGCAAATTTATCTCTTGATGCTGCTGAATGTATTGGCTGTGGAGCTTGTGTTGCTGCTTGTAAAAATTCATCAGCTATGCTTTTTGTAAGTGCTAAAGTTTCTCAATTTGCATTGTTGCCACAAGGTCAAGCAGAAAGATATGATAGAGTTGATGCGATGGTAACAGTTATGGATGAAGAAGGTTTTGGAAATTGTACAAATACTTATGCTTGCGAAGCTGAATGTCCAAAAGGAATTTCTATTTCGAATATTGCAAGAATGAATAGAGATTTTATTAAGGCAAGTGTTACTTCGTGAAGTGACAAGTCGCTGATAGATATGAGTATCAAGATGTGAGATTTGAGACAAAAGACATAAAACATACTACAATATTATACTAAATCTAAATTGGTCTTTGCTTCCTCCCATTATTTTAAGAGGAGGACTGAGGAGGGGTTTTAAAATAAAAAGAGGTGCTAAATTTTAGCACCTCTTTTTGAACTTTTACTTTTACAACAACAATCATTTCTTGAACTAATTCAAAAATATTTTCCTATCTATTAAAGCAGTTTCTGCATCTAGTTTTTTCAAAGTTTTATTTTGTCTCTGCAACAATGTAACTCTCGATTCTAAATTTTTAACATTTGATGATAAATTTTTATTTCGTTCGTTCATAACTTTTGCAATTTTCTCTAAAGTAGTTTCTATGTTAAAAGGTTTAAGAATATAATCTTTAACACCCAAAGCTAAAATTTTATTTAAAGATGCTTTATCATTTACAGCAGAAATAATAATCACTGGAACATCTCTGTGCATTTTGCGTAAACGCATTTCTTTTAAAAATTCGTATCCATCCATATTTGGCATCATATAATCTAACAGAATAAAATCGGGTTTGCTAATTGGCATTAATTTTAATGCTTCAAGTCCGTCTTTTGCTGTATGAACGTTACAGTAAAATTTTCTTTTAAGAATATTCTTTAATAATATTTGTGTTCCGCTATTATCTTCTACCAAAAGTACGTTAAACATAATATTGTCTCTCCTAAAAATTGTTTAATTGTATCTTCTACTACTTAATAAAACTAGCATTGCTGTTAATAGAAAACCGAAAAATGCTATCACAAAATCTACATCTGTTAACTTGTTCGAAATAATATATAGTACCGATGTTAAAAAACCTGAACTCTTTCCACTTGAAGAAGCAACAATATTATAACCGATTAATTTATTAAGTACAAGTATAGAAATTGATAGAGCAAAACCGAAAGTTCCCCAAAACGCTATCCAAAATAATCTTTTAATTGAAAAGTACATTCTAACCTCCAAATTTGTTTTTCAAATTCTGTTAGCAATGAGAAGAAAAGAAAACTAAAAATTGTGTTGCTAAGCACATTGCAATCACAAGTGTATAAAAATAGTGCTTTAAATTGATTCACTTTTATACAATTAAAAAAAACTTTATTGCAAATTTTATCGTCTATATATAGATAGCTAAATAATAGTTGCAGTAGTTCAGAGTGACATATACTAAAACTAAAGTGGTTTTCGGATTTATGTTGTCATACCGGTTTGCGTTTTTTGCAATACCGGTATCTGTTTTAAGTATGAGATTCTCCCATAAACAGAACGGGGCAAGCTGATATTCCATCAAAAAACAATGAAAACCGTAATGACGAATTGTTTTTTTTTTGATTCATCTAATTTTCAAAAACCACTTTAGGTTTAGTATAGTTTAGTGATTCAACTAGTGTCAATTACAAATTGAATTATGGTAAAGTAAATATGGATAACAATGTATGGAGATTTTTTTTATAAAATGCTAATGCAAAAAAGTTAAAACAAATTTACTAGTGATTTTTTGCTTCATTGTTATACAGCAGTCTCATAATAAGTATAGTCAAAATTATAAAAACAGCTTTTATTTTACTTTTTAAGAGTAAGTGATTATGGCATATTTGTTGGTTAACTGTAACTCAAAAAAAAAGTAGTAAATACTATATGCATAATTATTATTGGGAGAAATACAATGGAACTTCATTATGAAACATCTCTTTCCGCCTATATTCTTTTAAATGAAATTGAAAAGGATTTAGGTATAAAAGAAACTCCAGAAGAATCTAGAAAGAATGGTAACTTCAAAAGAATATTAAAGTACTGTAATAGAGTTATAGAAAAAAGATATACAAGTCAAGAACATCAAATTCGTTTAAAAACGTACGTGGAAAATATTTTTTTCCAAAACTAAATATTAGTGGTAATATCAACATTGTGTTTCGTATCATTGCAATAATTTTAGTTTTTGGTTAATTAGAATTTTAAACAAATGTTTTATCATTAGTAAACAAATAGAATAATACTTTTATGAATTCAAATAGCATACAATCACCACTATTAAGAAGTAGAAAATCTCATTTCGTAAAATCGAATACGATTAAGAAAAAAAAGGGAATTGAAAATACTAATGAAAACCAGGCTTTCTTTTCAATTGTTTCTCATAATATAAAAAATCCATTTGCTTCTCTTTTAGGATTCACTGATCTTTTGTTTGAGGATTTTGACGAACTAAATGATGAAGAAAGAAAATACTATTTAGAAGAAATTAAAAAATCTGCACAATCAACTTTTAATTATACAGAAAAGTTTTTTGAATGGATTTATTATAGAACTGGAAAAATAGATTTTACATTTTCTGATTTGAATTTAAGATCATGTGTAGAAAATACATTGTTGAAAATTGAAAAGAAATATCCTGAAGAAAAATCTATTAGTGTTAATGTTGATGAATTTATTGAAGTTAGAGCAGATGAAGATTCTTTAGAGAAAATCTTATTTAATCTAGTTGAAAATGCAATATTATTCTCTAAACCAAATCCGGTAATTAGTATAAAAGCAGAAAAAAATAATGATAAAATAAAAATAATAATTTCCGATAATGGTATTGGAATAAAAGAAGAAGACCTAACAAAAATATTTGATCTTGCTAAAGATCCTTCTACTATTGGAGAAAGTTCTTACAACGGTTCTGGAATAAGTTTGATATTAATTAAGGAACTTGTTGAACAAAACAATGGTACAATACACATTGAAAGTAATTTTGGTGAAGGTAGCAACGTGTCATTTTTTTTGGAGGGGAAATAAAATAATTTATACTCTATTTATTAAGTAAAACCACTAATTATTTTAACTATTGTTTAAGGAGAATAATGACGACCTTAACTAAAGAAGAAGCAAGTGTAATAGCGTCAAAATATTTTAAGTTGCTAATTGATCGGCACTCAGCAGAAGGTTTTTCATCGAAAGTTATTGAAAAGAAAGAAAATGAGAATATGACAAATTTTTATTTGGAGTTTTCAAATGCGAAAGAAAGTTTTAAGTATTACAAAATTTTAGCACCAGAAAGTTAATTTCAAAATTTGTTTATTAGGTTAGTGAGGGTAAGTTATACTTACCCTTTCTAATTTTAAACAAGTTTCATTCCCTTTCTCACGTTTTTATAATCTTACAAATTTGGTTATCTTTAGTTTTATTCAAAAATTAATTTTTTCTTAAATGATAAACACTTCCAAAAGAATTATTTATTTAGATTTACTACGAACCTTTGCGGTTTTTATGATGGTGCAAGGTCATACAATAGATACATTTTTATCAGATGAATATCGCACGTTTGATTCAGTAATATATTCAACTTGGTACACTTTGCGTGGGTTTACTGCTCCAATTTTTATGTTTACTGCTGGAGTAGTTTTTACTTACTTATTAAAAGTTAATAAGTTCGAGTTTAAAAATAATCCAAGAATTAGAAAGGGTATAAAACGAGCTTCATTACTAATAGTTATTGGTTACTTATTAAGATATCCTACTAAAAGAATATTTAATTTTCAGTTTGTTACTGATGCTCAATGGAGTACTTTTTTTGCAGTTGACGCATTACATCTAATTGGTTTAGGATTGTTCACAATAGTTGCATTACTTTATTTGTCAAACAAGTTCAGTATAAAATTCCCATTACTATTATTTGTTTTGATTTCCCTTATATTTTCAGTTACACCAATTGTTACAAAAGTAAATTGGATTAGTTATTTCCCAGAGTTTATTGCTGCTTATCTATATAAGAATACGGGTTCACATTTTCCATTATTTCCCTGGTTGGTTTATGTTTTGGTAGGTTCAATTTTGGGTTACTATTTATCAATTAGAGAAAATATTTATTTAAAAAAAATGTTTTCATTTAATTTGAGTTCTATTGGCTTAGGTCTCATTTTCTCTTCATTGTTTATTTCATATATCAATGATTTGCCCTTTGAAGAACCAAGTATTTTTCTTAGCAACTTTTCAATTGTTACTTTACGACTTGGCTTTGTTGTTTTATTAAATGGTGTAATGGCTTTTGGTGCTAGAAAATTTAATCACATTCCGAACTTAGTAAGAGAAATTGGAAAAAAAACTTTAAGCATTTATGTTCTTCATCTAATAATGTTATATGGTTGTGCATTCTTTCCGGGGCTAAATTTTTACTTTGGTAAAAGTTTTAGTTTAAATAATACATTGTTAATTACTTTTGCAATGCTTGCACTTATGAGTTTAGTAGTTTTCTTAAGTAATAAGTTATACATAATTGGAAAACAAAAATTAGCTTTAACAAAAATCTAAACAAGCGAAATATTTATGAGAGAATCTGAGAATACATCATCTGAAATAAATCAAGAAGAAAAGAATTTTGAACAATCCATTAGACCAAAAACTTTTGCTGATTTTGACGGACAAAAAAAGATAACTGACAACCTAAAAGTTTTTATTAGTGCAGCTTTAAAAAGAGAGGAAAGTTTAGATCACGTACTTCTCACTGGCCCGCCGGGACTTGGCAAAACTACACTTGCAAATATTATTGCAAATGAAATGGGTTCTAAACTTAAAACTACTTCTGGACCGGTATTGGAAAAACCTGGAGACCTTGCAGGCTTGTTAACCAACCTTGAAGAAAATTCGGTTTTATTTATAGATGAAATTCATAGACTAAGTTCTGTGGTTGAAGAATATCTTTACTCTGCAATGGAAGATTATAAAATTGATATTATGATTGATAGCGGGCCAAGTGCTAGGAGTGTTCAAATCCAATTACCTAAATATACTTTGGTTGGTGCAACAACAAGAGCGGGTTTGTTAACAGCTCCTTTGCGAGATAGGTTCGGAATAAAATCAAGACTAAATTATTACGAAAGTAGTTTGTTAAGTGGAATTGTAAAACGCTCTGCAAAAATATTGAATATTAGAATAGACGAAGATGCAGCCGAAGAAATTGCAAAACGCTCAAGAGGCACGCCACGTATAGCCAATAGGCTTTTAAGACGTACGCGAGATTTTGCAGATTTTGAAAACTCGGATATTATAAATTTACAAATTGCACAAACAGCTTTAACAGCTTTGGAAGTAGATGACTTTGGCTTGGACGAAATGGATAAATCAATTATTCTATCTATAATAGAAAAATTTAAAGGTGGACCTGTTGGTTTAACCACTTTGGCAATTTCTGTAAATGAAGATCCTGGAACTTTGGAAGAAGTATATGAACCATTTTTAATTCAGCAAGGTTTTATAAATAGAACACCACGTGGAAGGGAAGCAACAGATTTAGCTTACGTAAGATTTAACAGAACTAGAATACCAAGCGATGCGCAGAATAATCTTTTTGATGAATAATTAAAATTAAAGCTTTCGGGACGCAATAACATCCTTTGCTATATTTGTCATATTGAAGGAGTTTGTTTTTGAACGACTGAAATATCTCGAACCTTAACAATTACGAGATTCTTCATTCAGTAAAAGACACTTCATTCAGAATGACAAGAGAGACAATCTTAAACTAATTTCTTAATTAAACTATGATAAAACTTAACGACATTACTTTTGGAAACAATTCCCCATTCGTGCTGATAGCTGGACCGTGCGTTATAGAAAACGAAGAAATGATTTTACAAACTGCTGAAAAAATTATTGAAGTAACAAATAAATTAAATATTCCTTTTGTTTTTAAATCAAGTTTTAAGAAAGCAAACAGAACAAACATTTCTTCTTTTGTTGGACTGGATGTTGACAAAGCTCTATCAATACTTCAAAAAGTTAAAACACATTTTAATGTTCCATTAGTAACTGATGTTCATACAGTTGAGGATGTAAAGCTAGTTTCTCCATTTGTTGATATTATTCAAATCCCAGCTTTCCTATGCCGACAAACAGATTTGTTAATTGCAGCTGGTGAAAGTGGAAAAATTGTTAACATAAAAAAAGGACAATTCCTTGCTCCAGAAGATATGAAGCACGCAATACAAAAAGTTGAAAGTACTGGGAACACTATGATATTATTGACCGAAAGAGGAACAACTTTTGGATATCATAATCTAGTTGTTGATATGCGTTCGCTTGTAACAATGAAAGAATTAAATTACCCGATAGTTATGGATGCATCACATTCGGTACAAATGCCAAGCAGTTCAAATATTACCGGAGGAGAATCAAAATTTATTGAGCCACTAGCTAAAGCAGCAACTGCAATAGGGATAGACGCACTTTTTCTTGAAGTACATCCAAACCCGAAAGAGGCTTTGAGCGATGCTGGAAGTCAATTACATATTGATGAACTTGAAGAATTATTAGTTAATGTTCAAAGTATAGATAAAGTTGTGAAAGCCTATTAGGCAATAACAGTTTTTCTTAAGCTGTCTTTCCGGTTTTTTTTTTTGGAATTCCGAAACCTATTAGACCTTAGGAGAGTCTAGGACAAAGACAACCTACTTTTATATTTTTTAACAAAGTTAGAATTATTAGGATATTGATTTGTCAGAAACAAACATACTCGAAAAAGGTAAAGAAGTAATTAAAACTGAACTGGAAGCAGTTCAAGAATTGCTTCTACGAATTGATAACTCATTTGTTGAAGCAGTAAAACTAATTTACAATTCTTCGGGAAGAATAATTGTTGCTGGCATTGGTAAGTCTGGACTTATAGCAAGAAAAATAGTTGCCACACTTAATTCAACTGGAACGGCTTCAATTTATATGCACCCAACAGAAGCATTGCACGGCGATTTGGGAATGGTACGCAAAGGCGATATTGCAATTATAATTTCCAAAAGCGGAGCAACGGAAGAACTAACAAATCTTTTAATAATGTTTAAAAGAATGGAAGTGAAAATAGTTGGAATGTTAGGTGTTGTTAATTCTAAGGTTGCAAAACAATGTGATATTATTTTGGATGCGAGCGTAAAGACAGAAGCTTGTCCTCACGACCTTGCTCCAACTTCTTCAACAACAGTTTCTTTAGTGCTTGGAGATGCTCTTGCTATTGCTGTGCTTGAACTTCGTGGGTTTACGGAAAACGATTTTGCAATGTTACATCCTGGGGGTAGTCTCGGCAAAAGACTTTCCTTAAAAATATCAGAAATAATGTATCATGATAATGAGCTTCCAATTGTAAAAGAAGATGCTCCAATAAAAGATGCAATTTTAGAAATGACAGAAAAAAGACTTGGTTCAACTTGCGTGGTTGATGATGAAGAAAAACTTGTTGGTATTGTAACGGATGGGGATTTACGAAGACAATTAGAAAAAAGTTTAGATATAAAAAACTTAAAAGCTAAAGATATAATGAGTGAAAACCCTAAAACAATTGATGCAAATTTACTAGCTTCTTTTGCATTACATCAAATGGAAAAATTTAACATTACTTCGCTCATTGCCATTGACCAAAATAATAAGCCAATTGGACTAGTTCACTTGCATGACTTAGTGAAACTTGGACTACAAAGAAAATGAAAATAAAATATAAAACTGTTTTGCTATTTATTGTCTTAATTTGTGAAAGTATTTTGCTCTTATCATGTACGGAACCTAAACTAAAACCTAAGGTTGATAACTCTGTAAGTAGTGAAGAACTACCTGACCAAGAAAGTAGAAATGCTAAAATTACTTTTACTGAGGAAGGGAAACTAAAAGCATATTTATTTGCCGATGTTATAAAAGTGAATTCAGAGAAAAGAGAAAAACATTTAGAAGTTGTAAAAATAAATTTCTTTGATGAAGATGAAAAACAATCAACAACACTCACTTCAGAGATTGGAAGAATAGATGATAGGACTCAAGATATGTATGCTATTGGTGATGTAGTTGCAGTTAGTGATAGCGGGATTACGCTAACAACAGACGAATTAGTTTGGAATAATAAAACACAAAAAATTACAACAGATAAATATGTAAAAATTAAAAGTGATAAAGAAATTATTGAAGGTTACGGATTTGAATCCGACCAAAATTTGCAGAACTATACAATTTTTAATATTACGTATATTACATCTTTGGAAGAATGATTTTAAGAACTACCTAAAATGAGTGATTCAAAAAAATGTCATTCTGAATGAAGCGTTTTGTGCTGAGTGAAGAATCTCGATGTTGTATAGTTGTCGAGATATTTCCACCGCAAAATAAGTGCGGGGTAAACGAACGTTCAAACAACGAACTTCTTCAATATGACAACTTTATAAAAACCATAAAAATATTCAAAATCTATATGGCAAAATCTGCTCTGAAAATATTTTCAATTCTTTTACTTACTATGTTTAACATCGATGGGCAAACAAGTGAAAAGCGTTTAACTATAATAGGAGATAGTCTAAAAGGTAAAGTTGTAAATGGTGAAAGTATAAGAGAAGTAATTGGCAATGTAATAATCACAAAAGATGATGTGAAAATTACTTGTAACAAAGCCATTCAATACCTTGCAAGAAATGAGGCAAAGTTAATTGGTAACGTTATAATAGTTCAAGATAGTGTAACAATAAAAACAGAAAGAGGACGTTATTTTGGCAAAACCGAATTAACAATTGCTGATACAACTGTTCATCTAAATAAAATAGGAATGAATTTAATTGCTGATAGAGGTAGGTATAATTTATCTACAAAGATTGCAAGGTTTTATGGCGACATTAAGTTTAAAGATGCAAGCACTGAGCTAACTTCCGATTCTCTTTTCTATAATGAGGTAAATGAAAAGATATTTGCTCTAGGAAATGTAATTGTTTTAGATTCGGTTTCTGTGGTTAAAGCTGATAGCTTAATTCACTTTAGAAAAACAAAATTTACAAATGGATTCGGTAACGTTCAGATAACAAGCAAAGAAAGTAATCTCACAATTTTTGGGGATACTTTAGTTGATAATAAAGAAAAAAAAATTATGCAAGTATCCGGCAATCCTTTTCTAAGACAAATTGAAAAATTGACTAACAATCAATTTGACACTTTATTTATACAGTCAAAAACTATGGAAGTCAATAGTGATAGTACTAAGGAGTTGATTGCAAAAGATTCTGTGAAAATAATTAGAGGAGATTTTTTATCGAAAAACGATTATACAATTTATAATCAATCGGAAGAGCTTATAACAATTTTAAGACAAGAAGAAAAATTGGCTCCAATATTGTGGTATGAAAACTCGCAAATAGTTGGAGATTCAATTTATATAAAAATGGATAGTAGCAAAATTAAAAGTGTTAATATATTTTACGAAGCAATTTTAATTTCTGAAGATTCTACTTATGAGTTTAGATATAACCAAATGTCTGGCGATACAATAAAGCTTAGTTTTACGGATGGTAAACTTTCCGAAACCGATGTTAAGGGAAATGTGTTGAGCATCTATTATATGTACGAAGAGAACGAACCTAATGGTTTGTTAAAGTCTAGTGCAAAACAAATAAAAATATTGTTTGAAGAAAATAAAGTAAGTGATGTTAAAATGTATGGTGAACCGATGAGTGAATTTCATCCGGAAAATCTTGTTGAAGATAATGAGAAAGGTTTTACGCTTCCATCATTTATACTTTACAAAAACAAGCCTGACAAAAATAAATTAAGAGAAAAGTATAAATCTAAATGGGGAACTAGTTTATGTAATAAAAAATTTATTAATTAGCAGACAGAATTGTCTGCCATACGGAAAACGTAACATAGTCTACGAAAGCTTTCGGGACTGTGAATTATTTACAACAAGATTATTTTGATAAGTCTCATAAATTAAAACTTGATATTAAAACGACTTAAATAAAACTATGGAAAATAAATTAGTACTAAGAAGCGAAGAGCTTGTAAAAGTTTACAAGAAGCGAACAGTTGTAAATAAAATTTCTATTGATGTTGCACAAGGCGAAGTTGTTGGTTTGCTTGGACCAAACGGAGCTGGTAAAACAACAACATTTTATATGATTGTTGGAATGATAAAACCAAATGCTGGTAAAGTGTTTCTAGATGATAAAGAAATAACTTCTGAACCAATGTACAAAAGAACAAAAATGGGAATTGGATATTTACCACAAGAAGCATCTGTGTTTAGAAGAATGAGTGTTGAAGATAATATTATGGCTGTTTTGGAAATGTTAGACTTAAACAAAAGTGAGAGAAAAGAGAAACAAGAAAAATTATTAGAAGAATTAAACATAACAAATATCAGAAAAAGTAAAGGCTTCCAACTTAGTGGTGGTGAAAGACGTAGAACAGAAATTGCAAGAGCATTAGCAACCGATCCAAAATTTATTTTACTTGACGAACCCTTTGCTGGTGTTGACCCAATTGCAGTTGAAGACATAATGAAAATCATTGCCAACTTAAAAAATAAAGGGATTGGAATTTTAATTACAGACCACAATGTACACGAAACTCTTAGTATAGTTGACCGAGCATACATTCTTATTGAGGGTGAAATGTTTAAAGAAGGAAAAGCTCAAGAATTAGCTGAAGACGAAGAAGTTAAAAAATTATACCTTGGTGAAAAGTTTAAGTTAGAAAGGTATGAGTAAGAGTTATAAAATTTTTTTTCCTGATATGAAATATTAAAATGCCATGTACTTCCATAATAAAAAAGTGCATGGCATTTTTACTTTTAGCCAATCATTTCAAACAACAACTAAATATTGTATAAGTTACATTATTCCTATAAGTTTACTTTATAAAGAATAGGAGAATACAATGAACTTTGAATTTTCAGAAGAACAATTAATGATTCAACAAATGGCACGTGAGTTTTCTGAATCTGAAATTGCACCTACTGCAATTGAACGAGACAAAGAAGAAAAATTCCCGACAGAGATTGTTAAAAAAATGGGCGAACTTGGATTTATGGGAATGATGGTTGATCCTAAATACGAGGGTGCAGGAATGGATACAGTTGCTTATGTTCTTGCTATGTTCGAAGTTGCAAAAGTTGATGCCTCGGTTGCAGTAATTATGTCAGTTAACAATTCACTTGTAACAACTGGACTTCAAAAGTGGGGTTCTGATTTTATCAAAGAAAAATTTCTTAAACCCTTATCAAACGGAAGTAAACTTGGAGCTTTTGCTCTTTCCGAACCTGAAGCAGGAAGTGATGCAACTCATCAACAAACTATGGCACATAAAGAAGGCGATGTTTGGATATTGAACGGAATGAAAAATTGGATAACCAATGGTCAGTCGGCTGACTACCATATTGTTATAGCTCAAACGGATAAGGAAAAAAGACACAAAGGAATTACTGCCTTTTTAGTTGAAAAGGGAACTGAAGGATTTGAACACGGAATTAAAGAAGATAAACTTGGTATTAGAAGCTCCGATACTTGCACGCTAACTTTTACAAATTGCAAAGTACCTGAAGAAAATATTATCGGAGAAGTTGGCAAAGGTTTTAACTTTGCAATGGATACATTAAACGGCGGACGCTATGGTATTGCAGCTCAAGCTGTTGGTATTGCCGAAGGTTCTTTTGACGCGGCACTAAAATATGCAAATGAAAGAAAAGCGTTTGGTACTGAGATTTTTAATCATCAAGCAATTCAATTTAAACTTGCAGATATGGCAACTGATTTAGAAGCCGCAAAATTATTAACCTTACAAGCAGCAGCTTTGCGCGATGCACAAAAGCCTTATGTTAAAGAAGCTTCGATGGCAAAATTGTTTGCATCAAAAGTTGCCGTGCAAAATTCTCTTGAAGCAATTCAAATTCATGGTGGTTATGGTTATGTAAGAGAATATAAAGTTGAACGATATTTGAGAGACTCCAAAATAACAGAAATTTATGAAGGTACATCGGAAATTCAAAGATTAGTAATTGCTAGAGAGTTGCAAAAATCGTTGTAGAGAAATTATTTTTTTTAAAAATGTCATTCTGAATGAAGATGTTTTGTGTCGAAGTGACGATTCTCAGAGCTAATAAAGTTCGACATATTTCAGTCGTAAAAAGCACTTCTTCAATATGACAAATTATGAATAAATTGTTATCGTTTGATTGAGTATTGTCATTCCCAACTTGATTGGTAATCCAGGACATACTTATAAATGGATTCCCGATAAAAACATTCGGAAATGACAATCAGCAAAGTGTTTTAATTAGAGGTGAAATTATAAAATTTAATTTAAGGTTACATTGTGAAAATAACAGAAGAAAAAATAAGAGAACTAACTCTAAAAGCTATTGAAGAATTAGGACAGAACTCATCGGCAGAAGCAATTAAACTAGCTGTGGAAAAAGCAATCGGTTCAGAAAATGTTACTTTGGATTTAGTGAATGAGAAAACAAAATCAACTGGCAAAGTAATTCTAACTTCGTTCGGATTAGACCATCCGGGAATTGTTGCTGGAGTAACTACTGCACTTGGCAAAGCTAATTGTGATATTACAGATTTAAGCCAAAAACTTATGGGCGATTTTTATACAATGATTGTAATATTAGATATTTCAAATTCATCCAAAAGTTTGACAGAACTTCAAACTGAATTAAACCAAGTTGCAGAGGAATTAAAAATAAAAGTTTATTTACAGCACGAAGATTTATTTAGACAAATGCACAGAGTGTAATATTAAAGGGGATGATAAATTATGCAATATGATTTTGAAGAAATATTAGAAACAATTAAAATGACAGAGGTTGAACACTTCGATATTCGCACAGTTACACTCGGAATTAGTTTGAGAGATTGCGCTGATAGAAACTTAGAAATTACTAAACAAAAAGTTTATGAAAAAATATTAAAGTATGGGAAAAACCACGTAAAGTATGCTCAAGAAATTGAGAAACAATATGGAGTTTCAATTGCAAACAAAAGAGTTTCAATTACTCCAGCTTCAATTCCTTTCGATTCTTTTTCCGCAGATGAATTTGTTGAAATTGCGAAGACACTTGATAAAGCCGCAGAAGCAATAGGTGTTGATTATATAGCTGGCTACTCAGCCTTGGTTCAGAAGGGTTTTACTAATGGCGAGCGAGAATTTATTAAATCAATTCCAATTGCTCTTGCCGAAACAAGTAGAGTTGTCTCAAGTGTAAATGTTGCCTCCACCAAAGCCGGAATAAATATGGATGCGGTTTTGATGATGGCAGATGTTATTAAAGAAACGGCAGAAAGAACAAAAGATAACAATTCAATAGGATGTGCAAAGTTGGTTGTTTTCGCAAATGTCCCGGAAGATAATCCTTTTGTTGCCGGAGCATTCCACGGAGTAAGCGAACCCGAAGTTGTACTAAACGTTGGTATCAGTGGACCAGGTGTTGTGTTGAATGAAATTAAAAGTGCAGGTTCGGTTGATCTTCAAGAACTTTCGGAGGTAATTAAAAAAACAGTTTTTAAAATTACACGTGCCGGGGAATTGATTGGCAAACAAATGGCAAAGAAGCATAACATTCCCTATGGTATTGTTGATATTTCTCTAGCTCCAACTCCGGCAACTGGAGATAGTATTGGAGATATTTTAAAAGCAATGGGCGTTGAAGATGTTGGTGCACCAGGCACAACTGCAGCTCTTGCAATGTTGAACGATGCAGTAAAGAAAGCTGGACTAATGGCAAGCTCATCTGTTGGTGGAATGAGTGGTGCATTTATTCCGGTTAGTGAAGATCAAGGAATGATTGAAGCTGTTATAAAAGGAAATTTATCTATAGAAAAATTGGAAGCAATGACATCAGTTTGCTCAGTTGGGCTTGATATGATTGGGATTCCCGGTGATACTCCAGCATCAACTATTGCTGGAATTATTGCAGATGAATGTGCAATTGGAATGATAAATGATAAAACAACTTCTGCAAGATTGATTCCTGCTTATGGAAAAAAAGTTGGTGACTTTGTTGATTACGGAGGCTTACTAGGAAAAGTTCCAATTATGGATGTGAGAAAACTAGATAGTTCAGGCTTTGTTGGTCGCGGTGGTAGAATTCCAGCTCCGATGAGAAGTTTAACAAATTGATGTAAAAAAAAGCAAATATTTTTCCTCTTGCTTTCGAAAATTGTTTCAATATTTTATTACAAACTGATTTTGTAAAATTGAAACAATTTTTTTATGTCTAAAATAAAAATTTCGTATTTATATATTCTGTTGGTTCTGTCACTAACGATTATAGGTTGTTCTTCATCAAATTACGTAAATGTTAGTGTTAAAAAATCTGCATTCCTTCCGGATACATACGAATTGAATAGAGACTCCCTCATAACCGGCGCAATTAGGATTTGTACAATGGGTCAAAGATATTATAATAAACCTATGGTTAAAGGAGGAGGTCAAAATTCTTTTGTAGGGTTTAATATACCTTTGCGTTTTCGTAAAACAGAATTTGGAACTTATTCACTGAAAACAAATGGACAAACTATTGAAGTTATCGGGATAGGATATTTACGTGGAGTTGATAAAAGAGAAAATATGAAAGTAAAGTACATTGCTGCACCAGATGCTATTATTAGTACTATTATAATAAATTAGATGTGTGACCAATCAACTTTTACTGTTCACTCGTCTAGTGTGTATGGAGCTAAATGAGTGAACACTTATTTAATATCAACAATTTCATTTTTAATTGTGAGATAATTGGTAAGTCTCTACCAAACGAATAAACTCTGAACGATAACCTTTGCTATCATTTCCTTTAGAAATTTTTGCGAACTGAATAACATCATTGAAGTTTGCATCCCCTTTATAATCAGAGTCTCTAAGTAACATCCCAAACTCAATTACAGATGAAGTAAATTTTAAGTTGTTTGACATTTCGTTTGACTCTTTATCTTTCCCACTTAAAACTATTGTGATTAATTTAATATGTATTAAGTGGAGGGTTGAATCTACGAACTTCCAAAAACTCTTTGATACTTTTAATCTAAATATTTAAATGTTAAATTTAAATAAATAATATTTGCTAAAAAGTTCAAAAGAAAATAAAATAAAAATCTGGCTTCGTTCGCAAAACGAACTACGTCGAGACAAATAGGGAGAAAAAATGGGTAAAGGAATTGGAATATTAATAGTACTTGCTATAATTGTTATAGGTGCAATTATGTGGGCAACAGGAGTGTATAATAATCTAGTTGGTTTGGAAGAAGGTGTTACACAAGCTTGGAGTCAAGTTGAAAACCAATATCAGCGTAGAGCAGATTTAATACCAAACTTGGTGAATACAGTTAAAGGTGTTGCTAAATTTGAAAAAGAAACATACACAGCAGTTACAGAGGCAAGAGCAAAAGTTAATCAAATTAATATGACGTCTGATATGCTTAGTGATCCACAAGCTCTTCAAAAATTTCAAGCTGCACAAGATGGGTTGGGGAGTGCATTGTCAAAATTGCTAGTTACGGTTGAGCGATACCCAGAATTGAAAGCAAATGAAAATTTCTTACAGCTTCAATCTCAATTAGAGGGAACTGAAAATAGAATTTCCGTTGAAAGAAGAACCTTTAATCAAGTTGTTCAAACTTATAATACAACAATTAGAAGATTCCCTGCAAGTTTTATTGCCGGATTTGCTGACTTTATTCAGAAACAATATTTCAAAGCAGTTGCTGGTTCGGAAGAAGCTCCTAAGGTTGAGTTTTAAGAAAATAAATTTTTACAAACTGAAACCAAAGTGGTTTTGGTTTCTACAAATTTGTCATATTGAAGAAGTTTGTTTTTTGAACGTTAGTTTACCCCGCAGTTATTTTGCGGTGGAAATATTTCGAACTCTATTTAGTTTTGAGATTCTTCATCTAGACAAAAAACGTCTCAATTCAGAATGCCAGATTTAAACTTACAATAACAATGGATGGTAGGATTAGTTCAATTTATTAGTTGTATCAAAAAAATATTTTATGAAGTTACTCATCACACTATTTTTATCATTCGCAATTTTTGGTAATTCTTTTTCACAACAGAATTTTCCAATGCTAAAAATGTATTCTAACGACCTTACTAACACACTTAAAAATGAAGAAACAAACTATTTACATTCCGAGCTAAAATCTTTTGATGATTCAATATCCAACCAAGTTGTATTTTTAATGATTAAATCTCTAAGTGGTTTTCCAATGGAAATGTACACTTACGAAACTGCTAAAAAAAATAAAATTGGAACTAAAGAAAATGATAACGGAATTCTTTTCTTTGTTGCTAAAGATGATAGAAAAATGAGAATAGAAGTTGGCTACGGATTAGAAGGAGCTTTACCTGATGCTCTTGCAAGTTCAATTTTAAGAAATGAAGTACGACCGCATTTTAGAAACAACAATTATTATCAAGGTGTAGTCTCAGGACTAAGTGCAATTATTTCTGCCACGCGAGGAGAATATAAAGGAACGGATAAGAACAGAGATCAAGAAGATGGAATACCAGTTCAACTTATTTTTATCGTCATAATTATTTTGTTTATGCTAATGTCTAATAAAAAAGGTGGTCGTGGCGGAAGAGGCGGTTTCATCTATTATGGCGGCGGACTTGGTGGAGGTTTCGGCGGCCGTAGTAGTGGCGGTGGTTTTGGAGGTTTCAGCGGAGGTGGTGGTGGCTTTGGTGGTGGAGGTGCAAGTGGCGGTTGGTAAACCAATTAACAAATTACAATTATCAATTTACAAGTATTGACTACTTGATGTAGAATGAATCTCATGATTCGTTTAGAAAGTAAAAATAGATGTTAGATATTACAGAAGGTGTAAGATTATTTAATGATTCAGATTTTTTTGCAGCTCACGATTTTTTTGAAGACTTATGGATGGAAGCTAACTATGATGAAAAAAAATTCTATCAAGGACTTGTTCAAATTTCAGTTGGTTGTTTTCATTTGATTTGTGGAAATTTGAATGGAGCTAAAAGCCAAATATCAAAAGGTATAAATAAACTTCTTGACTTTATTCCAAAATATAATAATTTAGAATTAACAAAATTAATCTCTAAGTTTGAAGAAATATTAATAGATTTAAATGAAAATAATATATCTTTAATAAGAGAAAAAATTCCAGTTTTAGAATTAATAATTTAAAAACTTTTTTAGGAGAATTACAATGGCTATAATGATAACTGATGAATGCATCAACTGTGGAGCTTGCGAACCTGAATGTCCAAATACTGCAATTTATGAAGGTGACAATGAGTGGGAATTAGGCGAAAAGACTTATGGCGATGGTGACGATGCACCTTCTGGAGCATCCGGTTTCTTTTCTGATGAATACTTTTATATTGTACCTGACAAATGTACAGAATGTAAAGGATTTCACGATGAGCCTCAATGTGCGGCTGTTTGTCCAGTTGATTGCTGTATTCCAGATCCTGATCATGAAGAAGATGAAGAAACTTTATTAAAAAGAAAAGATGATCTAGAAGCATTAGGAAGTTAATTTAGTTATTAATTTCTAATTATATTAAAACCGTAAAAGTTTTACTTTTGCGGTTTTTTTTGTTTTAAATAGTAACTTATAAAAACAGTAATCGCGATAAATTATTTTATGGAATACAACAAGAATCAACTTAATAAATCAATCAATAAACTTGAAAAGTTAAAACACAAAATTGAAAGAAAGAATAATATTGTTGGACTTTTTAGACTACTTCCTTTTTTTGGTGGTTTAACACTTACTCTGCTATCATATTTCTATTTCAGTAATACTTCCACATTAATTATACTATTTTCGTCAATTTTTATTTTTAGTATTAGTTCAATATTTCAGGCTAACTATTCTAAATTTCTAAAGATACTAACCAAGTGGATTGAATTAAAAAAATCGTTCCTAAGTAGGTGTACTTTGGACTGGACTAACATTAGCAGAAAAAATATTCCATCTGAAAAAGAAGTTACAAACTTGGAAGTTGATTTTAATATAACTGGAGATCGTTCGTTACTACATTTAATAGATTTTTCTTCCTCTGATGCAAGTGCATACTATCTGAGAGATTTATTTATAAATCACAAAATTAGTAGAAACAAAATTAAGCAAAGACAAAATTTAATTAGTGAGCTAATATCTTTCAATAAGTTTAGAGAAAAGTTTTTATTGACGATATCCTTATTAAATTTGAAAACAAAAAGTATTGGCAATATTAACAAATGGATAAATTCGGAATCAAAAATTAGTAAGATTAAGTTCTCTCTATTTTTTTTAATTCCTTTAGCTATAATAAATGTAGTTTTTATAGTATTACACTTGCTTAATATTCTCAATTCTGCGTGGATGATTTCTTCATTCGTTTATGTTACTGTGTATTATTTGAATAATAAATATTATTACAATGTTGGATTTATAAGTGATTTAATAAAGGAAGAATTGGGGAAAATTAGTAAAGTGTTTTATTTTATTGAGAATACTGATTTTTCTAAATATGAAAATCTAAAAAATCTTTGTGAACCAATACAAGCTGAAAAAATTAGTCCAACTTTAATACTTAAACAAATAACTAGAATTATAGAGTTTTTATCTCTTAGAAAAAATCCATTTGTTTGGTTTTTTCTATCAGCTCTATTTCCAATTTATTTATACCTAGCATATAGATTGGAGAAGTATAAATTAAAAATTGGCGATAGTTATGAAAAATGGCTAAATGTTTGGCATCAATTAGAAGCTTATGTTTCTTTAGCAACTTTTGCAAAATTAAACAACGAGTACAAACTTCCCAATTTAGTTGATAATACTTTTGAATTTTCTGCTGAAAAAATTAGTCATCCATTAATTCCCAAATCAAGTAAAATTGATAATGATTTTTCTTTGTCTGAACTGGGGAATATAGTTATAATTACAGGATCAAATATGTCAGGTAAAAGTACATTTCTAAGAGCTTTAGGAATAAATATTTGTTTGGCTTATTCTGGAGCTCCTGTAAGTGCTGTGTCTCTTAAACTTCCACTTCTAAATGTATTTTCTTGTATAAAAGTAAGTGATTCAGTAATTGATGGGATTTCGTATTTTTACTCAGAGGTAAAAAGACTAAAGCAATTGCTGGAAGAGTTTGATAAAAATGATGCAAAGCCAATAATATTTTTCATAGATGAAATATTTAAAGGTACTAATAATATTGAAAGAAGGATTGGAGCTAATTCTTTTATTAAATCACTTATTGGTAAAAATGGAATTGGATTAGTTACAACTCATGATTTGGATCTTGTTAAATTGGCAGACAACAACAAAGAAATCATGAACTATCATTTTAAAGAAAATATTAAAAATGATAAAATGGAGTTTGATTATAAATTACAGAAAGGTCCATGTCCAACCACAAATGCATTGGAGATTATGAAAATTGAAGGACTACCCATTGATTATATTGAAGACTAATTTTTAGCTTTAACATCTTTGAAACTTCTGAAAAATTATTAACTAGGTTAACCTTTGTCAAGCTGCTCACCATGACTGTTTATCTAATTTATCAGAAGTTTCATCTTTCTTATTTTTCTAGAATTCTATTCCTTTATTTCAAACCAATTTTTATTAAAATTTAACACACAATACTGCTATTAATCCAGAGGGTAATTAATTAAAAAAAATATGTCATTCCGGTTTGGCAACGTTTTTTGTTGACAAGACCGGAATCTCCAACTATAGCAAGAGATTCCGGTCTTGCAAAGAACGCAAACCGGAATGACAGCATACTTAAGTCTGAGATAATAAATATCAATCTATTACTGCCTATTTAATACTACTCATTCTATCAGAAAGAATACTTACACTATCTTCTTACAATTAAATACTAAAACCAATTAGTACTTTTTTTGATTTAGACAATTGGCTAATATCATTCAGTAAAGAAACTAAATATTTACTTTATATAACCTGATGTACATTTTAATTACGGCATATTAATTGAAAACAACATTAAAGTTTTTAAAAAGATTTCGATAGTAAAATATCAAAATGTGATTTTTGTCACAAATCTATCTATGCTTAATATAACCAGGTTATACAATGAGTGAAAGTTACGAAGTAGTAAAGAAATTATTGGACTCTAATGATTCGGAAAAAATTAGAACTACAATTGAAAATTTTCAACTTGTAGAAATGCCTGATAAAGTTGTTGAATATGTAACTTCAAAATTACAGAGTGATAATAAAGCTGTAATTGATGCAATTGCAAGAATACTTTCCATAAACTCAAACAAAAATATTCCCAAATATTTAGTTCCTTATGTTTCTTCCGAAAAAATATCTACAAGAAATTTAGCTGGAGAAATTCTATTAAATAGAAAAGAAGAATCTGTAATTGCTATGATGGCATATTTGCCTGATGCTAATGATGATGACCAAAAATTTATTATAGATATATTAGGATTGATTGGTGATAAAAGACCAACAGAAGAAATTATAAATGTTCTAACAAAAACAAGTGATGACAATGTAATATTAGCATGCATAGAAGGATTGGGAAATATAAAGGCAGAAGAAGGTATAGAGGAAATTATAAATATTTTTGATAAAAATGAATTATTTCATCCAACCATTGTTGAAGCACTAAGCAAAATTGGAACGCCAAAGTGTATTGAATTTATAAATAAAAGCTATTACGATGTTGATGAACTTACTAAATTTAGTTTTATTGAAGGTTTGGGAGAAATTGGGAATGAAGAATCTTTCAAAATGCTAATTGGAGATTTACAATATTTAGAAAGTGCATATCAATGGGTGGCAATTGAAGCAATTGGTAAAATGCAAGAGAAGTTAAGCTTGGATTTACCAGTTGATAAAGGCTTAAAGAAAGCATTGTTGGAAACACTAGAGTCATCGGATTTACAATATAAGAAATCTGCAGTTAGATTAGTAAGTCTGTTTGATGCTAAAGAAATGTTAGAACATGTTCTAAGTATTTATGGAAATGAAGAAGAAGTAGATCAAAAATTAAGAGTTTATTTTCAAGCCAATTCTCAAATATTTTTTAGAAAGATTGGCGAATATTTTAGCTCTAAGCCAAATAATGTAAAATTATATTTAGAACTAATAAAAGAAATGATTCAACTTGATGAAGGTTCAAGTTTGCAATCATTAAATGAAATTGAATTTAGAAAATTTATTGAAGTGTTTACAATTTTACTTTCTCACTCCGATGAAGAAGTAAGAGGTTGCTCAATAGAACTCCTATTTTATTTAGATGCAGAGACAGCATTTCTCTTTAGCGATACAATGCTAGAAGATTCAAATTCTTGGAATAGAATGAAGTTACTTGAAATAATTCAAAATGGAGACGAGCCAAGAATTGTAGATGTAATTAAAATTTTAGCAAAAGATACTGATGAAGTTGTAAGAGAAAATGCACAAAATAATTTAAATGAACGTGGAATATCTAACTTAGAACTTAAGGAAAATTAAATGCTGAATTCATCTTCTAACTTACGACCGAATTTAACATCAGCATCGAAACCAATTTTTGGTTCAGCACTAAAACCAAAACTTGGTTCAACATTCGGTTCTATAAGTAAACCAAATAGATTTGGCTCGTTTGGTGCAGGTATTGGAGCTGGTACGCAAAACCAAAAGCTTACTCAGCAAGGTTTTGAAACTTGGCGTAAATATATTTACGATTTATGTGGAATTTACTTTCAAGATAATAAAAAGTATTTACTAGAGAGCAGATTGCAGAAAAGACTTAAACATTTAAAATTGTCATCTTTTGAACAATATTTACAATTTCTAAAAACCAATCCTAAAAGAGAAGAAGAAAAGAAACAATTATTTGAAGCAATAACAATTAATGAAACTTACTTTTTCCGCAATCAACCACAAGCGGATGCATTGGTATCAACTGTTATTCAAGAACTTGTAGATAAGCAACCAGGGTTTAGCAAAAAAATTAGAATTTGGAGCGCAGCCTCTTCAAGTGGTGAGGAAGCATATACAGCCGCAATGGTTATTCATGAATTGATTTTGCCAAAATTTCCAAATCTAAAAGTAGAAATAGTTGGAACGGATCTAGATTATTCAATTGTAGAAACTGCTAAGAAAGGGATTTACAAAGAGTATTCAATTAGAAATACTCCACCATTGTATTTGAAAAAATATTTTAAGAAAGTTGATAACAACTACGAAA
The DNA here is from genome assembly GCA_965224785.1 of Melioribacteraceae bacterium. Taxonomy (GTDB): domain Bacteria; phylum Bacteroidota; class Ignavibacteria; order Ignavibacteriales; family Melioribacteraceae; genus JALSNL01. The sequence continues at coordinate 3,363,640 of OZ245062.1, read as the reverse complement.
TAGATCCTAAAATAAAAAATATGGTAACATTTAAAACACTAAATCTTTATGATGATGCTGGCATACGAATGATGGGTAAATTTGATATTGTTACTTGTGCAAATGTTTTAATCTACTTCGATACACAATCAAAAGTAAAAGTTGTAAATAATTTATACAATTCTCTAAATCCAAATGGATATTTGTTCATTGGATATTCTGAAACACTTCATGGAATTTCCAAAGCGTTTCAATTAGTAAGTTTTCCAAAAACCATTGGATATAGGAAGGGGTGATTAAATGAAAAAGAAAATTTTAATAGCAGATGATTCTCCAACAATAAGAAAGTTTGTTTCTTTTTCTTTGAAAGCATTAGGCTATGAAGTAATTGCTGCGTGCGATGGTATGGAAGCTATTGAGCTTTTACCAACTAGCGATGTAGATTTAATAATTACAGATTTAAATATGCCAAATATGGATGGCTTTGAGCTAATAGAAACAGTTAGAAGTAGTGATAAAGAAACTCCAATTATTATACTTTCTTCATTAAAGGGAAGTGCAGATGTAGATAGAGGTATTGCAAGTGGAGCAAATTCATATATGGTAAAACCATTTGACCCCAAAAGAATTCAGTACGAAGTAGCAAAATATATTAATTAGAAATATAAAATTTATAAATACTCAATAGGAAATACGATGGATAAAAAATTCTTAATTGTTGATGATTCAAGTACAATGAGAAGAATTGTTGTTAATACACTAAAGTCATTAGGTTATACCGATTATGTTGAAGCTGAAGATGGTAAAGTTGCTTTTGAAAAACTTACTGCGGATGATTCAATAAACTTCATTATTACAGATTGGAATATGCCTGTAATGACAGGTTTAGAATTAACCAAAGCCATACGAGCTAACGATAAAACAAAAGAACTACCAATTCTTATGGTTACAACTCGTGGTATTAAAGAGGATATAGTTCAAGCTTTGCAAGCCAGAGTAAACAATTATGTTGTAAAACCATTTACACCTCAAATTCTAAAAGACAAAATTGATTTAGTATTAGCAAATTAAAAGGTAACAATTATGAGTGATACAGTAAAAGATTTAAGTGGAATGTTAGAGAAGTTAAAGGAAGTAGAAAGTGTTTTTAAGTTTGGCGAAAAAATGGTTCCTGTTGTTGAAGGTTTCGTATCCTTTATTAGTGATTTTATTCCAATTATTGAAGAAGTAAACGGTTCTATTGAAGAAACTAGAGCCAAAATACCGGAAGCATCAAGTCAGATAGATAAAGTAACAAGTGCAACTGAGCTTGCAATTACTGAGGTGTTGGATAAGGTTGATGAAATTACTAATCAACTATCTAGTCTTGATGAAAGTATAAATGAAATAATTGAAAGAAGAAATAGAGTTGAAGATTTAGTTGAAAATCTACAAAAAGTAATTAAGGGAAATGAAAGTGCTGAAGTAATATTTGGTGAACTGATGGAAGAGTTAGATATTGGCTTAACATTAGAGACAATGAAAAATAAGTTGCAAGATATAACAGAAAGTACCGATCAAATTACAATGTCGTTACAAGTTCAAGATATTACATCACAGCAACTTGCTGCAGTTAACCATTTAATTATTTCTGTTCAACATAAACTTGGTTCGCTACTTTCTGTTTTTGATGATTCGATGGATAAATCGCAACGAACACCGGACTTAGAATTACCTGGAACACATTTTGATGCAAACGCAAGCTATGAAAAACCAGACGTTAGTCAAGATATGGTTGACTCAATAGTGAGTAGTGAAACAACAACACAAGACGACATTGATAAATTATTTTCATAATAGATAATTTCATAAAAGAGAAAAAAAATGGCTGATTATGCTTTACTAGTTGATCCGGAAATGGCAGAAATTTTTGAGAGTTTCATTGTTGAAACAAAAGAAATTTTTGAGAAACTAGATACAGACTTGGTTCAATTAGAAAGTACACCAGATGATGCAGATTTATTAAATGAAATTTTTAGATCTTTCCATACTATAAAAGGCACATCTGGTTTTCTTGGTTTAGAAAAACTACAAAAATTAACTCATCATCTTGAGGATATTTTAAATAAACTTCGTAAAGGAGAAGCAAGTTTAAGTACTCTAATTATGGATGCACTTTTAGATTGTTTCGATGCTCTAAATGAATTATTAGATGTTGTAGAAAATCAGAAGAATGAAGATTTTGATACAGAACCATATTTGAAAAATTTGAAAGAAGTTTTAGCATCAATGGAAGGCGGAGTTGTTGAAGAAACTGCTGAAGTTAAAGAAGAAGTTGCAAAAGTAGTAGTTGAAAAAGAAATTGAGAAAGTTGAAGAGAAAACCACAACAGTAAGTAGTGATGATGAAATTGAAATAACTGATGATATGACTGATGCAGAAATTGAACAAGCATTTATTCAGGCTAACAAAAAAGCTAAAGAAGAAGATGCAAAGATTGCTGCAAAAGATGAAAGTGCAAATACCGATGAAGAAATAATTATTACAGAAGACATGAGTGATGCAGAAATTGAACAAGCATTCATTCAAGCAAACAAAAGAGCTAAGGAAGAAAATTCTTCCAAACTTGCTATTACAGTTGAGGCTATTGGGGGAAATGAAACTGCCGTTGCTGAAGCACCAACTCCAGCTTTAACAAACTCAGAACCCATTGAAGTTATACTAGAAGATAAATCAAACACAACTTCAATTAGTGAGTTAAAAGAAGAAGCCAAAAAAGAAGTAGCAACTCCATTTAAGACTAAAAAAGTTGAAAATAAAAAACCTAACAAACCAGCAATTGAGCAAACTATTAGAGTTGATGTTGAAAGGTTAGACGAACTCCTAAATATAGTTTCTGAAATTGTTCTTGGAAGAAATAGACTTACCCAAACCAACGAAGATTTTGCAAAAGAACAAGAAGGAACTGAGTTAGCAAGAAATCTTGGAGATACAACTAGACAACTTGATTTACTAACAACACAGTTACAACAAGCTGTTATGAAAACCAGGATGATTAGAATTGGGAAAGTGTTTAACAAGTTCCCAAGGTTGGTTAGAGATTTAAGTAAAGAGACTAAGAAAAAAGTTCAACTTGTAATTGAAGGTGAAACAACAGAGCTTGATAAAACTTTAATTGAAGAAATAAATGATCCATTAGTGCATCTAATTAGAAACTCAGTTGATCACGGAGTGGAAACACCAGAGGCTAGAGAAAAAGCTGGTAAAGATCCTAAAGGTACAATAACACTTTCTGCAGAACACGAAGGTAACCATATTGTAATAACAATTTCAGATGATGGTGCTGGAATGGATGCAGAAATACTAAAACAGAAATCAATTGAAAAAGGTGTTATTACAAAAGAGAAAGCTGATGAGATGACAGATAAAGAAGCATTCAATCTAATTTTTGCTCCCGGTTTTTCTACAGCAGCAAAAGTTACAAATGTTTCTGGTAGAGGTGTTGGGATGGATGTTGTTAAAACCAATGTTACTCGTTTACGTGGAATAATTGATATTGAATCGGAATTAGGAAAGGGAACAGATATAATCATCAAGCTTCCACTAACGCTTGCAATAATTGAAGGCTTGTTAGTTGAAATTATTGGCGAAACAATTGTGATTCCGTTGAACTCTGTTATAGAAGTTATTACAGTAACAAAGAAAGATATTTACCCAATTAATAAAACAGAATGTATAAGAGTTAGAGATAGAGTAATTCCATTAATAAATATAGATCAACTTCTTTATCATACAGATACATTACCAAATACAAGTGACTCTCAATATATTGTTATTATTGGTCTAGCAGAAAAACGATATGGCATAAAAGTAGATAACTTAATTGGTCAAAAAGAAATTGTAATAAAATCACTTGGCAAGTACCTTGGTAATATTGAAGGTGTTGCTGGTTCAACAATTATGGGCGATGGTAAAGTTGTTATGATTGCTGATATTGCTGAATTAATAAATAAAATTGCGGATAAAAATGATTAATAAAATTAAAGTTCTTGTAGTTGATGATTCTGCATTTATGCGAAAATCATTATCAATGTTGATAGAGTCTGATCCAGCCATAGAAGTAATTGCAACCGCTGTTGATGGGTTGGATGCTTTGAATAAGGTTAAAAATTTAAGACCAGATATTGTTACGCTAGATATTGAAATGCCAAAGATGGATGGGCTAACTGCTTTAAAACATATTATGAAACAAAGTCCACTTCCGGTTTTAATGGTTAGCTCATTAACAAAAGAGGGAGCTGAAGAAACTCTTAAAGCATTAGAACTTGGAGCTGTAGATTTTATTCCAAAAGCATCATCATTTGTAAGTGTTGCTATAGCTGATATTAAAGTAGATCTGATAAAAAAGATAAAACTGTTTGCTAGAGAAAAAAAGGTTGTAAGACAAATTCATAATTTCTCCAAGAGTTTATCAAACCCAATTAGTAAGTCAAGTGTTACAAAATCTAAATCTTTACCACCAGGAAAATATAATGCATTAGCAATGGGTATCTCTACAGGCGGACCTATTTCTTTGCAAAAAATAATTCCTGGATTATCAAGCAATTTAAAAGTCCCAGTTTTTGTTGTTCAACATATGCCACCAAAATTTACTGCGTCTTTGGCTCAAAGATTAAATTCGTTAAGTAGTCTTGAAGTAAAAGAAGCAGAAAATAATGAAGTTGTTAGAAAGGGTGTGGTATATATTGCAAAGGGTGGCTTCCACATGAAAGTTAAAAAAGTTGGTGTAAATATTGTTATTGAAACTTCGGAAATGCCTAAAGAACAATTACATAAACCATCTGTTGATGTAATGTTTGAATCAGTAGAAAAAGTATATGGTAAAAATATACTAAGTGTTATAATGACTGGTATGGGCAAAGACGGTTTAGAAGGTGTTAAAAAAATTAAAGCAGTTGGCGGACACTGCATAGCCCAAGATGAAAATACTTGCGTTGTATATGGAATGCCAAGAGCTATTGTAGAAAATGGTTTAGCTGATACAGTTGCTCCATTAGAAGAAATTCCAGCAATTATAAACAAAGCAGTTTAAATATGAATAATTTTGATGATGCAACATTTAAAGAAATCTCATTTGGTGGTACAGGTTCCGGAAATATTATTAAAGCAGAAGATGTTGAGATAATTGGAGCTACCAAAATTACCGTTGAAGAAGAGAGTCACGAAGGAGTGAAAATTATTCTTAACAAAGATGAAAATGACAATATTAAAGAGATTAAATTTGTCTGTTCTTGCGGTGAAACAAAGTCTGTAATACTTGATTATAGTGATGAATAATTAACAACTGATTAACATTAGCCATCTTTTGGCATTCCTATCCCTTAAAACATTCGTTAACACAACAATTCCTTGGCATTAGTTTTGACATAATTATTATAAATAATTAATAGGTGAACTATGTCAATTCCTCCATACAAAGCTTTAGAACGTCTTTTAGATTATACATCTTTAAAGCAAAAAGTTATCGGTCAAAATATAGCTAATACAGAAACTATTGGTTATCAAAGACGAGAAGTGGAATTTAAAGATGTTCTTAACTCAAACATTGCTGACCAGGTGAATGGTAGTTCAAACAAATCTGAATTCAAAGTAATAACAGATGAAAATGAAGAAAACATTTCCGGTTTTAACAATGTAGATGTTAATAGAGAAATGGCTGACATGGCTGAGAATACAATTCTGTTCAAATTTGGAGCAAAAAAAATTACTGGATATTACAGAGGTTTACAAAATGTAATAAAGGGAGGTAGATAATGAAAATTAATCCTAACTTTTCTGCATTCCAAATTAGTTCAAGAGGTATGAGCATTCAAAAAAAGCGAATGGAATTGATAACAGAAAACATTGCTAACACAAGTACTACAAAAACTGAAACTGGAAAACCATATCAAAGAAAGTACATAAGTGTAATGCAAGAAAAAGAAAATTTTCAAAATGGAGTTGGAAATACAAATCAAAATTTACAAGCTGGAGTTAGATTAAGCAAATTAAATCATCAAATTCCCAATGAGCCTAAGCTTGATGGTACTGGGAAAGATGGATTAATGATAACTGAAGAGACTGATAAATCGGATGGCGATTTGGTTTTTATGCCTGATCATCCTGATGCTAATGAGGAAGGTTATGTGCTAATGCCAAACGTTAGTGTTGTAACAGAAATGGTAGAGATGATTTCTGCTTCAAGAAGTTTTGAAGCCAACTTAACTGCATTTAATGCTGCCAAAGAAATGGCAAAAAGTTCGTTGGGTATATAATATGAAAATAGCAACAAATAATATTGGAAATTATAAGCCTGTTATTACTCAAAGAAATAACACGGTTACAAAATTAAGTAAGAATGAAAAAATAAATGTTGATTCTAAAATTTCAACAGATGAAAAAAAGTTTTTTACAAAATTATTTCCTGAGCAAAAAGAGGAAATAACAAATTATCATTTTTATAATAACAAAGGTAATATGAACGGATTATCAATTGGTTCATTATTTGATAAAAGAGGATAAAATGAAAACAACAGGACTAAGTGGATTTATTCCAAAATTCCCGCAACAAAATAAAAGTGCTGAAGGTACTAAGGATACTGGGTTTGGGAATGTTTTGGGAAACTACATTAAAGATGTAAACAAAGATCAAATGGATTCCAAAAAAATTGTAACAGATTTTATTGAAGGAAAAGATGTTGAATTGCATGAGGTAATGATAGCTGGAGAAAAAGCAAAAACCAGTTTAGAATTACTTATGCAAATTCGAAATAAGACACTTGATATGTATAATGAACTAACAAGGATGTAAAAAATTGGATAAAGAGAAAAACCCTTTTGCTTCCGTACTTAGCATATTTAATAAACTTACTTTACAACAAAGGTTAATACTTGGTGGTATTGCAGTTGTTGCAGTTGTTATGGTAACATTTATTTTATTTGCTTTTAACGAACCAAATTACACAACACTTTATAGTGATCTTGCTGCAGAAGAAGCAAACGAAGTTGTAAAACATTTGTCGAATAGAAAAACTCCGTATAAACTTGAAGAGGGTGGTAACACAATTAAAGTCCCTAAAGCTGATGTATATGAGTTACGTTTGGCACTTGCCGGTAAGGGCATTCCTTCATCTGGTACAATTGGTTATGAAATTTTTGATAAGAACACAATTGGTATGTCCGAGTTTATGCAAAAGCTAAACTATAAAAGAGCATTGGAAGGTGAAATTTCTAGAACAATTGTACAGCAAAGAGGAGTTGAAAATGCTCGTGTACATATTGTTACTCCTAAAAAAGCAGTCTTTAAAGAAGAACAAAGAAAGGCAACTGCATCAGTAGTTTTAACTTTGAGTGGAGGCAAAAATCTTTCACATAATAACATTCAAGCAATTCAAAATTTAGTATCAGCAAGTGTTGAAGGTTTAGATATTGCTAATGTTACCATAATTGATACAAAAGGGAGACTATTATCGAAAAAGTTAGATGACGATGGATTGGCGACTAGTACTGGAAAACAATATGAAATGAAAAGTAATGTCGAAAAGTATCTTGCTGATAAAGCTCAATCAATTTTAGATAAAGTTTTAGGTTATGATAATTCTGATGTTAAAGTAAATGTTGATTTAGATTTTAGAGAAGTAGAAAAAACTTTAGAAACTTACGACCCTGAATCTCAAGTTGCAATTAGCGAGCAGACTTCAAGAAATACAAGTAGTGGTATTTCAACAAGTGATTCTAACCAAGTGTTTGGAGAATCTAGCACAACAAATTATGAGTTAAGTAAAACCATAGAACATGTAATTGAAGGTGCAGGAAACATTCAAAGAATTACAGTTGCTGCTGTAATAAATGGAGTAGAGAGAGAAATTACTACTGGTGATGTTACCGAAGTCGTAAATGAACCACGAACTCCTGAACAATTACAACAATTAGAATTATTGATACGTCAATCAATTGGAATTGATGAAACAAGAAATGATCAAGTATCAATAGTAAGCATACCATTTGAAAATAATACTTATGAAAGTATGGATAGCGGGGGAGTAGGTTTCATTCCGGAAGACATTGGTAAATATCTAAATTATTTACTTGTACTTATTGGAATGGGTGGTGCGTTATTTGTTCTAAAAGGATTGCTTACAAAATTGAAAGATGAAAAAATATTGATTGGAACTGTGAATGGTGAAAGCTATTCAGATGAATCATTCGATTTTGATAATGCTCCAACTTGGGATCCATCAACTGGAGAAACAAAACCACTTTTTAAAAGTAGTAAGAAAAAAAGAGATAATTCATTTTTAGAAATTGGTGATATAGAAGATGAAATAAGTGACGAAGCAATTCTGAAAAAAATGAAGCAAGAAAAAATAGTTAATTATGTTAGCAAAAATCCTTCGGAAGCTGCTAAACTTATAAACTCATGGTTGAGAGAAGATGGCGAATAATACAGAAACAAAAGAAGAATCCGTTCAAAAAAGTGATTTAAGTGGAACGCAGAAAGCGGCACTACTTTTAATTGCTCTTAATGTAGAAACTGCTTCGCAGGTATTTAAATATTTAGAACCGCAAGAGGTTGAGGCAATTTCGGCTGAAATATCAAGGGTGAAAAATATTCCATCTAATGTTGTTGAACAAATTGTTGATGATTATCACGATCTTGTAACAGCAAGAGAATATGTTTTGGAAGGTGGAATTGATTTTGCTCAACAAGTTTTAGAGAAATCTTTTGGTTTGAATAAAGCATCTGAAGTGATGGAGAAAGTTAAAAATTTAACAACTCTCCATGGTTTTGATGTACTTAAAAAAGCTGACTCAACACAACTTGTAAACTTTTTAAGCAAAGAACATCCACAAACAATTGCTTTAATACTAGCTCACTTAAGTCCTGAACAAACTTCAGAAGCATTAGTTGAATTACCAGAAGATGTTCGTACCGATGTAGTATACAGAATTGCAACTCTTGGAAAAATTTCTCCACAAACTTTAACTCAAATTGAAAAAGTTGTAGATGAGTTAGCCGGCTTTTCTATAAATCAAACAATGGGACAGTTAGGTGGAACTAAAACTGTTGCTGGTATCTTGAATAGAATAAGTTTAACAATGAATAAGGAATTGATTGCTAAAATTGAAGAACAAGATGAAGATGTTGCGTTTGAAATAAAAAGATTAATGTTCTTATTTGATGACATTATTCATCTACAAGACAGAGATATACAAGCGATTATGAAAGAAGTAGATAGGAAGGATTTAGGATTAGCACTTAAAGTTGCTGATGAAAGAGTTCAAGAAAAAGTGTTCTCCAATATGTCCGAAAGAGCTGCTGATTTATTAAAAGAAGAGCTTGAATATATGGGCCCTGTTAAACTAAAAGAAGTAGAAGCTGCACAAGGTAGAATTGTTGACCAAATAAAAATACTAGAAGAGCAGGAAATAATTACAATTAGTTTCAGAGGTGGTGGCTCGGAAGAAGTATATGTCTAGTGTAATAAAACTAAATATTAGCACTAAAAAAATTAGGGCAATAGTTTCAGATTCAGACAAAGAATTAAATGGGTTTACCGAGTACTCAGAATCTCTAAAAAAAGAAGCTATAGAAACTGCTACACAAAAAGAAGTTGATGAAGCTTATACAAGTGGTTATGAAAAAGGGAAACAAGAAGTAACAGAAAAATTAGAACAATTTTATGAAGCTGAATTGTTAAGGAAGACGGAAGAGTTTTATAAAATAATATCAACAATTGAAGCTCAAATAAAAAACTATGGAAATGACTTTAATAAACTTGTTATTACTACTAGTAAACGGATAAGTGAAAAAATTATTGGTAGAGAATTAGAAAGTAAAACTATAATTGAGGAAACTCTACAAAAAAGTATTCATAAAATTATTGGGGCAAATGAAATAATTGTAAAACTAAATCCATCAGATTTTGAACTAATTCAAAATGAAAAAACAATACAAAAGTTCAATTCTGGAATTACTCATATAAAATTTGAAGCGGTAAGCAGTATTGAAAAAGGTGGATGTTTTGTAGAAACTGAAATTGGAAATTTAGATGCTAGAATCAGTTCACAAATAAATGAAATTGTAAAAAACTTAGAAAATAAATTAGTGAAATTAGAAGTTGAATAAAACTCTGTGGAACTCTGTGTGCTTTGTTGTGGAAAAGATTTCACCACAAAGAAACACAGAGAAAACTAATTCTTATACTTGGGCGTTAGTGACGCAAATAAACTTATTATGACAGAATTACAGGAAGACATATTAACAGAATATACTGATATTATTGACTCAACTGAGACAATGAAACTTAATGGAAAAGTTACGGATGTAATTGGATTCATAATTGTTTCTATTGGTCCAAAAGTTTCGTTGGGTGAAATTTGTACTATTCTAGAACAAGACGGAACAGAGGTTTGTAAATCCGAAGTTGTTGGTTTTAAGGATGGAAAAGTTTTAACAATTGCACTCGGCGAGATTCATAACATATCACCTTCTTGCGAAATTATTGCATCTGGTAAAAGTTTTTCTATTGGAGTTGGTGAAAAATTATTGGGAAGAGTAATAGATGGATTCGGAAATCCCATTGATAGTAAAGGCGATATTGAATATAGCTCACTTAGAAAAGTTTTTAGAGAACCGCCAAATCCGTTAACAAGAGATAGAATAGATTCTCCACTTCAAACTGGAGTACGAGCAATTGACGGTTTGCTAACAGTTGGTAAAGGTCAGCGAGTTGGAATTTTTGCTGGTAGTGGTGTTGGCAAAAGTGTAATGCTTGGTATGATTGCAAAAAATACAAATGCAGATGTAAACGTAATTGTATTAGTTGGCGAGCGTGGAAGAGAAGTAAGAGAATTTATTGAAAAAGATTTGGGTGAAGAAGGATTAAAAAAATCAGTAATAGTAGTAGCTACAAGTGATAAACCATCGCTTGCAAGAATTAAAGCTGCATACATTGGAACAACCATTGCAGAATATTTTAGAGATCTTGGTAAAGATGTAGTTCTTATGATGGACTCTGTAACAAGGTTTGCACATGCACAACGTGAAGTTGGAATTACAATTGGAGAGCCGCCAACAACTAAAGGATACACTCCATCTGTGTTTTCAGTACTTCCTAAATTATTAGAACGAGCTGGAACTTCTAAAAGTGGAACAATAACCGGATTTTACACAGTACTTGTTGATGGCGATGATATGACTGATCCGATTGCAGATAGTGTTCGTTCAATTTTAGATGGACATTTTGTTCTATCAAGAAAGTTAGCTAACAAAGGTCAGTTCCCAGCACTTGATCCTTTGCAAAGTGTAAGTAGAGTTATGCCCGATATAGTTGGAGATGATCACAGAACAAGGGCAATGGAATTTAATGAAATTTTATCATCATACAATGAAGCGGAAGACTTGATAAACATTGGTGCTTATGTAAAAGGAAGTAATCCACAAATAGATCATGCTCTAAATAATATTCAATCTTTAAGAAAGTTTTTGAAACAAGATATGAAAGAAAAAGCAACGTTTGAAGAAACAGTTGCAAAGCTTGAAGAAATAATAGACAAACCATTAGTATAAAAGATGGCAAAATTTAAATATCGATTTGAATCGATTAAAGAAATAAAAAAGAGATATGAAAAAAAGGTTCAGAAAGAAGTTGCTGTAATTGATTTAGAAATTAAAAAAAGAGAGCAACAGATAATTGAATTACATGAAAAATCTAAAAATGAAAAAATAAAAATATTAGAAAAAGGGACAAAGAAAGTTTCGGAGTTACATTTTTTTTCTATGTACGATAATTACATAATGAATGAAATTGACAATGTTAAACAAGAGATAGAAATTAAAAAGATTGAGAAAGAAAAAAAAATAATTGAGCTTGCAGAAAAAACAAAAGAAACTAAAATATTTGAGAAGCTTGAAGAAAAACATTTTGAAGAATTTAAAATAGAAGAAAATAAAAAAGAACAATTAGAGCTTGATGAAATAGCTGTAACCAAATTTATAAAAGGAAAATAAAGTGAAATCTACAATTTCGTATGTATTAGTTTTTGCACTAGCCTTTGTTGGCACATCATCCGTCATATATATTCTAAATCAAAAATATGTAAACATATTTGCTTTTGATTTTAGAGATGGAACTCAAATGCAAGATGCAATGATGTATCTAGCATTAGCTAATGGCGATAGCCTAATTACAGTTGATAGTCTTTTTGTTGAGCAAAGTAATACTGTAGAAGATTTTGCTGAAGAAAAGAATACTCATGTAAAAGAAGAAGTGGCAGAAGAAGCGACACACAAAGTTAAACAAGAAAAAGAGAAACAAGATAAAAGATTGAGACAATTAGGAGAAGAAGCTCTTGCAAAAAAAGAAGCTACTAGAAAGTCTTGGTTAAAATCAACAATTAAAATGTACGAAGCAATGCAAGCAGCAAAAGCAGCACAGCTTATATCAAGCATCCCAGATGAAGATGCAAGAGATATTCTTTATGCAATGAAAAAGAAAAAAGCTGCGGAAATATTGTCTTCATTAAATACAGAAACAGTAATAAGATTGACGAGGTCAAACTAATGCAATTTAATCCATTGTTTTTAGACAAAACGGGTAATACACAGTCCCTAGTTTCCAGGGGAAGTAAAATGCAAGACAACAAATATCTTTTTTCTGATATAGTAAAAGTTGTTATGCAAGATGAAGAGGGAAACAGTAAACTAAAAAATATTTCTATTGACGAAATAATTTCTGAAGATGTTACGCTAGCAGAAAATATTAATTTGGTAACAACGGAAATAGACTCAAAAATAATTAGTGATTCCGAAAACGAACTAATTAAGTTGGAGCTGGCGGACATTCTTCCAAAGGATATGGCAGAGTTGCTCATTAATGATGATACTACAATAAGTAGCGAAAATGCTATATCATTTATTGGGAAAGAACAATTTGAAGGAGAATTAAAAAACTTTATAACAAAATTTGTAAGTGAAGAAGTAATTGCTTCGAACGTCAATAATAATAAAGGGCTGCTTTTACGTTTAGAAGATAATAGGTCAGCAGTTAATATTGAAATAACAAAAGAGTTAAATCCAAAATTAAGCTCTGATAAAATTGTTGTTCAAGCATTAGTAGTACCAGAAAAAGTTAAAATCCAATCTCTAACAAATTCTAAACAATTTTCTTCATTTGGAAATATTAAACAAATTCTAAAATCTTCTAGTAGTGAAAATGCTAAAGAATCAATTCAGCTAAATACTAAATCGAAATTAGTAAACCCTAATGAATCAATTCTATCAAATGCTAAATCGGAATTGATAAGTTCTAAAGAAGTTCTAAAATTAAATGGAGCTGAACAAAAAAATAATTATTCGGAAGGTAAAAAAAATAGTATAACAAAACCAATGCTAAAGGTTTTTTCATTCAACTTAGAAAATAAAAATGATTCTAATGAAATTGTTAACAAACAATTATTGCAAAATATTAAGAGTGGTAAAATATCAGAAGTTGCACAAAGTATAGTTGCTAATAAGGAAGTAGTATCTTCAAAAATTATAAAAGATAATATTAATTCAAAAGAATTAAATATCGAATCAAAACCTATTACTAATTTAGAGGGAAAGAAATACAACGTCTCTCAAATTACAATTGTAAAGAAAGAACCAATAGTATTAGATAAAATAAAAACAACTATTAATGTTGAAGATAAAAAAGTAGAAACAGTTTTACGCAAAATTGATTTTAGCTCGATTGAAAAAAGTCAAATAAAAAACACAAATGCTCAAAAACAAATAAATGAAATAGAAAGACCGAATAAAGAAACAATAGTAGAAAAAAAATATGTTAAACAAGCTGTGTCTATTGAACAAAACAATGTTGAAGAAAAAGCAACTTCAAAAGTTGAAATAAAAACAGATGGAATAAAATTTGAAAAAGTAGAAGAAAAAATCTTAAGTAAGAAAGAACAAAAGACAATCAATTCAAAAAAAGAAATTGGACAAACAAAGATTGTACAAAAAAATGTTACTGATGAAAAAACAAATGCAAAAGTTGAAACAGAAATAGATGGATTAAAGCTTGAGAAAGTAGATGTTAAAATTCCAAGTGATAAACATCTAAAGATAATCCGTAAAAAAGAAATAATAAATGATGAAATAAAAACGAAAGAGAAAAGTATAGAATTACCAAAAGAGGCAGTCAGTAAAGGTGAAGTGCCTATAGCAAAAGTGAATAAAAAAGTTTCGGTAAAAGTAAAAAGGGGATTGAAACTTGCAAGTGTTAAAACTGAGCAAGAAAATTCACAAGTAAACAATTTGAATAATCAAAACAGAAGTGAGTTTGATACTAATCCCGACTTGAATAGTTCACATCTCTCACAAACAATTTTAAATACAGAAAATAATCTTGAGATTAAAAACAAACCAGTTGGAGCTTTCCAAAATAAATTAAATGGCGAACTCGTCAATTCAAAAGATGAAGGTAGTATTATTTCGCAAGAAGTTCGTCAACAAAACTCTGAACGAATTGTTAAATCGATTGAAGTTATAAAAGAAATTTCAAGATTTATTTCAAAACAGGAAAAGGGTACACTTTCATTTAGAATAAGCCCCGAACATCTTGGCAATCTTAAAATTACTTTAGAAACAACTGAACAAAGTCTTACAGCAAACATTCAAGTAGAAAACGAACAAGCAAAACAACTTGTTGAAAAGAACATAAATATTTTACACAACCAACTAAAAGAAAGTGGAGTGGAGTTAGGTTCGCTAAATATTTCTTTAGGAAATCCGAAAACATATAAAGAAGAAAGTGGTACGCAAGGAGATGGTAGTAATAAACATTCTGAAGAACTTGAATTAGAAGAAATTAAAGAAGAAAAAGAAAATAGGTCGTTAGGTTATAACACTTATGAATATTTAGCATAATAAAAATTTTAGTCAAACATAAAAATAGGGGCGAAGTCGAATAATAGATTTGGAAATTAGTTAGTTCTTAGAACTGTTAAAGTATTTTCCATTATTTGTAAACTTAGCGAAGCCTCTTAGGAGAAAACAATATGCCAACTATAGATAGCATAACAAACACAAACAATGCAGCAACGTTTGCAACGCAAAAGAATGACGCGATGAGTAAAGATGCATTCCTTGAACTGATGATAGCTCAGTTGCAGAATCAAGATCCGCTTGAACCAATGGATGGAACTGATTACTCAGCTCAACTTGCACAATTTAGTTCGTTGGAGCAATTACAAAATATTAACAATAGCATTAATCAAAGTATTGATGCAAACTATTTACTAACACAATCAATTAGTAATACTATGACTGCTGCTCTAATTGGCAAAGATGTAAAAATAGCATCGGATAGTATTGATTTTACTGGTCAAAGTGATACAGGTATTGGTTATGAACTTCCTGCAGATGCCAAGAATGTTGAAGTGAAAATATTTGATGATGCCGGAACGTTAGTAAAAACTTTTACTGACCTAAAAAATGATAAAGGTGAGTATAAACTTTCGTGGGATTTTACCGATAATGATGATAAGAATGTAAGTCATGGAAAGTTTAGAGTAGAAGTTACTGCCGAAACATTAGATGGCGAAGATATGGTAGCAGCTCAATACTTAATTGGTAACATTGATGGAGTTAGATTTACAAGTTCTGGTACTGCTATTTTGGTTGATGGAGTAGAGTTTGCAGTTTCAAATATATTCGAAATTTTGGAAGCAGACAATAGTTTAACGGATGGAAGTAATGATGATGACAATGAAGAAGGATAAATAAAATGTCAAATATGATAAATGGAATTAATGTACCATTTGTTCCAATTACAAAAACTGATCATCCGGTTAAAAATGTATCGGAAGGTAAGGACAGTTTTGATTCAATATTTAAAACGGAAATTGATAAACTCAAGTTTTCAAATCATGCAAACAAAAGAATTGAATCGCGTGAATTAAATCTTACACAAACTGATATGAACAAACTTCAGGAAGCAGTAAGTAAAGCAGAATCAAAAGGTGCAAAAGATTCATTAATAATGATGAAGGAAACAGCTTTTATTGTAAACATTCCAAATAGAACTGTTATAACTGCACTTGATGTAAATAAAAGTTCAGAGAATGTTTTTACAAATATAGATAGTGTTGTTTTTGCATAATAGAAACTAGAAAAAATAAATAACTAAATAAACAACGGGCGGGACCTTTCAAGGACGCCCCGATTCGACCGACTGATTGACGTTGAATCAACTTAACTAAATCCTTAGGAGGGCAACATGTCTCTTATTAATTCCCTATTTTCCGGGGTTTCCGGAATTCGAAATCACCAAGCAATGTTGGATGTTATTGGTAATAATATTGCTAATGTAAACTCAATTGGCTACAAAGGTAGTAGAGTTACTTTTAGTGATACTTTTAACCAATTTATTCGTTATGGAACAAACCCAACGGACTCAGCTGGTGGTACAAATACATTTCAAGTTGGTCTTGGTATGAAGCTTAATTCAGTTGATAGAAACTGGAACCAAGGTACATTTGAAAGAACTGGTATTACAACTGACCTTGCCTTACAAGGCGATGGTCTATTTGTTCTAAAAAAGAATGGTGAACAATTCTATTCAAGAGCCGGAGCATTTATATTTGATGCAGACGGTCAATTAGTAAATCCACAAAACGGAGCAATAGTACAAGGTAAGGTTGCAACTTCGGAAGGTACAATACCAGCTGGAAATAACTTAGAAAATGTAGTTATTGATGCTAACTTAAAATTACCCGCAAAGCCTACAAAAAATATTTCTTGGGGTGGTAACTTAGATAGTACTTTACCACTTACTCGTTCTGAAGAATATCTTCAAACTGGAAATATAAATGGTGGTATGGCTATAGGAGAAAAAGTAGAAGAGAAAAATACAATATATGATGAAAATGGAAACGAATTTACATTCAAAACCACTTATGAAAAAACTGCTGCAGATACTTACAACCTAACTTACGAAATGTTAGACTCTGAAGGTAATGCTACTACTCCTGCAATTGGACCAACAACAGTTGCTGCTGTGTTCAACAATGCAGAACCAAACGAAATGGTATCTTTGGATGGTAACAATCCTCCGGAAGCAATTAATATTGAAGAAGCAACATTGGGAATTAAATTTAATTTTGATCCAAGTGGTGTGGCACAAAGAAGTACAGATACTATAAGTTCTTCAGTTGATGCAAATAGAGAACCAAGTATTATTACTGGAACAGTTTCTGTTTTTGATTCACTTGGTAATGCACATACGTTTTCAATTAAATATACAAAATTAGATGATAACAGTTGGAGCTGGAAAGCAGAAGTACCTGCAGAAAGTGGTGAGCTAACTGGGAATGCTGGAACAATTACATTTAATACAGATGGTTCTGTTGCTAATATTTCACCTAATCCTCCAGAGATTTCTTTCAAGCCTTCTAATGGTGCAGAAAGTCAGGAATTAGTTCTTGATATGGGGGAAGATTTTGAAGGTATAACGCAAACATCACAAAGCTCAGTAGTTTCAGCACTAAGCCAAGATGGTTCTGCCGCAGCTTCTTTAACCAATATAAGTATTGATCAATTTGGATTTGTTGAAGGTGTTTTTACAAATGGAAAATCTTTAAAATTAGCTCAAATATTAATTTCTACTTTTCCAAATAGAAATGCTTTGGTAAGTGTTGGAGAAAACATGTATAGAATTTCTGCCAATGCGGGCGAACCCTATGTAAGTCAGCCTGGAGAAGCAAGTAATACAACAATTCAATCTGGAGCGTTGGAGCAATCTAACGTAGATCTTTCAGAAGAATTTACTCGAATGATTGTTGCTCAAAGAGGTTTTCAGGCTAACTCTAGAGTTATAACTGTTTCGGATACACTTCTTCAAGAGATAACTAGTTTGGTTAGATAATTAAACTAAGATGATATCTCTGCTTTTGGAGATGGTATCTTTTGAAAGCAATAACTATTACTAATTCTCAAGTGCCTGGCATCTCTAAGATGCTAGGCACTTATTCTAAATTGTTTGTACTATTTTTAATACTAGTCAATTTGATTAAATATATTTATTAATAAATTTAATCAATTGGTTAATATTGAACATCTAATATTACCAACTTTCCTAAAAAATACGTTATTTGTACGTATTTCTTATCTTTTTAAAATCCCTTAATGGCATACCAATTGACTATAGTATTATAAATATTTAAAGGAAGAATAATACTATGGCGAAAAAAGCTGGAAATAAAAAAGAAGATTCAACAAACGAAGACAAAGTTGCTGCACCGGCAAAAAAAGGTTTAAATGCAAAAGTTTTCATGATCGGTCTTCCACTCTTTATCATTCAATTGGTGTTAGTTTATTTTATAACAGCAAATTATTTAGTTAAAACAGTTCCCGGTGGTTATCCAACTGGTAAAGATGGTTCTGAGCATGTAGATGAACACGATGAAGAGGAAGAAGAAGAGGAAGAAGGGGAATTAAAAATATTTACAATTAAGGATTTAATTATTAATCCTGCTAAAACAAATGGACAAAGATTGTTGCTACTCTCCGTAGGTTTTTCCGTATTTGGTGAAGAGAATTTCAAAAAAATTGAAGAGAGAGAAGTAATACTTACAGATGTTATCTTAAATACTCTTTCAATTAAAACTCTAAAAGAGTTGAGTCAGGTTACAGCTAAAGATTCTTTGAAAATAGAATTACATAAAAAAATAAAAGAAGTTATGCCAAAGCCAAAAATTAAAAATGTTTATTTCAGTAAATACGTGTTGAACTAATATGGCAGAAGTACTATCACAATCCGAAATAGATGCTCTTTTAAATACCGGTTCATCTGCAGATCCTGCTGACTTAAATACCATTGCAGATAAGCCCAAAGAAAGAGAAGTAGTTCCTTTTGATTTTAGATTACCAAATAGAATATCTAAAATTCAATTGAGAACAATTAGCAATATAAGTGAGAACTTTGGCGAAATGTTTAGTTCATATTTAATGTCAAAGTTGCAAACAATTGTGAGTGTTAATGTAACTTCTGTTGACCAAATTTATTATTCAGAATATGTTTTGTCTGTTTCCAATCCGGCATGCTTATATACTTTTAATATTAAGAAAACAGATATAAAAGGAATACTAGAATTTAGTTCTGAGTTTGCACTTACACTAGTTGATAGATTGTTAGGTGGAAATGGCAAAGGTGCAAAAAATTCTCAAGTGATAACGCCTATTGAACAAGAGATATTAAAAGTTGTTGTAGAAGTAGTACTAAGAGATCTTGGTAAAGCTTGGCAGATAATTGGAGACTATCAATTTGGAATTGATAAGTTTGAACCAGACATAGATTTTGTACAGATAACATCGCAAAGTGAAAGTGTATTGTTAATAGGTTTTGAAGTGATGATTGGTGATGAAACTTACATGATGAATTTGTGTTTTGCAACTTATGCATTTGATGCAATATTATCAAAATTAGCAAATCAAAATTTATCGTCAATTCGTCCGGTTAAATATCAAGGAACAACAGCACAAAATATTTTAACAAATCATCTTAAAAAAACAGAATTGAATGTTGAAGTAGAATTTGGAACATCTACAATTTCATTTCAACAAGTGCTTGAATTAAAAAAGGGAGATGTAATATCGTTAAATAATGTTATTGGAGAAGAAGTGAAAGTAAGCGTTGAAAAGAAACATTTATTTAATGGTATTTCTGGAATTGTGAATAATAGAAAAGCTGTAAAGATTACAAAAAAAATTGAAAATAGGAAAAGAGAATAATGGCTAAAAAGAAAGTTGAAAAAGAAGCAGCAGTTGCAACGGAAGAACAACACGTTGATATTAGCGAAGAAGAAGCCGAAGCTGCAATGCTAGCTGCACTAGAAAATGATGCTAAAGAACCAGAGCATGTTGATGTAAGTGAAGCAGATGCAGAAGCTGCAATGCTTGCTGCATTAGACGCTGATGCTACTGAGCCAACAGTTAATGCTAGTGTAGCAGATTTCCCACAGTTCGATTCTTCTTCTAAGAAAGGATTGTTGGAAGATAACAAATTGGATTTTCTTAAAGATCTTCAACTTAATGTTTACATTGAAATGGGAAGAACCAAAATGCAAATTAAAGATATTTTGGAACTTGAACGTGGTTATGTAATTGAGTTAGAAAAACTTGCAAGTGAACCTGTAGATGTTTTTGTGAATAACAAAAAAATTGCTGAAGGCGAGGTTGTTGTAATTGATAAACATTTTGGAATTAGAATAACAAATCTTTTAGAAACAAGTAAAAGACTAGAAGGAATTAAATAGTGAATACCTGGGATATTGTAAAAATATTTTTAATACTAGGTGCAATGATGGGCATTATGTATGCCCTTTTGTATTTAGTGAAAAAATATTTTTATTCTTTTGAAAAAAAAGGAGAAGCAATAACAAATGTGCAAGTATTATCCACACAGGTTATTCTGCCAAAAAAATATGTTTCGGTTATTAAATTTAATAACACTACATATTTATTAGGTGTTTCAGATCAATCAGTAAATCTAATAGATAAAATTGATACACTAAATGAAATTGACGGTAATGAAAATGTAAGTGTAGAGAAGCCAAACTTCTTGAATCTTCTTAAAAAGAATATGGGCTTCAAATGAAAAAGATAATTTACATTTCACTTTTTATTTTTCTAATTGGCAGCAGTTCAGATTTATTTGCACAAGCACAAACTGTTCCACTTCCCAATATTGGTATTAACTTTGGTTCATCCGACACAGATGATCTTTCTACAACTTTGCAATTATTGCTTCTACTTACAGTGCTATCATTGGCTCCATCAATATTGATAATGACTACATCTTATTTACGTATTATAATCGTTTTTCATTTTCTTAAAACAGCACTTGGTACAATGCAAATGCCACCAAACCAGCTATTGGCGGGGGTTGCACTATTTGTTACATTTTTTGTTATGGCTCCAACGTGGAATCAATTTAACGAAGAAGCGTTAAAACCATATATGGAAAAAACAATTACTGCCGATGAATTTTACGAAAAAGGAATTGAACCACTTAGAACATTTATGTTGAAAAATACAAGAGATGAAGAACTTCGTTTCTTTTTAGAGTTAGCTGAAATAGATCAACCAGAAACACAAAAAGATTTACCGATTCACGTGTTAATTCCATCCTATGTTTTAAGTGAGTTACGTGCTGGTTTTATTATTGGGTTCTTTTTATTCATTCCATTTGTAATGGTTGATATGATTGTGGCAAGTATATTAATGTCTATGGGAATGATGATGTTACCACCTATGATGATTAGTATGCCTTTTAAAATATTGTTGTTTGTTCTTGTGGATGGATGGACATTAATTATTGGTTCTGTAGTAAGGAGTTTTACTTTATAATGAATATTGATTTAGTAATAAATATTTTAAGTGAAGCCTTTTATTTAGTACTATTAATTTTAGCACCGATTCTAGGAGCTGGATTAGTAGTCGGTGTTACAGTTTCAGTATTCCAAGCTGCAACTTCAATTCAAGAGCAGACAATGACTTTTGTTCCTAAAATCGTTTTTACAGCAATTGCAATTGTTGTAGCACTTCCTTTTATTACAGATAAAATGATTGCATTTACTCATAAAATATTTGAGCTTTTTAGTACGGTTGTAAAATGAGTGAAATATTAGTTGTTGATTTTTTAACTGGAGTTATGGTTTTTATTAGAGTAAGTGCAATGTTTGTTGTTGCTCCTATTTACAATAGTAAAAATATTCCTGTATTGGTTAGACTTTCACTAGCTATAATTATCACTTATATTATCTTTTTTAATGTTGGTAAGTATCCTTTTAGTGATGATGATGTTTTAATAAAAATATTTTTGTACGGAGCTAAAGAAGTTTTTACAGGTGTACTTATGGGAATAACATTAAACTTTGTTTTTCAAGGAATATCTTTTGCGGGTTTGCTAATTGGTAGAGATATGGGATTATCAATGTCACAAATGTTTGATCCGGCTTCTAACACTGATGGAAATATAATTTCAACAATTTTAACCTTAGCATCAGTTGTTATTTTTGTTTTGATTAATGGTCATCATTTTGTAATTGAATCCCTCTCTTATTCGTTTAAAGTTATTCCAATAGGAGAGTTTGTTGTAAATGAAAATGCGTATCAGCTAATTGTAAAGTACTCTGGTAGCCTATTTATTCTTGCAGTTAAAATTGCATCTCCAGTTATTGTAGCTTTCTTTTTAGTGCATTTAGCTAGTGGAATTATCACTAGAGTAAGTCCATCGTTCCAAGTATTTTTTGTACTTCTCCCTTTAAAGTTAACACTAGGAATGTTCCTTTTAGCACTGGTTACACCTTTGTATGTATATTTATTTAAAGATCTAATATATCAGTATGAAGAAAAATTATTTGAATTAGTAAAAGCAATTGGTGCTTAATAATGGCTGAAAATAAAGACGGACAAGAAAAATCCGAACAGGCCACGTCGAAGAAACTTACTGAGAGTAGGGATGAAGGACAGGTTCCCAAAAGTCAGGAGATTAATTCTCTTGCAGTTTTTACTACTGGTTTGTTAGTCCTATTTTATACTCGAACATATATTGGTGAAAAATTGTGGGAACTAACAGTATATGTTTTTTCATCATTAGATACTCTGGAGCTGAGTAGAAATCTAATAAGCATGTATATGGTTAAAGGGATGATGTTTTTAGTTTCCATAATTTTTCCTATTCTTTTATCCATTTTAGCTATTACTCTTGTTGTTGGTTACGGACAAGTTGGATTTAAAATTACTCCAAAAGCTTTACAGCCAAAATTCAATAAGATAAATCCGGTTAAAGGTTTTAAGAATTCTTTTCTTTCATCACGTCCTCTTTTTGAGCTACTTAAGTCAGTAGTAAAACTAATAGCAATTGGTGGATTCTCGTATTTTATTTTGGAAGATATGATTATAAATTCAGTTGGGTTGGTAAATTTTACAATAGTAGAAATTGTAGATTATATGCTTGATAACGCAGTTAGCTTTTTATGGAAAGTGTCTCTTGTCTATACAGTTATTGCGTTTGCAGATTTTATCTATCAAAGAAGAAAGCATAACAAAGATCAGATGATGACCAAGCAAGAAGTTAAAGAAGAGAACAAACAAACAGAAGGTGATCCGCAAATAAAAGGTCAGATAAAAGCAAAGCAGAGAGAAATAGCAATGAGCAGAATGTTGCAAGATGTTCCAGAAGCAGATGTGGTTATTACAAACCCAACTCACTTTGCCATTGCATTAAAATATGATATGGGAAATACTACAGCACCAAAAGTAGTTGCAAAAGGTATGGACCATATGGCACAAAAAATTAAAGAGATTGCTAAAGAAAATAACATTCCATTGCACGAAGATGTTCAATTGGCTAGAGCATTATATAAATCTTGTGAAGTTGGTCGGGAAATACCGGATGATATGTTTAAAGCTGTTGCACAAATATTGGCTTATATATTCAAATTGAAAAATGAGAAAAAAAGGAATAGCATAATTTAATGTTAGAGAAAATATTAAAAAATACCGACATCCTTTTTGCGTTTGGAGTTATCTTTATACTTGGGTTAATGATAATTCCATTGCCTCCTTATTTCTTAGACTTTTTTCTAGCTATAAATATTACAATTGCAATTCTAATACTAATAGTCTCGTTATATATTAGCTCTCCCCTAGATATATCAGTCTTTCCAGGACTTTTACTTGTTGTAACAATTTTTAGATTGTCATTAAATATTAGTTCAACAAGGTTGATACTGATTGAAGGATATGCTGGAAAAGTAATTGAAACTTTTGGTGAGTTTGTAGTTGGCGGAAGTTATATAGTTGGGTTTATAATATTCTTAATTCTTGTTATAATTCAATTTATGGTAATTGTAAAAGGTTCAGGTAGAATTTCTGAAGTTGCTGCAAGATTTACCTTGGATGCTATGCCAGGTAAACAAATGGCTATTGATGCTGACTTGAATAGTGGTTTGATTAACGAAAATGAAGCAAGACAAAGACGAGAAGATATATCAAGAGAAGCAGAATTTTTTGGTTCTATGGATGGTGCATCTAAGTTTGTAAAAGGTGATGCAATGGCAGGGCTAATGATAAATGCAATTAATATTATTGGTGGAATTTTAATTGGTGTTGTTCAAAATAATATGAGTATAACCGATGCGTTAGAAACTTTTACTATTTTAACAATAGGTGATGGACTTGTTTCCCAAGTGCCTGCATTACTAATTGCAACAGCAGCCGGTATGGTAGTAACAAAAAACGCCGGAGGTAAATCTTTAGATAGCCAAATGAAAACACAGTTGTTTGGAAATCCTAGAGTACTTGGAACAGTAGCTGCAACAGTGTTCCTTTTTGCAATTATACCTGGAATGCCAACTTTTCCATTTTTACTTTTAGGTGGAGGACTTGCTGCCATAACATTTTTTACAATCAAAAATAAATCAACTGAAACTTTGGAAGATGAAATTCCTGGAGAAGAGCAGGTAGAAGAAAAAGAAGAAAAGGTTGAAGGATTTTTACAAGTTGATCCTGTAGAAGTTGAAATTGGGTATGGATTAATTTCTCTTGTAGATGAAAGCCAAGGTGGAAATTTATTTAAGAAAATATCATCAACAAGAAAGTTTATTGCACTAGAGTATGGAGTTCTAGTTCCACCAGTTAGAGTAAGAGATAATTTACAACTAAGTCCTAATGAATATATAATTAAGGTTAAAGGAAATATTGTTGCACGTTACGAAATTTATACTGATAGATTTCTTGCAATGAACTCCGGAAATATAACAGAAAGGCTTAGTGGTATTCCAACCGAAGACCCTGCATTTGGTTTGCAAGGGTTTTGGGTAAATGAACAGGAGAAAGATAAGGCGGAACTTGTAGGCTATACTGTGGTTGATGCGGTTTCTGTTCTTTCAACTCACTTGCAAGAAACAATTAAAAAACATTTTGATAAAATTTTAACACGTCAAGCTGTTAAACAATTGTTAGAAAATCTTAAAGAAGATTACCCTGCAGTAATTGATGATATTAGTCCTGATACGCTTCCACTTGGTTCAATCCAAAAAGTATTGCAGAGTTTGCTAAAAGAGTTAGTGCCAATAAAAGATTTAGTACAAATTCTTGAATCACTAATCGATTACTCTAAAGTTACAAAAAATGTTGAAGTACTTACCGAGTATGTTCGTCATTCCCTTGGTGATACAATTTCTGCTCTTTACAGCGATGCACACGGTGTAATTCACGCAGCTGCAATAGGAGAGAATTTGGAAAATTATATTACAAATGCACTAGCAGAAAACGGTGATGCAACACAAACATTAGGTCTAACTCCTGATATGCTTCAAAAATTAAATGAAGAATTAAGTAAGCAAGTGGAAGGTTTTAAGCAACTTGGATATGTTCCTATATTTACAACTTCAGCAACAATACGTCCTTATTTATTTAGACTTATTAATTCATCATTTCCAGATATTGTAATTTTATCATACACTGAATTACCGGCAAAAATTGAAATAGAACTTATTGGAAAGGTAGAGGTTTAGAATGCAGATACAAAAATTTAAAGCTACAACGCTAAAAGATGCAATTGAAAAAATGAAAAAAGAATTTGGTGATGAGGCAATTGTACTAAGTACACAAGTATTGGAAAAAACCTTAAACGGAATTGAACAAAAATATTTTGAAATTACTGCTAGTATGGATGTTGAAGAAACTTACGAACCTACTGAAAATAAAGGGTTAGATAAACCTAAGGTTAGTGATTTTCAAACCGAAATAAAAAAAATGACAGAGAAGATCTATGGTATTTCTGGAACTGATAAACCTATTAAAGTTAGGGAAGAAAAAAATAGTTCCACTCCTAAAAATAAATTGGGTTCGTTGTTATTAGAGAAAGTAAGAAATAATTTAATTGAAAAAGATGTAAACGTAAGTAATGCAAAAATTATTGCAGACAAATTATCTCAATATTCTCCATTTGTTAGTGAAGCAAATATTGAGGAACATGTAGTTTCGACAATTTCTTCTATGATACCAACAAGTAATTTTGAATTGACAAACCAAAGTAAACCAAAAGTTATATCTCTTGTTGGCCCAACTGGTGTTGGTAAAACTACTTGTATTGCAAAGCTTGCTGTTATTTCAAAAATATTGCACAATCTAAATATTGGTTTAATATCTATTGATACTTATAGACTTGGAGCTTTAGATCAACTAAAAATATTTTCTGAAATTAGTAATATAGATTTTCTTGTTGCTTATGAGCCATCGGATGTTGCTAAGTTTATGAAGAAGTTTAAAAATAAAGATATTGTTTTTATAGATACTGTTGGTAGAAGTCAGAATAATTCAAAATTACTAAATTCAATTAATCATTTTTTAACTCAAGTAAAAGTTGATGAAACATACTTGGTGCTTAACAGTACTAGCGATTATAAAGTTATGTTAGATGTTGCACAAAAATTTAAAGTCCTAAATTATGATGGTTTAATATTTTCAAAATTAGATGAAGCAATATCATTTGGAAATATTTTTAATTTGGTTTCTGAAATTAAAACACCAATTAAATATTTAACAAATGGACAAGTAATACCAGACGATATTATTGCTGCGGATAGTGACTTTATTGCCAATATGGTTTATACTGGGAAGTTTAACTAATGTTAGGTCAGGCAAAAAGATTATTTGAATTAAACAGTCTGTTAAATGATACCAAACCAAAAGTTGAGGGAGCAAAAATAATTTCAATTTCTTCTGGTAAAGGTGGAACTGGTAAATCTTTTGTTGCCGGAAATATTGCTGTAACTTTATCTGAAGCAGGTAGTAGAGTTTTATTAATTGATCTAGATTTAAACTTTGCCAATCTTTCAACAATGTTAAATGTTAGTTCTAAAGAAAATATTTACCATTATCTAACCTATAACAAATCACTTTCAGATATAATTATTAAGAGTTCAAATAATTTAAACTTAATATTAGGTGAATCCGGTAAAATAGATCATCCAAAATTTAGTTATGAAAAATCTGAATTATTTGTTGGTGAATTAAAAAGCATTTCAGATCAATACGATTTTATTATAGTTGATACTGCTTCTGGCATTGACAGTGGAAGCTTAAATGTTCTTACAAGTTCGGATGAAATTATTTTAGTAACTACACCTGAGCCAACTGCAGTTATGGATGGTTATGTTATTCTAAAAATGTTAAAGAGTAATGGGGCAAATAATTCTGTAAATGTAATTATAAACAAATGTATTGATGAAGCGGATGCGACTAATACTTTTGAAAATTTAGATAAAGCAGCCAAGCATTTTCTTAAAAAAGAAATCTCATTATTAGGTGAAATTAGCTTTTCGGAAGACGTTGTAAGATCAATTCAAAAACAATCCCTCTTAAAATTAGAAAGTAAAAAAATGAAAGTTTCTGCTCAAATTGAGGAAATTTCTAGTAAAATTAAAAAACAAGCAAATGGTTAATAGTAACCAAGTCAATTTCTAGCCAAGTACAAAAAACTCTTAAAACAACTCAAAAATAAAGAATATCAATTAGTTTTGTTTGGTACGTTCTTTGCCTTATAAGATAAATAAGGGGACAATAATGAATAAAATTATTTTAAATGTAGGATTGTTATTCTTTTTTATCACAATAATTATATTTAGTCAACAAGGAATGTTAGTGCAAGATGTACTTATAAAATCTTTCATAGTATTCTTTGTTGTTACGTTAATGCTAACAGTTTTGGCTATAACGTTTATTAAAGCAGTTAATAAAACATCAATTAATAAACAAAAAAATTATTACCGTTAAACCTAATAGGGATTTTTGAATATGACTAATGCTACTCTATGGACTGATTACAAAACCGTACCCACCGTAGGATTGAAGAAACAAATAATGATTCAATATACAAACTTGGTTCACTATGTAATTCATAATTCAAAGTTTATGAACTTGAATGTAGTTGAAGAAAAAGATTATTTCCAATTTGGAGTTGAAGGTTTAAGTGAGGCCATTGAAAGATTTGACCCTCAATTTGGAACTAAGTTTGAAACTTATGCGATACAAAGAATAAGAGGAAAAATAATTGATGAGTTGAGAAAACTTCAAATTAAACCTAGAACAAATTACAGAGAGCTTGATCCGACAAAAGTAATTTACAGAAATGTATCAATGGATCAATCTCTAGATGGTGAAGAAGGTTTTACTCTAAATGATGTCATTGCATCTGAATATGAAACTCCTGATGATGAATGTCATGAAAATGAAAAGAAAGATATTCTAATTGATATGATAAAAGATCTTAATGAACGAGATAAAGTAATTATCTCACTTTATTATTATGAGCATATGAATTACAAAGAAATCTCTAAAGTGCTTGATATTACTGTCTCAAGAGTATCTCAACTTCATTCAAAAATAATGAAAGACTTAAGAAAGAAATTTGATAAGCAATATGACTAACATCGAAATGAAAAATATTACCCAAGAGAATGAAAGAGTATATAACATACTTTCTTCGGTTAATAATATTCCGTCTTTGCCATATATAATTCAAGAAGTTTCTGCCTTAGTTGGTGATCCAAAAACAAGTGCTGCAATTTTAGGAAAAATAATAAGTAAAGATCAGGGTTTAGTTACAAAAATTTTAACAGTTGCTAACTCACCACTTTATGGAATTCCAAGAAGAGTAGCAACAATAGATTTTGCAATTGTTGTTTTAGGTTTTAGTCAAATTAAAAATATTGTAATTGCTTTATCAATGTTAGATGCTTTAAAGAAAATTGGTGATAAGAAATTTCAACAAAAAAAATATTGGATGCATTCATTACTAACAGCTTCTGCAGCTCAAAGAATTGCAGATGATTTAGGATATCAAACAAGTGGGGAAGCATTTACTGCAGGCTTGTTGCACGATCTGGGTATTCCAATTATTTACAAATTATTTAATGATGAATACAAACAAATAACCAAAGCAGTAACAGAAGAAAAGATTTCTTACTTAGAAGCTGAAGAAAAATATCTTGGTTTAACACATCAAGAAGTTGGAAGGTTTTTAATTGATAAGTGGAATTTACCATTATCAATTGCAGAAGTTATTTCGTACCACCATAAGCCATCACTATCGGAAGAACACGATGAGTTAACTGCTTTAATTCATTTAGCAGATTATATGACCAAAAAATTGGTGATTGGTGATTTCTCTTGGGATTCTTCAACAGAGATGGATTTAGAAATAATAGATATACTAAAACTAGGAGATGAGGAATATTTAGAAAACTTCATCTATAGTTATAAGGAACTTTTTGAAGAGCAAGTAAAATCATTTAGAATATAAATTAGAATTATACATAAGAATCAAAATCAAAAAAAGGTAAGTAAAATGGATGAACAACAAATTCTGGAACGAAGAGACAAATCACAAGCGGCACTAGCTAGTGTTTATAATCTTCCTGCAATGTCAGCAACTATGTTAGAGGTATCAAAACTTTTAGATGATCCTTCAACAAACACTGCTGTGTTAAGTAGAATAATTGGTAAGGATCAAGGTCTTTCAACTAAAATACTTTCAATTGCTAATTCGCCATTGTATGGTCTATCAAGAAAAGTATCTACAATAGACTTTGCAATTTTAATTATTGGTTACCAAGATATTAAAAATATTGTGGTTGCCTTAACAATGGTAGAGTCATTTAAAAATAAATCTGATAAGTATTTAGACCAAAGAGAATTTTGGACACATTCTATGTTGGCTGGAACTGCAGCAAGAAAACTTGCAGATGATTTAGGACATAAAATTGGTAGTGAAGCCTTTGTTGCTGGACTCTTGCACGATCTTGGTGTTCCTGTAATGCATAAATTTTTTAGAGATGAATTTGCATCTATTGTAACTGAAATTGAAGAACAAGGAAATCCGTTGTTAGAAACAGAAGAAAAATATTTGGGAATGACTCACCAAGAAATTGGAAAGTTTCTTGCAAACAAATGGCACTTGCCAGAGCATCTTTCAAACGCTATAGAATTTCATCACAAACCAAGTTTGACAGAAAAAGATGTTGTTACTTCATTAGTTCATCTTGTTGATTATATGCTTTGCAAACTTGAAGTTGGGAATTTCTATTTAGATAAAGACTTACAATTAGATGAAAGTGTTTTAGAAGTACTTGGAATTGCATCAGATACTAATATGGATGAATACGTTGAAAGTTACAGAGAACTATTTACAGCAGAAATTAACTCAGATTTATTCGGATAATGATTTTACATAAAGAAAATACCGATAGAGCAGAGCTTTTTTTTGAGACGATTAGTGATGAATCATCAAGTGAAACTATTTACGATGATTCAAATCTAGATTCGTCCGAAATTCAATTACTTGAAAAGTACTCATATTTCTTTCAAAACTTAATACAGTTTGAAAATGAAATAAAGAAAGATGATAACTTGCAAGTATTGATGGGGAGATTTGCTCTTTACCTTAAAAAGATTATTCCCGTTAAAGATACAACGCTAATGTTTTATGATGATATAAAACGTAAGCTAGTTGCAGTTAACAAAAATAAAAAATCTAAGATTGTTTTTACAATGAACAATTTTAATAAGGAAGGTATTTTCAAAAAGGTATTTAAAAATAAAGATACAATAACGGTTCCAGATCTTGAAAGTTACAATGAAAAAATACCCAAACTAAACTATTTGATATTGCCAGTTTTTGATGAAAAAAGTAATTACGGAATTCTTTCTGTACATACTTCACTTAGAAAAGAAAATATTACAGAGCTTGAAAAAAGAAATATAAACATTCTATTAAACATCCTTTTAGGAAAGTTGGAGAAGATTAAATTAAAAGAACAACTTTCTGAAACATTTGAAGAGCTTCAAACTTACCAAGCAAAACTTTCAAATGATTTTCGTCTTTCTGCAATTGGTGAAATGACGGAAGGTATAATAGAGGATATTGTTTCGCCACTTCAAGTTATAACTAGTAATACTGAAATTCTAAGTTCTGAATTAAAAAATCAGTTTGAGTTAAAGCAGATAAAAACTCAAACTAAAAAAATTAGTAGAGTGGTAAATAGGTTAGTGAAATTTGCAGATATAAATCAGAAAGATATAAAAATAAAACCATGTAATATTAACTCAATTGTTGAGGAGTACTTTCAACTTGTTCGTTCAACTTTAGAAAATGCAAACTTAGAATACATTTTAGATTTTGATAAAAACTTACCAACTATATTAAGTCATCCAAACTATATATATCAACTTCTAACAAATATATTTTCTTTAATTAAAAACTTTAAAGTTGCAAAAGGTGGAATAATATTACAAACAAGATTCAAAGAAAATAGCGTCTATCTAAGAGTTATATCTACTGCGAAAATTGAAAATATAAAATTGAGCAAGAGTAAAAATGAAAATTATGATTTAAGCTTAAGCATAATTAAAAACTTAATGAAAAAACATGAAGGTTCTGCAGAATTTGATTCATTTGAAAATAGTGGTGCAGCAATTTCATTAGTGTTTCCACTTAAAAGAAAAATAAGAAAATAATTATAAATGAAAAATATAATACTAATAATATTTGCTGTTCTACTTTTCTCAAATAATATTTTGGGACAGAAGAAGTATGTGAAAAGT
This sequence comes from Melioribacteraceae bacterium, assembly GCA_965224785.1. Classification (GTDB taxonomy): domain Bacteria; phylum Bacteroidota; class Ignavibacteria; order Ignavibacteriales; family Melioribacteraceae; genus JALSNL01. The sequence goes on along the minus strand of OZ245062.1, from coordinate 3,331,986 downwards.
GAGACCAATTTTTCAAAAACTTCAGAAGTAAATTTAGTAAAAAAAGAGAATAATATTAAAGGAACAATAAGTGAAAGGTTCTTTACAACTGCTATTATCATAGGTGAAACCATTTTGTTGTTAGTGATTGTTGGCTATTGGAAAAGAACTAGAACTGATGTTAAAAAAGATAGCAAAAGTGTTTTTAAGAAAAATATAAATGCACTTAGACTTGAAAGAGTAAAAAGATTTGACGACGAAAAATTATCAATGAAGAGAAAAATACTATTCTCAAAATTAGATAGTTCAAAAATAGATGGAAAATATATTACAACAAAAGCTAAAAAATTAGAAATTTCAAAAGGTGAAATATTTTTAGCAACTAGAATTAAACAATTATCAAGACAAGCAATATGACAGATTCATTATTAAATATAATAAATATTCAAGATTTACAAAAAACTAGAAAACCTAGTGATAGTATTACAATGCCAAAACAAAATACATTGGTAACTGTAACTATTCTAGAAAGACTGGAGTTGGGTGTTAAAGTTCTGATTGATGGAAAATTATTTATTGCAATTATAAATGAGAATGTGGCAATGCAAGAGGAACTTATTGCATGGGTTACTGATTCAGAGAAATTTGAATTGTCTCTTAACCTTTCAAATCAGTTTAGAGAAAACTCGAATTATATTCTTTCAGAAATAAATACAAGATTTGGTTTTAGTAATAGCGTAAGTGCAAATAAAATACTTACAAAAATAATAGAAGAGAGAAAACCAGTTATAAAATCGAAAGTGAAATTACTTTTTGAATATATTCAGCAAAACCAATTGAAATTAAGTGACAGTCAAATATTTTTACTCATAAACATACTTTGGGATGAAAAAGGAAATTCAACAAATTTTATTGAAGAACTATTTGAAAATATTTTAAGCGAACCATTTGAGAATGTATGCAAACAATTGTTTGAAATCACTAATGAAATTATTTTTGCAAAAATTCCATCATTTATAATACAACAAATTAATAAAACTGTTTATGATTCTTCTACAGATAATGTTGATGCCTTATATAATAAGAAAGAAATAATTACAAAAGCAGTTATTAGTCTAAATAATTATTTGACAAATGAAACACTAATTGGAAATAGAGATGTTGTAGAAAAATATGTTGAATATGGAACAAAGTATATTTTACAAAAAACAATATTGCAACAATATAATTGTTATCCGGAATTTGTAATTGCAAAAAATGAAAACGAACTGATTTTAATAATGTTAGAAATTAAAAAGTATTATTCAAATAGTGGAGAAGCTTTTTACAATATAGTTTTCAAACAAAATGCAATTCCATTGGAACTAAAAGGAATAGTAAGAAATAAATTTTTATCTGGGAATATAATAATAGATGACGAAAAATTAGATGTTGAGTTAATTAGAAAATTTCAACAAGATCTAAAACAAAATTGGGATATAAATTCTCATATTTCGTTTAATCAGAACAATGATTCTAAACAAACTAATAGAAGTTTAGAGAATGGAATTAATGCCTTTGCTTAATTGGAAAGGAAATGATTACTGGATAAAATAATGGAAGAAATTATAAATATAGCAATTAACAATAAACTGCTAAACCATAATGATAGCAAGGTGATTGATTTGCTTAGTGGTAATGATAAAACAGATAAAATAGTTGAAATATTATCCATTGAAATTTCAAAATTATTTGTTGAGCTAATAAAATTAGAGAGATAAGAAAATGATAAAAGGTCTATATAATGCTTCAATAAGTTTGCACGAAAAAATGCGAAACATACAAGTTGTTGCAAATAACTTAGCTAACATAAATACTAATGGTTATAAAAGAGAAATACCATTTTCTGAATATATGAAGCGATCTGAAAACCAAGATATAAAACAAGTAACTGATTTTACAGAAGGTGAATTTCAAGAAACCGGAAATTCATTTGATCTTGCACTTTCAGGCGATGCTTTTTTTGCAGTCAGTACGGATCGTGGAACTGAGCTTACAAAAAATGGACAACTTAAAATTGACGAAGAAGGTTTTCTTTCAACAAAAAATGGTGATAGAGTTTTAGGGAATAGTGGAGAAATTAGTTTAAATGAAATTCTAATTGATTCTAAAGACGGTATAACAATTACAACTGATGGAGAAATTAAATCTGGTGATCTTGTTCTTGATAAAATTAGAATGTTAAAGGTTGAAGATCCAAGAAAATTATTGCGAAGCGAAAATCAAAAATATTATGATGTGGATGAAAATTACGAGACTGCTGAAAAATCAGATTACCAAATTCATCAAGGATTTATTGAAACATCAAATACAAATCCTATAATAGAAATGCAAGCGATGATTCAGTTACAAAAAGATTATGAAGCTTCACAAAAAATGATTGCTTCACTTGACAATATGTTAGGGCAAAACAAAGAAATTGGAAGAGTTTAAGTAAAGGAGAATAAAATGCCAAACAGAGCTTTAAGAACAGCAGCTTCTGGAATGTATGCACAACAACTTAATATTCAGGTAATATCAAATAATATTGCCAACATGAATACAACAAGTTTTAAAAAGAGCAGAGCTGAGTTTAAGGATTTAATTTATCAGGAAGTATCCGCAAATCCTCAACATAACTTTGTACCAGGTTCTGTTGAAAGTACAAATGCAAAAATTCAAGTTGGTACTGGTGTTAAACCGACATCAACTCAAAAAATATTTACACAAGGTGCTTTGCAACAAACTGGGCATAACCTTGATGTTGGAATTAGCGGTGAAGGATTTTTCCAAGTAAGAAAAGCTGATGGTGATTTTGCATATACAAGAGATGGTTCACTAAAGATTTCTGCAGATGGTAGTATTGTTACATCCGGTGGATATATTCTTGAACCTGGCTTTACTATTAATGAAGATACTTTGAGTCTTCAAATTTCAAAAGATGGAATTGTATCTGCACTTGAAGTTGGTGGAGATAGAGTAGAGCTAGGAACATTTGAAATTGCAAAATTCGTAAATCCTGGCGGACTTGCAGCACAAGGAGATAATCTTTACACAGAAACAGAAGCTTCTGGAACTCCAATATTAGGTACACCCGGAAGTGATGGATTTGGTGAGTTGAATCAAGGATTTTTAGAAAGTGCAAATGTTGATATTGTTGAAGAAATGATTTCAATGATTAGTGCACAACGTGCTTATGAAATAAATTCTAAAACTGTAAAAACAGTTGAAGATATGTTATCAATAGCTAACAATCTTAAGAGGTAATTAAAATGGTATCATTAGTTAACATATTGCTTTCAATGCTGATATTATTAGCTCCTAACGAAACTCTGGATATTTCCAGCGTGTTACAAAAAAAATTAAGTAACTATAAACGCTTTGAGTACAAACTTGTTTCGCATAAGAAAATAGATTTTGCCTCAATAAAATTAGATTCCGAAAGAGAGACAAAGCTTGCAAGCGGATATGCTTATTTACCAATTAAAGTTAGATCGTTTTCAAACAATTACAAAAATAGCACACTTACTTTAAAAGTTAAATTATTTGAAGACGTTGCAGTTGCAAATCATAAACTAAAACGATCTGAAAAAATTACATCTAATGATTTTAGGATTGAGGAAAGAGAAGTTTCTTCGTTAAGAAGTAAACCAATAAAGACATTTAAAGAGTTAAGAAAACTAAGAGTTAAAAGAAATATAAGACAAGATGCAATACTAGAAGATAATATGTTTGAAGCAATTCCCGATGTAAAAAAAGGTGAACGGATATCTGCAGTTTATCAAAAAGGAATTGTAAAAATTTGTTTTGATGTTACTGCAAGAACTGAAGGAGTAATTGGAAAAACAATAAAAGTAAAAAGAACAGATAATAAAATATTTAAAGCAGTAGTTATAAATTCAAAACAAGTTAAAATAATTGAGTAATAAAATGAAGAATACAATTGAAATAAAAAAAATGATATTGGGCTTAGGTTTGATATTATGGATCTTCCCAATGTTTGTCAATGGACAAGTAATGAAAGAAAATGGTTTTAGATCATTATTCTCAGATTATAAAGCTGTTAATCTTGGCGATGCAATTACAATAATTGTGATTGAATCATCACAAGCAAAAAATGCTGCGGAAAAAACAACAGGAAGAGAAAGTAAAATTGGTTTGGGGCTTGCAGGTAATGTTGGACCAACACAATTACCACCAGCAGGTCTAGATCTTGGGACAAGAAATGATTTTAAAGGTGGTGGCTCTTCCAAGTCTTCGGGAATGGTTAGAACCAAACTTAGTGCTTTAATTGATTCAGTTTTATCAAATGGATTATTAAGAATCAAAGGAAGTAGAAAAATTGTTATAAACGATGAAGAACAAATGATTACAATAAAAGGATTTGTTAGAACTTCTGATATTCGTTCAGACAATACAATTTATTCATACAATATATCGGAAGCAGAAATAGTTTTTAAAAGTGATGGTCAAATTAATAGTGTAACAAGCCCTGGTTGGGTAACAAAATTATTCCACTGGTTGTTTTAGGAGAAATGATGAAATTAAAAAATATAATTATTGGTTTACTTTTTGTTAGCAACATTTTGTTTGCTCAGCGAATAAAAGACATCGCTTATTTCAAGGGAATAAATTCCGAACAACTAATAGGTTATGGTTTGGTTGTTGGACTTGCCGGAACTGGTGATAGTCATAGATCAACATTTACAGTTCAATCTATTACTAGTATGATGAAAAGATTTGGTATTACTGTACCAGAAACAAATCTTAGAACTAGAAACGTTGCTGCAGTTATGGTAACTGCAAAACTAAATAATTTATCAAAAAAAGGTTCTGAGTTTGATGTGTCCGTGTCCTCAATGGGAGATGCAAAAAGTTTAATGGGTGGTACTCTTTTAATGACTCCATTATCTACCCAAACTGGAAAAGTTTATGCGATGAGTCAAGGTGCAATTTCTATTGGTGGTTACGATATAAACACAAGCTCTGGCGGAAGGGTAGCCAAGAACCATGCACTTAGTGGAAGAATTCCTAATGGTGGAATATTGGAAGAATCTCTATTGGAAGAAGGTTACGCTCCGGAAGGATTAAGTGTGATGTTAAAAGAGCCTGACTTTACAACTTCAACAGCAATGGCAGATTCAATCAATATTATTTTTGGAAGTCAAATTGCAAAATCAATTGATGGAGCAGAAATTGAGTTAACTATTCCTGCAGAAAATCAGAATAGCTTGTCCTCCTTTTTGGCAAAGGTTGAAAGTATTGAAGTAGTAAGAGATGTTGTTGCAAAAGTTGTATTGAACGAAAGAACAGGAACAGTTGTGGCGGGCTCAAATGTTAAAATTTCTCCTGTCTCAATTTCTCATGGAAGTTTGAATATTACAATTAAATCATTTCCAATTATTTCTCAACCGTCTCCTTTCTCAAATGGGGAAACAACAGTTTTTAATAATCAAGTTCCAGATGTAAAAGAAGATGATAGAGGAAATAGTGTTTACTCTATTGAAGGAGCTTCAAATGCTCAAGAAGTAGCGGCAGCATTAAATTCGTTAAAGGTTTCTCCAAGAGATATTATAGCAATATTTCAAGCACTAAAAGAAGCTGGGGCATTAACTGCTGAATTGGTGATTATGTAATGGAAGGATTAAGATTAAAAACAACTCATCCAAATGTTCATTTTAATAAACCATTGGATGTTGAAGTAAAAACCAAAAATGTGTCTGAGTCAAGATACTCAAAAGCCGAGAAGACTAAGCTGGCTAAGGCTTCCAAGGATTTTGAAAGTGTTTTAACTGGAATGATGATTAAGAGTATGACTAAAACGACCGATGGAATGTTTGGGGAAGATAATTATGGTGGAGACGTTTTGGATGTTTTATTTGAAACTGAAATGGCAAACCATATTACCGAATCTAAGGGAATGGGAATTGCTAACAAAATTTTTAAAAATTTATCTGGTGAAGAGTTAAGTGCTTTTGAAAATAAAATTATGATGGAAAGAAAAGATTTTTCTATCGAGAAAAAGAACATAAGTAAAGTAACTAATAACAAAATATCGTTTAATGATAAAGCATTGGAAAGACTAAGCAAATATGATTCGATAATTAAATCAGCGGCGGAAAAATTTGGAGTGGATGATAAACTAATTAAGTCTGTAATCCTTACTGAATCGGCGGCTAAGAATAATGCAAAATCAAATGCAAGTGCCAAAGGGTTGATGCAACTTATGGATTCAACAGCAACTGATCTTGGTGTTAAAAATGTTTGGGATGCTAAAGATAATATTAATGGCGGTACAAAATATTTATCCAAACTTTTAAAGCGATATGATGGTGATGTTGATATGGCTCTTGCCGGATATAATGCAGGTCCTGGGAATGTAAAAAAATATAATGGAATTCCTCCTTTTAAGGAAACACAAAATTATATAAAACGAGTTAATAATTATTTAAACAATTGGAATAAATAAAATGAGCTTAAAAAAACTAATTGAAGTTATTGATAGACAAGAAAAAAATCTAAACAAACTATTAACAGTTGTTAAGCAAAAGCAAGATGCACTTGTAACTAATAATAACGATAAGCTTAATGAAGTAATTGGACTTGAAGAAAAACAATTACTTAAAGTTCAAACAACCGAAGAACATCGATTGTTACTTATGGAACAACTGTTTGAAAAATATGAAATTGAAAATGAACGATATAAGCTTTCTATTTTAGTTGAGGCTTTGAAAGGAAAAATACAAGATGTGATTTTAAGAAAAATAGAATCGTCCGAAATTGTGATAAAAAATGTTATTGAAGAAATAACAAAAATAAACGCTCAAAATATTTTATTGATTGAACAATCAAGACAAATAATTAATGAGACTATTAAGGCTGTTGTAAATACAAATAGAGCAATAGTAGATAGGAAAGGATAAGAGAATGTCACTATCAAATTTATTTTCCATATCAAGATCTAGTTTGTTTGCACATCAAAAAGCTTTGGCAGTAACTTCTGCAAATATTGCTAATGCAAATAATCCAGCTTATACTAGACAGGTTGTAATGTTTGGAACAGCTACGCCTAACCATAGGGAAAGTTTTTCATTTGGTAGTGGAGTTAATGTTGATAAAGTTCTTAGAGTAAGAAACCAAGTTACTGATGCACAAATTAGACTTAACAACCAAAGCTATTTTAGTGCTGAGAAACAAGCAGGCACATTAAGACAAGTTGAATCTCTGTTCTCAGAGCCTACCGAATTAGGTTTGTCAAATTTAATGTCTCAGTTTTTTAACTCATGGGATGAGTTGGCGGTTGATCCTCATTCAACAGATTTAAGAACTAATGTAGTTCAAGCAGGACAAAAGATTTCAGAAAAAGTTTCAAGTATTCATTCGGGAATTACACAAACTAAAACTGATGTTGCAAACGAAGCAAAAAATGTTGTTAGGCAAGTGAATACAATTGTTGAACAATTACATACTGTTAATAAACAAATTTATGAAGCATCATCAATTAAAAGTTTTAATAATGATTTATTAGATAAAAGAGATATTCTACTAGATGAGCTAAGTTCATTGGTTAGCATAAATGTTTCTATAGATGATAAGAATGTTGCAAATGTTTCTATTGGCGGAATCTTTGCCACAGATGGTTTACATCATGTAGAATTTGCTTTGGATCAAGATGGAGATAGAATTTCTCTAATGACTAAGGATGGTGCAGCTAAAACTAGATTGCAAGGTGGTTCGCTAAAAGGTCTTACAGAATTATACAACAAAGATCTTCCGCAACAGTTAAAAGATCTTGAAACGATAACACAAGCATTGATGGAAAATGTAAATGATATTCATTCAAAAGGTCATACACTTACAGATCCACAAGTAACAGGGGTTAACTTTTTTACAAAGTTTGATAAGGGAGTTTTAGAAATCAATCAAGATATTTTAGATGATCCCTTCTTTGTTGCAGTTTCATCTGATGGTGCAGATGGGAATAATAAAATAGCATTAGAGATTGCAGCTTTAAGAAATGGAAAACTATTAGACAATAGAACACTAGCAGAAAACTATTCTGATTTAGTAAGTGGTGTTGCAAATAAAATAAATTTACAAGAACAAAAACAAGACTCCTATGGTTTAGTGCTTCATCAATTACATCAACAGAAAGCAGAATACTCTGGTGTTTCAACAGATGAAGAGATGATTCATATTTTGGAATATCAAAAGTCGTACGATGCAGCAGCCAAATTGGTTAGAGTTGCAGATGAATTATTACAAACAATAATTAGTTTGGTTTAAATTATGAGAATACCAGATTCATTTTTACAACGAACATTTATGCGTTCGTTAAATAACACAAAAAGTTCGTTAGCTGAAATTCAATATCAACTAACAACTATGAAGCAAGTGAACAAGCCATCTGATAACCCTTTGAGTAATTCAAGAATTATGAGATTGCATAATCATCTTGAAAAAATTAACACTTTTAAAACCAACATTAATTACGGCAAGTCAATGATTGATAGTTCGATTCTATCACTAGGTAGTATGCAAGAAGCTATGGATAGCGTAAAGTTGGAATTAACAAAACTTAACTCAGCAGTTGTTGGTGGGGATTATACAACTTTTGCAGATTCGATTGATGGTTCACTTGATCTTATTCTTGATTTAGCAAACAGTGAATTTAATGGACAATATAATTTTGGTGGGGCTCAAAACGGAGAAAAACCATTCTACTATGATGAAGCAAATAATAGAGTTGTAACCCAAAGGTACATTGGTGGTGATAAAGAAGTTAGAATTTCAGAAACAATAAAGCAAAAATTTAATGTTGCCGGAAGAGAAATATTTCAAAGTGTTTTAGCACAAAAAGGAAATTTAGATTCTAATTTAGACATAGGTGTAGCACAAGATACAAGTAGCAAGGTGTATGATGCAGATGGAAATGAATACACGTTGGATATGCGATATACAAAAACAGATGATAATGAATACCAGCTTACCTATGATGTTATTGACTCTGACAATAATTCAGTTCAAACCAAAACAATAACTGAAATTAAATTTGATTCAATAACTGGAAAGTTTTCTTCAATTGGAGAAAACACATTTGGCGAAATTAAAATTGATGTGCCAGGTAACAAAATTGATTTTGTAATTGATGTTTCAAAATTAAAAGTTTTAGATTCTCCTAAAAAATTGAATGAAACGCTAAATCAGAAATCAAATATTTTTAATACTCTAATCTCTATAAGAGATGGATTAAGAAGGGGAGAAAAACCAACAGCCGAACAAGTTGAAATGGTAGATAAATTTAATAGCCATTTACTAAACAATATGTCAAAGGCGGGTTCAATTTCAAATAAGCTTACAGCAACTGAATCAGTAATAAATAATCGGGAATTGGAAGTAACAGAACTCTTGTCATTTGAACAAGATGTAGATGTTGCAAGAGCAACAATTGAACTTCAAACAAAACAATATATGTTGGATTTAACTTACAAAATATCATCAATGATTTTACCTAGATCTTTATTGGACTACTTATAATGTTGAAAAATTCAGGAAGTCTATACGGGTTATTACTTGGAGTTGCAGCAATATTTGGTGCATACTTTTTAGAAGGTGGTTCCTTTGGGGCATTGTTTCTACTACCAGCAATGCTAATTGTTTTTGGTGGAACATTTTCTGCAACCATAATTGGGGTTGGTTTTAATAAATTTAAAAGAATATTCAGTTTAATAAAACTGGCATATTTCCCTAAAAAGTATGATATAAAAAAAATGATATCGGGATTTGTTTTACTCTCTCAGAAAAGTAGGCAAGATGGAATTTTAGCAATGGAAGCACAGATACCAAAATTGATGTATCAATTCCCCAAAAAAATGGTACACATGGTAATGGATGGAACAGATATTGATAGTTTAGAAAACATTGCGATGGGAGAAATTAAAGCAACGCAAAATAGACATTACTCCAATATTTCAATATTCAGCAAGATGGGTGGTTACGCTCCAACAATGGGAATAATTGGAACAGTAATGGGCTTGATAATGACGCTGGCTAATGCTGGCAAAGATCCAACAACTTTAATCCATAGTATTGCATCAGCATTTATTGCAACACTTTGGGGAATACTTAGTGCAAATTTACTTTGGTTACCAATAGCGGATAGATTAAAAGAATGTCACTTAGAAGAAAAACAAATGATGGAGCTGTCTTTAGAAGGGATAATGGCAATACACAGTGGGGAAATTCCCTCAATAGTCAAACAAAGACTGATGAGTTTATTGCCGGCAAACGACCAAGGCGGTTTCGTAAAATAAAAATAGATGATGCTGGTGGTGAAGAGCATAGTGCAGGAGCTGAAAGATATCTTTTAACTTATGCAGATTTAATAACTCTTCTACTTGGTCTCTTTATTATTCTATATGCAGTTTCAAATGTAGATGCTAAAAAGTATGAAGCATTTATGGGTGAAGCAGGAAATGTTTTTGGGAGTAGTAATTTAACAATACTACCTTTTGAAAATACTTCTGCGGAGCTTAATGTTGGTAAAGAATCTATAAGAAATTCTGTTGAAGGATTTATTAAAGAGTTCGATTATCAAAATAATATTAAGCTAATAGAAAATGAAAGGGGATTTATAATTAGCATATTGGATAATATTTTGTTTACATCTGGTAAAGCAAAATTATCCGAAGAATCGAAACCGATACTAAAGAAAATTGCTCAATTATTGAAAACACTTCCTAATGATATTAGAGTGGAAGGACATACGGATGATATACCAATAAGCACAGCGGAGTTTCCATCTAACTGGCATCTATCAATTGCAAGGGCAACAAACACAGCTTATTATTTAATGAATAACCAAGGGTTAAATCAAGAGAAAGTTGCAATTGTAGGTAATGCAGAATTTAAACCAGTAACAACAGAAAGCTCGCCGGAGATGAGATCGCTAAATAGAAGAGTTGATATAGTAATACTTAAAGAATAAAGAAAGCTAAATAAATAAGAGAAAAAATAAATGAAAATAAAAAACGAACAATTTGGAGAAATAGATTTTGAAGAGAACTCCATAATAAAGTTTGAAGAAGGCTTGCTCGGTTTCGAAGAACTAAAAGAGTTTCTACTGATTTCGGAAGATGAAGGATTGTTTCTTTGGTTAACATCGGTAAGTGAACCCGAAATAGTTTTCCCACTATTTTCAATAAATCATTTACAAGAAAAATTTGACACAGTTGAAGAGTTTGAACCTTTTGGAATTGTTAAGTTGGATAAAGATCCAAGTAAAGTAACAATAAATCTTAAAGCTCCTGTATATGTAAATCAAAATGAAAAAAGTGGTTTCCAAAAGTTAATAGATAATGAAGCTAACATAGTTGACTATCCATTATTTGCAGCTAACTAAAAAAATGATGTAGATTTCAACTAACGTGCCTGGCACTTTCAAAGTGCCAGGCACGTGGAAACACCAAAATGTATCGCAGATTAATAATCTGTGTCGTAAAATTGAGCAGTTTTTTAAGAATCAAAAAATTATAAAAAGAAAAAATATGCTAGTACTAACAAGAAAAGAAAATGAAAAAATTAGAATTGGGAAAGATATAATTCTCAATATTATTTCCACTTCCGATAGTAGCATGAGGATTGGAATAGAAGCTCCTAAAACTGTAAAAATATTTAGAGAAGAAATCTATCAATCGATAAAAGAACATGCTACGCAAGCTACAGTAAATAGTAAAAAAGTTCTCGGTACAAATTACAAAGCATTAAAACTAAATAAGATTAAAACAGAAAACAGTAAAGCAAATGCAAAGTAGTAAAACAAGAGTTTTAATAATTGATGATAATGATTCAATACTTCAATACCTAAAAACATATTTAGAGCGTTATATGTTTGAGGTTCAAACATGTATTGATGGTTACGAAGGAATTCAACAATCAGCAGAGTTTAAGCCCGACATAATTTTTTTAGATTTGATGATGCCCAATATTGATGGGTTTAAAATGCTAGAATTAAAAAAAGTATTAAATGATATTAAAGATATTCCTGTAATTGTTATAAGTGCAAACGCAGCAAGAAAAAATGTTTTAGCAGCAATAGAAGCTGGTGCGGATAGAGTTTTATCAAAACCAATAAATAACACACTACTAAAAGCAACAGTTGATGAATTGCTTGGGAAGAAAAATTTTGAAGTTAGAAGTAAAGATATTGCTGAAGTAGAAACCCCAAAAGACAATAGTAGTATAGGGGAAGAGAGTTTCCTTAGTTCGTTTGAAGAAAGAAAACATAGAGTATTAAATGCAATAAGTAACCGAGATGAAAAAACTATAAAAGAAGTTGCAGTTCAATTTGTAGAAGAAAGTAAAAATATGAATTACAATAAATTTAATAATATTAGCAATGAACTAAGTATAGCAGAATATCTAAAACCATCCGATTGGATGTTTGCAGAAATTAAAATAAAACAATTAGCAAAAGAAGTAAATGAAATTAAAGATTATTTTCTTAAATAAATATTTTTTTAACTAAATAAAGTAATGTTATGTTAATAATAGTCGGTGCATTAGTGGTTCTAGTCAGCTTAGTTATAGGTTTTTTAATGGCTGGTGGACATTTGATGGTTTTATTCCAGCCATCTGAATTTGTAACAATTGGTGGAGCTGCCGTTGGTAGTTTTTTAATTGCTGCATCTATGGAAGATGTGAAAAAAGTTATGGCAGCAATAGTAAGAGCAATTGGGCATAAGCATCATTCAAAGGAGGATAACCTTGTTCTCCTTAAGGCTTTGTACGAATTATTTTTACTGGCTCAAAGAGACGGTTTATTGGCACTTGAAAAGCATATTGAAAATCCTGCAGATAGTGAGATACTTTCTATAGATGAAAAATTAATTAAAAATGAATATGCAACAAACTTCCTTTGCGATACATTAAAAGTGATGCTCTCTGGAGGAGTTCCTCCACATGATGTTGAAGCTTTGATGGACCTGGAAATTAAAACATATAAAATAGATGTTCATCCAGCTCATGCACAGCTTACAAAACTGAGTGACGCTTTCCCAGCTTTGGGAATTGTAGCTGCCGTACTAGGTATTATTGTTACAATGGGTAGTATTAATGCTGGTGCTGAAGCTGTTGGGCATCACGTTGCTGCTGCATTGGTGGGTACATTCTTAGGTATTTTACTTTCATACGGATTTGTTGGACCATTGGCAAGTAACATTGAACACATGTTTGAAGGGGATGTTCATTACTTAGAAACAATAAAAGAATGTGTTATTGCTTATGCAAAAGGGAACCCACCAATAGTTGCTGTTGAAATTGGAAGACGTACTTTAACACCTCATGGAAGACCATCATTTGGTGACTTGGAAAATTATCTACGTGGGAAAGAATAACTATGGCTGATGAAAAACAACCCATAATAATTAAAAAAGTAATTGAAGGTGGACACGGTCATCATGGTGGTGCGTGGAAGGTAGCTTATGCAGATTTTGTAACTGCACTTATGGCACTTTTTATTGTACTTTGGATTCTTGGACAAGACAGTGAAGTGAAAGAAAATATAGCTGGTTACTTCAACGACCCTACTGGCTTTGGAGTTGGTAATGGACCATCTGCAATTGAAGGTCCTGGTAAAACTGATATTGCACCTAAAGAGATGACCTTATTACAACGCAAGCAAATGGAAAAAGAACAACTTGATGAAATGGGGAAAGAGTTAATTGAAAATTTAGGTGACCAAGATTTTAGAGATATTGTTGACCAAATAGAAATTGAATTTACAGAAGAAGGTCTTCGAATTGAAATAATGGAATCTGCTAACGATGCATTTTTTGAAGTTGGCACAGCAGCTCTAAAAGGTAAAGCCGCAGAAATACTAACCGTAATTGGTAAACAACTTGCTAAATCGGAAAATAATATTGTTATAGAAGGACATACGGATGCAAGACCTTTTAGTAGTAGAGGACAAACATACACAAACTATGAACTTAGTGCAGATAGAGCTAACTCGGCAAGAAGAGTTTTACAAAAAGCTGGAATACAAAAAGATAAAATTGTTGAAATTAGAGGTTACGCTGCAAACAGATTAAGAGACAAAGAAAATCCTTATGATGTTGTGAATAGACGAATTAGTATTATTGTTAAATATTCAGAAGAGTAAAAATAAAAGGAGATATTTTTTAAAAGTAACTTCTATTAAGGTCTATTTAATAAATCTAATTTGTAAATTTAGTTTGAAATATAGTTCTTTATTCTGAGCATAAATTTTCCCAAATTTATGTCTTGAAGAACTAGATGTTTCAAGCTTTGTATTATTGATTAAATATTCTTCAAACTCATTTCTGTCATAAAGATGATAGCATAAAATTTCACCATCTTCTTTTACTATTAAGTAGCCACCTTTAGCATCATATATGCCATTCCATACTTTTGAAGACATCATGCCAAGAGCAACATCTGTCAAGAATCTTTTTATTTTATAAGAATAGTATAAATGTTCATTGGTAGTATCAAAATTTAAAGGATTTTCTTTTTGAATATTGGAAACTAAGTCAATTATTTTATTATTGGAGCTTGAAAAAAAACGAAAAACAACGTCTGCTAAAATTTTAGGTAAAAGACTGTCAATCAATACCAAATTATTTGAGAATATCTGTTTCTCCGTATTTACAAATTCAAATTGACCACCTTTGTTGGTTATAACTTTAACTCTTTCTTTTATTTTACTTCTTGAATCAATACTATTTATTTGAGAAATTTCTTTTTGAGATAGAAACAAATTATTTATCTTATAAATAAAATTTGTCGATAGACCAGCATTAAATAAGGTTGATGGACTTCCGAGTTGTGATTTTATACTAAACCCAAGTGTCGTTTGTTCACTTATCTTTTGGTCGTGGATTACTATTGTAATATCAGTCTTGGAATCAGAACTTGCTTTAAGAGAAATACAATTAATTATCTTCATAAATTCTTCAATTTCAGGAATTGAGAATGTTCTTTTTGTATTGGATTTAATAATATTTAATAATGAAATGGATTTTTCTTTAAAAATTTGTACAGGAATTCTTATTTGTTCTTTTCCCCCAGAAATTAGAACAATTTCATCTTCAATTGAGTATTCAAAATTTCCATTTGATTCGGTTCTAAGTATCTTTATTATAGGATAAAAAATATCCTCAATTTTAATTATATTACAATTACCTGGGTGTAATTGTCCATCACCCAAAAGTTTTAGTAAAGTATAAATCTCACTCCATTCTCCTTTATTCCCTTTTATCATACTATTATCTCTTTTGCTTGTTCCCAGTTTTCATTATCCCAAATTCTTCCATTGTAAGAAATTTGAGCAACAAATTTCTTGTTAGAATCTATAATGAATCCACCAACCCAATTTGAACTTGTAAGATTATAAAACTTAATGAAGGCCGAAGTAAATTTTTGTGCTTCTGTCAAAGATTTAACTTCAAAATAAACTAATCCATTTATCTTTAAAGATTCTTCAATTCGTTGATTTGAAGAAAAGGATTCTATTCTAGAAAAATCATAGCTAGAACCTAACCCAACAAATAAAGTTTCCTTTGATTTTGTTGGAGGCTTATTTTTCTCAAGGTCTAATAATTTTGAAATTATTTTATTTGCTGTAGCTTGAATTGCTGGTATTGCAACTGAATTTCCAAATTGTTTATAGGCTTGAGCATCAGAAACAATTATTCTAAATTTTTCTGGGAAACCCTGTAATCTTGCCCATTCTCTTGGAGTCATTTTTCTAATTCCTTCGCGATTTACTTCTCCAGTTATGTGAGTTACTGGAACAAAATTCGTTAGTTTATCATCAAGAATTAAGTTTCTTTCTCTACCCATCCCACCACAAACAACAGCATTTGCAGTTCCTTCTTGCGGGATTATTTCATAACCGAATCCGTTCCCTTTACTTGCGTGTCGTGCCTTGTGTTTTCTAAGCGTATTTACATAAGTAGTGGATAAGTAATATTTAACAGAAACTTCTTCTTTTTCTAAAATATTCTCAAGTGAAACATTTTCATTTTTTCCAATCGGATATTCAAATTTGTTAATTCCTAAATCTTTTCTAAATCCTACGATAAATATTCTCTCTCTGTTTTGTGGAACTCCATAGTCTTTAGCATTTATTATTTGTGGTTCAGGAACATAGTACCCTAAATCTTCTCGGAGTGTAGTAAGAATTGTTGAAAGAGTTTTCCCTTTATCATGATTTCTAAGACCTTTTACATTTTCTAAAAAAAAAGCTTTTGGCCGTTTGTTTTTAATAATTTTAGCAATATCAAAAAATAATGTTCCTCTTGTATCTTCAAAGCCACCCCTTTTCCCAGCAATCGAAAACGATTGGCAAGGAAAGCCTGCACACAAAACATCAAAGTCATCAGGGATATATCTTTTTGTTTCTGATTTTGTTATGTCTCCAAAAGGAACTTCTCCGAAGTTTGCTTCATAAGTTTTTTTCGAATATTTATCCCATTCACTTGTAAAAACACATTTACCTCCTAAATTTTGAAGAGCAATTCTAAACCCACCAATCCCAGCAAATAAATCTATAAACTTGAACTTGTGATTCTTTTTTTTAGGGAAAGGTATTGAATCTTTAAAATCAATCAGATAATATTGTAATGCTTTTTCGGCAATTTTGGCTGTTATGTTTTTTTCAGGATATTTATATTTCAAAATATTCTTTACATAACTGATTGCATCTTTTTTGTAAAATTTAGAAATACCATTTTTATGATTACCCAAGTAATGTGTAAAGGAAGCTTTGTGTTCATTTTCAGCTTCTACAATTTTGATTTTAAAAGTATCTCCATCAAAATTTTCAAATATTATTTTTTCTTTTAATTTCATTTATGTAATTTTTTATTCTAAGCTTATTTTAAATTAGTATCTAAAATAAGAACTTAAATCTCAATTCTCAATAGCTCTAAGTTATTTATTTTTAACTCAATAATGTAGTTACCCAATAGTAGAATACTTTAAATTCTCCTTGTAAAATTTAGTTAACTTTTTTCTTATCATTTTGTTAGAGTTGTTTGTAAGTTTATTATCTTCTGCAACAATTTCAAATGCATCTTCTTTTGCTTTAATTAACAACTCTTGGTCTTCAATTAAATCAGCAAAAAATAATTTTGGGTAACCACTTTGTGCTTTACCAAAAATATCTCCGGGTCCACGTAGCTTTAAATCAACTTCAGAAAGATCAAAACCACTGCTATACTTAACCATTGCATTCAATCTAATTTTAGATTTATGGAAATCTATTTGAGCTTTGGAGAGATAGTTGAAATTAAAATTAAAGCTTTTTGTTTTTTGTGCTAAGTCATTTTTAGTAACAAGTATGCAATACGCTTGTACTGTGCCTCTTCCAATTCTACCTCTTAACTGATGAAGCTGTGAAAGTCCGAATCTTTCTGCATCGTTAATTACAATAATGTTTGCAGCCGGAATGTCAATACCAACTTCAATAACTGTTGTAGCAATTAAAACATCAAACTCTTTATTCTTAAATCGTTGCATAACAGAATCTTTATCTTTCCAATTCATTCTTCCGTGTAGAAGTCCAATATTTAAATCTTTAAGATTTGTCTCTCTCAATTCTTCGTATAAAACTTCGGCAGCTTTTAAATCTAACTTTTCAGATTCTTCAACAAGCGGATAAACAATAAACGACTGATATTCTTCTTCTCTTTTTTCAATTATGAATTTATAAATATCTGGTAAGCTATTTTCTCCACGTAATACAGTTTTAATTGGCAATCTGTTTTTAGGTAATTCTTTTATCAAGGATAAATCCAAATCTCCATAAAGAGTCATTGTTAAAGTTCTTGGAATTGGAGTTGCAGTCATAATTAATACATCTGGCGAAATCCCTTTTTTAATTAGCTTACCTCTATGTGCTACTCCAAAACGATGTTGTTCATCAATAACAACAATACCCAAATTGCTTAACTCAACATTTTCTTCAATGAGTGCATGAGTACCAATAAGAATGTTACACTTGTTCTCTTTTATCTTATTGCGTATAATTTCTTTTTCAGATTTTTTAGTTCCGCCAATTAGTAATTCAACATTAATGTCAAAATCATCTAAAAGTTGTTTTATACTATGGTAATGTTGGTCAGCCAAAATTTCTGTTGGAGCCATTATTACAGCCTGGTAATTATTGCTAACTGCAATCAACATACTTATTACTGCAACAATAGTTTTTCCACTTCCAACATCACCTTGCAATAAACGGTTCATTGGTTCAGAACTTATCATATCCTTCTTGATTTCTCCAAGTACCTTCAATTGATCTTTGGTAAGTTCAAAAGGAAGTTTATCCAATAGCTTTTTAATTATCTCTGAATGAACTTTAAAACCAATCCCTTTTGTATTTGCAATAAATCTATATTTCCTAATAGCCACAAGGGTTTCAAGGTAAAACAGTTCTTCATACTTAAATCTTTTTCTTGCAAGTTCTAAAGTCTTATTATCAGAAGGGAAGTGAATGTTTTTTACAGCTTCTTTAATACTAACTAGAACATTTTCAGTAATTGTTTTTTGAGGAAGAGTTTCTGTAATTAGATCCGAGTATTCTTCAACTGCATATTTAATGATTTTTCTAAGTCCAATATCTCCAATGTTTTTTTGACGCAGTTCTTTAGGAATTGAATAGAATGGAATTATTTTCCCAGTATTTAGAAAGTCAGTTGATTCATCCTCTGTAAATTTATCAAAATCTGGATGTGTAAATTGTAAATGTCCGTACTTTGTTAGAACTGGTTTTGCAGAAATTGCATAATGTTCACCAGTTTGGAAAAGTGATTTGAAATATTTTATTCCTTTAAACCAAACACATTCAAACGTTCCGGTTTCATCTTCAAATCTTACTTTGAAGATTTGTTTTCTTCCATAGTTGATTGATTCTTTATCAAGCACTTTACCAACAATTGTTATCTCGCCACTATAACCATTGACGATGAATTGCATTACATTTGCAACAGAAAGAATATTTGTTCTATCTAAATATTTTGAGGGGAAGAAAAAAAGTAAATCTTCAACTGTTTTAAAACCAATAGAGTTAAATGATTCTGTTTTTTTCGGTCCAACTCCGGGAATGAATTGAATTGAATCTGTTAGACTTTTTGATTGCATAGTTTAAATATACAAAACAGAAATTGGTTATAAAAAGCAGGAAATGTTGAGACAATATTAGGGCTTGTCATATTGAAAGAGTTTGTTTTTTGAACGAATGAAATATCTCGAACTTTCATAGTTATGAGATTCTTCATTTCAACAAAAAGCGTCTTCATTCAGAATGACAATTGTTGAAAAATATTAAAAAAGAGTAGTACGGGATAATATAAAGATTTTAATGTTCGGATTTCATATCACGAGCTAATAAGTCGTAAGTCCCTTTGATAGGATCTTTATCTAAGAAAAGTGTATTGTAAACTGCATCAATTATTGGAGTTGACACATTAAATTTTCTAGCAAGTTGGTAAGATGAATTACTTGTGGCAACTCCCTCTGCAACCATTGCCATTGACTTAAGCACAGCTTTTAATTTTTTGCCCGAGCCAATTTGCTCACCAACAAATCGATTTCTACTATGTTGACTCATACAAGTTACAATTAAATCGCCAATGCCGGAAAGCCCTGAAAAAGTTTTGGGTTGAGCTCCCATTGCTAAACCAAGTCTTGAAATTTCAGCAATACCTCTTGTCATAATTGCAGCTTTAGTATTGTCTCCAAATTTTGCTCCATCAGCAATACCAGCTCCAATTGCAATTACATTTTTTAATGCCCCACCTAATTCTACACCAAGTAAATCTGTAGAATAGTAAACTCTAAAATAAGATGTCATAAACGCAGCTTGAATTTGCTTCGCAGTTTCTTCACTTGTGGATGCCGCAACCACAGCAGTTGGCATTTTTTGTGCAACTTCTTCTGCGTGACTAGGTCCTGATAAAACAGCAATATTATTTTCACTAATATCTGGTAGAACATCTTTAATTATTTGAGAAACTGTAAAGAGAGTATCTGTCTCAATACCTTTGGCAACACTTACTAAGGTTGTATCAGTTAAATTATATTTTTTAATGTTCTCTAAAACACTTCTGATAAATTGAGAAGGTACAGCCAAAATCATCATATGTTGATTTGAGCAAGCATCTTTAAGAGAGTTTGTAATTAGAATTTCTTTTGGGATTTTTATCTTTGGAAGGTAAGTTTTATTTATTCTTGATTTGTTTAATGTTCTAGCGTAGAGACGTTTATGTTCCCAAAGAGTAACGTCGTGTCCGTTAAATTGTAAAATAATTGCAAGAGCTGTACCCCAACTTCCTGCACCAAGAACAGAAATTCTCATAAAAACCTTTTACAAAAACATTAACAGGGTGGCGAAGCAAAATTGTTATTTTAGAGATAAGAAAGTTTTCTAGTATCTAGAAAAACTATCAAAGCTAATATAAGATTGCGAAGCCTCCTCATAAGCTATTTTTTATTTTTCGAAAATGATATTTTTCTTTCACTACCTTGAAGAAGTCTGCCGATATTTGCTCTGTGGGTATAGACTACTAATAATGCTAACAAGAAGGCAAAAGGCAATACTGTTCCGTAGCTTGGTATATCAACACCAAAAATATTTTCTCTAATAATAAGTAATAAGGGAACGGAAAGTGCTGCTGAGATTGAAGCTAATGAAATATATTTTGAAACAGAAGTAACAATTATAAAAACTCCAAGACCAATTAACATATCTAAAGTTAAAATTGAAATGAAAACTCCAAGTCCAGTAGCAATTCCTTTACCACCTTTGAAGCCAGCAAAGACAGTCCAAATGTGTCCAACAACAGCTGCAATACCAGCCATAAATTGTATCAATGTAAAATCATCAAATGGAGTTGTATTTGGGAATGGGAAACTACCAAAGTATAAACGAGCAATAACTACGACTGCAAAAACTCCTTTAAGTGCATCTAAAATAACAACAAGTAAACCAAATTTTTTACCTAGTACTCTTGATGTGTTTGTACCACCAGCATTTCCACTGCCATAGTCTCTAACATCCACACCTTTAATTATTTTTGTTAAAATAATGCTAGTTGGAATAGAGCCAACAAGGTATGATAATAAAACAACTACAAAAAGGTTTAACATAGAATCTCCTAACTTTCATCCAAAATATTGAAATAATAAAGTAATAACAAGTTTTATAAAGTGTTTTTTAATATTAGTTCCAACAATTCTAAATCTGATTGAGTTGTAACTTTAAAATTTATAGTTTCTCCTTCTACAATTCTTACATCAAAGTTAGCATTTTTTACCAACATCGATTCATCTGTTCCATAGAAGTTATTTCTAATTGCTAATTCAAAAGCCTCAAGTAAAATTTTATATCTAAATATCTGCGGAGTTTGAGCGTAATAAATATTTGTTCTATCAAGATATTCATCAACATTAGTGCTACCTTTTATTAATGTATCGTTCGCTTTTTTGGCAACTACAATACTATCGTATTTTTTAGCTGCTATTATAGAGTTTTCTAAAAGTGTTTGGGTAAGCAAAGGTCTTGCAGCATCGTGAACTATAACAAGGTCATCATTTTCTAGGTCAAGTTGTTTCAAGCCACAGTAAACTGAGTCTTGTCTTTCTTTCCCACCTTCAATAATTTTGGTGATTTTAGTTAAGTTGAACTCTTTTTTTATACTTTTTAATAAATTGAAGTAGGATGGTTGAGCTGGAATAATTATTTCATCAACTAAATTACATTTTTGAAAGACTTGGAGTGTATATGCAATAAGCTCTTTCCCCAATACTTTAACATATTGTTTTGGTATTGAGGAAAGAATTCTTGAACCAATTCCACCAGATGGTATTATTGCAACTGTTTTCATTTTTAATAAGAATACTATTTATAAAATCAGCATTGCATCGCCATAACTAAGGAATCTATATTTCTGTTTCATTGCAGTTTTATAGTTTTTCATTAATGCGTCATATCCACCAAAGGCAGCTGTTAGCATAAGCAAGGTAGATTCTGGTTGATGGAAATTTGTAATTAATTTTGTCGCAATTTTAAATTCATATTGCGGGAATATAAATTTGTCAGTCCAACCATAATTTGGTTTAACTCTACCGCCTGCAGTAACACTACTTTCCAAAGCACGAGTTGTACTTGTACCAGTTACAAATACTTGTTTTTTAGAATCCAATGCTTTGTTAACAGCTTCAGCAGTTTCATCTGGTATTTCAAAATATTCAGAATCCATTTTGTGTTTTGAAAGATCTTCAACTTCAACCGGACGGAATGTACCAAGACCAATGTGTAATAATACGGGCACAATCTTAATGCCTTTCTTTTTTATTTTTTTCATTAAGTCTTTGGTAAAGTGTAATCCAGCAGTTGGTGCTGCAACAGACCCATCTTCAGTAGCGAATATTGTTTGGTAATCTTCAACATCACTTTTAATAGAATCTCTTTTTATATATGGAGGAAGTGGAGTGAGTCCATTTTTTTCAATGGCTTTATATATATCATCTCCAGTATAATTTATTCTTACAGTTCTTCCTCTTGATGTTGTGTTATCAATAACTTCGCACCAAAGTTCTTCGTTAAAATAAATTCTATTTCCAATTCTAACTTTACGAGCCGGATCAACAATTACATCCCAAATATTTTCTTCGTGATTTAATTCTCTTAAAACAAACACTTCAATTTTTGCATTTGTTCTTTCCTTATGTCCAAACAATCTTGCTTGCATAACCTTGGTTTCGTTTACAACAAGTACATCACCTTTCGACATATAGTCTATTATGTTACTAAACTTTTTATGTTCAACTTTTGTAGAGCCACTTTCAAAAACCATTAACTTTGCTTTATCTCTTGGCTTTGCTGGAAACTTAGCAATAACAGTATTTGGCATTTTATATCTAAATTGAGATAACTTCATTTATTCTCCTGTATTCATCAGTACAATCATTGTACTGCTATTCTAATATATTTGGGACAGAAAAAGATTGCCCAAATAAAAAAACATCAACCAAGTACTCAAAAAGTACTTGGTTGAAAATCATATATTTTACAACTCTATTTATTTTTTTCTTAATGCTGCTCTTGCTGCTGCAAGACGAGCAATTGGAACTCTGTATGGAGAACAACTAACATAATCCAATCCGGTTCTATGACAGAACTCAACAGATTCTGGTTCACCACCGTGTTCACCACATATACCAACTTTAAGATTTTTGTTTACTGAGCGACCTTTCTTTGTTCCTATTTCAACAAGTTGTCCAACTCCACTTTGGTCAATACTTTCAAACGGATCTTTTGGTAAAATATCTTTTTCAACATACATTGGTAAGAATTTTCCAGCATCATCTCTTGAAAGCCCAAAGGTTGTTTGTGTTAAATCGTTAGTTCCAAAGCTAAAGAACTCAGCGTATTTTGCAATTTCATCAGCTGTAAGTGCAGCTCTTGGTAATTCAATCATTGTACCAACAAGGTAGTTTATTTTTTTACCTTTTGCTTTGAACACTTCTTTGGCAACACGTCTAACAATTTTTTCTTGTATTATATATTCTTTAACGTGACTTACTAACGGAATCATAATTTCCGGTTTAACTTTTACACCAGTTTTTGCAACTTGAATAGCTGCTTCAAAAATTGCTCTTGCTTGCATTTCTGTAATTTCAGGATAACTAATTCCTAGTCTACAACCTCTAAACCCTAACATAGGATTGAATTCATGAAGAGATTCAATTTTAGCTTTAAGTTGATTTACAGAAATTTTAAGTGCCTTAGCAACTTCTTTTTGTTCGTTTAATGAATGAGGTAAAAACTCGTGCAAAGGTGGATCCAAAGTTCTAATTGTTACTGGATAACCTTTCATCGCTTTAAAGATTCCTGCAAAGTCTTTTCGTTGTAACGGCAATAACTTTTTAAGAGCTTTTTTTCTTCCAGCTTCATCATCAGCAAGTATCATTTCTCTTACAGCAAGAATTCTATCACCACCAAAGAACATATGCTCGGTTCTACATAAGCCAATACCTTCAGCACCAAACTCAATTGCGTTAACTGCTTGGTCTGGTTGATCTGCATTAGTTCTAACTCCTAATTTTCTTACGTCATCTGCCCAACTCATTAAATCTTTGTAAGTTTTATATATAGCAGATTTTTTTGCTGGTAATTCTTTTGTAACAAGTACTTGAACTATTTCAGATGGCTTAGTTTTAATATCGCCTGCAAAAACTTCTCCTGTTGTTCCATCAATAGAAATGTAATCACCTTCTTTAATTATTTTTTTACTTCCAGAAGATTTCATTGTACCTTTTTTATAATCAATATCTAACACACCGCAACCAGCAACACAAACCTTACCCATTTGTCTAGCAACTAAAGCTGCGTGAGAAGTCATTCCACCTTTTGCAGTTAGTATTCCATCAGAAGCATCCATCCCTTTTATATCTTCGGGCGAAGTTTCAATTCTTACAAGAATAACTCGGTCGCCTTTTGAAGCCATTACTTCAGCATCGTGTGCAGAGAATGCAACCTTACCAGCAGCAGCACCCGGACCAGCATTAAGACCTTTTGCCAAAAGACTTCCAGACTTAACAGCTTTTAGTTTTTCATCACCATCAAAAATTGGTCTTAGTAATTGATTCAATTGTTCAGGATCAATTCTAAGCAAAGCTTCTTTTTTAGAAATAAGTTTTTCTCTAACCATATCAACTGCAATTTTGATAGCAGCAAAACCAGTTCGTTTTCCAGTTCGTGCCTGAAGCATCCACAATTTCCCTTGTTGAATTGTGAACTCAACATCAATCATATCTTTATAATGTTTTTCAAGTTTAAGACGAATTTTATCTAACTCTTTATAAATTTTCGGATTATCTTTTTTAAGTTCACCAATTTCGTGAGGAGTTCTAACACCAGCAACTACATCTTCGCCCTGTGCATTAAATAAATATTCTCCGTAAAAAATGTTTTTACCTGAAGCAGGATCTCTAGTAAAAGCAACACCTGTACCAGAGTCTTGTCCCATATTTCCATAAACCATTGATTGAACATTTACAGCAGTTCCCCATTCTGCAGGAATGTCATTTAGTCTTCTGTAAACATCTGCTCTTTCGTTCATCCAAGAATCGAATACAGCTGAAACTGCTCCCCATAATTGAACCATTGGATCAGCTGGGAAATCGTGTCCAGTTTGTTTTTTAATTTCAGCTTTAAATTCTTTAATAATAACTTTCAATTGTTCAGCACTCAGATCCGAATCTAATTCGATTTTATGTTTATCTTTATTTTTATCAAGAATAATTTCAAAAGGATCACGATCAAGTTTACCAGTTGCTTGCAAACCAAGAACTACATCACCATACATTTGAACAAATCTTCTGTAAGAATCATAAGCGAAACGTGGATTGTTAGTTTTTTTACTTAATGCTTCAACAGTTTGATCGTTTAACCCTAAGTTTAAAATTGTATCCATCATTCCAGGCATAGATGCTCTTGCACCACTTCTAACAGAAAGCAATAGTGGATTTTTTTTGTCTCCAAATTTTGCTCCCATTTCTTTTTCAATCTTTTTTAAAGATGCTAAAACTTCTTTCTTTAATGTTCTAGGATATGATTTTTTGTGTTTGTTAAAATAAGTACAAACTTCAGTTGTAATTGTAAAACCTGCAGGAACAGGAATTCCAATGTTAACCATCTCAGCAAGGTTAGCACCTTTGCCACCAAGCAGATTTTTCATTGCTGATTTTCCTTCTGCTTTTTTTCCACCAAAATAATAAACATCTTTTTTACTTTGTTTCTTTGCCATTCTTTAAACCTCTAAGGGATTATTAATAAAGAGTTATTTAATTAAATATTTTATTGTCTAATGATTCTAAAAAATCATTTTGATTTTCTATTTCCAATTCTACTTTTAGAAAGTATATGTCAATGTCATCCAATTCTTTTGAAAACTCCATTAACTTTACAGCATCTTTCTGTGTTGTTAAAACCGAGTATGAATTTGTATCGTAAAATGCTTTTCTAATTTTTTCTATTTCTTTCAAAGTATAACTTTTATGATCTGCAAAAATAATTTTATTCTTAATATCAATTTTATTTCTTTCAAGAATTCGTAAAAAGGATTTTGGTTTTGCAATACCACAAACTACTAAACTTTGCTGACCTTCAAAATCTTCTGTTGAATATTCCTTGTTATTTTTTACATCAAAAATTCCACTTACATTATAGTGGCAATAATAAGTCTCTTTGTTTTCAAAATATTTTTTTAATTTATATGGGATTCCAATTTTTGTTGAAAACTTTCTATTTATTATTATAGCATCTGCTCTTTTAATTGCTTCAAACGGTTCACGCATTGAACCGAGTGGTAACTGTCTTTGATCAAAACTATTTACATTACTTAAAAATTTCTGATCAATAATAACTAAATCAACATCTCTATCAATCCATCTATGTTGAAAAGCATCATCAAGAATTACCAAGTCCAAATCCACATCTTTTATAAATCGAGTAACACCTTCTACTCTCTTTTCTGAAACAGCAGTTGGAACTTTACATTCACTGGCAACTAGAAAAATTTCATCGCCTGCTTCATTTACAGTTGTTAAAATTTTGTTTTGATCAGAAACCCACTTGTAGCCTTTAGATTTTCTGCCATAACCTCTACTCAATACTCCAACTTTTTTTCCTGCTGACTTAAAATATTTAGTCAGCATAATTGTCAATGGAGTTTTACCAGAACCGCCAACTGTTAAATTGCCAACAGAAATTATTTTAACATCCATCTTCTTTTGAGTGAAGATGTTTTTATCAAACAAAAGATTTCGTATTTGAATAATCAATCTGTAAAGAACAGTTAAAGGCGATAAAATAATTCTTATAAACTTTAACAATATTGCTCCGCTTGCTTTTGCAAACTATTTAATTGTACGCCGACTTGCTTAATAATTTCATCGGTTTCTTTATAGCTTAAATTCCCATCAATAAAAATTGGTTCTGAATACACAGCAAAAACTTTTGCAAATGGATAAGGAATTTGAAACTTATCCCAGCTACTCAATTCCTTTTTTTTACTTGAGCAAATCCCCAATAAAACTAGTGGAATATTTGCTTTCTTAGCTATAATTACTGCTCCAGCTTTTAACTCTTTTTCAGGACCTCTTGGTCCATCTGGCGTTATTGAAATTGAGTTACCACCTTTCGCTTTTTCAACCAAAATATCTAAAACTTCGCTTCCACCTTTGCTACTGGAACCTCTTTCAACATTATAATTCCAATTATTTAGAACACGTGTGAGTATTTCTCCGTCTTTACTTTTGCTTATAATAGTGTAAAAGTTTTTATTTCTTTTAATGTACCAAGGCAACAACATTGTTCCGTGCCAAAAGGCTAATACATAATTTTTATTTTCTTGTTCTAAATTCTCTAGCTCTTTATTTTTTACTTCTGTAATTCTTAAAGTTTTAAGTAAAATACTTATAAAGTATTTTACAAAATGAATTCCCAAAAATTGAAGAAGTTTTTTACTCATTTTTGGTTGTTTCATTTCTAAGGTTTAGTTATTTCCGCATAAATAATTTCTGCTGCTTTTTTACTTGGGTTTCCTTTTGTTTTCAATTTGTCTTTTATTTCGCTCAATCCGTTTTTTATCAAATTATATCTTTCTTCATTTGTAATAATGTTTTTACTCTTTAAATAGATTGTTTCTGGATTAACATCATCTTGAATTAGTTCATCAACAATTGTTTTGCCTGCTACAATATTTGCAAGTGCAATATTTTTTATTTTTATCAACGACTTACTTATTAGATAAGTAAAATAATTTGTTGCATAAACTACAATAAAAGGTGTTCCAATAATTCCAGCTTCCAAAGTTGATGTGCCGGATTTCACAATTGCAAATTTTGCATTCTTCAGTAAGTTATATGTTTCGCCTTTAACTATTCTAAAATTAAATTTTGATTGAAATTCTGCAAAAATATTTTCGTCAATATTTTCTGCACAAGCAACTACTGTTTGCAAATTTAATTCTTTGGCTAATTTTTCTGCTGCTTCAACAGATGGAAGAAAAATCTTTTCAATTTCTTGTTTTCTACTTCCAGGTAAAAGAACTAATATTTCTTTGTCCACATCTAAACTATATTTTTTAACCAATTCTGTTTTTGATGAAAAATCATATTGCTCAATTTTATTTACTAATGGATGTCCAACAAAATTCACACTAACATTATTGCTCTCATACAATTCTTTTTCGAAAGGGAAGAAGACAATCATTTTAGAAATTATCTTTTTTATTTTTTCAATTCTTCCTTTTCCCCAAGCCCAAATTTGTGGAGAAATATAGTAGATGTTTTTTATTCCTAACTCGTTAAAAGATTTTGCTATACTTAAATTGAAACCAGGATAATCTATTAAGACAACATTTCTAATCTTTTCTTTTTTTGCAACTTTCAATAAATCTCTTTTTACTTTTTTTATAAATGGTAGATGTTTTATAACTTCTACAAATCCTAAAAAAGCCATATCATTTATATGATATATTGTTTTCATTCCTTCGGCAATCATTTTGTCGCCACCAATACCAAAAAATTTCAAAGAACTATCAATTGCCAACAACTCTTTTATTAAAGCAGAGCCGTGTAAATCGCCTGAAGCTTCGCCTGCGATTATCATTAACTTTTTATGCAAAATTCTTAACTGAATAATTTATAATTATTAGAATACTTATTATCACAATTGCCTGTAGAGTTCGTCTCTCAGAACGCAAACCTGCTTTCAAATTTAATGGAGGTTGAGTTACACCATCTGCATCGTAAGCTTTTATACTTGGTATTAGTCTTGGTACAGCTTTTATATAATTCTCAAATTGTTTACCAAAAGTTTTGTGTAAGTATTCTTCTTCTTCAGAAATAATTAGTCGGTATTGAAAATAAAAAAACAAAAATGCTACAATTTGTAAGTACGGGAATAATGCCATTGACATAATTCCAACTCCAACATAAATTAAAATATTACCCAAGTACAACGGATTGCGTAAGTGACCAAAAGCTCCACTGATTACAAGAAAAGTTCCGCCAACATGTTCAGTAGTTCTTGTTTCACTTCCGGCATAAATTACTCCCCAAAGTCTAAAAGCTTCTCCCGTTAATACAATTGCCAAACCAATTAGAATACTTGCTATACTTGCTTGTTGAAAAACTAACATTGCAATTACAAATGGAATTGGTGTATAACTTCTATACTTAAATAAAAATTTTGCTATTTGTTTCATATTGTTTTGTACTATTAAGTATCACGAAATGGTTCGTGATAGCCAAGCTAAATTTACTCTTTGTCATTTCCAAATGCTTAAATCGGAAATCTATTTGATAAAAATCTCTGGATTCCTCCGCCCAACAAAACGGCGGACAAGCTGATAAAGACATTCGGGAATGACAACCTAAAAAGATTGACTAACCTTGCATATATGCATCGCGTCTTTTTAGTCTTACTTGATTTCTCTTTTTTATTTTTTTCTTAGTTCTTAAATTTTCTACAATTTTAATTATATCATCAAAAGTTTTATAAGGATAATATGGAATACTATTGCTCTCACAGAATTTCAACAATGATCTTTTTGCAAAAATAAAATCACAATATTGTGCTGCACAAGTATCCGACCAACCATCTCCAATATAAATTGTAATATCTTCATCACTTGATGAATTAAGAATATGGTTACGTTTACAGTTTGCACAATCTTTACATTCTTCATCAGTATAAGGAAAGCTCGGAGTTAAATTTCCTTCTTGATCAACAACAACTTTGTTTGAATAAATATCCAAGTGAGCAAAATCATTTTTTTTACTAATGTGATCTATATAATAATCAAGTCCATCGCTAACAATGGTAGTATCAAACTTATACTTTGTACAATAATTCAGAAAGTTTTTAAATCCTTCATCAATAGTACAAGTATCTAAATATTTATTAAACTTAGCTTTATCAAAGTCTTTTACAGTTGCACAAAGTTGTATCCAACTTTCTTGAGATGAAATTTTTCCATCTAACCATTCTTTAATTATTTCGTAACTTTTTTTAGCATCTCCAAATTCAACAAACATATGTTCGCCAATATCTTTTGTGGAAATTGTTCCATCAAAATCTATATAAAACTTAAAGTGTCTTTGTTCATTTTGCATTATGCGGACACACTTAATTGTTCGTTAAACTGAACACCTACTAATTTAGAAACTCCTTCTTCTTGAATTGTAACTCCATACATATTTTCAGCAGCTTCCATTGAACGCTTGTTGTGAGTTACAATTATAAATTGAGTGTTGTCGCTAAAGTCTTTTAACAACTTTGTAAATCTATCAATATTGGCATCATCCAATGGAGCATCAACTTCATCCATAATACAAAACGGACTTGGTTTTACAAGATAAATTGCAAACAGCAATGCAGTTGCAGTTAAAGTTTTTTCACCTCCGGAAAGTAACTCAATTCCAGTTGGACGTTTACCCTTAGGCTTTGCAATAATTTCAATCTTTGCTTCAAGTGGATCAACACCTTCTTCTAAAATTAAATCGGCTTCATCCCCCGGATTAAAAACTGTTTGGAATATAGTTTTGAAGTTTTCTCTAATTGCTTCAAAAGTTTCTAAAAATACTTTCTGAGCTGAATCATTTATTCCTTTAATTGTACTCAATAAATCTTTTTCCGATTCAGTCAAATCGTTTCTTTGTGAAAGTAAAAATTCAAGTCTTTCGTTTTCCTCTTCAAATTCTGAATATGCAAGAAGGTTAATTGGACCAAGGTTTTTTAATTTCCCTTTTAATGAAGAAACATCAGATGAGGCAGTATCAAAATTAAAAACCTCTAAATCATCAAATTCTTTTTTCTCAAGTTCAATACTATATTCTTCTCTAATGTGGTTAACTAAATTTTCAAATCTGATAGAAAGTTCATTTTGCTTAATTTGGAATTTATGAATTCTATCCGAAACATCTTGTCGGGAACTTCTATAGCTATTTAATTGTTGCTCAAATTCAGATGATTCATTTTTCTTAGTTTTTAACAGACCCTCAATAGTTTCAAGCTCTTCTGCACTCGTATTTTTATCAGCATTAAGTTCATCATGTTCAATTTGCGTATCTTCTATAATAGAAGTGATTGTATTTATTTCTTCTTCGGAAGATTTAATTTCTGTGTGAAGTCTTTCAATAGAATTTGAGAGATTAGTAATGGACTCTTTTGTCTTCGCTAATAAATTATTTTTATTTTGAGTTTCACCTTTAATTCTTTCAATATTTAATTTAAGATCGCTAAACTCTGTTTGCTGTTTTGTGTACTCGTCTTCAATATCTTCTAATCTATATTCATAACTATCTAATTCCGATTTAATAACATTAACCATATTATTTTCTTCAGAAATATTTGAGCGGAAAGTATTTATGTTAATGTTAAGCATATTAACATCAGCAACATTTTCTTGAATTTCATCTTGAAGTTTTTCTATGTTCTCAGCTGATTTTTCTTTCTCATATTCAATTTGGGAAATTTGTTTTTCTATACTTGTGATTTCATTGTGAATAACTTTCCCATTGTCTGATAATTCTTTTAAGTTTATGGTTTCTGCTATGGCTTCTTTATCAGCAATTTCTTTTCTAAGTCTTGCTAGTTTTTGTTCCAGCAAAGGGTATTCATTTTTGAAATTTTCTAAAAGTTGCTTCCTACCAAATAAAGAATCATCTAATTTTAATTCCGAACCAGCTTCAACTATCCCATTACTTTGTATTAAGTCTCCTTCTGTTGTAACAAAACTAAATGAAGGGAATTTATCACTTAACTTAAAAGCAACTTCAATAGAATCAACAACAGCAACATCACCTAGTATTTGAGAAAAATAATTTTTCCATTTCTGCTCGGTTACAATTAAGTCGTCTGCCCAGCTTATAAAATGTTCTTGCTTTGCAATACTCTTCTTTTTTCGTAAGTAACTAAACTTATTAATACTTTTAAGAAGAGACGATTTCCCTTTGCTATCACTAAGAAAGAAAAACGATGCTTTACCAAGTTTATTTTTCTTAAGATAGTCGATCCCATTTTTTAAGTCATCTGCAGTTTCAATTATTAGATTATTTAGGACTGATTTTAAAGGTGTTTCAATTGCCACTCTAAATTCTTCTTTTGAACTTCCAAGATCAGCAAGAAGAATTTTTCCATTTTTTGTCCAGCCATTACTATTCATTAAAGATTTTGATCCTGACGAAACTCCTTCTAAATTATTTAATAATGTTTGAAAGAATTCTATCTTCTCTTTAATATTATTGAGATTACTTTTCTCATCAACCTCTTGCAATTTTAATTCGGAAATTTCTTTTTCAAGATTTTCTTTTTTGTTAAGAGTTTCTGTATGTTCTTTCTCAGATTTTTCTAATTTTTCAATAGTCGCTTTTTTCTCATTCCCTAAATCTTCAAGAAACCCAACACTCTTAGCAATTTCTGATGTTGAAAATTGTATGCTCGCATTAAACTTTTCTATATTTGCGTTAAACGTATTTATTGATTTCTCATTATTAGCAAATTCATTTTCAGCCGCTGCTACAATTTTTTGTTGCTCAGCAAACTCATCATTCTTTTGTTTATAAACTTGGCGAGTATCTTGTAATTCTCTCTTTTTTTCATCCAAAGTACTTTGCTTAATAAGCAAATCACTTTCTTTTGTACTTAGTCCCTCACTCAACTGGTCAATATTTTCGGTGTACTCAATTATATTTTCTTTAGCGTCATCTTTTTGAAATGTAAACTCTTCAATATTACTATTGAAGCGAGTAATGTTATTTGTTAGAGCTTTTGTTCTTTCTTGAGAAACTGAAATACCTTTATGTAACTCGTGCAGTTTATTTGTAACTTGAGAAATATTATTCGATTTTTCTCTATACTCAGCCTCAACATTACTAATCTCTTGTCGAAATGAGATCAGCTTATTTTCAACTTCTTTTATATCTGTATCAATCTGTGTTTTTTGATTATTTAAGTTTGAAGTCTCAAATTCTGAACTTGCAATTTGCGTACTGAACAAAAAGAACTCTCTTTCAGCCAGCCCTAATTCTTTTTCTTTAAGTTCAGTTTGAATAGTGTTGTATCTGTCCGCCTTCTTTGCTTGTCGCTCCAAAGATCTAACATTTTTTTCTACTTCAGAAACTATATCGTTAACTCTAGTTAAATCTTTTTTTACATCATCTAATTTCTTTAATGATAATCTTCTTCTAAGTTTGTACTTGTTTACACCAGCAGCTTCTTCAAACATTTTTCTTCGTTCTTCCGCTTTACTACTTAATATTGTTTCAACCATTTTAAGTTCAATAACAGAATAGGCATTGGTTCCCATTCCAGTATCCATAAAGAGATTTGTAATGTCTTTAAGTCGGCATAAATTTTTATTTAATAAATATTCACTTTCGCCAGATCTAAAAATTCTACGAGTAATAGTAACTTCGGTAAAATCAGTTGGCAAAAGACCTTTATCATTTAGTATTGTTAAAGTAACCTCAGCCATTCCCATCGGCTTTTTTAATCGAGTACCGTTGAAGATTACATCTTCCATTTTATCGCTACGCAACATGCTGCTTTTTTGTTCGCCAAGACACCATCTAATAGCATCTACAATGTTGGTTTTACCACAACCATTAGGGCCAACAATACCAGTTATTCCTTTTGTAAAGTTCACAACTGTTTTATTAGCAAAAGATTTAAAACCAAAAATTTCAAGTTTTGATAAATGCACAAAACCTCCTTAAATAGTTAAGTATTGTTTTATTGCCAAAGCTATATAATCCAACGCAACGGAAGAATATTGCATATACGAAATTACTCCGAGCGAGAAAATAGCAAAAAATATAATACTGAATAAATAAACAAAGATTGGACGAACATCAAAAATAACATATATGCCCTTAATAAATCTTTGTATGTTCCAAATTAAAAACAAACCTAAAAGTATATAAATAATAAAATTGAAATCGTGAGTAAGTAATATTTTATACAATGCCGCTTCTATTGGAAGTAATAATGCAAAAGGTAAAAAAGCCCAAATAGCAGTATAGTAAATGCTAGAGTATAGAATACGGTTTCGAACAAAGAAAGAAAATAGATGAACAATAAAACTTACAAGTATAAAAAGTATTACAGATGTAGCAAATAAATAGCCAAAAGCTTTAATAGGATTCCAAGCAAGAAAATTAACTACCGTACTTAACTTAGGACTCCCAAAAGCTAGAACAACTTTTTCAAGAAGAATGTTACTCTTAAGAAAGTATAGTAAAATTGTAATAAGTAAAGCATTAGAGCTTGCCAATAAAATCATAAGTATATTTGAATGAAAACCCGAAAGTATTCTATGATCTCTTATATCTGCAAAAAAATTGTAAGGTCTAATTAAAGCTCTTGATGCATCTTCTCTAAATTTTCTTTTGGAATTTATTAGTAAAGCAATAATTGCAGATATTGCTAAAGCAAGAAGAATAAAGAAAAAACGTGAATCATCTTTTTTACTTCCTATTGGAACTGAAACTCTAGAACCGCCGAGTAATTTCGATTTAATTAAATTTGCACTTATTCTAGAACTACTGCTATCAGTAGGCAGTATGCCAATTTTATAGAGATTTGTTTTATCGAAACCAGAGTAAAAAGGAGCAAAATCACCTGTGAAATCGTACATAGTATTTAGTACAAAGCCACTAATATTATTTTTGTCTGAATAATCTATAATCCCTTCAAAAAATTTTGCTTGTCCTTCAAATGAATAATTATTTAAGTAACCATCAGTATCTCCCTTAAAAGTAGGGTATGTAGCTTCACTTATAAAGTAAAGCAAAGAGTCAGATTCTGTATGGCTTGGGAACTTACCTCCTGTACTTCCAGAGTAATTTGAAAATAGCTCCACTCCGTATAAATCAATATTGGGAGTTTTATTTGTTGGCTTACCTATAAAGGATGAATAACTTAATTTGTTTGGAGTTTCATTCTTTATAGTTTCAGAAATAATATTTATAAAGTTTAGATGACTTTGCGAAGAGCTAAGATATGAACCTCCAGCACCATAAGCAATAACAGCAGGGTATTGGTTGAAAAATTTCATAAATCTTGAAATGAATGAAGTTGCACGAGTTTGGAAATCTCCATTCTCTGTGAATCTTTCAGGTACAGAGTTCAACGGAATTTCTGTAAAAGCAAATAGACCTAATTCCTCACAAAGATATACAGCGTAAGGGTGAGGAACAACTTTGGAGAAACGAACTGTGTTAAACCCTAATTCTTTTATTTTTGTAATATCTTTTTTTATCTGTGCATAATTTGCAATTGAGTTTTCGTTTGAGCGAATGTATGTAACACCATTTATTTTAAACTCGTTTTCATTAAGAAATAGTTTCCCATTTTTTTTCTTAAAATCGAAGAGGGATAATTTTTTCTTATATTCATCATATACATAACCATCACCATTTGTTAATTTAACAGTAAGGAGGTAAGTTAGAGGTTTTAAGTTTGACCAGAATTTAATTGAACGAAGCCTTGTGTAAAATTCTTTTTGAAAGTCTTTAGTTCTAAGTGGTCTAATGTTCCATGTGTTATGGTAAGTGTATGAAGTATCTCCAATTATTTTGAGAGTTGCATCTAGCTTAAATCTACCATTGAAATTTTTTAATACTGAATCGGCAACAAGTTCTTTGAAATTTTCTAATTCTACTTTAAAACTGAGCTTAGCTTTGTAAGGTTTAGAATCTTTTTCATAAACGATACTTGTATTTTTAATTCCAACTTTTGGTTTAAAAGAAAGAAAGACATCTCTAAAAACACCACCAAAGTTTTTAGGGAAAAGAAATTGTTGAGCTAGTGGAATAGTATTCTTAGAATCACTAAGATAAGCTAACTTAACTCTAAGTACATTTGGGGAATCATAGTTTAGTAAGTCTGGAGAAAGATCCAAAGTAAATGGAATACAACTACCAGGATGTTTATAAATAGAAGCATTGTTTATGAAGATTTCAGCTGAATAATTTAATCCTAGAAAATGGAGTTTAATGAAATTGAGATTTATTTTTTTTGCATCAATGGAAAATTCATTCTCAAAAATAAAAGTTTTATTACTTGTAGTTTTAATTGGGAATGTAACATTTATAAAGTTTTCTTGATCATCTTCCCTAAATGCTTTCCATTCTCCATTTAGACTTTGAACACTTCTTGAAAGCGTAGTTCCAAGAAAAAGTGAATCTTGATTAGATTCAAAATCCGAAGATAATTCTTCTATTTGGATTTGTGCAAAGGTTAAAAGATTTAAGAAAAATAAAGCAATAAATAAAAATTTATGGAACTTGCTCATATAAAAAAGTATTTAAATTTAGCAAAAATAAAGACTGCAAATATACTAAATTTTAGAAGGTAAATCAATGTGAAATGTGGTTAGTAAGATAGTTAAATAATTGAAAAAGAAAGAGTTAGGGAAGGAAATAACTTATAACAAAGAAGTGGAATCAGTTGAGAGATTCCACTTCTTATTATAAAATTATTTTTTACACACTCGTAATAATTCCAGCAAATGAATCTGCTTTTAAGCAAGCGCCACCAACTAATGCTCCATCAATATCTGGTTGAGATAATAGTTCTTTAGCATTTTCTGGCTTTACACTTCCACCGTATTGAATGGTTATGTTATTCGCAATTTCACTACTTGTAATTTCAGCTAGTAATTTTCTGATGTGTGCATGAACTTCTTGAGCTTGCTCTGGAGAAGCAGTTTTGCCAGTTCCAATTGCCCAAATTGGTTCGTAAGCAATTACTGTATTTTCTATTTGAGTGTTATCCAAATCTTTTAGTCCTGCTCTAATTTGTCCTTCAATTATTTTGAATGTTGTTCCACTTTCTCTTTCTTCTAAAGTTTCTCCACAACATAAAATTGGATTTAAGCCATTAGCAAATGCTTGCTTTACTTTTTGGTTAATCATTTCATCTGTTTCGCCAAAAATTGTGCGGCGTTCAGAGTGTCCAAGTATTACATATTCGCATCCAACACTTTTTAACATTTGTGCAGAAACTTCACCTGTAAAAGCTCCAGCATCTGACATATGCATATTTTGTGAACTTAGTTTAATTACAGAATCTTTAATCAATGAACTTACCGCTTCTAACGCAATGTATGGCGGGGCAATAATAACTTCTGCGTTTAATGTTTTACCATCTAATTCAGATTTAAGTTCAGACACAAGTTTAATTGCTTCTGATAAATCATTTTGCATCTTCCAGTTTCCAGCTATTATGTACTTTCTCATATTTCTCCTAAATGTTTTGTTTTACTATATGTTATTAATTTATTGCTTCAACTCTTTTAATCTCAGGTATTTTATTTATCAATGCTCTTTCAATTCCTGCTCTAAGAGTCATTGTGGACATTGGGCAGATTGCACAAGTCCCAAGTAGTCTAACCTCAACAATTCCTTGTTCAGTTACATTTACAAGTTCAATATCACCTTCATCTTCTTGTAAGAATGGTCTTAGTGTTTCTAGGACTAACTCAATTTTCTTTTTATCTATCATTATCTATCTTGAAGGTACTTGCAAATAGTTATTAAAAAATTAAAGTTCAATCTCTATATCAGAACTTTGCGAGTCTTTGGCTCTAACTAATTCATCAAGTTCTTTTGCAATTGATAATATTTTTTTAGATTCATCAATCTCAGGTAAATCTTGTACTATGGGTTTACCACTATCTCCACCTTCTCTAATTCTTGGATCTAAAGGAATTCCGCCAAGAAAATTTGTTTTCAATTCTGTTGCTAATTTTTGTCCACCACCAGTTCCAAAAATGTCATATCGTTTTTTTGTATCGGGAGCAATAAAGTAGCTCATATTTTCAACTATTCCGAAAACGGGAACGTTTACTTTTTCAAACATCTTCAATCCTTTTTTCGCATCAATTAAAGATACCTCTTGCGGAGTTGTAACAATAATTGCTCCACTTAAAGGAATAGTTTGAACAAGAGTAAGAACTATGTCTCCTGTTCCCGGAGGAAGATCATAAATTAAATAATCTAACTCTCCCCAATTAACGTCTGCCATAAATTGTTTTAAAGCACCGCTTGCCATTGGTCCTCGCCAAATAACCGGATTCTCATCATCAATTAAAAATCCGATTGACATCATTTTTATTCCGTAATTTTCTAAAGGCATCATTTTGTTTGTGCCTTCTTCTTGATAAATTTTTGGTTTGCCAGATACACCCATCATAAGAGGAATGCTTGGCCCATAAATGTCTGCATCAAGCAATCCAACTTTATAACCAAGTTTAGATAGTGCAAGAGCAAGATTTACCGAAACAGTACTTTTACCAACTCCTCCTTTACCACTTGCAACGGCAATTGTATGTTTAACATTAGGTAGAATTTTTGGAGCAGTAGTACCAATTTGATCTTTTAAGTTATCGTGCATAATAGATTCTTTCTATAAAAATTAGTGTTAAATATTTAGTTGTGTAAATTTAACTATAAGCAATGTTAGAACCAAGAAGTAAGGTAGCAATTTAAGAAACACCTTATAAAATAAACCTAAATTAAAATAATAATTAAATATAGTTGATTATAAAGTTAAGTATGCTTAACTTAGTAATATAAATTATGGCAACTATATCTAAAGAAAATTATTTGAAGGCTATTTATAAACTTGCTAAAGGAAATGGCAAAGTAGTGTCATCTTCAGAGTTAGCTACTGAATTAGATGTTTCAAAAGCAGCTATTTCTGAAATGGCAAAGAAATTAGCTTTGCAAGGATATATCAATTATCAAAGATATAAAGGAATTAAAATTTTATCTAAGGGTAAAAAAGTTGCTCTTGATGTAATAAGAAAACATAGACTTTGGGAATTGTTTCTGGTTAATACTCTTGGGCTAAGTTGGGAAGAGGTTCATAGTGAAGCAGAAAATTTAGAACATAGCACAACACAATTTTTAATAGATAAAATTGATGAACATCTTGATTTCCCAATGTTTGATCCGCACGGCGAACCAATCCCAAATAAGAATGGAAATTACCGTTCTATAATAAATGATTTTGCAATGAAAGAATGTGAAGTAGGGAAAGTTTATAAAATTTCTAGAGTAAATGATAGAAATAAAGAGCTAATTAAATATCTTACTCAAATAAACATAAAGCTAAATAAAAAAATTAAAATAGTTGATAAGCTTAGGTTTGACAACTCAATAATTATTGAAGTTGGTAAGTCATCACATTCACTAAGTGAAAAACTGGTAGAAAATATTTTTTTAACTAAGGTTAAAGGAAAATAATTATGTTATCAATAAATCCAATTACTGCATTAACAATATTTTTTCTAATTTTAGGATTACTAGTAATTTTTTTCTGGCCACAAAAAGGTATTTATACAAGATATAAACGTGGGATAATAAATACAAAACGAGCTCTAATAGAAGATGCATTAAAACATATTTATGATTATGAATATAGAAATTTGATTCCAACTCTAAATAGTATTGCGGGCAATTTGAATATCACAACAGATAGTTCAACAGATTTAATTGCAGAATTAAAAAACCATAGTCTAATTAATTTTAACAATCAAAAAATATCTTTAACCACAGAAGGACGTTCTTATGCTCTTCGCGTAATTAGAATTCATCGTTTATGGGAAAATTATCTTGCTGAAGAAACCGGATATACAGAACTTGATTGGCATGACGAAGCTGAATTAGTTGAACATAAAATGTCTCGCGAAGAAGCCGATAAGCTTGCTGCTAAAATGGGTAATCCAAAATATGATCCACATGGAGATCCAATCCCAACATCGGAAGGAGCTTTGCCATCTAAGAAAGGTAAACACCTAAATGATATTCAAGTAGGAGAAATTGTAAGAGTAACACATATTGAAGATGAACCAAAGGCAATATACGCACAATTGCTTGCTCAAGGATTTTATCCAGGAAAAGAAATTCAAGTTATTGATGCAAACTCAGAGAAAATTAAAATTGCAATGGATGGTGAAGAAAGAATAGTTACACCACTATTAGCAACAGGTGTTACTGTACAAACTATATCAAAGCCAGAATTTATAAACGAAAAATTGAAAAATTTACTTGATCTAAAATCTGGAGAAGAAGCTGAAGTATTAAAAATATCTCCAATGGTTAGAGGGCAGCAAAGAAGAAGACTCCTAGATTTTGGGATTTTACCAGGAGCAAAAATTTCTATTTTGATGAAAAGTCCTTTGCAAGATCCAATTGGATATTTAGTGAAAGATACAATTGTTGCCTTAAGGAAAAAACAAGCTGAATTAATATTTGTAAAAGGGAATAGTTGAGTGGCAAAACTAAACCTTCGAGGTTTTTATTGTACTATTTATTCTTAAAGATTCGATAAAAATGTTCTCTTAAATAATTCCGTCATACTTCGACTCCGCTCAGCATGACTATACAAGATGTCATTCCGAGCGGAGTCGAGGAAGGAAGTTGATTTCGAATAAAATCAGAAAGAAAAAATTATGAGTAAAATAAATACAAATTGCGAAACATGTCCAGTACATAATCTTGCTAATCTTGAGAAGCTCGGCGTTGATATGCAAGGGTATGACTATGTAGTTGCTCTTGCTGGAAATCCAAATACTGGAAAGAGTACAATCTTTAATAACCTTACTGGGCTTAAGCAACACACTGGTAATTGGCCTGGCAAAACAGTTGCTCGTGCTGAAGGTGGTTTCAAGTTTAATGATAACAAATTTAAACTCGTTGATTTACCTGGAACGTATTCACTTCTTTCTACAAGTACGGATGAAGAAGTAGCAAGAAACTTTATACTCTTTGGTCAACCAGATGTAACAGTAATTGTAGTTGATTCTACAAAACTTGAACGAAACTTAAATTTAGTTTTACAGATTTTGGAAATAACAGATAGAGCAGTTTTATGTTTGAATTTAATTGATGAAGCAGAACGAAAAAAAATAGTAATAAATGTGAGAGAGCTTTCCAAGCAATTGGGGATACCAGTAGTACCAACATCTGCTAGAACCAAAGAAGGTATGGATGAGCTAACAAATTATGTGCATCAAGTAGCATCGGGAGAATACATTTGCAAGCCACATAGAATTAAAACATACACAAAGAAAATGAATAAGACAATTGATGAAATTAGTAGCAAACTAAAAATGACTTTCCCAAACTTAACTAATGAAAGATGGGTGGCTTTACGTCTATTAGAAGGAGATCAGACTATAATTGATTCTGTTCGTTCAGGAGAAGTTGGGAGTATTGCTGTTGGTAGTTCCAACAAAATTAGTGAGGTGCAATTATGACCAATACACAGACCGCACAAAATGAAAGAGATAAAATAATTTCAATTGCAGATGAACATCGTTGGGAGCTTGGAGAAAATCTTCATGATTCCATAATTGAGTCAATATTTGCTGATGCAACTTTAATATCAAATAAAGTTGTTACACGCGATTCTAAATTTAAAAGAACAAGTTGGGAAGTTTCACTTGATAAGATTGTAACAAGTAAATGGCTAGGTTTTCCTATTATGTTTATT
This sequence comes from Melioribacteraceae bacterium, assembly GCA_965224785.1. Lineage (GTDB taxonomy): Bacteria > Bacteroidota > Ignavibacteria > Ignavibacteriales > Melioribacteraceae > JALSNL01. The sequence goes on along the minus strand of OZ245062.1, from coordinate 3,290,390 downwards.
ATACTAGCAGTAGTGTTTTGGCTAACAATAGAAGGCGCAAACGTACCTTCAGCAATGTTAACTGATTTGCTAATTGGTCAATTTCATCCAATGTTAAAAAGTCTTTCTGCTTCTATAGGAATTCCACTATTTCTTGATGGTCTTTTATTAGATGGAGCATACTTGGCAATGGCTTGGGTTATAAGTGTTATGCTTCCACCAATGGCAATATTTTTTCCTTTGTTTACTTTGCTGGAAGATTTTGGTTATTTACCAAGAGTAGCTTTCAATATGGATAAACTATTTCAAAAAGCTGGAGCACACGGAAAGCAAGCACTAACAATGAGTATGGGTTTTGGATGTAACGCTGCAGGTGTTGTTGCTGCAAGAGTAATTGATAGTCCACGTGAAAGATTAATTGCAATTATTACAAATAATTTTTCTCTTTGTAATGGCAGATGGCCAACTGTGATAATTGTTTCATCTATTTTTATTGGTAGTTTGGTGCCAGCACACTTTGCAGGGCTAGCCGCAGCTGGAGCAGTTGTTGGTATTGCGGTTTTAGGAATTATGCTAAGTCTTATCCTTTCTTGGGGTTTATCTAAAACAATATTAAAGGGTGAAGCTTCATCTTTTAGTTTGGAGCTTCCACCATATAGACCACCAAGAATTTGGCAAACTCTTTATACATCTTTAATAGATAGAACTCTTATAGTTTTATGGAGAGCTATTATTTTTGCAGTTCCCGCGGGACTAGCAATTTGGTTGGTAGCCAATGTTAATATAGGCAGCCTCTCAATTGCAGAACACTTTATAAATAATACAGATCCGTTTGCATTATTTATTGGATTGAACGGTGTAATACTATTGGCATATATAATTGCAATTCCGGCAAACGAAATTGTTATACCAACAATACTAATGCTAACAGTTATGAGTGCCGGTATTACAGATGCTGGCGAAGGAACAGGTGTTATGTTTGAACTAGATTCAATTAAAGCAACTGGAGATATTTTAAGAGCTGGTGGTTGGACTGTTCTAACTGCAGTTAACCTAATGTTGTTTAGCTTAATTCACAATCCTTGCTCAACAACGATTTATACAATTTATAAAGAAACTGGAAGTGCAAAGTGGACTTGGTTTGCATCATTGTTTCCAGTTGTGTTAGGCTTGGTAATTTGTTTCCTAGTTGCACAAGTTTGGTTTTTATTAGCGTAATCTAAAACTAATAAAACAACTCCATTTTAGGAAGCTTTGCATGACATGTCATTCCGGTTTTCATCGTCTTTTGATGGGATACCAGAATCTAATAAATATTAGAGATATACTAAACCTTAATTGGTTTTCGGAAAAACCTTCGAGGTTTCTAATGTTCAGAAAATATATAATATTCGTTTATAATTAATAAATAACGAATATTAAAATAATTCAGTAAAACCTCGAAGGTTACTTAATTGTAAAACCTGAAAACCAGACTTGTCCCGCTGTTTTTACGGGAATCGTGATTAGTATCTCTTAATAATATTAAACTAAAAATTATGAAAAAAAAATATATTTTTATTCTAGTCCTAGTTCTTTTATCAAATCTGTTTGCTCAGGATTTAGTTACAGACAGACCTGATCAAACTGAATCATCTTCAACAGTTCCTAAAAATAGTTTACAAATTGAAAGTGGAATATTACTTGGAGAAGTAGAAGATAATTCAATTATTAATAAACAGTTTTTATTTCCCTCAACACTTTTTCGTTACGGTTTAACAAGTGGATTAGAAATTAGAGTAGTAAATCAATTTGAGAAAAGTGAAATTGAATCTATTGGAAATGAAATTGACATCAACAAGAATAAAATTTCAACTTCAGGATTTAGTGACTTAGAAGTGGGAGCGAAGGTACAACTTTTCCAAAGGGAAGATGTAAACGCAGAAGTTGCATTTCTATCTCACCTAGTAATACCAACGGGTTCAAGCAATTTCAGTAATGAAAAATTAGCTTCTATAAATAAGTTATGTGTTTCACACACTTTAAGTGAAACGGTAGATTTAGGTTATAATATTGGATATGACTATTTCAGTAAAGAAAATTCTGCTTATACATATTCATTAGCAACTGCTGTTTCAGTGAACAATGAAGTAGGACTTTATATTGAAACTTATGGTGAGATTGTAAATAAAAATCACATTAGTAATTTTGATGGTGGTGTAACTTATTTACTAAAACGTAATTTGCAATTTGATTTTTCTTTTGGAACTGGAATAAATCATCAAATGAATTACGTAGCTTTTGGTGTTAGTTGGAATAGTAGTTTGTAAAAGTTATAATGCTAACTTAACACTTTCTGCTTAATAGATTTTTGCAAACCGTTAAGGTTACTTTTCATAAATAATTCTTGAGATGAAAAATCCTTTTCTTCTTTTGTTCTCTTTACAAAAAGATATTTCCCATCAGGTTGAAGAACTCTTGCTTTAACATTATCTAATAAAAATATTTTTAGTATTGAATCAATAATCGTTTTCTTCAAGTTAGTATTTTCAATAGGGAATGTATCTTCAACTCTTCTATCAAGATTACGTTGCATAAGATCGGCACTACTTAAATATAAATCTTCTTTTCCGCTGTTATAGAAATAATAAATTCTGCTATGCTCCAAGAACCTACCAATTATACTTCTAACTTTTATATTTTCACTTAAGCCTGTTACTTGTGGTTTTAAACAGCATATTCCTCTAACAATTAAATCAATTTTTACACCTTTGTTTGATGCTTCGTAAAGTGCTGAAATCAGAACGGTATCAACAAGAGAATTAAACTTAAAAATCAAATAACCTTTACCACCATTTTTTACATTTTCAATTTCTCTATTTATTAAATGTAAAAAGTTATCTCTTGTATTAATTGGAGATACAAATAGTTTCCTAAATTCTTTTTGTTGCGAGTAGCCTGTTAAAAGATTAAATATATCAGCAACATCTTGAGCAATATTTTTATCGGCAGTAAAAAATCCTAAATCTGTATATAGTTTTGCTGTGGAAGCATTATAATTTCCGGTACCAAGATGTACGTATCGTTGTACACCTTCGGATTCTTTTCGTACAACCATTGTCATTTTTGCATGAGTTTTTAATCCTACCAAACCATAAACAACGTGAACCCCTGCTTTCTCTAATCGTCTTGCCCAAAAAATATTATTTTCTTCATCAAACCTTGCCTTAAGTTCAACCAATACTGCCACTTGTTTTCCACGTTCTGCAGCTTCAATAAGATATTTAATAATTGGAGAGTTTGAACCAACTCTATACAAAGTTTGTTTTATTGCTAATACATCCGAATCACGAGAAGCTTCTTTTATGAAATCAATTACCGGAGCAAAAGAATCATAAGGATGATGAAGCAAAATATCTTTCTGTTTTATCACTGAAAAAATATTTTCGTCTTCATCAAAAGCTGAAAAAGATTTTGGTTGATGCGGCTTTTCTTTTAGATGATGAAACGGTAAACTGTATAGTTCCATAACATCACTTAAACCTAAAGGTCCGTCTATTACTTGAGTATCGGATTTTTTTATTTCAAGGTTCTCAGCTAAAGTTTCTAACATAAACTCTGGCATTTCTTTTGCGACTTCAAGCCTTACTACAGAACCAAATTTTCTTTGCTTAATATTTTCTTCAATACACTCAAGCAAGTCATCAGCTTCATCTTCTTGTATACTTAAATCCGTGTTTCTGGTAATTCTAAATTGATGAGCTTCTTGAATTTTTACACCTGGAAATAAAAAATGAAGATTTTGTTTTATTAAATCACCAATCCAAATGTACTTGGCTGAAGGTACACCTTTCTTCTTTTTTTGATTTAGTATTTTATCAATACGAAGTAAGCGTGGCAAAATACTTGGGATTTTTACTCTAGCAAAATGTTTGTCATTCCCATTTTTTGAAATTAGAACTGCGAAACTTAAACTAAGATTTGAAATATACGGAAATGGTCTTCCCGGATCGAAAGCAAGTGGTGTAAGTACCGGATAAATTTCGTTGTGAAAATAATCTGTTAAACTAGTTTGCTCTGATTTTGTGAGAGCTTCAATTTTACAAATATTAATGTTGTTTTTTGTTAGATCTGGGATAATTGTTTTTGACCATAACTCATCAATAACTTTGAGCATTTTTTTAACTTGTTTCTCAATCTCTCGTAATTCTTCAAAAGGAGTTAAACCATCTAAAGCAGGCTTTATAATGTTAGCTCTAATTTGTTCCTTTAATCCAGAAACCCTAATCATATAAAATTCATCTAAGTTAGAAAAAAAGATAGAGACGAATTTTATTTTGTCCAATAAAGGAAGATCAGGATTTAATGCTTCATCTAAAACACGTCTATTAAACTCAAGCCAACTTAAGTCTCTATTAAAAAAGTTTTCAGGTTTAAAATATTTTTTTAGAGTTTCGTTATTTAACATAATTTATTTCTTAATTGCTTTTGCAGATGAATAATTTTCTAAGTTATAATTAATAGAAGTTTCAGGTATTTCCAATCTTTTTATTTCTACTTTAGCTTTAGCAAAAAAATCTTCTGCCATTGTATTATGGTAATCTGAAAAAACTATTACTTGTTTTACTCCAGCAGCAATTAATGCTTTTGCACAATTTGTACACGGCATATTTGTAACATAAGCTGTTGCTCCCTGTGTAGTAACTCCGTGAATTGAACACTGAATTATTGCATTCATTTCTGCGTGAATAGTTCTTACACAATGGTTCTCAACAATCATACAGCCGTCATCTTCGCAATGCCCATCTCCAGGAATTGAACCATTGTAACCAGTTGATAAAATTCGCTTATCTTTTACAAGTACACAACCAACGTGCATACGCGGACAAGTAGCTCGTTCTGAAACTAACATTGCTAGTTTTAAAAAGTAGTTATCCCAAGCAGGACGTTTGTTCTTGGTTTGCATAAATTCCTTTAACGAAAAAAAATTAGAAAACAGAATATAAAAGTACGAAAAATTGGTATGAGATATTAAAACATAAAATGTTTTCAACATGTAGAATTTATTATATAAAAGAAGGTGTATTCTAGAACCTATATTATATCTTAGAGTTTTCGATTAGTAGTACTAATTTACAAACGAGCTAATATCGATATTCCGACTTTCATCATTAGCTTCTTTTACAGCATCCAAAATTGCATCTAATTGTTTTCTTGTAAATATTTTTCCATTTAGAATTACACTTTCTATTGCTTTTGTATTTTCAATGTTTTCTAATGGATTTTTATTTAGCAAAACTAAATCAGCACGATGGTTCAGTGAAATTTTTCCGGATTTAATTTTCATCCAACTTGCGGGAACTGATGTTGCTGAATGTAAAGCTTGTGAAGTAGTCATCCCAGCTTTAGTTAAAGATATTAGCTCGTTGTGAAGGGAAAAACCCGGAACGACTACTGGTAAGTTGGAGTCTGTACCAGCCAATATTTTAACACCTTTTTGTGCCATAACATTAATCAGAATTCTACTAGCTTCAACATAAGCAGTCCAATAATTATTTTCTTTTTTAAACTTTTTTGCAGAAATATCTTTTGGCAAACGGTATAGATTTATTTCAGGCAACCATCCCAATCCTCTTGAAGTTAAAATAGTGCCTTCTATTATTCCAGGATTTGCGTAAGATAGTTTAATCTCTTTTAATAATTCTTGAAGTTCAAATTTTTGTTTAACAATACTTTCGGTCAGCCATAAAGTTGTTGCAACAGCAATATCTTTTCTCAAAAAATTGTCGGCTACTTTGTGGCTACGTTTTCGCACAAATTGCAAAAACTCTTTTTTATTTTCAACATTAACTTTACCAAACTCTTTTCTTAAAGCTTTTACAATTTCTTCAATATGAGATAATTCTCTTTGTTTTGAATTCCATAATTTGTTCAGGGTAGAAGATAAAGGCAAGTGTCCTAGTAGAGGAATTTCTATTTCTGATGTATTGATACTTATTGATTCATAAATATCTTTACTTAAAAAACTCCCAAGTTTAACTGCATCATATCCATCATTTGAAATTGATTTAAGAGTAGAAATAACTTTGTCTGGTTTATTTAGATTTATATTTCCTTGTATCCAGTTCATCAACCAACCTTCGAACATCCCGAAACTTTGTACTTTATTTGAAGCCACAAACATTTTTGGTCCAAGACGTTTGTCTTCTTCAATTTCTTTACGCCACTTCAAGTGTTCGGAACTTCCCATCATCTCGCGTATATGTGTAATACCATTTGCAAGGTAAAGTAGTAAATCGTTTGGGCTTTGCCATAGATGAACATGAGAATTTATTAATCCAGGTATTAAGTATTTACCTTCACCATTAATAACTAAATTATCTTTCGGAATTTTATCAACTGCTCCAATTAAAATAATTTCTCCATTATCAATTAATACAGTTTTATTTTCTACAAAATGATTCCCATCTGAAGAAAGAATACTTAGATTTGTAATAGCTGTTGGTTTAGCTTTAGTATAAAATGGAGTAGTATCTACAACTTTTGTGCAACCACCATACATGTATTTCAACTCGTAGTTTGCATAAACAATTCCTATAATAGTAGTTACAACTAAAGTTATTGTTAAACTTATTAGCCACTTTTTTACTAGGTTATATTTCATCTAAGCTATCTTTTGATTTTAGATTATTATCGGCAATACGAACTTTTCTAGAAACAAAAAATGAAACAATAAAACCTAAACCAGCGGAAGTAAAAATTAGAAAAGGAATCCAACCTTCGCTATAACCAGCATCTTCTAATAAAATTCCTCCTCCTAATCCGCTACCAAAAAATAGAATTACTATACCTAATTGTAATAAACTATAAGGCTGTATCTTTTTTTGTTTGAACATTTGACCAATTTGTTCAGCTGTTACTCCTTTTTCTACCATTAGTTGTCGTTCTCTATTTCTAAAATACAAGAATGTTACTGTTACTATTCCAAGAACAATAAATGCAATAATAAAAACGCTTCCAACTATAAATGCTTCACTCATAATAGTTCTCCTTTAATAAATGTGAATTGTAAAAACTCTTTCCTAACTCTTAAGACTATTGATTTTGGTAAATGGTTACAAATTTTTTTAATATTTTTTGTGTAACCTTTCAGAATAAAATTAGTCAAAAGATTTACAATGAAAAATATATCTGATATTGAAATAATTGAATCGGTACTAAAAGGAAATGAATCCGATTATACTTTAATTATTGAAAGATATAAGGACAGAGCTTTTTCATTGTTAAGCAATATGTTAAAAAATAAACTGGATGCTGAAGAAGCTCTACAAGATAGTTTTATAAAAGCATTTCGTTCATTAAATACATTTAGAAAAGATTCAAAATTCTCTACATGGTTTTATAAAATAGTTTACAATACTGGTTTAACAATTGCTACAAATAAAAAACGTAAGCTTCAAATGGAAATGAACTCCATAGATGAAATTTATAATTTGAAAGATGAAGACAATGAAATTTATGCAAGGTCTGAACATGCAAAAGATTATTTGATAAAAATTGTTGATAAATTACCAACAAGAAATGCGTTGATTTTAATTCTCTTTTATATAGATAGCTTCTCGCTAAAAGAAATAAGTGAAGTGTTAGATGTTACTGTGCCGAATGTAAAAGTATTGCTTCATCGATCAAGAAATCTTTTACGAGAAATGTTAATAAAACATAATTACCAAGAGGAAATATTATGAACAATAACTATAATGAACTTCTAAATAAATTTATTGATAATGAACTTTCTAGTGAAGAAAAAATAAGTGTAAATGATTTATTAAAAAAAGATGAAGAGTTTAAGTCTAAATTAAAAACTCATAAGTTTGTTCATAATTCTCTTTTCGATTTACCAGTTGTTCAAGCTCCTTTAGAAATTACTTCCAAAATAATGGGACAAATAGTTTCAAACATTTCAAAAAAATATGAAAAGCATTACTTCTTTAGAGTTGTACTTGCAATATTTGGGATAGCATTTTTAACCTCAATTATGATGTTCGTTTTTTATTCATTTAATATTCCAAACAGTTCAGATACTTTAGGATTGTTAGATTCAGTTAAACCTTATACAAAAAATATTATTCCGCAACTGAGCAAAATATTTAAAAGTGATTTGGTGAAATCGATTGGAGGACTAATAAGTTTTATTATTCTTTTAGCTTTTTATTTTTCAATTAATGAGCATAAAAATTTTAAAGAAAGATTAAAGCAGTTTTGATTGTGCCTCCCACAATTTTGTCATATCGAAATGAGCGTTCTTTGCGATTAGCTTGCCCCGTGTTTTCTAACGGGGAAATATCTCCAACTATTTGAGTTATGAGATTTCTCAATCGCTTAAAAAGCAAGCTCATTTAGAAATGACAACCAATTGTTTTTCCTAAGAAGATTATAAATTTCAGTTAACCACAAAACACTTCTACTTTACCTATCTTTGTGCAACTAAAATTAAGAACAAGAATGAAAATAAAAACTGGATTTGTAACCTTAGTTGGTAAGCCTAATGTTGGTAAATCAACCTTAATGAATAAATTAGTTGGTGAGGATTTATCAATAATTACAAGCAAACCCCAAACTACACGTAAGCGAGTTCTTGGAATATTTAATGATGAACAGCATCAAATTATATTTCTTGATACTCCGGGAATTTTAGAGCCAAAATATTTATTGCAAGAAAAATTATCTGAGTACATTGATACTTCGGTTAGAGATGCAGATATCTTGGTATTTATGATTGCTGATAAAAATCTAGAGAAAGAAATAGAAATGTTTGAAGATGAGAAGTATAGCAAAATTATTTCATCGCAAAGAAAAACAAAAATTTTAGTTATTAATAAGATTGATATTTCCAGTAATAATACAATCAGTAAAGCAGTAGCAATACTTGAAGAACAAAAATTATTTGATAAAATAATTCCCTTATCAGCGTTAGAAAATTATAATGTTAGTTATCTTTTGGAAACTCTAAAAGAATATTTGCCTGAGCATCCTAAGTATTATCCTGATGACCAACTGACAACTGAAACAGAAAGATTTTTTGTTTCAGAAAAAATAAGAGAAAAAATATTAGAAATTTTTCACGATGAGATTCCATATAGTGTAGAAGTTGTGATTGAAGAATTTAAAGAAAGAGAAAGAGGAAAAGATTATATCTCGGCTGTAATTGTGGTTGAGCGAGATTCGCAAAAGCCAATAATATTAGGGAAGCGGGGAGCTAAAATTAAAAAACTTGGTAATCTTGCTCGCACATCCATTGAAGAGTTTTTAGGAAGACAAATTTATTTAGAGATGCGTGTTAAGGTTAGCGACCAATGGCGTAAGAACTTAAACGAACTTAAGAATTTTGGTTATACAAATTAGATATTATTGTATTTCGTAACGTAGATTTGTAATCTGCGACTATAAATAAACTCTATTGAGAATTTAACTTGTCACTTAACAATTCAAAATACAAATCAGAAATAATACTAATTTTTGTTACCATCCTTTGGGGAGCAACATTTGTAATAGTTAAGGAAGCCTTGCAAGAAATTTCTCCAATGCTTTTTATAGCTGTCCGATTTATTATTACTGCTCTTTTCCTTTTACCATTTGTTTGGAAGCAAAAATTTGATCTTAAATCAGTTTATCCAGGAATCCTTTTAGGTATATTATTGTTCGCTGGCTTTGCAACTCAAACAGTAGGACTAAAATTTACGAGTGCTACAAAGTCAGGCTTCCTTACTGGAACATCTGTTATTATGATTCCGTTGCTGCAGATACTAATTGAAAAACGTCCACCAACCAAAGGTGTTGTGCTTGGTACTCTTATTGTTATGCTTGGTATAACTTTTCTTTCAAGTGGAGGGAATTCAGTTAGTACTTTATTGCAAGATTTTGGAAGCAACTTTAACTTTGGTGATGGATTAACACTAATTTGCGCATTCTTTTTTGCGTTGTATATTATCTACCTAGATGTTGAAACAAAAAAACATAATTTTTGGATTTTGCTCTTTGTTCAAATTATTACAACAATGGTTTTGGCAATTTTATTTGCAGTTATATTTTCTACAACTGGGTTAGAAGAAATAAAATACTCATATTCAACAAAATTGATTTTGGCAATTTTATATACAGCAATTTTTGCAACGCTAATAACCACAGCACTTATGACGAAATATCAAAAAAATATAACTCCAACTAAAGCGGGAATTATATATTCGTTTGAACCTTTATTTGCTGCACTTTTTGCCTTCTTTTTATTAGGAGAAAAAATAACTAATTTTGGGTATTTCGGTGCTGGACTTATATTGTTAGGCTTGTTGGTTTCAGAACTTTATGAATCAATGTTTAGAAAGAATGAGTAATGGTTAGAGGAGAAATTATAGTTAGTGGTTTGGTTCAAGGAGTTGGCTATAGATATTTTGTTTCGAGAAAAGCTACTAAACTTAATTTATTTGGCTTTACCAAAAACCAATTTGATGGAACAGTGCTAACAGTTGTTGAAGGTGAAAAATATTTGATTCAAGATCTATACAAAGAACTAAAAATTGGATCAATGCATGCTAGTGTTGGAAGCTCGCACATTAAGTGGGGTAAAAGTAAAAATGAATTTACAAATTTTGAAGTGAGACACTAATAAAAATATCAAAAAATAATCTCCAAATAACAAACAAATTTCAAAATTAAAATAAAAACAAACAAAAGATTATAAAATTTAGAAATTGAAATTTGTTATTTAATAATTGGATTTTGTAATTTACACTAAAGGTGTTTTATGAATTTTAGAACTGGTTTTGGATACGATGTACACGCATTTGCTGAAGATAGAAAACTTATTCTTGGTGGAATTGAAATCCCTTTTGAGAGAGGATTGAAAGGACACTCCGATGCAGACGTTTTGCTTCACGCAATTTGTGATGCACTTCTTGGAGCATTGGCTCTTGCAGATATTGGCAAACATTTCCCAGATACAGATGAAGCATACAAAAATATTGATAGCAAAATATTACTATCAAAAGTGAATGAACTAATTCTTAATAATGATTATGTGATTGGTAATATTGATAGTACTGTTGTAATGGAAAAACCAAAATTAAAAGATTACATACTAGAAATGAGAAAAAGTATTGCAACGATTTTGCATGTTAACATAAATCAAATATCTGTTAAAGCCACAACATCGGAAAGGCTTGGTTTTGTGGGAACGGAAGAAGGTGTTAAAGCATTTGCAACAGTTCTGCTAATGGAAGATTTAGGCGACTAATGTTAGAAGAAATTGTACTCTATCTAAGTTCGCTTGATGCAACTTGGATTTACATAATTTTATTTTTGTTCTCATTTATCGAAAATGTTTTTCCACCATCGCCAAGTGATGTGGTTGTTGTTGTCGGTGCATCTTTGATAGCAAGCACATCAATTGGATTTGTTCCAGTATTAGTTATAACAAGTATTGGAAGTGCTTTTGGATTTATTTTAATGTATTTTGTTGGATATTTCTTAAGTGAAAAAGTTTTAAGAAAAGGAAACTTGAAATTTATTAGTCAAGATGCATTGCATAAAACTGACGAGTGGTTTTCAAAATACGGATATTGGATAATTCTTGCAAATAGATTTTTACCGGGAACTCGTTCAGTAATCAGTTTCTTTTCTGGTGTTCACGAGCTTAATGTTTTTAGAACTTTTGTATTTGCTTTAATAAGTGCATTTCTCTGGAATCTGATTATTGTTTATCTTGGAATGACTTTAGGTAACAATATTGAACTTATAGATTATTACTTAACTACTTACTCAAATATTGGTCTTGCGTTAACAGCATTGGTAGCTATTTTCTTTTTAATCAGATATTTATTTAAAAAGAAAAATGAATAATTATTCATAATGTGAAAAACTTATTTTAAGTTTATACTATTAAAAATTAACATAAAGTAATATGCTAACCAAAAAAAATAAACCCTTTAAGTCTCCATTACAAAAAGATCAAGATCGTAAAGAGTTTTTTGTCGGATTACTTTCAGCAGTTTTATTGGGTCTTTCCTTCCCACCTATTCCTTTGCCTTATTTAGTGTTTGTTGCTTTAGCTCCCTATTTTTCTGTTATAACAAAAAATAAAAGCTTGGGTGAAATAAACCGATTCACATATTTTGTGGCTTTGATATTTAATATTACCACAATTTATTGGGTTGGAAGTTGGACGCCTGATGCTGATCCGTTTTTAATGGTTGCTGGCTCGGTTTTGATATTTTTTAATCCATTAGTTTTTTTAATTCCTTCAACACTTTTTTACTTAGCCAAAAAATATGTTCATAAGGATGTTGCTTTATTTTTGCTTCCTTGGTTTTGGCTTTTCTATGAGTACATTTATTCTATTTCCGATTTTAAATTTCCCTGGCTTTCTTTAAGTAATTCTCTTCCTTATTTTGAACAATACATTCAAATAGCTGATATTATTGGGGCTTACGGGTTAACTGTATTAATTGTTTATACAAATATTTTTGTTTATCTGTTAATACGACATCTTAGAAGAAATGATAAAATAGCCTATGTATATTTAGCATTGTTGTTTGTCATTATTATTTTACCATTGTATTATGGAATCAGTAAAATTAATAACTATAACGAATCAAATGAAAAAATAAAAGTTGGGTTGATTCAGCCGAACTTGAATCCAAATAAAAAATGGGAAGTTGGAAATTTAGATGAACAAATAGATTTGTATTTTGTGCTTTCTCAAAGTGCTATTGATGATGGAGCAAGTATAGTTATTTGGCCAGAGACTGCTTTACCAGTTTATCTTTTAACAGACAAATATAAAACTCAAACAAATAGGTTGCAAAGATTTGTTGATAGCCTAAAAGTCCCCATCCTTACTGGAATGCCCCATGCCAATTTTTATCCTAACCAAAGCACAGCTCCTGAGGATGCAAAACCAGTCAAAGGTAAAGCTTCAGTTTATACTTCGTACAATTCCATTCTATTTTTTAAACCAAATAATGAAGTAGAACAATACGGAAAAATTAAATTAGTTCCGTTCGGAGAAAAAGTTCCGTTAGTGGATATAATTCCTGTTCTTGGCAAATGGTTCAAATGGAATGTTGGAATTTCAAGTTGGAACACTGGCACAGAGAAAAAAATATTCCAGCTAGATATAGATTCGACTCAAGTAAATATTGGTGGAGTAGTTTGTATTGAAACAATCTACGCAGATTTTGTAGCTGGTTTTGTTGACAAGGGTGCTGATTTTATTGCAGTTGTTACAAATGATAGCTGGTACGGTAATTCAAGTGGGCCATATCAACACAAAGAAATAAGTGTTCTTCGTGCAGTTGAAAATAGAAGAACTGTTGTGAGAGCAGCCAATGGTGGTATAAGTTGCATCATCAATCCACTTGGTAAAACAGTTGTGGATACAGAAATGTTTACAAAAAGAATTCTTGTTGGTGACGTTCCCCTAAATAAAAAACGAACTTACTTTACAGCTAATCCATTAGTGTTCCCATACATCTCAATAGGCATTTCAGTTTTGGTTATGCTAATGTCAATAGTGATGAAAGTGGTGAAGAAAAAATAATTTATGATAGACTTAAGAAGTGACACAGTTACAAAACCATCTGAAGCAATGCGAAAAGCAATGTACAATGCCGAAGTTGGTGATGATGTTTTTAAAGAAGACCCAACCATAAATAAACTCCAAGAATATGCTGCCGAACTTCTTGGAAAAGAAGATGCTCTGTTTGTGCCAAGTGGAGTAATGGGAAATCAAATTTGTTTGAATGTACACACCCAACCAAGTGACGAAGTTATTTGTGAAGAGGATGCTCATATTTTTCAATATGAGTCTGGTTCTCCTGCTGCTTTAAGTAGTTTGCAATTGTATCCTGTTCAAGGTAAAAATGGAGTTATAACTGCTGAACAAATTGAACCGCTTATTAGACCACTTAGTGCATACTATATGCCACGAACCAAAATTGTTGAAATAGAAAATACACATAATCGTGCTGGTGGAATTGTTCATCCGATTGAAAATATTAAGAAACTTAAAGAATTGGTAACCAAACATAATTTAATTTTTCATTTAGATGGAGCAAGAATTTGGAATGCATCAGTTACTTCTGGTATTTCTGTTAGTGAATATTCTTCCTACTTCGATTCGGTTTCGGTTTGTCTTTCAAAAGGATTAGGAGCGCCGATTGGCTCAATTATAGCTGGCTCAAAAGATTTTATTACAGAAGCATTCCGTGTGCGTAAAGCTTGGGGTGGGGGAATGAGACAAGTAGGAATTATTGCTGCTGCTGGACTTTACGCTTTACAAAATAATATTGAACGCTTGGAAGAAGACCACAGAAAAGCTAAAACTCTTGCAAAAATAATTAGCAAAATAAATTCTCTAGAAATTAACTTAGAAAATGTTGAGACGAATATTTTAATGTTCAAACCAAAAAATATTTCTATAGAAGAAGCTTTACAAAAATGTTCAGACAAAGGTTTATTACTTACAGTTGGCAAAGTAGGAACTTTGAGAGCAGTTACACATCTAGATGTTAGCTTTGATGATATTGAAAAGGCCGGAAAAATATTAAAAGAAGTTTTTGTAAATTAATTTCATCATACTTCAACGGAGTTTATACTGAGCTTGTCGAAGTACTAAGTGTGACTAATATTGAGCAATAACGAAGGTCATCCCGAGCGGAGTCGAGGGAGAAAATTTTCGTCCACTATTAAATAATTTGCTTACTCAATGCAACTATCAAACTACAATCACAAAATAAAAGAAACAGTAAAATTTCACGAAGTTGATTTACTTGGTGTTTGCAATAATGCTGTTTACTTCAACTATTTTGAAGATGCCAGAATAAAATATCTGCAAGACCTAAAAAAAAATTATCAAATAAAGGAAATTCTTGAAGGCGATTTGTTTTTTATAATGGCTCATAACCATTGTGATTATTTATTATCAGCAACTCTTGATGATGAATTAGAAGTTTTAACAAAAGTTAAAACAATAAAAAATACTAGTTTTGAAATTGAACATATTGTAATAAATTCAAACACTAATGATGTGATTGCAAAAGGTGGCGGAATATTAGTACACATAAATAAAAACAGTAAAAAAAGTGTATTATTACCAGAATCATTCTACAAAGCAGTTTTGGAATACGAAAATGAGGTGGAAGTAATTAAAGATTCTTAGAAGCATAAAGTGTCATCCCGGTTTCCAGTTCTTTTGGGATACCGGAATCTCATAAACTTGGAGGCATAATTATGGCAATTATTTTTGATATAGAAACAGTTGGTTTTGATATTGACCAACTTGCTGAATCTCAACAAGAATTTTTATTACGTTATGCCGAAAAAGAAAAAGATGAAATTCTAAAAGAAGAAAAGAGAGACGAAGCAAAAAGATATTTAAGCCTCTATCCTTATACTGCAAAAATCATTTCTATTGGATTATTAAACGCAGAGACAGGAGGAACTTTAGTTCTTTACTCTTCTTCATCAACTTCGGAAGAAAATGAAGAATGGGAAGTTGAGGAAAAAATGATTAAGTACAAAGGTTTAAGCGAAGTAGAACTGTTAAAATCATTTTGGAGTTACATTTCTAAAACTGACAAAGTAATTACGTTTAATGGACGTAATTTTGATCTTCCTTTTCTTATGTTACGTTCTGCAATGTTGAACATTAAGCCTTCCGTAAATTTAATTCATAATCGCTACAACATTACCCGTCATATTGATTTACTTGACCAATTTACTTTTTACGGAATAACAAGAAAATTCAATTTGGATTTTTACTGTCACGCATTTGGAATTACTTCTCCTAAATCAAAAGGTATTTCCGGAATGGAAGTGAAAGAACTTTACAAAGCCGGCAAGACAAAAGATATTGCAATTTATTGTGGCGAAGATGTAAAAGCAACTTACGAACTTTACAAAATTTGGAATGAGTTTTTGAATATTTAATTTGTGGTTTCTATTCTTTTCTTTTAGCCATTATATCTCCGTCTATTTTGAGAAGTGAAATATTTGTTTGCTAAAATAACAAAAAAGGAAGAAAGTGAAAATAAATATTGATGTGAATATTGGAATTAGAAATGGAAAAATAAAATAGTTAAACCAACCCTTTCTTCGTTTCTCGCCTTAGACAAAAGGGAGGGAGAAAGTAATTAATAAGACTTTATCTTAATAACTAAAATAGCCGTCTTTGGAAAGCTTATCGTTGATGTAAATATCATATTTTCCATCTTTACGAATAATCCGAATGTCATAAGTCTTGCCTCGCAAAACTCGCTTAACTGATATATCATTCCAACCAGAAGGAAGATTTGGCTTTATGTAAAGTCCATCGTAGCCAGGTTGGATTCCACAAAAATATTCAAGAACAACTCTTAGCATCCATCCGGCAGTTCCGGTAATCCAGCCAGTTACAGAATCTCCTGCACGAGCATTATCAGGACCAAAATACTGATTTGTATATGCATAAGGTTCACAACCGGAAATAATTGATGGATGCTCTTTATTATCAGGCATAACTTTATAAAAAGTTTTTAAAGCTTCATCAGGTCTTCCAGCAATGCAATCAGAAACTATTTTGAACGCTGTTCCATGGCAATAAGGAGTGCTATTTTCGTAGATGCCAGCTGGTATCATAGTTAATCGACCAACATTTTCATCTTTTTTAGTGTAAGCAGGAAAACAAGTAAGAGTTCCATGTGTGGTTTCAAGTTTTTCATCTATAGCTTTTAAACATTTTTCATAACGCTCACCTTTTGCTAAGCCTGTAAGTACAGCCCAAGATTGAGGATTTAAATAAATGCTTCCTTCATTATTTTGGTGCGAACCAACAGGTTCTCCAAAATCTGTATAGCCAGCCAAATACCATTCGCCATCCCATCCATGTTTCTCAATAGCATCCTCAATTTTTTGTTTTCGGTCTTCCATTTCAGTTATCAACTCTTCATCAAGTAGAACCTTTTGGGAAAGTTCAATAACTAAAACTGTACTATGATAAAGCCCCATTGAAGTCCAAACACTTTCTCCTTTGCCACGTTTTCCCATCCAGTTTAGGGAATCATTCCAGTCTCCGTCGTGAGCATGTACAAGTCCATGCTCACCAGTGTCTTCAGATAAATATCTAATTCCTCTTAACAAATGTTCAAGAGCAGTACCTTCTCCTTTATCAAAATATTTTATTTTTTGTTTAAGAAAATTTACATCTCCAGTTTCCTGAATGTAAGCACATATTGCCATCACAATCCAAACAGGTCCATCAGAGTAATGATGAGCCTGAATAGGCATCCATCCTCTAATTCCATGTCCATCGTTATGTTGATGTTCAAGTGTTTCAACAATCTTATCCTTAGCAAGAGAAGAGTTGAACATAGCCATACCCCAAGCATCTTGCAATGTATCGCGAAATCCTCTTGCACCATCGCGTCCAAACTCTGCACATAATTGTGTTTGTTGTTTCGCCCAAATATTTGTTAGGTTATTTATTTTCTCGTCAGGCGTTTTAACTTGAACTGCATTTATCATACTTTCTTTTTGTTGTTTTAGAAAGTCCCATGATTTTTTACGATTTTCTGTTAGCAAAAGTTTTGTAATTAGTCTATCTTTTTCTTCATTACTATCAAATGAACCAATAAGTACTGATACTTTTTTCGATTCTCCTGGAGCAAGTTCTATCTCAATGACTAGTGAACCAGCCGGGTATTCAAAACCAGTTTCCTTGGCGGCAAATTTACCAGTCTCAAGTGCTTGCGGAAAAGTAAAGCTTCCGTAAGTACCTGTAAAATGTCTCTTACTTCCGCACCAAGTTTTAACTTTTGCATCTGTTGTAACAAACGAATTGTATCTGCTGTGCGGACATTCGTCAGATATATTATAACTAAGTACGGCATTATTTTTTTCATCATAAATACTTCTAAGGTATGAAAACGGATTTGAGAAAGTGGAGTAACCTCCAAGATTAAATTCAATAAAAGGGATTAGTAAAATTTTCCTCTTTTTATCTCCAGTATTTTTTATTTCAAAATCCCAAATTTCTACTGGTTCATCGTGAGCAAGATAAACTGTTGATATAGAAGTAATGTTGTTATACTGCATTGTGTAGCGTGAGTAACTAAGTCCAACAGCACATTCGTATTTAGCAGTTTCTTTTTTAATTGGAAAATTTCCAGTATTCCAATATTCATTTGATTCACTATCTTGAAGATAAAAATATCTATTCCCTTGATGAATTAGTTGTACTCTACCTTCAGGATGATTGTACATTAATGTACAATCGTTAAACATACCATCCCCACTACCAAACTGGTTAACCCCAGAAATTAGTGTGTCGTTCCACAAAAAATTTATTTGAAATCTTGGAGGGAGAAAAGGTTTATTTATTATGTATTCTAATCCATCTTTTGAAAATTGACCAAACTCATTTGACATTCTTATTCTTCCTACGGTAAATTGTTTTTACTAAATTTTTTATTTAGAATAAACTTTTAGCCATACTAAACCCAAATCCCGCTAAAAAACCATCGGGACAAGTTTGATTTTCGGGAGACAGCTTGGCCGTCACGGACTATTCCGTGACGATTAACACTACTATTATTTTCAAGAAATGGGTTGTCTCGGTGGTCAGACCGATTCTCGACAACCTAGATGTAAAATATTATTACGAAAACCTTTTCGTGTTTAGCATATAATTTTTGTTTAATCATTAGAATAAATCTTTTGTGCTTTCTCTGCGGCAGTAACAATTCCCTTAATCATAGATGAACTAAAACCGTTATGCTCCATTTGATTCAATCCTGAAATTGTAATTCCTTGTGGAGTTGTAACTTTATCAATTTCACGTTCAGGATGTTTACCTTCTTTAAGTAACATTGCAGCTGCACCTTTGGCTGTTTGTGCAGCCATAACTAACGCCTCATTTGCATGGAAACCAATTTCAATTCCACCTTGTGAAGCTGCTCTTACTGCTCGTAGAAAAAATGCAGTTCCACAAGCACACAAAGCAGTTGCAGCTCCCATCAATTCTTCATTTATCTGAATTGTTTTCCCAACAGATTCAAAAATACTTTTTGCAAGTTCAATTGCATCACTATCTTTTACATCGGCAGCAATGCAAGTCATAGATTCTTTAATTGCAATAGCTGTATTTGGCATTACTCTAACAACCTTAATCTTTGCGCCTAACTTTTGCTTAATTTGTTTTACAGATGCACCAGAAACTACTGACAATACAGTATGTTTTTTTGAATTCATCACAGATTCTATTTCTTCCATTATGGAATCTAATTGTTGCGGAGTAACTGCTAAAATTATAATTTCAGATTCGCGAACAGCTTTTTTATTATCTGTATATGTTATAAATCCTTTTGATGCAAATTCTTCTAATCCTTGTATTTTGCGTTTAGTTAAAATAATTTCTTTGCTCTTATACTTTTTTGATTCAACCAAACCATTAGCTATTGCTGAACCAATGTTACCACATCCAATTATTGCTATTTTTTGTTTACTCATTTTAGTCTCATTAAATTTGTTATTTATTTCACATTAAACTTTAAGTGTTTCGCCTTCTGTTTTTGCAATTACAACTGCACAACAACTATCGCTCCAAACATTTACAACTGTTCTTAGCATATCTAAAATTCTATCAACTGCTAAAATTAGTCCAACACCTTCCAGCGGAAGCCCAACAGCAGTAAGGATAATTGACATCATAACCAATCCAGCCATTGGAATGCTTGCTGCACCAATGGAAGCAAGTAAGGCAGTAAAAACAACCATCATTTGTTGAAGTATTGAAAGTTCAACCCCATAAGCCTGTGCAATAAACATTGCAGCTACACATTCGTATAAGGCAGTTCCATCCATATTTATTGTTGCACCAAGTGGTAAAGTAAAACTCGTTATTTTATTTGAGACACCCGAATTATGCTCAACAGCTTCCATCGTTAATGGCAATGTTGCACTTGAAGAAGACGTTGAAAATGCTGTTAATAAAGGCGTTCGTAACGATTGGAAATGTTTGAACGGACTTGCTTTGCCAACTAGTTTTAGAATTAGAGGAAGCGTAATTGTTCCGTGAATTACAAGTCCAAGAAAAACAGTAAGCATATATATTCCCATCCTCCCAGAAATATTTAATAGTGCATTTGTATCACCAGCTTGCTCAGCAACTAAACTTGCAACTATTCCAAGTATGCCAAATGGCGTAAATTTAATTACAAACATTGTAAGTTTCATCATAACTTCAAACGTTGCATTGAAGAAATTTGTTAATACACTTTTATACTTTTCTTCTGTTTTTGTAATAAAAAATCCGAACAATAAAGCAAAAAATATTATGGAAAGCATATTACCTTCAGCAAAAGAACTAAATATATTGGTGGGAATAATGTTAATAAGAGTTTCGCCAAAAGAACCTTGTGCTTCAGCAAGACCTTCAACTTCTTTAGTAAAACCTAGATCAGCACCAACTCCGGGCTTTATAATGTTCACTAAAAATAATCCTGTTAAAATAGCAAATAGACTTGTAACTATATAGTAGGAAAATGTTTTCAGTCCAATTCGACCAAGGTTTTCTGCATTACCAATATTTGTAACACCAGAAACTATTGAGGAGAGAAGCAATGGAACAATCATCATTCTTAATGCTCTAAGAAAAGTTGTTCCCATCCATTCAACTAGATAAACATATTCGCTAAAATAAATTCCGTATATAATTGCAAAAATTAGAGCAATAAATATTTGCCAATGAAGTGCTATTTTTTTCATACAATAATCTTAAAGTAATTTCGAAATTATTTCGTCACAAACTAAGTAACCTTTTTTTGTACATTTTATAGTGCTTCTACTTTCTAACAAGTAACCATTGTTAATAAAGCTTTTTATTTTTTCTTCGTTTTCAAAATACCATTTTTTTAAGAAATTGTTTTTTATCATTTTTTTGTTCAAACCAGTACTCCGTAAGCCAAGCATAATATATTCATCCAGCATTTGGTTAGAAGTTAAAATTTCATTTCCTCTAATTGCATTTCCGTTCTGTTTTACTTCGCCTACATACTTTTTCAAACTAGAAAAATTCCACCAACGTTTTCCATCTACAAAAGAATGAGCTGCAGTTCCAAAACTTAGATAATCTTCATATTGCCAATAATATTTGTTGTGCAAACATTCATAATTTTTTTTTGCAAAATTAGAAACTTCATACTGTTCAAAGCCCTGCTCTTGCAAAGAATCCATTGTACATTCATACAATTCTGCATCGTGATTATCACCAGCCATTTTTACTTTTCCATCTAAAACCATTTTGTTTAGAATTGTCCCTTTTTCTAAAATTAAACTATACGCAGAAATATGTTTGATTGGTAATGAAGTTACAATTTCTAAGTTTTCCTTCCAAGTTTGTAATGTTTGTTTAGGTAAGCTAAAAATTAGATCAACACTAATGTTCTCAAACCCAACAGTAGAAGCATCTTCCACAGTTTTAATAGCTGTTTCTTTATTATGTATTCTTGTAAGAAATTTTAATTCGTCATCATCAAAGGATTGTATGCCAACGCTAAGTCTATTTATTCCAACACTTCTAAAATCTCTCAGTTTTTGATTAGAAACAGTTCCGGGATTTGTCTCTAAAGTTATTTCTGCATCTTCCGAAACATTAAAATTATTTTTAAGTGCGTTAATAATGTCCCCAATATATTTTGGTCTCATAAACGAAGGAGTTCCTCCACCAAAGAATATTGTTTTATAAATTCTTCCATCATTATATTTTTTTGAAAAATATTTTATCTCTAATAAAAGCGCTTTGAGATATTCTTCAATGTTTTCATAACTAATCAAAGAATAGAAATCACAATAAATACATTTGTGATCGCAAAAGGGAATGTGAATATAGATTGCAGTATTTTTTAGATTCATTTCATTAAACTATTTTTGAAGTTTAATTTAAGAATCTTAGTGGGAATAAAAAAAGAGTATAAACAAAAAATGCCATAGAATAATCCGTGGCATTCTTGTAAAATCATATTTGCAAAGATTCTAAAGTTCTGTCTCAGCTTCAAAGACTATATCAATAGCACCTTCAATAGAATTTGTTGTTCCACCAGAAGTAATTTGAATATTTATTCCACTTGTAAAACAAAGCTCACTATTAGCTGCCAAAGCAGTTTCTAAGTAAGAATCTATTGCTTGAATTTCAGAATCTTCAAGAGAAATTTCGTAAGGAGTATTTACATAATCCCCTGGTTTTGCTCCTGTAATACTTTCTGTAAATAATGTTACACCACTTGCATCTTTTAGATACAAAGTAATATCACCTTGTAAATTAGATGGTGAATATGAAATTGTTCTAAAGGCAACCTTAACAAAAGTTACTTTTTTTATTTTGTCTTTGTACTCTTGGTAAGTGTCATCATTACTAACGCAAAATGATTCTTCCTCAGCAATTGTTGTGTTAGTACCTGAAGTAGAAAATGTTTGAGACAATGGTATGTTTACCGGATAAGTACTTAGTGCATCTACAATATCGCAACTGGTTGTAAATAAAAGTAAAAGCGAAATAGCAAGAACTGTTAGTTTGTTTTTAAGTTTCATTTTTTTTCCTTTATAATTTAAAATTACATTCCAAAAGATAAACCGACTGACGCTGCATTTTGAGCACCTAAACTAAAATCGGCATTGAGTGTTAAAAAAGCTAGGTTAAGAGCAGCACCAACTGTTGCTCTAATACTATTATCACCTTCAAAGTTTAAGGTAAATTGTTTACCATCTAAATCTGGAGAAGTTCCTTTTTCATCTTTGTAAGTATATTCAAGATTAAGTGTTGAAGTTTCATATTGCAAACCACCGTAAACAGTTACTACTGCAAAAGATTTACTTGCGTGAATATTAAAAGCTGAACTTTTAACTTCAACAATATTTGTTACTGAAAATGTATTATTAGTATATTGTATAGCAATGTCAATTGGTATCAGTGGAATATACTGACTAATATTATGTTTGATTCCAAAACCAAAAAGTTTTAAGTTCTCATCTCCAACTTGTATTTCAGGTAAAAAACGTACCATCAATTCAGTACCAAAAGCACTTACCGAAACTTGTGGAGTAGCTAAAGGGAAATAGTTTTTATTTATCCCAGCCGGATAAGTCATATAACCAAGAGGTCCGGCATAAGCTGTTCCTTTTCCACCAAAGATGGTTGCAGTTTCTTCATCAGATGAATAGAACTCCGGTAAACCTTCTGGTGTAAATGTAAGTTGTTCGTCTGGCACTAACATAAGCATTCCTCTAATGCCAATCGAGAATCCAAATATTTTTGGAACGTAAGCATCGTGATAGTTTCCAGAATTAAAACCAACTCCTATTGATGTAGCAAGTGGTTGTGCAAACTTTTCTAAATCAGTTTCAAGCAACGATTGAAAACGATCTTCAACCTGTGCAAATGTTTGCAATGAAAAGACAAGAATAACAAATGTGATAAGTATTTTTTTCATTGGGGTTTCCTTTATAATTGTTTGACCTCAGCTAATAAAATATATTAGTACTTATAACTTAATGAACAAGAATTGAAATGCAATACAATAATAATAAACTATACGCTTATAAAATTATTATTGCTTTTACCCAAAATCTTCTATAAGTTAATTTATAATTATCTATTAAAATCTACAAAGGAGTAACTATGAAAAGAATAGTGTTTTTGCTCTTCCCCCTTCTAATTTTTAGTCAATTAAATGCTCAAAATCTTGAAGATTATTTTTCTTCATATACTGGGGAAAATGGTAGTGGTTTTATGATGCCCTTTGCAAATGCCTTTGGTGCTAACTTAAATAGTGGTTTTTACCATAGTGCAAAAATTCCAACTAATGGAATTAACGTTTATTTTGGGGTTATTACAATGACAGCTTTTATTGCTGATGATGCCAAAACTTTTCAAGCTAAAACTGGAGAGTTTTTTAATCCGTCAACAACTGTAGAAGCTCCAACAATTTTTGGAAGTACTGAAGGATCTTCTGTTGATGGAATTTCTGGAACGTCATTTAGTTTCCCTGGTGGTTTAAGTCTAAGTAAACTTCCTTTAGTAGTACCTCAACTTACTATTGGTTCTGTAATGGGTACAGATGCAACTATAAGATTTATTAGCCTAAATGTTGATAATAATATTGGAGAGCTTAATGTATTTGGTATTGGACTTAGACATAGCATAAGCCAATACTTACCTTTAGTTCCGGTTGATATTTCAGCAGGTATTTATTATCAATCATTTGATGTTGGAGATTTAGTTAAAGCAAATTCAACTTTCTTAAGTTTGCAAGGTAGCTACGCATTACCAATTGTAACTTTTTATGGTGGACTCGGTTATGAAACATCCTCGATGGATATTAAATACCAGTCAGGAAATAATAGTGACGAAGAAATTGAGTTTAACTTAAACTCTGAAAATAATATTAGGCTAACACTGGGTGCAGCATTAAAATTAGCAGTATTACTTTTGAACGTTGATTATAATATCGGAAATCAAAATGTGCTTGTACTTGGTTTAGGATTTGAATTTTAATAAAAGAATAAAGGCTTAAAATGAAATTAAAAAGTTTAATAACTCTAATATTGGTTTTACCAATTTTTATGGGAGTCTCCTGTCAAAAAAAGATGTTTGAGTTTACATCAAACGTTAACTTAAATAAAACGTTTGTTGTAAGTGAAGATGGATCGTTTCTAAAAATACAGACAATATCTGATAATGAAATTAGAAATTTACTAGATGATTTACCAAAGGATGCAAAAGTAACTGACGTAACAGTCTCATCTTTAAGTGTTAGAATAATTCCTCAAGCTGATAATGGAGTTAAATTTTTAACTCTTGCAGGATCTATAGAAGATACAAAATCTAAAGATGGTTTATTCCTTGGTGCTGAATATCCTGTACCACTAATTGGAGTTAATGCACCTTTTGTTGGCATAAATAATTTAATAGCTGGAGGTCTTAGCAAAGCTAGAGCAAACATAAAAGATATTATAATGAAAAATCAGTTTGGAGATTTTGAATTAATTCTTGAAGGAACACCAAAATTTATTGGAAATAAATTACGTCTAAATGTTCAGGTTAGAATTGCTATTCAAATTGAATACCAACAATGTGTTGAAGTTTGGGATTATTTAGATGCTGGTGAAGAGTGTACACTTGAGTCAGAAAATTAAAAATCATTTTGCTAAGTGAATTAAGTCTTTAGCTACAGTAAGGTTTGCATCAGAAATTTCTTCGCCACTTAAAAGGGAAGCTATTTCTTGAACTTTTTGATCTAGCGTTAATTTTTTAATTGAACTTACAACTCGTTCATTACTTTTTTGTTTTTGAACTGAGAAGTGATGATCTGCAAATGCAGCTATTTGCGGAAGATGTGTAATAGAAATAATTTGATGATTTTTTGATAAGTCTTTGAGAGCCTTACCAACCTTCTGAGCAATTCTTCCACTTACACCTGTATCAATTTCATCAAAAATTAGTAGAGGTAGTTTTTCTGTTTTTGCCATCACACTTTTTATTGCAAGCATCACGCGAGAAATTTCTCCTCCGGAAGCAATTTTAGTTAGCGGTTTTTCATCTTCTCCAAGATTAGTTGATATGTAAAACTCAATGATATCAAGCCCGCTAGAGTTTATTGCTATTTTCTCTTTATTCAATTCAACATACATTTCAGATGAATTATTATTTCTTTCAACATCAAAATTAACTTTGAAAGATGAATCGGAAATGCCTAAATAGTTTAGCATTTTTACAATTTCTTTTTCAATTAAAATTGCTTTCTTTTTTCTTTTACTACTCAGAACTAATGCAATTTTTTTTAACTTCTCTCTACTTTTATTTGCATTAGTATTTAGCTCATCTATTTTGTCTGAAAAATTTTCTGCAATATTTAATTCTTCATCTATTTTATTTCTAAGTGCAATTACATTTGTAAGAGTTCCGCCATATTTCTTTTTTAATAAATGAATTGCTCCAACTCTTTCTCTTACTTCCTCAGTTCGTTGCGGATCCATTTCAATTTTGTCTCGGTAATCTCTAATAAAATCACCAACATCTTTTAAAGATTCTAATGCCGAATTTACTTCCTCTAATTTTTCTTTTGTGTTTTTATCTATTCTGGTTAGCTCGGTTAAATCATTTTGAATTTGGACAAGTAAATCATAAGCAGGATTTTCATCTTCATAAATCCCTGAATAAATTTGTGATGATAAAGAAAAAATCTTTTCGGAATTTTCTAAAAGATTTAGATCTTTCTCTAAAATAGAATCTTCATCTTCTACAGGAGAAACAGCATCAATTTCTTTTAATTGGAATGAATATAAATCAGCTTTTTCTTTAAGACTTTTTTCATTCGCTTTTAGCTTAGTAATTTCTGAAATAATTTTTGAAAGATTTTTTTTCTCTTCAGTAAATTTTTCAAGCTCATTTGTTATATCACAAAACTCATCTAACAAATCTATATGCGTTTCACTTTTCAATAACGATTGATGATCGTGCTGACCGTGTAAATCAATCAGCAAATTTCCAATCTGTTTAATTACTGCAAGCTGAACTGGAGTATCGTTTAGGAAACATCTATTTGAACCTTTAAGCGAAATTTCTCTACGTACAATTAATTCCTCATCTTGCTCAATGTTGTAATCATTTAAACTTTTAATTACTCCGGGATTGTTTCCTACCTCAAAAATTCCTTCTACAATTGTCTTTTTTGTTCCCTTTCTCACAACTTCAGAAGAAGCTCTCTCGCCAAGTAAAAGT
The DNA here is from genome assembly GCA_965224785.1 of Melioribacteraceae bacterium. Taxonomy (GTDB): domain Bacteria; phylum Bacteroidota; class Ignavibacteria; order Ignavibacteriales; family Melioribacteraceae; genus JALSNL01. The sequence goes on along the minus strand of OZ245062.1, from coordinate 3,263,629 downwards.
CCCAAAGCCCCTATTAGTATTGACTTTCCAGCTCCAGTTTCTCCAGTAATAATATTTAAGCCACTTTCAAACTCGACAAAAATATTTTCAATTAGTGCGTAGTCTTTTATTTCAATAGATTTTAACATGTGTAAAGATTTAATTATTAGTTATGCTAAAATAAAGATTAAACAACACTATTAAAAGGCTTGCTTTTTTAGTGAAAAGACCTTACGTTTAACATCCAAAATAAAACGAATACGTTCTTTATATAAAATTATATCGCGAGGTGGAGCAATTGGTAGCTCGTCGGGCTCATAACCCGAAGGTTACAGGTTCAAGTCCTGTCCTCGCTACTACTAAAGTGTGATTCTGTTAAAGTTTCACACTTTTTTATTTTTAAAGAGGATGGATTAAAACCAAGTGATGACCTATTAACTACTCTAAATCTATAGATTCTAACATCTAAGTACTTTAAATAGTACTTTAAATATAAGTTCAAGATTAACAACACAATTCTACGAGTTTCTTTCATTTTGTTTTATAAAAAAGTTAATTACACTTACAAGATAATTAATCCAAATAGGAAGTCAAGCTCTAAACACCAATAACCATAAGGTCTTGACGTATATCACGTTTCATTGAACCGTACTAATATTTACTATGGATTTCTAAATTTTATGTATTGTATGTATTAAAATTTAAATTGAAGATATTATATTGTTGTGAATATATGTGTTAGTTACTATGGTAATTCTTATGAATAGCTGGAATTAAGATTGTAAATTGTAAGGTTATTTTTACTGATTGATATTACAAATGAAACGCTGGTTTAATCCACCTAACTATAATAAAATAAGTTGCAAATAAATATTTGGAGTGCTTAATAAATTTGAGTTTGCTTGTACTTATTGAGACTTGATTATTCTAAAATTGTTGAATCTATAAAACATAGAAATAATTTCGGGAAACATAATTGGTAGGAATAGACAATATTATAACTCTCCGTTTGAGACTATTGAGACGTGGTGGAGACATTTTAATTACTATTGCAATAAATTATATACCACAAAATAAACTCCCCTCAATCACGCTAATTTGAGAATCAAATATTTATTATTTCCTCAAATTTTAATGTTGTGCTATCTAGTTTTTGTAAATCATCTAACTCATCAATTTGCAGTTTTAAAGGCATTGGAGTTGCTAACCCACTAAAGATACAGGTTCCAACTGCTAAAGTTGGAATTGATTCTTCTGTAATTTTATCTATATAAGATACTGCATTTCCAATAGTATGAAGGTCTCTTTGATTAATAAGTTGATGTATAAAATAGTTATGAGCTTGTGAAATTATTGTTTCAGAAATATCGTTTGGTCTTTGACTTGAGATAGTTACAAAGACACCAAACTTACGACCTTCTTTTATTATTTCTTCAAATGTTTCTAGTCTATAATCTTTCCAATCTTCTGTTTCCCTAAAAGATGTTTTTGATAAAATATTATGAGCTTCGTCTATAATAATATTTAAAGACTTATTGGAATTTTCTTTTTTATGTGCATTGTAAATTTTCTTACCTAATAATAAAGGAATTGTTTTCCTCATATCAATATTTACATCACGTAAATTAATTACAATAATGTTTTTATTATCCCAGATTGATTGATTGTCCTTATTGATACGAATAACATTTTCAATATTATTCTGTTTTGATTTGTATCTGTTTATAACTGGATAGATATGATCTAATTGTACTTTATATCTATATAAATCTTGAATAAGTTGAATATGCAAGAAAATGAAGAATTCCTCAAACGCTGAAAGTTTATTAAAAACAGAGTGAAATTTTGCAATAGATTTGTAGAACTGAGTTTCTTTAATTGTTTTGGGATATCGGTTAAGGAATGTTTCCAAATACGTAAACTCATGACTCACATTATGAAAACCAAGATTCTCCCTCAAGTTTTCTATATATTTGTTTTTTTCTTCGTCATTTAAGTTATCATCTTTAAATACTAGTTTCGTAATTATCTCTTCAAGATAGTCTAGTAATTTAAAAGCAACATCTTTATTTGTCATTCTTAAAATATCAATAACCTTATTTTGTAATATTTTTTTTAGATAAGCTGGGAAATTTGACTTACTTTTTGAAGTTTTATAAAACCTTAAAGTTCTTTTCAAAAATGGTTTTTGTGTTTTTTCAGTAGCTTCAAATAATATTGATAAAGTTTCAATGTCAAATAATTCATCATGTGCAAATGGGATTTTATCTTTTGTGTTTCCTCTTGTAGAAAGATTGTAAACTTTTTTATTTGTAGTAATGCACTTATCCTTTACATATTCTCCATTGAAATCAAACAAAAGGAATTTTGAACTATTCTTGAATTGATTTTTATCTCCTAACAAATCAAACAAACCTTGATATAAAGCTGCAAGTGTATTTGATTTTCCACTACCTGTATTTCCAAATATTGCTATATGACTATTAAACAATCCATCAACTGGTAAATCTATACGAACTTCTTCAACAACAGTTTTTGCAATGCGAATATGCAAAGACGAACCATATTTTACTAAGTTATGAATTTTATGAATTTTCTCTTCGGTAAGTATAAATACTTCATCAGCTATTAATGGAAGTTCTTTTATCCCACCAACAAATTTTCCATCATATCCAATAAAACCAACTAGACTAACAACTAGAACTCTTTTGTTTTTATTTATTTTATGGTATTCATTATTAGTATCTTTTTTATAAAAAACATCTTCGGTTAATTTTTCACCTTCAACCTTTCCAATAATACTTTGAAAACCTTTTCTTATTTCAACATAAGCACCAACAGAAACATTCTTAAGTAGTTTTCCATCAAAAAAAAGGTCTGATAGATTTTTATTTTTGTCCACTTTAATAAATACTTTTCTACCATCTATTTCAGAGACTTCACCAATCCGTAAGATACTATCACGTAAATAAGCTTTATTCATTGTCCTTCTCACTAACATTAAATAATTCTATATCTTTCCTATTTACCTCTTTTATTATATCATTGAATACATGGAAACTCAATTTATCTTTAGATAAATAGACAATATCGACATTATTAAAGTTGTTAAACATTTCACTATAGACATTTAATTTCTTCTTCTCATGACAAAAGATTACAAGTTTTAGGGTAGGATTTACTAAAGCTCTTTTTGTTATACCTAATATATGTTCATCTTCAAATGAAAATCCTTCAGCAATTAGTAATGTATTTTCTTTATCCAATTGATTAGCATAAATGCGTAACAAATCATAATAGACTTCATCCAATATTGTTTCTCTAAATTTATCTTTTATTGGAAGAATCAATAACAATTGTTTTAGAAATTTTTTTATCAGATTAGGTGTTTTGTTTATCGCTGTTTTGTCATAAAGATTCTTTAGTGTTTTTATTCTTGTTATTGAAGAAGAAACAATCTTTTTAGAATCCACCTTCCAACTTAACGAACCATGAAGTTTAACTAGATTTATTGATGGAATTGGAACTTGGTAATTGTATAAATTACCATTGTTATATGTTGAATTGAAAAACTCAGTTGACGAAAAAGCAAATTTATTATCAAAAATTGGACTTCTATTAAAACCATCATTTAGCTTAACTAATCCTTGATATTTTTCGGAAGCTCTTTCTACAAACAAATCGTAATTAGTAGTAAATATTGTTGCTTGCTTAGAGAGTATGTTACTCTTCCTTTCAAATAATAATCGAATAATATTCTCAAGGAATGTTTCATAGTTATCCAAAGTTGTTTTATAATCTATATCAGAACTAGTTTTTGTTTTTATTGTAGATTCTAAAATGGGTTTAAAAAAATCAAATAATTTTTTATCAGCTTCATCTTTTTTATTTGCTTTTAATAATCTTTGAACTTCACTTTCTATATTTCCAGCAACCTTAATTGATGGACTAGAACAACCAGCTCCAATTAAAAAATTAAGATTCCCAGATTGTATTGCTTTAAGTAAATCAATTATGAATTGATCTTTATCTTCCTTTACATCGAGATTAATATTTAATGACATTCTTTAGTTTACTCCTCAAATGTTTATACAATATTTTTCAAGTTACAAAACTTTCTTATACTCTTCTTTACTCAACCAAAACTCATCATCAACTATTTTAACTTCATCATAGGTTAGGTGGTAAAGTTTGTAAACCATTAAATCTATTTCTTTATCTGTCTTATCTATTTGTTCTTTTATCTCAAGTATTTCTTTTTTGTATTCATTAAAATATTCTTCCCATTCATCTTGTTGTTTTAGGGAAAGTACTATCTTCTTTTTCTTAAGTTCATTTGTAAATACTTTAAAATCGTATTCGTAGAATGATTGTAATTTTTTGCTAATCTTTTCAAACTCAAAGTTATTCTCTAATCGATGTAAAAAATTATATTTCTTTTCTTGAGCTAGCTTATTAAGCTTCAACATTTGATCTGTTTTTTCAACGAAATATTGTTGAGTCTTTTGTATGATTTCTTTAATAGGAATATTAAAAAGGTTTTTTGTAGAAATAGCATTAGTCAATGATGAATCATTAGTGAATTTTTTTTTGTAATAATAATTAATCAATGAAGAATTTAATACGCTTAATAAATATTTAATAGAAAGGTTAGTTTTGCTTGTTATAGCGTATGTTGTTCCCAAGTTATAAAATTGATTGTCATCATAAGTTAAAACGAAATTTATATTAATCATTTGCATTATTAACTTTTCATCAGCTTTAAAAATATTTTCATCCCTTGCTCTTAATAGTCTTTCTTTATCGTAAAAAATAAATTCATCTTCCATCAAAGAGTTATATCGTTTAATGTTTTTACCTCTTACAACCTTTTTAGAAGAATTATCAATTTTAGTCTTAGACAAATATAATTTGTCATTTCCTGTAACTATACCATTATTAATATTTACAAAAGTTTCAAGTAATTTTGAATTCATTTCGATTTTTTCTAATATCAGTCTATCTTTAGCATTTGCGTATATTCCAAAAATAAATTCATTTGAATTTAGAAATACACTTTGATTTTGATTGTTTTCACGGAGCTTATCAGCTAAACTGTAAAACTCTACATTAATTAAATCATTTTCAATTTGTCCTTTTTTTAGAACAAAGGTAGCTGTTTCTGCAACTACATCAACAAATTGACCAGCTCCCCAATCTGTCAATAATTTGATGTCAAAATTTGTTAGAATAAATTCTCTAATAGCTGTGTAACTATTTGTTTTAAATATATTCTTATGAAAGATATAACTTAGGAAACCATTATCTTTTAAGATATTATTATTTAACTCTATAAATGGAGCAATTAAATTTAATTTTGTTGTCTTAAACTTAGTCGTACTAGATTTTTTAAATGAGTTTGGAAAAGTTTGATATAAATAGCTTAAATCCTTTTTATTAAATCCTCTATTATCTACATAAGGAGGATTACCAATTACAACATCAAAACCACCACTACTCATTATTTCTTTAAACTCTTCACTCCAATTAAAAGCTTTATCTCCAGCTACTTCGGGGTCATCAATAAGAGAGTTACCACATTTAATATTATTACTTAGTGTTGAAAGTTTTCTCCCTTTTTTTGCAGTTCGTAACCACAAAGATAACTTTGCAATCTCTACAGCTTCTTCATTTATATCAACTCCAAAAAGATTATGTTCAACAATATCTTTTTCATACTCTGAAATGGAGAACCCTTCTTTTAGTAAACTACTTTTATGTTCATCAATCCATTTATGCTCTTCAATTAAAAATTCTAATGCTTGGTTTAAGAATGCACCGCTGCCACAAGCGGGGTCAAGTATTTTTAACGATAGAACGTATTCTCTATATATATCAAGGTTATCAAATAACTCTTTTGCTTTTTTAGTAAGTGTTCCTTTTTTGGTTTTACTATTCTCAAGTATTGTTTCATCAATAATATCAAGACATAATTCTTTTTTCTTTTCATTACACAAAGCACCAACTGTATTATCAACTATGTACTTGGTTATGTATTTGGGAGTGTAAAATATTCCATCCTTTTTACGTTTGGATTTTTCACGTTCAACAAGTGTACCTTCAATCTCAGCAGTAACTTCTTCAATCTCTGTTAAACTATGTTCAAAAATATGACCTAGAATATTTACATCAATTTCCGTATTAAAATTATATGCTGAAAGATGAAGTATATCATCAAGAAGAACTTCATCATCAATTTTAACATTATCCAATATTTCATCTTCGCTAAACAAACCACCGTTGTAAGCTGGAAGTGAGTATGTTGGATATTTATGACCAACATTTAAGTGATTGAATAATTTTATAAACCTTGAATAAAGCGTTACTGGTTCATCAAGTTCTGTAAACTTTTTCCATTGATCTACAATCTTTGAAATCGCATTTGGTGGAACTAATCCACTATCTTCTGCAAATAAGATGAACAACATTCTATCTAATAACTTTTGAGATTTCTTAAACAGAATAAGTTTATCGTATTGCGGATTGTTCTTTACAAGATTATTATAAATCTTTTGTTTGAACTTTGAGTAATCTTTATAAAGTTTATCAGAAATGTTTTCTTCGTGCAGTCTTGATTCTTCTTTAAGTTTTAATGGTAAATCAGTTAACAAATTGTTGCTATTTAAAAGCAAATAGAAAAACTTAAATTCATCTTCTGTAATTGTAAATAAATTAAATTCTTCCCACTCGGTAGCATTATCAATATAGAAGTTCAGCTTCTCGAAGTTTGATGTAATTACATATCTACATTTTGATTGATGATTTTTGTAATTAAATGCTTGCTTAATAATTGATTCAAGGTTAACCGTCTTAGTAGATTTAAGTTCAATAACTCCAATTGCATTTCCATCTTGTAGTATTGCACCATCTGCTTTTTTAGAATCGGTTTCGTTTTTGTATTCGGTGGTAAGGTTATAATTTTTATCTGGATTGATTGTGTAACCAAGAACTTGAACAAATATTTCTCTAAGAAATCCTTCTTGATAATTTTCTTCTTTGAGTAGTTTAATATTCTCGATTCTTTCAGCATCACCATAAAATTCTTTGAATTTATTATATGCTTTTGTTACTACTAGAGAATCTTGATTTGATAGGTATTTGTTAACTACAGATTTTTGGAAGAGAGACATAAGCTAATTTATCTTTTTGATTAAAAATTAAATTATCAAATAAATATACTTGTTTCAATATTGTTTGTGTAGTAAAATTATTAGCATCTATTAGTGTATGTATTGAAAATAATGACTTCCAACTAAATTAAGCTAATAAGAAAATTGAGAACTATACTAAAACCGATTCCCGCAAAAACAACGGGACAAGTTTGGTTTTCGGATTTTAAAGTTGTCATATTGAGGGAGTTTGTCTTTTGAACGTTCGTTTACCCCGCAGTTATTTTGCGGTGGAAATATCTCGAACTCTAATAGTTATGAGATTCTTCCCGCCATAAAGAAGTCGGGCAAGCTATTTCAACAAAAAGCATCTTCATTCAGAATGACATATTTAGACATACAATAATAATATTTTCCCGAAAACCAAACTTGTCCCGATATTTTTTTAGCGGGATTTGTGCTTAGTATAAAAAGAACAATTGGCAATTATCATTTAATTATATTTCTAACCGAGGCTAACAAATTAATTCAAAATGAAACTACTTAAGTTTATAATTTTATTTTTTGCTTTATCATCATTCGTAACATTTGGTCAAAGTAAAAGATATAACCATTTTCATCCTTTCTCTGGCAAGGTTGTATTTTCTGGTGAATTTGGTTTTACTCATTCCTATACAGATTTCATTTACCCTCGCCCTCAATTATTAAGTAGAGGAACTATTGAATTTTTTCTTCCGGTAAAATCAACTAATGCTTTAGGACTAAAAGTAACAACCGGATTGGGAAGTTTAAATTCAGTTGGTAGAAATGATTATGAAAAGTTTAACAATCCTAATTTTAATACGAACTTATTTTTTCTTGGTACTGGTATAACCTATGCAAGCAAATTAGGTTATAGCATTCCATATTTATCTGCAACAATTTCGCATTTAAGAATTAACCCAAAGGACAAAACCGGGAATCTACTTCCAAATAATTTAAATAGGAAATATGATTTATCTCTAACAATGTACACGGCAGAACTTGGAATACGTTTTTTAGTAAGAGAGTTTTGGAGTGTAAACTTTGGAGTTAATTATAACATTACAAATTCTGATTATTTAGATGATTTGAAAATAGATGAACAAAATGACAAATTTTTATCAATTTTCTTTGGACTTTCTTTTTACTATGGAGGAACTAATAGTACTGATTCTGATAATGACGGAATATCTAATAGCAAGGATTTTTGTCCCGACACACCTTTGGGAACAGTAGTAGATGAATTTGGTTGTACAAAAAAAGTGGATGATATTGAAAGTGTTTTTTATGAAGATGATACAACTCAAAAAGTAGAAGTAGTTGAGAACCAGAAGAAGAAAACTTCTACAGAACTTCCTATAAAAGAAAAAAATAATGACTCTGATATGGATGGAGTTCCTGACTATTTGGATAAATGCCCGAACACATTAGCAAATGTAAAAGTAAACTCAGATGGTTGTAAAATTATTGCCATTCCTCAAAAAGAAATCATTGAAAAAATTGAAATTAAAAAACCAAAAGAAAAAGTTGACACAAAAAAAACAATCCCAATTAAACAAGACACTTCTATAAATAAGAAAGCAAAGTTTAAGAAAATAAATATCTCCTATCAATACTTAAACGAGCAAGCTCTGCCAAGACTTTTCTTTACAGATGGAAATTTGTATTGTTTTCAAGTTGGAGCTTTTAGAAAAAAAGGTTCAGCAGAAAAACTTAGAGCTAAACTAATCGAAGCTGGACATCAGTCTTTTATTGTAAAATCCAAACAGATAAAAAATAGAATTTGGTTTAGAGTAAGGGTTGGATATTTTAATTCTTTAAGATCAGCAAAAAATTATAAATTAGACTCTAGAGATTTTAAGTAAGCTATATAGTTAGCTTCTATCCATTTAATTCAACAAAGAGAATCAACACCAACCTCATAATTTCATTTTCAAATGTGATTTACATCACTAAACAAATCTACATATCTACCGAATATACAACTACTTACAGAGAAATAAATAGTATTTCCAATAAGTATTCAATTGTGAGTTACATCACTAAACTTAAAGATTAAACTACCGAAAGTAGTTTCAAGAAAAACAAAATTTAGCAAATCAAAAGGAGTAGTTAAATGCAAAAGTTATTAACCTTAGTATTAGTAATTGGGTTTCTTTTTGTTGGTTGTCAAGATGATAGTATGTTACTTCAGCCAGAAGTAGAATTTGATGCAACATCTATACAATCCATTCCTAAAGATAATAGTGCAAAAGCTTCTACCATATCTGAATACACAATTGTAAAGGATAAATATTCCAGAACTTATACCATAAATGGAAACAAAGGTGGGAAAATAATTGAGAAACATACTTGGTCAAACGGAACTGAGTCGTTAAAATTAGAGGCTTACTTAACTATTCCCAAAGGTGCTTTTGAAGGAGAGTTAACTTTTGAAATGGTATTTGACCCAAATCAACTTTCTGTGGAATTACATCCAACTCCTTTTACTTTTGATATTCCGGTAATTCTTGATTTGAAGTATAAGGGAATAACTAAAGACTTTGAAATTAATCCCGATAGTTTGGATTTTCAATATTACAAACTAGATGGAACATTTGAGAATGTTGATTATAAAAACATTAAGTGGAATCCTAACTCACGAACTTTAATGGTTTTTGATGCTGAATTACATCACTTTTCACGTTATGGCTGGACAAGAACAAAACCTAGTTTGTACTAAGTTTAACATTTAGAATTCTCTAAACATTTGAAACATTAGCAGAACTACAAGAAGAATTATTACAATACTTATATTATTATAATCACGAACGTCCACATCAAGGAATTGATGGCAAAAAACCAATGGAATTTTGTCCGTGAATTACGTAACATATACAGGAATGACATATCTTTTCAATTAATTACCGTTGGGTATAGTGTGACAAATGTTAACCTAATAATTTTTCAGAAGTTTCTACTTCTAAGTGATTTGTTTTTTGTTAATTTCTTTATGCTACAGCTTGCAGATCTGTTGGGAAGTAAACCTTAAATTCTGTTCCTATACCTACTTGACTTTTTACTTCAATACTTCCTTTCAATATTTCTATGTATTTTTTAGTAACAGATAAACCTAAACCACTACCTTGGTAATCCTTTGTAAAACCTTCACTAAGTTGTTGGAACTCATTAAATATCATTGGAATGTTTTCTTCATTCATTCCTATCCCAGTATCAGAAACAGAAATATATCTAAATGTTTTACCTTTAATTTGTTCTATTCCAGTTTCAATATTTATTTTTCCTTTTTCTGTAAACTTTATGGCATTGTTAATCAAATTATCAAAAATTACTTTGAACATAGTTTTATCAATATTTAAAAAATTTGGTTCATCAGATACACTAAGCATAAGTTCCAATTTATCGTTCTTTACAACTGCCCCTTTATAGGAGTTGTAAATTTCAGTTAACTCACTATTAATATCTAACGATTCAATAATAACTTCTTGTTTGTCTGATTCTATACGAGCCAAATCTAAAACTAAGCTCACAGTATTATACAATCTTTTCCCTGAGTTGTTAATTCCTTCAGCCATTTCTCTTTCTTCTTCATCTTCAAGTACACTTTTTAATAAATCGGAGTAACCTAAAATACCCAACAATGGGTTGCGTAACTCGTGACTCATATTAGCTAAAAATGTAGTTTTTGCTTTACTTGCAGTTTCAGCTTTTATTTTTTCTGTACTTAATTTCTCTTCAAATTTCCTTCGTTCAATAATTTCATCTTCCAATTCCCTAGTTCGTTCCCATATACTTTGTTCCAAAAACTCTTGTTCAAGTTCTAATTCAAGTTGCTTAGATCTTAAATCTTTTTCAGCTTTAATTCTTTTTGAAATATTTTTTTGAAGTAATTGATTGTGTTTCTTTTTTCTATAATAAGAATAGAATATTATAATTGAAATCAATAAAACAAGCACTGCAAATAGCGAAATAGATTTTCTAACATAAGCATCGTATTCTTTATCTTTATTAAGAATGTCAATTTCTTTATCCTTAATATTCAACTCTTGTTTTATTTCTAACTGAGCAATTGCCTTTTTATTTTTATTCGAATGAATTGTATCTTGCAATTGTTGAGCAAATTCAAAAGTAGAAAGTGCTTTTTTATAATCTTTTTTTAATTTATAAACTTTATGAAGTTCGAATAAATATTTTTTTTGTTCTTCTTTCGCTTCTAACTTCTCAAATAGTTTTATTGATTTTTTATAATATTGAATTGAATTTGAGAAAGCACTTAAATAATTAGTTGAACCGATACTATATTTTTTATCTGTAATTTTTCTAAAGTGCAACTCTCCAATGTTTGCATATTGATGAGCAATTCCATAGCTATCGTCAATCTGAGTAGCATATTTTAAAGATTCCTCAAAGTATTTATACCCTTCAGAATATTTACCTATTTCTGTATAGACCAGTCCCGTATTTCCCAAGTAAATTGAATAGTTATAATAGTCTTCTAAAGTTTCAAATAATTCTAATGCTCGTTTATAAAAATTTAGTGATTGCTCATAATTTTCCATTTCCATATACACAGTTCCAATATTCCCTAACTGTGTAGCAATTTTTGAACTATCGTTAATCTTTTCCGCAATTGACAAGGCTTGTTCAAAATATTCTATTGCTTTTTCTTTTTGTTTATTAGCACTAAAAAGAATTCCAATATATCCTAAATTATTTAGCTCACCATTTTTGTTATTTAAGCTTTGAAAAATTTCTAGCGATTTAATAAAATGAAGAAAGGACTGTGAGAAGTCTGAAATATTATAATAAGCAATTCCAATATTACTAAGAGTAAGTGCATATAATTTATGGTCATTTATTTCTTCGTAAATAGTAAGAGCTTTGTGATGTTTTTCTAGTGATAGTTTAATATCACCATTATACCTATAAGCTTCACCCATATTATTTAATGCTTCCGCCTTACCTTTTTTCCAATTGATTTTATTTGAGAAAGTAAAAGCCGAATCTGCATACAGAATACTTTTATTAAAATCATCAGTTGCAAAGTTCCAAGCTAACGAATTTAATAATTTTATTTTATTAGTATCAACTTGTTCAAGTTTAAACTTTTTCTCTAAACTATCTTGTAAAACACTAAAATCAGCTTTTGCTTTTGGCAAAGAGATAGCATAAAAATCACTTGCGAATGATAAAATTGCAAATAATATGTAAATAATTCTAAATGACATTTTTATTTGAGAGCCTTAATGGTATTCCTTTAAACAATAATATACTTTTGTAATTATTATCGCTTAATAACAGAAAAATATTAGCATTTTTCTTTACTAATTATAAAATTATAAGGAGATTTTTTGAAAGTTTTACGGAGAGTTATTTGAATGCAACTAACTACTAAAAAAGATTAGAAAGCAAATTGTCATTTAGTTCTTAGCTATAATATTTTTCTGTCTAATATCGAAAAGTTTCACATCATCAAATATAAAATTTCTTGGGTTAAGTCTAATTCCATTGTGCATAACTTCGTAATGTAAATGAGGACCTGTTGAAAGACTTCCAGTATTTCCGGTTTTAGCAATCAGTTCACCTCTTTCAATTTTTTGTCCTTTTTTAACTTCAATTTTTGAAAGATGAGCATACAGTGTTGCATAGCCAAACCCGTGATCAATCTTAACTACCTTACCATAACCACCTTTTCTTCCAACGTAAGAAATCACTCCATTCCCAGGTGCGTAAACTGATTCACCAGTGTTTGCTAAAAAGTCTAGACCATTATGCATTCTTCTAATTTTTAATATAGGATGAAATCTCATTCCAAACCGATTTCCTATTGGAGTGAAGACTGGTTTAATTGCTGGAATTGATTGAAATAGCTTTTTATTTTCGGAAAACTTTTCTTTTATTTCTGAATAATTACTCAGTTCAAAATTAAAGTTAGATTCTATATTTTTAATTATGGCGTGGACTTCTGATACTTTTTTATTTTCATGTTCTGTTGTTAATTCTACAGATGAACCAAACACAGAGCCACCCACACCAATTTTTCTATCAATTGCATCCAAAGGTTCTAGGTTAACTGAAAGTCTAAGTAAGTTTGATTCTTCTGCAATTTGATTAAACTTTTTATTCAAACTTATATACTTGGATTCTAGCTTAACCAATTCTTTGCTTAACTCTTCGTTAGCTTCTAAAACATCTTCAGAAATAGCATTGTTCGAATTACTAAAAAATAAATTTCCGGCACCAAATGCTAGAGATATAAAAACAAAAGTTACTAAACTAATTCCCAGTAAAATCTTTTTCTTAAGATTCTTAATGGGTACAAGTTTTAATTTTTCAGGAGAGTAATAGTAGAATTTTTTTATTTTCATAGTTCACTAGAAATTATGCTAAATCTAATTTGTTAGGTAAAATTTCTCTTTTTAATAATTCTTCTTTTAAATTTTTATAAACAGATTTATTTTCCAACCATTTTTGAGGAGTAGAACATCTTAAAAAATATTCATGTTCCTTTAATCTCTGAAACAAAATTAAATCTCTAATAATGGCTTCTTTTTCTTTCTTAAATAATATTGCAAGTTTCTTTTGATAAAAATGTTTTGCAGTTTTTTTAAGAAACAAATAGCTGCAAATTAGTTGTACATTATTTAGCTGAGAAATAGTAACACAGTTTTTCTTTAATATCATAAGAATGCCTATTATAATTTATAAATTACTATAAGGCGTATTCATTATCCGTGCCAACCATCACATTTGGTTTTTGCAAAAACCTTTCAAATCCATCTATCATCAGTCAAAAATTCTATTTTGCAACACTTGATCAAAAAAGGACTGAAACAATTATTGACAATTTTTTCTATAAATTCTATATCCTATTGTTATAAAGCGATTTACCTTTGTCAATAAATAATGACAGAGCAATTATTTTTTCATCCATTCGAGTTAGTATTATCGTACAAAGATATTTTTTTTAAAGGTGATGCAGATCATTTCTTAATAATTATTTAACAATAACTTTGTAAATAGAAAAAGAGTTATATAATAAATAAACTAAACCTTGGTAAGAATATGCTAAAAAATGAAGCCGAAAATAAAATTGACACTATAAGTAATTTTAATAATTCTAATAGTACTCTTCAGGAAAACAAAGTTTCAATTGGTGGATTCATTACTTCTGTAATAACTTCATTGAGGGTTGGTTCATTTGGCTTTGCAATAGTTCTTTCACTTATTATTATTACCAAACTTTTAGCATTTTCTATCGGTTCAAAGGAATTATTTATGTTAAATTTAAATGACATACTAATATCTTCATGGGGTTTTATTATTCTTTCTTTTTCTAAGTTTATTTCATATCAAAAAAAGTAAGGATTGACCGTAAATTATTTTTCTTTTTAAGAAGTTTCGACCTCACAGTTACATTCTCCATCCTCAGCTTGTAAGCCTAAAGAAACAACTCATTTCAACTTTATAAAACTAATTTGAGTTTAGTATATTTGCGTAGTCATTATTAAACTAAACGCAACCAAATATATTTTACTATGAATGAACCTAAAATTACAGTTGAACTTGCCGAAGAACACGGATTAACCAAAGAAGAATTTGAATCAATTTGCCAAAAATTAGATAGAACACCTAACTATACGGAACTAGGTATTTTTAGTGTTATGTGGAGTGAACATTGCAGTTATAAAAACTCAATTGCACTTTTAAAAACACTACCAAGGGATGGAGAAAATCTTCTTGTTGGAGCAGGAGAAGAAAATGCTGGACTTGTTGATATTGGTGATGGACAAGCAATTGCTTTTAAAATTGAAAGCCACAATCATCCTTCTGCTGTTGAACCATTCCAAGGTGCTGCAACTGGAGTTGGTGGAATTTTAAGAGATATTTTTACAATGGGAGCAAGACCAATTGCAGCTTTAAATTCTCTTCGCTTTGGCAAACTTACTAACCCAAGAACAAAATTTCTTTTTGAAGGTGTTGTAAAAGGAATTGCTAATTATGGTAATTGTTTTGGAGTACCAACTGTTGGTGGTGAAGTTTATTTTGATGATGTTTATACTGGCAATCCACTTGTAAATGCAATGGCAGTTGGAATTGTTGATGCTAACAAAACCGCTTCTGCTATTGCCGAAGGTGTTAACAATCCGGTTATGATTGTGGGAGCTGCAACAGGAAGAGATGGAATTCACGGAGCAACTTTTGCTTCTGTAGAAATTAGTGAAGAGTCAGAATCAAAACGTCCATCCGTTCAAGTGGGAGATCCTTTTACAGAAAAACTTTTGATGGAAGCAACTTTAGAAATTATTAAGCAAGATTTAATTGTTGGAATTCAAGATATGGGAGCTGCCGGAATTTCTTGCTCGTCTTGCGAGATGAGTGATAAGGGAGAGGCAGGAATGGTTATCAATTTGGATAATGTTCCCTTGCGAGAAAACTCAATGACAGCTTACGAAATAATGCTTTCTGAAAGTCAGGAAAGAATGCTTGTGGTTGTTAAACCGGAGTGCGAACAAAAGGTAAAAGATATTTTTGAAAAGTGGGATTTGAATTGTGAAAATATTGGTTTTGTAACTGACGATAAAGATTTAATAATTTCATATAGAGATAAACAAGAAACAAATATTCCACCTTTTGAGTTAGCTCTTGGTGGTGGCGTTCCCGTATATCATAGGGAAACAAAGAAGCCAACTTACTTGGAAGAAACTCAGAATTTTGATTTAGCAAAACTACCGCAACCAAAAAGTATTGTTGAAACATTTGAAAAAGTTTTTTCTTCACCAAACATAGCTTCAAAAAAATGGGTGTATGAACAATACGATTATATGGTTAGAACTAATACTGTAATCGGACCCGGATGTGATTCGGCAGTTGTTAGAATTAAAGGAACGGATAAAGCAATTGCAATGCAAACAGATTGCAACGGAAGATATGTTTATCTAAATCCAAAAGAAGGAACAAAAATTGCTGTTGCAGAAGCAGCAAGAAATATTGTTTGCTCCGGTGGTAAACCACTTGCAATTACAAATTGCTTAAATTATGGAAACCCCTATGACCCCGAAGTTTATTGGACATTCACAAAATCAATTGAGGGAATGGGAGAAGCTTGTAGATTTTTTAACACTCCGGTTACCGGTGGTAATGTCAGTTTTTACAATGAAAGTCCCGAGACATCTGTTTACCCAACTCCCGTAATTGGAATGATTGGCTTGATTGATGATGTAAATAATATTATGACATCATACTTTAAAAATGAAAATGATAAAATTTATGTAATTGGAGAAGACTTTGAAGAAATTGGTGGAAGCGAATATTTAAGTGTAATTCACAATACTGTTTCTGGTAACTCTCCATCTGTAGATTTACAAAAAGAAAGTGATTTACAAAAGGTAATTCTAGAATTAATTAAACAGAAAATAATTCAATCTGCTCACGATGTTTCTGATGGCGGAATAATTTGTGCCATTGCAGAATGTTGCATTATTAACGAGCCAAATCAAATTGGTGCTTCGGTTAATATTCCAATAAAAACCAGAGAAGATTTTTCACTTTTTTCTGAATCCCAAAGCAGAGTTATTGTTTCTGTTCCACAAGATAACGATGAAGATTTCATCAAACTATTGAAAGAAACCAAAAGTCCTTTTACATTTTTAGGATTAACAGGTGGCACAGACTTTACTGTAAATAAAAATAATAATTTCCCAATAGATAAATTGAACGAATTGTTTTATCAGGCAATTCCCAATTTGATGAATGAGCAAGTTTAAGACTTTAAGGTTTTTGGGCGGACTTTTTTCTTTTGATTTCTACCGCAAAGCGCTTGATTTTTTTAATCATTATGTAATTGGTTTATTTAAAAGAATAGATAAACACCATATCTTCCTTTCTGGTGGCGGAATTGCTTTCTCACTAATACTTTCCACAATCCCTATACTACTATTGGTCTTTGCAGTTCTTGGTGTTGTTATTGACCCAACAACAATTGATGAGAATATCTCAAAGTTTATCAATACTATGATTCCTTATCCCGAATATGCAAAATATACTACCGAAGTAATTTTAAGAAGAATCCCTGAAGTCTATCAATATACAACCGCAGCATTTTATTTGGGTTTGGCTGGTTTATTTTTTACGTCCACTTGGTTGTTCAGTAGTATGAGAACTATTCTAAACAGAATTTTTGGAGTAACAAAAAGCAAAGGAGTATTAGTTGGATTATTAAGAGATTTTGGAATGGTCTTTTTAATTATTCTTCTAGTTTTAGTTTCAACTTTTGTGTTACCAACTATAAATATATTTATTAATGCAACTGAAAATATAGAAATACTACAAAGATTTAGAATCAATGATTTTGTATCTGTTATTTTTCCTTTAACATCGTTTTTAGTGTTATTGTTTTTGTTGTTTATTTTCTACTCTATTGTTCCTTACGCTAAACTGAATAAAAAAGTAACTTTTGTGGGAGCATTGTGGGCAACTATTTTATGGGAGATTGCTAGATTTGGGTTTGGATATTATATTCAAACTTTTCTTTCCGCCAATAAACTTTACGGAGCTTTCTTGCTGATATTGGTTTTATTGTTTTGGTTATTTTATTCGTCTATACTTTTTATTATTGGAGCAGAAATAGCTCAGTTGTATAGAGAAAGATTGGAAAGAAAACAAAGTTTAGAAACTTCAAAATAGTTTCTAAACTAAATTATTTTGTCTATTATTGATTAATTGCTTCTTCAACACTATTAAACACAGTAAAAACTTTATCCAATCCGGTAGCGGAAAATATTGGCAATTGATGATCATCGCTATAAACTAAATAGAAATCTTTTTGCATAGCTTTTAACCTTTTTAAAGTTCCAACCAAAACTCCAAAGAAAGAAGAATCAATAAATTCGCATTTATTTAGATTTACAACAATGTTCTTTTCTTCTTCTTGAATAACTTTTTCAATATAAGATTTAAAATTACTTGCTTCTCTTAATGTAGCTCGTGTAAATTCAATATTAATTACAACAAAATTTTCTGATTGAGTTAAATTTTTCCCAAACATATTTGTTTCATGTTCCATTTCACCCAGAAGTGAACTACCAGACATTGAGAATCTATTTTTTACACGAGAGGAAAATTCATCAACATTTTTATTTTGTTCTTCCGCTGAATTTACTTTTTGAGCATTCATAATCTACTACCTACATTATTTTTAATTAACTGAATAAAATATTTTTTGTACATCATATTCGGACATTTAAAAAGATTATTGAGTTAAAAATTCAATTATTTTCTCTGATACTTGTAGTCTATCTTCCTTGTTTTCGATTGTATCAGTAATAATGTGTGTTATATTTTTTGTAGCCAAATCATCTTTGTTATTTCTACTAACCTGAATAATTGTTGATTGGTCTTTAAGCAAATATTTACCATCATTTCCATTTACTTCTAGTATCATAATATTAGTCTCCTTTTAGACATTAATAAATAGCTAAATAAGTAAAGAGTTGTGATTAGCAACAATATGTACTATAAATAAAATTAGCATTTGATAAATTTAACTAGTTATTGTAAAGCACGTTTTTCTCATTTTAATATTAGGTGTGCTCTAAATCACAGCATAGAAAACTCAGTTCAATTCCTTTGTGTTATCGATTACAAAAAACAATTTTAGAACTATTTATACATCAACAAACAAGGGAGAGAATATGTCAGATTTTATAGCAACACCTCTATCACATCCAGAATGGAATCCAACTCACGGAGATTATTATAGTGCCAGCATAGTTGCAGATGATGAATTCCACGAAAGAAAAATAAATAGAAGAAATTATTTAATTGGTAGTTTAATTTCTGTACACATAGTTTTATTAGTAAGTGTAGTTATATTTTTTTCGTAGAATATTATTAAATTCTAAATTTAATTTAGAATTTAATAACACGTATTTGTTATTAAAATATTAACTTCTACTTTAAATATTTAGTATTATTTTATACTCAAAATAAAGGTATTATCGTATGTCTAATTTTATAAAAGAACCCTTAAAAAACTCTAATTGGGACCCCTCCAAAGGGGATTATTATAATAAAACACTCTTTGCTGAAGATAAAGAACATGAAAAGGGTTTATTTAGGAAGAAAGTTTTAGTCGCCAGTTTGGCATTTGCTCACATTGTAGGGTTTGCATTTGTCCTCATATATTTTTCCTAAAATTCTCACCCCAGCTTAAAACTCATTTAGATTTTGTTAAGATTCAATTGGTTAGTGCCATAAAATAATATTTTTATCTTTCCAATTCTTCCCACAATTATATTATATTTATAGTAAATGATTTAAATATTCAATGCTATAAATTTGGAGGTAATATGAAAATAGCTGTTTGTGTAAGTCACGTGCCTGATACAGCCACAAAAGTAATAATATCTGATGATAGTAAAACTATTGACCCGAATGGAGTTACATATATTGTAAATCCTTATGATGAATTGGCAATTGAAGAAGCTCTCAATACAAAAGAAAAAGTTGGCGGAGAAGTTGTTGTAATTAGTCTTGGAACTGATGCAAATAAAGAAACAATTAAAAAAGCTCTGGCTATGGGAGTTGATACAGGAGTTCTTCTTAAAGATTCAAACTTCAGAGATTCAGTAAGCCTTGCAAAAGCACTTGCCGAAGAAATTAAAACTCAAGAAGCTGAACTTGTATTTTTTGGCAAACAAGCCGTTGATTATGATAACTCAATTACCGGGCAATTAGCTGCCGAATTTTTGGGCTATAATTGTGTAAGCGTTGTAACTGATTTTAATCTTGAAGATAATAAAATTACTGCTGAAAGAGAAATTGAAGGTGGAAAAGAAGTTGTTGAAACCTTGCTTCCCACTGTTATCACTACTCAAAAAGGATTAAATGAACCAAGGTATGCTTCCTTAAAAGGAATAATGGCAGCTAAAAGAAAAATCATTGAAGAAAAAGATGCTACTCCTTTTGATAACAAAATTGAAGTTCTACAAATGAAAAAACCGGATGGCAAACAACCTGGTAAAATTATAGGTTCAGATGCAAGTGCAGTTGCTGAATTGGTGCGTTTATTAAAAGAAGAAGCTAAAGTTATTTAAGGGGATTAAAAATGGCAAATAAAATTTTAGTAGTACTTGAACAAAGAGAAGGTCAATTAAAAAAAGTTTCTTTTGAAGTAGCAAAGGCTGGTTCTGATTTAGCTTCTAAATTAAGTTGTGATGTCGAGGCTGTTATTGTTGGAAGCGATATTACAGATATAAATAAAATTGGGAATTACGGAATATCAAAAGTAACCCATTTAAGAAATTCTGAATTTGCAAATTATTCAGCTTCAGGATACTCGCAAGCTGTATCTGATTTTGTAAAAGAAATTAATGCTGATGTTTTAATAATTGGCAATACTTCAATGGGGAAAGATTTAGCTCCACGTATAACTGCAAAGTTAGATGGTGGAATTGCAATGGATGTAACCGCTCTTGAAGTTGATGGAGGTGAGATTATTGCAACAAGACCAATCTATGCTGGCAAAGCATTAATTGATGTCAAAGTAAATTCCGATATTAAAGTTTTTACAATTCGCCCAAACGTTTTTAACCCAGGTGAACCAAATGATAGTTTGGCGGAAGTTTCTACTAAAGATGTTGATGTTAACTTAAAAGATAAAGTTGTGGAAACAAAACAAGCAAGTGGCAAGCTAGATGTTGCAGAAGCTTCAATAATTGTTTCCGGTGGACGAGGAATGAAAGATGCAGAAAGTTTTAAACTTGTAGAAGATTTAGCCGAAGTTCTTGGAGCTGCTGTTGGTGCATCAAGAGCAGTTGTTGATGCTGGATGGAGACCTCACGGCGAGCAAGTAGGACAAACTGGTAAAACTGTTTCGCCTAACTTATATGTGGCTCTTGGCATTTCGGGAGCTATTCAACATCTTGCCGGAATGCGTTCTTCAAAATATATTGTTGCTATTAATAAAGACGCTGATGCACCAATATTTCAGGTTGCAGATTATGGAATTACCGGAGATGTATTTGAAGTTGTGCCGGCTTTGATTGAAGAATTGAAAAAGTAAAATTATTTTGCCTGGCACTTTCAAAGTGCCAGGCAAATAAAGTTTTTATTCTTAGAATCCTTATACATTTGAAACTCATTCCATATTTTATAAAGCTCATAAGTCGCTTTTACATCTTCACCACAATAAATAGCTATGTCTTTTGTCTTTCCAGCTTTGTAAAGTTCCTTCACTTCCATTCCAGAAATACCTTTTAATTTTGGAGAAGTTATTCCAAATGCGTGGCAGTAAAAATCTAAATTGAATTTTCTAGTTATTCCATAAAAAGTAAATTGGTCAAGTAAATCAATATGGCGAGTAATATTATAACGGTTATGAATTAAATTTACTGAAGGCTTAACATTTAACATTGCAGAACACAACATCAAAAATGGAAGGTCAACGTTACGTCCGTTAAATGTAATTACTTTATCCGTTTTGCAATGTAATTCCAAAACGATTTTAATAGTTCAACTTCGCTTAATCTTTTGTATTTAATATTCTTTTCTTCAACTTCCCGTTCTTCATTTTCCTCCGAAGTTGATGAAGAAGAGTAAAGAACTAAAGTTCCTTCTGTTTCTGTGTTTAATAATCCAATGGAAATAATTTTTGCAGTATAAGGGTAGAGACTTAAATATCTTTTTGCTTGGTCTCTTTTTTGTTATTTTAGAAAACAAATATTTCACTTCTCAAAATAGACGGAGATACAATGGCTAAAAAAACCAAAAAGAAAAAATCTGAAATTTACTATCCTATACAAAGTGTAATTGATAATGCTAATGTAAAAGAGTACGATAAACTTTACAAGAAATCTATTAAAGACAAAGAAGGTTTTTGGGCAGAGCAAGCAGAAGAACTTGACTGGTACAAAAAGTGGAATAAAGTTCTTGATGATAAAAAGAAACCATTCTACAAATGGTTTACTGGAGCAAAAACAAATATAATTCAAAATGCAATTGATAGACATTTAAAAACTTGGCGTAAAAATAAAATTGCAATAATTTGGGAAGGAGAGCCTGGTGATGTTGAAGTTTATTCTTATCATGCTCTAAACAGAGAAGTTACAAAAATGGCAAACATCCTAAAAAGTATGGGTGTTAAAAAAGGTGAGATAGTAACAATCTATATGCCTCAAATACCTGAGCTTGTTTTTGCAATGTTAGCTTGTGCAAAAATTGGAGCAGCACATAGTGTGGTGTATGGCGGCTTTAGTGTTGAAGCTCTTGCCGATAGAATTTCCGATGCGCACAGTAGAGTGCTAGTAACAGCTGATGGTGGTTGGAGACGTGGAAAAATTAATGATCTTAAAGGAATTGTAAACGAAGCAATTAGTCGCTCGCCTACCATTGAAGCTTGCATAACAGTTAAACGAACCGGACATGAAGTTTACATGGAAAACGATAGAGATTTCTGGTATCACGATTTAGCATCTCTTCCAATTGCACATAATAAATGTGAAACTGAAGTTATGGATTCTGAAGATATGCTTTTCATTCTCTATACTTCTGGAACAACTGGCAAACCAAAAGGTGTACTTCATACACATGGTGGTTACCAAGTTTATACTGCCACAACTCACAAAATGGTTTTTGATATTAAAGATGATGACCGTTGGTGGTGTGCTGCAGATCCAGGTTGGATTACCGGACATAGCTACATTGTTTATGCTCCGCTAATAAATGGAGCAACTGTAATGATGTACGAAGGAGCGCCAAATCATCCTTACCCAAATAGATGGTGGGCTATGGTTGAGAAATATGGAATATCTATTTTATATACTTCGCCTACTGCTATTAGAGGACTTATGAGATTTGGAGATCAATGGCCGCAGAAGCATGATCTTAGTTCGTTACGTTTACTCGGATCAGTTGGCGAACCAATAAATCCCGAAGCTTGGAAATGGTATCATAAAGTTATTGGAAATAAAAAATGTCCTATTATGGATACGTGGTGGCAAACAGAAACTGGCGGATTTATGATAACGCCTTTGCCTATTACACCACTTAAACCTGGTTCTGGGACAAAACCATTTTTTGGAATTGAAGTTGATGTTGTTGATGATAATGGAAAACCAGTAAAAGCTGGAGAGGAAGGAAAACTAGTAATCAAAGGTCCTTGGCCAGGAATGGCAAGAACAATTATGGGAGATCCCGCAAGATATGTTGAAACATATTGGAAAGATTACGAAAAGCAAGGTTGGTACAAAGCCGGTGATTCTGCAAGAATAGATGAAGATGGTTACGTTTGGATTATTGGACGAATTGATGATGTAATAAAAGTTAGTGGTTACAGATTAGGTACAGCCGAAATTGAAAGTGCATTAGTAAGTTTTCCTAAAATTGCAGAAGCAGCTGTTATTGCTTTGCCTCATGAATTAAAAGGAAATGCAATACATGCTTACGTTATATTAAATGCTGGGTTAACCGCAGATGCAGAACTAGAAAAAAATGTTAGAGATCATGTTGGTCATGAGTTAGGACCAATTGCAAAACCTGAATCAATTACATTTGTTGAGACGCTACCAAAAACAAGAAGTGGTAAAATTATGAGACGTGTTCTTAAAGCTAGAGCTCAAGGACTTGATGAAGGTGATCTAAGTACTATTGAAGAATAATAAATTATGGGGGCTTTGCAAATTGCCTTAATAATATTACATTTGGCTTTGCCCCTTTTTTTGATGTTAATGAAATATTTATTCTTGAGAAAGGAATTTAGGAAATGGCTTTTGATGAATTGCTTGGAGGTAGAGTTAGACAAATTCTTTTTGATAAGAACATAAAGTTTGAAGAAAAGAAAATGATGGGCGGTCTATCTTTTATGGTTGATAGTAAAATATGTGTTGGAATTATTAAAGATGAATTAGTTGCTAGGGTCGGTCCTGATAAATATGAAGATTCCTTAAATAGAGAAGGTTGTAGAGAAATGAATTTTACAGGAAGATCAATGAAAGGCTATGTCTTTGTTGACTCAGAAGTTCTTAATTCAAGTAAAGATATTGGTTACTGGGTTCAGTTGTGTTTAGATTTTAATCCGTTTGCAAAATCAAGTAAGAAGAAAAAAGAATGATTGAATTTGAACTGACTGAATCATTTATAATGCAGCCGGAAGAGTTTATTGATAATATATTTGATGAATCGAGCTGGTTAGATTATGAAGGATATGGATTTTTGCCAGGAATTAAAAATGTTGATATAAGTAATTATAGTAAAGATAGGATTGGGACTAAATTTCATTTAACTAATACAGATGGTTCAAAGCATGTTGAATCTGTAATTGAGTATATCCCTGGAGAGTTATTAGTATTAGAGTTCTCAGAATTTAAAAAACCGCTAAAAAATTTGGCATCACATTTTATTGAAACATTTCATTTTGAAAGAGTTGGAGATAGAACGAATTTGGTAAGAACATTTCAAATCTTTCCTAGTAATGTTATAGGTACAGTTTTATTATCGGTCATATCTATTTTTCTTAAAAAAGCAATTAGGAAACATCTTGATAAAATTGTGGTAAAGGAAAAAGAAATTGCAAGTGAATAAATCATTTTCTAGCTTTATAATAAAATCCCTATTAAGCTGAAAAACTATGAACTCACAAAAAAATAAATTTAGAATTCCGGAAGATGTCTCTTATCTGAACACAGCTTATATGTCCCCACTATTAAAGAGTGTTGAGCTTATTGGGCATGAAGCTGTAACTAAAAAATGTTTACCTTACGAAGTTACTGGAAAAGATTTTTTTGAACCCGTAGAAAAACTAAAAACTCTTTTCGCAAAATTAGTTCAAGCTCCAACTTCAGAATCAATTGCAATTATTCCTTCTGCCTCTTACGGATTAGCAAATGTTGCAAATAACGTAAAGCTAAATCCTGGTGACGAAATTTTAGTCGTCGAAGATCAATTCCCCAGCAATATATATACTTGGAAAAGTCTTGTCCAAAAATATGATGCTAAACTTAGAATAGTTAAAAGTCCAAAATCAGCTGTTGATAGAGGAAAAATTTGGAATCAAAATATTTTGGATGCTATAACTTCTAAAACTGCAGTAGTTGCAATTCCACAAGTACATTGAGCAGATGGAACACTTTTTGCTCTAAAACAAATCAGAGAAAAATCAAACCAACATAATGCTCTTCTTATTATAGATGGAACACAATCAGTCGGAGCTTATCCTTTCTCTATTAATGAAATTCAACCGGATACATTAATTTGTGCATCTTACAAATGGTTGTTAGGTCCTTATTCTATTGGGGTTGCTTACTACGGAGAAAAATATGAAAATGGAAAACCCATTGAAGATAATTGGATTAATCGAAAAGGAAGTGAAGATTTTACCGGACTTGTTAATTATGAAGACAGTTATAAAGAAGGAGCAAACCGCTACTCTGTTGGAGAAGTAAGTAATTTTATTCTTGTCCCAATGGCAATAAAAGCACTTGAGCAAATTCTTGAATGGGGAACTGAAAAGATTCAAAACTATTGTAACAATATTTCAAAAAATGCAATTGCTAAACTAAATGAGTTTGATTGTTCTGTTGAACAGAATGAATATAGAGGAAATCATTTGTTTGGAATTAAACTTAGTAATCATATCAATACTGAAAAACTAAAAGAAGAGTTTGAAAAAAATAATGTTTACGTTTCCTTCCGAGGCAACTATGTAAGAGTTGCTTCCCATCTTTTTAATACTACTGAAGATTTTGATAAATTGGTTTATTGTTTTAAACAATCTATCGAATAAAAACCTATTTCTCCGACAATATATCTTTTTATATTTGTCTAACATTTGTAACTTAGTAAATGACTTATGTTATGTTTTCATTTTATGAGTTCAAAATATGAATTTTAATATAGATGTAACCAATTACATTAGTAATGCAACAGAAAAACAAATTGAGATTCTAGAAACATTAAGAGAACTAATTCACAAAAGTGTTGCTGGAGTTTCGGAACAAATAAAATGGGGATTTCCAGTTTTCAAAAAAACAAAGGATTTTGTGTATCTAAGGTTTTCAAAAAAACACATAACTCTTGGATTTTTCAATATTGCTAAAATAGCAGACCCTAATAATTTACTTGAAGGTAGTGGTAGTACTTTGAAACACATCAAGATTAAAAATGTGAATGAAATAAATAAAGAAATACTTTCCGAGTGGTTAAAAGCAATTGCTGTTTAATAATTTTTTTTACTTTGTAATATTACTTTAACATTTAAGTACGCTTGGTAACAAGTTTAGTGGAAAATGAAAAACCTAATTAGTATTCTATTACGAATACCTAACTACAAGTTACAACAATTTAACTTTAAACTAAAATAAAACTATGAAATCAATAATTAAAATATCGATAATAATCCTCTTCACGCTTAGCCCTAAATTATCTTTTTCCCAAGTTAATAGTGAACTAATTGATAGTATTATAAAAAACTCCGTAAAAGCAGATGGGCCTGGAGCAATAGTACTGGTTAAAAAGAATGATAAAATTCTTTATAAAAAAGCTTTTGGAAAAGCGAACATTGAACTTAATGTAGATATGACTACCAATAATGTATTTAATATTGCTAGTCTTAGTAAAGAATTTACTTCCATGAGTATCTTACAGTTACTAGAAAAAGGGAAGCTATCTCTTGAAGATAACATCAATAGCTATATCCCTAACTATTCTAAAAATGGTGATAAGATTAAGATAAAGCATCTTTTGTCTCATACTTCAGGACTTAAAAGCCATACAGATACGGCTTGGGCAAATACAGATGCTAGAAAATACTTTAAGTCAACTATAGATGTTCTCAACTATTTTAAAAAAGATACTATAAAGTTTGAACCTGGTGAAAAACACGACTATTGTAATCTTAACTTTAATCTACTAGCATATATTATTGAAAAAACTTCTGGTATGGAATATGCTGAATATGTTAAAGAGAATATTTTTAAACCATTGGACATGACCAATTCGTTCATTCCCAATGAAGGACAAGTGGTTCCAAATTTAGCAACAGGTTACGAATTAAAAAACAACGAAATTGTTTACGCAAGATATCATTCACTAAATCAAACTAGAGGTTCAAGTTCATTACATACAACGGTAGGAGATCTATCAAAATGGTATAAAGGTTTAATGAATTCTAAAGTGGTTTCTAGAGAAACCTTGATGAAAGCATGGTCACCATTTACCTTGAATGATGGAACTAAAGCTGTCTATGGTTATGGCTTTTATTCTGACAAGAAGTTTGGTAAAACTACCATTTTCCATAATGGTTTTATTTTCGGATATTCAACATCCGATATGTACTTCCCGGAAGATGATTTACTTATTTTAATTGCTTCCAACATCAGCGATATCAATATCATAAATACAAACACTTTAATATTTGATGTTGTCGCTACCATTTATAAAAGTAGTATCCCAAAATTAACAGCAGACTTATTAGATAGCTATGTTGGAACTTATGAAATGAAGAAAGGTTTTAACGCAAAAGTCTATAGAGAAGGTATGCAATTGCTAATTTCTGTTGATGGGCAACGTGCCGATAAATTGTTTCCAGAATCATTAACGTTTTTTGTTGTTAAAGATTTTCCTGCAAAAGCAGAATTCATTCCTTCGAGTGATGGAGGGAAAATGAAAATAGTTCTTTCAATGGGACCTGACAGATTTGAAGGAATAAAAGAATAAAAAACTGTTACCAATATAAGCTATAAGTAATTACCTGCTTTTGCCTACTCTGAGATTTTTTGCTAAATTCCCAGCTTGGTGCGTACTTAAAAAATTAAGTGCTTTCCAAACGCAACTACTCAAAACTGAGACCGTTGTAACTCTACAACAAACAAATAAACGTAAACAGAAAGAGGTAACTATGAATGATACAATACCAAAAGTTACAGGCATTGGCGGAATATTTTTTCGTTCTAAAAATCCAAAAGAAACAAAAGAGTGGTATGGAAAAAACTTAGGACTTGCAATAAGCGAGTATGGATCTTCCTTTGAATTTAGAAACGCAAATAGACCTGAGGAAATTAATTATCTTAGTTGGAGTCCGTTTGCAGAAAATACAGACTACTTTGATCCATCGAAAAAAGAATTTATGATAAATTATAGAGTGCAGAATATAGAAGGACTTGTAAAAAATCTTAAAGAAAATGGAGTAACTATTGTAGATAAAATAGAAGAATTTGAATATGGAAAGTTTGTTCATATTATGGATTTGGAAGGAAACAAAATAGAATTATGGGAACCAGTTGATAGTGCCTTTACAGAAATGGGGGGAGAAACAACTAAATGATTTACACTTAAAAACCAATTTGAAAATTCTAAATATTTTACTATTTTCAATTTAGAACTATACTTTATAAGAACTCCACTTCTTAAAAGGATAGAATATCCCAATTAAAAACAAGGCTGCTATGAACTATATAAAAACTGTTTTTTCCTTCATGATCTTTTTTATTTTTATTTCATGTGGCAACGAAAGCAAAAATCAAAGTAATTCTAAGACTGATATTAAAGAAATGATTAAGAAAGACTTAAGTGGAAAAAACAAAAATGATAATGCTTCTGCTTGCGATTTTTTAAGTGAAAGTTATTTAACACAAAAATTTACTGGAGCAACAGATTTTCAACCTAAGTCTAGTGAAAAACCTTATCCACGTTGCAGATATACTTTTACAGTAAATGGTGAAACGTATTATGTTGGACTAACTTTATTAAAAGGAAATGGAAGTGAAGCAATGCTTGATAGTGGAACAAAGCCTTTTCCTAAAAAAGAACTTCTAAGTGGAGTTGGTGGAAAAGCTTATTACATAAAAACAATGAATCAAGTTTCTGCTTGGGAAGGAAACCATTTAATACATGTAAATTTTAGTGATCCAACGCCAGCGAAAAATAAAGACATAGCAATAGAAATTGCAAAAGATATTCTAAAATTATTATAAAATATTTATTGTACCTAAACAATCAAGCTAGTTATTTGTAAATGGATAAATAATTAAATTATTAACGAAGGAGATATTATGAAAATATTAAAAACAATTGGTCTAGCATTTATCTTTATGATAGTTTTTGCGTTGGTTGTCGCTTTATTTGTTTCCAACGAAATGAACTATGAAAAATCAATTACAATTAACGCTCCTATAGATAGTGTCTGGGAAAACGTAAATAGTCTATCCGACCTGGATAAGTGGAGTCCGTGGAATGATTACGATCCAAATATGAAAAAAGAAATGACTGGTACTGACGGAACGATTGGAGCAAAACAAAGTTGGGATAGTGATCATGAGAAAGTAGGGAAGGGAAGTCAGGCAATAGCAAAAATAAATGCACCAACTCTTTTTGAAACTGACTTAAAATTTTACGAACCTTTTGAGAGTGAAGCTATAGCTTATGTTAAATTGGTTGATGAAGGAAGTTCAACTAAAGTTACTTGGGGATTTGAGAGCGAAATGAATTATCCGTTTAACTTGATGAAACTTCTTATGGATATGGAAGAAGCAATGGATAAAGATTGGAACAATGGACTTGGTAAATTAAAACAACTAAGTGAAAAATAATATGGATTATAAAAAATCTATTGTTGTTAAATCTACTGTAGAACTTGTTTTTAGAGCTTTGACAAAAGAAATTGATAAATGGTGGAGTTCGGCAGAGAACTCTGCTGCAAAAGAAGGTCTAGTTTTTAAAGTTTCTTTTGGAGAGGAATCTTATTGGAATTTCAAAGTGTTAGAGCTTAAGAAATCAGAAAAAATTATTTGGAAGTGTGTTGAGTCCCATCAAGATCATAATTTAGTTGGAATGGATGAAGAATGGCTTAACTCCAAACTATATTGGAGGATTTCTGAGATTGATGGAAAAGTAAAAGTTGACTTTTTGCATGAAGGGTTAGTTTCGACAGGTGTTTGTTATGATGTTTGTTCATCTGCATGGGATTTCTATATTATGGAAAGTTTAAAAAATTATCTTGAAACTGGGAAGGGAAAACCTAACCAAAACTAATGTAAGAATAACATTTTCATTTTATTTCATTAGTTAAAAAATAAAAACTCTGTATTAATTAGTATTTTTGAATATGGAAAAATACTCTCATAATACTTTTGAAGATCAAACTTTTGCAGACTTAAATTCCTCTGAAGCGAAAATAGTTTCAAAATCCTTTTACAATTGTACATTTACTAATTGTGATTTCTCAAAGAGTAATTTCTCAGAAACATTATTTTCCGAATGTAGTTTTAACAATTGTAATTTTAGTTTAACTAAATTAAATCAAACTAAACTTCAAGATGTGAGTTTTGTAGAATGTAAAATTCTTGGAGTGAACTTTAATGAAATAAATGACTTCATTATTGAGATTGGTTTTGATAAATCAATTATTACGGATTGCATTTTTTCTGAACTTAATTTGAAGAATACAAGTTTTACAAATTCTGAAATTCTTAATTGTGATTTCTTTCGAACAAATTTATCGGGAGCAGATTTTACGAGTTCAAATCTCAAGGGAAGTAATTTCGAAAATACAAATTTAGCCAAAGCTATTTTCAAAGATTCCACTGACTATCAAATAAATCCGCTAACCAATAAACTTAAAGGAGCAACGTTTACCTTGCCCGAAGCAATAACATTATTGCAATATTTTGATATAAAAATTGAACAGTAATTAAATCAAAACACTAGTGTAAATATTGATTCTCACCTTTATTTTAGTTACAATTGCAATCTTATTAAGAACTTTTAATCGTACTTACATCTTTATGTTTTCTTCTAACCTAAATTTTTAAGCAATACTCTTCCTCGCACGATTAACATAAAATTACTTTCACTTTATAAATACAAGAATAATACAATGAAAAGAATTATTAAAAATTTTACACGTAATCCTAAAAACGATATTTTATCAGGCTTCACAGTTGCTTTAGCATTAGTTCCGGAAGCAGTAGCTTTTTCATTTGTTGCTGGAATAGATCCTTTAGTTGGAATGTACGGAGCTTTCATAATGGGTATTGTAACTGCTGTTTTAGGTGGAAGACCTGGAATGATTTCTGGAGCAACTGGAGCAATGGCAGTTGTTATGGTTTATATGATTCAGCAAGGAAATGAAGTTGGATTAAGTTTAGCAAGTCCAGTAGAAAATTTAGGGCTTCAATGGTTATTTATAACCCTTTTAATAGTTGGAGTAATACAAATCTCGGCTGGGTTTTTTAGACTTGGAAAATTTGTTAGACTCATTCCTCATCCAGTAATGCTAGGCTTTGTAAATGGATTGGCAATTGTAATATTTTTATCTCAGCTAAGTCTTTTTAAAGAAACTGTTAGTGGAACTACTCAATGGTTGCAAGGAATGGACGTATGGATTATGATTGGTTTGGTAGCACTCACTATGGCAATAATGTACATACTACCAAAAATTACAAAAAAAATTCCGGCAGCACTTGTAGCAATAGTTCTTGTAGCAACACTTACAAACCTTGGTGGTATTGATGTTAAAACTGTTGGTTCGTTTATTCGTGAAGGTGGAGGTGCCGGACTTAAAGGTTCACTTCCTAGTTTACAATTTCAATTAGTTGGATTTTTAGATACGCTTAATGGACATTGGGGTTTAATAGTTTCAACTGCATTTCTACTTGCAGCTGTGGGACTTATCGAATCGTTGATGACTCTTAATTTAGTTGATGAATTAACAGAAACAAGAGGAAGTGGAAACAGAGAATGTATTGCTCAAGGAAGTGCTAATATTCTAAACGGAATGTTTGGTGGTATGGGTGGATGTGCAATGATTGGACAATCAATTATTAATGTTGAGTCTGGAGGAAGAGGAAGACTATCAAGTGCAACAGCAGCAATGGCTTTGTTGGGTTTTGTATTATTTGCAGCTTCTCTAATAGAACTAATTCCAATAGCTGCTTTAGTAGGCGTTATGTTTATGGTTGTAATTGGTACTTTTGCTTGGAGTAGTTTTAGAATAATTAATAAAATTCCAACTTCTGATGCATTTGTTTTAGTAATAGTTTCTGCAATTACAGTTTGGCAAGATTTAGCAGTTGCAGTTGTTGCTGGAGTTATTATTTCTGCTCTAGTTTTTGCTTGGCAAAACGCAACAATGATTCGTGCAAGAAAAAGAATTAAAGATGATGGAACAAAAGTGTATGAAATTTGGGGTCCCTTATTTTTTGGCTCAGTACAAAATTTTAATTCTAAGTTTGATCCGAAAAACGATCCTGATAAAATAGAAATAGATTTTATAGAATCAAAAGTTAATGATCACTCAGGTATAGAAGCGGTTCGTAGTATTGCAAGAAAATATTTAGACTTAGGAAAAGAGATAAAACTTACACATCTTAGTCCAGAGTGTAAAACTCTATTATTAAATGCCAATGCAAAGTTTGAAACTATAATAGAAACCTCTATCGATGATCCAAGATATTATGTAGTAACAAACCAAATGGATAGTGAAGTTTAGATAGAAAATATTATTCCTAAGAAAATAATTAGAAAATTCTTTTAAAAATAGATATAAATCATAATTATTTTATCTTTTAGGTGTCATTCCCGAATGTCTTTATCGAGAATCCATTTGTGTTTGTTTGCCGGATTCCCAGTCAAAATTTATTCCGTGTTTTTAAGCGGGGCTGTGAATGACAAACTATTTTTTGTGAATATATAAATGCGAAAAAAAATAATAAATGAAATTGCTTCAATAATAAATCAAATTGATTTACCTCATCCTATAAGAGTTGCAATTGATGGTAGTGGAGCTTCTGGTAAAACTACATTTGCAAATGAACTTGTTGAACCATTAGAGAAATTAGGTAGAACAGTTATCCGGTCAACTATAGATGGCTTTCATAACCCTCCGGAAATAAGACGAAGACAAGGTAAGCTTTCTCCCAAAGGTTACTTAGAGGATTCTTATAATTATCCAATGTTGAAAGAGTATTTACTTGAACCACTTGGGGCAAATGGTAATTTAGATTATAAGGAATCCGTTTATAATTTTAGAATTAACCAACCAACAAATGTTGAAACAAAAATAGCTTCAAAGAATTTCATTCTAATTTTTGAGGGAATTTTTCTTTTTAACGAGCATCTCTCTTCTTACTGGGATTATAAATTATTTATTGATGCTTCTTTTGAAACCACAATGCAGAGAGCAATTGTTAGAGATAATGAATTGTTTGGTGGAGCAGAAAACACAATTAAATTATATGAACAAAGATACATCCCCGGACAAAAAATGTATTTGCAAAAACATAATCCAATTGAACAATCAGACATTGTAATTAATAATGACGATTATAAAAACCCTTTCATAACCAAAATATCTGACCACAAACTTCACAATAATCTATTCCATATTAGAAATAGTTTTGACTAAGATTCAACTAGTAAGTGAGACAAAATAATTTTAATATTTTTATTATTAGACTGGAACTTGTATATTATTTGTTCCTTTTCTTATATGAATGTTTTTCAAACTTAATTCAAAAATTATTTCTTAGTTACGTATTTTTTCAAAATTTAGATTTAACCAAATAAAACTTATGACTCATTCATCAAAACCAAAAAATAGTGAAGTCGATGCGTATACTTATATCAAAGAAGAACTTGAAAAATTAGGTTGGGTTGTCAGGAATCCTGCTAGAGTTTCAGAGGGTGAAGTTTATAAACAAAACGAAGTTTTGTCTCATAAAGAGTTGAAAAAACTGTTGGTTAGAGATAGGCCAGAAGCAGTTGTAAAATTAAGTGATAATGAGTTTTGGACAATTGAAAGTAAAAGGAATAGAGAGGATTTAGACAAAGCACTTGGTGAGGCAAAAAATCAATATGCGAAAAAAATAAATGTAAGTAAGAGAATTAAATGTATTTTAATTTCTGGAGTTGCAGGTAATGATACGGATGGGTACGTTGTTAGAAATCAATATCTAAAAAATAATAAATGGGAAGATGTTCTTTTAGAAGAAGGAAAAATAAAAAATATCTTATTGTCAAAAAACCAAGTTCAATATATATTAGAACACGACAAACCTGAGTGGAAAGAATTTCCAGATTTACCAGAAGAAAAATACATCGATTCTGCATTGAATATAAATGAAATTTTGCACAATGCTGGTATAAATAAAAATAAAAGAGCAAGATTTATCGCTGGACTTGTTTTAGCAATGGCTGATAATTCGCCAATAAATTTAAGAGAAAATGATACAACAACACTTGTTAAAAGTGTTAATGCTTTAATAGAAAAGAAATTGAGGGAAGTTGAAAAGGATAATTTTATAGAATTTCTTAAACTTGAGTTACCACCAAGTAGAGAAAATCATATAAAATATCGAACTGCAATTAAAGAAACTAAAAAAGAGCTAGATGCATTGGATATTAAAAATGCAATGGCTTCAGGTAAGGATGTTTTAGGTGAATTTTATGAAAAGTTTCTGAAGTATGGAAATGGAGCAAAAGAGATTGGAATTGTTTTAACACCGCGACATATAACTGAGTTTGTTGTTGATGTATTAGATGTAAATCACAGTGACTATGTTCTTGATCCAACTTGTGGAACAGGTGGTTTTCTCGTTTCGTCTTTTGATTATGTAAAAAAGAAAGCAAACAATAAACAAATTGATAAATTTAAAAATTACAATCTTTTTGGGATAGAACAAGATGATGAAGTTGTTGCTTTGGCTCTTGTAAATATGATATTTAGAGGTGATGGAAGAAACAATATGAGTGAGGGAAATTGTTTCCAAAAAAATATTGAGCAAAAAATAAAAAGTGGAAATCAGACTGGGGAGATTTCCAAAAGACTTCAAGAAATAGAGTATAAAGATAGTAATGGTAAAAAACAAAAAAAAATGGATGTACTAAACTGTCAAAATCCAGTTATCACAAAGGTACTAATGAATCCTCCATTTGCTCTTAAAAAAGGAGATGAAAAAG
Organism: Melioribacteraceae bacterium; assembly: GCA_965224785.1. Classification (GTDB taxonomy): domain Bacteria; phylum Bacteroidota; class Ignavibacteria; order Ignavibacteriales; family Melioribacteraceae; genus JALSNL01. The sequence continues at coordinate 3,228,530 of OZ245062.1, read as the reverse complement.
AAAGACATTTTATTGATTATGCACTTTCTCAAATGCAAGACGGAGGTACACTTTTTGCAATTATTCCAATATCAGTAATGGTTGAAGGTGGTGTTGGTAAAAACTGGAGAAAAGAATTATTAAAAAATAATACTCTATTATCAGTTGTAACTTTTCCAACAGATCTTTTTTATCCAGTGAGCGTAGGAACTATTGGTATATTCTTTAAAAAAGGCGTTCCTCATAACTTTGATAATCAAAATGTTTATTTTGCTAGAGGTGTTACTGATAATTATAGGAAGAAGAAGGGGAAAAGAGTGATAGATGAAAGAGAAAGAAATCAAATAGAAGAAATAAAAGAAGAACTAAAAGCCTTTTTAGTAAATCAAAACCTAAGCATTAAGAATATACCGGAGTTTAAAAAAATTTCTAAGTTAGATAAGAATGATAAAAATTACGAGCTTGTACCAGAAGTTTATATTGACAATAAAATTCCATCTCAAAAAGAAATTGAAATGGGAATTGATAAAATGATTAGGGAGTCGGTTGGATTTTTAATTAAAAATCATAGGGTTTAATTCTAAAAGATGTCTAAAATGATTTATCTTAACGAAATTTTTGAAATAGAAACTGCAAAGTCAGATGCTTTTGATAAGTATGATAAGGGAAATGTTGCATTTATAACTAATGGAGATCATGAAACTTCTTTTTTAGGTTGTGTAACTCCTTTTGAAAAAGATAAAGTATTTTATAAGAAATCGATTTGCTTAACAACATTTGGCGAAGCATTAATACCTGAAACACCTTTCTTACCTAGAGGAAATGGTGGTAGTGGCTTGTTGGTATTAATACCAAAATATAAAATGTCTGAGGAAGAATTATACTCATATGCTTCTCAACTGAATTTACAAAAATGGAGATTCTCTTTTTCAAGAATGGTTATTTCGAGAAGAGTAGAAAAAACATCTCTTAAAAAATATATTCATGATATTTCTATTTTAAAAGAAAAACAAAAATTAATTCCGAAAAAAATAAAAAAAAATAAAGTTAAAAAATATAATAAATTGAAACTATCTTTTGTCTCAAAATATTGTGATATTAATAAAAAAAGTTCTATTCCTCAAGCTCAGATGGAATTAGGTAATACTCCGTACGTTACTACAAGTTCAAAGAACAATGGAATTTCTAGTTTTGTTGATGAAGAACCGATCTTTAAGGGTAAGTGCTTAACCATTGCATTGAATGGAAGTGTGTGTGAGACCTTTTTTCAATTTGAGGACTTTATAACAAGTGGAGATAATGCGGTTCTAACATTAAAGAGTAAGTATAATCCTTATTTATTGTTTTATATTTCTGTGATGATTAGAAAACATAAATGGAGATTTAATTATTATAGAAAACTAAATTTACCCAAGCTTTATAAGATGCAAATTCCAATGCCTTTTAATAATAAATCTGAATTAGATTTAAGTTATATAGAATCAGTTGTAAAAAATAGTTTCGGATTTAATAAATTAAAACAACATCTGTAATAAATTTTTATTAGTTCAATCAATCCAGCATTCAGACATTGTAATTAATAATAGCGATTACGATAACCCTTTCATAACCAAAATATCTGACCATAAACTTCATAATAATTTATTCCATATACGTAGTAGTTTTTTGAATCAAAATAAAAAGGAAGAGTAATATTAAACTCCTCTTGTGAGTAAACCGATATTCATTTTAGTATAAATTCTTTCTAAAGTAAATTACGCTACTTGTTAGTAAGGCTGTGGATAGAGCAAAATCCAAACAGGCAACAGCAAGAAGAAAACCATAACTACCTTCAGCTAATTTTGAAAGAGCAAATCCTAATAAAATCATTAAAGTAAGGAAAATGAAAAACCGAGGTTCAAAGAATTGATAAAACTTTGGCTTATCAATATTATTTATCCTTTTAATATTTTTCACACAAAATTTGGACATTATAAATTTATTTTTAATCAGCCCAATTATTATTCCAAAAACTACAATTACAAAAATCATTGTCAAACTTGGATCAATAATCAAAGCTTTATCTATAAGAGAAATCCCCTTAACCAATAATTGCAATCCGCCACCAATCCAAATAATTGCTGATAAAAGAATTAAAGTTTTTTTTGATGTATTTATCATTTACGTTTTAATAATAATTATTAAAGAAAACTATACTTTTACTAACTCCATCAAATAATACAATGACTAATATAAGTATAAGTCTTTCCCCATCTAGAAGAACCAAAAGAATAATACTATTAAGTCCTATCCCATAGATCAAAACGATTTCATGCTTTTTGAACTCTAAGTTTGTTATACAATTTTCAAAAACAAATCTTGGAGTAAAAATGAAAAAGAAAAAAATACTTAGCATATTACTATCAGTGATAGTATTGCTAACAATTACAAGTTGCGAAACTATTGATCCAACTGAGTCGGGAAACTTAGTACCCAAAACTGTGAGTGAAGGTAATGTTGAACATGCTAGTCATCAAGTAGAAATAAACGGAAGTAAACTTCATATTGAAACTTACGGAAACCCAAACAATCCGGTTATCGTATTTCTTCATGGAGGTCCTGGGTTTGATTTTAGAAGATTACTTAGACTAAAAGAACGTTACAATAGCTATAGTCTTGCTGATGAATATTATTTAGTCTTTTGGAACCAACGAGGTTCAGGGCTTTCGAAAAGACATGACAAAAATGTTCTAACTCAAAATGTTTTTGTTGAAGATTTAAGACAAGTTATTGATAGATATTCTTCAGACGGGAAAGCATTTTTAATTGGTCATTCTTGGGGTGGAATGTCTGCTTCTCTTTTTATGAATAGATATCCCCAAAAAGTAAACGGAGCTGTTCTTATTGAGTCGGGTCCTCTTACCGGAAAATTATTTGAAGAAATTAAAGGAGACTTAATTGATATGAATCTCTCTTCCGAATGGTTAAATGATTACGCTTGGAATAGTCAGTTTTTTTCTTCCGATGAACACGAAAGAATGGATTATCAAATGACCTTGGTTTATAAAGAGTCTCTACCAAAGTATCATCAAGAGTTGGAGGTTGATCCAGCTCCATTTTGGAGACTTGGCGTTGCAACAAGTAAATATATCCAAGAGGATGGAATGGATTCAAATGGGAAATTTAATTTTGACTATACATCAAATTTACAAAGTTATAAAACAAAGGTGCTTTTTATAACTGGTGATTTGAATGAAGTAATTGGAAAAGAATTTCAGGGTAGGCAAATATCATTTTTTAATAATGCTGAGTTAAGTGTTATTAAAAATGTTGGTCATGATTTAGATTGGTTAAAACCAACAGAGATTATTGAACTAACGCATAACTATTTAAATGAAATTAAAACATTAAAGGTAACAAAATGAAAAATTTAATTATGAGTGTATTTTTTTTAATAATTGTAATGATTATAAACGTACCAACTTTTGGGCAAGTTTTAACACCCAACTTCAAGGGTAAACAATCAATTTATATAAATATAGGACTTGATCCGGCAGTATTAACTACGTTTGGTTATTCTTATAGATTAAGTTCAGAGAATTTTTGGAAAGATATTATATTATTTGGTGAAGCCTCAATACCAGTTGGTGAATTTGAAATTAATGATTATCGTATTAAAGTAGGAATTCAGAATAGTCTTGTAAATTCAGACAATTGGAATTTTTCACTTGCTGGATATTTTATGGTGAGAGGAACAGAAAATAGTATTCACTCAGCAACAAACTATGGTTTAGGTATTTTAGCATTGGCAGGATATTATGAAAGTGATTGGTTCTCTGCATTTGAATTAGGATATGATAAAGGAATTTTAACTGATATTAAACATACAGATTGGTATAGAGATTATTTTTATTCAGACGTTAGAGATGGTTTGTATTCAAATCCAAGTGGTAATATTAGCCTTGGGCTAAGAGGTGGATATTTAATCTCAGATTTTGAAATAACACTAAGAGCCGGAATTGCAAAAACAGAGATGTTTAATAATCCTGTTGGCGTACCATTTTATTCTACTGTTTGCAAATAGAATGGACACTACAAATAGTAAATCGTTACGGAATGGCTTGTCTCGGCGGCAGCTGGATACGTGACGGCTGAGTGAACATTATTATTTACAGCCTGCCCAATGGTAAGGGCAGGTTCATGAATATTTCATAGTTAAAAAATTATATTAAATTTTTTTTATGAAATCATTTTTTATTTAATAAATTATCTGCAGCCATTGCAAGCAGTATAAAATTAGTTGCTCCTCCTCCCATAACATATTCTGTTTGTTGCCAAAAAAAAGGCCATGTTTTTAGTTCTGGAAGATCCGGACGAATTAAAGCTGTTCCACTCGCAGAGCCACCAGGTATGTGAGACCACTCAGCTCTGTTAACTCCATAAGCTACAAGTAAAGAGTTTGTTCCAACTCCGGAAACAAATGAAGCTGTATTTTCTCCTGGGTGGCAACCCAAAACAAAGTTGAGAGAATTAAACACATATTCTGAACTTATAATATTAGGAAATCCCAAATGAAGAAAGAGCATATTAACTCCAAAAGATTGGATACCCCAGCCAGCTCCCCAAACGTATGGTTTATATGGAACTCCATATGGGTTTTCTTTTTGTTGTTTAACAATTTCATTAAATTCTTTTTTAACTGCTAGTTTAATTTGATTATTAAATTTTTTATTTTCTGACTTTTTTACAAATCTGCCTATAACTAAACTATGGTCAGTTATTTTACCAGTAATTATATCTACATTTTTAAAAAGTAGATTTGAATATTTTTCTTCTGGCGAAGATAGATAAAGTTCTGCAGCTGCATTAATCTTTAACTTTGGTTTTGCTGAACCATTACTTTCATAAAGTTCTTTTGCAACTGTTAAACACTTCTCACTTAAAATTGGATTGTAATCTTTTAACACACTACTTGCAGTTGCTAAATTTTGTGCAACTCGTAATTCTCTTCTTGCATTTTTTTCTGTAAAAACCCATCTATCATCCTCTGGGAGCGGAAGACCTAATATATAATCTTTTTCTTCCTTTTTATATTTGATATTATCTGTCATTGTAGAGCCATCACCCAAAAGAACATATTGATCAAGTGTTGGACATATAATTCCTCTATACAATCTACCTAAAGATTCATAACCACCAATAATTGATAAAACTCCATGTTCAATTTGTTGAAGTATATCTGGTTTTCCATCAGGTTGGCGAATCTCAACTACTCTAGTTTCTTGGTTGATACTTGTTTCATCTATGTTATTACCAAATAACTCGTATGCTAATGCCAATTTGTAAACTGTTCCTGCTTGTGATTCTACTCGTAGATCATAATCGCCGGCATCATGCCATCCGCCAATGTTTAATCCATTAACATAATCACCAGAATTATAATGAGACAAAGTTGATCCACCCTGTTTATATCCATCAAAGTGATTGTGATTTAAAGGAGCCATTCGTGCATCATCCATGTGACATAAGCCATGCCACACTTTGTACTTTTCATTAATTTTCATGTGACACATTTGAACTGGAAGATAGTATTCAAGAGATGGTTGCCACACGTTATAAGCAAATACATCCGTCTTTATTTCAAACACATTTGATTTTGTATTACCATATTTTATGTAATACAATCCTTCTTTTTTAACATCGCTAAAATCAAAACGTAAATATTTATAACGTAAAAAATTCCCCCAAGCAAAAGGATGTTTTTTCACTTTGATAATTTTATCTGATTTCGTACCAATTTTTATTAACTGAATTGATTCAAATTCTTCTGTAAATTTATCTAATTCAATTACACCAAACTTTATTTGATTAGGATGATACCCAACCTGAGAAACTTGAATTATCGGTTTATATCTCCAATCAGTATTATAAGATGGAGTAATAATCCACTCAACTGCATTTTTAGTTGCTCCTTTTGATATAACTGAACGAAGAACAAACCATCCGTTATTATGTAAACCCCTCCCATCTATAAGTTCTAATTGGTTCTTGTTACTTCTAAAATAGATTTGTTTTTTCTTGTTACCAGTTGCAATAACTAATTCTTTTCCAATCGCCAGTTTTTCAATTTGAAGATTTCCTTCTCCATCTTTAATCATTTTACCATTTGGTTGTTGTGTAAATATTCCGGTTTTTCCATCCATTGTGTAATGTTCGCCTAAATAATCTCCAGGAAATATTTCAAGATTAAAACCAACTTTATTATTCCATTCATCAGGTAATGGTTGTTCTAAATCCACTATCAATTTAATACTAGTTCGAATAGCTTCAGTTCTAACGTGATATTTAAAATTTAGATTTGGATATATAATTGGATTAAATCCCTTTCTATTTTTAGTAGTATCAGGATACCATAATTCAACAGAAATTATTCCATTATCTTTATCAACAATTCTTTTCCCAATTTTTGGAACTGGAGCCCATTGCCCTGGAGTAGGCTCTAACCTTATATCACCGTTTGCGACCAGCCTTTTCCCAAACTGCACAATTGAGAGTCCACCTTGGTGTCCTTCGGGATAAAAATCACTGAACATCATAATGTTTAAGCTTGGTATTTCATAGTAATCTAGTTCGTTTATTTTCAATGTATCTTCTTGTCCAATTAGACTTACTAAAAAAAGGATATGGAAAACGATAATTTTTTTGAAAGATTTCATATTTTTTTTTGATTTAATTGTTTAGCAATAAAATTACGTTTTAATTTATGAAGGTTTAATTCCATGTAGTATGCTGTAATTCTGATTTAACAAAATCATTGATATCCCGTCTGCTTGCAGCGGAGTAGTTCATTTAGTGAAACTCCGTTATAAAATAATTGCAGAGAATAATTTTAATATTTTGGGTGAAGTATTGAACACGAACTATCCTTTTGTATTAATTTTTTCGTTTTGTTAAATTTCTTTTCGATATTGAGCTGGTGTTTTTTCTGTAAACTTTTTGAAAGCAGCATAGTATGCTGATTTTGAAGTAAAGCCAGCTTCATAACCATGAGCCAAAATACTGTATGTTAGAGTCTTATCTTCTTCAATTAATTTCTTAACTTCTTTTACTCTATACGAGTTGATAAAATCATAAAAGTTTTGATTAAGCTTGGTGTTAATTAATTCTGACAAATTATGTGTGCTAATATTTAATTGCTCGGCAAGTTGTGCTAATCCTAAGCTTGGTTCTAAATATGGTTTTTCTTCATTCATAAGTTTTTCCAAACTCATTAAATAAGTATCAGCTTTTTCAGTAGAAAGTCCAGACTTTTTATAAAGTCCTTCATCTTCTTTTTTAATATTAATAATTTTTTCAATCTCTGGCTGACGGTAACTCTTAATTGCCAAACTATAAAGGAAGATAGAGAGCACAATATAGATTACCATATTTGCCAATAAAGCATCACTAAAAATAAAATTGAAAATGTATGCAAATATTACAACAAGCCACACAACCAATGTTCCGCCAACCAAATACAACAGCCAACTTAAATCCAAGTTATCAATTTGTGAAAATGAATCTTTAATTTTCCTATTAAATTTTATCACTTCTTTAATTGCAGCTGCAATATATATGCTTCCGTGCAAAGGAATTAGATTACCAATCAGTTGAATATGCCAAACTTGTTCAGAATTAAAATTGAGTAATTTCATCTGGTACTCAGCACTTTCAAAATAAAAAAAGAAAAAACTATAAACTTGAATTATTAAAAATGGTAAAAAGTGAAAATAATTATACTTGGTAAACGAATATTGCTTCCTGGTTAAGGAAATAACATAAAGATAAATTAAAGGTCCGTATAAATAGGGAAGTGAATTTGTTAAGCCTAACAACCAAGGAACAGTTTTTATAAAGCCACTAAGAATCAAAATTCTACCAAACAAATCAAAGGCAAAAACAAGCATAGTAATCGCCAAAAACTTATTTGCAAAACTATTTTCCTTTTTTTTATATAGGATAAAAAAAAGAAAAACGGCTTGAGCAATACCTATAACAAAAATGTATTTTATAATCTCTTTAAAGTCTAACATAGACCAATTATTAATTTGACTGTAAAGATAAAACAAACAAAGAAGTTCTCAAAAGTCTAAACTTAAATTATTGTTTCAGACCTATTAGGTAATTATCTTTCTACTATAAATAATACACTCAATAAGAATTGAGAAAAAAATCTTTTAACAATTAAACAATTTTCTTTTATTTGAATAAACAAATACTACGTCTCGCAATTCCAAATATTTTAAGTAATCTTTCCATTCCATTACTTAGCTCAGTTGATACAGCTGTTATGGGACATTTGGAATCCCCAGTTTATCTTGGAGCAATTGCGATTGGTTCTATGATCTTCAGTTTACTTTATTGGACTTTTGGTTTTCTGAGGATGGGGACAATTGGTTTAACAGCACAAGCTTACGGAAGTGAGAACAGAAAAGAAATTTCAAGTTTATTTTATAGAGCAATATTCATAGCTATTGTATTGGGATTGGGTCTAGTAATTTTACAAACGCCAATTTCATATCTTGGTTTTTATTTGGTTGAAGGTAGTACGCAAGTAGAAATGTATGCGGAAAATTATTTTAATATAAGAATTTTTGCAGCTCCCGCAGCTTTAGTTCTAATTGTATTTAACGGTTGGTTCTTGGGTATGCAGAATGCAAAAATCCCAATGATACTTGCTATTTTTATTAATGTTCTAAATATTGGTTTTAATCTATTATTTGTTTACCAATTTGATATGAAGGTTGAAGGCATTGCTTGGGGAACAGTTTTATCACAATACTTGGGTCTGTTGTTATCCATTTTTTTAATCAAAAAATACTATGGTAGCAGAATAAAATTCTTTAACCTTAAACAAATATTCAATACAGAAAAACTGATAAAATTTTTCAAACTAAATTTTGATATTTTTTTAAGAACACTTCTTTTAATTTCTACTATCGCTTTTTTTACAGCAAAATCTGCTGAGTTTGGAGATGATATTCTTGCAGCAAATTTCATACTATTACAACTATGGCTTATTGTTTCTTATGGAGTAGATGGATTTGCGTTTGCATCCGAGAGCTTGGTTGGTAAATTTATAGGCTCTAAAAGTTGGGCTGAATTAAAAAAGTCAATTCGTTATTCATTCGTTTGGGGAGTTGGTTTAGGTTTACTAGTTTCGTTTGCGTACTTATTTTTTGGTAGAGAAATAATTGGGCTTTATACAAATCAAGAAAATGTGATTGATATTGCTATGAACTTTATTATTTGGGTAATTATATCTCCGGTAATAAATAGCATTAGTTTTATTTGGGATGGAATTTATATTGGAGCAACTGAAACTAGAAAAATGTTATACTCAATGGTTATTAGTACACTCATTTTTTTCTATCCAATTTATTTTATCAGTTTGGAATATTTTGGCAATCATTCAATCTGGTTAGCTTTATCAATTTTTATGGTTGTGAGAGGATTGACCTTAACAATTTTTGCAAAGAATAGTATTTATAATTTTACTTATGACAGATGATTGGAAGAATTAGCAAAACCTTGCTAATACGTTAATAAAATCGTAAATTTGTCATTCTCAATTCCGCCCGTAAGGGCGTTTTTTATTGGTTCTAAATAAAGATAATATTTGTATTCGTTTGGATTGTAAAGATTGTAAAATCTTATGAAGAATAGAGTTAAAGAAATAATTGAAAAAGTTGTTGCTGAACAAAATTTATTGCTGGTTGATGTTGTAATTCGAGGGAAAAATATCAGCCCAAAATTTGAAGTGTTTATTGATAATGTTGAAGGTATTCACTCCAAAATTTGTTCAACAGTTAGCCGAGCAATTAAAGAAGAAATTAACGAAACAGAATTTGCGGAATATGATTATATGCTTGTTGTTTCTTCGCCTGGTATTGATAAACCATTGTTATACCTTGAGCAATATGCTAAACATATAAATAGAACTCTGGCAATTTCTTTTTTAACTGAGCAAGAAAATATTTTAAGTATAGAAGCACAACTTAAAGCTGTAAATGAAAATGAACTAACATTCATTTTTAAAAAAGAAGACAAAAAAATAAATTTTAATAACATAAAAAAAGCAAAAGTAAAAATAAGTTTTTGACTGATGGAGGCTTAATAGAATGAATAGTTCAATTGTTGAATCGTTTTCCGGTATGGTTCGTGAAAAAGGACTTGATAAAGATGTTCTTGGTGGAATTATTGAAGAAGTATTTGGTGTATTAGTTAAGAAAAAATACGGCTTAGAATGTGAGTACGAAGTTATTGTAAATATGGACAAAGGAGATATTGAAATATTTCTTGAAAGAATGATTGTTGAAGAAGTAGAAGACCCTGAACAAGAAATTAGCATTGCAGAAGTTGAAGAAAATGGAAATGAAGACGAACTTGAGGTAGGCGAAGAATACATACAAAAAATTGAACTTGCATCTTTTGGTAGAAGACATATTAATCTTGCTAAACAAAGCCTGAATCAACGTATAAGAGAAGTTGAAAAAGAAATTATTCATAAAGAATACTCTGAAATGATGGGTGAAATAATTGTTGGAGATATTTATCAAATAAGAAGAAACGATATTTTAATTAATCACAACAAGCACGAGTTAGTATTACCAAGATCTGAACAAATAATGAGAGAGCGTTATAGAAAAGGTGATACTATTAGAGCGGTAATTAAAGAGATTAGAAAAACTCCTAATGGACCGATTATTGTGGTTTCACGTGCAGATAATTTATTTTTACGAAGATTATTTGAAATTGAAATTCCAGAAATATTTGATGGTATAATTGAAATAAAAGATATTGCAAGAGAGCCTGGTGAAAGAGCAAAAGTTTCTGTAGAATCTAATGATGCTAGAATTGATGCAGTTGGAGCTTGTGTTGGAATGAAAGGTGTTAGAATTCATGCAATTGTTAGAGAATTAAGTAACGAGAATATAGATGTTGTAAATTATTCCGAAGATCCAATTGTTTATATCCAGCGTTCAATTGCCCCAGCAAAAATTAAACAATTGGAGCTTGATGAAGATGAAGGAACTTGTACAGTTACTGCAGATAGTGATCAAGTTTCACTTATTGTTGGTAGGAACGGAGTTAACATAAGACTTGCAATAAAACTTACTGGCTACCATATAGATATTATAAGAGAAGAAAAACAATTTGATGAATATGAAGATGACATTGAATTAGTTAGTCTTAGAGAAGAAGTTGGTTCTGATGAAGTTGATATTCTAATTAACAATAGATATGATACAGCGGTAGAAGTGCTTTCAGCTGGTTTAGAGAAAGTTAAAGAAATTAAAGAGTTTGATAATAAAAAAGCAGAAGAAGTATTTGAAATAATAAAAAGTCAATTTGAAGAAGAAGAATAAAAAACGGTACAAAGACTATGTCGGAAATATCCAAACCAAAAAAAATAAGAATTTACAAATTTGCATCAGAGTATAATCTTCCAACAGATGCAATTGTTGAATTCCTAAAAGAGAAAGATTACAAAGTGAAATCTCATGCTTCTCCATTAACAGAAGAAATGATTGAAGCTGTACGTAATCACTTTAAAAAAGATATTGAAAAATCTGAAAGACATTATAGGAAAATTTCTGACTTCCAAAAAAGTTTAGGGAGAGAAGATTCTACTGAAGAAGAAGAACTGGAAGAAGTAGAGGTTGTTGAAGAGCAAGCCGAAGAAGAAAAATCTGAAGATATTGTTGACGAAAAAGTTGACGATAAAGAAGCTGTTGTTATAGAAGAAAGTGAAGCAGAAGAGGAAACGATTGATGAACCTCCAGTTGTAGAAAAAGAAAAAATATTCCAAACTGAGGGGCAAAAGCAAATTGAAAGAAATAAAGCTGGCGGTTTAAAAGTTCTTGGTAAAATTGAACTCAAGGAAAAACCAAGGCCAAGCAAAAAAGCAGTAAAAGAAAAAGCAGATGAAAAATCAAAAAAAGATTCATCTTCCGAATCTGATAGTAAAAAGAAAAAAGTATTTAAAGCAAAAAATAAATCGCGTGCTATTGAAGTTAGTGAGGAAATTAAAAAAGCTAAGAAAAAGAAAAGAGTTAAAAGATTTGAAGTTGATAAAAAACAAGTTGATGCAAATATAAGAAGAACACTTCACGGAGGAGTTGCAGCAACTGGCTACGGTGGTAGAGCTGCAGTTAGAAAGAAAAAACGAAAAGAGAAAAAAGAAATTCTTGAGGTAATTGAAGAACAAAAACAAATTGAAAGAGAAACAAAAATTCAAGTTACCGAGTTTATTTCGGTTAATGAACTAGCAAACTTAATGGATGTTGGAGTTGGTGAAGTTATTGCAAAATGTATGACACTTGGTCTAATGGTTTCAATTAACCAAAGACTTGATGTTGATACTATTACTTTAATTTCTGAAGATCTTGGTTTTGAAGTTGAATTCCAAGAAGAATTCGAATCAGAGTCTTTGGTTGATATTGAAGATGATGAATCAACCCTCGAACATCGTGCTCCTATTGTTACAATTATGGGACATGTAGATCACGGTAAAACATCGTTGCTTGATTATATAAGAAAAGAAAATGTTGTAGCTGGTGAAGCTGGTGGTATTACTCAGCATATTGGTGCATACAAGGTTGAAGTTGAGAAGGGTAAGTCAATTGCGTTTCTTGATACTCCCGGTCACGAAGCTTTTACAGCAATGAGAGCAAGAGGTGCAAGCGTTACAGATATTGTAATTCTTATTGTGGCTGCTGATGATGCGGTGATGCCTCAAACTGTTGAAGCAATAAATCACTCACTTGCTGCTGGCGTACCAATTATAGTTGCAATAAATAAAATTGATACACCCGGAGCAAATGTAGATAAAATCAAACAACAATTAGCTGATAGAGATATCCTTGTTGAAGAGTGGGGCGGAAAATATCAAGCTGTAGAAATTTCTGCAATGACTGGTGCAAACATTGATTTGCTACTAGAAAAAATTCTTCTTGAAGCTGAACTGTTAGACCTTAAAGCAAATTATAATAGAGTTGCAAGGGGAACAGTAATAGAAGCTCAGCTAGATAAAGGTCGTGGTGTTACGTCAACAGTGCTAATTCAAAAAGGAACATTAAAAGTTGGCGACCCTTTTGTTGCTGGTAATTTCCAAGGTAGAGTTAGAGCAATGTTTGATGAAAGAAATAAAAAAGTTAAAGAAGTTGGCCCATCTACTCCAGTACTTGTGTTAGGTTTCGAAGGAACTCCACAAGCTGGTGATAGTTTTGTTGTTGTAAACTCAGAACGCGAAGCTAGAGAAGTTTCAACTAAACGTCAACAATTGCATAGGGAACAAAGCCATAGACAAATTAAAATGGTTACGCTTGATGAAATTGCAAGTAGAATTGGTAAAGGTGAAATTAAAGACTTACCAATAATTGTTAAAGGGGATGTGGATGGTTCAGTTGAAGCTCTATCCGATTCATTGATGAAACTTACAAATGACGAAGTTAGAGTGCAAGTGATACATAAAGGAGTTGGAGCAATTTCGGAAAGTGATGTATTGTTAGCTCAAACATCTGGTGCAATAATTGTTGGTTTCCACGTACGTCCACATTTAAATGCACGTAGGTTAGCAGAAAAAGAAAATGTTGATATAAGATTATACAGTATTATTTATGATGTAATTAACGAAGTTAAATCTGCTCTTGAAGGAATGCTTTCTCCAATTATTACTGAAAAATTAGTTGCAACTATTGAAGTTAGAGAAACATTCAAAGTGCCTAAAGTTGGTACTGTTGCTGGTTGTTATGTGCAAGATGGCAAGATAAATAGAAATCATAAAATTAAATTGTTTAGAGAAAGTATAGTTATTTACGAAGGTGAACTTGCTACTCTGAAAAGATTTAAAGATGATGTAAAAGAAGTTGATGCTGGTTATGAATGTGGGTTGAATATCTCAAACTTCAATGATATCAAGGTCTTGGATATTATTGAAGCTTATGAAACAGTTGAAACTAAAAAGAAATTAGAAATTTAAGATAAGACCTATATTGAGATGTTATTGCGAGGTTGTATTTGTCATTCTGAATGAGACGTAGTTTGTTGAAGTGAAGAATCTCACAGCTATTAAAGTTCGAGATATTTCAGTCGTAAAGAACACTCTTTCAATATGACAGAAAAAGTAAAACGGTGGCAATCTTTCAAACTTAGGATTGAATAAAATGTCTTTCAGACAAAAGAAAATATCAAGCTTAGTTCAAGAAGCATTAAGCAAAATATTTATTCATAAAATTAACGATTCTAAATTAGGATTTGTAACTATTACAAATGTAAAAGTTAGTCCCGATTTGAAAATTGCAAAAGTTTATATCTCTGTTTATCAAAAAGAAAATAGAGAGTACGCACTTGAACATTTAGAATCAATGAAAGGTTTTTTGCGTGGAGAGTTAGCTAGAGAAGTTAATCTAAGAATTACTCCCGAACTTCATTTCTACATTGATGACACGCAAGATTACGTTGAAAGAATGGAAGAGATTTTTAAGACAATAAAGAAAAATGATAACGCAGAAAACGAAGAAAATATCAACACTTGATTTATCAGAAGGGGAAGTTTTCTTAATTGATAAAGATTTTGGTAAAACATCGTTTAACGTAGTTGCAAATATTAGAAGAATATTTAGTGTTAAAAAAGTAGGACACGCTGGAACGTTAGATCCTGCAGCAACTGGATTGTTAATAGTTTGTCTTGGTAGAAAAAAAACAAAAGAAATTTATAAATATCAAGATATGCCCAAAACTTATACGGGTACAATTACACTTGGAGCAAAAACTCCATCGATGGATGCAGAAACTGAGCCAAGTGAAATTAAAAGTTTTGACAAAGTTACAGAACAAAATATTGAAGAAGTTAGAAAAACTTTTCTTGGTGAAATTGAGCAAGTGCCGCCAATGTATTCTGCACTAAAGCATAAAGGTAAAGCTCTATATAAATATGCTAGAAAAGGAATTGAAATAAAACGAGAACCAAGAAAAGTAAATATTTATAATTTTGAAATTAGTAAAGTTCAATTACCGGAAGTTAAGTTTAAAATTGAATGCTCGAAGGGAACATATATTAGAGTAATTGCAGACGACTTTGGAGATAGATTAGGATGCGGTGCTTATCTTAGTGAGTTGAGAAGAACAAAAATTGGCGACTACGATGTTGATGATGCACTAACAATTGAAGAATTAGAAAGTTTAGTTTTAGAAACAAACGAAGTTAGTTAAGTAGAGAATGAAAGTAGTAAACGATACTGATGAATATTGCAGCGATGAACCAAGTGTTGTAACAATTGGCACATTTGATGGTTTACATATTGGTCACAAAAAAATAATTACCGGACTAATTGCAAAGGCAAAAGAACTAGAAAGTAAAAGCGTAGTAATTACATTCGAACCACATCCACGAACTGTAGTTTCAAATAATTTTGATATTAAGATTCTTACTACAATAAGTGAAAAGAAAAAAGTACTGAGTGAAATTGGAATTGACCAACTTTGTATAATCAATTTTACAAAAGAATTTTCCAAGCAGACTTATAAAGAGTTTGTTCAAAATATAATTATAGAAAAAAATAAAGCTCAACATATTATTATTGGTTATGACCATAAATTTGGGAAAGACAGAAACGGAGATAAAAATAATTTGTTAGAGTTGAGTGAAGAAAAGAATATCGGAGTTACAATAGTAAGTGCAAAGGAAGTTGAGGATACAATTATAAGCAGTACAAAAATACGCGAAGCATTGCTTGATGGTAATATTGGTTTAGCAAATAAAATGCTTGGCAGAAATTATTCACTTAGCGGAATAGTGGTTGAAGGAACTAAGCGAGGTAGAACTCTTGGATTTCCTACTGCAAATTTAGATGTTGAAGATAAAAATAAATTAATTCCGCAAAACGGAGTTTATGTAGTTGAAGTAGAAGTGGAAAATCAAAAATACTTTGGCGTTTTGAATATTGGACTTAGACCAACTTTTAATAATTGCATTGAGCCAATCCCGGAAGTTCACATACTTGATTTTGACAAAGATATTTATGGAGAAAAAATCACAATTGATTTTATGGAAAGATTAAGAGAAGAAAAGAAATTCGAATCTGTAGATGAATTAAAAAGTCAAATTGCAGAAGATATAAAAGAAGCAAAAAAAATAATTGAATAAAATAGTTTAAAGATTTTCATTTGTCATTCCCGAATGTTTCTATCGGGATTCCAGAGAAACTTAACAGTTTGTTTGTCATTGCGAGGAGTGTTTTATACGACGTGGCAATCTGTTAAGTGAACAAATAAAACAAGCAGATTGCCACGATTTCTAAAAAACAGAATTCTCGCAATGACAGAAAATTTGAAAAAATAGATTCTTAGAAAATAAATAAATAATTAATTCCGGTTAAGTCTGGGGTTATATTGAATAACATAATATAAGGAGTAACAACAATGTCAGTTACTAAAGAAATGAAACAAGAACTTGTAACAAAATTTGGTGGGAACGACAAAAATAGTGGTAAAGCCGAAGTACAAGTTGCAATTTTAACTGCAAGAATTAACGATTTAAGAGATCACTTTTCAGATCACAAAAAAGATCACGCATCAAGAAGAGGTTTAATGCAAATGGTTGGTAAGAGAAGAAGACTTTTAGATTATATGAAAAGAAAAGATATTGAAAGATATAGAACTACAATCAAAGAACTTAAAATAAGAAAGTAAAGAGGAAATTGAATGATTTACACAAAAGAAATTGAAGTTGATGGAAAAGTAATAACGATTGAATATGGAAGATATGCAAAACAAGCCAACGCAGCGGTTATGGTTACGTGTGGCGAAACTATGGTTTTTGTGGCTGCTACAATGTCAGCTACCGCAAGAGAAGACATAGACTTTTTTCCGCTTTCTGTTGAGTACAGAGAAAAAGCATTTGCTGCCGGGAAATACCCTGGTGGATTTTTCAAACGTGAAGCAAGGCCTACTGAAAAAGAAATTCTTACTTCAAGATTAATTGATAGACCAATTAGACCATTGTTCCCAAAGTCATTTAAGAATGATACGCAAATTATTGCAACTGTTTATTCTTATGATGGTGAGAATGATCCTGATGTGCTTGCTGCTATTGGTGCTTCGGCAGCTTTAACAATTTCTGATCTACCTTTCCTTGAGCCAATTGCTGAAGTTAGAGTTAGTCGAAATGATGGCAAGTTCGTAATCAATCCAACTGTAACTCAAGTTAAAGAATCTGATATTGATCTTATAATTGCCGGAACAGAAAGTTCAATTGTAATGGTTGAAGGCGAAATGGAAGAACTTAGCGAAGATGATTTGTTGGCTGGTATAAATGCTTCTCACGTTGAGATTAAAAAAATAGTTGCAGCACAAGTTGAGTTACGAAAAGAATGTGGTAAAGAAAAATATGTTGCAGAAGAAAAAGTAATTGATGAACAACTTAGTAAAGATGTAAATGAATTAGCTTATGATAAATATACTAAACTTGTTGCAGCCGATATGGGCAAAGAAGAAAGATCAAGTAGCAATAAAGAGTTGAATACAGAAGTGCTTGAAGCGTTGGCAGAAAAATATCCTGATGATACAAGTACTATCAAAACTATTCTTCACGATCTTGAAAAAGATTTAATGCGTAAACAAATTCTTGAGAACGGAAAACGTCTTGATGGTAGAGTAACGGATCAGATTAGACCAATTACTGTTGAGCATAATCTTCTTCCGCGAACTCACGGATCTGCATTATTTACAAGAGGTGAAACTCAAAGTTTAACAACTTTAACACTTGGTTCAAAATCTGATGAACAAATTATTGATGGTTTGAACGCAGAATATAAAAAACGATTTATTCTTCATTATAACTTTCCACCGTTTAGTGTTGGAGAAGCCGGAAGATTTGGTTTTACAAGTAGAAGAGAAATTGGTCACGGAAACTTAGCTGAAAGAGCTTTGAAGTTTGTAATTCCCGGCGAAGATATTTTTCCATATTCTTTACGTTTACATTCTGATGTTTTGGAATCAAACGGCTCATCATCAATGGCAACAGTATGTGCTGGCTCTATTGCACTTATGGATGGAGGAGTTCCTTCTAAATGTGCAATTGCCGGAATAGCAATGGGACTTATTAAGGAGGGCGATGATTACGCAGTTCTTTCTGATATTTCCGGAAATGAAGATCACCTTGGAGATATGGATTTTAAAGTTGCCGGTTCTGCAAATGGAATTACTGCAATTCAAATGGATATAAAAATTCAAGGAATTTCTTTTGAGATTATGGAAAAAGCTTTGAGACAAGCCAAAGTAGGACGACTTGAAATTCTTGGAATAATGAATAAAGTTATATCAGAACCTAAGTCAGAACTTTCTAAATATTCTCCAAAACAATTAACAACCCAAATCAATCCTGATAAAATTGGAGCAATAATTGGACCTGGCGGAAAAGTAATTCAAGGAATGCAAAAAGAGTTTGGTGTTGATATTAGCATTGAAGAAGATGGACGAGTTTTTATCTCAGGTCAGCTTAAAGAAAATGTTATTAAAACTAAAAATATGATTCAAGGCTTAGTTGCTGAACCTGAAGTTGGTAAAGTTTACGAAGCTACAGTAGTTAAGATTATGGACTTTGGAGCTTTCTGTGAGTTTATGCCTGGTCAACAAGGCTTGTTACACATTTCTCAAATTGATTCTAAAAGAGTTGATAAAGTTGAAGATGTTCTAAAAGAAGGTGAAAAAATTACTGTTAAACTTATTAAGATGGAACGAGGCAAAGCAAGTTTATCAAGAAAAGTTCTTTTGAAAAAAGATGAAGAGAAAGAAGGATAAAAAGTAAATTATTATTGTCAATGTGAAGACGTTGAGTTTGCAATGACATCTTTTTTCTTTTTGTTTGTCATTTCCGAATGTTTTTATCGGAAATCCATTTGTTAGTATTTCCTGGATTCCCAATCAAGTTAGGAATGACAACTGTAAAATATATGATGACATATTTTTGTTCTTTAAAAAGATAGTACAAAATGCAAATTGGTAATCTCAAAATAAGTGGCAATACAATTTTAGCTCCTATGGCAGAAATTACTGATTTTGCATTTAGAACAATTGCGAGAGATTATGAAGCTGGTTTAATTTTTACTCAAATGGTAAGTGCAGATGGAATTGTTAAAAATAATTTTAATACACTTCGTCTGCTAACTTTTAGTAGAAACGAAAAACCTATTGGAGTTCAACTATTGGCAAAAGATCCAGCAATAGTTGCTAAAGCTGTTAGAGAAATTGTAAGGTTAAAAGCTGATATTATTGACTTAAACTGTGGTTGCCCTGTTCCTAAAGTTGTTGGAAATAAAATGGGTGCTTACTTACTAACACAGCCCGATCTTTTAGGTCGGTTAGTAAAGTCGATGGTTGATAATAGTAATGGTATCCCAATATCAATAAAAATACGCTTGGGATTTAAAGCAAAAATAAATGTTCTTGAAATTGCGAAGATAATTGAAGACAATGGTGCTTCGATGATAACATTGCACGCAAGAAAAAGATCTGATAGATATTGTACAGAAGCACAATGGGAATGGATTGCAAAATTAAAAGAGTCAGTTCAAATTCCAGTTGTAGGTAATGGCTCAATTTTTACTGGCAAAGATGCTATGGAAATGATTGAGCAAACAAATTGTGATGGAGTTTTAATTGGCAGAGGTGCTTTAGGAAATCCATTTATATTTAAACAAATTAACTTAGCTCAAAAAGGTATAGACTATAATCCAACTATTAATGAAGTATCAGAAACTGCACAAAAGCATATTGATATTTTAGAAAGGGAACAAAGTTTTACGATACATTTTGATAGAGCTAAAAAGAACACAATTTGGTATTTCAAAAACTATAATGGTATTTGGAATTTAATTGAACAAATTTACACAGTTAATACTTATTCTGAATTAAAAGAAGCTGTGGTAAATCATACAAAGAAATTAAACTCAGGGTTTTATCCTGATGAAGATTTAGAAGTAATAAACAATAAATTTAAAAATAAAGTTCTCTTTTGGTTATCGAAAGAAGACAAAGAAAAAGTTTGAAAATATTTTTAGAATTCAAAAATTTTGGTGTTATTTATAACACAATTAAAACAGTTTTATGCTAAAGTATTTACTTAAGAATTCATAAGCGATAATATATTTTCTAACTTTCTTTAGAATAACTCGAAGAACTTATACAAGCGAGTTTTTATGCAGAAAGATATTATAATCAATTCTTCCGCTTCTCAAAATAGAGTTGCTATTATAGAAGATGGAAAGTTGGTAGATTTTTTTGTTGATCATCCTGAAAAAAGAAGGATGGTTGGCACTATTTATTTTGGTAAAATTGCCAGAGTTTTACCCGGTATTAAAGCGGCTTTTGTTGACATAGGACTTAAGCATGATGCCTTTTTACATTTTTCCGATATTGGTGATACTTTTAAAGACTTTCAATCAGTTCTTGACGATGATGAAATTAGTGTAGATGACAAAGAAGGTAAAGGAAAAGAGAAAAGTAAAAACCATTCAAACCAACAGCAGCAAAGTATAAATCAAATTCCGCGTCTTCGTAAGGGTCAAGAAATACTTGTACAAGTTATTAAAGAACCTGTTGCAAATAAAGGTGTACGTATTTCTTCAGCACTTTCAATTCCAGGTAGATTTTGTGTCTTAATTCCGTTCGATAGCAAAATTGGAATCTCAAAAAAAATATCTGACTACAAAGAAAGAAGACGATTAAAATCTATGGCAAGAAGTATATTGCCAGATAATTGTGGAATAATTATACGAACTGCTGCAAAAGCTCAAGAAGAAAGTGCGTTGGAAAGTGACTTGAAATATCTTGTGAAAACTTGGCAAGATGTTCAAGACAAAGTGAAAGATGCATCTCCACCAAAAATTATTTACTCAGATTTAACTACCACATCAAGTGTTATTAGAGATTTATTTACAGCTAACGTTTCTAATGTTTTTATCGATTCAAAAAATTTATATAAAGAAACGCGTGATTATGTTTTACAAGTTCAACCTGAATTAGTTGACAAGATTGATTATTATAAGTCTAACGTACCAATTTTCGACGCTTTTAAGGTTGAACAACAAGTTAAAGTTTTAATGGGTAGAAAAGTTTCAATGCCAAGTGGTGGACACATTGTAATTGAACATACCGAAGCTATGACTGTTATTGATG
Organism: Melioribacteraceae bacterium; assembly: GCA_965224785.1. Lineage (GTDB taxonomy): Bacteria > Bacteroidota > Ignavibacteria > Ignavibacteriales > Melioribacteraceae > JALSNL01. Next base: position 3,207,353 of record OZ245062.1, on the reverse strand, counting down.
TAAATAGTGGAAGGTACGCAGCCAAAAAAGAGCAAGAATTAAATTCACTTAAAACAGACTTAGAAGCTGCTCGTGAAATTGTAAGACAATTAAGACTAAGGGATATTGGCGGATTGTTAGTAATTGATTTTATAGATTTGGCGGAAGATAAAAATAGAAAAAAAGTTTATGATGAGTTAAGAAAAGAGTTTAGAAAAGACAGAGCAAAAATTGCATTGTTGCCAATGACAGATTTTGGAATTATTCAAATCACACGTCAAAGAGTAAGGCAAAATATTATTCAATCTATTACAGAAGCTTGCCCATATTGTAGTGGTACTGGTTTGCTAACAAAAAAATCAACTGTCATTCACGATATAGATAGTTGGCTTAAACGATATAAAACGCAAGGTGGAGTTCGTAGTTTAACGTTGAGAATTCATCCATCGCTAAGTAAAGAATTAAGAATTGGAATGATATCAATATTGAGTAAAATGCAGCTCAAATATTTTTTAAGAATTAGGTTAGAAGAAACCGAACAAGTGAGTCCACAAACATTTGAGATTCTTGCAACTCAAACCGGAGAGAAGCTTACGTAGAACAGAATGACAAAATTATTAAATTGAAGACAAAATGAAACAAACAAAATTTTATAATATCCATAAAAAGTATGGAGCAAAATTAGTTGATTTTGCTGGATTCGAAATGCCAGTCCAATATTCATCAATCATTGCTGAACATAAAGCCGTGAGAAATTCTGTTGGAGTTTTTGATGTATCGCATATGGGTGAAATTTTCATCAAAGGAAAAAAGGCTTTAGATTTTGTTCAACATATAACAGTTAGCAATGCAAGCAATCTTGAAGTTGGGAAAGTACAATACTCTGCAATGTGTTATGAGAACGGTGGAATTGTTGATGATTTATTAGTTTATAAAATATTAGATGAAGAATATATGCTTGTTGTGAATGGAGCAAATAAAGATAAAGATTTTGAGTGGATGAAAAAAAATAACTCTTTTGGTGTTGATATACTTGATGAATCTGATGATTACTCATTGCTTGCTGTACAAGGCCCAAATTCGCAAAAGGTAATTGAGAAAATGTTAAATCAAGAAATTGATTTAGCTTATTATAGTTTTGTAAATTTCAAAATATTTAATGTTGATGTAATTGTCTCTCGAACTGGTTATACAGGCGAACTGGGATTTGAATTATATTTTAAAAGTTCAGTTGAAGAAGCTGAAAAAATTTGGGAAGCTATTTTTGAAGCTGGAAAAGAATTTGATATAACACCTTGTGGTTTGGCAAGTAGAGATTCTCTTAGATTGGAAAAAGGTTTTTGTCTTTATGGAAATGATATAGATGAAACAACAACAACTTTGGAAGCTAACTTAGGTTGGATTACAAAATTGAAAAAAGGAGACTTCATTGGAAGAGAAGTTCTTGTTGAACAAAAAGAGAATGGAATAAAAAGAAAACTCGTTCCATTAATATTCGATACAAAAGTTTTCCCAAGAAAAGATTATGAAGTTAAGGTAAATGGTAAAAGTGTTGGCAAAATAACAAGTGGAACGGTAAGTCCAATTCTTGAAAAACCAATAGCTTTAGCTTATATTGAAACTGAGTTTGCTAAAGTAGATACAATTGTAAACGTAATTATCCGAAATAAAGAAGTTGAATCAAAAGTAACTAAGTTACCTTTTGTGTGAAAAATTTGTCATTCTCAGCTTGACTGGGAATCCAGTTGTTTATAATTATATAGATTCTCGATAACAACATTCGAGAATGACAAACTAAAAGAAAAATTTGTTGTTATGAATTGAGAAGTTTTTAGAAAATAAAAATATCATAATCTTACTCACTTTTCTTTTCCTTTAACAACAAAAACGTGATTACGATTAAGAAAAAATAAAAACTATGAAAATACGAACGCTTCTATCTCCACTAAATGTTGAAGAATTATACTTCACAAAAAAAACAACTGTTGTAATTGATGTTTTGCGTGCAACAACCACAATAGTTAATGCTTTGAACAATGGTGCAAAAGAAATTATTCCGGTTAGCTCTATTGAGTTTGCAATGAAAGTTTCTGCTGGCGGACAAATGCTATTAGGTGGAGAAAGAAATGCAGAAAAAATTGAAGGATTTACTTTTGGTAATTCTCCTTTGGAATATACAGAAGAAGCTGTTAAAGGTAAGTCAATAATTTTGTTTACAACCAATGGTTCAAAAGCTTTAGTAAGAGCAAAGTTTTCTGATAATTTATTTGTTGGTTCATTTTGTAATGGAAGTAGTGTCGTAAAAAATGTTCTCAAGACAAAACAAGATTTAGAAATTTTATGCTCTGGTAATAATGGAATGTACTGTCTTGAAGACTCCATTTGTGCAGGAATGATGATTAATAAAGTTCTTGAAGTTAAAAAAAATGTTGAGCTAGATGATGCATCTAATACTTGTTTGCTTCTTTATAAAAAAAATAAACGCAGACTTAAAAAAATGTTAAGTGAAAGTGACCATGGAAAAAATCTTATTGGAAAAGGTTTTGAAGCTGACATTACTTTTGCATCGAAAGAAGATACTTGTACTATTGTTCCACAATATGTTGATGGAGTTGTGAAGATATAAAAAGAAAATTGGTATTTGGAAACAATGAAATTCAACTTTGTCATTCTGAATGAAGACGTTTTTGGTCGAATGAAGAATCTCAAAACTATTAATGCTAGAGATATTTCAGTCGTTCAAGAAGCAAACTCTTTCAATATGACAACGAAAGTAAAAAATCATAACGAAAAGTAAATGGCTAAAAGAAGAAAAAATACTAATACAAAAAACAAACCAAAAGTTAGCGAGCAAACTTTTTTCATACTCTCTTTGGAGAAAAAGAAAAAGTTAGCGGGAATATTTTTACTTGTTGCCGCAGTGTTGATGTTGCTCAGTATTTTTTCTTATTCAAGATTAGATCAAGCAAAACTAAGTTTTACTTTTACAGATATTTTTAATGTGTTCTCAACTAATCCGGATTTTCTTCAGAGAGCAGAAAGCACTCACAATTGGCTTGGTATTGTTGGAGCTTACATTTCGCACTTCCTAATAAATTCAACTATTGGCTACTTCTCATTTGTGATTCCAGTTGTATTATTTATTTGGGGTTACACAATTTTAAAAGATGCAGATAAAAGACTTGCACTTAATCTTACAAATTTCTTTTTAATTGGTGGAGTAATATTTGCTACTCTTTTTGGAGTCTTAAGATTAAATCCTAATCCTGGACTTTTGCAAAATCACTATGAGTGGGCTGGAAATATCGGAGATTTTTTTGGCGGAGCAATGGGTAGATTGCTTGGAGTTTTAGGTAGCATAATAGTAATTGGTGCCGGAATGTTCATTGCCTTATTCGTGGCTTTTGATATAAGGTTTAGAACTGCAAGGAATTTTATTACAAATTTATTTAACACATCAATAGAAAAAACTAAGGCAACCGGAATAAAAATAAATAAAGAGTTTACTGAAACAGCTGAAAGTAATTTAGATAAAATTAAAAATCTTAAGAGTAAAAAAAAGAAAGTTGTTGAGTCTAAGGCAAATGCTGAAGAAGATATTCCAGAAGGACCAAAAGAAACAAAAATAAGAATTGTTAAATCAGATACCCCTGAACCTGTTGTTCAAGAACAACAAATTGAGCCGGAAGTAATTTCTGCTAAATCGAAAATGGACAAAGAAGAGGAAGATATAATATCTATAAATGATATTGAAGAAGAAGATGAGCTTCCTTATCAATGGGAAGAGAAATTAAAATTTAATTTACCACATCTAAATTTACTTGATTACTCCAAAGATGAATCTACTCCAGTCTCTGATATAGAACTAAAACAAAATGCAGAACTTCTTAAAGCAAAATTAAAATTATTTGATATAGATATTGAAGACATCTCCGTAACTCCCGGCCCCGTAGTAACATTATATGAAATTGTTCCCGCTCCCGGAGTAAAAATTAGTAAAATTGTAAGTCTGGAAAATGATATTGCCTTAGCACTTGCAGCTAGAGGAATTAGAATTATTGCTCCTATTCCTGGTAAGAGTGCAATTGGTGTTGAAATTCCAAATGCAAAACCATCAATGGTTAGTGGACGTTCTGTTTTAGATGGTTTAAATACGTCCGATGCTGATTTACCTATTGCACTTGGAAAAACAATTATTGGTGAAAAGTTTGTTGCAGATTTAGCAAAGATGCCTCACTTGTTAGTTGCCGGAGCAACTGGCGCTGGAAAAAGTGTTGGTATAAATATGCTCATCACTAGTTTAATTTATTCCAAAAAACCTTCGGAAGTAAAATTTGTAATTATTGATCCTAAAAAAATTGAGCTATCTTTTTATAGAAGATTAAACAAACATTATTTAGCTGTATCGCCAGATATTGATGAAGAAATAATTACAACTCCGCAAAATGCTTTGATAGCCCTGAAAGCTGTTGAAATTGAAATGGAAAAAAGATACGACAAGTTAGCTAAACTTGGTGTTAGACATTTGGTAGATTATAACAAAAAAATGGATAACCCAAAAGCCATTCCACAAAATACTGATAAGATGAAGCACTACAAGTTGCCATATATTGTTGTGGTTATAGATGAGCTTGCAGATTTAATGATGACATCTGGAAAAGAAGTGGAAGCTCCGATAGCTCGTATAGCACAACTTGCACGTGCAGTTGGTATTCATATGGTTGTGGCAACTCAGCGACCTTCGGTAAATGTAATTACCGGAATTATAAAAGCAAACTTTCCAGCAAGAATTGCATACCAAGTTGCAACCAAGGTTGATTCCAGAACTATTCTGGATATGAACGGAGCTGAACAATTATTAGGACGTGGTGATATGTTGTTTCTTCCAAGTGGAGTTCCAAAGCCAATTAGAATGCAAAATGCTTTTATCTCAACAGAAGAAGTTGAAAAAATAACAAACTATATTTATACGCAAAAAGGTTTCTCGCGTAGATATCTTTTACCATCTTTGTTCGAAAAGAAGACAGCTGAACAAAACAACTTTTTAACCGATATGGATGATATGTTCCAAGATGCTGCAAGGGTTATTGTTAGTCATCAACAAGGTTCGGTTTCATTGTTACAACGAAGATTAAAACTTGGTTACTCGCGTGCAGCAAGAATTGTTGATCAGCTTGAAGAGGCTGGTATTGTTGGTCCCTCGGAAGGTAGCAAAGCAAGAGAAGTTTATGTAGATAGCGAAGAAGCTCTAGAAACAATTTTTAGGTCACTGTAAAATGAATTATTTATTTGTAATAATATTAAGTGTTGTTCTTAGTTTTGTTGATACAAACAATAACACAGTTGAAAAATTGCAAAAGAAGTTTGATAGCTTAACTAACCTTCAAGCAGATTTTGTTCAGTTAACCAATAATGAAGAAGGTATGAAGGGAAAGTTCTATTTTACACAAAAAGATAAATATAGAATTGAACTTAAAAATAATACAATAATCTCAGATGAAATTTCTATTTGGAACTGGGATAAGAAAAGAGATAAAGTAATAATTTCAAATATTGAAGATGATCCATTATCATTTTCGTTACGAGAATATATTTTTAATTATCCTGGGAAATGTACAGTTACAGAAAGAAGTTTAGGAGGTGGAGAAACACTTGTTACTCTTAAGGCTGAGAATACTGAACTTAACTTTGAAAGTGCCAACCTTTGGATTACAGACAATAATTTAATTAGCAAAATAGAAGTAAAAGATTTTAACAACAATACTTTTGGATTTGTATTTAATAACATTGAAATAAATAAAAGTTTAAAAACTTCCTTATTTAAATTTAATGAAACCGGAGACTATAAAATAATTGACCTCAGATAGTTCAAATACATCACAAATAAAAAAAATATTTGGCTATACACTTCCATTAGTTTTGATGGTTGTGTTGCTATATTTCTCTTTTAGAAACACAAACTTTGATGAAGTAATATCTATATTGAAAAATATGTCAATCAAGTGGTATCTAATATTTTTGGCAGTTTGGTTTTTCTCGCATTGGTTACGAGCAGTAAGGTGGAAAGTTATCATTAGTTCAGTTAAAGAAGATACTTCAACTCTAAACTTGTTTGGGGCAACAATGGTGGGCTATGGCGTCAATTGTGTTGTCCCTAGGTTAGGCGAAATTTACAGAGGTTTGTTTGTTGGTAAATGGGAAGATATTTCTCGTTCATCAATGATTGGAACAATTGTGCTTGAACGTGTGATTGATATTTTGGTTCTTGGTTTTTCAGTTCTTATCAGTGTGGCAATATATTCAGGCAATCTTTATACTGAAATTACTTGGTTACGTTCAACAGTTTATTTAGGATTTGCAGGCATTTTTGGAGTTATGGTTGTTCTGTTACTTTTGATAAAATTTAAGGAAAGATTCTATAATGCTATAACAAATTTTGTCGGTAAGTTTTCAACAAAATTGGCAGAAGTTTTGGCAAGAGCTTTTCATCTTTTGCTTGATGGATTGACAAGTATAAAAAGTGCTAAAAATTATTTTTATATTGTTGTACTTTCAATTGTTATTATGTTAGTCTATGCACTAACATCTTATATTGCTTTTTTTATTTTGGGCATGGAAAATATACATGATGTTGATTTTGCTATGGCATGGATTGTAATGAGCATAGGTGCGTTTGGAGTTGTAATACCAACGCCTGGAGCAACTGGCTCGTATCATTTAATTGTAATCTTTGTGTTGATGAGTTTGTTTAATTTCGATCAAGATGTTAGTAGTGCTTATGCTTTAGTAACTCATACAACTAGTGTTGTTCTATTTATTTTATCAACTATATTTTTTACTTATGTAATTAATAAAAGACAAGAAGCACAAAATAAACCTTCTGCTAATTTCTTAACTGTATTCAAGCAAAGGGCAAGCTCAGTTTGAAAAAATATTTAATAATTATTCAACTTTTAGTTTTATCAAATACTTTTGCTCAGTTTGATTTAGGAGCTGGTATGGGGTTAGCCTTTTTTAATTCAGATGATTTAGAAATTTATCTTAATTCAAACTTTGCAAACCAAACTAATAGATTAAATACTTTCAATAGTTCTGGTGATTTTTTTATGGAGTTAGGTTATGAATTAAATGAAAATTATCAGTTAGGTGTTGAGTATAACTTTAATATTTATTCATTTAATTCTTCTTTTGGATTAGGAATTTATGACTTAAGTTTGAATCATCATAAGCCATCAATAATTGGCTATTATATTATGAAGGGAATTGGTTATAAAATTAAATTTGGAGTTGGTACAGGAATTAGAATAGTGCAAGCTGAAGAAAAATTGTTAGGTGTTAGTAACTATTCAACAAACGGAATTGGTTTTATATTTAAGGCACAAGGCGATACAAAACTGAGTGGAAATTTATATGCGTTAATTGCCGGAGAATTACGTTATGATTTACCTGGAGAAATTAAAACACTTGGACTTGGTGGAAGCATTATAAGCTTAAACTCAATAGGAGTAGGGCTTAAGCTGGGAACAGTTTATTATTTTTAAGAACAAAGCAAAGGGAAAGTGTGAGTGTATTTGAAGCAATAATTCTTGGTATAGTTCAGGGGCTTTCTGAATTTTTACCAATTAGTAGTACAGGGCATTTAACGTTGGTCGGTAAACTTATGAACTTAGTTTCACCAGATCATCCTGAACGGTGGACATCTTTTATAGCTGTTATACAACTTGGTACTCTTGTTGCAATTTTAATTTATTTTTGGAATGATCTTTGGAACATTACAAAAGATTTTTTAAGTGATAATCTTTTTAAGAGAAAGAAGTTTAGCGAGCAGTCAGTAAATTCTAAAATGGGTTGGTTCATTATTCTAGGTTCTATTCCGGTTGTAATAATTGGACTTGGCTTTAAGGATGAAATACACGGTGCGTTTACAAAAAATTTGCAAGTAGTAGCAATTAGTCTAATTGTGTTTGGAATTATTTTAGCACTTGCAGAAAAAGTTGGAAAGTTTACGAAAGAATTGAAAGATATAAAGTGGTATCACGCATTGTTAATTGGCTTTGCACAATCATTCGCTTTAATTCCAGGTTCATCTCGTTCTGGAACAACAATAACTGCAGGAATATTTTTAGGCCTTAAAAGAGAAACTGCTGCAAGGTTTTCATTCCTATTAAGCGTTCCAGCAATTTTAGGAAGTGGACTGTTAGAGCTTTACGAAGCTTTAGAATTTATTGATACGGATGGAATTATTGCACTAACAATTGCAACAATTGTTTCTGGCATAAGTGGTTATTTAACAATTAGTTTTTTGTTGAAATTTTTAAGAAGCAATTCAACATTTGTATTTGTATTTTACAGAATTATAGCTGGAGCAGCAATACTATTAATGATAGGACAAGGAATTATAGAAAAATAAATAATAAAATTGGCTTCCATTTATGAGTTTTTCTTATGATTAACTACGTCCTTTAGGGCGTGGACAAAGTAGCCATATACCAAAACGGGCTTAAGCCCATAAAAGATTTAAGGAGTTCAAATGAAAAAAATAATTATATTACTAATAATACTAAGCTTAACAGCTTGTTCTAAAAAGATGGATACAGTTGAACAAACCAAAACTAAAGTAAAAACAAAAATTGAAAAAAAACTAACAAAACTAGAGGTAAAAGTGAAAGAACTAATGGAACTTAAAGCTAACGAGTTTCTTGTGGCAAAAGTAAAAACAAGTATGGGCGATATTGAAATTGAATTGTTCGCAGACAAAACTCCAAAGACAGTTGAAAACTTTGTTGGGCTTGCAACAAAAAAATATTATGATGGAATAATCTTCCATAGAATTATTGCAGACTTTATGGTTCAAGGTGGAGACCCAACCGGAACTGGTAGAGGCGGAGAAAGTTTTTTTGGTTCACCTTTTGAAGATGAATTTGATAGCGAGTTAACACACTCTGGAGCTGGAATTTTATCTATGGCAAATGCTGGCCCAGGAACTAATGGGAGTCAATTTTTTATTACTTTGGTTCCAACTCCTTGGTTAGATGGAAAGCATTCAATCTTTGGTTCAGTTATTTCCGGATTAGATGTTGTTACAAGCATTGGTGCTGTTAAAACAACTCCACCTAACGATAAACCAGAAGTTGACATAGTTATGGAAGAAGTTACAATAGAAAAACGTTCACGAGAATAAAAATATTTATTCCTAAAATTTAATTGACCATTTAGTAAATTACATTTTATTAAATGGTCTTTTATAATTGTAGCTTGTTTTAGTTGCTAGTTCTATTTTGAATATTTGCAAATTTACCAATAATATTTTATCTATTTTGTAGATTACAATTTAGATAGAATATCACCACAGGATTAAATGAAAAATAGTATTGATAACCTAATAAATAAGATAATTCAAGGAGATTGTTTGGAAGAAATGGATAGAATTCCAAATCAAAGCATTGATATGATTCTTTGTGATTTACCTTATGGAACAACTCGAAATAAATGGGATTCTGTAATTAATCTTGAAAAACTATGGGAACATTATGGACGTATCATAAAAGAACGTGGTGCAATTGTTTTAACAGGGCAGGGAATATTTACTGCAAGACTAGTTTTGAGCAATGAAAAATTATTTAAATATAAAGTAGTTTGGATTAAATCGAAACCCACTAATTTTCTAAATGCAAAAATTCAACCTTTAAGAAAACACGAAGATATATGCATTTTCTATAAAAAACAACCAACATATAATCCTCAAATGAGTGAGGGAACTGCATATGATAAAGGAATTAGAAAAGACCAATACACAGGCAGTTATGGTGATTTTAAACCACGTCATGTAAAAAGTAGTGGTAAAAGATATCCAAATGATGTCTTGTTCTATGAAGAACAGAATATTGATGATTATGTTTATATTAAAACTGCTGAATCAGAAGGAAAAGTTTATCATCCAACCCAAAAACCTGTTGAATTAGGACGTTATTTAATCAGAACATATACGAAACCAGGTGATATAGTTTTAGATAATGCATGTGGAAGTGGTAGTTTTTTACTTTCTGCAATTTTAGAAAATAGAAAATTTATTGGAATAGAAAAAAATGAAGATGTTCTTCTCCATAAAGTAGAGCCAATTGATTATATACAAGTTTGTTCCGATAGAATTGAGGAAACATTAAAGAAAAAGCAACTTGAAAGCGAAACCCTCAGTCTATTTAAGGAACCTGTTATAAAGTATCATACGGTAAATTATGGCTGATATTATAAGACATAATGAGCGAGTTTGGACAGGACATGTAATTAGTTGGATACAGGAAGCAGTTCGAGAAGGAAGAACAAAATTTCAAGAAGCAACAAATGATTCAGGATTAATACTTGAATCAGGGAAAACTAAGTTCCCTGATATTTTATTGTTCTCAAATAAAACATCAGGTGTTATTTTTAATGGTTGGGAATTGAAATTTCCAGATACACCAATTGATGATTTAGAATTACTCTCAAATGCTGTTGAAAAAGCAGAAAGAATTAAAGCAAATTCATTTGTAACCTGGAATGGAGCAGAAGCTGTAATTTGGAAAATTGAATCTGATGACTATGATGTTGCGTCCATAATAAGAATAAAAACCTACCCAAAAGTGACTTCAATAAATTCACGTAATGATTTGTCTGTGCCATCTAATTATCGTTTACATGAAGAAGAATTGAAGAACAGATTAAATGAAATCCTCCATGATTTAGAGCAGTTTCAAGAAATTGGAGAAATCAGACAGGCAATTAATATTAGCGGAAACATTATTAATGCTATTAAAGAGGCTTCCCAAATAATCATTCCTCAGTTTCAAGAAGAAATAACCCTATTAAAAGGTAGTGATTCTACTTTCAGAAATGAATTCAATTATTGGAAAATACTGGAAAGATCAACACTTCATATTTTGGCTTCTTCATCTCGTAGAAGTGAAACGGTTGTTGCAGAGGGAGTTTTAGCAAAATTCACATTTTATAATTTAGTCGGTAAAATACTTTTTTATCTCACTCTTTCGGAAAACCTACCTGGTCATTTAGATAGAATTAGTATGGAAAACCAGGAAGATTTAAAAACTAAGCTTGAATATTATTTTGAAAATGCAAAACGAATTGATTATCAAGCTGTTTTTCAACCATATTTTACGGATAATATAAATTATACTCATATTGTAAACGAGACTATATTTAGTCTTTTGAAATTGATTACAGAGTTTGATTTTACGATTCTGCCTACTGACGTTATTGGTGAGATTCTTGAAAACCTTGTCCCAAAAGATGAAAAGCAAAAATTTGGGCAATATTTTACTTCAAACATATTATCAAATTTGATTTCATTTCCAGCAATTCAAACAACCGAAGATTATATATTTGATCCGACTTCAGGAACAGGAACATTTCTAAATTCTTTTTATGAAATATTAAATTATCATGGGAATAGAAATCATTCGCAATTATTGAATCAAATTTGGGGTAATGATATTTCTCATTTCCCTGCTATCTTATCAGTGATAAATTTATATAAACAAAACGTAACAGAAGTTGATAATTTCCCTCGTATCATGCGTAAAGATTTTTTCACAATTACTTCTGGTGAAACTGTGTTTTTTCCAGATTCTTCTGATTATACTACTCAAATCCAAGAATCTATTCCTGCTTTTGATGCCATTGTTAGTAATTTCCCATTTATACAGCAGGAAGATATTCCGAATGAAGTTTTAACAACCTATTTCAGAGAACAGTTTGAAACTGCTCAACAAGCGTTTCTTAATGATGAGTCTTTCAAAATCAACGAGCGTTCAGACTATTTTACCTATTGTGTTTATAATTCGATAAAATTTTTAAAGGAAGACGGATTTTTATCTGTTATTACTTCTAATGCCTGGTTAGGTAAAGAATATGGAATACAATTTAAAAAGTTTTTACTTGATAATTTTCATATCAAATATATTGTAAAGAGTAGCATTGAACATTGGTTTACTGACTCAAAAGTTTCAACAATATATTTAGTTTTACAGAAAAAACATTCAGAAGAAACAACAAAGTTTGTAACAATAAATTCAAAATTGGATGAATTATTTGATATTGAAAGCAATAACAAACTATCACAAATTGAATCCTTTTATACTGAACTTGATCATTGTTCAGATCCTTTAAACTCAGAGTGGAGGAATAATACTAATTTCCAGAATCGATTTGAGAAATTAGATAACTCAGTTAATGTAAGCATTATTGAGAAGTCAGAACTTTTAAATTCTTTATCATGCAAAACTAACTGGTCAAATTATTTTATATCAACTAATATTTTTTCAGCTTTTAGTGAACACCTTACAGATTTATTCCCAACATTAGTTACTTCTTTTAGAGGCGAACGAACCGGATGGAATCCAATGTTTATAATTCCTCGCAATAAAATTGAAGAAAGTGGAATTGAAAATAACTTTTTAGTGCCTTATGTAAAAAAGCCTTCAGAGTTAACATCACTTGTTTTCAATGATGAATTTGATTTCTATCTTTTTGTTTGCGATTTACCGATTGAACAACTGCAAGACGACTATCCAGGTGCGTATAATTGGATAATTAGTTTTACCACCACAATGAATAAAAATGGTTCTAAAACTATTCCCGAATCATGTTCTGGTCATAAACCATTTTGGTATTCTTTAAATCCTAAAACTGCACATATTATTACAGCGATAAATCCTTTTAAAAGACTGTTTTTTACATATTCCAGCAATGCTTTTGCTGTAGATCAACGTTTAGTTGCTTTAGAAGTTCATGACGCTAATAATATTCAATTGATTTCTGCATTATTGAATTCGGTAGTTTCACTTTTAAGTATTGAATTAATGGGAACTTCAAGAAATTTAGGTGCATTGGATTTAAATGCAAATTATTTTAAGACATTAAAAATACTAAATCCACAAAACTTAACTTCTATACAAACGGAACAAATACTTACGGCTTTTGAACCTTTAGCTAATCGTGAAATTTCGGATGTTTTTGATGAAGTTACGACGCAAGATAGAATTATTTTTGATAAAACAATTCTACAAATTTTTGAAATTGATGATACAATATTAGACAGTCTTTATGAATTGCTTATTACATTAGTTCGAGAACGAATTTCTCTAAGAGATAATTAAAATTTTGAAACATATTTAACGACTACTCACTTCTGACTATCTACACGTTTTACCTTATCAAGGTTTTCAGTAATTTGGAGTTGTAGCTTTTTAATAAATGATCTATAAATTACAAAGTAGTTTAGTTGAACTACTACAAATCCGATAATATAAATGGGCAAAAGAAAAGAATCAGTAGAATCAATTTATGCTTGCGTAGCAAACTTGAAAGAAGAAAATTTGCTGCCAATCTATTTCTTCTTTGGAAGTGATGCTTTTACAATTAGCAGTGCTGTAAAGAAAATTGAAAAAATTGCCGAACCATTTACTACATCCGATTTTGATAAAGAAAAATTTACTGCTGAAAAAAAAGCAAATATATCAAATTTAATTGATCTTGCTTACACTTTCCCTTTTGGTTCTGAAAAAAAAATCGTAATAGTAAAAAACTTTGAAAACTATAACGATAAAAAAAAGTTTCTGAGTTATATAGAAAGTCCATCAGAGACTTCAATATTAGTGCTAATCAATAATGGAAAAGTTAACTTATCAGTAGAACCATTTAAAAGTTTAAATAAAAAGAAATACATTTTTGAAGCTCGTGAACTTAAAGGTCCAGAATTAGAGGGTTGGGTTAAAAAAAGAAGTGAGCAACTCAAACTAAATATCTCGTCAGAAAATATAAAAGCATTGTTAGATATTGTTGGCGAAGATAAATCTTTGTTAGAAATGCAGCTTCAAAAAATTAAGAGTTTTACAAATGACGAAAAAGAAATAACGCCTGAAGTCATTCTGAGTCTTTCATCTAAGACAAAACAAAACACAATTTTTGAATTATTAAATGTAATTGGAAAAGGAAATAAGCCAGAATCACTAAAAGTAATAACTAATTTATTAGATAACGGAAGTAGCTTGGTAGCAATAATAGCAATGCTAACAAAATACTTTACTGTAATTGCTCAATCATTTGAAGTTAGAAAAATGAATGATTGGGATGCTTCCAAAGCAATTAATGTTAATAAATTTTATTACACAAATTGTAAAAATGCTTATTGTTTTACTAACCATAAAAGATTGCTAAATGCAATTAGAGTTCTGTATAAAACAGACTTGACATTAAAAACAACAGCAGTTAACGAAAAGACTCTTGCTACATTAATGTTGAGCCAATTATTTATTAATTAGTCTAGAAAAAAAAACAAAACATTTTTAATTTAATTGAAACAAATTAACCCAAACAAGCGTATAAAATACATTGAAAAAAAAACTTGCTAAACTTACTGATGAAGAATTGATAAAAGAGTTTCAAGATAACAATACAATTGAAGCTTATGAAATTCTGGTAAATAGGTTTAAAGACCCTTTAACAAACTATGTGTTTAGGTTTCTTGGCGAACGAGATATATGTACAGACATAGTTCAAGATACGATGATTAAGTTTTACATACACAAAGATTCATATAAATCTTTTGCAAAATTTTCAACTTGGATTTATACAATTGCTGGCAACTTGGCAAGGAACGAATTAAAACGAAGAAAACGTAGAGTAATTTATTCATTGACTAATAGTGATCCGGAAAAACAATTTCAGATAGAAGATAAGTCTTTAATTTCTCCAGAGAGAGCAACGGATAGTGAAATTAAAGGTGAGTTGGTTCAGAAAGCTTTACTAAAAGTTAAGCCAGTTTATAGGGAAGTTGTTATTCTAAGAGACATTCAAGAATTTTCTTATGAAGAAATTGCGAAGATGACCAATTTATCAATTGGTACAGTAAAATCGAGAATTAACAGAGGAAGAAAACATTTACAAAAATTATTAAAAAATATATACAGTGGGTAGCGTATGAAAAAAAATGGTTACAATATTAATGATGGTCAGTTTGAACACGTAACAAAATTATTAAAGGATTTACCGAAAGTTAATGCCACAGATAATTTTGAGTACAACTTAAAAGTAAAAATAGAGAATAAAAATTTTGGACTTTCAACCGTAGAGGAAAAGAATTTCTCTTTGTGGAAAGTTTTTGTTCCAGCAAGTGGCTTAGTTGTTGCTTCAGTTTTTTCCTTTTTCTTTTTTAGCAATACATCAGAAAGTTTTGAAAATCCGTTTCAATTACAACCAAAACTAAGAACAGAAATTACAGGTAATATTCTTAGTGCAACTGGTTTTAGCAATAGTCTTAAGATTAATGAAAATGATGTTGTTGTTGCAACCAAATTGAAACCTATGATGAAAAAACAAAAGCTTAAGAAAAGAATTCCGCGGAAACAATCAGTTGCTAAGAGTAGTATTGCTGCTTTACCTTTTGACACTTCAAACTCGACTGATTTGGATGCAGTAGTTAGCGGAAAAAATAAAAGAACGAATATTGATAGAAGAGCTTCACTAGCTAACGCTGGTAGTTCTAATGCAAGATTTGATGGGTTCTTTCTTAGAGAAGAAGTTGATAAAGAATATGTAGAAGCTATGAAAGCAAGAATGGATTCACTAAAAAGAAATTATTTGTTGCAAAGAGAACAACAGAGAATGCAATTAATTAAATAGTTGAAATATTATAAAGTGTCTTGTATTTGCTAGTAAAAAACTAAACTTGAAACTATTTTAGTAATTCATTATATTTGAAAGCTAAAATTTAATAGGTTAAGTTATGAAAAAAGATATCCATCCAAAATACCAAGAATGTGAAGTAAGTTGTGTTTGCGGAAATAAATTTACTACTAGATCAACTCTTGGTGAAATAAAATTAGAAATTTGTTCTCAATGCCATCCTTTCTTTACTGGGAAACAAAAATTATTAGATTCAGCTGGTAGAGTTGAGAAATTTAATAAGAAGTATGGTATTAAAAAATAAATCTGAATTTACTGTTATTTAGATTTATTTTAGAAATACAATTTTTAAAAAATGCCAGATACTTTTAAGTGTCTGGCATTTTTGCTTTATGGGAAATATTTTTATTAACTAGTTTCATCTGGAAATTTGTTCGTCGGCTAACCTTTTTTATATTTTCCGATACTTTCTTTTATTAAATTAAGAAACAAAAACTATTCTATTTATAAATTCAAGATTGGAAATTTATGGAAGAAGCAAAATTTAAATCTGGACTTAATCTATATGGCGGAGTGCGTGGTATTTCAGTAAAAATACTTAATAGAGTTGATAGAACTGATGCATACTTAGATAAACTTTTGGCAATAGAAATCAAAAATTCAGAACTTAAAAGTGAAGACAAAGCACTTCTTTTTGAAATTGTTCACGGAGTAATTCGTTGGTTGGGTAGAATTGATTGGGTGTTAAATGGTTTCTATAAAGGGCAATTTTCTAAGTGTATCCCAAATGTAAAGAATTCAATGCGAGTTGCTCTTTATCAAATTTTATTTCTGGATAAAGTCCCAGACTATGCGGCTGTAAATGAATCGGTTGAATTTGTAAAAAAACTTCAAGGTGAAAAATCAGCAAATCTAACAAATGCCGTGTTGCGTAATATTATTAGAAATAAAAGTGGCATAAGATATCCTGATAAAGAAAAAGATACTGTAAATTATTTAAGTGCTTACTACTCACATCCTAATTGGATGGTTAAAAGATGGGTGAAACGATTTGGGAAAGAGTTTACAAAAAGCCTATTGCTGGCAAATAACAAAAGACCAAAGCATACACTTAGAATAAATAAATTAAAAACTAGTCCAGAAGAATTAAAAACTTTATTAAAAAGTGTTGGGTTAAATTTTACTGAAGGGAAATATATAGACGATTATATTCAACTTAGTACTATTACAAATATTACAAATTGGGAATATTTTAGGAAAGGATTTTTCTCAATTCAAGATGAAAGTACTGGGATGGCTTGCAATATTTTAGATGTAAAACCGGGAATGAAAGTGCTGGATTTATGTGCTGCTCCGGGTGGCAAAACAACTTTTATTGCTGACCGGATGAAAAACGAAGGTGAGATTGTTGCTCTTGATAAATTTGAAAGTAGATTGAATGTCTTCAATCAAAATATTGAAAGACTTGGAATAACCAATGTACGTGCAATTGCAAAAGATGCTTTAGAGTTTAATGAAACCGGATTTGATAGAGTGCTAGCTGATGTTCCTTGTACAGGGTTGGGTACTCTCACAAAAAAACCGGATATAAAATGGAAAAAAGATTTAAGTGATATTAGAAATTTAGCTAAGCTACAATATCAGTTATTGCAAAAATCAGCTGACCTTGTGAAGATTGGTGGGTATGTGGTTTATAGTACATGTACAATTGAACCTGAAGAAAATATTGATGTTATAAAAAAGTTTCTTGAAAATAATACTAATTTTGAACTGATGAATGTGAAAGGATTTGTTGAGGATTCGCTTGTAGATGAAAATGGATGTGCTCAGTCATTTCCTAATAAGCATAATATGGATGGAGCTTTTGCGGCAAAACTATTTCGGAAATCGTAATTAAGGTTGGTGGTTATGAACAATGAAGCATTAAAAAGATTTTCTGAAGAACTGAAATTAGCAAGAGAGAAAAAGAAGCTTTCGTTAGATGATATATTTAACAAAACAAGGATTGATATAAAATACCTTGAAGCTATTGAAAGCGGAAATTTTTCAATAATGCCAGATGTTTATATCAGAGCCTTCCTAAAAGAATATGCAAATAGTATTGACTTGAGTTCTACAGAGATACTTGAGAAATACAAATTGGCACAAAGTGGTGAACTATACAAACAAGTTGATCAAGAGGCAGTAGCAGAAAAAGAAGTTGATGATACTAAGATTGAGAAATCAAAAGTAGAATTGCAACAAATAGAAAAGAGTGATGCCCCAAAATTTGTTTCTGAAGAATTTGAAAAACCAATAAGCGGTACTAGTTCAAATCCAGTAAAAAAAACTTTTCTTTATTTCCTTTCTGCTGTGGGAATGTTAGCAGTTATTTATTTTATGTATAATACAATTTTAGATGAAACAACTTTGGTTGAAGAAAAACCTTTTATTGAAGTTCTAAAATCTCAAGATGGAAATATAGATGGAGGTAAAATAGATGTTGTTGATAATTCCAAAAGAGAAAATATTGATGCCGAAAGTTTAACACCAAAAAATATTGAAAAAATTGAAGCAAATAATTACAATAAAAATGAAAAATTCTCATCTTCTCAATTTGGTAAATTAAGTTTAACAATTACTGGAACTAGTAGGTCTTGGATGAGGGTATTGATAGATGATGAAAAGACAAACGAATTTATAATAGATTATGATATTAAAAAAATTCTTTATGCAAAAGAAAAATTCTATTTACATATTGGTAATTCTGGTGGAGTAACACTACTGCTAAATGGTAAGAACCTAAAACTAAATGGTTCCGAAGGACGTGTGCGAAAAATTAGTGTTACTAAAGATGGAATTGAATACTTAAGAAGAAGTGATTTTTAATCAAATGAAGAAAAATGTAGAGTGTGAAATAAATGAGTTAAGAGAAAAAATAAGAGAGTATGACTATAACTATTATGTTCTAGCAGAAAGTAAAGTAAGTGATTTTAACTATGACAAACTTCTTAAAGAATTAGAAATTTTAGAAACTTCCAATCCTCAACTTATTACAAACGATTCACCCACACAAAGAGTTGGCTCCGATTTAACAAAAAATTTCCCAAGTGTAAAACATAACACGCCAATGTTAAGTTTGGCAAATTCTTATAACGAAGATGATTTGTTAGATTTTGACAAACGTATTAAAAATATGTTAGATACAAACGATGAAATAGAATATGTTTGTGAATTAAAGATAGATGGAGTTTCTATAAGTCTGGTTTATGAAAACAATAAACTAACAAGAGCTATTACAAGAGGGGATGGAACAGCTGGTGAAGATGTAACAAATAATATTAAAACTATTAGATCAATTCCGTTAAGTGTTGATAATAAAGGCGATCAAGAAGATTTATCTTTTGAAGTACGGGGTGAAGTTTTTATGGAGGTGGAAAAATTTAGAATATTAAATGAAGAAAGAGAAAAAGAGGAACTAAAGCTTTTTGCAAACCCACGTAATTCAACTGCGGGAACACTAAAGTTACAAGACCCAAAAACAGTTAACCAAAGACCACTTGATGTTTTTATTTATTACTATTATTCAACTCAAACTAATTTTAACTCGCAAAATGATAATTTACTTCATCTGAAAAATTTGAGTTTTAAGGTAAATGAAAACTTTAAACTATGTAAAAACATAAATGAAGTTATAGAATTTTGCTCGTATTGGAACGAACATAGAAGCGGATTAAAATATGAAATTGATGGAATTGTAATTAAGGTTAATAAAATTTCTTTTCAAAACGAATTGGGTAATGTTACCAAAGCTCCACGATGGGCAATTGCGTATAAATTTAAAGCTGAACAAATAGCAACAAAGCTAAATAAAATAACTTGGCAAGTTGGTAGAACAGGTGCTATTACTCCTGTTGCGGAACTTACTCCAGTTTTTCTTGCTGGTTCTACAATTAGTAGAGCAACACTACATAATAAAGATGAAATAAAACGAAAAGATATTAGAGAAGGTGATGTAGTTTTTATAGAAAAAGGTGGAGATGTAATTCCTAAAGTTGTAAGTGTGGATTTAGAAAAAAGAGAATTGGATTCTAAAGCTGTAGATATTCCAACACATTGCCCTGCTTGCGGTAAAATATTATTTGCGCCAGAAGATGAAGTAGCAATTTATTGTACAAACATTTTTTGTAATGCTCAGATAAAAGGAAAGCTGGAACATTTTTCTTCAAGAGGAGCAATGGATATAGAAGGGCTAGGTGAATCTTTAATTGATCTTTTTGTTGAAGAAGGTTTGCTCAAATCTGTTATTGATATTTATCAACTAAAAGAAAAAAAAGAAGTCTTAATTACAATTGAAAGATTAGGCGAAAAAAGTGTTGATAATTTATTAGAAGCGATTGATAAAAGTAAACAGCAACCTTTTGAAAAACTATTGTTTGCATTGGGAATAAGATTTGTTGGAGCAGGAGTTGCAAAAAAACTTGTTAAAGAATTTGAAAATATAGAAAAACTAAAATCTGCTTCTCAAGAAGAAATTGAAAGTGTACACGAAATAGGTTCAAGTATAGCAACAAGTTTAATAAGTTATTTCTCCGAAAAAGAAAATATTGATATGATTGATAGACTTATTACTCAAGGACTTCAATTTGAAATAGAGAAAAACAATAATGTAAACAATACTCTTGCTGATAAAATATTTATATTAACAGGTACACTTAGTAAGTTTAGTAGAACAGAAGCCAAATCAGAAATAGAAAAAAGAGGTGGACGTGTTACTTCGGCTGTGAGTAAAAAAACTAATTACGTTTTAGCAGGGGAAAGCCCTGGTTCTAAATTACAGAAGGCTGAAAAATTAGGTGTTGAAATAATTAATGAAGATGAGTTTGAAAAAATACTTGAGGAAAATTAATTTTGTTTGAAGAGTATAAAAAGAAAATTGGGTATTTCTGGTTAAGAAAAAAAATGATAAAAAGTTTGGGTGAATCTAACTTTAATCATTTTATAACGGATGCCTTTGATTACTTAATTATATTGCCTTCAAATGAAATGGACTTTTCAAATAGTTTTGATGTTGCAAAATATTTTTCAATACATAAAAAAAATGTAACTTTATTTATTCCGGATTTAAAACGAAACCTTGTAAACCTTACTAACAGATATAATATAATTGATTATAACTTAAATGATGTATCAAAACTTGGACTTCCTAATAAGGATTATATTACTGAGTTAAATAAACATTCTTTTGATGTTTTAATAGATTTAGAAAGGGAAGAAAATATTTTTATCTCTGCAATTACTGGTTTGGTTAAAGCAAAATTTAAAGTTGGATTCAAAAAAAATGAGATTGATAACCTTTATAATTTCCAAGTAATTAACTCAAAATTAAATTCTGAAATATCTTATAGAAATTTGTTAAATTCACTTAAGATGTTTTGATTTTATCTCAAACACTTAGCAATTGTGAATAGTTATTCTTACTCTTGTTCTTAGTCATAATCTTAATCTCGTTTTTAACGAAAAGAGAAAAGTGAGTATGATTAGGAGTACGATTATGATTAAGAAGTTTTAGCAATTCTATAATTTGTTTGTATTATTAAATATTAAAACAGTTGTCATTCTCAGTTCGACTAGGAATCCAGGAAACTATGAATTCCCTTGATTTCTGATAAAAACATTCGGAAATGACAATGAAGATGATAGCTTTGGAAGTTTATTCCGAAAACTAATTTTTAAAAAACAAAATTACTAAATACAATATGACAGACAATATTAACTTTGAATTCAAAAAAGAAAGTGGTGTCGCAATATTTAAATTGCAAGAAAAAACATTTGATGCTTCAATATCAGGCTTAGTAAAAGGTGAGCTAACTATTTTACTAACTGCCGATGAAATAGATAAACTCGTTTTTGATTTATCGGAAATTGAGTATTGTGATAGCTCAGGACTTAGTGCTATTCTACTTTCGTTTAGAATTATACAAACAAATAACGGACACATTCGTCTTGCTTCTCCTCAAAAAAATGTTAGAAACTTAATTAAAATTTCTCAATTGGATAGAGTACTTCCAATAAGAGAAAGTGTTGAAGAAGCAATTAATGAATTAAAAGAACTTTAGGTTTTGCAATTGTGGATAGAACTTTAGATTACATAATAATTGTAGTTTTTCTAATTGGAGTTGCTTTATTCGGAGTTCTAAAAGGTGGCAAACAAAACTCCGTTGAAGATTACTTCTTAGGCTCAAAATCAGTTCCTTGGTGGGCAGTGTGTTTCTCAATTGTTGCTGCAGAAACAAGCACTCTTACTTTTATTTCAATTCCAGGACTTGCTTACTTAACCAATCTAAATTTTTTACAGGTTACTTTTGGTTATTTTATTGGCAGATTGTTTATTGCAAAATATTTTCTGCCATCTTACTTCTCTGGCGAACTGAATACTGCCTATGCGTATTTAGAAAATAGATTTGGAAAAAAAACTAGATCTTTTGCTTCTATAGTGTTTCTGTTTACTCGTACTGCTGCCGATGGTGTAAGGCTTTTTGCAACTGCAATTCCGTTAAAACTAATGTTGGATATAGACTACCCGACGGCAATAATTATAATAGCAGTCTTTACTTTGTTGTACACAATTACTGGTGGTGTTAAAGGAATTATTTGGGTTGATGTTGTTTTGATGTTGATATACTTAGGCGGAGCATTACTAGCATTATACTTTTTAGTTTTTAATTTCTTGCCAGATGGTTTTAATAGTTTAGTGCTTGCTGCCGAACCAAACAACAAGTTAAATGTTTTCAATCTAAATTTTGGAAATAGTTTGTCAGAGTTTTTCAAAGAACCTTACACTTTAATTAGCGGAATTCTTGGTGGAACTTTTTTATCAATGGCTTCTCATGGAACTGATCAACTAATTGTTCAAAGACTACTAACAACAAAAAATATTACAAAGGCTCAAAAAGCAATTGTTGGAAGTGGAGTAATTGTAATTATACAGTTTGTAATTTTCTTGCTGGTTGGTGTTGGGCTTTACGCGTATTATGGAAATATAGATCTTCGTTCTGATGAAATTTTTCCAAAATTTATAATTGAAAATATGCCATCTCCATTTTCGGGAATTATTATTGCTGGATTATTTGCGGCGGCAATGTCAACTTTAGCTGGTTCAATTAGTGCTTTATCTTCATCAACTATGTTAGACTTATACTATCCGTTTAAAAAGGTTAGGAATGAAAAAAAGGATTTAAGAATATCAAGAATGTTTACAGTTATGTGGGCAATTTTGTTAATACTTGCAGCACTCTTTTTTATGAACTCGCCACAAACAGTTGTTGAGTTGGCTTTGGGCATTGCTTCGTTTACTTATGGAGGATTGCTTGGAACTTTTATGCTAGGGTTGTTTGTAAAAAAGGCAACTCAAGAAGATGCTTTAGCAGGATTTATTGCTGGTATTTTTGTAATGATTACTGTAATTTCACTTCAACTTGCGGCTTGGACTTGGTACACAATTATTGGGGTTTCTACCACTTTATTGGTAGGTTCCTTTTTATCATTACTTTCTAAACAAAATGAGACTAACAAATAAATAGTGAAAAATAAAAACAAGGGAAGTATGATTGATCAATCCAGATTAAAAAAAATAAAGTTAGTTGTGTTCGATTTAGACGGAACGCTTCTAAATAAATATGCTGAAATTGGCGAGGAGACAATTGAACTGGTTCATGAACTTAAAAAACTAGGGGTTCGCTTTTCGTTTGCATCTGGAAGACTCCACAATGCCTTAGTGGAATATGCATCTATTCTTGATTTGGAGACACCACTAATTTCTCTTGATGGAACGATAATTCAAACTTATCCTGCTAAGAAAATTATATACGAATCATATATAAAAGAAGTTTATGTTAGAAAGGCGATTGATATGGCAAGTGAGTTTTATGTAAAAATTGCTTTATGCCATGATGAAGCTGTTTACTATACCGGAGCTGATTCAAGAATGCTTGAATTATTAGGGAAGTATGAATCTAGGTTTGAAGAAATTGAATCTTATGATAATTATGTATCAAGAACATTAGAGTTTATTGTTGCTGGAGATTTAAAAGATCCTGTAAAAGAAATAGAAAGAAAAATGAAATTCCCAAGTTCATTTGGATTAAGAACTTCATTCTATAAATCGCAAAGTGAAGAAGGGATTTATTTCTTAGAAGTCAGAAATAAAAAATGCTCTAAAGGGTCTGGTCTTGTTCAACTAACAAAACATTTAAAAATTAAAATTAAAGATACTGCAGTACTTGGTGATTGGTACAATGATAGATCTATGTTTGAAACAAAAGCACTTAAGATTGCTGTTGCCAACGCTGTTGAAAAAATTAAAAATATGGCAGACTATGTAACTGAACGAACAAACAATGAAGATGGAACGGCAGAATTTTTATCAATGTTATTAAAAGCTAAAAAGGCTTAGGGTTGAAAGAAGAAACAAAAAATGTATTAAAGCAAAGCCCGCATATTAGGTTCATAATTGCCTTTGTCGGAATTGTTTTGATAGCCTTAATGTTTCCACGTGGCGAATCAATTGAATCGGAAGTGTCTGTTGGTTCAATTTGGATTCAAGATGATCTAATTTCTACAATGCCTTTCGAAATTCTTAAGGATGGGGAAACATATAAAAAAGAACTTCGTGAAGCTGAATTAAAAATCTTTCCCGTATTTGTTATTGATCATTCTGTTCGCTCTACTGTTCTCGATTCTATGGATAAGTTCAACAATGATTTAATTAAAACTTTTAATAATAATATTTCTGCAGATAGTCGAATAAAGAATAATACCTTTTTAAGTAATGAATCTTTTAACAGACTTAAAACTATCCATAAACTAGAAAATTCACTTTCTATTGAAAACCAGACATCATTAAGTAAAGTATTTTCAAGTATAAATAGAATTGTAAAAGTTATTTATAAAGAAAACTTCTTAGATGTAAATTATAGTTCAGTAAAAAAAGATACAATTTCGCTAAGAGACGGAAAGTTTGAAAACCTAATACCTAAAACTAGATTTGATGACAAAGAAACTATCGAGAAAAAAATAGCAAAACTTATATATCGGTCAGTTAGGCAAGATGAAAAAATATCTGTTGTAATGAACGAGTACTTATTACATTTTATTAAACCCACAGTTTACAATAGCCCTGGACTTAGTGAAGTTGCAAAAAATATTGTGTTAGAAAGAGTTTCAAAAAATGTGGGGCTTGTTGAAGAAAATGAACGAATAGTTGCGAAGCATAATAGAATTACTCCAGAAATAAAATTGAAGATTGATTCTTATAGAATTGCTAAGGGCGAAGGCATTGGTCGTTGGGCAAAAATATTACAAGGAGTTGGTAAGTTTTTACATGTCCTTATTATTATTGCACTACTTGGACTTTATATATTTCTATTTAGAAAAAAGATCTTTAATGATAATTCGAAAATACTTTTAATATCAGCTGTTATTATGTTAGTGAGTTTTATTGCTTATTTAGTTAATCAACTAAACGTAAATGCACCTATTGAATTATTAATTTTTGTCCCGGTTGTTTCGATGCTCTTAACAATATTTTTTGATTCGAGAGTTGGGTTTTATGGAACAGTAGTTGTTGCTTTAATTATTGGAGGATTGAGAGGTAATAATTATGAGCTAGTAGTAATGAATATGGTGGCAGGAGGTTTAGCCGCATATACAGTACGAGATATTAAAAATAGAAGTCAAATATTTAGATCTTTTCTATTTATTCTTTTTGGTTATGTATTGAGCATACTTGCTTTTGGAATGGAACGGTTTGCCTCTGCAGAGCAAATACTAATTCAAGCTGGTTTTGCTGCTTCTAATGCTCTTATAAGTTCTGTTTTAACTTATGGACTAATTATTTTCTTTGAAAAGATTTTCAAAATTACAACTGAACTTACATTGCTAGAGCTTACTGATTTTAATACTCCGTTATTAAAAGAACTTGCAAAACATGCACAAGGAACTTTTAATCATTCGCTTACATTAGGTAATATGGTTGAAAGTGCTGCAGAAGAAATTGGTGCAAACCCTATATTCGCAAGGGTAGGAGCTCTTTATCATGATATTGGAAAAACTCTTAATCCCAATGCCTTTGTTGAAAACCAGATGAATAATTATAACATGCACGACAATATGGAGCCTAAAGAAAGTGCAAGAATAATAATTCAACATGTTACAGAAGGTGTAAAGTTAGCTGAAGAAAATAATCTTCCTCAAGAAATTATAAATTTTATTTCAACTCATCATGGTACTCTTTGTGTTTCATTCTTTTATGAGAAAGCAAAAGAAAAATATGGTGAAGATGAAGTTGACATAAAAGACTATCAGTATCCCGGTCCTCAACCTACGACAAAAGAAACAGCATTGTTGATGGTTGCTGATGCATGTGAATCAGCAGTTAGAGCAATGACTGAACCTACACCAGAAAAAATTGAAAATGTTGTAACAAATATTATTAATAGCCGACAAGTAGATGGACAGTTAGAAAATTCGCCAATTACTTTTGCTGATTTAACAAAAATCAAAAATTCTTTTTGTAGCACATTAATTGCAATGCACCATAAACGAATTAGATATCCCGACCAAGATAAACTTGAGTCTGAACAAGAGACTAAGACTACTGAACAAATAGAAAATGCATCAGATAAAAAAAATGATATTGAGAATTAATGCAAGATTTTCTAAAAGAGTATTTATCACATCTTAAAATTGAAAAAAACTTATCGGAAAATTCAATAGCTTCTTATAAAATTGATTTAAATAAACTTCTAATATTTCTTGAAACAAAAAAAATCTCTGATTTAAATAATGTTGCATATAGCAATATCACAGATTTTTTTGCTGCCTTAAAAAAAGAAGGTCTTAATTCTTCATCTGTGAGCAGATATTCTTCTTCACTAAAAGGGTTTTTTTTATATTTATTTCAGCAAAAATATATTGAAGAAAACCCTACTAGAAATTTAACTTCAACAAAACTTTCAAGAAGTTTGCCAAGTGTGCTATCGTTCAATGATGTTGAAATTATTCTTGATACTCCTGATATAAAAGATAATCTTGGCTTAAGAAATAAAGCAATATTAGAACTGCTTTATTCATCGGGTTTAAGAGTTTCGGAATTATTAAATTTGAAAGTAGCGGATTTATTTTTAGATGACCACGTTATTAGAGTAACTGGCAAAGGGAATAAACAAAGAATTATTCCAATTGGTTCAAGTGCAATAAATTGGTTAACCGATTATATGCTTAAAGTTCGCCCTCTCTATCAAAAAAAAATGAAAAGTGAAAATATTATTTTCCTTAGTAAGAGAGGAACAAAACTTACAAGAATGGCTATTTGGAAAATAGTAAGAAAATATGTTGATGAAGCGAATATTGAAAAGGAAGTTCATCCGCATACTTTTCGTCATTCCTTTGCAACGCATTTGTTAGAAGGTGGAGCAGACTTAAGAGCAGTTCAAGAAATGCTTGGGCATGCAGATATTTCAACAACACAAATATATACTCATATTGATAGAGATTATGTTAAACAAGTTCATAAAGATTTTCATCCAAGAGGTTAGATTTGCCTGATATTCAAATTAGTGAAAAGCTAATATTACTGTTTTATTTTATGCCAATATTTTTATTATCATTAAGTATTCATGAATATGCACATGCTTTACTAGCTTATAAGTTTGGAGATGACACTGCTCAAAAACAAGGTCGGTTAACTTTAAATCCGTTAAAACATATTGATCTTGTTGGAAGTATAATTATGCCAATAATTGCTTTTACTTCAGGGTTTATGCTAATTGGTTGGGCAAAACCAGTTCCGGTTGATAGAAGAAATTTTAAAAATGTATTAAAGGATGACGCAATAGTTTCTTTTGCAGGACCTTTATCTAACTTAATTTTTGCAATAATTATCTATGGTATCTATCTAGTTTTAGATAGTACAGATTTATTGCAGTCTGATGTTTTATACAATATTTTAAGACTGGGTATTATTTTTAACGTGTTCTTATTCTGTTTTAATTTACTTCCCATTCCACCTTTGGATGGCTCGCATATTATTTATGATTTATTTCCGAACAAATATACTGCAAAGTTACAGACCTTAGGAATGTATGGAACTCTAATTTTATTTATGTTTATTTACTCTCCACTATGGTCAGTGTTTATGAATTTAGTAAATTGGATTACTAGTTTTTTCCCTTTATAATTATTAAAATTTTATTAAAAGTTTTGAAAACATATTTTAGAATACTTACATACGTAAAACCATATTGGAAGCATTTAGGCTTATCAGTAATTTCTACAATACTATTTGCCCTGCTAAATGGTGCGTCTATATATTTAACAATTCCTTTACTTAGTACATTATTCCAAGAAGAACAGATTGAAGAAAATATTAATAGCCAACCTCAAACTGATATTGCCGATAGTTTTTTGCCTGACTGGTTATCTACAAAACTAGATAGTTTTGTAGAAGCGTTTAACAATTTAATTTTTAGTGGAGAGACGGAAACTGTTTTAGTAAAAATATGTTTTCTAATCTTGTTTGCATTTTTAGGCAAGAATATATTTGGATATTTACAAGCCTACTTTTTGGCTTATGCTGAACAAGGGGTGATTAAAGATTTAAGAAATCAAACTTATGCTCACTTGCATCAATTGCCAATGAGCTTTTTCAAAAAAGAAAAAACGGGCAATTTAATTTCTCGTATTACAAACGATGTTAATGTTGTTCAAGCAAGTATTTCTGCTGTATTCCTAAATATGATTAGAGAGCCAATTACAATAATTGTCTTTTTAGCAATTGCTATTTCAATAAGTTGGGAGCTCACAATTTTTTCATTTATTGTATTGCCATTTTCGTTAGTAATTATTGTTTGGATTGGACTAATACTTCGTAAACAAAGTGCAATAATTCAAAGTAAAATGGCAGATATAACTAACGTTTTGCACGAAACAATAACTGGAGTGAAAATTGTAAAAGCTTTTGGAAAAGAAGAATATGAAAATAAAAAATTCACTTCCGAAACATATAAATATTTCAAATTAGTTTTAAGAATGATAAGGATTAGAAATGTTGCAAGTCCGGTTACAGAATTTTTAAGTGTTGTGGTTGGAGTTGTTATTATTTTCTACGGTGGAAAGTTAGTTCTTATAGATCATACAATTAAAGCAAGTGAGTTTCTCGGATTTTTATTTGCAATATTTCAATTGATGCCACCAATTAAAGAGCTTGGAACAATTAACAATCGAATTCAAGAATCATCAGCTGCTGGAGATAGAGTTTTTGAAATACTTGATACTAAGCCAAATATTATTGACTCAAAAAATGCAATAAATTATTCTGAGTTTAAGAACAAAATTGAATTCAAAAATGTTTGTTTTAGTTATGATGATTCTGAAGAACTTGTACTAAATAGTATAAATTTTACTGCGACTAAAGGAGAAGTGATTGCGTTAGTAGGTAGTAGTGGCGGAGGCAAAACAACTTTAAGTGATTTGATACCTCGTTTTTTTGACCCAACAAGTGGTGTAATATCAATTGATGATATTGATTCAAAAAGTATAAAACTTAAAGACCTTAGAAGTTTAATGGGAATTGTTACGCAAGAAACAGTTTTGTTTAACGAATCTGTTAAAGCAAATATTGCTTATGGTTTAGAAAATTATCCGGATGATAAAGTCGTTGAAGTTGCAAAAGCTGCCAATGCTCATAGATTTATCAAAGAGTTACCAAAGGGTTACGATACTATAATTGGAGAAAAGGGAACTAAACTTTCTGGCGGACAGCGACAAAGAATTTCTATTGCAAGAGCATTGTTAAAGAATCCTCCAATTATGATTTTTGATGAAGCTACATCTGCACTTGATAACGAATCTGAAATTCTAGTTCAAGAAGCAATTGAAAGACTTATGAAAACTAGAACTACTTTTGTTATTGCTCATAGACTTAGCACAATTAGAAATGCAGATAAAATACTAGTAATAGAAAAAGGTAAAATTGTTCAACAAGGAAAGCACGACGAACTAATTAAAGAAGAAAGTGGAATCTATAAAAAATTGTATGAACTCCAGTTCAGAAATATTTAAAGTATTTTGATATTTAAGGTTTATGGAATTAATTAAAAGTAAATATAGTAGTAAAGTTATCATGACCTTGATATTGTTGACTGTTAGCACAATATTGTTGTCATTATTCTTATTGCAAATATTCATTTCAATTCTTTTTTTGTTATTTCTATTTGATTTTTTTCAATCTAAAAAAAAATCTTTTGATGTCTTTGCAAAACTAATTTTAGTTTTTCTGCTAGTTAGAATTACAACTTCCTTTTTATCTGAAAATCCGTCTGAGAGTTATTCGGCATTAATTAGAGAAATATATTTTTATCTTTCTTTCTTCTCATTTTCACTATTCTTAAAAACATTAAGTGAAGATAGCCTAAAAAAAATAATAACCTGGTTCTATAACGTGGGTGTAATTGTAGCAGTAATAGGAATTGTAAAATTTATTAGTGGTGTCCCAAGAGCAGAATCTATAACTTCCGGTCCGGCAACTTTTGCAACATACTTAACTATTGTATTAGCAGTTTTATTGTTTAAGTCTTTAGAGGAAGGAGAGGAGAACAAAACTTGGATTAAACAAGCATTTGTATTCTCCGGGATTTTTTTAGTTCTAGCCAGAACTCATATTGCAATTGCTTTGTTACTTTTTCTTGGTGGAATAGTTTTCAAAAAGATAAAGTTTAGTGGTTTAATAAAAACTCTATTGCTAACAGCAGTTATATCATCATTGGCAATTATTAGTAATTCGTATTATTTTAATGTTAGAAAGGATGATCCGATGTCTTACTCAAATAGAGATGTAATTTGGGGTGGAGCATTAAATTTAAATGGCGAACATCCGCTCTTGGGGTTTGGTCCTGGAAGCTTTAAAGGTGTTTTCCCCGATTGGAATAGATTAATGGATAAGGGAGTTTCCAATTGGCATAGTGAATGGATACAAATGTATATTGAAAGTGGTGTGCTTGGTTTAAGTATTAGTCTCATCATTGCCGGCTTTGTTTTTTATATGTATGCAAGAAGAAGAAATGGTTTAAGAAGTTCTAAACTATTGACTCCTATTTTTGCTGCTCTAGTAGCTTTATATTTGTCAAGTGTAACAAACTGTATTTTGTATTCAATAATTCCCTCTATTCTTTTTGGCTTTTTGCTAGCTTTCTATTCAAGATTAATTGTTGTGGAAGATAGAATAACGGTTGAAGAAAAAAGATGAAAGAAAACTTTAAAATATCATCCATAGTAATTGCAAAAAATGAAGAAGAAAACATTGCTCATTGTATATTTTCACAACTGGAAGTTGTTGATGATATTGTTGTTATCGTTGATGAGAACTCGACAGATAAAACATTAGAGATTGTACAATCTTTTGAAAAAATTAATTGCATAATTGCTAAATGGCAAGGATATTCAAAGACAAAACAACTTGCCCTTGAGCAAACAAAATATAATTGGGTGTTGTGGATTGATGCTGATGAAAAAATAACTGATGAATTAAAAGATGAACTTCAAAATATTAAAGAGACTAAGCCAAAATATGTAGCTTATTCTATTCCAAGAAAAGCTTGCTTTTTAGGAAAGTGGATAAAGCATAGTGGGTGGTATCCAGGAAGAGTAACTCGTCTTTTTAACAAAACAGAAGTTCATTTTTCCGATAGCGAAGTGCATGAACACCTTGTTATTAAAGGGGAAGTTGGAATACTTAAAAGTGATTTAGAACATTTTACTGATCCAACTATTAACCATTACTTTAAAAAATTTAATAAATATACAACTTTAGCTGCAAGTGAATTGTTTAATAAAAATACTAAATTTAAGCTTTCAGATATATTGATTAGACCACCATTTATTTTTATAAAGATGTATATTTTACGGAAAGGATTTTTAGATGGATTGCACGGATTAATACTTGCGTGTTTTTCAACACTTTATGTTTTCACAAAATATAGTAAATTGTGGGAACTTGAAAATAGAAATAAATAAAATGACTTTAGGAATTATACCAAATAGTAGTAAGCCGAATATGGCAAATATATTAGCCGAACTGATGCAACGGCTTACTCAAGAGAATGTAGATTTTATTCTGAGTGACTCAGTTAATTCTATTCCGGGAATTACAGAGCATAAAATAAATGAGATTCCCTTATTTAAGAATAATGAAATTGCAAATAATTGTGATGTTGTAATTTCAATTGGTGGGGATGGTACACTTTTGCAAACAGCTTATGATACAAGGCTTTCAGCAAAACCACTGCTTGGGCTCAATTATGGTAAGTTAGGTTTTCTTGCTGAGTTTGATCTAAATGAAATTGATGAATTAATACAACGACTAAAAAATAATAGCTTAGTTATCGAAAAAAGAAATGCCCTCGATGCAATTTGTACATCAGAAAGTAGTGAGAAATTATATGCCATAAATGATGTAGTTATTGATAGGGGTAGTTACCCTAAGATGATTGAAATTACAATAGAAGTTGATGATGAATATGTAGCAACATTTTCTGCTGATGGAATTATTGTTGCAACTCCTACCGGTTCAACTGGTTACTCTCTTTCAACTGGCGGACCAATTGTAAATCCTAAAACTGAATCAATTACACTAAGTCCAATTTCGCCTCATACTTTAACTATGCGTCCATTGGTGATTTCCAGTTATCAGAAAGTTACAATTAAAGCAGACTCTCCATATAAAAATATACAAGTAATTTGTGATGGACAGAGGATCAATTATTATAAACCGACAGCTGTAATTGAAATTACAAAAAGCAAACACGATTTGAGATTAATACATAAAAGTAAAGTGCATTACTATGAGATATTAAGAAAAAAATTATTTTGGGGAATTGATTACAGAACGAATAATAAAATGGGGAATAAATGAAAATAGTACTAATAGTTTTGCTAACAATAACCTCTTTGGGTTTTAGCCAAACGGATAAAATAGTTGAAGATTTAAGAACTGGTAACCCAATGTTAATTGGAGAAACTACACGAAATGCATTTCAGAATGAAAGTTTTTCCGGATGGTATAACGCACAATATACAAAGTATGAAGTAAATAATGGAAGGCTAGAATCATCCAAAGAAAAAATAAAAGAAAAATCTATAACAATTGTAATGGGAACTTGGTGTGGCGATAGTAGAAGGGAAGTTCCAAGAATGTTAAAAATACTTGATATCATTGACTTTCCAAAGGAACAAGTATCAATTATAAATGTTGATAGAAATATGAAAGGGACTAGTAGTGATGTAGATAGTTTAAATATTAAAGCTGTTCCAACATTTATTTTGTATGAAGATGATAAAGAAATTGGGCGAATTATTGAGAGTCCTGAAGAAACTTTAGAAAAAGATTTAGTTAGAATAGTAGATTGATTTTATTAGTATTCCTAAATTCTATTTAAAACAAACATTTAAGTTTTTATGACAATTACAGAAACACAAAATTCAATTATAAAGCAATTCTCAGAACTTACTGATTGGGATGAAAAATATTCCATGTTAATAAAGATGGGTAGAGAGTTGCCTGAGCTATCAGAAAAAATTAAAACAGCCAAGTATAAATTAGATGGTTGTCAATCCCGAGTTTGGATGAATGCTAAACTTGAAGATGGGAAAGTAATAATTATTGGTGATAGTGATGCAATGATTGTAAAGGGACTTGTTGCAATTTTAATAAAAGCTTACTCCGATTTTGCTCCATCAGAAATTCTTTCAACCCCGCCAAGCTTTCTAAGTGAAATTGGTATTGATAAACATCTATCTCTAACACGAAAAAATGGTTTGGGAGCAATGCTTAAACAGATTCAACTTTTTGCAATAGCTTATAAAGCAATGGCAGAAAAGGAAAAGAATTTGTAAATTGATTATATGACGAGCATACATAAAATATTTTTCGTACTTATATTTTACTTCCTTACCTCAAATGTTTTTTCGCAAAATCCATTATTCTCAGATCCACTTTCCGAAAGAATTGCAAACTATGATATCTCGGTTACTCTTGATACCATTGAACATAAGTTAGTTGGTAAGGAAGTTTTACATTGGAGAAATACCTCAACTGATAAAATAACTGAACTTCGTTTTCACCTATATCTAAATGGATTCAAAAATAATCGTTCAACATTTATGATTGAATCGGGTGGAAAGCATAGAGGCTTTGGTGACAAAGAAAATGTTTGGGGATGGTGTAAAATTTCATCTGTGAAAATATTGGATGGAGAAGATTTAACAAATAAAATTGAGTTCATTCAACCGGATGATACAAATCACCACGACCAATCTGTAATACGTGTCCCACTTAGTAAGCCGTTACTTCCTAAAGAAGAAATAAAATTAGAGATAAATTTCATTTCTAAACTACCTAACATTTTTGCACGTACAGGTTTTGCAGATGATTATTATTTGGTTGGGCAATGGTTTCCTAAAATTGGAGTTTATGAAAGTGCAGAAAAACTAAATACAGTAAAGGGGAAATGGAACTGTCATCAGTTTCATCTTAACTCAGAATTTTATGCAGATTTTGGAGTTTATAATGTTGATATAACTCTACCTCAAAAATTTGTTGTTGGAGCAACTGGGCTTCTAGAATACGAGAAGAAAAATGAAGATGGTACAAAGTTTCTTCGTTATCATGCAGAAGATGTTATAGATTTTGCTTGGACAGCCTACCCAAGATTTATGAGTAAAGAAGAAGTATGGGAGCATGTTAAAGTAAAAGTTCTTTTACCACCTGAACATTTTATGCATGCCAATAGATATTTAAAATCTGCAATAGCCTCATTAAAATATCTTGATGAAAATGTTGGCAAATATCCTTATCCAAATTTAACAATTGTCGATCCACCTTTCAGAGCATTGGGTTCTGGTGGAATGGAATACCCAACCTTAGTTACTGGTTTGAGTCTTTGGAATTTACCTTATGGAATTAAAATGAGCGAAATTGTAACTGCACATGAAGTTGCTCATAATTATTTTATGGGAATGGTTGCTTCTAATGAGTTTGAAGAACCTTGGTTGGATGAAGGTTTTACTCAGTATTTTGAAACTAAAATTATGAGTGAAACATATGGCAAAAAAAAATCTCGGATGAATTTGTTTGGCATCAATATTGGTGATTTTGAAATGACAAGGTCTGGATATGTTGGAATGAGAAATCCAAGTATATCAAGTAATTCTCCTTTTGCATGGGAAATACCAAGTGGTTATGGAAATTTAACATATAGAAAAACTGCAACTTGGTTAACTACTTTAGAGCGAATGCTTGGTAGTAAGACAATGACAGAAATTATGAAATCGTATTTTTCTAGATGGAGTTTTAAACATCCTACGGGCAAAGATTTTATAAATATTGTAAATGAAATTGTTGCTAAAAATCACGACTTAAAGTTTGGCAAAAATATGAATTGGTTTTTTGATCAAACAGTTTATGGAACTGGTATATGTGATTATAAAGTTACAACCATTAGAAATAGACTTGTTAGTACTGCAGAAGGAGTTTTTAATGATTCACTTATTGCAGCAAATAATAATGATAAAATAAATGAAGATAAAAAACAAAAATATAATTCAAAAGTAATAATACACAGAGCTGGAGAAATAAAATTACCTATTGAAGTTTTAATTCATTTTAAGAATGGGGAAGAAATTTTAGAAACTTGGGATGGGCAAGAAAGAACGAAAATATTTCGCTATAAGAATAGTTCTAAAGTTACTTGGGCAAAAATAGATCCAAAAAACAAAATTGCTCTTGATGTTAATATTAAGAACAACAGTTTAATAATTGAACCTAATAAAACAATTACACAAAAATATACAGCAAAGTTTTTATTCTGGATTGAAAATGTAATGCTGTCTTTTGGAATGTTATTCTAAAATTATAGTGTTAATGTAAAATAAAATATTGTCATTCTCAGCCTGACTGTGAATCCAGTAAATTAACATATTTGCAAAAACAATGAAAATAATAAAATCATACAAACAAGGATTCACCAAAACCCTATCATTATTGGGGATGACAACTCTCATTTACTTTTTTACACTTTTGATTGGTATGACGATTGCTCTTCCTTTTAAGACTGCATTAACAAAAGCAATTGGTTTTTCAATGTCGCCTTCAATTTTGGTTAGTGGGTTTGATTACACAATTTACGAAGACTTTATGCGTAATTATGGAGATGCAATAAAACCATTTATTCAAATAATGCTTTGGGTTGGATTAGCATATTTAATATTTAGCATTTTCTTTGCTGGAGGAATTCTTAATATTTTGCAAAATGAAAATAACAAGTTCTCTATGAAATCTTTTTTTGAAGGTTGTGGCAAATACTTTTTTAGATTTTTAAGATTAAGTGGAATTGTAATTATTCTAAATATAATTATAGCTTTTGCAGTTTATATCCCTCTTGGAATGATTTTTAGCTCAGTTTTTGAAACTGTTGAATCTGAAGCATCCTTATTCTATATAGGTGTTGGCGGAGTTGTAATCCATTTATTTTTTGCAATTCTCACATTAATTATTTCTGATTATACTAAAATGAAATTAGTTACTGAAGAGACAACAAAAGTTTTTCGTACTTTTTGGCAAGCAATTAAATTTACAGTCAGACATCTGTTTAGTACTTATACATTATATGTGATGCTCATGATATTTCCAGTTTTACTTTTCATAATTTATTATTTCATCGAAAAATCAATTGGTATGACTTCTGGAGCGACTATCCTAATTATGTTTTTACTTCAACAAATATTTATTTGGTTACGTCAAGTTAGTAAGGTATGGAATTATTCAAGTCAGTTTCAATATCATAATAATTTTATTGAACCAAAATTGCCTGAAGTTTTACCACCAACTTCTGAAGAGTGGGACTTAAAAGATTTAATAAATCCGACTGATGATGCTAGCCTGAGTGGTGATTTGATTGCATAGATTTCCTAGTCATTTGTTAAAACTCGTTTTTGTAAAGAAGAAAAATTGGCTTCTTAGTTTTGTCTTTCTTGTATTAGTTGTTTCTCTAATAAAATGTACTGCCTCACAATCACAATCGACTCAAGTATATTCCGTAGAAAATTTTAAGTTAAACAAAAATACTCCTAGTAAAGGTGTTTCTATTACCTCTAAAGGAAAGCTAAAAGCTCTATTTATTTTTGTAATGTTTAAAGATGATACTTTAACAAAAAGTACTGGCTGGGAATACAACACAAAGGCTTTGCCAAATTGGGCAACAAGTATTGTCAATCCTTCTTCGGATAAAAGATTTCCAAAAACAAATCTGACACATTATTTTTATGAAATGTCGCAAGGTAACTTTCTATTATATGGAGATGTATATCCCAAAATTGTCATTCCGGATTTAGCAGAAAACAAATATAAATCTATAGCTCAAGTCAACTTTGAAATTCTTAAGAAGCTAGATGGTGAAATTGATTACTCTCAATATGATAATTGGAAACGTACGAAAAATGGAAAATTTGTCGAAGGTAATGATGGAACTGTTGATATGATATTTCTTGTATATAGAAATTTCTCAAATAAATTATTTTATAATCAAGGTTGGACTGGCAGTGCACATTTTTACTTGACTAAAAATATTGAAACAAATGATGGCGTAACAATTAAAACTGGTCGTCTTCACAATGGTTCTGGAATTCAGCAAAGAGCTGGGAAGCACGGATATGAGTATAGCAAATATATTTCTGCACACGAATTTGCTCACTTCCTTTTTGGTGGAGGACACACTAGAAATATTTCTCATTTAGGTTTGCTTAATGCAGGACCTGTTTGGAACGAAAGTAGAGGAATGCATTCTTGGGAACGAGAGAAACTTGGATGGATAAATTATAAAGATATTTTGTTGGACAATAATTCATCCTTAACTTTGGATGATTATATTACAACTGGAGATGCTGCAAGAATAAAACTTAGTAAAGATGAATGGTTTCTGATTGAAAATCATCAAAAAGTTAGTCCGCACGACTGGGCAAAAGATAAAGGGATTTATATTTTTAGAATTAAGAATGCAACTCGATTTCCCCCAACAATAACAACACAGTGTGCTGATGGTAATTGGGATTTTGTAATTGATAAAAAAAATAAAAAATTAATTAAAACAATTCCAAATAGAAATGGGAAAAACGAAACTAATTTTTCTAAGAGAAACGGTAGTACTAATTTTGCTTGTTACGAAGGAGTGTATGAAGATAACTCTGTGTGGGGAGATGAGTTTGATGCTTTTGATTTAACTTACAATAATATTTTTTCTCCAGTTAGTAATCCATCATCTAAAAATAAAGCAAATAAAGATTTTGTAATTGAGGTAAAAGAAAAAATTGGGAATAAGTATTTGTTAGATATTTCCTTTGTTGATATTTATAAAAATACGCCACCTGCAAAACCACAAATTGTTGGGCTTGAGAATGTGAAATCGAAAACCCCAACACTTAACTGGTTGCCAAATGAAGAACCGGATTTAATGGGATATAGCTTAACCCAAATTTCTCCAAGTAAAAAATATTTAGGAGATGTGAAAAAATCTACAAATGAGTTTTTAATAAAAAGTTTGGTGAAAAATAAAAATGTAGAGAATTTAATTTCTATTACTGCAAAAGATCTAGATGAGAATAATTCCGTCTCATCTAACTTAATTATCATCAAATGGAATAATACAAAAAAGGAATGGAATTATTCATTGCTTGAAAGAAATTAATAGTTGAATAAAATTTCACTTCACATACAGTTCTAAAATAATTATCTTTACACCTACAATAAATTTCAATTCAACAACTCACATAGAACTAGTAAAAACTGAATGCAAAAATCTAAAAAGATTAAATTAGTTTTAGAAGACGGAAGCGAATACGTTGGAAAATCATTTGGTTATTATGGTTCTACTGCGGGAGAAATTGTTTTTAATACTGCAATGACTGGCTACCCTGAGAGCCTTACTGATCCATCTTATTTCGGACAAATATTAATTTCAACATATCCTCTTATTGGGAACTACGGAGTTCCTGAAGACAAAATTGTAAATGGCTTACCTGAGATCTTTGAATCTGATAGAATTCAAGTTAATGGATTTGTAATTTCTGATTACTCTTTTGAGTTTAGCCATTGGAATGCCAAAAAAAGTTTATCCGATTGGATGAAAGAAAATAAGATTCCCGGAATCTACGGAGTTGATACCAGAGCATTAACAAAGAAGCTTAGAGAAAAAGGTTCAATGCTTGGCAAAATTATTAAACCATCTGATGACATTGATTTTATTGATCCAAACACAGAAAACTTAGTTGCAAAAGTAAGTGTAAAAGAAAAAGTTATTTATGGATCTGGAAAATATAAAATTGTCCTAGTTGATCTAGGAGTTAAAAATAATATTGTTAGATGCTTACTTAAAAGAGATGTAACTGTAATAAAAGTTCCGTGGGATTATAATTTTTTAGATGAAGATTATGACGGACTTGTAATTTCCAATGGACCAGGCGACCCAACTTACTGTAAACGAACTGTTAAGAATATTAAGAAGGCAACAAAAAAAGATAAACCGATTTTTGGTATTTGTATGGGGAACCAGCTTTTGTCTTTATCAGCTGGAGCAAAAATATTTAAAATGAAGTATGGTCATAGAAGTCATAATCAACCTGTATTGCAAGTTGGAACTGACAAGTGTTTTATAACTTCCCAAAACCACGGCTTTGCTGTTGATGATACAAAATTGAAAAAAAATTGGGAACCGTACTTTGTAAACTTGAACGATGATACTTGCGAAGGAATAAGACATAAAACAAAACCATTTTTCTCAACACAATTTCATCCTGAAGCATCAAGCGGTCCTACTGACACTGAGTTTTTGTTTGATGAATTTTTGGATATGGTTAAAAAGAAATAGAACGTAGATGACACAGATTTAATAGATTACCGCAGATAAAACATCAGTAAAAATCTGCTTAATCAGCGTTATCCGTGTCCATTAAAAATATGAAAACACAAATTAAAAAAATATTAATCCTTGGTTCTGGAGCTCTTAAAATAGGAGAAGCTGGAGAGTTTGATTATTCCGGTTCGCAAGCATTAAAGGCTTTACGTGAAGAAGGAATTGAAACAATTCTAATCAATCCTAATATTGCTACTGTTCAAACTTCTGAAGACATTGCCGATAAAGTTTATTTCCTTCCTGTAACTCCTTACTTTGTTGAAAAAGTTATTGCCAAAGAAAAACCGGAGGGAGTGTTACTTTCATTCGGTGGACAAACAGCTTTGAATTGCGGAATTGAACTTTTCAAAGCCAATATTTTTAAGAAGTATAAAGTTGAAGTTCTTGGAACACCTATACAGGCAATAATAGATACCGAAGACAGAGAGATTTTTGCAAATACTTTAAAAGAAATAAATCTTAAAACTCCCAAAAGTATAGCCGCAACATCTTTGGATGGAGCATACAAAGCTGCAAAAGAATTAGGCTTCCCAATTATCATTAGAGCAGCTTATACCTTAGGCGGTCAAGGAAGTGGTTTCTGTTCAAACAAGAGGGAACTTAAAAAACTTGCTGAAACTGCTCTATCTTTTTCCGACCAAATTTTGGTTGAAGAATCCATTAAAGGATGGAAAGAAGTTGAATACGAAGTTGTACGTGATGCTTACGACAATTGCATCACAGTTTGTAATATGGAAAACTTCGATCCTCTTGGTATTCATACCGGCGAAAGTATTGTAGTTGCACCATCGCAAACTCTTACTAATACTGAGTATCATAAGCTTAGAGAAATTGCAATTAAATTAATTAAGCATATTGGAATTGTTGGTGAGTGTAATGTGCAATATGCTTTAGACCCTTTCTCGGAAGATTATAGAATAATTGAAGTTAATGCAAGGCTTTCTCGTTCAAGCGCATTGGCATCAAAAGCTACTGGCTACCCACTTGCTTTTGTTGCAGCAAAATTAGGACTGGGTTATGGATTGCACGAGTTAAAAAATTCAGTTACTAAAACAACTTCAGCATTTTTTGAACCAGCATTAGATTATATAGTCTGCAAAATTCCGCGTTGGGATTTAAGTAAGTTCAACGGAGTCTCCCACGAAATTGGCAGTAGTATGAAAAGTGTGGGTGAAGTAATGTCAATTGGTAAAACCTTTGAAGAAGCTATACAGAAGGGCTTGCGGATGATTGGACAAAGTATGCACGGCTTTGTTGGCAATAAAGAATTAAAATTTGAAAATGTAAAAGAGATGCTTTCTAATCCAACAGATATGAGGATATTTGTAATTGCTCAAGCATTTGAAGATGGATTAACTATAGATGAAATTTATGATCTTTCTAAAATTGACAAGTGGTTTTTAGTTAAGCTTAAAAACATTTTCGATCTAAAAAATAAACTTAGCAAGTATAATTCTTTATCAAAGATGCCAATTGAAAGTTTAAAAGATGCAAAAAAACTAGGCTTCTCCGATTTCCAAATAGCAAGATTTGTTCTTAAAAGTGAATCAGATTTTATTGATACTGATTTATTAAAAGTTAGAAAGTTCAGAAAGAAAAAAGGAATTATTCCTTATGTAAAACAGATTGATACTCTTGCAGCAGAATATCCCGCAAGCACAAATTATTTGTATCTGACTTACAGCGGTGAAGAACACGATATTGATTTTCATAATGATTCTAAATCGGTAATAGTATTAGGCTCGGGAGCGTATAGAATAGGCAGTAGCGTTGAGTTTGATTGGTGCGGAGTGAACGCACTTAATACAATCAACAAACAAAATTTCAGAAGTGTGATGATCAATTATAATCCGGAAACAGTTAGTACGGATTACGATGTTTGCGATAGATTGTATTTTGATGAACTAACTTTTGAACGTGTGTTAGATATTATTGAATTGGAAAACCCCAAAGGTGTAATTGTTTCTACTGGCGGACAAATACCTAATAACCTTGCAATGCGACTTAATGCAGTTGATGTACATCTTCTTGGAACTTCTGCACAGTCAATAGATAGAGCAGAAAACCGTCATAAATTTTCGCAGATGTTGGATGATATAAATGTTGATCAGCCAAGATGGAAAGAATTAACAAGTAACAAAGCAATTGGAAAATTTGTAAAAGATGTTGGCTTCCCAATTTTGGTTCGTCCATCTTATGTCCTTTCCGGTGCGGCAATGAATGTAGTTTCAAACGAAGATGAACTTGACCATTTCTTAAATTTGGCTGCACACGTCTCAAAGCAGTACCCAGTAGTGGTTTCGGAGTTTATCCAAAATGCAAAAGAGATAGAAATTGATGCAGTTGCCGACAAAGGAGAAATGGTTATTTATGCAATGAGTGAACATATAGAGTTTGCGGGAGTTCATTCCGGTGATGCAACAATGGTTTTTCCACCACAAAAAATATATTTTGAAACAGTTAGAAGAATAAAAAATATAGCGAGAAAAATTGCTAAGGAATTAAATATTTCTGGACCGTTCAATATGCAGTTTCTTGCAAAAGATAATGACGTAAAAGTTATTGAGTGTAACCTTAGAGCTTCGCGAAGTTTACCGTTTGTTTCCAAAGTGTTAAAGGTTAACTTCATTGAAATTGCTACAAACATTATGCTCAAAACAAAATATAAAGTTCCAAACAAATCTCTTTTTGAATTGGAGTATATTGGAATTAAAGCATCACAGTTTTCTTTTTCCAGATTAAGCAAAGCCGATCCTGTCCTTGGTGTTGATATGAGTTCAACCGGAGAAGTTGGTTGCATTGGCGAAGATTATCACGATGCTCTGTTAAAGGCAATGATATCAGTAGGTCAACACATACCAGAGAAAAATATTTTACTTTCAACAGGACCGGTTGAATCTAAGGCAGAATTACTTGGGAGTATAAAACTACTTTTAGAAAATGGATACAAACTGTATGCAACTGGTGGAACGCATAAGTTTCTAAAAGAGAACCAAGTTAATTCAAAGTTGTTACATTGGCCCAGCTCTAGAAAAACTCCCAACACACTTGAGTACTTAAGAAAAAAGAAAATAGACCTTGTAATAAATATCCCCAAAAACTTATCTAAAAATGAATTGGATAACGATTACACAATTAGAAGAAGTGCTATTGATTTTAACATTCCACTAATAACAAACACAAGACTTGCCTCCGAGTTTATTTTTGCTTTCTGCAAAAAACATATTGATGAACTTTCTATTAAGAGTTGGGATGAGTATTAGGGAGGACCAAAGATAAAAGTAAAAAGGCAAAAGTGAAAAAATTGTAAAACGGATTGCTTGCAATCTGTTATTATCTTATTTGAATATCTTTTGTTTTTATAGGGTCATTCTTACAGTAATTTTGATAGTACTCATAATTTTACAGTTGTTCCAAAGTATAATTTATCAGCAATGTGGCAACTTGGAATAAATTACAAGTACGCAACCGGAAGACCATTTACTCCAATCACAAGTTCAACATATAGAGAGTTGCAAAAAATATATGAACCAGTTTATGGTTTGGATAATTCAGATCGTTATCCAGACTATCAAAGATTAGATTTTAGAGTTACACATTTAAGTCAATTGTTTGGTAAATATTTTACGGTCTTTTATTTGGAAGCATTAAACGTATTGAATATCAATAATTTATTTGGATACACTTATAACCAAGATTACACAGAAAGAACAGTCGTAAAAAGTTATTTTGGAAGAAGAACAATTGTGCTTGGTATGCAGATTAATTTGTAGATATGTTGAGACATCCAAGCTTCTCGCCAAAAAATTAGTCGGACAAGCGAAAAGAAAACTTCTGGCTACGTAAAAACAACTAGCCAAGATGAGTCACCGAGATTAAAATAATGTAAAAAGAGAGACAGCTTGTTCACCTTTGGCGTGGAGAAACAGAAAATGAAAAGGGGTTAGATTAATTTCATAATGGTTATACTGCGTTCCAGTTATTGATTGTTTTTAATATATACAGTTCCCTTTCCAAGCCCTATACTTTCAATCATTTTTTCTTTTTTCATATACTGTAAATCTTTTTTAATTGTATTGATATTTATTTTATTAAATTGTTTTGCAATATCGGATATTTTCAATGGCTGATTATCAATTATATATTGTTGGATTACCTTTTGTCTCTCGTTTAAATATCCACCTTTCGACTTAAATACATCATATTTTCCGCCTAACTTTTGTGTTAAAATATTCAATTTATCTAAGAAATATATAGACCATTTTGAGATATTTTCATTCTCAGTATATCTATTTTTTTGTCCTTCCATTATGGCTTGATAGTATTCCCTTTTTGATTGTTCTATTAGATTTTCAAATGACACATATTGTATGAATAAATAATCATTTTTCATTAACAATAAAGTTGTCAATAAGCGAGAAAGTCGTCCATTTCC
Organism: Melioribacteraceae bacterium; assembly: GCA_965224785.1. Classification (GTDB taxonomy): domain Bacteria; phylum Bacteroidota; class Ignavibacteria; order Ignavibacteriales; family Melioribacteraceae; genus JALSNL01. The sequence goes on along the minus strand of OZ245062.1, from coordinate 3,163,265 downwards.
ATCTTGAAATGGATGAATTGATAGAAAATCATAGATAAACAATCCGATAATTATTAGCGGATGAATTTCATTTTTCTCAAATTGTTTGTTTGTCCAATTAACTAAATCGTTCATTTCGCTTTGGACTAAATGAACTTCTGTTGTGTTGAAAATTACTTTCTGAATTTTACCAGGATAGTTTGCAACAACTTTATTTGATAATGATTTGTATTGTCCCCTATGTCTATCATCTTTTGAACTATGTTGTAATAGGTTTTGATGCAATTGTTTTATGTAATTTTCTGATAATGGAATTGTATAGAAATTCTCATAAATTATCTCTAATGTGTCGTAATATCCAACTACTTCTTGTTCGTCTCGGGTTTTAAGTTCAGTAATTTTTACATTGTTCAGTAATTCTTTTATTTCATTATCTGTTAAGGTTGCACCTTCAATTCTTGTAGATGATCCTATACTTTTAATTGTTGCAATTTTCCTAAGTTCTCTAAGGTAAATATTTTCTTGTTTTTCAATTGCATTCCATTTGCCTTTATACAAATCAATTTTTCCAATCAGATTGAGGATTTTTTGATTGGTTGTAAAGTCAAAATCAAGTTTATTTGTATATTTATCCATAACGTATCTATAAATTATCTGAATTCAAATTTATAGAATTGAATTCAAATATCCAAAACGTATCTGTATTTTATCTGAAAAATTTCGTTGTGCGTTCATACTTCTTTCTTTTATAGACTATTTTCGAATAAAAGCATATAATAAAGATTATAAAAACCTACCGCTGGAAAATACAGAGTTGAATTATCAGAAAGAACAGTTGTAAAAAGTTATTTTGGAAGAAGAACTATTGTGCTTGGTATGCAGATGAATTTGTAGAGATGTTGAGATGGAAAAAGAGAGACGAGAAACAAAAAATATTATAGTTAACGGTCTTGTATAAGATTAGTTGCGTTGTTTAAGCACTAAATTTAGCAAATATAAACCGAATAGAAAATCCTCACGGATTTTCGTAAGTAGGCTTGCACGAGCAATTAATTTTATACGGTGTTGGTAACTGTTTTTTTATTCAGTATATTCTATTAATTGATTTAATTTTACCTTAATTCCTTTGTACATATTGTATTTATGTGTCTCAAATATATTAAGGTCATTCACACAATTCTCAAATTCGTGACTCATTAATAGGTGGTCATTTGAAGGTAGAAGTTGAGAGCCTTTAACTCTTGCAAACATAAATTTATCTATTTCTCTCCAAGAACCATTCTTTTTAATATAGTCTATATAGTATTGGAAAGCATAATCGCTTCTCTTTTCAAGAATTTCCATTTCTTCAATTTGATTCATCCAATCATAGATTAATTTCTTTAATTCATTATTTTCTACAGAATTTAAACTTCCAGAACTCTCAAGAGATTTTATATTTAAATTACTTCTTTTCCATTTAGAATATCCAAAGTTCGATAATAAACTATCTAACTTTTCACCTTTATATTTGTTAGTTGTTAAATTATTCATCGATAACAAAAGATTTTCTGATGAATTAATGTATGTTTCAGACAATTCAATTGCTGTATTTAGATTTTTTAGGTTATTATTTAATTCTAAATTTAAATTCGCAAGAATTACATTTTGTTGTTTAATTTCCGTTTGATTTTCATTCCAGTTATTAACTTGTAATGCGATTAATATTCCAAATACCACAAGAATAATTTCTCCAATGGCATAAATCAGATATTTACTGAAATTGTTTTCAGTCAGCATTTTTTGGCGAATTTTTCTAAAGAATTTTATCATTATTTTCCACGTAGGCTATAACTAGCAATTAATTATACACGTTGTTAGCATTTCGTTATTTTTATTTCTAGAAGATTATTAATTTTTACAATCTTCTAAAAGGTTTAACACTAATTTGGTCTGAAGGAAAACGTCTTCGCTAAGTTCTAAATACCTTTCTATAGTATATCTTTCTTGGGCAAAATATGTCATTAAATCTTTTGGTAGTTCATTAGTTTCTAATCCTTCCCATAAAACCTTGTTAAGTGATTTATTTGGAAATTCAAAAGGATATTTAAAGAAGTAGTTTGACATAAATTCTAAAAAATATTCCCGATTACTCGATGAAACTTCATTTTCAAAAACTTGAAGTCTATTTAGTTCCATTATGGATTCTCGAATCTGTTTGTCTAATAAATCTACGTGACCGCTAGAGATTAGTAAATTAAAGCTATTTGTATTGTAAGTGTTAATCACTCTTAGTCCGTTTCCAAATTTATTTTTGAATAGTGAAATGACCTCTTCTGGTCCAGTAAAAATGGTGTTTTCTATTTCGTCAAAACTTTGATTTAAAACTTCAAGGCGTTTTTTGTTTTGATTAATTCTTTCATTTAAAAGTAAAGTGTCTTTTCTGTAATCATTTTCTAATGATATCAAGTATTCATTTTTAAGATTTTGTTTCTTCCGTTCTTCATTCCAATTGTTTATTTGTAATGCTATAATTATTCCAATAATCACAAGTAATATTTCTCCAACTGCATATTTGAAATACTTCCCAGTTTTGTTTTCCATAAGCAAGTTTTGGCGAATTTTTCTAAAGAATTTTATCATTGGTTTATTGGTTGGTCTTAATGAATGCTAACGTTTGTGTAAGAATAGTAAGGGATTTCGAAGGACTGAACTTTCGATTTATCACTTAGCCAAATTTACAATTTTTTCTTTATTTTATAGACACGCAAAATTGTAAATTTTGCGGACTTTGTAAAATGCACTAAACTTTGAATTTAGCACTAAAACCCTTATTATTTTTACACTTTGTTAGCACCTTTTCTTATTTGCATTATTGAGAAGATATGCACAAAAATTGCGGATGGAACCATAAATGCTGGAAGTAAAATTAATGGAAATTGAGTAAATCTAATATCTATTAATTCATTTTCACTTCCCCACATTTCGGGAAGAAAATATGAAGACACCATAATACCAACAACAACAAACAAAAACAAAATGCCTATAATATTCCAAATAATAGCAATTCGTTTAGAGAAAATTGGCTTGACGAATGTGAAGTAACCAATAATTGGGGCAGTAAGTGCAAATAGTATTTCAAAATTATATCCTTGAAATGTTGCTTGAATTGGTATTAGTTCAGACTGAAATGTCATAAGTATAATTACTTCCATTATTATTCTGAAACTTTGATAGTATATTGCCCACGAGTTAGGTATATATTCAAATAATTTACTATTTTTTCTTGTGTAAAAAAAGTAAAGCATAAAAATAATTGCAGGTATGAATACAAAAATCGGAAATCTCGGTGGCATAGATTTATCGTAAATATATCCGTTATAAGATATTAAATAGAGATAAACAATCCAACATATCATTCCTGATACATATAGAATTGTAAATTGGTTCACCTTTGCAGAACCACTTTGCAAAAGTGCTTTTCGAATTGTAACATATATTCCAATTACAAGCGAAATAAAAACTAATATGTATGATATTTCTAACATTATGATTTAATTAATTTTGAATGAATTTTATTAAGAGCATCTTCACCATCTTTACCTATTATTTCATTTACTTCTTCCATTGCATTTTCCCAACTTGGTATTATCCTTTCTAATAATTCTTTCCCATTTTCAGTTGTTATCAGATAATGTTTATCAATTGATAAATACCCTTTGTCTAACAATCTGTTAATATTTCTATTTGTTGTAGATTTTTCAGATACTAAAAAGTCACATATATTTTTTTGATTTACTTCTTTACTTTTTGTAACATAAAATAGAATACTCAATTGGCTGTCTGTAATTCCAAAATCTTTCAAATGTTTTCGAAATATATTTGCAATTATTCTATTACATCTCATCATTTTATTTGAATAACAAGAGAGAGGATTTATGGTGTCGATTTTCGAGTATTTATCATTCATTGTACAAATATACTTATAAAAGTTTTATATACAACTTTTATAAGTATATTTTGAATGTTTATTTAGATTTATTCGCTTAGTTCCTAAGTTTTGGGTGTTTTTTTGAATTGGTGCTAACGTGTTTGTGTATGATTAGTTGCGTGGTTTAGCGACTAATTTAGCAAATAAAAACCGAATAGAAAATCCGCGAGGATTTTCGTAAGTAGGCTAGAACTAGCAATTAATTATACACGGTGTTGGCTGTAGTGTTTCATATTTTTATTATAAATCTATTCTTTTCCATACAATACAGATAAAGTACGACTTAAACTTGCTGATATAACTGAAAAGTGTTTTTCATTTTCAAACATATACCATTCCAAGTCAATCTTGTCAGAGTTCAAATCTTTAAGGTATGCGCTTAACTTAAGCACTGCAGGAACCATAGCAGAACCTTCTGACTCTCCAACCGAAATAAATACTTTAGTTGGTGGTAAATCCCACTCAATTTTATTGTCATATTTATTTTTAAATTCTGTAACGGCTTGATTTAATAATTCATCATTATTCCACGAAAGTGCAGGACTGTGTATTCCGAATCGAGTAAAGTAACCATCAGAATTTAGGAAGCAATACGTTGTAAATAATCCACCTAGCGAATGCCCACTAATTCCTCTGTTGCTATTCGTTTTATAATTTTTATCTACAAATGGAACGATTTCGGTTTTAATACTTTCTAAAAACTTTTCAGCACCTCCAGATTTGAAAGCCCCTTTTGATAAGCCGTAGTAATCATCCATTTTTCTATCTAAAATCGTATCTGAAGATATCGTGTAGTCATTATATCTACCATTTTGTCCACCTTTATTAGAATTAATTCCAACAATTATAACGTCTTCAATAGTTCCGTCAATACTCAAATATTGCTGTGCTCCTTTAAATGCTCGAAAAGTAAATTTTCCATCTAAAACATATAGAACTGGATAGTTGATTGTGTCTTTAGTTGTGTAATTTTTTGGAAATGAAATAAACAATTCAAATTCCTTTTCTAATACTTTAGAGGTTATCGTATGGTCAGGTTCTAAAGACCTTTCTTTTGGTTCTAATTTTTGGCTAAATGAGGAATTACTAAAAACTAGAACGAGGACTGTCGTTAATACAAAATTTAATGGTTTTGAAGTATTCATTTAGGTTAGTTTTCTGGATTAATTTTTAATTAGGCTATGATTTTTCACATTACTGCCAACGGGCGGCGGTTAGGAGCAGTCTCCCTTTTCAAACCGTTAGGTTTGTGAAAGGGATATTGCTTCTAACTACTGTTCTGTGTAGTTGTGAAGCGGAGCGAAACAACTATGCAGAGCAGTGGCGTCAGCCGCCGCCCGTTCGTATGTAATTGTGTAGCGAAGCGGAACAATTACATACGAACATCTTAATACACCCATTGTATATATCGGGTCTATATGTTGTAAAATTATATATATATATTACGTCTATTTTCGTATAAACAGTATCTTATCATCTTTAATAATAAAATACTGACAAACTTAAATTAAATTTAAGGAAAAATAAATGCTAGACAAAACCAAATTATAAATAAATGGAAGGATAGAAAACAAAAAAAGTAGAAGTTAATTCAACACTAAAACTTCTCCATCTTTAGGAATTATTATCTTATTACCAAAACCTTTTTCCTTTGCTATTTGTGCTAAATCTTTCCTTGTGGTTGTACAATGGTCTAAAGCTTCAAGATGGTTGGCTATTAGTTTCCCTTGCATCAAACTTGCAAGTTCTAAAATTTCATCTGTTCCCATTAAAATAGGTTTGCCAAAATCTAATTGAGCTTTACCAGCCGGAGCGATAACAATATCGGGTTGTTTGTCTATCACAAATTGTTTTACATAATCAGTTAGAACAGTATCTCCGGTTAAGTAAATACTTGGTTCATCTTTTAATTTGATAAAGTATCCAACTCCGTGTTCCATAAATTTATTAATCCAGCCACTTCCGTGAATACATTCTGTAAGTTCAATTGTTCCATCAAGAAAAGTAGTTGGTTTATTTTTAGGTAAAAGAATTACGTCTAAACCTTTTTTAGTTAAGTAGCTGTAATCTCTTTTGGAACAATATACCGGAGTGTAATTTGATTTTAGAAAAGCTACTCCACTTTTATCAAGATGATCGAAATGACCTTTTTGACAATGTGTAATTAATGAATGAGTTACATTTTTCAATATTTCGTTTGCGTTATTTGGTAAGTCAACAATCGGATTTAATTTTGGTTTTATTGTCAAGAGTTTAAAAGGAATATTCGTTCCTTTTTTAGAGAGCATCGGATCAACAAGTATGTTGTAGCCCTTACTGTGTATGACTATTGTAGCATTTCTTATTTGAGTTATTTTCATATTTTTAGTCTATGGATTCATATTATACTAAAGCTAAAGTGGTTTTCGAAAAATCAGAAACTAAATTTTGTCATTTCGAAATGAGCTTGTTTTTTAAGCGATTGAGAAATCTCCAAACTATATGGGGTATGACATTTCTCACAAAAAGCGTATTCGAAATGACAAATTCTAAAATCCGAAAACCAATTTCAGTTTGGGATATTTAGTGAACAATGTTATTTAATAGGTGTTTCCTATTTTAAATTATATCCAATAGATAAAGAATAAAGAGCATTTCGTCCAATGTTCTTAGCCATTCCTCCGGCTATTGATGACCAAATTGTCCAATCTTTTGTAAGGTTGTATCCTAACTTTAAATTTATAGCGTAATAAGATTCTTCATTAACATACAGTCCGGTAAATCTTGAGTTTCCATCAAGCTTCAAAATATCATCTGCAGAAGAGCTACCTAATGCTGTACTTGTTAGAACACTAAAAATAAACAGTAGTTTTTTGCTCTGTAAAAAATGTTTTCCTATTTGAGCATTAAATATAAATCGATGTAAATATCCGTCCGTTAAAAAATTTATTCCAGTTTCCGCACTTGCAAAGTAAGTAGAAGTACCGAGGCCTGCTAATATGGATGAAGAAATTGTATAAGCATCGTAGCCAGTTCTAAGTCCGGTTGACTGTTCATATTTTGATGAGTTAATTCCAATTGCAAGTTTGGAAGATACTACAATATTATTTATTTGAGATACTTTATAAGTCAAACCAAGGTTCATATTTCCTAAAGCAGATAAGTCACCTTGCTCGGGAGAAAAACTGCTCCAATCAGAAACTAAATTACCGCTTGATACAATGTGAAAAGGCAGAATAAAAGAAGCAGTCAAATTATCTGAAATTCCATATTCCAAATAGGAAGAAATAATTAACTCTGTAATTGGTCGTGGGAGTTCAATCGCGTCAGATGTAAGATTGTGCAACTCTGAATAACTTAAAAAAGAACTTCCAATTTGAAAATAACCTTCGCCTTTTTTCTGTGTCCAAGCTTGTTGTGCGTTTAAGTTAAATCCAAAGGACAAAATGATAACAAACAAAATACTTTTCATTGTTCACTCCCAAATAATTTTCTACAAATTATTTATTAAAACTATTGTTTAACATCAATTGATTTTTTTTGTATTTATATTTAGAAACTTCTGAAAAATTATTAAATAGGTTAACCTTTGTCACGCTGAGCGGAGTCGAAGTGTGAAAGCGGATCAATTTACTGGTTCGACTCCGCTCACCATGACTGTGCATCTAATTTCTCAGAAGTTTCATTAATTAAATCTATTTATTTGAAAAACCCAATGCGATTCCTAGAATAGATAAAACACTTACCTTGCTCCATTTTGCTATTCCCCAAAACTTTGGATTGTTTACGTACTTAGTTAACCTACTTGACAAAATAACAATTGCTTGTAGAATAAATATTAAACCAAGAATAATCATTTGGAGTGTAATGTTTAATCCATTAGTAGTTACAAATTGTGGTAAGAAAGCAATAAAAAATAATGATACTTTTGGATTTAGTACATTCATAAAAAATCCTTTTCTAACTAAGTGTAACATATTAAAATCTTCACTTTTACTTTCCTTAGTAAAATCTAAAGTCGGTTTCTTTTCCTTAATTGATACATAAGCTAAATAAAATAAATAGGCAGCACCTAAATATTTTATTATAGAAAACACTAAAGCAGATTGTTGAATAATTATTGATAACCCTGTAGCAGCAGCAAGAGTGTGAACTAAAACACCTAAACAAAGTCCAATAGAAATTGTTATTCCATTTTTATGTCCTTTAGTCAAACTCTCAGTTAGTACAAATATATTGTCCGGTCCAGGCATTAGTGTAAGTAGTATAGATGCTCCGGTAAATGATAAGATTAGTTGTAATTCCATAAAATATTATTAAAACGATAAAAGTTCTATAAGTTAATTTATAATGTCAGCGTTTCAGTAGCCTCAAATTATAAAGTTATTTGTCTATGCTATTAGTGGAGAAAATTTTATAAAACTCTAAATAAAAGTAGAACTTAATTCACTACTTAATATATATTATTGAGTTGTATGAGACAATAAGTTGTTAATAAGTAGGAAATATATTTCTAAAAACGAGCAGTTAAATTTAAGTAGATATTTGAATAGCTTTCTTTCTCTTTGTACGTACCTTCAAAACTTAGCAGCAGAGAAATCATCTTCGTAACTCTAATTGACAAATCTGTTGAAATGACATCTTGTAATAAGTTATTAGAATTATTAATAAATTCATAATTTATATTTCTATAACTTATTGAAGTAGTAAGAGTTCCGTTAAAGAAATCTTTACTAAATCTAAGACCAGCAATATTACCTTGCAAATAGTTTGTGGATAAATTTATATAATTAACATTGGCAGAAATATTTAAAAATGGAATTCTTGAATGAGTTAACGATGCTCCGAAATTTCTTGTTGGCTTTGTGTCATTATCTCTAAATCTATATCCGGTATATAAACTAGCGAACACATAATTTATTGGTCGTAAATTAATTCTAAATCTAAAGCCTTGTCTAAGTGCTTCATCTAAAAGACGGTAAGCATAATTCTTAAATGTTTCATAGTAAATTACATTTTTGCGAGCATCGTATGATGTACTTAATGATAGCCATCTGAACGGAGAATATCTTGCAGAAAGATATAAACTAGTTAGTCTTAATGAATTAGAATTTTCGCCATTTACTTTTTTGAACAAATCAAGTTCTGAAGAAAAGAACAAAGTTACTTTTCTAATAATATTGTTGTTGTGTTGAAAATAAATAAATCTTCTATCAATAGCTCCACTATTCATTTGCTGAAATAATGAAATTGTATTTTGCATCATTCCATTTCCAAGTGAGTCTTTTTTACTAACATACATTCCTGCTTGAAAAAGCTTTAGATTAAATCCATAGTCACTAAAGTTTGGTCTTGAACCAACAACTCCACCAATATTTAGATCGCTAATTTTAGTCTCAAATTGTAATCCGTCAATAGCTCCAATGTTTGATATTTTATAATTTATCTTTCTTCCAAAAGTTAACTTGGTTCTATTGTTAAAGTCATAACTTCCGGCAAGTTCATAAAATTTAAATGATTTATTTAAATTTTCATTTAGTAAATGCCACTTGTCAGCTCTATAATTAAAGACAACATAATTTGAAAAAGAAAATTTAGAATCGTTTATTCTATTCGCCTTTAGTGAAAATGAATATCGCCAATTCTGATAGTCTGTGTAGCTATTAATATTTGATAAACTTGAGTATCCTGAAATACTAAGTCTTCCTGAAATATTTTTCTCCGTTCTTTTTTTGAAACTACTCTTAAATTTCTTTTTGTCATCTCTTTTTACATTAACTATTTCATCATTGTTTTTTTTTATCTTTTTAGTGCTGTCTTCTAGTATTGAATGTTTAACTTTTACCAAAGCAATTACTTCAGTACTCTTCTTAATTTTTGTTCCAATAATAATTCCCGCAACCGAACGAGAAGACATTGAGTTAACAATCAGTTTAGGTAGTAGTCCTTTATTTGAATTAGTGAATAAAGTATCATTAACATTTATTCCCTTAGTTGAATTAAAACTTACATAAGTAAATTGAGAAGAAATGTAACTAACTTTACCAATAATTTTCTCAACAGAATTTTGTGAGTAAAAATTAGTGGTGTAAAATAAAACCAATATGAATAAGTAAATTTTTCTCATAAACTATTTAAGAACTTTTGGATGAAATTTTAAGAATGCAGAATCATCACCCGTTGGATGGCAACTTAAACAAGCCGTGCTAACATAAGAATAACCATTTACTTCTTTATGATCTTTATCCGTATCAGTTTGGTTATGTTCATGACAAGTGAAACAAGAAAACTGAGAGAAGTCATTTGCATTTGTATGACAGTCGTTACAATTATTCCACTTTTCTCTATGCTTGCCAGAGTATATTGGGAAGAATTGAGCATCATGATCAAACGTAGCAGGAGTCCAAGCATTAGTCTGGTGACAATCCTGACATTGAGTTCCAAACCCTGAAGATTGATGAGAAGGGTTAGTTGTACTATTATAATTAGCCGCGTGACAACTAAAACAATCCGAAGAAGCATTGGAAGTATTACCTGAATGACAACTAGAACACTGTGGTAAATTATGTCCACCAGCTAATTCAAAACCAGTTGTAGTATGATTAAATGTTGAAGGTTGCCAAGCATTAGTTGTATGACAATCTTCACACTTAGTATCAACACCAGCACTGCTATGATTAGGGTTTACTGAACTTGCATATTTATTTTCATGACAAGCAAAACATTCTGTTGATGTTCCACTATAACCATTAGTATGACAAGTACTACAATCCACACTAACGTGAGCACCGGTTAATGGAAACTGAGTTGCCGAATGATTGAAAGTTGTTTGTTTCCAATCCGTTGTATTATGACATTGTTCACATTCCTTTGGATAGTTTTGAGAAACATGTTCTGGTGCAGATGTATAATTAGCTGCATGACAACTAAAACAATCTGAAGAAGCATTGGAAGTATTACCTGAATGACAACTAGAACACTGTGGTAAATTATGTCCACCAGCTAATTCAAAACCAGTTGTAGTATGATTAAATGGTGAAGGTTGCCAAGCATTAGTTGTATGACAATCTTCACACTTAGTATCAACACCAGCACTGCTATGATTAGGGTTTACGGCACTTGCATATTTATTTTCATGACAAGCAAAACATTCTGTTGATGTTCCACTATAACCATTAGTATGACAAGTACTACAATCCACACTAACGTGAGCACCGGTTAATGGAAACTGTGTTGCCGAATGATTGAAAGTTGTTTGTTTCCAATCCGTTGTATTATGACATTGTTCACATTCCTTTGGATAGTTTTGAGAAACATGTTCTGGTGCAGATGTATAATTAGCTGCATGACAACTAAAACAATCTGAAGAAGCATTGGAAGTGCTACCCGAATGACAACTAGAACATTGTGGTAAATTATGTCCGCCAGCTAATTCAAAACCAGTTGTGGTATGACTAAATGTTGATGGTTGCCAAGCATTAGTTGTATGACAAACCTCACACTTAGTATCAACGCCAGCACTGCTATGATTAGGGTTTACGGCACTTGCATATTTATTTTCATGACAAACAAAACATTCTGTTGATGTTCCACTATAACCATTAGTATGACAAGTACTACAATCCACACTAACGTGAGCACCGGTTAATGGAAACTGTGTTGTTGAATGATTAAAAGTTGTTTGTTTCCAATCCGTTGTATTATGACATTGTTCACATTCCTTTGGATAGTTTTGAGAAACATGTTCTGGTGCAGATGTATAATTAGCTGCATGACAACTAAAACAATCTGAAGAAGCATTGGAAGTGCTACCCGAATGACAACTAGAACATTGTGGTAAATTATGTCCACCAGCTAATTCAAAACCAGTTGTGGTATGACTAAATGTTGATGGTTGCCAAGCATTAGTTGTATGACAAACCTCACACTTAGTATCAACGCCAGCACTGCTATGATTAGGGTTTACGGCACTTGCATATTTATTTTCATGACAAACAAAACATTCTGTTGATGTTCCACTATAACCATTAGTATGACAAGTACTACAATCCACACTAACGTGAGCACCGGTTAATGGAAACTGTGTTGTTGAATGACTAAAACCATTTCCTTCATCTCCGGTTGGATGGCAAGCCAAGCAGGCGGTACTCTGATAAATATATCCATTTACTTCTTTGTGGTTGTCATCCATATCTGTTTGATTGTGTTCATGACATGTAACACATTCAAATATTTGAAAGTTAGAAGAATTAGAATGACAATCACTACAATCATTCCACTTACCATTATGTTTGCCAGAATATATTGGGAAGAATTGATTATCATGATCAAACGAAGCTGGTTGCCAAGCATTTAAATTATGACATGATTCACAATCTGTAGAGAAGCCTGCTGATTTATGATTGGGGTTTGCTGTATTCTCATAATTTTGTTTATGACAACTAAAACAATCTGTTGGAGTATTTTCGTAACCAGTTGAATGACATTTTGCACAATCATTAGCAATAGTTTTATGAGCACCTAGCAATGGATAAAAACTATCGTGAAGTCTAAAATCTGTAGGACGCCAGTTTGGATTAGTTGAGTGACAGTCCAAACAATTTTTAGAAAAGTTTAAATTTGAATGATTTGGATTTGTTGTAGAGTTATAATCATTTTGATGACAAACTATACAATCTTGTGTAAGTCCTTCAAAATTATTTTGAGAATGACAATCAAAACAATTACTTATTTTATGACCACCTTCAAGTGGGAAAAAACTATGTTCAAAATTTGCTCTAGACCATTGTTGATCAGTAATTAGATGACATTGCTGACAATCATTTGAAAAATTTGCTTCTCTATGGTTAGGTAAAGTTGATGATTCATAATCACTAATATGACAATCAATACAATCAATGCCAAGTTGTTCAAATTGTAAATTGTCAAACGACTTATGACAATCTTGACAATCAGCTTGTTGATGAGCGCCAACTAAAGGAAAGCGACTCATTCTATGAACATCATTAATATTTTCAATTACCCAAGATTTGGATGAATGACAATTATCACAACTTTTACTTACAGTATTATTGTGTATATCTGTATGACATTGATAGCAATCTTGGGGAGTGTTAGAAAATTCCCAAGCGGAATGACATGATTGACAGTCAAGGACTTTATGTTGACCAATCAATTCAAATCCGGTTTGAGCATGTTCAAAATTTAATTTGCTGGATGAAATTTTCCACGTATCTGTTGTGTGACATTCTTGACATTCATAGTTAAAGTCTGCTCCGTGCGGAGACTGAGCAGTAACTATTTTTACTAGAAATAATAATATTAAGAATGACAACTTATACATCTCACATCCTCATTTTTATAATAGAAATAATTTCCTTCTTCATCATCTTTTGGTTTATGACACTCAAAACATTGCACTTGTTTATGAGCTCCTTCAATTTTAAATTTTGTGTTTTCATGATTAAAAAGTGTTGGTTCCCAATTATCAAAATTATGACACTCGATGCATAATTCTTTTCCGTCTTCTACAAACTGTCCACGATGAATATCTGTATGACACGAAGAACAATTTGAGTTTACAGCAACAAACTGTTTTTCATTGCTTGTTAATTTTTCATTATCAAAATGACAGCTTGAACAATTTGTTTTTTTATGTTTCCCAATTAGTTCAAAACCAGTTTGTGTATGTTCAAATTTTACTTCTTGCCAAGTTGTTGTAACATGACAAGTTTCACATTTATTCTCATTAAAATATTTCTTACTAATTGAATTTGCATGAACATTTTCATGACAAGTAATACAAGTTTCACCACTAATTCTAAATTTCCAATTGTCATCAACTTTATGGCAATCAATACAAGCCACAGCATTATGAGCTCCAGTCAATAAAAATTTTGTATTGTTGTGTTTCTCCAAAGTAAAGTGAGATGGAGAAAAACCATATTCACTATGGCAATCTTTACAGTCACTAGTTGCATTATTATTAACAAACTCTCCTTTGTGAAAATCTATATGACAATCCAAACACATTTTATATTTAGGTTTATCTGAGAGAGAGTTTTTATGGCAACTTTTACAGCTAACCGTTCTGTGTTTACCTATCAATGGAAATTTTGTTCTACTATGATTAAAATTTTTTGACATAGATACTTTTAAAAATGATTCTGTATTATGACATGACTTACAATCAGTTCCAAAATTTCCTTTGTGAACATCACTATGACAAGAGTTACATGTTTGATATTTTATACCAGTAAAAATTTGAAACCTTTTATTATTTCTTTGTTCAAAAGTATGACATTTGTTACAATCAACTTCTTTGTGTTTTCCAGTTAATATATACTTTGCATCATTATGGTTAAATTTTTCTACTTGTGAAAACTTTTCTAGATTATGACAAGTTTCGCAATTGCTATTAAGAGTTCCTTGATGTTCATCTTCGTGACATGTTAAACATCTTTTATCAAGTCCTAAAAAAGTTTTACTTTTTAGTTCAAGTCTTTTGTTTTCAATAAAATTTGAGTTGTGGCACTTATTGCAATCCAAATTTTTATGACTCCCAATTAATTCGTATCCACTTTTCAAATGGTCAAACTTTTTTTCATTAAATCTTACTATTTCAAAATTTCTTCCATAATGATCTCCATGACAAGACCAACATTTTTTTGATGTAACTTCTTTGTTTGAATGATAACCTCTATTAAGACTAATTATATCTCTAAGTTCTTCGTGGCAATTAAGACATTTAATTTGATCCACTTGTTTACCCAAAACATGACATTGTGTACAGTTGCTCATCCCTTCCAAATCTGCATGAACTTTTGCTAAATCACCAGGAGAAATTTGTGCTAGTAAAACAATTGATAAAGAGAAAGATAATATTAGGGTTAGTGTTTTAATATTGTTTCTCCAAATTTTTTAGAAATCTTAACTCCTATTTTTTCTAAAAATTTATTTGGTAATTCTCCGCCGGCAAATACATAAACTAAATCATTATCTAAAGTTAAGATTTGTTCTTTGCTAATTACTAATTCTATATTACTATCTTCAATCTTTTTTACAGTTGAATTATAAATTACACTGATTTTGTTTTCATCTTTAGCTTTAGTAATTTTTTCTAAATTTTTTGGTTTCGCTCTCTTAAAAGAATCAGATCTATATGAAAGTGTAACTTGGTTTGTTCCAGCCTCAGCAAGTAATAGTGCAGTTTCAATGGCAGAATCGCCACCACCAACAACTAAAATATTTTTATCATTTATTAATTCTGGTTCAAGCAATCTGTAATATACTTTCTCTTTATTTTCTCCCGGGACACCTAATTTTCTAGGTGAACCTCGTCTTCCAATAGATAAAAGAACACGTGAACAAGTGTATTCTTCTTGGTTCGTTTTAACTTCAAAATAATCTTGTGTTTTTGTTATTTCTAAAACTTTTTCATTTTCATTTATGCTAATTTTATTTTTACCAAGAACTTCTGTCCAAAGAGAAAGTAATTCTGATTTTGAAGTTTCTCGTAATTTGATTTTACCGTGTAAAGGTAATTCAACAGGGGAGGTCATAACAACTTTTGCTCTTGGGAAAGAAAAAACAGTTCCGCCTAAACTGTCTTGTTCAACAGTTAAAAATTTCAATTTGTTTTTTGCAGCAGTTAAAGTTGCAGATATTCCTGAAGGGCCGGCACCAATTATAATTACATCAAACGTTGCTGTTCTTTTTTTAGGAAGACTGCTAATTATATTTGACATTGCTTTGTTGCCTTGTTCAACTGCATTTTTTATTAAACCCATTCCGCCTAATTCTCCGGCAATGTAAATACCTTTTATGTTGGTTTCGTATGTTTGGTTAACATGAGGTAATTCTACTCCACGTTGTTCAGTTCCAATAACAAGTGTAATTGCCTCAACTGGACAAGCATGAAAACAAGCTCCATGTCCAACACAATGTGATGCATTTATAGTTTTTCCTTTGCCTTCCACTAGTCCAATTATATCATGCTCGGGACAAGCGGTTACGCAAGCAGAACTTCCAATACAAATATCTTGATTAATTACCGGATGCAAAGAGACTGGTTCGTTAAAACCATACTCCTTGGCTCGTTCAATTTTTTCTAAAGTTGTTTTGGTTTGTTTTTTGTGAGATCGAAAATAGAAATAGAATGTTGTTATAATAACCAAAGCTACAATAGAATAAACAAGAATGCTTTCAAGTAAAACTTCCATATAACTTAGATATTGTTATAAAATATATTTTGTACAAACTTTATTTTGTACAAACTTTATTATGCTATTGGATTATAATTTAATGAATAAATATGCGATGTAAAGTCTTTTTTGAATATAAATAAAAATTTACAGTCTAGTAAGGGAGTTTTTAGCTTTCTCGGCAATTTCAGAGTTTGGAAATTTATTCAAAATATCATTCCAAATAGATTTTGCTAACTCTTTCTTACCAATGGTAGCGTTTAATGCTCCCAAGTTATAAAGAGCTGTTTTGTTTGAAGGATTAATTATTAACATTTTTTTTGTTACATCAATTGCTTTGGAAAATTCACCAGAGCTTGAATGGATAAATGCTAATTGCAAAAGTACATCTGATCTTTTAGAGTCAATTTCTAAAATTTTATTATAATAAATTATTCCTTTCTCAATCTGATGTCCAGCAGTTAACATGTTTGCAAGCTCTAACATTTTTACTGTGTCAGTTGAACCACTTGCAAATTCATTTTCTAATATTTTCATTTTAGAAACTACATCATTATTGACATTGTCTTTGGTGGGAGTTTGAGAATCCAAACTAATAATACCGTTATGGATATCGTCATTTGGAATTTTTTCTTTATTTAAAATAGACCTATTTTCTACTTGTAACTTTGATTTTTCGTCAGAGCTGAAAAATACAACTGCTAAAATAACAACAACAATTAAAATCAAATAAATATGTAAGGCTCTTAATTTCATTTTACTCCTTAAAAGATCCACCTATAACCAAAAGTAATTGTAACAATTACATGAACCAACATTATTACAAGCATAATAATTGCAAAAGGTAAATGTGCTACATGCCAATACTTAAAAAGATTTTGCATTGTTCGTAAGTAGTTGATTCTATTTGTTACGGAAATTTTTTCTTTAATTATTCTCTTAATTTCTTTTCTGTTTTGCAAAGACACATTAATGATTCTTAATTTATTGTCAATACTTTTTGTGTAATTTCTATTCCTTAAGATATCAGGTACAAACTCAGTAAAAAATTCCATTAAATTTTTTGAACTTGAATTTTCATTACTTGACAATGATTCAATACTATCTATAATTTCTTGATCAATACTGTACTCTGCTTTTAGCTTTAGAGATAAATTTTTGTTAATAGTTTTTATCTGCTCTATATTTAGTTCTTCTCCTTCAATGGTTCTGGGTATTCTGATATAAATAAACCGACCAACAATTCCACTTAAAAAAACTGCAACCATACTCCAAAAACTTATAGAAACAATTCCACCAAACTTAAACGCAGTATGGAATAGAACAAGAATTGGTCCAACTGTACAAAGGAAAATATGAAACTCTAACCAATGTTTTAATGCTCCAAAACGAGCTAAACTTTTCACTCGCTTTCTAATCATATAAATGGCAACACCAAAAGATATTAACAGAGTTCCAACAATTCCAAATCCGTGTCCCCACATCCCACTAGGTTTTAAATCTAAATGCTCTGGAGAAAAAAATTTTTCTTCTGCTGGAGTTGAGTAATAATCAAAACCATTATATATCAACAAAAACAAAACTGCAAAAGTAGTAATGAAAAAAAATCCTACATAAATTTTATGTTGTGTCTTATTCACGAAGTGGTTTGCTCAAATAATCTATAGAAAATTTAAAATAGTAGATTTATTTGGGAATAACAAATGCTATTTACATAGTTTGCCGCGGAAACTTTTGGCTTTTTGAAAAGGGGAGTTGACAATAAACAAATTATGAAGGACAAAGATATAAAATCAATTCATGCCTTTTTGTTTCTACTTTTTAACGGAATTATGGTAGTCACAAAAGTTAAGCCTAATAAAATATATCTTCCTTCAATTGTTAGAATTAGTTTGGAAATTTTAGGCTAAACTTTTTTACTTTAGACTAAATCTTAAAATGGATTTGTTGCCCAAATATTTATCTCAGGAATAAATCCTCTGTCTCTAATTTTTAATGCTGAGATAATTGTATGTGCTACTTCTTCCGAGTTTAATTTATTAGTAATTTCTTCTCGTTCAATTCTATTTTCATTTGCAAATGCTGTAGTAACCTCACTTGGATTAATAAGAGAAACTCTAATATTATGTTTTCTTAATTCAGCTTGCCAAGATTGTGTCATTCCTCTAAGTGCAAATTTGGATGAGGCGTAAATAGTTCCGCCAATAAATCCTTTGGTGCTTGCAGTTGAACCAATGTTAATAATGTTTCCATAATTCTGACTTATAAAGTCCTCAACAATTTCTTGAGTTAAAAGTGCTAACCCAAAAACATTTGTTGCATAAACTTTTTCAAAACCTTCAATATTTAACTCGCCTAACTTTGGAAATACACCAATGCCGGCATTGTTTATTAAAGCATCTATTCTTCCATCTAGAAGGGCAATACACTTTTTTGCATTTTCTTGAATTGAGTTAAAATTTGCAATATCAAAAACTAATGGTATTGCGTTTATTTCTTTTGCTGTTTTTTCAATTCTATTTTTATCTCTTCCGGTTATAACAACTGTTGCACCTTGTTCTACAAGTTGTTTGGCAGTTTCTTTTCCAATACCTAAACTACCACCAGTAATTAATATTTTTGAGTTTCCTATTTTCATAATATTCCTTTTTGTTTTAACTTACCTTTATTGTTTATAGCTTGTTCAATATGTGCCAAATGATGATTTGAATGCCAAGCGTATAATCCGATATTTTCTGCGATAGAAATTCTTTTATTATGTTCAGGATGAATAAATTGTTTTCCAAATCATCCTTAGTCAAAGAACTTAACAAATTACTCCATCTTGTATGTAGCCCATCTATTATTTTTAGCGATGTAGAAATATTTGATTCAGTTACATCTGCAAACTCCGCCCATCTATCTTCATAGTAGGGTTTTATAGTTGGAGCATTTCGGTCAGTGCAAGTTTGAATCTAATAAAACTATTCATATGGCTATCTGCACAATGATGAACTACTTGCTTAATTGTCCATCTATTCGGTCGGTACTTCCAATTGAGTTCTGTTTCTGTCAAGTTCTTTACCAAATCGTTAAGTCTTGATGGAAATAGTTTTATTTCATTAATCCACAAATCAATTTGATTTGATGCGATATCCTTTGGTTTCTCAAATTCTCCAATTGGGAATTTTAATTCCTCAACATCAATATTTTTTTTCATATTTATTACTTGGTGTTAAATTATTTTTCGTAATTTCCTAAAAATAGAATAATTTTGTAGAGCAACTTTTTTGAAAATGAAGCGTCTATTTTATTATTGAAGTACAATAAAAGTTAACGATTATCGTTTACATAATATAGCCAAATTATGATATTTTATATTCCGGGTGAAAAATGAATGTACAATCTTCTCTACTAAAAATCACTTTTTTATGGGTTTTTATTTTTGCAATCTCAAAAGCTCAATCAGATAAGATTACACCCAAACCAATTATCAACATTATTAAAATAGATAAAGCAATTGAAATAAATGGAAAATTGGATAACCCAACTTGGTTACTTGCAGATCCTATAGAAGTTAATTATGAAATTAGCCCTGGCGATAATACACAAGCCAAGGAGAGAACAATTGTAAGAGCTTTGTATGATGAGGATAATTTATACTTTAGTTTTCAATGCTTTGATTCTAACCCCAAAGATATTAGAGCAAATCTTTCTGAGCGTGATAAAATATTTGCTGACGATTATATAATTATTTTAATTGATACGTATGGCGATTCTCAAAAAGCGTACGAATTTGCATTGAACCCTTATGGAATTCAAGGTGATCTTTTAGCTTCCTCTAACGATGAAGATCTTAGTTTTGATTTAACCTGGTTAGGAGCAGCTTCAATAAATGATTCTGGATGGACTGCTGAAATGACTATTCCATTTAAGAGTTTGTCGTTTGAAGAAATTGAAATACCAACTTGGAAATTTAATGTTGTACGAACAATACCAAGAAGTAGTAGAACACAAAACTCTTGGGCAATGATTGATAAAGGTAATCCAAATTTTATAGCTCAATCCGGAAATGTAAATGGTTTGAAAAATGTAAAGACAAGTGCAACTATTGAATTGTTACCGTATGCAATAGGACAGTATAGTGGCAATCTAGCAGATACTGATGATCCAAATTCTAATTATTCATTTAACAATATTGAAGGAAGAATAGGTGGAGGAATTAAATATTCACCAAGTCCTAATTTTTCTTTAGATGCTGTAATAAATCCAGACTTTAGTCAGATTGAATCTGATGCAGATCAAATAAGTGTTAACACAAAATTTGCTCTTCACTTTCAGGAGAAAAGACCATTCTTTCTTATTGGTAGAGAATTATTGCAAACTCCAATGTATTATTCTCGCTCTATAAATGATCCACTTGCGGCCGGACGAGTAATTGGTAAAAATGGAACTCTTTCGTATATGTACCTTAGTGCTTATGATAGGAATACAGTTTTTGTAATTCCAGGAGAGGAACAAAGCAATACCGTTGAGACCAATAAAAAATCTTTGGCTAACATTGGCAAGCTAAGATATGATTTTGGAAATGAAAGTTATATTGGTGGATTACTAATGGGCAGAAATATGGATGATGGACATAACTACCTTGTTGGTTTTGATTGGAATTATAAATTTTGGAAAAATTGGAATTTTGAAGGGGAAGGTTTTCTTTCGCAGACAAAAGAATTAAATGATACTTCGCTAGTAAATACAAAAAGAGAGTTTGGAAAGTCTGGTAGAACAGCTGAGCTAGATGGGGAAGAATATTCTGGAAATGGAATTCACCTTGTACTTGAACACTCACAAAAGCATTACGAATTTGTATTGGGCTCAAATCATTTTTCACCAACCTATCAAACTTATAATGGTCTTTTTAGTTCTACCGGTTTTCACGAACAATTTATGCGTCACGAAGTTTCATTTTATCCAGAAGATTCATTTATTGATAGAGGAGAATTTGAAGTTGATGTAAACGTAAAACATAACTACGAAGGAATAATTAAGGAAGTAAGTGTTAGACCATCAATGCTTTTTAATCTAAAAGCACAAACTACAGTCTATGTTAATCACAGAATTATAAATAATGAAAGGTTTGAAGGGAAAGATTTTAAGGATGTTAATAGATTTTTTATTTACCTTAACACTAGCCCAATAAATGAATTTTCTTTTCAAATAAATGGAAGCATTGGAAAATTTATTTATAGAGGTGATGATCCGGCAATTGGTAATGGACATAATCTAGGAGCATCTGTTACTTTGAAACCAACTCCAAAATTAAACGTTAAACTCTCTTATAATAGAGCAAGATTAAAAAACACTCAAACAGATAAGCTTTATTATGATGGCAATATTTACAGAACAACTGCTATCTATCAGTTTTCATCGGAGGCTTTTTTAAGAACCATTTTAGAATATAACTCGTTTAATAAATCTTTTAGATTATACCCTTTATTTAGTTACAAGCTAGGAGCATTTACAACTTTTTACGCTGGAGCAACTAGTAATTATAAAAACTATAAAGATGAGATAGGAATTGCTAATACAGATCAGCAATACTTTATTAAGATGCAGTATTTAATCGGGTTATAATAATTTTCTATAAATATTTCTTGGATAATCTAAGATGTTAACATTTTCACTTTCAAGTTCACGTAGTGCATCTTTAGCAATCCACTTTGCAGATTTGCTTTCTTCTTGAAGTATTTCATTTGCAACTGTAATTGCTTTTTTATTTAAGTCCACATTTCTTTTACCAATATTTCGTAATGCCCAATTGACTGCTTTCTTTACATAAAGTCTTTCATCATTTACTTCTCTTTTTATTATTGGGAAAAACTGTTCGAACACTTTGTTGTCAGCTTGTTTATCAGCCATACAATAGGCAGCCATAATTACAAAGCCGGCTCTTTTCTCAAATTCGTTTTTTCTTTTAGACCACTCCATTGCTTTAGGAATTGCAAGTTTACTTTTGGCAAATAATCCCATACAGAACGAATCACAAATTTCCCAATTCTCAAATGTTACAACCCATTTTTCCATTAGCTCTTCTGTAACATCTTTTGGATTAAAAATCTTACTGCATAAAATTCTTGCTTCGTAAATTCCACTATCGAATAGTTGAATTGCTAACTCATTATCTCGTTCAACTTCTTTTGCAATTTCTTTAAGGTCTTTATGATAAATACCGAGCGAGTTGCTCGAAATAATTCCGAATTTCTTTTCTTTAAAAATTATTTTGTCTTTGTTTTCTAGCTTGTGAAGTTTGGATATGATTTGTTTATACGTCATAGTATTTTTCTAAGGATAAACATAATATTAAAAATACGCAGACTAAAAGTCCACGATACGTTTTCGTACCACAGACTTTTAGTCTATGAAAGCAAATGAAATAGTCATCTCTATAAATCAATCTATTCTAAAGTTCTCCAAAGATAAAAATTAAGATATGATTCCCAATTTTTAAACTTGCGGAATATTCTATCAACTTTATTTTGCGTTGGTTTCTTTTCTATTTTGAATATATCATACAATGCTCTGTTAAGTCCAGAGTCTCCATAAGTAATACATGTCATATCACGCATAGTTTTCATCATAACATAATTGGCTGTCCAAATACCAATTCCCTTTATTGATGTTAACTTTTCAAAACGCTCCTTTTTATTTTTGCAGTTCAAAAGAATTTCTTTACTCATTTTGCCATCCATAAAAGCATTGCTAACATTTATTATGTAATCAATTTTTTGTCTAGAGAATTTCATTTCCACTAATTCATCTCTATTCAGTTTTACTAAAACTTCAGGTGTTGGAAAAATGGAATACGTTACAGCACCCACAATCTTTTTCTCTCCGTATTTCTCAACCAATAAACGTTTTAATTTATAAGCAAATGTGAGATTTATTTGTTGTCCAATTATACACCAGCAAAGAGCTTCAAAAAGATTGGATATCCCTAATAACCTTGCCCCGTATAGCTTTTGAGATAGTTCGCTCAAAAGTTTGTCTCTGTTTAACAAATCATAAAATGGCTGAATATCTCTATCCAAGTCAAACCAATCTGAAACATATTTTTTAACTTCAGCTATTTCTTCTATTGAAATATTTTCCTTTAATATCTCAATTAGCAAATTTTCTTTTTCTTCATAAATGTTTATTAAAGTTATTCCCTCAGATAATTTGATAAGTCTTGAAACAGAATTATTTGTAAGATGATATAAACATTCATCAAATCCCCTATCTAAAAAAGTAAGACATTCTTTGAAAGAAAAGTTATTTGGCTTTGGGATACTTATGGTTTTTGTTTCACGCATTAAGTTTCTTTAAATATTTTGTGTCATTGCGTTCCGAAAGCTTTCGGAATTTTGTTGACAAGACCGGAATCTCCAACAATAGCAAGAGATTCCGGTCTTGCCAAGAATGCAAACCAGAATGGCACAGATTCTTATTTCCTAAATCTCTATTATGCAGATTAAAAATCAAACTCTTGTTGAATTGATTCTTGAATAGCCTGCTCATCTATCGGTAAGTTAGACCTCTCAAAATCTAGCAACCATTTTTTTCTGTGCATTCCTCCACCGTAGCCAGTTAGACTTCCATCAGAGCCTATGACTCTATGGCAAGGAATAATAATTCCAATTTTATTTTTCCCGTTTGCAGATGCGACCGCACGTATGGCTTTTAACTTGTTCATTGCAATTGATTGTTCTTTGTAAGTTCTAGTAATTCCGTAAGGAATATTGAGCAACTCTTGCCAAACTAATTTCCTAAAATCAGTTCCTTGAATGTCTAACGACACTGAAAATTCTTTTCTTGTTCCACCAAAATATTCCCCCAACTCTTTTTGAACATGTTCAAGATGTTTGTTTTTCCCCGGAAGAATTATTGCACTCAATTTTTGTTGAATATCTTTCATCAAACTTTCTAGTCTTTTTTCGTCTGTAAACTCAAGCAAGCAAATTCCTTTCTCAGTTGCACAAGCGAACATTGCTCCAATGGGTGTGCTAAATCTTACAATGTTAACTATGGTTTTGTTTTTTGTTTTACTTGCAGAGTCTCCAAATACTGAGCGATAGCTTTCATTAAATCCACTTAAAGAATCGTAGCCACTTTCAAAAGCAGATTGTGTAATTGATTTACCACTTTTAATATTTGTAAATGCATCGTTAATTCTTATCATTCTTTGGAAGGAATGGAAGGTCATATTATAATGTTTCTTAAACCATCTTCTAATAGTGTGTGGTTCCAATCCCCTTTGTTTTAGAGCTTTATCGTCTATTCTAGTTTGCGGATCTTTTTGTAACTCAGAAATAATATTTTTGATAAAAATAGGAGTACTACCATTCTGTTCCATTGGTTTACAAACCTTGCACGGACGGAAACCATTTTGCAATGCTTCTTGAACTGTATCATAAAAAAATACATTTTCAATCTTAGGTGTTCTTGCTCTACAAGATGGTCGGCAAAATATTCCAGTTGTTTTTACAGCGGTGATAAAGATGCCATCATAGCTGGTATCTTTACTTCCTAGAATATTATATTTTTCATTAAATGATAATTCTTTTTTCATGATTTAACAAATAGACAATTAAAAGATTGATCCGCAATAATTTTTTTTATTTGAATTTCCAAATTAGATAGATCAATATTATAGTGCAATGAACCCATACTTATTCGCTTAACACCAAGTGATTCTAATTTAGTAAACGGTGGTAATTCCGGCATGCACATTACGTTTATTGGAAGCTTGGTTGACTCTACAAGTTTTTTTATCTCATCTTCATTTACAATACATGGAGCAAAAATTCCATCAGCTCCAGCTTTTTCATATAGTTTTATTCTTCTCAGAGTTTCTGTTAATGGATTTTCTAATCCTAAGAGATATGGATCTGTACGAACATTGATGAATATATTATAATTATTTTTGAGTAAGTATGATTTTATCTCTTGAATAGTATTACTAAACTTTTTGGGATCCAAAATTATTCTTTTGGTCTTTGTTACTGAATCTTCTAAATTAATTCCAACAACACCCAATTGATGAAGTGTTTTAATATTGTTTTTAATTTCAGAAACATCCCTGCTATAACCACCTTCAATATCTACGGTCAAAGGAATTTTAATTTTGGTCTGAATGCTTTTAACAATTTGTACTAAATCTTCAAAAGGTATTTTCTCTCCGTCCTCATAACCACGTGAAGTTGCAACAGCCGAACTTGATGTTCCAATTGCACTAAACCCTAATTTCTGAAATAATAAAGCACTTTGTACATCCCAAACATTACCGAGAAGTAGTGGTTGCTTTTGTTTGTGTAACTCTATGAATTGTTTATGTTTGTTCATTGTGTTTCATTAATGTTTTTAAAAATTATTTACACAAAATAAATATATTTAGCAAAAATTTACTACCGAAAATTTAACAAGTATGTAAATTAAAATAATTTTAATTTACTCTATTTATTTGACAATTATAGCAACCAGGATTTGAATTATGAACTAGTATGTATTCCACTAAATTATTCGATAAAATCAAATCAATTTCACTCAATAAGTTTTTCCTTTTGGCAGTTCTCGCTTCAACTATCATTGCATTAGAGTCGTAACCTCTAAGTGAAAGTTGGTGGTGTTTAAGAATGTCTGGAATTTCATTAACTTTTAAGTTTGCAGTTTGAAAATTTTTCTGATGAATACAGGACCAGAAGATTTGTATGGAGAATTTACGCTATGATGTTCAAATGGGAAGAGTATAATTTCTTGGCAATTTTTGCTTCTTCTAAACTTACTCGACAAGGATAACCAGGAATTGTATCAGCAATTATTTTGATTGCTCTGTGTTTGGATAGTTCCTTTTTATTAAGCTTAAATAAATAATTAAATCTTGAAGCATCAATTGCTACTATTTGAAAGTTGTTTCTCATTTGCCATACCTGATAATAGTTTTGTAAAATTCTCTATGACAAGAAAACAAATTTCATGACATCTAGCTACCGAAGAATTAACAAGTAAATTTTCTAGATATGAAAACTATATATACTAAAATAAACTGGTTATCGGAAAAACCTTCGAGGTTTCAAACGATTATGTGACATTGGGGAATCAGTTTTTGTGAAGTAAATAGGACACTTCAAAATAATTCAGTAAAACCTCGAAGGTTTCTTTGTCACTTTTAAGAAAAAATTCTTTAACGATAGTATATTATACTGAAGAGGTTATATCATAAAAATAAAAGGAATTATGATATCTCCAACATCCGTTGAATAGGAAGCCAAGCTTTTTCTGCCAAGTCTTTGGGTACTTTAACTTCGTGCCTATTGAACTTTAGAGCATCTCGTAAATTTTCTAAAGTAATCATTTTCATATATTCGCAAACAGAGTCTTCACTTATTGGGTAATATTTTTTGTTAGGACTAGCTTGCTCCATTTGATGAATAATACCAACTTCTGTTGCAATTACAAATTCATCAGCTTTAGAATTCTTCACATACTCAATCATTCCACCAGTAGAAAAAACATTTATGTTCGATTCTGGTTGCTCCAAAGATCTAAGAAGACATGAAGTTGAACAACCACATTCCGGATGAACTAGAAACTCAGCTTGTGGATGTTTTTTAGCAATCTCATCAAACTCAATGTTACCAATCTTTTCATGAACATGGCAAGCTCCATCCCAAATTTCCATTTTACGACCGGACACAGCTTGAACATAACTTCCAAGAAATTTATCTGGTAAGAACAATATTTTTTTATCCTTTGGAATGGCATTTACAACTTGAAGAGCGTTTGAAGAAGTTACACAATAATCAGTTTCAGATTTAACTTCAGCAGTAGTATTTACATAAGAAACCACTACAGCATCTGGGTTTTCTTTCTTCCATTCTCTCAATTGATTTGCAGTAATACTTGAAGCTAAGGAACATCCAGCTTCCAAATCTGGAATTAACACAGTTTTGTTTGGAGCAATAATAGAAGCAGTTTCCGCCATAAAGTGAACTCCACAAAAAACAATTATATCCTCATCAACCCTTCCAGCAATTTGAGAAAGTCCGAGTGAATCTCCAACATAATCTGCAACATCTTGCACATCTGCAATTTGATAATTGTGAGCAAGAATTACTGCATTTTTTTCTTTTTTAAGTTTATTTATTTCTGCTATAAGGTGAGTTTTGTTTTCCATTTTATCCTTCTTGATTTTCATACTATTCTCTTAAAATTTTATTTAGTGTACATACTAATATCTAAACCTTTTACTGAGTGAGTTAATGCACCGACCGAAATAAAATCTACGCCGGCTGCTGCAACTTCTTTTAATCTTTCAAGCACCATATTTCCAGAAGCTTCTGAAGTCGCTTGCCCATCTATAATTTTAACAGCTAATTCCATTTCACTTGTACTCATATTATCCAACATAATTATATCTACTTTACAATCCAGGGCTTCCTTTACTTCTTCAATATTTTTTGTTTCTACTTCTATTTTTAGATTGTCGATATTTTTGTTTCTAATTCTTTCAACAGCTTTTGTAATACTTCCGGCAACGGTTATGTGATTATCTTTAATCATCACTAAGTCATACAATCCAAATCGGTGATTCGTTCCGCCGCCCATTTTTACTGCGTATTTATCTAACAGCCTAAAACCAGGGAGTGTTTTCCGAGTATCCAATATTTCAGTTTTGTAATCTTTAACTTCATTTACATATAGATTTGTCTTTGTGGAAATCCCTGACATTCTTTGAATAAAATTAAGTGCAGTTCGTTCACCAGTTAGTAAAGCTCTGTGTGAACCTTTGAACTTTACAATCACTGTTTTGTTACTAACTCTTTCTCCATCCTTTATTATAGGATTCCAAATAAATTTATCATCTAATTTTTCAAAGACCAACTTTGCAACTTCTAATCCAGAAACAATTCCTTCTTCCTTTGTCATAAAAAATCCTGAACAAACTTTATCAGATTCAATCAATGAGTTTGTAGTTACATCTCCATTGGCAATGTCTTCCTCAAATGCAAGTTTGATTAGTACATCAATATTATCTAAATAATTTTGTTCAATATTCATTTCTAATTCCCTAATTTTTCAAATTTTGCATTTCCATCTTTTATAAAACAAAAATGTCCAAGAAAACTATCTTCTTCTATTGTATATTCTAAACTTTGATGAGTCCCACGACTTTCTTTTCTTAACATTGCAGCTTTGGCAATCATTAAAGAAATTTCAAAAAGATTATTTAACATGATAGAATAATATTCATTTTCATCAAAAGAATAATTAGTCCTTATATTTTGAATTTCCTCTAATGCTTCTTTAACGTTTTTTTCTGTTCTTACAATTCCAAGTTTCCCATTTAATATTTTAGCAATATTATTTTTTTCAATTAAATAATTATCAGCAATCATATTATTAATTTCAAACTTATGAATTTTTCCAATTGGATTTTCTTTAGCATTAACTTTACTAGTACTCAAAGATTTATCAACACATCTTTTTGCAAAAACTAAACATTCTAAAAGAGAGTTACTTGCTAATCTGTTAGCTCCGTGAACTCCAGTGGAAGTTACTTCGCCACAAGCAAATAATCCTTTTGTATTTGTTCGACCATTTAAATCGGTATTAACTCCGCCAATCATATAGTGTGCAGCGGGAGCAACAGGAATTAAATCTTTAGTAATATCTAATCCGTAACTAAGTACAGCTTGATAAATACCATTAAATTTTTCTTTTATTTTCTTAGCATTAAGATGAGATAAGTCTAAATAAACATTTTCTGCATTATCTTTTTTTAGCTCGTTATAAATTGCTCGGCTTACAACATCACGCGGAGCCAGTTCTGCTTTGGGATGAACATCTAACATAAATCTTTTACCATCTATGTTTAGTAGATATGCACCTTCGCCACGGACAGCCTCTGTTATTAAAAAAGTATCACCTTCTTTTGTATAAAAAGATGTCGGATGAAATTGTAAAAATTCCATATCTCTAATTTCAGCTCCGGCAGAATATGCTAAACCAATTCCATCACCCGATGAAGTAAAAGGATTTGTTGAACGTGAGTAAATTCCAGAGGCACCACCAGCTGCAAGAATGGTGGATGGAGAAGAAAACACAATTTGTTCTTTAGTCTCCCAATTATATCCAACACTACCACTACAAGATGAATCGTTAGTTAAAAGTTGATAAATAAAAGTGTTAGTAAAAATAGAAATGTTTTTATTTTGCTTAACAAGTTTTGTAAAATGCTCTACAACTTCTGCTCCAGTTGAGTCCCCACCAGAATGAAGAATTCGTCTCTTACTGTGTCCGCCTTCCATTCCAAGAATTAGCTTTCCTTTTTCTTTGTCGAAAGGAACACCTAATTTAATCAACTCTTCAACTCGTAGCTTACCTTCTTCAACTAATACTTTCACAGTTTTTTTATCACATAAATCTCTTCCTGCAATGAGTGTATCATCAAAATGAAATTCAGTAGAATCATCGATAGCTATTGCTGCTGCTATTCCTCCTTGAGCCCAATAAGAATTACTTTCTTCCAGCTTTGCTTTTGTAACTAATGCTACTTTCCCAAATTGGGAAGCATAGTAAGCGGCATACAAACCAGCTAAACCACTTCCGATAATTAAAAAGTCAGTTGAATGATTTTTAATGTTCATAGTTAGAGAAGGAAAAGGAATTGAGTAAAAAACTAATCATCTAACACTTTCTGAAGATAATCTTTGTAACTAGAATTTGGAATTGATGAAACTAAATTTTCAAATTGTTCTTTTGTAATAAACTCTTTTAGATAAGCAATCTCTTCAATGCAAGCAACTTTAAATCCTTGTCTATCTTCAATTACTCCAAAAAAGTTAGCTGCTTGTAAAAGTGCTTCAGGAGTACCAGTATCAAGCCAAGCAACACCTCTGCCTATTTTTGTTACCTGTAATTCATTATTGTTTTGGTAAACTTGATTGACCTCTGTAATTTCAAGTTCGCCTCTTTCTGAGGGTTTTAGATTTTCTGAAATCTCAATTACTTTATTATCAAAGACATATAATCCGGGAATTGCATAATCAGATTTTGGGTTTTCAGGCTTTTCTTCAATTGATAGAACTTTACCGGATTCATCAAACTCAACAATACCATAGCGTTCAGGGTCTTTTACTTTGTATGCAAAAATAGTTCCACCAACTGAATGATTCTCTAGAGCTGTATAAAGATAATCTAATTTACCATAAAATATATTATCACCAAGCACCAACGTAACACTATCGTTACCAATAAAATCTTTACCTAAAATAAAAGATTCAGCAATTCCATTTGGAGTATCTTGAACTGCATATTGAATGTTTAGTCCGAGGCTACTTCCGTCTTCAAATAACTTTTTGTAGAGTGGGATTGTTTGAGCATCTGAAATAATTAGAATATTTTTTATTCCACCCAACATTAAAATAGAAAGTGGATAGTAAATTAATGGCTTATCATAAAGTAAAGCTAACTGCTTGCTATACACTTTGGTTATTGGGTACAAGCGAGTTCCGGCACCACCAGCTAGTATTATTCCTTTCATAAAAATCCTAAAATTAATTTTAGTCCTATATTTTGAACTTTGTATTGCAGATTAGTAGTTTGCGTTTTCTGCCCTCTACAACAATGCACAGATTACTAATCTGTGATACGCAAAATAATTTTTAATTTGTTACAACTATTGTATTTGAAGAAATTAAATTATCACTCTTATCAAAAATGTCAAATTTATATTCGCCTGGTTGATCAAACCTATATTTAATAAATGTTTCATTCCACTCAGGTAGAAGTTCATATCTTTTTTTTGTAACCAACTCTCCATAGTCAGGACTCATTGCTGTTCTTTTCCAAATTTGCAAAGTAAGTAGTTCAGTAGAAAATGGAATTGAATTATTAAGAAAAATTATTGCTCTTCCTCCAGTTCGCGAAATTGAAAGATTATCAAATGGGTTTATAGGTTTGTCATCAATAACCATTTGACAAAATAACATTTCCACACTTCCTTCACTATAAGTAATAGTCGGATTTGGATTTGACCCAGCAATTACTCCTTCTGCAAAACTTACCTTTAACATATTTACTGCAATTTTTTTCTGTGAAGCATTCAAGAAATATATTTGGTAAGTTCCAGCTTCCTTAAATTCAAAATTAGTTACAGCCCATTTTTTTTTTGGATCTATTTCAATAGATTTACTTTCAAAAGGAGAATACTTCTCTCCATTCTTTTTATCAATAAAAACATTTAACATTGGTTCGTTAAAGGTTTTTTTATTGTTGTCCAACAAAATGTAAATGGCAGTTCCCCAAGGTTTT
This sequence comes from Melioribacteraceae bacterium, assembly GCA_965224785.1. Classification (GTDB taxonomy): domain Bacteria; phylum Bacteroidota; class Ignavibacteria; order Ignavibacteriales; family Melioribacteraceae; genus JALSNL01. The sequence continues at coordinate 3,131,807 of OZ245062.1, read as the reverse complement.
ATACTAAGCTGATTAGTAGGTCCAACTGGAGTACCATCTTCCATATAGCTTTCACAAAAGAAAACTTCTTGAGAATAAAGCGATGAAACACTTATTAATAAAAATAAGAGAGAGGCGATATATTTTTTCATTTATTAACCGTTAAAATGAGAATCTAACTTTTCCAAAATGCTGGAGAAAAAATTACTAATATTGTAAACAACTCTAACCTACCAAGCAACATTAAGAATGATAAAAACCACTTGCCTAAATCCGGAGTATTTGCAAAGTTATCAGTTGGACCAACACCACCTAAGGCAGGGCCAACATTACCTAATGATGTTGCAACTGCACCAATGGCAGTAAGAAAATCTAAACCCATCAAGGACATTACAATTGAGCCACCAACAAAAATAAACATATAAAATAAAAAGAAAGCTAATATGTTTGAAATAATATCTTGTGAGACACTATGCCCATTATACCTTACTGGAATTATTGCTCGGGGATGAATCAATCGTCTTAATTCCAATAAACTATTTTTTACTAACAATAAATGTCTAACTATTTTAATTCCGCCACCAGTTGAGCCAGCTGACCCTCCACTAAATAAAAGTAAAAAGAAAACAAGAGCAATAAAAGTTCCCCAAACCTCATAATCGGCAGTAACAAAACCAGTAGTTGTAATTAAAGAAACAACTTGAAAAAGTGAATCTCTAAACGAAGTTTCGGCACTTCCATAATTTGAAAAGAATAAGGTAACTGCAACAACTACAGTCCAAAAAATTACTACTGTAGAATAAAATTTGAACTCTTCATTCTTTTTAATATTGGTAAACTTACCGTGTAGCATGTAATATAGCAAAGTAAAATTAGTACCAGCAACAAACATAAAAAATATAATAACATAATGAATATAGGGCGATTGAAAATGTGCAATACTAGTATTCTTTGTCGAAAATCCTCCGGTTGCCATTGTGGTAAGAGAGTGATTAAGTGCATCAAATAAATTCATTCCACCAAAAAGTAGTAGTAAAGTTTCTGCCAAAGTGAATAGCACATAAATTCCCCAAAGTCTCATTGCAGTTTCTCTAACTCTAGGATGCAGCTTGTCTTTAGTTGGGCCTGGAACTTCTGCAACAAATAACTGCATACCGCCAATCCCTAATATTGGTAGTATTGCCAGTGATAAAACGATCATTCCCATACCACCAATCCATTGAGTAACACTCCGCCAAAAAAGCAAGCCGTGCGGCAAAGCCTCTATATTATTAAGGATTGAAGCACCCGTTGTTGTAAAGCCAGACATAGCTTCAAAAAAAGCATCTGTAAAGCTGGGAATTGAACCGTGTATATAAAAAGGGATAGCACCGAAGAAAGACATTACAATCCAAGAAATAGAAACAATAATGTAGCCTTCTCGTTTACCCAATTCTCTATCTTTATTTTTTGTGCTTAGGTATAATGCTAACCCAATTAGAGAAGTTGCAATACCTGAGCCAAGCAAAACAGCAATATCGTTATCATTATAATATAGAGAAAAAGGAATGCCCAGAAGCATAAAAATTCCTTCTATGATAAGAGTAAAACCAACAAAATTTAAAATTGCATTCTTTTTTATCATATTAGTTAAAGAATTTATCTACGTGGTAAACGGTTCCGGGTAATGTAAAAACAACAACTTTATCATTAGCTTGTATCTGTGTATCACCAACAGTAATATAGCCTTCATCATTTCTAATGTAACCACCAATAATTGCATTCTGCGGAAATTTTAAATCTTTGACTAGTTTTTTTGTAATATCAGAATTTGGTTGTGCAACATACTCAAATACTTCTGCATCTATACCAAGCAAACTTACAGTTGAAAGTACATTTCCTTTTCTTACAAATTTAGAAATGTTATTTGCTGCAATCAATTTTTTATTAATTAACGAATCTAAGCCTATGGTTTGAGTTAATGCTAAGTAGTCAACATTATCAACCAAGGCAATTGTTTTGCTAACGCCAAGATGTTTAGCCATTAAGCAAGTAATGATATTTGTTTCAGCATCATTTGTTACAGCAATAAAACCATCCATATCTACAATACCTTCTTGAGCAAGAAGGTCAAGGTCTCTTCCATCTCCTTGAATTACTAATGTTTTTTCAAGATAGTCGGCAAGTTCAAAAGCTTTATCTTTGTTGGAATCTAACAACTTAATATTTATTTCATGCTCCAACATTTTAGCAGCAATTCTTCCAATTTTTCCACCACCGAGAAACATAATATCTTCCATCTTTGTCTGATCTTTACCTATTACTTTTATTATTTCTTCAATTCCTTCAGGAGTTGTAATAACAAAAATTTGATCGTTAGGTAAAAGCAAGTCATTACCTTTAGGAATAATGGTTCTAATTCCTCGATGAATTGCAGCAATTCTAAATGTTATGTGATCACTTTCTTGAGCAATTTGTTGAATAGTTTTTCTAATTACTGGTAAGTTTGCTTCAAGCTTTAATCCTATTAAGGATAGCTTACCTTCTTCAAAGTCAATAATATCAGTAGCTGCAGCCCTCTTAATAAGTTTTACTAATTCTTGAGCAGCTAATTCTTCTGGATAAATAAGATAGTCAATTCCTAAAGTTTTAAATAATTCCCTATTTTCCTCAGTAATATATTCGGCATTTTGCACACGAGCTACTGCTTTTTTTGCACCTAACTTTTTTGCTAAAATTACTGTGCTAATATTTACAGCTTCCGATGAAGTAACAGCAATTACCAAATCAGTTTTTTCAACCTTTGCTTTTTTTAGTGTTTGTAAAGATGTTGAAGATCCGGTAACTGTTAACACATCCATTACAGAGTCCACACGCTCTAAACTTTCAGCATCAATATCCACAACAATTATATCGTGATTATCGTGAGATAATTGTTTTGCTAAATGATAACCAACTTCTCCGGCTCCGGCAATTATTATATTCATAAAAACTTTTCTTAGTTTATTGTAGAATTCAACAACTACAATAATAATAAATTCAATGATTTTTTATTTGGTTTTCTCAAATAACAGTACTTTTGAATTCATTCTATTATTAGAGACTTATCTCCAAAATAAATATATTTAAAGCTGTCATTCTGGTTGTTTTTTGTACATGAATCTCCTAAACTTTACGAGATTCCGGTATTCCAAAAGAACTGGAAACCAGAATGACATACTATGCAAAGGCTTCTTATAACCAATTCTTTAATATAAAAACACTTAAATGATTAATTCCTAATTTCGTATTTTAATTTCATTTTTGTATCAACTTATCATTAGGAAAACTTATGTTTGAATGGATTGCAAATCCCGAAGCTTGGGTAGCACTTTTAACCTTAACATCTTTAGAAATTGTACTTGGAATAGATAACATAATATTTATATCAATTTTGGTTGGACGGTTACCAGAAGAGCAAAGACCAAAAGGGAGAACAATTGGTTTAGCTCTTGCAATGATAATGCGAATTTTATTATTGCTTTCTCTTACTTGGGTTATGGGTTTAACCGAACCTTTGTTTGAAATATTATCTTATGAAATTTCAGGCAGAGATTTAATTTTAATTCTTGGCGGTTTATTCTTACTAGCAAAAAGTACGCACGAAATTCACCACAGCTTAGAAGGGGAAGAGGAAACTACAAAAACTAAAGCTGTGGCTAGTTTGTCAAGTGTTTTAGTTCAAATTACTTTACTTGATATTGTCTTTTCCTTAGATTCCGTAATAACAGCAGTAGGTTTAGCTAAAGATGTTGAAGTAATGATTCTTGCAATTGTAATAGCCGTTGGTGTTATGATGCTTTCCGCAAAAGCTTTAGGGAAGTTTGTTGATGATCATCCAACAATAAAAATGTTAGCTCTAAGTTTTTTAATTTTAGTTGGAATGTCCCTTATTGGAGAAGGGTTTGGGCAACATATTCCTAAGGGTTATATTTATTTTGCAATGGCTTTCTCAATGGGTGTTGAGTTATTAAATTTGAAGATGAGAAAAAGAACAAAGAAAAAAATTAAGTTACGTAAAACAATTGTTGAGTAGAAATTTAGAATGGTTTAATTGTCCTATGCTTAAATGGTTGCGTTTTTGCTTTCAACAATTGATCATTTTCGTTAGAATCAGAAAATTATATTGTAAAGTAAATTAGTATATTTTACACATCTACTTTTCTACTATTTATACTTTACATATTCTTTTTCTTCTTCCAACAAAGAGTTTGTAATTTGGTTTACTCTCTTTTTTATTTCAAACCTAATATCATTTTGGAAATAAACAGAGCGTGCCAGCTTTATAAATTCATCATCAAATTTTTTGTTCAATTCTTTTACTCTTATTTTATCTTCTATTTCCCAAAGGTCTGTATTAACATCTATTAACTCTTTGTATTCTTCTGAATTAATAGAAACATTTAGTTCTTTCATTTTCTCAAGAAGTAAATTGTATTCTTTTCTAATATTACTAAGTTTTTCTTCCGACTTTATTTTTTCTAATTTTATTGCAAGTATAGAAACTTTGTCAACAAGTTCACCGTTTGATACTTCAACTTTCATAACTATCCTTAAATATTTTTTAAAATTTAATTATTAGAAAGATACATTCTTTAAAATAAAAAAAGGTGGTTCTTTTAAAGAAACCACCTTTTAATAAAAGTTAAAAATTATTTACTGTTAAACTTTAATACCTTTTACAGTTTTAATAATTTCAGAAGCAACTTTATATGGATCAGCATTAGAAGCTGGTCTTCTATCTTCCAACCAACCTTTGTAACCACCTTCAACAGTCATGATAGGAATGCGAATTGAAGCACCTCTATCTGAAACTCCATAACTAAATTGATCATGTTTCTGTGTTTCGTGTGCGCCAGTTAATCTTAAGTTATTATCTTCACCGTAAACTTTCATATGTCTATTAATAGCTTCTTCAGTTCCAAAAGCTTCACAAATTTTAGCATAGGTTTCTTTGCTACCACAAGTTCTTAAAGTTGTATTTGAAAAATTAGCATGCATCCCTGAACCATTCCAATCTCCATCAACTGGTTTTGGATCTAAATTAATACGTACATTATGAGCTTCGCCAATGCGTTCTAATAAATATCTTGCAGCCCAAATTTGGTCTCCAGCTTCTTTTGCACCTTTTGCAAATATTTGATATTCCCATTGTCCTTTCATCACTTCAGCATTAATTCCTTCAATGTTTAAGCCAGCTTCTATACAATGTTCTAAATGCTCTTCAATTATATCACGCCCAACATTATACTCGGCACCAACAGAACAGTAAAACGGACCTTGTGGAGGAGGATAATAACCTGGAGCTGGAAAACCATAAGGAGTATGATGATCCAAATCCCAAAGAACATATTCTTGTTCAAAGCCAAACCAAAAATCATTATCATCATCTTTAATGGTTGCTCTAGCATTTGTAACGTGAGGAGTTCCATCACTATTTAGAACTTCCGCAATAACTAAGAAGCCATTTTTTCTATCCGGATCATTAAAAATATTAACGGGTTTTAGTAAAAGGTCAGAAGCATTTCCAACTGCTTGTTCTGTTGAAGAACCATCAAAATTCCACATTGGACAATCTTCAACTTTCCCACTAAAATCGGAAACTACTTTTGTTTTACATCTCATTTTTTGGGTTGGCTTAATCCCATCTAACCAAATATATTCTAGCTTAGATTTAGACATTATTTTTCTCCTTCATTTAATAAGTTGATTTTTGTTGTTTCTTTAATTGTTGATAACACAAAACTAGTTGAAGTTCTTATTACTCCGTTCCATGACTGTACTTTACTTAAAAGATTTTCTAAGGATTCTGTATCTTTAACCAATACTTTTAAAATATGTGATCCTTCGCCAAGTACAGCATGACATTCTAAAATTTCTGGAGTTTCTTCAACATGTTTACCTAATTCATTATACTTTTTTGATGTACTCATTATTACCGTAATAAAAGCCATCAAATCGAAATGAAAAGTTTTTCTATTAACTTTAGCATAATATCCTTCAATTATATTACGCTCTTCTAATTTTTTCAATCGTTCGCTCAAGGATGGTAAAGACAAACCAACAGCTTCTGCCATTACATTTCTTTTTGTTCTTCCTTTTTCCTGAAGCATATTTAATATCTTAATATCTATAGCATCAATCATAGCTTGACTTACTTTATTAGGTTAAACAAATAATATGACTGTAAAAATAAGGAATAAATTTGATAAATCAAGAATTATTTTAAATATATTTGAATTTAATTAAAAAAAAAATTTAACGATTATATTATGTGGAATTATATCTCTTAAAATTTTTAGGAAATTTAAAATGGAATTGAACTTAGTTGGAATAATTGCAATCAGTTTTGCATTTTTATTTTTTAGTGGAGTAATATATTTTTTAATTAAAAAAAATGTTTTTAGCTCGGAGAGTAAGGAAGTAATAAATGAGCAAAAGGATATTAACATGAATGAATCCGTACTTAAACAACTAAAAATTAAAAACAAACAACTTTTAGCTGAAATATTTTTTCTAGAAGAAAAAAATAAAAAACTAAAACAAAAAGTTAGGTCTTTAAAAGAAGCAATAGTTAATCTTGAAGAGCAAAAAAGACAATTAGAAAAAAGTGAAGCTACACTAAAAGAATTAAGAATTCAAAAGGAAGAAACTCTTGCAATGGTTGCTCACGATATAAAAAATCCAGCAGGGACAATTAAGAATTTTGTTAGCTTACTTGAATCGTATGATTTGAATGCACAAGAACAAACTGATGTAATGAAAGGATTGCTTGAGACTTCATCAAGAATTCTAAATCTAGCAGATGAATTTTCTTCCATTGTGGCACAAGAACATGTTGCTATTACTCTAAATAAAGAAATCAATAATCTAAATGAAGCTGTTGAGGATATTGTAAGCTCAAATAAGGTGCGAGCAAATAGTAAGGAGATTTCGTTACTTCTAAAAAAATCTGTTTCGCTCCCAAAAGTTACAATGGATCAAGATAAAATTAAAGAGGTTGTTGATAATTTTGTGAACAACGCAATTAAGTACTCCCCAACAAATGCTACTGTAAATGTATCAACAAAATTTGATAACAGTTTTGCAATTGTTGAAATTGAAGATAATGGTTACGGTTTAACAGAAGAAGAACTTCTAAAAGCATTTGAAAAAGGAACAACACTTAGCACAAAACCTACCGGAGGAGAAAGTAGTACAGGGCTGGGTTTGTGGATTGCAAAAAAAATTGTTGAAGAACACAATGGTAAAGTTTGGGTAAGTAGCAAAAAGGGAATAGGCTCAACTTTTTCTTTTAAATTACCAATAGAATAAAATTAGTGCATTATTTTTTCGGTATCAGTCAGATCTAAACTATGTACTTTAGTGCATCTTACTTTAGCTTCTAATAATCTCAAATTAAAAAAACAAATCTCAAAAATGAAATAACAGTTTAAAAACAAGTCTCAGTTTTTCAAAATACAAACAGTAATATAAAAACAGTTGTAAAGTACAAATGATAAATATTCTAAAATTGGAATTTGGTAATTATTTGTATTTTGAAATTTGCTTTTTGGTGCTTTTAAAACGAATTTAATTTGTAACCAAATCTGAGAATTTACAGTACATATTGATTTAGTTACAAAAAGTAATAAGTCGATTTTCTATTTCAACATCTGAGAACTTAAACTCTTTACTAATCCACTCAATTGTTTTTTTATGATAAATAAAAACATGGGTGCGATCATTTTTATAATTCCAATTATGAAAATCAATACTTTTATCATATATAAAAGTCATGCAATATAGTTTTCCATTTGGGAGTAACATTTTTTTAAGCATTCCAAATTCTTTGTACGGATTATGAAAATGTTCTATCACTTCGCAACAAGCAATGTAGTTATATTTCTCGTTTAGTAAGTTAGGATGGTTATGAAAGAAAGGGTCGTATAAACTAATATTAAAATTATTGTCTTTTAATATTTTAGATATTACAGGTCCGGTTCCAGCTCCAAAATCAAGTCCAATATTTTCTTTAGTAAAATCTCTAAAGACCGCTGAAGTAATAGGCGAGACAAATTTTTGATAGTTTTTATCTTCTACATCATTTATATGTTCTTCATATCGGGATTTTTCCGATTCTTTATTTGGAATTAGTTTTTGATCAATAAAAATTCCCTTGCAGTTTTTACATTGATAAAAAAGTTTTTTTTTGAAATGATAAAAAACTTCACCTTCGTTTTTGCAGAGAGGACAATTTGTTAGCATATTTTTTTTAATGAAGTCACTTTATTAGTTTTTTCTTTTTAATCTGTAATTGTTTTGCATTCTTTTGTGAAATAACTTTTTTACCTGTCTTCTCTTCAATCTCTTTGCGTGCATTACCAGAGATAGTTCCTCCTTGGTTTGCAACAATTTTGCTTTCTTCTAAATCTTTTGGTTTTCTTTCTTTTGAGATTTCTGTAGTTGTTGCTTCAGCTAACATATTCAAAACCAACTCAAGGTTTGTCATATTATCACGTAAATTTTCTTTCTTTAGATCTTTATACTTTTTGTAATCTTTAGTGTTAAGTCCTGCCCAAGTTTTTGTAATTTCATCAGTAAGAATTGCAAATTCCAATCCTTCTTTCATTCCTCTATTTTCCCACTCATCTGTTAAGTCTTTTCTAACCTCAATACTTTTCAGTCTTTGGTTAATCCAACTTTTTGAATATCCTTTTTGTAGATATGTTTGCATTGCTCGGTCAAATGCTTTTTCAGGGTCTTCAGTTTCTTCAATTCTTTCATAACCAACTTTTGCTAACCAAAGTTTAAACGGCTCCGCTTTTGGAGATGGAATTGACTGGATTAGTCTTAATAATTGTTCAGTATCAGCTACATCTGTAAAACGCATTTTACCATCGTTTGCAAGTAATTTCAAACGTCCCATATTATGGGACAGTTCACTTCCTTCTTTTATTAGTTTCGTTTTTAGTGCATTCCAGTACTTACGCGGTCGTGGACTTTCGGTTAATATTTCAATTACATCAACAATTGAAAAATACCATTTCTCATTTTCATCATTCCACTGAACACGTACTTTATTTTCTTGAAATAATTTTATAGCATTTTCTTTTTTCATAATTAGTTGTTCAATAAAATATTATGGAAGAACAATTTCTATAACAATTTTATTTTCTTCCAACACATTCAAATCAACACTACCTCTACAAAGTTCAGCAAACTTTTTTGCAAACAATATTTCATTTGGAATGTCAGAAAAAAAAATTTTATTTTCTTTAAGTTTTGCTAAGGGATGGATTTCCATTTCAGATAATTGTGAAGTGAACTCAAATATTAAATTTGCTTTATTCTCATTAGAGATGGTTGAAATCTTTAATTCACTTTTTTCTTTTATACTTGTATTAATGAAAGAAAATATATTTTTCAGTAAACTTTGAATTATCTGAACATCAAATAATACCAAGATTGATTTTTCAAACTCAGAACTAATTTCTATATTTTTTTTATTGAAATCTTTTTGGAACAATGACTGAACCGCAGTAACACTTTCAAATAAAATAATTTCTTCTTCGTTAAGACTTTTGGAATATCTTTCAAGTTTTAACCAATTGGTAAAACTTTCTAAGAGTTCATAAGTTTCTTTTGATCTAAAATCAATTCTAGCTGCAAACTCTTTAACTTCACTATCGGAGACTTCTTCATTTGGGTCGGAAAGAATACTTGAGTAACCAAGTATGCTAACAAACGAACCTCGCAAATCGTGACTGATTTTGGAAAATAGTTCTTCATCGGAAGTGTTTATTTTATCCATTATTTATCTGGCTATATTTTTTTCTTAGTTCGTCAATTCCTTTTACATCGCCCATTATTATAATACGATCTCTTTCCTTTAGTACAGTATTCCCTTTAGGTATAATAATTTGACCACTTCTTTTTATTGTTGTAATTAAACATCCTTCAGGAATTTGGATCGTTTTAATTTCAATATTGACTAATGAATTTGTATTTCCTTTTCTATTAATAACAATAGTTAAAAATTGTTCATCATAAAGAAGTGATTCTTGAAGATCGTGTTCATCTTTTGCATTATTCCATTTATCTGCAAAGTCTTCATCATCAACCCTGCCAGCAATTTTTGCTAATATTCTTAAATGTTGAGTAGGATCACTTTCCGGACTAACCAAAAAGAAAATTCCATGTACAATTTTTGTTTCTTCAACTTCGTGAGTAAGCGGATCAAAAATTTGAATGCTAATTCCTGGTTTTGATCTAACCAAAACCATTTCTGCATGATCAATATTTTCACATCTAAAATGTGGCAATGCTACTGAATACATTACTGGCGTTGCTCCAACTCTTGTTCCTTCCATAATTCTTTGTTCAATTTCTTCTTCAGTAAATTTAGTTGGGTAAGTTAAAATTTTCGAAACTTTTTTTACAACATTTTCAAAACTTTCCTTTTGGGTAATTTCAACAACAGAACTTCGGTGAACAATATCATCAAACGGATCATCAACTCTTAAGCCTTTTTCTTTTAGTATGCCTCTAAGTTCGGTATCAATTCCATCGTATCTTGCACGTCCCCAACGTTCAAAAACATGATAGATTGCACCACGCCTAACAACTTTATTTTTTGCATAATACCAATACCAAGCTGCTCCCAAAAGTAACAGTCCAAGTGAAAATAGTATTGGTAGAATTCCCATATAACCAATTAAAATAAACGATGTAATTATGCCAAATAATTGCATCCAAGGATAAAGTGGTGATTTGTAGCCTGGATCGTAAGACTCAATTTTACTTTCTCTCATAACTATAACTGAAAGACACAGTAGTGCAAAAATTAGTAATTGAAAAGCACTTGCCAACTTAGCAATGCCTAAAGGATCGAACGCAACAAGTAATAAAATTATAACTCCAACTGTTATTATTATTGAGATAACGGGAGTTCCTTGCTTGCTAAGTTTTCCAAAAAAATCTGGTAAGATGTGATCTCTACTCATTGCTAAAGGATAACGAGATGCACTCATTGTTCCGGCATTTGCTACAGAAAGAAATGCAAATAATGCAGCAACGGAAAGAATGTAAACACCCCACTCACCTAAAATTACTTCTGCCGCTGATGCAACCGGAGTAAGATTTCCTGCTAATTTTTCTATTGGTAAAACACCAACCATTACTGTTGTACCCAAAGCATAAACTAAAATAGCAGTTCCCATTGCAAGTAGAATTCCTAAAGGCAAATTTCGTTCGGGATTTTTTACTTCCTCTGATAAACTTGCGACTTTAGTTACTCCTACATAACTAATATATACTAGGCCAGCGGTTCCAATTAACGAAGAGAAATCAACATTAAACATGTTGTTCAATCTTTCATAATTAAGCTGCGGAATTCCTCCACCAATAAAAATTGTTAAAATAGAAAGAAGACCAACCACTAAAAATATTTGTAGTTTCCCAGTTTTTTTTGCTCCAAAAATGTTTAGTATTCCTAACAGAATAGCTATGGAAATAGCTATTGGTATAATTTGTAAAGTTGGGAAAAACAAGGCAATGTAAGCCCCCATACCAATTAAGGCAAAAGCTACTTTTAATACTAATGCTAGGTAAGTTCCAATTCCACCAATAGTTCCAATAAACGGACCCATTGTTCTATCAAGAAAATAATAAACACCACCAGCTTTAGGCATAGCAGTTGCAAGTTCTATAATACTAAACATAGAAGGTATAAGTGGAATTGCAGCAATAATATAGGCAAGCACTAATGCCTCGCCAGCACTGGTTGCTGCCAAACCTGGCAATAAAAAGAATCCAGCACTTAATGTAGTTCCGGCAGCAATAGCATAAACACCAAGTAACCCTATTTCTTTTTTTAGTTTTGTCTTCGTTTCATTCATATATTATTCAATTTTAATTATTTTGAAAAATAATTTTAAAAGTAGTTCCCACACCTTTTTCACTTTCTACTTTTATTTTAGAACCATTCATTTCGCAATAATTTTTTGCTATTGCCAAACCTAAGCCATTACCTTCAAATGTTCTACTATAACCTTGCTCTTCTTGAGAAAATGGATTAAATAATTTTGGAATATATTCTTTTGTAATTCCAATTCCTGTATCAGTTACAGAAATTACCAATTCGTTTTTTTCTGAGGTGTGAATCCCCAATTCGACAGAACCTTTGTGTGTGTATTTAAAAGCATTTTCTAACAAGTTAACAAAAATTTGTGTAACAGCATAGGCATCAACATTTCTTGTTGTATCATCTGTTGTTTTTGCAATCTTAAATTCTACATTGCTATTTTGGGATGTTATTTTTGTCTCTTCAATTAGACTTAAAAGAATATCTGAATAAATATCTATTTCGCGAGGATTAAAATCATACGTTCCAGTTTGTATCTCTGACATATTTAATATCAAATCAATAGTTCTAATTAGTCTATTGCTGGCCGAATTAATAATTTTAAAATTAGCTTCAACTTTGTTATCAATATTATTTTTAATTTTTTCATAAATTAAACTATTAAAACTAAGAATAGTATTTACAGGAGAACGAATTTCGTGAGAGACTTGTGCTAAAAATTGTGACTTTAACTTTTCTGATTCTTCGGCATTAAGTTTTGCTTTAAAAAGTTCTTCTTCAAATTGTTTCCTTTTTATTGCAACGCCTAATGTATTTCCAGCAGTTCGCAACACATCAATTTCAGTCTCGCTCCATTTCCTTTCAAAACGACATTCATCAAATCCAATAAAGCCCCAAAGTTTATCGATTGTAAAAATTGGAACAATAATTAGGGATTTTATTTTAAGTAGTTCAAAGTTTTTTCTCTCTTCTTTTGAGAAGTTTTTTACAACACCACTATAAATAATTTTACTTTGAAGAAACTCTAACAGTCTTGCCAAGCCTTCTTCTTGAAATGAAATATTTTCTGTTTTTACTTCGGGAGTACTTAAAAAACTTTCATCATTAACCCAGCTATATCTTCGTGTGGTAAGTATCTCATTATTTTTATCTGTATGATTTTGAAAAATATAACATCTGCTTACTCCTAAAGCTTCTCCCAATCTTTTTAACACTTCTTGAATATTAGCTTGCCACTCTAAGGTTTCTAAAAATGTTTCTGTAGAAAAGTTTAATGCAGATAGAATTTTATCTCTTGTTTTTAGTGAGTAAACTGCATTGATTTGATCGGTAACATCTGTACAATAAACTTTTATTTCATCATTTCCATCCGAATCCATTGATTTTTGAATGAACTCATTAACCCAAACAATTCCACCATCTTTTTTTTGTATTCTTACTCTCCAATTTTCAAAATTATTATCGTTGTTTATTACAAATTCTAATTTCGATTTTAAGTTTGATTTATCTGTATCCATACAAAGATCTAAAAATTCCTTCCCTTTCAGTTCATCTAAAGTAAATCCAAGAACGTTGGAAGTATTTTCACTAACACTTTCAATTTGTAAATTTTTGTTTAATTGAAAAACAATTACTTGAGAAGTTGTTAAACTACTATTCATATTTATTTACGTAATAATTTTATAAGGCTGTTATTAAACAACTTGAACTTATTTAACAAAACTAAAAAAAATGTTAAATAAATTTATGCTAAAAGTTTGTTTAGGAAGATGTTAATATAAAGAAATTATAATAAAGGTTTAAAAGAAGTGATTACAAAATATAGTACAATTATTATTTATTAGTAATTAAAATAAACTTTGTAAAAGCTACAAAAGTGTTTTCGACTTTTATTGTTTTGCTAACGTTCTAACTAATTTCCTTTTTGCAATTGGTAAAATTGTTTCAACAAAAGGAAAGTCTAGAGATGTTTCAAAACTATAAGTAGCCGGATTTGGAAGATCCGGATGTTTTTCTAAAAGCAAATGTTTTAGGTCGTGAGTAGATTGTGCTTCCGGAGCATTTAAATTAATTAAATCAACTAATTTTGATTTTAAAGTTCTTAGTGGATTCTCTTCTGTAGAAAATAATGTCATTTCAAATCTGTAAACTTTTAGTAATTGATTTTTAATGTCTGAAAGAAAAAAGTAACCTTCATTTTTATAAAGTGGCATTACACCAACTTCGCTTATTTCAATATTTTCATCAACAAAATCGAAAATTGCTTTGCCTTCTTCAATTGCAGTTTTTATTTCCGGTAAAGCCCAAGTTATAAACTCAAAAACTCTTTGTAAATCAGTTTCATTATACTCGCTTGGTTCCCACAAAGAATCATCATCTTCAGTAAAATCAGAGAAGTTAAGATTTAATACAAATTCAGCATCGAAAAGAGACATTTGTTCAACAAGAAGTTCTAATTCATTCTTAATGGAAATTAGTTCAGCTAAAGCTGGGTAGAGTTTATTTTTGTGTAAGGCACTTGTATATTTTTTTAATATTGCAAGAACTCTATATTTGCTTAACTCAATATCTTCTGCTGCTTTAATAAATGTGCTTAAACTAAGTGCTTCCATAATACTCCAATTCGAACAGTTGTTATTCTTTTTCAAATATCAGACCAACTTTAGATTTTAAGTATTATCGTACTTTTGAAAGGTATGTTTAATCAGGAAAGTATAATATTAACCAACTGTTAAAAAAAAGTGGTAAAAAGGTAAGGTGATTGATAAAAGTATGTTAAAACATTAGTATTTTATATCAACAAATAATTGAAACTATTTTTTTGGAGTTTAGGTGAATTTAAGCAACTATAGAGCGATTGAAGGAAAAAAGATTTTATTAAAGAATTATAAAACAAATTCTACCGATAAAATAAAAAATGAAAAGGAAGCAGTAAAAAAACTTAGAAAAAATAAATCGAAAATGATTGAACTGCAAGACAAACTTTATGCACACAACCAGCATAGTTTGTTAATTGTTTTTCAAGCAATGGATGCTGCCGGAAAAGATAGTGCAATTAAGCATGTTATGAGTGGATTGAATCCGCAAGGAACACAAGTGTTTAGTTTTAAGCAACCATCCAAAGAAGAATTAGATCATGATTATTTGTGGAGGTCAACCAAAGCTTTGCCAGAGCGAGGAAGAATTGGAATTTTTAATAGATCTTATTACGAAGAAGTATTGGTTGTAAAAGTTCATGATTTAATTAAGTATCAAAGTATTCCCAAAGAGCGTGTTACAAAAAATATTTGGGAAGATAGATACACACAAATTAGAAACTTTGAAGAGCATCAATATAAAAATGGAACTACAATTATTAAATTTTTCTTACATCTTTCTAAAGAAGAACAGAAAAATAGATTTCTTAGACGATTGGAAACTCCTTCGAAAAATTGGAAGTTTTCTGCCGGCGATTTAGAAGAAAGAAAGTTGTGGAATAAATATCAAAAATGTTATGAAGATGCAATTTCAAATACAAGTACTAAAAATTCCCCTTGGTATATTGTGCCTGCAGATAATAAATGGTTTACTAGATTAATAATTTCTGAAGCGATAGTAAATACTTTGGAAAGTTTTAAAATGAAGTACCCAACTTTAAACGCGAAACAATTAAGTGATTTAGGGAAATATAAAAAGCAGCTAAAAAACGATTGATAAAAAACTAATCTTTGATTTACACAAGTCCTTAAAAATAGAAGTTATTTAAGGTTGTCATTTCAGAATGTTTTAAACAGCTTGTCCGCCGTTTTGTTGGGAGGGGAAATCAAGTTTAATGTTTTGTGGAATCATGTTCCCAGCTTGCTACGTTTGGGAGTTAAGCTGAAAGCAATAATAATTAAATTTAAAGTTTTTCTACAAAATTCTTAAATCTTTCTAAAGCAGTTTTCAATTCATCTAAAGATTTTGAATAAGAAATTCTAATAAAACCTTCCATTCCAAACACACTTCCTGGAACGGTTGCAACAAGTCCTTCATCTAATAATTTTAAGCAAAAATCTTTTGAGTTAGAAATAGATTTGGATTTTTTAATAATTTCTGAAATATCAATAAAGAAATAAAATGCTCCATCTGGCAAAGTAAAGGAAATAGAATTTATTTTAGTTAATTCTTCAGCAAGAAAACTTTTTCTTTTCTCAAATATTTTTCTTTGGTCTTCAACACATTCTTGAGAACCATTAAGAGCAGCAATAGCAGCGTGTTGGGAGATTGTACAAGCAGCTGATGTACTATGACTTTGAAGCTTATTCATTCCTTCAGTGATTTCTTTATTAGCCAAAGCATAACCAATTCGCCATCCAGTCATTGAGTAAGATTTTGAAACTCCATTAATAATAATTGAATTCTCAATTGCTTTTTTTCCTAAAGATGCAATGCCTATAAATTTTGAAGAACTATAAATTAGTTTCTCATAAATTTCGTCTGAAATAATTATTAAATTATTTGCTAAGGAAATTTCTACAATTTCAGTTAACTCATTTTTAGTAAAAACCGCTCCAGTTGGATTACTTGGGTTACATAAAATAATGGCTTTAGTTTTGCTAGAAATATTTTCTTTTAATTCGGTTGCAGTTAGCTTAAAATCATTTTTTGCAGAAGTAGAAATTGTTTTCGGAATTCCTCTTGCTAGCTTAATCATATCAATGTAGGAAACATAATAAGGAGCTGGAACTATAACTTCATCATTTACGTTTACAACAGTTTGAATTGCATTATAAACAGATTGCTTAGCTCCGTTAGAAATAATTATTTCATCCAAATTAAATTTGGTTTTATATTCTCGCTCATACTTTTTTTGTATTGCAATTTTTAATTCTTTAAGTCCGGTGTTTGATGTGTATTTAGTTTGGTTATTTGAAATTGCAATTTTTGCAGCTTCCTTAATGTGTTCGGGAGTTTGCAAATCTGGTTCACCAACGCAAAGATTAACAACATCAATTCCTTCACTTTGCATCTCAATTGTTTTTGCAGCAATTTCCATTGTACCTGAAAATGCAATATTATTTATTTTTTGTGAGATCATAATCTTATAAATGTATTATTATTAGAAATTGAAATATACATAATTAGAAAAGAACTGAGATTCATTGTAAAAAAATATTCTTCTTATTCTATCTTTTTGTAATTTAACATATTCTAATTATAGTGGATTCAAAATGAATTATTTCATAGGCATTGATGGTGGTGGAACAAAAACCAAATGTGTGCTAACGGATGAAAATCTAAATATAAAATTTCAAATTCAATCTGGTCCTTCGCACTTTTTAACAATTGGGGTTGATGTAGTTTCAGAAACAATAGTTGGTCTTATACAAGCTTGTCTAACTAACGGAAATATTTCCTCAAATGAATTAAGTGCAATTGTACTTGGAACAACTGGAGCTGGCAGAGTCGCTGATGCTGAAAAACTTGAACTTGCAGTTAACAAATTAGCAAAAACCAATAATTTAGATTTGCCAGTTTTCAAAGTTGTTAGCGATGCAAGAATAGCTTTGGAAGGTGCATTCTCAGGTAAACCCGGAAGTATTCTCATTGCCGGAACTGGTTCAATTATGTTTGGTAAAGATAGGGCTGGAGAGATACATAGAGTAGGTGGTTTTGGTAGATTGATTGGAGACGAGGGAAGCGGTTTAACATTAGGACGTAGAGGACTTAGCATTGTTGCAAAATATTTTGATGGAAGAATAAAAGAAACCCTACTTGCGAAAAAAGTGATAAATAAATTTGGAATTGCTAACCAAAGTGAATTAATTACAAAAGTTTATAGCGATGAAATAAAAACTCAACACGTAGCTCCACTAGTAATAGAAGCGGCTTCAGAAGGGGACGAGTTTTGTAATAAGATTTTAAATGAAGAAACAGATGAACTTATTTTACACATTGCCACTATGAATAAGAAGTTAAATGAAGAAAAAATGAAGCTCGTTTTTATTGGTGGAACAATTACTAATGAAAATTTTTATTCACAGATGTTGAAAGATAAAATAAAATTATATTTGCCAAATGTAGTTTTACAACAAGCAGATTACCCTCCGGAAGTTGGAGCAGTAATTATGGCAAAACAAATGTGAAAAAGAAATATCAAAAGACAAAACTCAAATTCCAAAACTTGTACCGATGTTCTTTAGCGGTATAAATTTCAATTTTCAAAAAAACAAACAGTTTTGAATTTGAAAATTGTAGTTTGTTATTTGTTTGATTTTTAGGATTTGTTTTTTGGTATTTAGATTATAGGGACAAAATGAATAAAAAATCAAAACAAAGAAACCCGTGGGGTTGGATACCCACACTCTACTATGCAGAAGGTATTCCTTATGTAGTTGTTATGATAGTTTCCGTAATAATGTACAAACGTCTCGGAATTTCTAACACGGATATTGCTCTTTACACAAGTTGGCTTTACCTTCCTTGGGTTATAAAACCGCTATGGTCTCCAATTGTTGATTTGCTAAAAACAAAACGATTTTGGATTATTACAATGCAACTTTTAATCGGTGCGGGACTTGCCGGGGTTGCACTAACTATTCCTGGACCTAATTTTTTCAAATATACTCTTGCGTTTTTGTGGCTCTTAGCTTTCAGTTCTGCCACTCACGATATTGCTGCTGATGGATTTTATATGCTGGGTTTATCAAAACATCATCAAGCATATTTTGTTGGAATACGAAGTACGTTTTACAGACTTGCAATGATTACTGGACAAGGCTTGCTAATAATTGTTGCCGGCTATCTTGAAAGCTCAACCGGACTTGGACAAATTGAGCTAAATGTAAAAACTACAAATAATATATTTGCTCAAGAAGCCTTTGATAAGGCTTCTATCATTGGGCTAAGTGGTGATTTAAGGTTACTGCATTCTCCGAATGAGTTAACTATTTCTACAAACTCTTTATCAAAAACAGCATACGATTCATTGCAAAATTTTATTAAAACAGAAAATAATGCAAATGGTTATTTAGCTAAAAGTAAAACTCAAACTTCGGTTAAAGAAAATATCGAAAAAGAATCTTGGTGGAGTGAAGTTGTAGTTAGTAACCTTGAAAGTTTCATTAAAAGCAATTTTGGGAAAACGGTTATTATAAAATCTACAGATTCAAAAATTGGGAATGTTGGTTTAGCATATTTTTATTTATCAAAAGAACCAGAACAAGATGAAGAAATTGTTCTAAACCTAAGTCAAAATTCTGGAGATAAAAGTATTAAACTAATTTCTGGTTCACGATTTGTTTTTACTAAAGACAATTGGAACAAACCGGCTGTTGCACTTTTCCAAATCGATCCAAAATTAAAAACTGAAAGTACTGCTTCGTTCCAAGCTATCTCTGGAAATATTCCATTAGCTTGGACTATAACTTTTGGTATTCTAACAATAATGTTTTTTGTGTTTTTTGTTTATCATAAATTTATGTTGCCGTACCCTGCATCAGATGTTTCAACACAAAGTAAGGACTCAAATGTTTTTGGAGAATTCTTCAAAACGTTTGCACTCTTTTTCAAAAAGAAAAACATTGGAGTTATAATTGCTTTCTTACTAGTCTATCGATTAGGTGAATCTCAACTTGTTAAATTAGCTTCTCCATTTTTATTGGATTCAAGAGAAGTTGGTGGCTTAGCTTTAACAACTGGAGAAGTTGGCTTTGTCTATGGTACTATTGGTGTTCTGTCGCTTGTTGTTGGTGGGCTGCTTGGCGGTTTTCTTGCATCAAAGCACGGCTTAAAAAAATGGCTTTGGTGGATGATGATTGGAATAAATTTGCCTAATGTAGTTTATATTTATCTTTCTTACGTTCAACCCGAATCATTTTTTGCAGTACTGGCAAGTGTTTCAATAGAACAGTTTGGTTATGGTTTTGGATTTACAGCCTATATGCTTTATATGATTTACGTTTCAGATGGTGAACATAAAACCGCTCACTTTGCAATAACCACGGGCTTTATGGCACTTGGAATGATGATACCCGGAATGATAAGTGGTTGGTTGCAAGAGCTAATTGGTTATCAGCACTTTTTTGTTTGGGTAGTTATTGCAACTATTCCGGCTTTTATAATTGCTAAGTTTGTTCCTTTAGATGCAGAGTTTGGGAAAGAAGTTAAAGAGATAGAATAGAGATTGTTCAAAATAATTACACTGACAAATGCGATAATATGGAAATTAAATTCCACATTTATGTGTTTAGTAAAAACACTCGATAAACAAAATTAGCATTTTTTAACTATTGGCAAATATTTCTCTTTACTGCCATTCCATAGCTCATTATTTTTGTAAAAATAAATTGGAGTAATTATCTCACAAAGCAAATTATATATTGATAAATGAAAATCATACTTTGAAAACAGAAGCAGTTTTAGCACATTGGATGCTAATGGGTTTTATAAAATTTTTGAACCAAATATTAGAAAAACCACTATTGATTGGCGTATTTATACTTTGGTTCAAAATAGTGTAATTAGTCGAATAGGTAGAGGTAAATATACTTTAAAGAGAGGTGTAAATTTTGCACAGAAATTTATTTGGCAAAATACTTATAAAGTATTTTAGCTAAATTCTATAAACCGACATTAGTTAATAGAAAAAAAATGAAAATAATTAAAGAAATTACCGGAGCACAAAGAGGCAAAATATATCTCTTTAAAGATTATGTTGATTTGTTTTAACTATGTTTATACAATACTATGGAAAAGAGGAAGATTGATTAAAAATTGAATTTCAAATATTTGGTAGTAAAAATAACTTGATAAACAAATATTGCTTTAACTTATATTGGTAACAAACACAATGGATTTATTACAATGTTCAATTCAATCTTCCCTTCGGTCAGACAGCCTAGAATAAGGGATATGCAGCATTAAAATAACACAGGAAAAACTAACCAAAATGAAAAATTGAAATGAATATAAATTACATTCCTGATAAAGAAATAAATCTTGAAAAAGATGATTTACTTGGAGCACTACCATATGTTGAAACATTATCTGAAATATTATCAAAATCTAAAACACCATTTACTATTGGTCTTTTGGGAGGTTGGGGTGTTGGAAAATCTTCAATCATAAAAACCATTGAAGATAAATTTAACAACGATATTAAGTCTGATATCGCTGTATTTACTTATGATGCTTGGAAGTATTCGAATGATTCATTTAGAAGAACATTCTTATTTGAATTAAAGGAATTTTTCAAATTAGATATTTCTGATTCTTTTAAATCATTTTATGAAGACAGAAGTGAGGATATAGACCACAAACTTGCGGTAAAAAAATATTCTTTTTGGTGGTGGCTTACACTTTCACCTATTTTACTAGTTCTGATATGGATTTTTCCTGGTCAAAGTGATTTGAAAATCACAACAACAATAATTTCTATTGTACTTGCAATAATTACTACCTTATTAAGGGAAACATTTGTTCAGTATAAAGTTACAATATCAAAACAAAAGATTTTTGCCCCAGAACAGTTTGAAAAAATTTTTAATGAAATCATTGAAAAAGTAACAAACAAGCCAAAAGATAATTGGGAATGGATAACTAATATATTTTGGAAACCTAAGAAGAAAACTAAAAAATTGGTAATTGTAATTGACAATATAGATAGATGTCATAAAGATTTAGCATTTGAACTACTTCTCACTATAAAAAACTTTCTTGAACAAAAAGGAGTTGTTTTTATAATACCAATAGATGAAGTTGAAATAAAAAAACATATAGAAAGACAAGGTAATAATCCAAATGAATTTTTAAGAAAACTTTTTAATACTACAATTTCTATTAAAAGTATATCAGAAGGAGATTTGTTTGATTTTGCAAAAAAAATAAATGATGATTATAAGTTAAATTTTCCAGTTGAGATAATATCAATAGTTGCTCAACAATTTTCGAAAAATCCGAGAAAAATAATACAGTTTTTAAATGTTTTACAAACTGAAATATTATTATCAGAAAACCAAGAGGGTAAAAATTTAATACCTAATGGTTCAATAACAGACAATTTACCTTTTATTACAAAACTTTTAATCATTCGTGAAGAATGGCCTGATTTATATTATAAATTAAAAAACAACTCACATATATTAGAAAACATCTATAATAATATTAAAGAAAATCACGATAAATTTTATATAGATAATCGCGAAATAAATATTGAACAACGAAATTTCCTTAGGAGAACTAATCACATAAAACCAAATCATAATAATTTTGAATTATTTTTTATCAACAAGGATTCATTCAAGGACATCCCTGATAAAACAAACAGTTTAGTTGAATCGAATGATATTGAAGGAATAAAAGAACAACTCAAAAATAAAGAAATTGGATTTGATAAATTAATTGAATTAATAGATAATAAATTTGAAACAGCATTAAAAAGAGGAGAAATAAAAACAACTATTGTCAATTTAACATCCTTAGTTTTCAGATTGTCAATTGATGAAGAGTTAAAACAACAATCAAATAAGTTCCTTTTTAATTCAAGTAAGTTTTTAGGTGGATTTAAAAGTTTTATTGAATCAACAACAATTAAAGAAATTTTACCTTTTATAGATACAAAAGTTCTTTTAGGATTTATAAAGGAATATAAAAGTTTATCTGACAATATTCTTCAGGATTTATTTGCACTAATAAACTATTCTGACGATAGTCAGCAAGTTCTTATTGATTTTATTGAAGTCTTTAATGCTGAACCACAAAAACTAAAAAAAGTATCTTCAAAATTCTCTGAATATTTTTCCAAAGATAAAAGTTTTGCTAATAAAATAAAACTTCTTTTAAATGAAAAAGTTATTATTGAAAATTTGATTGAAAACAAGTTAATTGATGATTTTATTGAGAAAATTGAAAATGATATTGAAAATGAAGATTCAAATCAAAAATTAGAACTTATTTCTCTTTACAATGAAATTGTTGGTTTATCAAAAAAACAAATCAATGATGTCACAACAAAACTAATTACATTTGTTAATTCAGTAAATGATTATATAACACTTCCTTTTTGGTTAACTAAATTAAATCAATTTGTAAATAGTGTCGAAGATACCACAGTAAGAACAAATATCTATAACTCAATTACTAGCAAACAAAATTGGTTGTGGCAACAATACAATTCATTATGGAATAGAAAAGATTACAAAGAAACCTTAAAAATATTCTTGGAGGTTATTACTGAATTTTATTGTGCTATTTCAGATACAAATCAAAAAAATCAGTTAATTTCTTGGTTAAATCAATATTTTTCCAAAAATGAATCACAAGAATTAATAGTATTTATCAATAAATTATTTTACAATCTTGTTGATAGGCTCGATACCTATAATTGGTCTTTTGTGCAAAATATTTTAAATAGATTTACTCAAGTTCCTGATTGGGAAACCAAAAAAGAAATTGCAAATACGTTAAATTTAATGTTGAGAAAAACAAATAATGACAAAGGATTAACTGAGCAACAAACTCAAATTATCTATACAAACTATATCAATCTGATTAATGAAGATAATCAAGAAGAAATTATTGACTGGATTTCTGAATCACTTAATAATGAAATGTTAGTAGAACATTTTGAAATAATAATTAGTAATCAAAGAGAAGAAAGAAAATTTGAATTATTAAAATTACTGATAGAACTAAATAAAAGTGAATTAATTGAAAATGTTATATCTACTATCCTAAAAAACATTGAGTGTGCGGAGATAGAAGATGTTTTTGAAAAAATTGAAAATGAAAATGTAAGTAAGGATATAATTATTAGGTCTATTAAAGCAGTATTAAGAAATATGGAACGAGAAAGTAAAAATTTTGAATGTTTGATTGAAATTCTGTCAAAGTCAAGTTTTTCAGATAAAGTTATACATAATTTAATAGCGGAAAAGATTAAGAACTTACTTGCTACCGGAGAAAATGACGAGATTCATTTTGCTTTAAGAATAATTGATAATTTGGATATTAATGATGCAAAGAAATTACAGGCGATTAAAACACTAATTCAAGATATAAATGAAAGTAATTTTCAAGATGATGATTTGGAATTCGTTAAAAAAATGAAAAATAAATATGAGTAAATGTTGACAACAATGTATATAAGTCATTGGGCGTGTGATCGTTAAAATGAAAGTTTGGTGTTCCGAAACGTCCACTCCCATATACTTTATAGTTCAAATCAAAACAAGAAGTCTCACAATTTTATTAATAAAACTATTTTATTGCATTTATTTAAAAGTATGATAAGATAGAACTACTAAAACACTAAACCTATGAACTCAAAAACATTCCATTCCATCGTAATCATTTTACTACTAACATTACTTACTTTAATAAACTCTTCTTGTTCTCCCAAAATTGATAAAACTTATAACTTTGAACAAGTCGATCGCCTAATGATATCAGCGGTTTCCGATTCTGTTTCCTCCGGAGCAGTTTTGCTTTTTGGGATGGGTGATGAAATTTTATACAATAAATCTTTTGGGCATTTCACTTACGATAAAACTTCAAAACCAATTGCCATAAATTCTATTTTTGACTTAGCTTCTGTTTCTAAAGTAGTAGGAACAACTTCCGCGGCAATGATTTTGGTTGATGAAGGAAAGTTAAGTTTAGATGAAAAAATAATTACATATTTACCAGAATTCAACAACAATGGCAAAGATAAAATTACAATCAGAAATTTATTAGTTCATAATTCTGGTTTGGCAGCTTTTAAAAAATATTATGATGAATTTTCAACAGCAGATGAAGTGATAAATGATATAATGAATATTGAACTCACTTATGAACCCGGCACTAAATATGTTTACAGTGATTTGGGTATGGTTACTCTGCAAAAAGTCATAGAAAGAATAACTGGGAAATCGTTAGACCAATTTTTGGAAGAAAATCTATTTCAAACTTTGGGTATGAACTCAACAATGTATAATCCGTCTGATGAAATAAAGCAAAATTGTGTTCCAACAGAGTTAGATGATTTTTGGAGAATGAAATTATTACAAGGCGAAGTTCATGATGAACGTGCCTATATGCTTAACGGAGTTGCCGGACATGCCGGACTTTTTTCTACTGCAGAAGATTTATCTAAGTTTGTACGAATGTTATTGAATGATGGTAAATCCAATGGGGAAAAAATAATAAACAAAAATATAATTGATGAGTGGACAACAAAACAATCAGAGCAAAGTGATAGAGCTTTGGGTTGGGATACAAGGTCTGAAGAAAATTCATCCTCAGGTAAATATTTTTCTAAAAATTCTTTTGGTCATACGGGTTATACAGGAACATCAATTTGGGTTGATAAAGAAAACAAACTATTTGTAATTCTACTGAGCAATCGAGTTCACCCAACAAGAAGAAATAGAAAAATTATTAACTTCAGACCAGAAATTCACAACGCAATATTCAAAAGTTTATTTAATTAACTTATAGATTATTTTGAAATTCTAATAAGAGTAAAAAATATTTTTTTGTATTATTAAGTAGTTAAATTTTAGAAACTAATCATAGTAAAAAGGTTGTTATGAAAATTCACGAATATCAAGCCAAAGAAATTTTAAGAAAGTTCAATGTTCCTGTTCCAAATGGGAAAGTTGTATTCTCTCCAGAGGAAGCAGTAAAAGCTGCAAAAGAAATTCCAGGAAAAATTACAGTTGTAAAAGCACAGATACACGCTGGTGGTAGGGGCAAAGGCGGTGGTGTTAAAGTTGCTAAAAGTATTCCTGAAGTTAGAAAATATGCAAAACAAATTTTGGGTATGACTTTAGTAACTCATCAAACTGGACCAGAAGGAAGATTGGTTAAGAGACTTCTTGTTGAGCAAGGTGTAAATATTGATAAAGAAATGTACGTTGGAATTACACTAGATAGAGCTCAATCAAAAAATGTTGTTATGGCTTCTACAGAAGGTGGTGTTGAAATTGAAAAAGTTGCAGCAGAAACTCCAGAAAAAATTATTAAAGAAACAATTGATCCAGCAATTGGAATGCAACCTTACCAAGCTAGAAAACTAGCATTTGCTTTGGGTCTAAAAGGAATTCAATTTAAGAATGCGACTAAATTTTTAATGTCACTTTACAAAGCTTTCGATTCAACTGATGCTTCTATTGCTGAAATAAATCCTTTAGTTGTTACTAAAGAAGGAGATGTAATTGCTCTTGATGCTAAAATGAATTTTGATGACAATGCAATGTACAGACAAAAAGATATTGCAGAGTATAGAGATTTTGAGGAAGAAGAACCTCTTGAAGTTGAAGCTTCAAAGTATGATTTGAATTATATTAAGCTTGATGGTAACGTTGGCTGTATGGTTAATGGTGCTGGACTAGCAATGGCAACAATGGATATTATTAAATTAGCCGGTGGCGAACCAGCAAATTTTTTAGATGTTGGTGGTGGTGCAAATAAAGAAACTGTTGCAAACGGGTTCAAAATAATTTTAAGTGACCCAAATGTAAAAGCAATTTTAATTAATATTTTTGGTGGAATTGTAAGATGCGATAGAGTTGCCCAAGGTGTTATCAATGCAGTAAAGGAAATTAAAGTTGAAATACCTATTGTTATTAGACTTGAAGGTACAAACGCAAAAGAAGCAAGTGTACTTTTAAAGAAATCTAAAATGAACTTTGAAGTTGCAACTACACTTCAGGATGCGGCAAATAAGGTTACCGCAGTTTTATCAAAATAAATAATATTAAAAACTCACTTGTTGAATTTTACATTAAAGCCTTCATTCTCCATAACAGTTTCAACAAGTGAGTTTAAGTTTCCATTTAATTTTAGCATTACCAAATCATCATCAGATAAAATAACCGCAAACATTTCTGTTATTTCTTCGGAATCATTATCTTTAATAAAAATGCCGATCATCTCATCACCGTCAACTGTTTTTACAACACTTTGGTATTCGTTTTCTTTCATATTGTCTGAAATATTATTTAGCAAAGAGCGAGTTGGTTCTGATGAGTTTGTTACTCTATCATAAATTCCAATATTAATATTAGAAACGTGCTTTAACATTTCATCAATATTTTCAATATCATCATCATCGTCAACAAGTTTTACAAATTTACTTGCAAAAAAGAATCCAGCTTTACCAACTGAAAATTCTATCGTTTTATCAAAGTCATCATTTAGGTTATCTAGTATTTGAGTTCTAATATTTCTATATTCTTTGTTAACTCCAATACAGCCAGTACTTGTTAAGCCTAATAATATCAAGGCTATGATGGGGAATAGTTTTATACTTTTCATTTTGTCCTTTATAATATTTTAATCTCTTTGGGTTAATTCCCCGTCCCTTGGGGCGTTTTGAAAAATAGTAAATCTTTTAATACTCCGCTGCTTGCGGCGGAGTTGTTTATTTTTATATCATTTAATTTCTCGCAGATTGCTAATCTACGATACGGTATTTCGTAACACAGATTAGTAATCTGTGAAACATTTTTCGAAAGTGTATAATTACTAAATGCCTGGCACTTTGAAAGCGCCAGGCATTTTTATCATTAAAATTTATTTTTTCTTTTTCTTAATATCATCAAGACCTGGTATATCAAATTTGTCTCCAAGTTTGTTAATTGTTTCTAAATCAATACTTCCAACAATGTTTACAAATGTTGTTTCATTGCCATCCATAGTAACAACAGTTAGACCAACAAAATCTTCTTCGCCAGCAGTTTTAACATATACATTTGTTGCTTCACCTCTTGATTTTGTTTTAACAATTCTATCCCATTTTTTTCTTCTTAAATCTTTATCAATAGTTTTTATGTTTTGTAAAATCTGTTTAGTGTTGCTCCTATTTACTTCAAAAGTATTCACTTTAATTAATTTTAATCCACCAAGCAAATTAGAAAGTTCTGGCTCTTCTTCGCTATCAGTAAATTTTGCAACCATCCGCAAAAGTTTTTCTTCAATTAAAATTTCTGTAATAAGGTCATCTTCACTAAATAATGAAGAGAGGTTTTCAAAATCGACATATCCTGGTTCGCTTAAATAACTTTCATCTTGTGCAAACAAAGTCGCACCAGAAATTATGACAAGTACAATTAATAAATTAGTTAGTTTTTTCATATCTGTTTTCTCCTATAAATAAATTATTTACTAAATTAAATCCTTTGTGAACTGGTACACCAACCTGTTCGGTTAAAATTTCTTTTTCTATTGTAATTCTTGTTTTATTAAATACATCTGCTATCATTGCTAGAGATTGTTTTACTTGAATATCAGCAAGTTCAATTTCTTGAGTTGAATATTGTTGTTTAATCTCTGGTCGGTTAAAAATAAATGTAGAAACTATTGCAAGTACAAAAACTCCCGCCACTATTGATGCTAAAGCTGGTCTGCCAAAAATTAGAGTGTATAAATCAAATAAAACAGACTTTTCTTTTGAAATATTTTGCTTTGTAAAAGTTGTAGTGTTCTTAATAATTTCTTCGGGACATTCCTCCAAGTCTAAACTATTAACTTGTTCAACCGTTTGTTTGTATTGTGCTAAAGTTGTTTTAACTTCTTCATTATTACTTGCCAATAAGTAAATTTTTATTTTTTCAGAGATGCCAGCATCGCCATAAGCTACGGATATAATTCTATTTAATAATTTCTCATTCATCTTAAATCACCTTAACAATTGTAATTCATTTTGTAAATTTTTTCTTGCTCGCATAATGTAAACTTTCACACTATTAATAGGTATGTCCAACACCTTGCTTATTTCTTTGTATTTCATTCCCTCAATTTCATATAAAACAAAAGTACTTCTTATTTTTTCTGGCAATCTCTTTATAGCTTCTTTTACTTTAGTATCAATCATTTTACTTTCTGTTATTACAACCGGATTTTCACTTTGTTTATTAGTCGTATAGTCTAAAATATCATCAGTTGATAACGGGTTTTTCTCTAGTTCTTTTTTCCTTTTTCTCAGAAAGTCTATACATAAATTATGTGTTGTTTTCATAATCCAACTTTTTGCAGAAAGCAATTTGAACTTGTTCATATTCTTCCATATACGAATCAATACTTCTTGAGTTACGTCGTCAGCATCCATCCGGTTCTTCAGCATATAAAATGAATAAGTGTAAACTCTATTCCTATATTGCTGAACTAAAAAATTGTATTTTGTATTTGTTAGCATAGTTCCTAAATTATAGACGAAACTTACAACGCTTTTGTTACAATTTTAATAAAATAATTATTCAGGAGAAATTTTATGAATACTCAAGAAATTATCAAGTTCCTTACAAAGATTGAATTGTTTAATGATTATGATGAAGATGAGCTGGAATTACTTGCCGAGAATGTAACTGTAAAAACAATTGAAAAAGATTCCTTAGTATTTAGCGAGAACACTCCTCGCCATCATATGTATATGATTTATGAGGGAGAAGTTGAACTTTTTAAAACTACAACTTTTGGTGATGAAAAACGTTTGTCATTTTTTTCCAAATATGATTTTCTTGGTGAAGGATCCTTAATTGATGATTCTCCTCATTCAACTTCTGCAAGAGCTTTATTAAAAACTATTGTTGTGGTTGTGGAATGTGCAAAATTAACCGAACTTGTAAAAGACAAAGGTATGATGGCGGTAAAGTTGTACTCTAGAATTGCAAGAGTTATATCAAGAAGAATGCGTAGAACTAATACTCGTGCTGTTAATATTGGTGCTCAGTATGAATCGGGGCGAACAAGAAAAGAACACGATTTACTTGGTTACCGAAATGTACCGGAAGAAAAGTATTATGGAATTCAAACGTTAAGAGCAATTGAAAATTTTAATATAAGCGGACAAAACATTAACACCTTCCCTAGTATTGTTAGTGCATTTGGAATGGTAAAGATGGCTGCAGCTAAAGCTAACTTTGATGTTGGTTTACTTTCCGAACCAGTTACCGATGCAATAGTAGAGGCGTGCAACGAAATTATAAATGGCAAACTACATACTAATTTTATTGTTGATATGATTCAGGGTGGAGCTGGAACATCGACTAATATGAACGCCAATGAAGTTATAGCCAACAGAGCATTAGAACTTCTGGGGCGTGATAAAGGAGATTATAAATATTGTCATCCTAATAATCACGTAAATTTGTCTCAATCAACAAATGATGCTTACCCAACTGCTGTGAAGCTTGCTTTAATGATGGCAAATGAAAGTCTAATTTTCGTTTTGACTGATTTGATTGAATCGTTCCGAGCAAAAGGAAAAGAATTTTCTAAAGTTATAAAAATGGGAAGAACTCAGTTGCAAGATGCTGTTCCTATGACACTTGGTCAAGAGTTTGAAGCTTATGCTTCAACGCTGGAAGAAGAAATTAATAGGTTAAAACAAAATGCAGAATTATTTTTAGAAGTGAATATGGGAGCAACAGCAATAGGTACGGGCTTAAATGCTACTCCCGAATATAGTGAAAAGTGTATTGAACATCTTTGTGAGATAACCAAAAAAGATATTGTGATTGCTGGCAACCTTGTGGAAGCCACGCAAGATACAGGAGCTTTCATAATGTACTCATCTGCAATAAAAAGATTAGCAGTAAAGTTATCTAAAATTTCTAATGATTTAAGATTGCTTTCATCTGGTCCACGTACAGGGTTTAATGAAATTAACTTGCCAGCAATGCAACCTGGGTCATCTATTATGCCTGGAAAAGTTAATCCTGTAATTCCTGAAGTTGTAAACCAAATTGCTTTTAAAGTTATTGGAAATGATTTAACCGTAACCCTTGCTGCAGAAGCTGGACAACTTGAGCTAAACGTAATGGAGCCTGTAATTGTTCAAAGTATCTTTGAATCAATTGCAATTCTCTCAAATGGAATGAGTACTCTAAAATATAAATGTATAGATGGCATAACTGCTAACGAAGAACATTGTTTAATGCTTGTGAAAAATAGTATTGGAATTATTACTGCACTAAATCCAACACTCGGTTATGAGACAAGTACTCAATTAGCAAAAGAAGCTCTTGATACAAACAAAGGAATTTATGAGTTGGTGTTGGAGAAAAAATTACTCACAAAAGAAAAGTTAGATGAATTGCTTGCACCGGAAAATATGATTGGACAAGGATAAAAAATCTAAGAAAGGTTTACAATGATTAGAACAGAAACAATAATTGGAGTGAATGATGTTGAAAGAAGTTCAAAGTGGTATCAAAAATTATTAGGTTGCAAAAGTAAACACGGAGGAAGTAAATTTGAAATTTTAGCTGACCAAGATGATACTGTTATTTTATGTTTACACAAGTGGGGAGAACACGAACATCCAACTTTAGCTAACTCAAAAACAAAACCTGGCAACGGACTAATTTTATATTTTAGAGTAAATGAGTTAAATAACATTTGGGAAAATGCCAAAGAATTAAATTCTAAAATTGAAGAGGAACTTCATATAAATAAAAATTCAGGGAAAGAAGAATTTTCGTTAAGAGACTTGGATGATTATTATTTAACAATCTCTTTATAATAAATGATGTAATTGGAAATACTATTAAAATTGAAGAACCAAAAATATTAAATATTGACTCTAAGAAGTTAATAGGTATGCAAACAAAGACTTCATTGTCAAATAGTAAAGCTGGCAAAATTTGGAGTCAGTTTATGCCAAGATTAAATGAAGTTAAAAACAATATTGGTAGTGACTTATTTTCAATTCAAGTTTATCCAAATAATTTCAAAAAGGAAGATTTTACACTCGACACTATATATACTACTTGGGCTGCAATAGAAGTTACAGATTCTAAAACTATTCCAAATGGAATGGAGAGTCAAACTATTGAAGGCGGACTCTATGCAGTTTTTAATCACAAAGGAGCAACAAACAATATTGATGAAACTTTCGAATTCATATTTAACAAATGGATTCCAAATTCTGATTACGAAGTTGATAATAGAAAACACTTTGAAATTTTAGGAGAAAAATATTTTGGCCCGAATGACCCAAACTCTGAAGAAGAAATTTGGATGCCAATAAAAGAAAAGCAAAATGTAGCCTATGAGTAATGGAATGAAGAAAACCAAAGAACAAACTCTAGTAACACAAATAAATATAAAAGACAGCATTTATAGCATCCGTGGTATGCAAGTAATACTTGATAGAGATTTGGCAAAACTCTATGGAGTTAAGGCAATCAGATTAAGAGAGCAAGTAAAAAGAAACGTAAAAAGATTCCCGGAAGATTTTATGTTCCAACTTACTGAAGAAGAAGTGGAGTTGATGGTATCGCAAAATGCGATACCATCAAAAAAGCATCTGGGTGGTTATTTACCATACGTATTTTCTGAACAGGGAGTTTCAATGTTATCGGCAATATTAAAGTCGCAGATTGCAGTTGAAACCAGTATTAAAATAATCAGAACTTTTGTTGAAATACGAAAATTCTTTGCCACAAATGCCCAAGTATTTCAACGTCTTGAAAATGTTGAAACAAAACTATTAACTCATCAGATTAAAAGTGATGAGAAATTTGAAAAAGTATTCAAAGCACTTGAAGATAAAAGTATAACTCCGAAACAAGGAATATTTTATGACGGACAAGTGTTTGATGCCTATATTCTTGTTGCAGATATAATACGTACAGCAAAAATATCTATTATACTTATTGATAATTATGTAGATGATACAGTTCTAAAGTTATTTGCAAAGCGAAGAAAAAATGTAAAGACAACAATTTATACTAAAACTATATCCAAAATATTAAAGCAAGATTTAGAAAAATATAATGAACAATACGAACCGATTGAGATTAAGAATCTAATAACATCTCACGATCGTTTTCTTATTGTTGATGAAAAAACAATTTACCATTTTGGAGCATCGTTAAAAGATCTCGGTAAAAAATGGTTTGCATTTTCTAAATTAGAAATGGACGGAAAAGAGATAATTGAAAAATTATGAATTCTTTATAACACATAACAAATAATAACTTATTATGGATGCACTACTTTTAATGATTGTAACTTTTGTCGGCTATATACTTATGTATAGAGTTTACAGTAAGTACATAGCCACAAAAATATTCAAACTGAACAATGATAATGTTCCACCTTCAATAGAGTTTGAAGATGGAATAGATTATGTTCCCACCAAAAAGGGAATAATATTTGGACATCACTTTACATCTATTGCTGGAACTGGACCAATTGTTGGACCAGCAATTGCAATTATTTGGGGTTGGGTTCCGGCTGTACTTTGGGTTTTTATTGGTAGCGTTTTTATTGGAGCAATTCACGATTTTGGTTCGTTAATAATATCAATGCGAAACCAAGGTAAATCAATTTCTGAATTTGCAGCGAAGTACATTACTAATAGAGCAAAACACTTTTTCTTTTTTGTGGTTCTTCTTGCTTTGTGGGTTGTCATTTCAATTTTTGGTTTAGTTATAGCTGTAATCTTTAGTATGTATCCCGAATCAGTTCTTCCTGTGTGGCTTCAAATTCCTATTGCAATTTATCTTGGTCATCTATT
Source organism: Melioribacteraceae bacterium (assembly GCA_965224785.1). Taxonomy (GTDB): domain Bacteria; phylum Bacteroidota; class Ignavibacteria; order Ignavibacteriales; family Melioribacteraceae; genus JALSNL01. The sequence goes on along the minus strand of OZ245062.1, from coordinate 3,098,496 downwards.
TTATAAAAAGGGAAAGAGCATAACGTTATGGTCAATAGTTGCAATAATTGTTATGTACGGAACCATAATTTTGGGTTACTATTTCCCAATTGAAATGCCAGTTATATTTGGAATGCCACCAACGGGAAGCTGGACAATAGTTTTATTAGGGTATGCTTTTTTTGCTTCGGTACTTCCAGTTACGACTTTACTCCAACCGCGAGATTATATAAATTCGCATCAATTAGTTATTGCAATGACACTATTAGTTCTTGGCGTAATAGCAAGTGCCTTGTGGGGAAACTTAGAAATGGTTGCTCCCGCAGTTCAACTATATCCGGCAGAAGCTCCACCAATGTGGCCCTTTCTATTTATAACAATTGCTTGCGGAGCAGTCTCCGGTTTTCATTGTTTGGTCTCGTCTGGCACTTCATCTAAACAAGTTAGTTGTGAACAAGACTCTTTATTTGTTGGGGTTGGAAGTATGCTGACAGAAGGGGCTTTAGCTACTTTAGTAATAATTGCAGTTGCTGGTGGAATTGGACTTGGCTATACGGATAGTGATGGAAACACATTGATGGGTGTAAGTGCTTGGTCATCACACTATTCTTCTTGGGCGGTTGCAACGGGACTTACATCAAAGATTGCTGCCTTTGTTGATGGAGCAGCAAATATGATTGCTAACATTGGAATACCAAAAGGAATTGCAGTTGGAATTATGGGAGTTTTTGTTGCATCGTTTGCGGGAACTACTTTAGATTCTGCAACAAGAATTCAGCGTTATGTTTTTACCGAAGTAGCTGTTGGATTAAAATTAAATATTTTTAAGAATAGATATTTATCAACTGGTTTAGTTGTACTAACGGGATTGGCTCTTGCATTTTTGAGCGGAGCAGATGGTAAAGGAGCATTAAAACTTTGGCCTTTGTTTGGTGCAATAAATCAAACACTTGGAGCATTAGCATTAATTGTAATTACAATGTATTTAAAACGTAAAGGTGGTTGGAAGTGGTTGATCTCGGGCATCCCCGGATTGTTTATGATTATAATGACATTTTGGGCAACCGTTCTAAATCAAATTGCTTTCAACAATGAAGGAAATTTAATGCTCCAAATTATCAATCTAATAATTACAATTTTTGTTGTACTAATTGTTATTGAAGGATTGATTGCATTTTTTAAGAAACCAGATACGACGAAAGAATTCTAAAATGAAAATTCACAAAAAAATAATAAATAAGATTTCTCAAAAAATAAAACTCGCTGATGAAATTGCTCGTTCCAAATCTGTTGACATTATTGAAAGTGAAATTGTACAATTGGAATATATTTTTTCCGTTCTTGCTTTTGGTTCGTTCGTTGGAATTCCATCTCCACCAATGCAAATTACATTGGAACTACTTCCACTTTCTGAAGATTCAATTAATTTATTGATTAGTAGAATCAACATTTCAAGCGAACCACTCTCTGAATTAGCATCAATTTTTAGAGTTGACTAAGATAGAACTAAAAGAGTTACAACTTAGAAAATGAAAATATTTATTACTACTTGATATAATTTTAAATATAAATCTAAATTAAGATTCTTATTATTTATCTTGACTTTAACTGTGATAATATTACATTTACATATATAAATTTATTCTCCTCAATTTATTATTTGTAATAAATTAAAGATATAAGGGGATCAAAATGAAAACTTCAATTGTAAATTTAAAACTCTCCAAAACAATACTAGTAACTCTAACAATTTTTATGTTTGTCTTCATAGCAAGTTGTGGCTCCAATAGACTACAAATAGCTGAGTTCGATTTTGTTCATAACGGAAATGGTTATGTTCTTAGATCGGCATATTGTCCAAACAATCCAAAATCTTGTAATTATCTAATTGGTAATGGCTTTGTAGCTGTTGATATGAACCAAGATAGAATAATGGATAAAATTACAAAGGGAAATATTGCTCTTTCTGAAGCTCAACAAATATATGATTACTGCTTAAATCAATTAGAGAAAACGGGAAAATTAAATGAGATAGATAATAAAAGTATTGAATTTATTCTTAAAGAATCGGACTATACTCTTAAAATTAAAAGTCTATCAAAAGATGATAAACCTTTTAACCAGTTTACAATAGTAGATGTAAAACTTGGAATACGTGAAGCTAAGATTTCAATCTTTAATGATACCAATGCTGATGGAATATTAAATGAATTTCTAAAAGGTAATATTCTAATAGGTGATGCACAACAAATGTACAACAGAACCGTTGAGAAAGGCTTGAAACAAGGGAAGCTTTATAAAATAAATGAAAGTATTATTGTGAAGTAGTATTTTTCTTAAATAGAATTTCTCTAAAAATGTTTATCCTTCAATACGCAGATTTGTTTTCCAGTTGGGAACTTAATATTACTATTTTTTAAACCAACTGAAGTCACTTTTATGTTTGAACCGCTGATTTTTTTTATAAACTTTATTAATTATTTGAATAATTTCATACTTCACTTCTAACTAATATTGTATTAACTCATTTCTCATTTAAGTTGCATCAAATTTGTAGTATATTGATATTTCTTTACATTCAAACTATAATTCACACAAAGAATTTATGCCAATCAAATTAGACTATTCAGCAAGAGCTAGAAAAATGGCATTGAGCCATCCCTTATTATCGGATATTTTTACTCAAATAATATTTTGGATATTAGCTTTTTCCCTCTATATATTTCTTGTGGATTTAGTTTCTAAAGCAATAGCTAGCCTTTTTAATCCTGAGGCTACCATTCACTTATCTGAAAATATTATTATTGCAATAATAGGAGCAATTGTTTTTGGTACGCTACTTGGTCTAATTGATTTTTATGTAGAAAGAAAACTGATTAGAAGATCACTTGGGATTGAAGTTCTAGTAAAAATATTTTTCTATGTAGTAACTTGGTTTGTAGTTGTAAACATATTCAGAGCTATTGGTTTTGCACTAGATGCAAAAGTTATTGATGAATCAATGGTAAATTATACTCCAAAATTCTTTTCTAATATGGGTCTTGCCTCCTCGCTATATACAAGTGTGATGATAGTTATAATCAGCTTTATAAAACAGATGAATAATAAATTTGGCCCAGGAATAATTCTTCCAATGTTTTTGGGCAAGTATAGAAAACCGCGAGTTGAAGAACGAATATTTATGTTTATGGATCTTAAAGATTCAACAGCAAACGCAGAAAAATTAGGTCATATAAAATATAGTGAAATGATTCAAAAATGTTTTTTAGATGTTAACAAAGTGCTTCCTTCTTTCAATGCAGAAATTTATCAATATGTTGGAGATGAAGTTGTTCTAACTTGGCTTAAAGATGAAGGGTTATATAATATGAATTGTATTAAGTTTTATTTTGCATTTCAGGATAAACTTCTAGAAAACAAACAAGAATATGAAAGTGGTTTTGGAGCTGTTCCAGAATTTAAAGCAAGTGCTCATATTGGAAAAATTACTGTTGCGGAAGTTGGAAATATTAAAAGAGAAATAGCGTATCACGGCGATACTATAAATATAGCAGCACGCATCCAAACTAAATGCAACATTTATAACAAAAACTTTCTGATATCGGAAACACTTAAAAATAATTTGGAGATGAGTAGTAAAATTAAAATAGATTTTGTTGATGAAACTATACTAAAGGGGAAAACACAAAAAAATAAACTGTACTCTGTTGAATTATAAATAGAAGAAGCGGAAAATTATTTAATAAATAAATTTGCAATTTTTTCTGCATATTTTTTTGCGTTGAAATTATTGACGTTTATTAGAACTATAACAGTCAAATCTAATTCAGGAAGTTTCATGTAAATGTTAGAAAATCCAGATGTTCCTCCAGTATGATAATGACGAACATAATTTTTATAAGGATCAAGTCTCCAACCAAAACCATAATCAAATTCTTGTCCATTACTATCTTTCCCTTTTTGAAATACTCTATTAAACTTTTCTTCAGGTAAAAGTGTTGGAGAATTAACTTCACTATTCCATTTAATTAAATCTATTGTTGATGAATAGATTCCTCCATCCCCAAGAACAGCACTTGTCAAACTTTGATCCGAAAATACAAAACCAGAATCTGACTTTGAATAACCATACGAACGATTTATAATTTCAGATATTCCTTTTTCATAAGCAATAGAATTATTCATCTTCAATGGTTTAAAAATTCTAGAATTTAAAAATTTAGCATAGGTTTTTCCAGAAAGTTTTTCAATTAATATAGCTAAAATAGCATAACCTGAATTACTATATTTATGCTTTGCTCCCGGTTCAAAGTATGTTGAATCTTGTTCCATTAAAATGTTTAGAACATCTTTGTCTTTGAGCTGTATTGTATCAGTTTTATTCACAAAGTTTTCATAATCAACTAAACCGGAAGTATGTTGCAAAATATTTTTTATCGTAATTTTATTTCCATATTTAGGAAAATCAGAAAAGAAATTTGTAAGTGTATCTGATAAGGATAATTTCCTATCTTGTTCCAAAAGTAATATTGATAGAGCAGTAAATTGTTTAGTAATTGAAGCCAGGCGAAAATTAGTTTTTGGCTCAATCAAAACTTTTGTTTCAATGTTAGCTAAACCAAATCCTTTTTGATAAACAATATTTCCATCCTTAAGAACAGCTACAGAAACTCCTGGAGTGTGATTTGGTTTGAACTCTTGGAAGATTTTATCTATGTTATTTTCTATGCTATTTTGGTTATAGCACGAAGAAGTAATTAGTAATATAAGGATTAAATATTTTTTCATAATAGAAAATTTTGTTTAATAAAAAATAAGTAATTAGAATTTATGTTTTTATTTTCATCTTAGAAAGATATTTTACAATTGAGTTTAATAATTTAATTTCGGAGAAGTTTTATGCAGTTTTTAGTTATTGCACATGATGCAAAGGATGAGAATGCTTTAGAAAGAAGATTAGCTGTAAGAGAAGAACACCTAAAGTTTGCTAGTAAAATGTTTGAGTCTGGGAAGTGGTTATTTGCTTCTGCTCTTTTAGATAAAAATGATAATATGAATGGTTCAGTAATCGCTTGTGATTATTCTTCCGAAGAAGAATTAAAAAAGGAATGGTTAGATAATGAAGCTTACGTAGTTGGAAATGTTTGGACAGACATTACAATTAGGAAAGCTAAAATTGCTACCCACTAGAACTAATAACATCTTTGTCTTTACTATAAGACAATACATCTTAATATATTCTTTGTAACTTTACACTTTATTTATTTTAATCATTTATCAGAAAAGGAAAATTATAATGGCAACAAATTATGCAAAAGCAAAATGGGAAGGAAGCTTAAAAGAAGGTAACGGGAAAATGAACTTCACAGGTTACGAAGGACCTTTTACTTTTAAATCAAGATTTGAAGATGGTGCTGAAACTAACCCTGAAGAATTAGTAGGAGCTGCTCACGCTGGATGTTACTCAATGTTTTTATCTGCACTTATTGGTAAAAAAGATCTTACTCCAACTAGTATTGAAACTAAAGCAACAGTTGAACTTGGTGATGATAACGGACCAAAAATTACCTCTATTACATTAAGTTGTGAAGCTGTAGTTCCAGGTTTGAGTGAAGAAGATTTTAAACAACTTGCTGCTGATGCAAAAACTGGATGTCCTATTTCAAGATTATTTACTGGTACTGAAGTAATTTTGGAAGCTAAATTATTATCATAGAACTTTTTAGTGTAGAGACATATTATTTTTATGTCTCTACACTAACACAATTACTTTAACATTCCAGTTATAATTATTTTCTTTTTCTGTTTATCTCCCCAAAAAAATAAAATGATATTTACAAAGCTTCTGCTAATTTTTTAAATCTATTTAAAATTTTTGCTGGACCATCAGGAAACCATCTATTCATCATCCACTTTGGAGCAGACACTACTGGGACTAATTTTGCTTGGATAAATATTTCAATTTCATTTTTACTTATTTCTGTAAATATGAAAGTAATATCATTTAATTCTGAGCGAGCAACATCTTTAATTTCAATGAGTTCAGGATCTGAAAAGCTAGTGAAAGTAATTTTATTATTTAAACTATCCGTTGTCTTAATAATTTTAGAAATACAATCAGAATCTGCAATTGGCCAGGGTGGGCTGTAGTAATAATATATTATCCATTCATCTTTGGAAATTTGCTTTACATTTTTACTAATCTCTGTATAGTCATAAAAATTTTTATGCATATCAGGATTGCTGAAAATTGAAATACAGTTTTCTAGTGAAGCATCAGTTTTAGTTTTTGCTTTGTACTCAATAATAGTTATTTCTTCACTATTAACATTTAGTGTATCGTAAATTTTATACTCAACAATTGTTTTACCATCTTCTGAAAGTTCACTCTTGAAATTATTAGATTGTGCAGCAAGAGTAAAAAACATTTGAAAAAAGAAAAATATTGTAATTAGAATTTTCATAATTTATTGCAGTACTTTGTTAGAGATAGATGTAAGTATAGAGAACAAATTCCATCTTATTTTTTTGATAATAAGTACAAAAGACCCTAAGAAAACTCAGGGCTATTTGTACTTAAGTAATTTTAACTACAAAGTTATATTCATTCTACATCATCAACTGCGTCAATACCAGCAGGCATTGGAAGGTAAAATCTAATCTTTTGAATTTCTCCATTTTGCTTAACAAGTTTTTTCACATGTTTTTTAATTAGTACACTATGTTCAATAAAAATATCATCATCAACCGTTGTTCCAAACAAATAACTAGTTCCTTTAACTATAACATTTTTTCCAATGCGAAGTGGATGTTCATCACTACCAGTCATGTTAACACTTGATTCAATAAATGAACCTTCGCCTATAGTTGTATTACCTTTTATAATATCTCCCCAAAGAATTTCTACATTATCTTCAATAATAAATTTTTGATTTGGGAAACAAGAAAGATGAGCGTTTGCACCAACAGTTACATTTTCTCCAAAATGAACATTTCCACTTACAAAAACATTTTTGCGTAGTTTTAGGTTATAGTTTAACTTTACCTCTTCACCAATGTAAACACCTTTCCCAATTTTAATATCAAGAGGCTTTCCTTTTTTATCTAAAGCAGTAATTCTTTTTATTACATCATCAGCAATAAAAAAATCATCTGGGTCATCAATCCTAATTATATCTTTTAGTGCATCATATACTTGGTTTTTTGCAATTACATCCATTTGTTTTAGTACGGATTTATTGTTAAATCCCATAAGCACATGTTGTTGTTTTGCACTTGTTGCTCCCACAGTTAAACCTTTCTTGTTAAACAATGCAATCAAATCTGTTATGTAAATTTCACCTTGTACATTATCACTTTTTATTTTTTTAATTCTTTCAACTAAATATTTATACTTGAATGCAAATACTCCTGAGTTAAATTCATTGTTGTTAATAAGTTCTTCTCTAGTAAAGCTATAATTTTTTCCATTAAATTTTCTTACATAAGGTTGGTTCGGATCAATACATAAAATGTCTTTATGTTCAATAATTTCTATAACTTTACCAAAATCTTTTCCGGCTAGAACTCCTTTATCATCTTTCTTTTTTACTCTAACAATTCTGCCATAACTGTTTTTAGTTGGGTCTCCTTCATAAATTCCAGTTAGAACCATCATATCATTTTTCGATTTAGCGAACTCTCTTTTGAACATTCTAATAGTTTTATCGTTAATTAAACCCATATCGCCTGGTAAAATATAAACGATTCCATTATAAGATTTGGAGATTTTTTCAAGTGCAATTTGAACTGCGTGCCCTGTTCCATGTTGAACTTCCTGAAATGCAAAGAGTGTATTATCTTTTTTGCCAATTACTTGAATTACATCTTCTGCTTTTATACCAGTAACAATAATAGAGTTGGATTTTGAGAGTCCTGCTTTGCAAGCTTCATAAACTCTTTCAACAGTTGTTTTACCCCAAATTTTGTGTAACATTTTAGATGTTTGAGATTTGATTCTTTTTCCGTGACCAGCAGCAAGGATAATTGTAGTTTCAGAATTTCGGTAGTTAAATTTTGATGAATACTGTTTGATGAAATTTGATACAATACTTTTTCTATCTTTGGACATTTGTACTCCGTGAATATTATTAAATTAAAATTTTAGAATATATATAAATGATGTGTGCAAATAACTAGAACAGTAAGGAAGTTTCCAAATATATTATTGTTTCCCAATTGTATTATTTATTTCAAGAATTTTTTTATTGAACTTAACTGATTTGTCTGGTTGGAGTTTGAGTAGTCTTTCATAAATATCAAGAGCCTCTGTATAGTTCCCTTGAGAGTTATAAATTTCAGCTAGTGTTTCAGTAACAATTGTACCTTCAGCCATTTTACTTTTAGTTGCTCTAGGTATTTGTTTAGTATCTTCTATTTTTTCATCAACTAAATTGATGTCATCAAAATTGTAGAATTCACTATCGTCAATATGAAATGATTCCTCTAATACATCACTAATTGTTTCTTCAAAACTATTGTCTATTCCAGCATTTTCTCTTTTAATCTTTTCAACTAAGTTTGTGTAATATAAAGTTGTTTTTTCATCATCAAGAATGTTGCTACCCTTTGAAATCATTTCACTTATTTTATCATATTCATTATTATAAGCAAGAGCAGTTGCCAGTAAAAAATATGCCGTAGCGTAATAAGGATATTTTTCTATACTAGAATTAAGAAGTTCAATTGCATTGGAAATATTTCTCTCTTCTATTTCTTGTGCAGCCTTGTAAACTAAAAGAGGAGAACTTTGATCGAACTCATAAAGTAATGCGAATTTATCCATTTTTTGTTTTTCCACCAAGGTTGTACGAATGTTTAATTGAAAGAGCTGCTACCATTGCAAACCCAGAAAAGAACATTAGTTGAAAAGGCAAGGCTGCAAGTTCCATAAAATATATTGATGCAAAGACACCTATTAAACAGTAGAGTGCTAAAATAATTTCAACAATAACTGTTGAGTCTAATTTATTTTTTGATAAATACTTTGTGCCAGAAACAATTGAATCTGATTTTTCTACAATTTTAAATTTAGGCGTTCTAACAAATTCACTTTTTCTACTAAGCAATCCTTCAATAACTGCTTTGGAATTATTAACTGCAAAACCCATACTACCAGCCATAAATATAGGGAACAGAGCAATCTTTTGTCGCCAATCCTCATATACATCTTTTTGAGCATAAAGGTAAAACATAAACGAACTAATAAACGCTAAAATAAAAACAGACATTAAATTAAAAAAAACATCGTAAGGACCGCTATTTTTTATAAAGATTAGTGGGACATTTAAAATCCCTACTAGCAAAATAAAAGGGAATACAATATTATTGGTTAAGTGAAAAGTGGACTGTAATTTAATTCTTAATGGAACTTTAGAACCCCAAATTTTTGGTAATAATTTTTTAGCAGTTTCAATTGCTCCTTTTGTCCATCTGTATTGTTGAGCTTTAAGTGCATTCATTTCAGAAGGTAGTTCTGCTGGAGTTGTATAATCTCTAAGATAGACAAATTTCCATCCTTTAAGTTGTGCTCTGTAACTTAAATCAAGATCCTCTGTAATTGTATCATCGTGCCAATTGCCTGCATCTTCAATACATTCTTTTCTCCAAACTCCACCGGTTCCGTTAAAGTTAATAAAAAATCCAGCTCTATTTCTAATTGGTTGCTCCATTACAAAATGTCCGTTCAAAGCAAGAGCTTGTATTCTTGTAAGTAGCGAGTAATCTTCGTTCAAATGTTCCCAACGTGATTGAACCATACCTATATTTGAATTTGTAAAATATCGTAAAGTCTTTTTTAGAAAGTCAGCAGAAGGAACAAAGTCAGCATCAAAGATTGCAATAAGTTCACCTTTCGCTTTGCTTAATCCTTCCTTTAATGCTCCAGCTTTATAGCCAGTTCTATTTTCTCTACGGATTTGTACAATGTCAAATCCTTCCAATTGTTTTTGTTTAACTAACTCAGAAACTATTTGAACAGTTTCATCTGTTGAATCATCTAAGACTTGAATTTCTAATTTATCTTTTGGGTAATCAATTTTGCAAACTGAATTGATAAGTCTTTCCGCAACATATTTCTCATTGAATAGAGGAAGTTGAATTGTAACTTTTTTATCAGAATTATCTTTACCTGAAGTTGGAACATTTTTAATATACTTTTTATGATAGAAAAGCATCACTAATCCGTGACTTGCAAAAAACAAAAGTACTGTCATTGTTAAAATATATGTTACTAATATGATTTCGTCTAAAGACATTATTAACCTATAAAAATTAAAATTATTTGTAGAGACTTTGTAAAAATATTACTCTCTATATTTAGAGAATTAAGTACAGTAAAAAGGGAAGTAAATATACAAAATTGTGTGACTTTAAACCTTTGAAAAATAATAAGAGGAGTTTTTTGAGATAGTGAAAATCTAAAAAAATTGTCTGAGGCTTCAATCTTTTCTAGAAGAAGATATTTTTAATAACTACCAATTGGAAACAACACCCAAAAGAATATCTTCAGTAATCAAATCAGTAGCAGCTTTAATGGCATTACTTCTAGCAGAAATAATATCACCTTCATTTTCATAATCGCCATAGTTTGAAAATGATTTATCAAAAACAGTTTTCTTTTTTACAAAATCCTTATAGACAACGTGTGCTTTAATTGTTATTCTACGTGCTGAAACATTCTCGCCACCCTTAATAACTGTAGGTGCATCGGAAATTGAAGTTATTGTACATTCTAGAAAGGAATCGGCATCTGATTTATCAGTAACAGCAAGCGAGTTATCGCTAATGAAATGTTCAATTAAAGTACTTGTAAAATTATCAGCCATTCCTGGTTCCCCGGATCCACTTCTATCAGTACAAAAAGGAATTGCTATTGATTTCAAATGACTTGGAACAGACGAACCTGTAAACGAATATGAACAACCAACTAAAAGTAAAATTAGTGATACAATAATTGGAGTACGAAAGATTTTAGCAAATGTTCTTTGAGTAGGATTGTAAAATTCAAACCTCAAATAATAAATCACAAATAAATTCCAATTTCCAAAAAACCAAACAGAGATACTATGACGGTTGTTAAGTTTTTGTCTCTCGTCTCCCGTTTTTCTTTTTTTGTCTTTTGTTATTTGAAATTTATTTGTCATTTGGTTTTTATCTTTTGGAATTTTTGTTAAAGATTATATTCTTTTATTTTTCTATATAAAGTTCGTTCACTAATTTTGAGTAGAGTTGCCGCTTTACGTTTGTTGTTTTTTGTAAATTCAAGAGCATTTATAATTGCTTGTTTTTCTAAAGTTTCAATTGGAACAACTTCATTTACGTTGAAAGGCTGAATTGTATCGTTTTGTCTGTTTGTATTATAAGCAAAATTTTTCAATTCATTCAAATCTTTTTTAATTTCAATTAAAGCACCTAGAATAATTTCTCTATCCAAAGCATCACTACTTTTATTGAGATGTATCGGGAGATTTCTTCCATCCGAACTTTCTATTCTGTTGATGATTAAATCTTTAAATGAATCCACATCTAAGTTACCTTTTTTGTTTAGAGCCACAGCAGTTTCAACTGTGTTTTTTAATTCTCTAATATTTCCTGGCCAATAATATTGATTCAAAAGTTCGTAAGCTTCGTTTGTAATTTTTGGATAAGGAATATGATTTTGTTCAGTATAATTTTTAAGAAAATATGTGATGAAAGTATTTATATCTTCTCGTCTTTCTCTTAGTGGCGGAATGTAAAGAGCAACTGCTTTAAGCCTAAAGTAAAGGTCTTTACGAAATCTTTTTGCTTCAACTTCGGCTTGTAAGTCTTTGTTGGTTGCGGCAATAATTCTTACGTCAACTTTTTTTGTTGTTTCACTTCCGAGCGGCATAAACTCATTGGTCTCTAAAACCCTTAAAAGTTTTACTTGAGTTGTTAAAGGCATCTCAGCAATTTCATCAAGAAATAATGTGCTTCCGTCTGCAATTTCAAAGTAACCTTTTCTATCTCCAATTGCTCCGGTGAACGAACCTTTTTTATGACCGAACAATTCACTTTCTAAAATTCCTTCCGGGATTGCTCCACAATTAAGGCTTACTAATTTTTTGTTTGAACGGTTGCTAAAGTTATGAATTGCTCGTGCGAACACATCCTTTCCAACTCCGCTTTCCCCAAAGATTAAAACAGAAATATTTGATTGAGCAACCTGTTCGGAGATATCAATTAAATCTTTTATCTGTTTTGATTTACCGATTATATTGTGGGTTTTATTTTTTAGCTCTATAGTCATTTTAATAAACTTGTTACTGGATTCTCAGTCAGACAAAATTAAAATTGATTAGTATTATCCAATACAAAAATTAGTACTAAGCAATTTTGATACCCGTATTCATAATTTCTTTTGCAAAAGGATTTTCTAAAGAAAAATCATTTGGAGTAAACGGTAGAACTTCTATACTATGACTTATGGAAAGAGTTATTTTACGAATTTTGTTTTTGTCATAAAACCTAATACCTTCAAAAGAATCTGATACTAAAGCTACATCAATATCACTCATCTTAGTATAGTTGCCTTTTGCGTAACTTCCAAACAAAAAAGCAGTCTTAATTTTAATTCCATTTGAGTTAAGTGTAGCTATATAATTTTCAAGTAATACTTTTATTTTATTTGGGATTTTTGCCATTTGTAAAACTCTTTTATTTTAACAAAATATTTTTGAGTGAACTTATTTGTGCATAGTTTATAAAATTTATTTTTATATTCTGGATACCTAACTTCTATATTAAAATCATTTACTTCATCTAAAAACAAAATTTGTTTTTCAGTTAAATTGATTTTAGCAAGCTCTGCAAGTTTTACCAAATTGTGAGTTTTTGGTGGAATATCATTCTTGTTATTATCAACAAAAGTAGCTTTCAGAATCTTTTCAATTACTAAATGTCCTATAAACAAACACCAATCATTTTTGTGAGAATTAAATAAAGATTCTGCTGTTTCTAAATCGTGTTCTGCACTATCAATCCAATATTTTATATGTTCTTCTTTTGTCATAATATTTATTTCTAATTTAAGGAATTAATCAGTAATAAAGTTCAATCCAATTACTCAACTTTAACAACTCTTCCAGAAAAATCATATTTACTTTTGAAAACATCTAAAAACTTTTCAGCTTCTGGTTTAGTTCTAAATGCTCCAACTATAACTATGTGTAAAGTTTTACCACCCTTAATTTTAGGAGCAATTTTTGCGTGATAGCCTGACTTTACCAGTTTGGTTTTTAATCTTTCTGCATTCTTAAAATCTCCAAAAGCCCCAGCCTGTATAGTGAAACGAGAATTTAGTTTGCTATTTTGCTTATAAGGAGAAGAATCAACTAAAATCATTTCATCAACTTCAGGAAAACTACCACCAGTTTTTTTTAGGTATGCCGATTTAGGATATTTTTCCTTTAACATATTTTTTAGTGTTTCTGCACGTTTATATAAACCTAAAGAATAGAAGTATGAAAAGCTTCTGAACAAAGCAGCATCGGCAAATTGACTTTGAGGAAAGTTAGTGTAAACAAGTTCGTAAATCTTTTGAGCTTTGTTTCCATCTTCCGTTAGTACAGCATCTAAAAAAACTACATTTGCGTTATTAGGATTTTGGTTTTTTAGTTCTGTAAATTCTTTTTTGACTTCTTCTATTTTACCTTCTTCTATTTTTTTTAGAAAAGGAATAATGTTTACACTTTGTGAATAAACAATACTAAAAGAGAATAGAAAAAATATTATAGTTTTTAATTTTCGCATAAAAAATTCTGTATAAAATAACTAAGCAGTTTTTTGAACTACTTGTTTTGTAACTTCAACTTTACCTTGTACATCTCCAAAAAGTGTTCCTGAAGTTGCACTATTAATTTTTACTTTTACGTAATCACCAAATACAATATCTTTTTGATTTGGAATAATTATCATTTTATTTGTATCTGTTCTTCCAGCTAAATAATCATTAGACTTTTTACTAAAACCTTCTATCAAAAGTTCCACTTCAGAACCAATCATTTTTTTATTTCTTTCGTAAGAAATAGCTCGCTGTTCAAAAATTATTTCAGAAAGACGTTTAGATTTCGTTTCTTCATCAACATCATCTTTCATTTTATATGCCTTAGTTCCTTCACGCGGAGAGTATTTAAACATATAGGCACCATCAAATCTAATTTTTCTGACAACCTCTAAAGTTGCTAGATGATCTTTATAAGTTTCTGTTGGGAAGCCAGAAATAATATCTGTAGAGAAGACAACACCGGGGATTATTTTCTCAGCTTTCTCAAGTATAGATAAATAATGTTCAATAGTATAAGTTCTGTTCATCAATTCCAAAATTCTGTTAGAGCCAGATTGAAAAGGAAGATGAATATAATTACACAAGTTTGGATGCTCCGCAATTGTATAAAGTAACTTGTCAGAAAAATCTTGCGGATGAGAAGTGGAATACCTTACTCGTATTTCTCTATCAACCTGGGCAACAGCAGCTAGCAAATCTGAGAAATCATTTCCTTCATCTATATATGAATTTACATTTTGTCCGAGTAGTGTTACTTCTTTATAACCTTGTTGAGAAAGGAGCTTCACTTCTTCAACAACGGAATCTAGAGTTCTACTTCTTTCACGTCCTCGAGTAAAAGGGACTACACAAAAAGTACAAAACTTATCACATCCACGCATTACAGAAATCCAAGCAGAAAGCCCATCGTTCCGTTGTGGAATTAAATCATCATAGGTTTCTGTTTTAGATAGCTTAACTCCAATTCCTTTTTCTCCGGCAAGTGCGTTATCAATAAATTCTGGCAAGCGTCTGTATTCATCTGGTCCAACGACTATGTCAACAACTTTCTTTTTTTCAACTAAGTCTTTTCGTAAACGTTCTGCCATACATCCCAGAATTCCAATTACTGCATTTGGGTTTCCAAATTTTTCAGTTTTGAAAATTCCCATTCTGCCATAAATTCTTTCTTCTGCGTTTTCCCTAATGCTACAAGTGTTTAAGAGTACAACATCAGCAGTCGAAAAATTATCAGTTAGCTGATAACCATCGTTTATTAAAATACCTTGAACAATTTCCGTATCGGCAATGTTCATTTGGCAGCCGTAAGTTTCTATATATACTTTCTTTTTACTCATCAATTCCTTTCATAAAAAACTTTTATTTGGGTTGCAAATTTACTTATATGATGTTTGAATCTCAAGAGAATGATTATTACTTTAAAAAGAGAAACGTAAAGACGCAGAGACGAGAAACATAAAAGCAAAAAGTTTTTATTTTCCTTAATCGTACTCTTACTCATAATCTTAATCAGTTTTTTCTTTTAGGAAAACAGATTAAAGGAGAGTAAGAACAAGAGTATGATTACGTGTCTCGGCGAACAGCCGGATGAGTAAGAATGTTTATCGATTACAAAATGTTTATCGATTACTATTTAAATAGTAATATAAGTTATGAAAAGAAAAGTTTACAGAATAAATAAAACTGGTTCTATTAATAATCTAAATTTAATTGAAGAAGAATTATCAGAACTAAAAGCTAATGAAGTTTGTGTTGAAGTGAAATCAATTGGGTTAAACTTTGCTGACCTTTTTGCAATTTGGGGTTTGTATAGTGCA
Source organism: Melioribacteraceae bacterium (assembly GCA_965224785.1). Classification (GTDB taxonomy): domain Bacteria; phylum Bacteroidota; class Ignavibacteria; order Ignavibacteriales; family Melioribacteraceae; genus JALSNL01. The sequence continues at coordinate 3,082,854 of OZ245062.1, read as the reverse complement.
ACTCCAAAAGGAAGTTTTATCCCCGGTTTAGAATTTGCTGGAATAATAATTAAAAGGGAAGCGAAGTAACAGAATTTGAGATAGGCAGTAATATCATAGGCTTAACACGTTTTGGCGCTTATGCTTCTCATCTAAATGTTGCAACAGATTATATTTTTAAATTACCACTCGGTTGGAGTTTTGAAGAAGGAGCTTCTTTGTTAGTTAATTCTTTAACTGCTTTCTATGCTCTTAAAGTTTTAGGAGATATAAAAAATAGTCAAACAGTTCTTATACATAGCGGTGCTGGTGGAGTCGGAATTTTTGCTAACAGAATTGCAAAGAAATTTAATGCTTTTACAATTGGCACAATTGGAAGTGAATCAAAAGTTAGTCTTCTAAAAGAAGAAGGTTATAATGAAATTATTGTACGAAGCAAAAACTTTAAGCAGCAATTAAAAAAATCTTTAGATGGAAAACCACTTAATATAGTTTTAGAAAGTATTGGCGGAAAAATATTTGAAGATAGTTTTTCGTTACTCGCTTTGGAAGGAAGGCTTATAACTTTTGGCTCTGCAAATTTTGCATCTCCAGGTTCTAGACCAAATCCAATAAAACTAATTTATAAATTTCTTACCCGACCAAAAATTGATCCGATGAAAATGATTAATACAAACAGAGCAGTAATGGGTTTTAATCTTATTTGGTTGTGGGAAAAGAAAGATGAGTTACAAAATTATTTTGATGAAATTCAAAAACTTAATCTTTCCAAACCAATAGTTGGAAAAGTATTTCAGTTTACAGATTTACACAAAGCTATTGAACATTTGCAATCTGGCAAATCTGTTGGGAAAGTAGTTGTAAAAAATAGTTTTTAATAAATTACATTTTAAAATACATTACCATTGATGCTTTTTGAATTGTACTATGATTTAAATAAAAACCAACCTTAGCCGGAGTTGCATTTTTATCAAGACCTAATTTGTCAGTATTAAGTGCGTAAACAGTAATTAAGTACTGATGAAATCCGTGACCTTTTGGTGGGCATGGTCCGCCATACCCTGCTTTACCAAAACTTGTAATACTTTGAATTGATCCTTTGGGAGCAAGAGTTGTATCAATATTTCCTGCACTTGCAACTAATTCATTTACACTTGCGGGAATATCAAAAACAAGCCAATGCCACCAGCCACTACCAGTTGGAGCATCTTTGTCGTGAATTGTTACAGCAAAACTTTTTGTGCTATCGGGTGCATGCTCCCAAAATAGTTGTGGCGAAATATTCTCTCCTCCACAGTATTTATTGACTTGTTTCATTATTGCTTGTCCACCAATATCATTACTTTTTAGTGTGAATGTTTGTCCGTAGTTAAAAGTTGTAATAAAGAATATTGATAGAAGTAGATATTTGACTTTTTTCATATTCATCTCGTTTTTTAGTTTTTTGTTAAAATTTATTTTATTAGTCTTAGTTTGTGCGGACTTGTTTTTGGAATTCGTTCAATTATTTTTCTTGATTCTAAATCTAGTTTAACGGAAACAATATACCATCCAACTTTTCCATCAAAGGTATTTGTCAGTTTCTTAACAGCTAGCTCATTCAAATCTTGATAAGTAATTTCTTTGTGTCCCTTTATTGTTTCAAGAATAAAATCCTTAATAATATCATATCTTCTTTTAAGAATATTTACACCTTGTTTCCCTTGTGGGTGTAGTGTTAATATTTTTTCTTCGGACATATTACCTATCCTTTCTTTTTGACATTAAATGTAATACTTAAAGTAATTAAAATAGCAAAAGGAATTGATATTAAAAATGAATATAGAATGGATTCATTTTGTGTTAGTCCGGATGATAATTCTCTAATAAAATATTCTGAAGCTCCGGCAGCCCATAATCCTAATGCAGCTCCATTCATTCCAATAATATGTTTATTTAAACTTTTTGAGTTTCTTTTTTTACCAAACATTGGGTAAATCCCATAAATTAGAAATATAAGAGACACTGGAATTAAATAATGGAAGACACTAATACTTCCATCATTAAAATCATAGATAAACAATGCAGAAATATTTACAAGTAGTAAGGAAACTGAAAACACATACCCAATCTTTTTATGGATGTTTGTTCCTTTTCTAGCAAGAAGAATATATGCTCCTGTAACTAACCCAATTATTGATGAAACAAAATGTATTCCTCCAAATGTTGAGTGGACCCAGTTTGTAATGTCAAACATAGTAGTTTCCTTTTGTTGTTTAATTTCAATTTATGGTATCGTTACTTTATTATTTATTTTGAACATTCCTAATTATCAAACTTGTACTATTTCTACTTCCGTAAGCTCCAATATCGTTTCTGGTTGTTCCTTGTGAGGGAAACTTTACTTTTTCATCTTCTATCTTTTTTGGGTCGTTATAATATTGATGAGGATGCCCAGCATCAATACAAGGTGAATTTGTATTCAACATAAATGTTTTATTGTCTGTGAAAAGAGGGGTTGCATCAATATTACCAACACCTTCCCATCCACCTTCAATATCGGTGTAACGTAAGTCAACCGCTCCTCTATATCTTTTGTAAATTTGTGAGTCAGAGCTATCAGCAGTATTTCCATAAATAATACAGTTGTCAATTAGCACGAGAGTTCCGGTTGAAATAATTCCACCACCTTTATCGCCTGAATGATTATTAACAATTGTGTTGTTGATTAGTCTCACTCCTCTCCAATCCACATATATCCCACCGCCTCCATTAAAATCACCAAGTGCAGTATTATTTGCAATTATGTTATTAAGTAAAACTACTCCAGGAGAAAAGGCTAGCATAATTCCTCCGGCATATCTTCCGGTGTTATGTGAAATTATATTGTTTTGAATTTTGGGCAAACCATTTCCAACTCGCATTCCACCTCCGCCTGCTCCGCTAACTCCTCCAGTTGTATCTACAGAATTATTTTTTGTAATTATATTATTAATAATTGTTGGAGATGAAGCGTCTATTAATATTCCGCCTCCAGTTCTAAAGTATATATTTTCATTTGTGTTATAAGTCTTAGTTCCTGTTCCACCAGTAATTGTAAACCCTTGAAGGACTGAAGATTGGTCTTCCTTGGAAACAAATACAACTACACTTCCAGAATCTGAAGTTGTTGGTTTGCTTCCATCTATAATTGTAGAACTGATATGAATTACATCTTTATCTAAAATGTAATTACTTGCTAATACTATTTTGTTACCTCTGAAGTTTATATTTTCAAAGTACCTTCCTGGAGCAACAATAATTGTATCTCCATCAGCTGAACTATTAATTGCATCTTGAATTCTTGCAAAATTACCTGGTACATTAATTATGTTTCCTTGAGCAAGTAAACTTAAGTGAGAAAAAAATAGAATATAAACAATTGTGATTTTTTTCATAATGTATCCCCTTATTTGATAGTTAATTAAGTTTTAGAAATTATTACCAAATGTAAGGCGGAGAGTTTTATAAATCGTCTCCATTCACGAAGTGTTACTATTTTTAAAGTGCAAAAAATTGGCAGTAAATTTATTCAGTTAAGTAAGGTAGGGAATATGGATTTCCCGAAGAGTTAAAATAATCCAATTTTATTTGTTTTTGTTCATAGGTTTTTTAATAATTAGAAATTTATTATCTACTTCCAAACACTTGTCTTTAGCCAGGTAGATGCATCTTCTAAATATTTCACATAACTAAATCCTTGATAATGTGAAAGTGTTTCTGGAATTGCTAATTTTACGTCACCTCCATTTCCTTTTAATATATCATAAGCTTTTTGTGCATTTTCGTAATCAAACAATTCATCTCTTTTACCGTGAATAATATATGTTGGCATTTCTCCGTTTAGTCTTCCACTTGGTACTGAAGCCATTGGAATTGCAGCACTAAATTTATCAGGATGTTCATTAGCAATAACCCAAGTTCCGTTTCCTCCCATACTGTAACCAGTTATAACTATTTTATTGGGATTGATGGGCCAAACTTGTTTTGCTGCTTCAAGAAATTTGAGAATAGCATCTTCACTAAAACCATCGCTCCAATTATTTCTGGGAACATCTGGGGCAAATACTATTGCTCCAAGTTCGCGAAATCCTGGTTCTGCTAATCCTCTTAAATACCCTTCTGCAAAATGCATTTTTGATTGCCCCGCCCAATGAAGTGCAATGATAAAAGGTACTTCTTTGCCTTCCTTTATTTCTGGAATAGAAAGTGTGTATAATAAAGTTCCAGTTTCGCCCATTTGTATTCGTTGGTTTGTAATTCCTTTTGTCATTGGAATTTTTGCTAATGTATTTTTGTCAATTTCAATTCCGGTACTACTTTCAAAAAGTCCACAACCATTAAATAAAAGTATAGATAAAATACTAAGAGTTATTAAAAACGGTTTTAGATTTATTTTTTTTCTCATAAAATTCTCTAGTTTTATTCAATTAATTAAACATAAGGTAAGAGTTTTATATTTGGGTATCGTCCACATTCAGGAAATGAGACTAATTTTAAAGTGTAAAAAAATATACCAATACAATAATGTTACAGCGATCTTTTATATTCGGTAGGAGTAATCCCAGTATGTTTTTTGAATGCACGATTGAAAGCAGCTTTTGAATTAAAGCCGGATTCATATAAAATTTCTAAAATTGTTCTTCCATTTCCGTTTGCTTTTTTAATTTGACTTTTTGCTTCTTCTATTCTATAACTGTTTACAAAATCGTAAAAGTTTTTACCAAGCTGTTGATTTATAGATTGCGACAATGACTTTGAGGGAATTGATAAACTTTGTGCAAGTTCAGTAATTTTTAAAGAAGGTTCAAGATAGGGTTGAGAAGTTTCCATATAATTTATCAATTCAGTGACAAACATTTCACTATCTGATTTTGATAATGTCGAATCTGCATATTTACTTTTTTGTTCAATCCCAGAAAAAACAGCTAACTGTTTTAATCCTTTAACAACAGCCCAAGTTGAAAAAATCAATAAAGTTAGAATTGACAATATTCCAAGAATTGAAAATAATTCAGGAGATTTTACTTCTATTATATAAAAGACAAACATCAACGTATCAAAAAGCCAGTGAAAAAAATATACAACTAGTAAAATTTGCAACCAAGACAATTCTTTATTTTCAACAGACGAGTATTCTGTTTTTAAGGTTTGTCTATATTTTTTAAGAATTAAAAAAGAAGTTATTATGTAAATAACAAGTTGTAGTAAAAAAATAACCGAATAAATACTGTATGAGAAAAGAGTAAGACTTGCTGTGGTAGTAATATCGTTAGTGTTTGAAGAACGAATTGAATAATCTACAATGAAATATGCAAACATCAAAAAGAAACCGAGAAAGTGCAACCAGTTTTTTTTAGTAAACTTAAAATCTGAGTAACAAATTGCTTTTGTGTAAAAATAAACCAAAGGACCAAGTAATATAAAAGACGACTTCTGTATGTAAGTAATTACTGGGAAGTTGAAATGCGGCATCATTTTATATTGGTACAGAAGTGAAACAAGAACCAAAGATAGATTGACAACTAAAAAGGCAAATAGAAATTTATTTGTTCTTTTCATATTCTTGCTACTGATAATAACAAAAGATAGTAAGGCCAATTGAAAGACTGTTAATATATTTACAATATTTGATATATTTGCAAGCATAAAAATTATTAAAGTTATTCCCGAAAACTATTTCTATTTTTTTACAAAGTTATAAATTTTTAATTCGTAAAAAAAGTTATTTAGTTTAGGACTGTAATTTTTGAAATCTAAAGAAAAGAATATGATTGATAAACTAAAAGAACAAGCAGCACACAAAGCAGTTGAAGAAATTAAATCCGGTATGGTTGTTGGACTTGGTACTGGTAGCACAGTATTTTATGCACTTCAGAAAATTGCTGAATTATTAAAGAGTGGAGAGCTAACAAACATAGTTGGAATACCAAGTTCAGAGCAGACAGAAAAAATTGCTAATGAATTAGAAATTCCGCTTACCACTTTTGATGAACATCAAACAATAGATGTTACAATTGATGGAGCCGACGAAGTAGATAAATATTTTAATCTAATTAAAGGCGGTGGCGGAGCATTACTTCGTGAAAAAATTTTAGCTCAAGCAAGTAAAAGATTAATTATAATTGTTGATGAATCAAAGCTCTCTCCCAAACTTGGCGACCGTTGGTCAGTTCCCATCGAAGTTATAAAATTTTCTTATAGACTTGAAGAAGAATTTATTAAAACAATTCCCGGTGAACCTAAACTTAGAATGTATGAAAATCTTAATGAACCAGTTATAACTGATGAAGGGAACTATATAATAGATGCAAACTTTGTAAGACTTCAAAATCCGTTTGAGTTAGCGGAGAAGTTGGAGAACAGAGCCGGTATTGTTGAACACGGTTTGTTTTTGCATCTTACAAATAAAATAATTGTTGCAGGGAAAGATGGGGTAAGGGTTTTAGAGAAAAAGTAATATACTAAAACTAAATTGGTTTTTGGAAAATCGGAACTAGAAATTTGTCATTTCGAAATGAGCTTGCTTTTTAAGCGATTGAGAAACCTCTAAATCATAATGGCTATGAGATTTCTCACGAAAAGAATGTTCGAAATGACAATTATTAAAATCCGACAACAAATTTAGGTTTGTATAAATACTTTGATAAGTGAAACAAAACAACTTTCCTTTTGTTAAAACCAATTCAAAATAAAATCAATTACTTTGCAAATTAACATTTCAATTACTATTTTTGCTCCGATTAAAAATTAAGGTCGTATTATCTATGAGTATATCTGTAAAAAATCTAACAAAAAAATATCAAACACAAAGAGCTGTGGATGATATTTCGTTTGAAGTTAAAACTGGTGAAGTGCTTGGCTTTCTTGGTCCAAACGGAGCTGGAAAAACTACAACAATGAAAATTATCACTGGCTTTATGGCTCCTTCGGATGGAGATGCAAAGATAAATGGAATTTCCATTCTTGAAAATCCGGAAGAAGTTAAAAAGTCAATAGGATATTTACCTGAGAGCAATCCACTTTATCACGATATGCCTGTGTTAGAATATTTAGAGTTTGTTGCACAACTTCAAAATATACCAAAGGCAAAAATACAAGATAGAATTGTTGAGATGGTAAAAGTTTGCGGACTTAATATTGAAAAACATAAAAAGATAAGTGAGTTATCAAAAGGCTACCGCCAACGTGTTGGTCTTGCACAAGCATTAATTCACGATCCGGAAATATTAATACTTGATGAACCGACAACCGGACTTGATCCAAATCAAATTGTTGAAATAAGAAATTTAATTAGAGAAGTTGGAAAGAAAAAAACAGTTATTCTTAGCACACATATTTTGCCGGAAGTAGAAGCTACTTGTGACAGAATTTTAATTATCAACGAAGGTAAGATTGTTGCAGATGGTACTTCCGAAACTTTACGGAAGCAAGCACAGGGACAAGAAGTAGTAAAAGTTACTATTGACGAAGCGGAAAATAAAGATGAAGTTTTTTCGGCACTTCAAAGTTTAGAAACTGTTTCAATGGTTGATCCAATTGTAGAAAAAAACTTTAGCTTTATGATTAATGGTAAAGATGATGTAAGTGCAAAAAAAGATATATTCAAGTTATGTGTAAAAAACAATTGGGTGTTAAGTGAGTTAACTCCAATAGAGACAAAGCTAGAAGATATTTTTAGAGATTTAACAACCAGCTAAATACTACAATTTGTCATTCCCGAATGTTGTTATCGGGAATCCATTTGTAACTGCTTTTTGGATTCCCAGTCAAGCTGAGAATGACAAACGAAGAAATAATTTGTAAAAGTAATTTGAAAATTTTAGGAAAAAATTTATGAAACCAATTTGGGTAATTGCAAAAAGAGAATTCAGAACATTTTTTGATTCACTTACTGCATACATTTTATTAATTGTCTTCCTTGGCTTAAGTGGCTTCTTCACTTGGCTTTATGGCTCCGATGTTTTCTTTATTGGGCAAGCCACACTTCAACCATTTTTCTCAATTGCTTATTGGACGCTTTTCTTTTTTATTCCAGCACTAACAATGAAAATGTTAGCCGAAGAAAAAAGAAGTGGTACGTTGGAGCTTTTGTTAACTAAACCAATTTCAGATTGGCAAGTTATTGTAGGAAAGTTTTTATCAATTCTAATGTTGATATGTGTTGCACTTTTACTTACACTTCCATATTATGTAAGCATTGCAAACCTTGGTCCTATTGATCACGGAGCAGTTTGGACTGGTTATCTCGGAATGATTTTAATGAGTATGACTTTTATAAGCATTGGACTTTTCGCAAGTAGCATAACTACAAATCAAATTGTGGCTTTTTTACTTGCACTATTCATTGGGATATTTTTCTTAATTATTTTTGATGTTCTAGCCAATAGTTTTACTGGTTCAACGGCTTACTTCTTTAACTACCTAAGTCTTTCAACTCATTACGAATCAGTATCTCGTGGAGTTTTAGATTCTAAAGATTTAATCTACTTTTTATCAATAACAATTGCCGGGTTGGTTATGGCAGATTCAGTTTTATCAAAACGAAATATAGTTGAGTAAATATATATGTTAACAAAAAGAAAAATCCAAACTACTTTATTTTTAACAATTGCAATATTGATACTTGTAAATATTGTTTCTACAAGATACTTTTTTAGAATTGATTTAACTGCTGACCAAAGGTATTCATTGAGTGATGCAACTAAAACAATTCTTGAAAATTTTGATGAACCGGTTACTGTTACATCTTATTTTACTGAAGATTTGCCTCCAAACATTGAACAAATTCGTCAAGATTTTAAGGACTTGTTAATTGAATACGCAAACCGTTCAAACGGAGAACTTGTTTATGAGTTCGTTAATCCAAATGAGAATGAAGAGATTGAGATGAAAGCACAGCAAAGTGGTATTCGTCCAATTATGATTAATGTTAGAGAAAAGGATCAAGTAAAACAGCAAAAAGCATATCTTGGAGCGTTAGTACAAAAGGGAGATAAGAAAGAAGTAATTCCTATGATACAACCTGGTGCTGCAATGGAGTATGCAATTACAACTGCAATAAAAAAAATATCTGTAAATGAAAAACCAATTATAGGTTTGTTGCAAGGTCATGGAGAGCCAAGTATAGCAGCACTTCAGCAACTAAATATTCAGCTAAACGTTATGTATGATGTAAAACCATTAATGTTTTCTGATACGCTGGGAGTTCCCTTAGATTATCAAACTGTTGTAGTTATTGCTCCAACAGATTCTATTATAGATAGAGATTTTAATTACTTAGATAATTTTGTTTCTCGTGGTGGAAGATTACTCTTGGCAATAAATAATGTGAAAGGAAATTTCCAAACTGTCTCTGGTGAAGCTGTGTCAACCGGGTTCTCAAATTGGTTAGGAAGATACGGAGTTGAGATTGAAGAAAATTTTGTGCTAGATGCAAATTGCAGTAACATTATGGTTCAGCAACAGCAAGGTATGTTTAGAATGAATACTCCAGTTAGTTTCCCTTACTTGCCAATAATTTCTAAGTTTGCAGAACACCCAATAACCAAAGGGCTTGAAGCGGTTACGTTGCCATTTGTAAGTTCATTATCAATTGTGCAAAAAGATACTACTATAAAAATAATACCTATTGCAACAACTTCTGAAAAGGCTTCTTTAGAAAAACTTCCTGTTCGTTTTGATATTTCAAAAGAGTGGGGGAGAGCTGATTTTGGTTTGTCTTCCATTCCGGTTGCAGTTGCTATTGAAGGAAACTTAGCAAGTAATTCATTTACAAAAATGGTTGTTTTTGGTGATGGAGATTTTGCAGTAAACGGAGAAGGTCAACAAGCACAGCAGTTGCAACCTGATAATGTTAGTTTAATGACAAACGCAATTGATTGGCTTTCTGATGATACTGGTTTAATTGAGCTAAGAACTAAAGGCATTACAGCAAGACCGCTTGATGCCGACATTGAAGATGGAACAAAAACTTGGATTAAATATCTAAACTTTTTAGTACCAATATTTTTAATAATTCTTTACGGAGTTATTCGATTACAATATAAAAAGAAAGTTAGAAATATTATAGAAGCTACAGATTATATTTAATATTTTAATTTTATTGTAAGAATTTTTGTTGAAAATGTGTCATTCCGGTTTCCAGTTCTTTTGGAATACCGGAATCTTTAAGTTGTGAATATTCCGGCACAAAAGACGACCGGAATGACAACCTGCAATAGGTTATTCATAGGTTTTTATAGAATCACTTTTATATGTTTGTTTTTTAGGATTTGTCTTTTGAAATTTGCAACGAAGGAGCAGTATGTTTAATAAAAAATCAAATAAAACACTTTGGATTGTTTTCGCAATTCTACTTGTTGGTACAATTTTAATTTTTACAACCGAGAGTACAAAAAAAGAACGTTCCTTTAAAAAAGATTTAGTCTCAATTGATACTGCCAAGGTTTCGGAAATTTTAATTTATCCAAAATCGCAAAAGGGAAGTGAAGTAAAACTTACAAAAAGTAATTCTAGCTGGAGTGTTACAACCAAAAAGGGAAAACAATATCTTGTTCCAAAAGCTAAAATTAAAAATTTGTTAAATCAGTTATTAGCAATTAAACCAAAACGTCTTGCATCAAGAAGCGAAAAGAAATTTAATGAATACGAAGTTAATGATTCAGCAGCAACAAAAATTGTTGTAAACGAAGGAAGCAGTGAAGTGCTAAATTTAATAATTGGTAAGTTTGCTTTCCAACAACCAAGATCAATGTCCACTTTTGTTAGATTGGCTGATGATACTGATATATATGAGGTTGATGGTTTTCTTGATATGACTTTCAACAAAAAAGTAAATGATTTTAGAGATGAAACTGTAATAAACTCTGATAAAAATAAGTGGAACAAATTACGTTTTGAATATTCAAATTCAGAATCATTTGAAATTGTGAACAATGGAAATGCCTGGTTGCTTGAAGGTGGAATAACTGACTCAACAAAGACAGATAAGGCTTTGAGTGATTTAGTAAGCTTAACTAATAATTTATACATTGATGTAAATGAAAATTCACTTCCGCCGGTTGAAGCAAAATTAATTATTGAGAATGATTTAGGCGAACCGATTATTATTACATCCTACAGAGATTCTTCAAAATATATTATTCATTCATCACAAAATAATGATAGCTATTTTGATGGTAAAAAAAATGGAAGTAAAATTTTTCTAAATAAAAATTCATTCTTAAAGTAGAAGAAAGTTAGAATAAGAATTATTAGCTTTTTTCTTTGCTTGTCATTCCCGAATGTCTCTATCGGGAATCCATTTAGTTTAAGTCTCCTGGATTCCCAATCAAGTTGGGAATGACACACTTTTAAGAAAATTATTTAGTTGATTAAATTTTATAGAAAGGCACACCCAAAATGAAAATTGCAGTTATAAACGGAAGCGTAAGAGAAAAAAACTATACCGGTTTTGCTTTGGACTTAGTTATAGATGAATTAGAATCAAATAATATAGAAGTTATAAGTATTGATCTTCGTGATTTTTCTATTCCATTCCCTGGCCTTAAAATTGAAAATGATAACTCCCAAAAATTAAGAGACTTACTTGCAACTGCAGATGCTTTTGTAATTGGTACTCCGGAATACAATGGTAGTTTTACGGCAGTTCTAAAAAATATGATTGACAATTTAGGTTACCCAACACCTATGAAAGGCAAGCCTATTGGGCTTCTTGGAGTTGCTAGTGGAAAATTAGGAGCAACAAAATCGTTAGAACATTTGCGTAGTGTTTGCTCGCACATTGGCGGATTAGTTTTACCAAGAGTTGTTTCAATTGCCGGAATAGAAAAATGTTTTGATGCTGAAGGTATTTGCAATGATGAAGAAGTTGAGAAAGAAATTCGAGTTGTTGCAAAAAATCTTATTGATTTCTTGAAGTAATATTAGTTATCGAATTATTCTTTTAATCATTGCAATTTGTCCGTTGTGCCACATTTGATGTTTGAATGTAAAAGTTAATGCATCATACTTCGTTTTTGCAACTGGATTTCCGATTTCAGTTTTTTCTTCTAGATTACTTTCCATTAGTTTTTCCAAAGTAAGAAAAGTTGCTTTGTCAACTATTTCCATAAACTCTAATAATTGTTTTGCATCAGGACGATTTATCCACTTGGAAGTAGGATTACTTCCGGCAAAATAATATTTTAAAAAGTTATCCAAAGGAATTTGCTTATTTATTTGCTTATTTATTTGGTCATCTTTTTGTAGAACGGATTGTATTGAATGAAAATATTTTGAAATGGTTAAATGACCAACTTGCCAGTTTATACTAGTTCCTAAAGTTGGAACGATCCCAAAATCTTTTTCATTAAGATCTGAAATAAGATTGGTTGTCCAACTATCAACCCATTCAATTTGTTCTTTTATAAATGCTAGCTTCATTATTTATTTAACTTTTAAGTTTCGCAAAAGGGTTTTTTCCACTTCTGTTTTATAATGCACTTTTTATTTTCCACCAGCAATATCAATAATTGCTCCTGTAGTATAACTTGAGTTATCTGATAGCAACCAAGCAATTGTTTTTGCTATCTCAATTGGTTGCCCAACTCTTTTCATAGGTATATTTGATTTTATTGTTTCTAGTCTATTGGGTATTATGTGCATTTCAGTTTCAATAAATCCAGGTCTTATTGCATTCACTCTAATATTTTGTTCGGCTACTTCTTTTGCCAAGCCAACCGTAAAAGTATCAATTGCACCTTTTGTTGATGCGTAATCTATATATTCATTAGGTGAACCAGATTTTGAAGCACCTGAAGAAATATTAACAATCGAACCTCCATTTGTAACCATTCGCTTAATAGCTTCCTTAGAACACAAAAAAGTTCCGATAACATTTATATCAAATGTTTTTCGAATTCGGTCCGAGGTCATTTGAGCAAGAGGAGATTGTTCTGCTAATATACCAGCATTGTTTATCAGTCCCAAAAGAGCTCCTTCTAATTTATCTATTTGTTCAAAGAGTTTTAGTACATCTTTTTCGTCAGAAATATCAGCTTTGATTGCTAATGCTTTACCACCATCTTTTTTGATTTGTTCCTCAAGACACTTGGCTGATTCAACATCGACTCTATAATTTATACAAACAAAATAGCCTTGTTTAGCAAGTTCAATTGAGGTTGCTTTCCCAATTCCTCGACTACCTCCTGTTACTAACACTATTTTATTCACATTCTATCTTTTAGTTTAATCATATTTTATTATTTATATTTTTTTTAACTCTGCGATTTTCTTGTTGCAAGTTTCCCACCAATCCAAGCCATTGGAATGTATGCTAAAACTAGATCTACTATAACAAACCAAGTTGGTGCTGGTAACATAAAACTTACAAGAATTCCACCCATTAGGAATATTGCTCCAATGCCAAGTGCAAATTTCATTTTGTGGTTTATTGCAATTAAGCCAGCAACGATTGCACCAATCAGCGTACCTATTGCGTGAGCTAAAAAGGGAAAGATAAAATACTTGAATTCTAAAGTTGGCATTACAGCTGCCAATGCTTCCATATCATTAGGATCAACACCTTCAATAGGAAGTAATAAATGACCGAGTTTAATTAAACTCAAATTGATTACACTTCCGACTAACCATCCAGCAATTATAGCTAAAATATTTTTTCCTATATTTTTCATAATTATCCTTTCTATTTTTATTAAATTTGTACCAAACAGTTGTTAGATGCTAGTGAACAATTTAACTTTTGTTTTTCACAAATTCTATTCTTTCTCAAATTCTAAATATAGCATTGGAATTGTCATAATAAATTCTCCTTCCGATTCAATAATGTTATTGACCTTTAGAATTAACCTTTCAAAGAAATCGACTCTGTTTTCTTCTCTTATCATTTTTTCCCAATACTCTCTAAATCCAATTCTTATCAAGCTATGATTTAACATGGCTTTCGCATCAACGAATCTAACATTTGTAGTGTCAGATTTACTTTTAGAAAATTTTAATCCACTACTTTCCAATTCCAATTTAATTTCCACTTCTGTCTTTCTTCGTTTAATAGAGTTTTTTAATTCTTCCTGTTCTTCTTTCAATTTCATTTCTTTTAAAATTGAACCGAATAGCTCAAACAACTCTTCAAATGTTCCAACCGGATTTGTAGTAAGACATAATCTTCCACCCTTCTTTAATATCCTATTTATTTCAAGATAAACTTTTTCCTTATCTTCAAAATTATTCACACCTAAATTTGAAGTTACCAAATCAATTTGATTGTCTTCTATTTTTATTTTTGTGGCACTCTCTTTAAATTAGTTCAATATTATTTAATTCTAATGTATTGATTTTATCTTTTGTTCGATTAATGCCTTCTTCCCAAATATCAATTCCATATATTTTAGATTTTTCTCCAAATCTTTGACTCAATTCTATTAAAGGAAACCCTGTCCCAAATCCAATATCAACAATTTTTGCTTCAGATTTCATTGGTATATTTTCAAGCAAAAGTCTTCCAAATGGTGCTGACCATAATGTTACTTCATCAAAAATATTTACTACTTCTTTACATTTATAGTCTAATAGTTTTTTCATTATTTATGTAAGTTATTTGTTTTATTTTTAATATCATTTCTCAGAGATCAAAACTCTAAATTTGTTTTTATAGATTACACGACCATCTTTATGTGTGTATCGTTCTATTGCTTTAGCCGATTCTTCATAAACTTTTTTGAATCCACAATTCTGAATTGCTTTTGCAGTTGGGCCCGCAGATAATAAACCTTTTAAAGCTGTCTCAGTATTTGGATAATCCCAAACGGAAGTTACATCTGTATTATCAATAATTTTTAGTTTGCAATCTTCTAAAATAGTTTCTAATAATTTATTGTCTGAAAGAGCGAACGAACCTCCTGCTCCTGGTGGTTGTGGAGGAAGTAAACCCCCTATAACTTTTAGGAAAGAACCTGCTTCACAATCTTCTTTATTTCCCCAAATCATAATGACTAATTTTCCATTTTTCATTAAAACTCGTTTGCTTTCTAGAATGGCATTTTTAACAGATTCGGCATATTGGATTGAATTAAAAGCACAAACTATATCAAAAGTATTGTCATCAAAAGGAAGTTTTTCCATTTCTCCAGTAAGAAAGTTAATTGATGAGTTTCTCTTTTCTGCTTGCTCTATTAATGGAGAACTTGCATCAATTCCTATTACATTTACTCCTTTCAATTGTGCAAGATTACTAAAGAAACCAGAACCACAACCAACATCTAATAGTTTGTCGGTAGAAGTAAGTTTAAGAAATTCAAACACGTGTTCATATCCTGCACTACCAGTTGCTTCCTGTATTAATGCCCAATCTTCAGGGTTCTTACCCCAAAGCTCTCCTTGAATTTTATTTGATCCCATTTGTAATGTTTTTTATAATTCGGATTTATTATATTGTTGGCATTTCGTATTTTATCTTTTTCGCTTATAATGATTCTGCGTAACTTGATTTAAATATGTTTTAGTCTTAATTAATTCGAATTTCAGTTCTTTAGGATGTTCCGAAAATAAAGGTGAGCCACCACCCAATAGTATCGGAATTGCTGTAAGTACCATTTCATCAATTAAGTCTTCTTTCAGAAAGTTTCGTATTGTGGTTCCTCCGTCAATGTAAAGTTTGTTAAGCCCTTTTTTGTATATCTGGTCTAAAATTTCTGTCAAAGTTCCTTTGACCAAAAAAGCTTTCTCTTTATGATTCTCAGGTATTTCTTTTAACTTATTACTCAACACAAAAACTGGTTTATCATATGGCCAATCAACATCAAATCCGCATATGGTTTCAAATGTTGTTCGTCCCATAACAAGAGCGTCAATGTCGTTGGTGAATTCTACATAACCCATATCGTCATTTTTCGGATTTGGTATAGAATGTAGCCAATCAATTCCGCCATTTTTGTCAGCGATATATCCGTCTAAACTTGTCGCAATAAATACGCTGTTTTTCTTGTTCATTATTTTTAAGGTTCTATTTTTCTATATGAATACCAACGGTTTGAATATGGTGCGTTTGGCATTTTGAAACGCTTCATTTTCAAACTACGACTAATTTTATTTATTGCTATAATCTTCATTTTTACTACTATCTGCCAAATGCCCTATATTTGTTGTTATGCCTTGTTATTTATTCATTTCTAAGTCTAAATCAGACTTCTCGTAATTATTATTACCTCTTAATGTCTTTTTAATATTCCAAAATTCAATTGCATTATTTCTTGTTTTCCCCGTATTATTTTTTAAAAAATCTCTGATATATCTGTTATATTCAAATTGCGGTTTTATTTCCTTCTCGCTTTTATTATTCTTTCGTTCAATTTCAATATTTCTCCATTCTTTAACAGCATTTTCCAAAGTCAGTCCGATATTGAGTTTCATCCAATTCATAAATTTCACATTAAATTTGAACTTTTTCCCAATATTGCCAGCAAAAAATATTCTTACATTTTCAGTATTTTTATAATTATCAGTTATTACGGTCTGTAAAGTCAATTCCTCATTATTCCAATCAAGTTTTGAAATAGATTTCGATTTTTGACTTTCTGTCTTTGTTGTTTTTATTCCAGTTGTGAGATATTTTTCAATTCGATTAGAAATTTCAATTTTTCCGCCACGTTTTACAAGTCCTTCTATTCTGCAAAATTCTATCAGTTCTCCTTTTAGCCAATAGAAGTCTCTAAAATCTTCAATCTTGATATTTTTTTCTAATTTGGGTCGATGATTCATTTTTTTTCTAATAAGGCATAACGGGCGTCAGCCGCCGCCCGTTCAATGTAATTATGTAGCGAAGCGGAATAATTACATTGAACGGTTTGTATAAGAATAGTAGCCGATTTCGGAAGTAGGATTTTTTCAATTTACTACTAAAGTTGATGTGGACTACAATGTTCATATTTAGTCCTATTTCGGCTATTATTTTTATACTTTGTTGGCATTTCGTTATTCTTAATTTGCTACTGTTACTGGCGTTTTGTAACCACTAAATTTCAGTCAAGCACAGAACCTTTTAGGCATTCAGATTCCATCTAAATATTCATTGTTTTTTTGTAAATATAGCTACAATTGCTGTTGTAACAATTCCCATAATTGGTGTGGCAATTAATACTTGAACAACATAATTCTTTAGATTGAAGAAGCTTTCAGCACCAACTTGACTCATTTCTCCTTTTTTGACCGTATAATTTATTACATTTTGAAAATAGTCAGGTGATATGATTTCAGATGTTATATATTGTGTTAATGGGCTAAAAACTGTCACGATTAACGAAATAATTAGTCCAGTTATGAAACCTTGCTTGTAAGTCATTTTCCCATTGTAAGAATTCTTTCTTTTGTCCAAAAGAGCAAATACATAGATAACAATGGCTGGTATTGCCACAAAGTTTGAATATATAGCGTGTTTGTTAATATTTACACTATGAAGTCCAAATGCTTTTTCTAATAACACCCAAACTAACATCATTACTATAAAAATGATAGCCCACTTAATTTCAATTCTTATTTTCTTCATAATTCTATTTTTTTAAGTTTAATTCATAAATTTCTATCCACTTTTCTGACGACATTTTTGTTATTAATTGTCCGATTAGTTCAAATGGAATATCGTCCATTTTTTTAAAGCGAATACAACTCTTCCCCATATCAAGTTTAGTCTTACTATGTTTTGTATACTCATTTTTAAACCAAATCATCAAGTCTTTATCTACATAGATTCCCATATGATAAAGTGAAATAGAGTTTTTTTGTGCTGCAATATTAATAAATGGCAAAGGTAATTTGGGGTTACAATGATAACCATTAGGATATGATTTTAAAGGGACTACATAACCTACCATATTGTAAATAATAGTTTCTTCAAAACCTATTGGTAAGTTTTTTAGAATTGTTTCTCGTAAAGTAGAGAAAGCCTTTTTTTTATCTTCTGTTACATTATTTATGTATTCTTGAACTGATAGCATATTTTTTTATTGTCTATGATTTTTTAATGAATGCCAACACGTAATAAACACAATGTAAGATAACTGCAATTTAGCGGTTATCACAATACGCATATCAGCATAATTTATTATTAAGTAATTATTAAACAAATATAAAAAAATAATTAGACAATTTAAAATACAACTTGTCCTAATAATGTAGAAAGAAAATTATTTCTTTAATCATTATGTTTTATATTGCAACCGAAATTAAAATAGTTGTTAATAATAAAATAAAACTACACAAAGAAAAATGAAAAAAGAAACTGAATCAATTAGAATACAAACAAAAAAATCTAATAATAACGAACACTCCACTCCGCTATATTTAACATCAAGTTTTGTTTTTGATAGTACCGAACACGGAAGAGAATTATTTGCTGAAGAAGTGCAAGGGAATATTTATTCTAGATTTTCAAACCCAAACACAAGTGAGTTTATTGAGAAAATGGTAATGTTAGAAAATGCGGAAGACGGTTTTGCTTTTGCTTCTGGAATGGCAGCCATCTTTGCAAGCTTTGGTGCTTTGTTAAAATCTGGCGATCATATTTTATCTGCACGTTCTTTGTTTGGTTCTTCCCATCAAATATTAACGCAAATATTACCAAAGTGGGGTATCACTTTTACTTATGTTGATTCAGATAAGCCCGATGAATGGGAAAAAAGTATTACCAAAAACACAAAAATGATTTTTATAGAAACTCCATCAAATCCCGGATTGGAAATAATTGATTTGGAATGGGTTGGCAAACTAAGTAAAAAATATAATTTAATATTAAATGTTGATAACAGTTTTGCAACTCCACTTATACAAAACCCAATCGATTATGGAGCAGATTTAGTAACACACTCTGCAACAAAATATATTGATGGACAGGGTAGAGTTATTGGTGGAATTATAGTTGGACGAAAAGATTTAATAAAAGATGTCAGATTTTTTGCAAGACAAACCGGTCCATCGCTTTCTCCTTTTAATGCTTGGATTCTTTCAAAAAGTTTGGAGACACTTTCAATCAGAATGGAAAAGCATAGCTCCAACGCACTTGAGTTAGCAACCAAGCTGCAAAATAATTCCGAGATTGAATTTGTAAAATATCCTTTGTTAAAAACACATCCACAATATGAGCTAGCAAAAAGGCAAATGAAAATGGGTGGCGGAATTATTACAATTGTAGTTAAGGGCGGATATGACAGAGCGAAAAAATTCATTGATTCTATTGAGGTTGCAAGTATAACTGCAAACCTTGGTGACACAAGAACTATACTTACTCATCCAGCATCAACAACTCATTCAAAATTAAGTGATGAAGAAAAAGAAAGAGTCGGAATTTATCCTGGAACTGTTAGAGTGTCAGTCGGTTTAGAAAATATAGAAGAAATATATGCTGATATTATTCAAGCATTGGAAAAATCGAAATAGAAAAATATGAAAGTAAAAATAAAAAGAGTTGATAAGAAATTTCATTTTCAAGGATTTGGAATTTCAAATATACCAGTTGATATTGATGGCTCGGAAAAAATTGGCGGAAGTAATGCTGGAGCAAGACCAATGGAATTGTTACTTATGGGTTTAGGCACTTGTGGAGCAATGGATATTGTTAGCATTCTTAAAAAGCAAAAAGAAAATTTGGTTGACTTAAATATAGAAGTAACTGCTGAACGAGATGAGGAAAAAATTCCAGCAGTGTTTAAAAAAATAAATGTTATTTTTCATTTTATTGGCGAGTTAAATAAAAATAAAGTTGAGAAAGCAGTTAATCTTTCAATGGGGAAATATTGTTCGGTTTCTACAATGTTAGAGAAAACTTCACAGATTGATTTCTCATTTACAATTAACGGAAAGGAAAACTAATGGAAATATTTAACGACCTAAGTTGGCTGGTTTATGGAGTGCTAATCGGTTTGTTTGTACCATTAATATTTTTAATTGGTAATAAACAATTCGGAATTTCATCCTCATTGCAAAATATTTGTTTAACTGTTTTCCCTAAATCGAAAAAAGTATTTTCTAATTATAATTTGGATGCAAATAAATGGAAACTATTTTTTGTATTGGGAATTGTTGCTGGTGGATTTTTCGCAGCCAATTTTTTTTCGTCAGAACCAAATCAGTTTTTGCCAGACCATTATTATTCTGTTAAAGGAATCTTTACACTTTTGTTTGGTGGATTCTTGGTTGGCTTTGGAACTAGATATGCAAATGGTTGTACTTCGGGTCATGCTATTACTGGTCTTTCAATGTTGAAATTAAGCAGTTTGATTGCAACCATATCATTTTTTGTTGGTGGTTTATTGCTCACATTTTTTAATCCATTTTAAAAGAAAGAATTTATGAATAAGATTACATCAATTTTTTTAGGCTTAGCGTTCGGATTTATATTAACTAAATCAGAAGTAGTAAGTTGGTTTAGAATTCAAAAAATGTTTCACTTCGAAGAACCGTATATGTACTTAATAATAGGAACAGCAGTACTAACCGGAATAATTTCAATACAAATATTAAAATTATTTAAACTTAAAAGTTTGACAAATGAAGAAATTGAATTTACTGCTAAACCTTTGAACAAAGGAACTGTAATTGGTGGAATAATATTTGGAATTGGTTGGGCTATTACTGGTGCTTGCCCCGGACCAATATTTGCACAAATTGGTTCCGGTGAATATATTGCAATCCTAACTTTAGTTGGAGCAGTATTTGGTTCTTTTATTTTTAATTTAACTAAGTCAAAACTTCCTTGAAAAAGGAATAGATTTATTTTTTAGTTTCAATTATCTTCTTTATTATCAAAAGTAATTATTCCGTTATTATTTATCTACTTTGTTGTATTAGTTATTCATTCCCGTTCAGCTCTTTCTTTTAGTTTTTTATTCATTTCTATAAAACCGTTTTTAGTATTTTTATTCAATTGTTTCTTAAAGAGAGCTACTAAAATTCCTCTAAATATCTCACTTTGAATAAAAGTTGTAGTTCCGTTTTTGCTTTTTATAAGTTCAAATTTATGGTTTCCATCAAAAAGACCTGCGAATGATAGATGTCCTAACCAACTTAATTCTCTATCTTTTTTAAGGGTTAATATTTTCGGTTTAAAAGTCATTCCTTTTGCTTCTGGCGGTTCAATTCTAACAGTAATTTTTTCACCTATTACTATTTGACCTTTAATTGATTTAATGAATGGATTCCAATTTGGATACTCATCAAAGTTTGTAAGAATTTTCCAGACTTTTTCCGGTGTTGCGTTTATTATAATTTCTGTATTAATTTCTATTGTCATTGGCTTATATATTAAATTGTGATTGAGGTATTTATTTTTGTTTAACGATTTAAATATATAAACTAATTACCTATTTACTCTTGACATTAATCAAGAAATTGTTTTTTTTCTTATTCTGCTGGAGGTTTCAGGCGTCATACCTAACATTGATGCAATATATTGAAGCGGAACTTGATTGAATAATTCACGATTATTCTCAAAGAAAAATTTGTATCTTTCTTCTGCTGTCATAGAAAGATGGCTAAAAATCCTATCTTCCATTATTGTAAAGCACCTAACAATAAATAATTTTTCAAGATGATGCCATTTAGGAATTAAAGTTCCAATTCTAATATAGTCCTCTCTACTTATTGTATAAAGTTCCGTATCAGTTAACGCTTGAATTGTCCATCGTGCAGGGTT
Source organism: Melioribacteraceae bacterium (assembly GCA_965224785.1). Classification (GTDB taxonomy): domain Bacteria; phylum Bacteroidota; class Ignavibacteria; order Ignavibacteriales; family Melioribacteraceae; genus JALSNL01. The sequence continues at coordinate 3,061,175 of OZ245062.1, read as the reverse complement.
TCCAAACACAAAACTTGAAAGGTCTGTTACGAAATAACCTTTTGATGAAATCCATTGAGTTACTTCTTTTTCAGCAGTTGTTGTAAAAATTCTTAAAAGTCCAGATTGAATAAAACTCAATTTATCTGATCGTTTTCCATGTTCTAAAAAGTATTCCCCTTTCTTGATAGTAGCCAATTTAAATAATGAACTTATCTTTTTAAGTTCATCGGATTTAACTACTCCAAAGTAAGAATTGATATATTGTTCAAGTTCATTTGACATTTGTTTTTTATTTAAGCAACATCTCCATCAGCTTATTAATATTTATTGTTGGTAATTTACAAATATAATTTTGGCAGACATACACAGTTGGTCCTCCACCAACGCTAAAATAGTCTTTGGTAAAAGCAGTAAGTGCACTAATTTTTTTCTCTGTTGCTTTTATCAATTAAAAGAACAGCTTTGTTCGGATTGTGTTTTTACTTTGTACCCATATCTTTTTTTTTAGTTATTACTGATACTTTGTTGGCGTATGGTCATTCTTCTTTCCACTTTTCAAAAGTCTTAAAAGTAGTTCTCCACTTTCCCGTACCGATATCATAAAATTCAATATTTCCATTTACATTATAGGCACGAGTTATAGTATCAACCCAACCATTTTCCCATTCTAATTGAAGTGTATTTTTCTCAAAATCAATTATCCACTTACCAAAGTTATGAGAACCCACATTGTTTATTCCTTCAGCAGTTCCATTATCGTAAATGTCAGTTACAAATTTATAACCATTTAGATATTCTCCAAATACTGTTGTGTTTTTAATTGTGGCTTGTAAAATTTTACCAGTAATTTGTTTGTGTCCTTTTGCAATTATTCCATCTTCTGTGTATTCACTACCAGTATATTCAAAATCGAAATCGGTTGTCTTTAATTCTGCCTTCATATTAGTTTCATACTTTTTTTGTTTATAAATTGATTAAACAAAATATACAATCTAAAATTTGATTCGTTTTATTGTCCAAGTTTCTGCAAAGTTATTTGAAAAATCCTGGTTAATTACATAATACTTATTGTCTGGTGTTACTGCTACAGTTGTACTTGCAGTTATCGCTTTAGAATTTATAACTTCAGCTGATTCCCAGTCTTTCTTTCCCGATAATTCAATTAACATATTTCCTCCTGGAGATGTTCCACTATTCGTTACGCCAACTATGTTTCCTTTATTGTTAATAACCATTCCATCAAAACCAGAAAAATTTGTATCTGAAATATTTACGATTTTAGCTGATTTAGGGTCACTTAGTGAAATTTTAACCAAACCGAAATCTGAATAAAGTCCTTTATCGTTTACATTGAGTATAGAAACCAATAGATAACCATCTGAATGAAAATCTAGCCCATTTGGCCCACTTGGTAAACCTGTTTCATTACTCCAAAAAATACTTGGATTTCCATCCAAATCTACTTTATAGACAACTCTGGCATACCAATCAGATATATAAGCATTGCCGTCTTTATCAATCGCAATGTCATTTGCAAAATAGGCGTTAGCGTCTGGTGCCAAAAAAGATAAATTAATGTCTTGTTCAATAACTCCTGTTACAAGATTATAAATCCTTAAAAAAGCTGTTCCTTTAGTTGCAGGATCTTTATCCATCAGCTCTGTACCATTAAAGCATGCTACCAGAAGTCTGTTTCGTTTATAATCAGTTTGAAGACCCGCAGTCGATAAAGGAAATTTTTCACCACTCGTAAAGGGTTTAAAAGTTCCATTATGATTGACTTTAATAATGGGAGCTGCGTTAAGTGAAGATAATAAAAATGTATTATCATTTTTATTATACTCTATTCCTTCAGGGTTTTGTGCCACACCTTCTATTACTATAGCGTCTGGGGACTTGGTTTGACCATCAGTTTTACATGAAGTGGTTATTACCAATATTACTGCGATTAGAATAAATAAGTTTTTCATTTTTAGTTTTTCCTTTTTTGTTGTATGTATTATTGACAATGTAAAGTTAAAACAAAACGATAGATTAGTGTGAGTACAAATAAAGGGAATCTTAGATACTTTTTACTGATTTCCGATATTCGGTAGGCGAAATGTTTGTTTTTCGTTTAAATAATCTTGAAAAGTAGTTTGGGTATTCAAAACCTAATTTGTATGAAATTTCAGAAACAGTGTGCTTTGAAGTTGTAAGTTGAATTTTCGCTTCTTCAATTATAAAATTGTGAATTATAGTCAATGCAGATTTACCAGAATGATGTCTAATTGTATCACTTAAATAATTAGGTGTAACGTTTAATTTATTTGCAAAAAACTGTACTGATGGTTGTTGAACTTCAAAATTTATTGTTTCGGAATAATATGTTTTTAGTAATTCGAAAAAATTACTTGAAAGTTGATTGTATAATGTTTTTCGAGTATCAAATTGACGAGCGTAAAACCTTTCGGTTAAGTTTAGTAAAGTACTTATGTACGATAATATAATTGGTATTGAAAAAGTGTCTTTACTGTTATTGAATTCATTCCAAGCCATTTCCATCAAATTATTAACTAACTTTTTTTCTTCTTGAACTAGGAGTAAAGTTTCATTCACTTCATAAGCAAAAAAATCATAAGTATTTATTTTTTTATGCGTGAAATATTTTTTAAAAATATCAGAGTGAATAACTATTTGATATCCTTCCCAAGGATTGGTTGAATTGCAAGTATATATTTGTCCAGGCTCTACGAAATGTAAAATTCCATTTTCTCCATCAAATTTAGTATCTCCAATTTGAATAAATCCATTGAAGTTTTTAACAAATGAAATTTTGTAAAAGTCCAAACTAATTGGCTCGTTTTTTATCAAATTTTCACTTTTTACATCTTCAAATTTTTGAATATCAATTAATGGATGCTTTAATTCAACATTATAAAATTCATTTATATTTTGTATGTCTTTAAAGTGTTTCAATTCTATCTATTTCTATTATTTGTGAGATATTTCTTAATGGATGCCAATGGGCATCGAAATAAACACATTGTAACATAACAGCAATTTTACTGCTATTGCATAGCAAGTGTTTTAGTTATAAATTTATTTTTCCCTTTCATTGTACATTGCCTCTTTTGATGTAAGATTTTAGCATAAAGGAAATTAGGAAACAGAGTACCTATTTATTCAACATCTCCATCATCTTAACAATATCTGTTGTTGGTAAATTACAAACATAATTTTTGCAAACGTAAACTGTTGGTTCATCATCAATACTAATGTAGTCTTTGGTGAATGGAGCAAGTTCACTAATCTTTTTTCTGTTACTTTTATCAATTAAAAGAACGACTTTATTTGGGATGTGTTTTGAGTTTATCGCTTTAATCATTTTTTTAATTTTTGCGTTTTCTTTATCTCCAACTATAATTATTTCGTAGCTTGTACTAAACGAAAAAGCTAAACCACTTAAAAATTGCGAAGAAGCAGTTGGACTTTGCTCAATATTTTTTTTGAATGCAGAATTTAAACTGTTTGCATAATCTTCATAAGTAGGATTGGCAGTTAGCTTACTGAGACAAAGTAAGTTTGAATACATTACTGAATTACCTGAAGGAATTGCTCCATCATAAAATTCTTTTGGTCTTGAAATTAATTCTTCACTTCCTTTTCCAGTAAAATAAAATCCGGCTGCATTTTCTGCATCCCAGAAATCAGAAATTAAAATATTAGTTAACTCAATTGCTTTCTCTAAATGGTTAATATCAAAAGTAGATTCATAAAGTTCTAACAATCCCCAAATTAAAAACGAGTAATCATCAATCTGTGCTTTAATCCCAGACTCTCCATCTCTAAATCTATGAAGTAAATTACCATCAGCATCAACCAATTTAGAGAAAATAAACTTAATAGATTGTTCGGCTAACTCAACATATTTTGGTTCGTCCAAAACTCTACCAGCCTTGGAAAGTGCTGCTATCATTAGTCCATTCCAATCAGTAAGAATTTTATCATCTTTGTATGGATGATTTCTTTTTTCTCTTACATCAAATAGTTTTGCCCTAATATTTTGAATTTTATTTTGTACTTTTGATTTAGAAAGTTGTAAATCAGTTGAAAGATCATCAAAAGTTTGAGTTAAAAATGGGATGTTATTACCAGTTGCTTTTCCAGAAGCTTCTTCGTGATAAGTTCCTTCATCGGAAAAATTGTAAATACTTGTAAACCATTCTCCATCTTCTTTGCCTAAAATATCCAAAACTTCTTTTTTATTCCAAACATAAAATTTACCTTCTTCACCTTCACTATCTGCATCTTCGGCAGAATAAAATCCACCATCTTTTGAAGTCATATCTCTTGTAATGTATTCAATAATTTCTTCAGCTGTTTGTCTAAATAGTTTATTCCCAGTTGCTTGGTAAGCTTCTGTATAAGCTAATAGTAACATAGCTTGGTCGTATAACATTTTCTCAAAGTGTGGTAAGAACCAACTTTTAACTGTTGAATATCGATGAAAACCGAAACCAACATGATCAAAAATCCCACCCTTACGCATTTCGGATAAAGTTTTTGTAACCATATTTAGTGCAGCTTCATTCCCGGTTTTATTCCAATAACGTAAAAGAAAAATTAAATTATGTGGAGAAGGAAATTTACGACTATTACCAAAGCCCCCATATTGTTGATCGAAACGACTGTTGAAACTATTAAAGGCGTCATCCAAAATACTTTCTTTTACTTTGTCATTGTTACTCGGACTTGATTGCACATTTAAATATTGGGTAATTTCTTCTGCAGATTTATCAATATCTGCTCGCTTATTTTTCCAAGCATCAGAAATTTGAGCAACCAAATCAATCATTCCAACTCTTCCTGGTCTTGAGTGTTTGGGGAAATATGTTCCAGCAAAGAAAGGCTTTTTGTCAGGGCGTAAAATTACTGTTAGAGGCCAACCACCACTTCCAGTCATCATTTGGCAAACTGACATATAAATATTATCAATATCCGGACGTTCTTCTCTATCCACTTTTATTGAAATAAAATGTTCGTTCATAAGTTTTGCAACTTCTTCATCTTCAAAAGATTCATGCTCCATTACATGACACCAATGACATGTTGAATATCCTATTGAAAGAAAAATCGGTTTGTTTTCTTTTTTTGCTTTTTCAAATGCTTCTTCTCCCCAAGGAAACCAATCAACAGGGTTATAGGCGTGCTGCAAAAGGTAAGGGCTTTTTTCGTTTATAAGTTTGTTAGTATGTTTGTGTGCTTGCGTTGAGTCATTCATAATTGTAGTTGTACTTTCTTTTTGTTTACATGAAGAAATTGATACGCTTAGAAAAAATATAATTAAAATTAATAGTTTTTGAAATTGCATAAAAGACCAGAGGTTTAATTCAGATAAAATATCTTATTGGGAAAGGTTAAGTTAACGAAACTATTGCTAAAAAAACAAATAAGAAAATCTATACAAGCCTTAAAATTTTAAGTGGAAGTAAAATGATGGTTTTCAATAAATTAAAAATAATTCCTACTGAAAAGCCAACTAACCTAAAAGGTAAAAGAAGAAGCCAAACAATTGGATAAATAATTAGTATCAACAAGGCAAGAGGCAAAGAAATTATTGCTAAAATAATCCATAAAATAAAAGTATGCATGTTAAACAATCTTCTTAGTTATTATTGACTATATATTAAGACGTTATTTCCTTATAAAAGTTCTAAAGTGTAAGTATTTAATTACGATAGTAGTTATAATAAATAAAAAATAATTAAATGCTGGCAGAGACTAAAACAAAAAAAAATAATATAGTTCCAAACTTCCAAGTAGTAATTGATAGTACGGACGATCTAATTTATGCATTAGATAAAGAATATAAACTTCTTTATTGTAACGATGCGTTTAAAAAATCCTTCAAAATATTCTGGGATATTGACATCCAAGAAGGAGATTTTTTAACAGAGTTATCTAAACGTAATAGTGATGATGAATTATCAAAAGTACTATATCAAGTTTATCAAAAGGCTCTTTCGGGTTATAAATGTAACAAAAAAGTAAGCATTCCTTTAGGTGATTCGCTAGTTACCATAAATTTTAAAGCAATTCCAATTTATGAAAAAGATGAAGTTGTTTACGTTCACATAAGTGCCAAAGAAGAGCTTAGAGACAATTTGCAAGAAGGTGAAAGTGAAATTATTAAAGCTGAATTACTAAGTGATAAAGAAGACTTAATTAAAGAAAGAGATAAAGCATTACAACTAATGCTTGATAATGCTGAACGATTACAAATGGTGATGGAAGGTTCCAATGATGCTTTTTGGGATTGGGATTTTGAGAATGATAATATTCATTATAGCCATAACTCGCAAAGTATCTTTGGAAAGAGTTCCTCAAAAAAAGAAAATAATTTTAATACTTGGAGAGAGAGAATTCATCCGGATGATATTGATAAAGTTTTGGACACATTGCTTGCACACATGGAAGGGGAGACAGAACAATATATTTCTGAATATAGGATTGAGATTGAAGAGAATAAGTGGAAATGGATTTTAGATAAAGCTAAGGTTGTCATTAGAGATGAAAATAATCATCCAATTAGAATTGCGGGAACTATTTCAGAAATTTCCGAAAGAAAAGAAATTGAATTTCAGTTGAAAGAAAGTGAAGAACGTTTTGTTGAAATGTCAAATGACTTACCGGTTATGTTGTGGGTAAGCAATAGAAGACTACAAATTACATATCAAAACTTGTTGACTGAAGAATTTTTAGGTAGTAGTGAAAAAGGGAATAAAAGTTTACTAAACTTGCTAGTACATCCTGATGACATTGAATTTACAAAATACTTTTTCAAAGATGTACTGAGAAACAAGGTGAAATCTAGCACGGAAATTCGCTTAAAAAATAGCAAAGGCGAATATAGATGGATGCTTGTAACGGTGGTACCTCGGCTATTAAATAACAATGAAATGATAGGATTTTTAGGAGTAGGATTTGATATTACAGATAGAAAAAAAGCTGAAATGCAATTACTTGAAAGTGAAACCCAGTTTAATGAAATAACATCTGTTGTTGGGGAAGGAATTTTTGTAATTGATGAGAAGGGATATTTACAATTTACAAATCCGGAATTTAAAAAATTGTTAGGCTGGAATAAAGAAGAGTTAGATAATAAAATTATTTCAAATGTTCTTAAAGATTTTAGTAGTGATGAACTAGAAGAAAATTGTTCTATTAAATCTGTTTTAGAAACTGGCAAGCGAATAAGAGTTACTGAGGATTTTTTCCTAAATAAAGATGGAACAAAGATACCAGTCTCGTATGTTGCTGCTCCAATAAAAAGAGGTGGAAAAGTAGTTGGGTGCGTAACAGCTTTTCATGATATTACAGAACAAAAGAAAATAAATGAAGAAACTCAACGCTATGTAAAAGAGTTAAAATTTAACAAAGAGTTAATGCGACAAAATGCAATGGAATCTGGTCGCATGAATGAAATGTTACAAGAATCTGAAGAACGCTTGAAAGAATTAAATGGAAGCAAAGATAAATTCTTCTCCATAATTTCTCATGATTTAAGAAGTCCCTTTACCTCAATTACTGGATTTTCTGAAGTGATGATGGAAGATATTGATACCTTAAGTAAAGAGGAAATAAAAGATTTTGCATCAAGCATTCATAAAACTTCAAAAAATGTTTATAACCTTTTAGAAAATTTATTGCAATGGTCAAGAATTCAAACTGGAAGAATTGAGTTTAACCCAAATAAGATTTCTTTAAGTGAAGTTGTTGATGAAGTAATAGCTTTGTATCAAGTTAATGCGGCAAGAAAAAAAATAACTTTGTTCAGTAATTTAGAAGTAGAAATTTTTATTAGAGCAGATAAGTTTATGCTTGAAACAATTCTAAGAAATTTGATTTCCAACTCAATAAAATTTACAAAACAAACTGGTGAAATAAGTATTTCTGCCAAAGAACTTAAGAACGAAAACAAAGTAGAAATTACAGTTGAAGATACTGGTGTTGGAATGTCTTCAGACATTAAGAATAAACTCTTTAAAATTGATGAACACGTTACTACTAAAGGCACAGACAAAGAAAAGGGAACTGGTTTAGGTTTAATACTTAGCAAAGAGTTTGTTGAAAAACATGAAGGTGAGATTTGGGTTGAAAGTGAATTAGGAGTTGGAAGTAAGTTTAAGTTTACATTAAAACTAAGTTAGCAAAAAAAACTCTACTCTTCATAAACAGAAAAGTAGAGTAATGTACAAAATTAAAATACAATAAGTTATAAAACTATAATTGAGTTTTGTGAATCACCAAAATGAGTAGTTACATGTTTCTCTGCCTCTGCCTCATTTGCCCATTCGTTCCCATCAAGTAAATATCTAAATTGATATTCCTTATCTTTCTCAAGATCAATAACAATTGAAAAAGAACCATCTTTAACAAGTTTTTTCATTCTGTTTGATTTATGATTCCAGTTATTAAAATCGCCTACAACAGAAGCTTTTTTGAAATTTCTACCAATATCTGCTGGTATTCTAAATGTTACTTTACAAATAGATTTGTTCTTTAAATACTTTTTCTTGATTGACATTTTTTTCTCCAAAAATTTATACTTTAAATTTAACTAAAATAATATTTATAAATAAAGGTTAAATTTGTTTAGAGAAAGTTAAACAATTTCGTAAGAGAGATATTGTCGCATTGGTTACATGAGTAGAATTATTCACACTATTTATTTACTGCAAAATACTGTGAAGTAATTTTATTACTCCATTCTTCAATCTCATCTTCGCTAATAATATCAATAAAATTATCAGTTATCATTCTAAATTGTTGCACATATTCCGAGTTTACATATTTTCTAACTTCTTTTCCTCTGTCAGATAATTTCTTCGAATCTATTTTTGTATTCTTATAAAAGATTTCATTATCAACTCCTAACTTTACAAGTTCTTTTGGTATAACATCCATAACAGTTACTGCCACTATAATTTTGCTGTCAGATAATATTTTGTAATCAATTAAATATTCAACATCAAACTCATTACTATTTCCGGAAAACATTCCTTTCTCTTCTAAAGCATTATTGCAATACTTAGTGATTTTTTTACCAATAAGTTTTGAGTCTTGACTTGATGAAATTACAGAGACTTTAACTTTAGCTGAATTGTTATCATAAGAATTTTGTCCGAAGCTAACAGAAGAATAAAAAAGTATCAAAAATATTACTAGAGTTTTATGTTGTTTCATTTTTCCCTCTTAAGAAATTGCAAGCTTAAAATATATAATTGTTTTGATTATTTGAGGTCAAATAATTATGCCTACGTCAGAATATGAAAAGTAATAACAACTTGTTAGGAAAAACTTGCAATTGATTATGGCAATTGAAAATTTCCGGCAACGATACCAGGGACAGTAATATCTTCATCAAGTTTTTCCCACCTTAATGCAAAACCATTTAGTTTAAGTTTAACTTCTTTTAATTGTTCTACAGTTGCATTTTTTAAAATTGTAAATCTATCAGCCGGAAAACCAATAATTCTTTCATCGGTTAATTCAACAAATATAGTTCTACCTTTTGTCCAAACTTTTATTGCAGTTGGCATTTTTTCTCAATTCAATTCTATTTGGAAATAAATATTAGGTAATATATAAAACTATAATTTGAAATTGTTTTTTAATGACTTTACCTTTTCTATTTCTTCTTTAGCAATTTTAGCTCTATTTTTTCAATCTCTGTACTCTTTTTTGAATCAAGTTTAAATAATATTAGTTTTTGTTTTTATTATTTTCTTTAATCTGAAGTAAGTGAGTCTTTTCAGTGAGTTCGATTATCCTTTGTTTGAGTGTTTCTTTAGTGATTTTATTTTCTTGATATTGTTTATTCAATCGAATTAGTTCATTATTAAACTGTTGATTTACTTTAGACTTGTTGTAAATAATTAACTGATCTGAATCTATTTTAAACAAAATGGGAATTGTTACTTGGGTTTTTACAGCTTTCCCTTTGTGCCTTCCAGGCTCAAATTTTGTTTCCATAACTGCTTGTATAGCTTCTTCATCACAGCCTCCACCAATTCCTTTTATAATTTCAGTTGTATCAACATTTCCATTCTCATTGATGAAAGCCTTTAAGAAAACTCGTCCTTCAATACCAGCTTGTTTTGCAATTCCCGGATAATGTATTCTTTTTTGAATTCCTCTAACTCCACCAATTGGAGCAGGCATTTGTTCAACTGCCATAAAATAGTTATGAGCATAATTTCGAAAAAAATTAAATTTGGAACGCTCTACTATAAACTTTCCATTTGTCAATGAATCTATTTTGAAAAGTGTACTAAAAGTTTTCTTATACTTTACAGTTTTCCCAATAAAATTTGCAGGAGTAAAAACCCACTTTTCAACTTCTGGTAATATTTCTTTTAAAACTTTTTTATCTGAATCAAATATCATTAGAGAGCCTGGAAACTTTTTTACCGCAAGAACAATATTTGAAATAGGATATTTTTTAGCATCTTTAATTTTTTCTACTCTTCCCGTTTCTCCAATGAAAATTGTTAGAGAAATTGGATAATATCCGTGCTGTTTCCCATTCCGACTGTACCAATTTTTAACAAGCTTTAACATTGTCACATTTAATTCCTTTTCAAAGTTTTTGTTTGTTGGAATTGCCGGTTCGGTTATTTGTTTATCATCTAAATAATCCCATTCTTGATTTGGAATTATTTCGACTTTACCTTTTCTGTTTGAACAACTTGATATAAATAATAGTAGATAAAGACTAAGTATAATAAATTTCATTTCATACCTCACATTGTTGAGTTAATAAAAATCTCATTTTCTAAAGTTCCTCTAACCTCAGCTTGTGGCAAACTGTTAAACAAAACTTGTATCATTTCGTTTTGCTGTTTTACTTGGTAATAGGTTAGCTCTAATTTATTTTTGTACTGTATTGATTCAGCATAAAAGAATATTGAAAGTGCCAATAGCACAAGTGCAAGTCCGTAACTAATTGCTGGAAAAATACCGGAGCGGTTTGGCTTTGGTTGAATTATTTTTTCTTTTACTTTTAGTTGGGAAAATATTTTATCATCCAAATTATTTGGATACTCTTCAACAGATTCATCAGAAATTGTTCTTAGTAAATTCATTTCTTTAAAGTAATCTCTCGCCACATCATTTTGAGAAAGCTGAGTGAATAAAATTACTTCTTCATTTTTTGTCAACTCATTATCAAAATATTGATTGATGATATTTTTTATTTCATGTGTGTTCATAAAGCCTCAATGGAACGCAGATTTTTTATGATCGATTATGATTAAATATGATCTTAAAAAATCTTAATCATCATAATTTATCAGCGTTCTATTATTTTTTTTGATATTCTATCAATTAATTTTTGTCTTGTTTTATAAAGTCTGCTTTTTACTAATTTTACTTCTATGTCTAAAGTTTCTGATATTTCTTTGTAACTAAGTCCACCATATTCTTTAAGTAAGTAAACTTCTTTTTGTTCAATCTCCATTTTATCTAATTCAGATAAAATTATTTTTTTCATTTCTTTAAGTTCAATGTAACTTTCAAGTTCAAACTCATCTTGCTTAGTGGAAATAATATTTTCGTTTATCTCACTTTTACGTTTTTCTCTTTTGTAGTAATTATAGTACTCATTTCTTGCAGTTCTGAAAATCCAAAAGTTTGCACTTCCTTTATTTTGCAAGCTCTCAAAATTTTCAAATAATTTTAGAAATACAGACTGTGTTATGTCTTCCGCAGTCATTCTATCATTGGACAATTTCAACAGAAAATTATACAACCGTTTTTTGTAACGATTATACAAAAGTGTGAATTGAATTATTTTATCTGTCTCTGTTTTCAAATTGCAGACTGCTCTTTATTGTAAAGACAATTAAGGAAGAGAAAAGTTGCTAATGTTTTTTTGTCTATTGTGCTTTTGCTAATTTTTATTAATAGTATGTCTAAAACCCAAAAAAATGTAGATGTATTCTGATATTTTTAGCAAATAGTTAAATTCTTCAACATTTAAAAACTACCACATGTGCTAGTTGATTCGTCTTAGATTATCCATTAACTTCAAAAAGACAAAATTACAAAACAAAAAAGGAGACTTATCATGAAAGTTGTAAAATATATATCGGCAATTCTAGTTGTTCTAACAATTTCTTTATTAGCACAAGAGAAAAAAAATAATGTAAATACAAAATCAAATGTAATAAAAGAAGTTAACTCAACACAAGCAGTAGAAGGAGACATTAAATTTAAAGATGGAACAAACACATTATTAAGAATTACTGATGAAGGAAATTTTGGTTCTATTCAATTTCAAGATGGAGTACCTTCGGATGTTTCAAGCAAACTTTACAATAATTCTGGAACTCTTTATTTTGACGGAAGTTCACTCGGTTCTGGAGGAGTGGGTGCAATTAATGATTTAAGTGATGGAATTTACGATGGAGAAAGTCTGTTTATGGGAGATGGAGCTGGAGTAAATGATGATGCGGGGTTTTCGGATGGAATTAAAAATTTCAATTTAGGCATTGGCAAAAATACTTTAAATTTAAATGAAACTGGAAAAAGTAACGCTGCAATTGGTAGTGGTGCATTAAAAAGCAATACGTCTGGTAATTTTAATGTTGGACTTGGTGGCAGTAGTTTAACAAATCATGAGACCGGAGATTATAATACTGCGGTAGGTTTTGGAGCAGATCATTATAACAAAACGGGTACAAAAAATACTATAATTGGTTATTTTGCCGGGCATGGCTCAAACGCTACAACTTTCCCTGGTAGTGGAAATATTTTCTTAGGTTTTAAAGCTGGCTATAATGAAACCGGAAGTGATAAATTATACATAGAAAATTCTGATTCTGATACTCCATTGATTTGGGGGGATTTTGCAAATGATTTATTAATATTGAATGGTAAAACACATATTAATAGTGCACTTTCTATTGGAACTGGTTCGGTAGCAGGTATCAGTAATTCTCTGGCAGTTGGAGTCAACTCACAGGTACATGGGTTAACCAGTATTGCTGTTGGTGAAGATAATCTTGCTTGGGGTTACCATTCTTCAGCTTTTGGCCGAGGTGTAAAAACAATGGCATTTGCATCTACAGCAATTGGAAGATATAATGTTGGAAATACGCTTGCAAACCAAACAGCTTGGATTGATACTGACGTTTTGTTTGAGATTGGAAATGGAAGTGATGATGCAAATAGATCAAATGCAGTAACTGTTTTAAAAAACGGGAATGTAGGTTTTGGTCCTTCTTCTCCAACCGCTTCTCTACATGTTGATGCTGTAAATGGAGTTGTGTTTAACGGATTAACAACTGGCGGAATTCCAATTGAAGGTTCAGGTTCAAGAATGATGTGGTATCAAGGTAAGTCAGCTTTTAGAGCTGGTAATGCTGGCACAGATAAGTGGGATGATGTAAATATTGGTTCGTATTCAACAGCACTAAATTATCATACAATAGCAAAAGGTACTTATTCATTTGCAACCGGATATCTAACAGAAGCGAATGGTCAGCGTTCAACTGCAATGGGTTCTGATACTAAAGCAACTGGATTGCATTCAACTGCTATTGGTAGCCATACCGAAGCTACTGGAAATTATTCTACTGCAATAGGAAGTTATGTTAAAGCCGGAGCTGAAGGGACAATATTTATAGGAGACCGTTCTCATACTAGTTCTATACATAATGCAATTACTGATAATAGATTTGCTGCACGGTTTGCTAATGGTTACAGATTTTTTACTACTTCAGACTTATCTGTTGGTACCAAAATGGATGCTGGAGATAACTCATGGTCGGTTACTTCTGATTCAACTAAAAAAGAAAATTTTAAACAAGTTGATGGAGAAGATTTTCTAAAGAAAATTTCTAATCTAAAATTAACATCTTGGAATTATAAAACTCAAAACAAATCTGACTTTAGACATTATGGTCCAATGGCACAAGACTTCTATTCTGCTTTTGGTAACGATGGAATTGGAACAATTGGTAATGATACAACTATTGCTTCTGCAGATTTTGATGGTGTAAATTTAATTGCAATTCAAGCTCTTGAAAGCAGAACAAAGAAGCAAGATGTAAGAATTGAGAATCAAGTATCAAGTATCAAGAAATTGGAATCCGGAATTGAAGTACTTGAGCAGCGAAACCATGAACTTGTAAAACTAAATTCAGAATATAAAAATCAGAATTTAAAATTTATAAAAACGAATATTGAATTAAGAAAAGATATTGAGCTAATTAAAGAAGCAATAACTACTATTAAAAATCAAACGAATGATTCAAAATTCGCATCCAACAATTAACAAATAACAAATAAAATCATTTTTATCCCCACTACATAAATTATGCGTGGGGATTTTTCTTTTTAAAGTGATTCAAATCAAAATAATTTTATATTGATATAGTTAAACTTTCCTTTTAACTTCTAATTATTATTCGAATAATTTGTCAATTAAAAAATGAAAAGTATATTAATATTTTTTCTTTTTGGTCTTTCTAGCTTTGCCCAAGTAAAAGTACATAAACACTTAACCACAAAAGATGGTTTGGTTCAAGGTCAAGTAAATGTAATAAAACAAGACTCAAGTGGCTATTTATGGTTGGGAACTTACGGAGGTGCTAGCCGTTGGGATGGAAAAGAGTTTTTTACTCTTACAACATTTAATGGATTAACTGCTTCCCAAGTTATGGATATTGAAATAGGACAAGATGGAACAGTTTACCTTGCTCCTTATGGAGGTGGAATTGTCCTTTATAAGGATGGTAAACTTGATACGTTGAATGAAGACAATGGCTTATCAACAAATTGGATGAGTGAAATTCAAGTTCTAAGTTCGGGTGATATCCTTTTTGGAGGTTATCAAGGAAATATTACTATGCTTAGGGATAACAAGCTTGTGCAATGGATTGATCCTGAAAAAATTAAAAGAAAAAGTGTATGGGAAATTTATGAAACTAAAGATGGAACAATTTATATTGGTACATACCCTGATGGATCTTTTCAATATAAAAATGGTAAAATCACAAATTTTTATTCCTCAAATAACATTATAGATGAAAGTGTTTTTTCATTTAATGAAAACGAAGATGGAGCAATATTTATTGGAACTTATAAAGGACTTTACTTACTACGTAATAATAATATTGAACCAGTATTGTATAATGGAAAAAAAATAAAAAGTAGCATCTTTGGAATAGTTGATGATAATGTTGGCAATAAATTTTTTGTAACATCAGATGGATTATTTGTTAAGAATAAAGAAACATTCGAATTGATAACAACTGAAAATGGGTTATCATTAAATGAATTGTGGAGTATATTTACTGACAAAAACGGAACAGTATTTTTAGGTACTAATGGAAATGGATTGCATGTTTATAAACATAAAATGATTGAAAATTTTGATGTAACTAATGGTTTGCCCAATAATAATGTATGGGCAATTTCGGAAGGGAAAAATAATGAAATTTATATTGGAACTAATGAAGGTCTTGTAATATTTTCTGAAGATGGAAGACAAATAGTAAATAAAAAAAATGGATTAAGTGGAAACCACATTAGGTGTATTTTTATCGATTCAGAAAATAATATATACGTTGGCACAAAAAGTGGATTAAATATAATTGAAAATGGGAAAGTTACTCACTACAATATATCAAATGGATTAATTGATAATCAAATATTTTGCATAGCAAAAACAAAAGATAATAAAGTTTATCTTGGAACTAGAGAAGGGGTTTCAATATTATCAAAAGGAAAAATAAAAAATCTTACTGTTGAAAATGGTTTGATTGGCAACTATGTCCAATCAATTTTAATAACTAAAGATAGTACAATCTATTTTGGAACTTACGGTTCAGGGATTACATTTTATAAAAATGGGTTGTACAATCATATTACAAAAAATGATGGTTTATCAGATGATAAAATTCAAACACTTTTAGAAGGTGAAAATGGTAAAATATATATTGGAACTTATGAAGGTGGTTTAAATATTTTACATAAAAATAAAATTTCCAAAGTTGATGTCTCAAATGGATTATCTAACAATGCAATACATTCAATTGCAATTGACAAACAAAATAAGCTTTACTTATCAACTTCAAAATCTATAAATATAATTGAATTTATTAATGGGAAGCCGAAAGTTAGAATTATTACTTCAGATGATGGATTAGCATCAGAGGATAGTAATAGAGAGGCAATGCTACTGGATAAAAAAGGGAACATTTGGTTTGGTACAAAAAATGGTTTAACAAAATATAACCCAGAATTTGATTTACGAAACACAACCGAACCTTTAGTTTACATAACACGCTTAGATATTTTTAATAAGCCTTATGACATAAATAATTTTAAGTCATCTTCGCATCTTACACACGATCAAAATTATTTAAAATTTTATTTTAACAGTATTAATTTAACTTCTCCGGAAAAGACTAATTTTAAATATAAACTATCAGATGTTGATAAAGATTGGGTAGAAAGCAAAGATAATTATATTCAATACACAAATCTTGATGACAGGGAATATACTTTTCAAGTAAAGGTGAATGATGAATGGGGGAAGTGGAGTAAACCAGCTCAGCTTTCTTTTGTTATTAATCCCGCTTGGTGGGAAACTTGGTGGTTCTATACTTTAGCAATCATAAGCATTGCCGGGCTTATAGCTTTTATGGCTTCTTACAGATACCAACAACTACTTGCTGTTGAAAAAGTTAGAACAAAAATTTCTACAGATTTACACGACAGTATAGGTTCTGGCTTAACGGAAATTTCTTTTTTAAGTGAGATGGTAAAAACACAAACAGAAGGAAATATAAAGGCTGATAGTGGACTAAACAATATTTCAAGTATTTCAAAAAATCTTATTGGCAATATGCAAGATATTGTTTGGCTTGTAAATCCTAAAAAAGATACGTTGAAAGATTTGTTTTTTAGGTTAAAGGATTCGTATCAAGAAGTGTTAAAATATTCAGACATAGTTTTGAAAATTACAAATATAGAACAACTTGCAGAAATTAGATTACCATTAAACTTTAGGCAACATGTTTATTTAATATTTAAAGAAGCAATTAACAATTCGATAAAATATAGTAAATGTAAAGATATAACTATCAACATAAAAATTAGTAAGAGAAAACTTAATGTTATTTTAACCGATGATGGAATTGGTTTTGATTTTGAAAAAATTAAAAAAGGTAATGGTTTAATAAATATGGAGAACCGGGCAAAAGCAATAAATGGAAAAATAGAATTTATATCACAATTAAATAAAGGTTCAAGCGTTATATTTGAAGGTAGTTTTAGTAAATTAAAGATTACAGAAGTTTAAACGTTTTACATTTAAATATCTTTTCGGAATAAAATATGATAAATGTAATAGTTGTTGAAGATAAAGATTTTATTAGAGAAGGACTTGAAGACTTACTAAATGTTAGTGATGGATTTGTTTGTGGCGGAGCTTTCCCCAATTGTGAACTGATGTTAGAAAAAATAGAATCAATAGATGTTGATGTAATTATAATGGATATTGGTTTACCTGGAATGTCGGGAATTGAAGGTACAAAACTAGTAAAAAAAATATTGCCTCAAGTAGATGTTGTTGTTCTAACAGTTCACGAAGAAAATGAAAAAATATTTGAAGCTTTAATTTCTGGAGCATCTGGATATTTATTAAAGACCACACCTCACCAAGAATTATTATTGTGCATTCAAGATGCGTATGATGGCGGTTCACCAATGAACTCTAAGATAGCAAAAAAAATGATCGAACTATTACGAGCTTTGGATGAACAAAAAAAAGTTACAAGCGAATTACTTTCAGAAAGAGAGAATGAAGTATTATCAGATTTGGCAGAAGGACAATCCTATAGGGAAATTGCTGAAAATTTATTTATTAGTTCGCATACTGTAAGATATCATATTAGGAATATTTATGATAAACTTAATGTAAATACACAAACAGCCGCGATAGCAATTGCAGTTAAAAAAGGTTTAATCTAATTCTTGCAATTGTTGACGAACAAAAATATAACGCTCAAATAAAACTCACACCTTTTGAGTATGCTATATCAAGCAAATTATTATATTCTTCAAAATCTATTTCTTTAGTGCCAAACATTTTCAAGTGATCAGTTTGATATTGAACATCAACAAGTGTAAAGTTTTTATGTTCAAGATGTTTTAGCAAAATTGCAAATGCAGATTTACTAGCCTGTGAAACTTTTGAGAACATAGACTCGCCAAAAAATACTCCACCAATTGCAACTCCATATAGTCCACCGACAAGTTTATGCTTTTGATAAACCTCTACAGAATGTAAATAACCTAAATCGAACAATCCTTTATATGCAGTAATTAGTTCCTCGGAAATCCAGGTCTCTTTTCTATTTGCACAATTTGTAATTACATCAACTGTGTTTGTATCAAAACTATATTCAAAGTCAGCTTCTTGCATAAACTTTTTTAGTGAGCGAGGTATGTTGTAATCATCAAGTAAAACAACAGTTCGTTCAGTAGGTTGATACCAACCAATATCGCCACTATCATCTGCCATTGGGAACGCACCTTGAGCGTACGCATTTATCATATTAAGTGGCTTAAGTAAATCTTTTGGGTTGAAGTTTGAGTTATTGTTCATAGTTTCTAAAAAAAGAGTGAGTAAGATTAAGAGCATGATTAAGATTATGAAAGAGTTTTATTGCAAGATCTTACTCGTCTAGTTGTTCTTTGAGACACGTAATCTTTCTCTTAATCATAATTGCTTTTTCCTTATAATTAGTTCGTTCAAATTTAATTACTATTTCATTATTATTAAAAATGAAATTTAAGAAAAAGAATAAAGCTAAATGACTCAAAATACAAAATCATTTCTTTACACAATTAGTGCGGTTCTACTTTGGTCAACAGTAGCAACAGCTTTTAAGCTAACGTTAGAAGGAATGAACCATTTGCAATTATTATTCTATTCTTCTTTGGCAAGTACTGTTGTTTTGTTTGTTATCGTTTTCTTAAAAAATAGGAATGAATTTAAAACAGTTTTTCAGTTTAAGTATTTTGGTAAAAATATTTTTCTCGGTTTTATTAGTCCTTTTTTACATTATTTTATTTTGTTCAAAGCTTACTCTCTAATTCCGGCACAAGAAGCACAACCGTTAAATTTTACTTGGCCAATAGCAATTGCAATTTTTTCTGCAATTTTCTTAAAGCAAAAATTAACCTTCAAAATAATTATTGGAATGTTGATTTCTTTTCTTGGAGTTGTAATAATTGTAACTCGCGGAAATTTGTTTTCTTTTGAGTTTCATAATATCTTAGGGGCTTCTCTTGCTCTTGGAAGTTCAATTACTTGGGCTTCCTTTTGGATATTAAACCTATTAGATAAAAGAAAAGACTCTATTAAACTTTTAAGTGCTTTTCTATTTGGGACTGTAATAATTTTTTTCTATCTACTATTTTTCGACTCAATTCTCTTGAAAGATTATAATTTTATTTTAGGTTCTACCTACGTTGGTTTATTTGAAATGGGGATTACTTTTTTTCTATGGATGAAAGGATTGCAACTAAGTTCAAACAAAGCAAAGACTGCAACTCTTGCTTATCTGGCACCATTTATTTCTATGATTTTTATTGCATTTTTTCTTGGCGAAAAAATTCTTCCTTCTTCTTTGTTAGGTTTAAGTCTTATTGTTGGTGGAATATTATTTCAATATCTAAATCTGATAAAGATTAAGAATTCTTTAAGGTAAACGTTCCTCCAATAGTATCAAGCCCAAGAGAGAGTTTATAGTTTTTCTCAGATTTATTCAACCACTCAATTGGTTCGTCATAAGGTTCTGCTCCAAGCTTAAATGTTTTGCAATGTATAGGAATAAAAAACCTTGCTCCAATATTACTTGCCATAGTTAAAGCCTCTTCCGGATTGCAATGCACATCAGTCCACGGATTGTAAGCTCCTATTGGCATTATGGCAACATCTACATTTTCATCTTTAACAATTTCGTATTTGTCAGTCATTGCTGTATCGCCACCAAATAAAATTCCCTTTCCATTTTTCTCAAGAAGATAAGCGTTATAACTTCTTCCATCTTTCATAAAACCCCTTGACCGATCTTTTTCCCAAGGGAATCTCCAACCAAAATGTTTTGTCTCAATTGCAGTAAGTTTTATTCCACTTACTTCTTTAACATCTTTCCAATCCATTATTGTTATGGATTTCCATTTCAAATCATCAATAACATCTTTGGTTAACATAGCAACAACAACATCAATTTCATTTGGAAATTTATTTGTAAGTTTTTCTAATGTTGAATAATCAGTATGATCAAAATGAGCGTGCGAAAGTAAAATAATATCTGGTTTAGGAATATCGTCAATGGCTAATGCGGGTGGGACTATTCTTGATGGACCAAATGTTAAACCTAATACTCTTTGTCCAACTCGTTTTAGTAAAACTGGGTCTGTAAGAATTATTGTTCCATAAAAGTTTATCAGAATTGTTGCGTGTCCAATCCATGCAATATTTATGTCATCGTCTTGCCAACTATTTGGGTCTGGTCTTAAAATAAATGATTGGTTTTTATCTTCATCTGCAAGTAACATTTTTGGAATTACGAACGAACCTAAAGTAGCAATGATTCCTTTCTTAAGAAATTTTCTTCTGTTTTGATTCATTAGAATTTCTTTCCGGGTAGAACAACTTTATTTGTTAGTTCATTTTTATCATCCGACTTAATAGGGAAGTGTTCACTCAAAATATCCCCTACTTTTTTTACACCGTTTATTATACCTTCGGAAAAATATCCATGTTCAAAATCCTTTTCCATATTGTCTGCAACTTCTTTCCAAATAGAAGTGTTAACAACTTTATCTATTCCTTCATCTGCTAAAATATAAAATTGTCTTTCTTCTAAAATAAAGAGTAATAGAATACCAGTTTTATCTTTTGTTTGATGCATGTTCAGTCTGTAAAATTCTTTCTCGGCTAATAATAGCAAGCTAGAATTACGTTCGCTAAACTTTCTATGTTCTTGGAGACTAACTCGTATTTCACCGGAAGTTTGTAGTTCAGCATCTTTAATTGTATTTGAGATTCTTAAAAATTCATCATCATCAAAAAAGTGATAGATTAGTTCGTTCATAATTTTATAAAGTTCTATTGAGTTCTAAATATTTGAAATCAAATATAAAACCATTTTTCGTATAAATAAAGGGAAAGAAATATCATAATATAAATATCTATCTATTCTGGTTGCTAAAGTTTAACAAAACAAATTTGCAAATTGATTATATTTAGAAATGAAAATAAAATTGTTAATGAGTTAATAAAATCAAAGGAATAAAATGAGTTTAGAATTAGAGAAGCTAGAAAAATTTACTGGAAGAAAAGGACCTGTACTTTTAATAATTATGGATGGAGTAGGATTTGGGAAACAAGACGAAAGTGATGCTGTACATCTTGCAAAAACTCCCAACTTAGATAAACTTTTGCAACTACCACTTACAACAAAATTAAAGGCTCACGGAAAAGCTGTGGGTTTGCCAACTGATGATGATATGGGTAATAGTGAAGTTGGACATAATGCTCTTGGTGCTGGAAGAGTTTTTGCGCAAGGTGCAAAATTAGTAAATGAATCATTTACATCAGGAGAGATTTTTAATTCTAAAAATTGGAAAGGTGTTATTGAAAAAGGGCAAACTGGAACTGTTCATTTTCTAGGACTTTTATCTGATGGAAATGTTCACTCGCACATTGACCATTTATTTGCTTTGGTAAAAGATTGTGAAGCCAAAAATATTAAAAAAGTAAGAGTACATGTTTTGCTGGATGGTAGAGACGTTGGCGGAAGAACTGCTCCTACTTATGTTAAGCCATTGGAAGAATTGCTAAATACAATTTCCGAGAAGAATAATTTTGATTATAAAATTGCTTCTGGTGGTGGAAGAATGATTACAACAATGGATAGATACAATGCCGATTGGGATATTGTTGAGCGTGGTTGGAATGCTCACGTATTAGGTGTTGGAAGAAAGTTCTCTTCTGCTTCAAAAGCTATTGAAACATTTTATGCAGAAGATGAAAACAAAACGGATCAGTACTTAGACCCATTTGTAATTGTTAATAATAACGACAAACCCGTTGGTACTATTGAAGATGGAGACACTGTTCTTATTATGAACTTTAGAGGTGATAGAGCAATTGAGATTTCTAAGGCATTTGAAATGGGTGATGAATTTGATAAGTTCGATAGGCAACGTGTACCAAATATTTTTTATGTTGGAATGATGGAGTATGATGGAGATCAACATATCCCAAATAATTATTTAGTTGAACCTCCTGTTATTGAAAGAAGTATGAGCGAATATCTTTGTGCAGAAGGAGTAAATTCTTTTGCAATTTCTGAGACTCAAAAATTTGGACATGTAACTTATTTTTGGAACGGAAATAAAACTGGTTACGTTTGTGAAGAAAAAGAAACTTATGTAGAAGTCCCTTCCGATAAAATTGAATTTGATAAAGCTCCAAGAATGAAAGCCGATGAGATTACTGATAGGACAATCGAATTTTTGAAATCTGGGAAATATCAATTTGGTAGAATCAATTATCCAAATGGAGATATGGTTGGACATACCGGAATTGTTGATGCTACTGTTATTTCTGTAGAAGCTGTTGATGAAGGCTTAGGAAAACTACTACCAATTATTGATGAAGTTGGTGGAATAGCTGTTATCATTGCCGATCACGGAAATGCTGATGTAATGTTTACTGAAAAGAATGGAGTTCGTACACCTAAAACTTCTCATACATTAAACCCAGTACCATTTATTATTTATGATCCAAGTTACAAGGATGATTATAAAATGGCAGATGTTGATGCACCAGGGTTAACAAATGTAACTGGTACACTTTTGAATTTACTAGGTTATAAAAATGTTGAAGATTATGATAAATCTTTGATTGAAGTAGAGTAGAACTAATAATTTATTGTCATTGCGAGGAGTGCTTTTTACGACGTGGCAATCTGTTACGGATAACGATTATCATTTAACAGATTGCTACATCCAACACAAAACGTTGGATGTGCAATGACAGTAAAGGTTTGTTATGTGTTTCGTATTTTTACTCAACAGTTATAATTGCATTCTCAATTATTACATCATAAAAATAACCAGAACCAAAGTCTTTATCCAAACTAACAGTTCCTTCAAGAATTATAGTGTCATCAATTTTTGCTTCTTGGTCAGAGGTTACAGTTATATCAATTGCCGAGCCGGAACTTGTTCCATCTTGAATGTGAAGCCAATTCTTTCCCATTATTCCGCTATTGAATTTAGTAACAACTCCTTTAACCCTAATAGTTTTATCTTTTAATTTGTCTTTATTCTCAATAATTGATTGAATAGTTTGACCATTTGCAAGTGGAGTAATATTAATTTTTTCTTTAACTGCATCTTCTCTTACAGTTCGTTTTGGTTTTACAATTTTTGCGTCAGATTTTGATTTGTCAATTATCTTTCGCGAAATCGTATTAACAAATAACACACTTTCAAAAGTTCTGTCTAGTGTTTTACTTTCAAAGTTTTTCATTTCCATTGCATCTGCGAAGTAAAAAATATCGCCCTTTTCAACTGGCATTTGGTTAACTGCAATCCATTGGTCTTTACCACCAACATCTCCAAGAATGTACGTAAACCTAGAGGCATTAATAAATTCTTTAGCGGTTATTTTGGAAGTTCCTTCAGGTAACACTTCTTCTTTTTTAGTGTCGCAAGCAATTGCAATAACTAACATTAGCAAAACTGATATATATATTCTTTTCATTATTTCCCCCAGAATGTCGCGGCGTTTTTTTTTGGAACGAAGCCGGATGTCCATTTTATTTGTGTAATTATTTATGTATAAAATACTAAGGTTCAAGTGGTCTTGCAACCATAATTCCTGTATGACGTTTTAGTCCTTTAATATAATCTCCCAATGGTTTTTCTGTAATTTGAATTTTCTTTCCTTTTATTGGTGCGTGAAGAAAATGAATTCTATCATCTTCCATTCTAATTGCCATTCCAGTATGCGAAATATCAAGTCCCTTAATTCCGGTTGTAATTAAAACTATATCTCCGGATTGAATTTTATCTTCAACACAAGAAATATAATTTTGAGGAACGTAATAATAATCACGCTTATTCATTTCATTTTCTGTTTCGGCAATCTGTTTTATAAATTCGGGATTGTCTTTTAATCTATTATAACTTTTAGAATGCGTACTCATAAAATCAATTTTCTTTTTATAAAGAATACCACCAATTTCTTCCGTTATATCTTTAACTGTTTTTCGCTTGTCATTGTCGTATAACCAGTCAGCAGCATAGTGAAGGCGAGAAGGGTACTTATCAAGTTTACCATCTCTGTATCTAATATTTGTTACTTCATTTTGGAAATCTTGAAATGAAGTTTTACCTTTTTTAATACTTCGAGCAAACACAAATGAACTTTCAAAAAAAGTGTAACAATCCAAACCAGTTAAGTGAACAACCAATTGTTCATGCTCTCCTTTTTCTAAAGTGTGGGCTTCGTAATCAAGGTCAAGAAATGTTTTTGCAATTTCAATTAACACTTCGTTGATTGGAAGCGAGTCTAAATTTTCACTTACTGCAAAATCAAATTTTGTGTTACAAACTTCAACATCTTTTTGAGTGTAAATAGTTTGTGCAAAAATTGAAGTTGTAAAAAATAAAAATGGGATTGTGTATTTTAGTTTTTTCATAATTCAAAAATTTTAGTTCACAATAAATTAATTTAAAAGACAATCTAATGTATTTTATGAATACCATTCTATTTTTATTTCATCAATCTTAGCTTCTTTCCATTCTTCTTTCCAGAGTTCCCAATAAGGAATATCATTTGAAGAAGGCGGCAAATCACATATATCTATATTTACTATCGATGGAAGTACAACTGATTCTCCTATTAGCAATGCTTCACCTGCTTTCAAGGTAGGTAATTTTTCAGTTAAATTTCCCAATGTATCAGGTAATAACCTTTTAACATAATGTTGATCAATAGGATTGGTCAATCGCATTGCAATAAAATTATTGCATTGTGAGAATATTGTTTCTGACAATTCAGATGGTCTTTGACTTGCTAATAAAAGTGTTATTCCATATTTACGTCCTTCTTTAGCTATTCGTTCAATTGAGTTTTTAGAAGCTCTAAATTTTACTAAATCACTTTTGGGAACATACTTGTGTGCTTCTTCATAAACAAGGAGAAAAGGAGTGTCATTATTTATTTTCTCATTCGGATCTTTTTTTGTTCTTAGTCTTTTATAATAATATCCATATTCAAAAATTATTCTTGAAATTAAAGAAACTGTAATACTTAATACTTCAAAAGGTATTCCACTCAAATCTAATATTGTTACATTTTTTTTTGTTTGAGTAGCTTGTCCTATTAGTTGCTTAATTGTATCTTCAAAGGATATTGTTTTTGAACTTGAACCAAAAAGAAACGATAGTCTATCTTGATTAATTTTCTCTTGAAATCTGACAACAAATTTATCCAAAGTACCTTCGGCATAATCACCTTTCGTTACGTTTTGATTTTTTGTCGGGTGAAATAAAAAGACTTCTTCAAAATATTTATTGATTTTTTCATCATCCGTCAATAAAATGCCTGTTTCAGCTGTTGTACTCGAATTTATACAATTGTACGAATCTTCAATAATCATAAAGCGATTAGGAGTCTTTGAATTTTTAGTTTCTGATTTTAAATTCAACAAAGCATTTTCAATTTCATTAATATCAAAAAATAATGGTGTGTCATAGAACACCTTGTTTTGAGTTGGGTTATGTTTTTTCTTATTTATTGTGACTAATTTTCTAAAAACTGATGACTGATTATAATTATCTCTTTCACCTGTATCTAATAATATTTCTTCAAGTTCTTCACTATTAAGTAACCAGTATGGCATTTCTAAATTATTTATATCAATAATGTTAGCATCAGGAAATGCTGATTTGTATTCAGAATGAATGTCAAAAATGATAATGTGAGAATTATTCAGTAAAAAATCACCATCTTTTTCAGCGACTGCTTGTTGAATGATTTTTGATACAGTATGTGATTTACCAGAACCAGTAGAACCTATAATCGCAATATGTTTGTTAAAAAAATTGTTTCCATTTACTGGAACGCGTATTTTTGAATTAGAAGACAATGATGAAAATTCAAATTTTTCAACCTTTTTAATAGATTGAGAATAAATACTTAATATCTCACTTTCTCTTGCAGGTTCAACTTTCTTCGGTGGAATTGCTATTGTATCTCCACCTCGTTGAAATATACCATCTTTAACAACACCAAGCGGATTAGCCTCAATTATATATCTTCGTTTTACTTCTCCTTCTTCTGGAACTTCAATTAGAAAATTATCAATCATTGCAATAAGAGCAATATCATCATCATCAGAAATTCTAATATATGAACCAATTTTTAGTGTTTCTGATGCAGATTGTATAAAATCATCGTCTACCGCAATTTTTACTTTATTTGGATAAACAGAAATAACCTCTGCATTTACCTTATTTTCTTCTGCCATTATATTATATCCTTTATGCTATTTAAATCTGAAATCTGAATTTTAATATTTGAAGTTCCATTATTAGTATTTGTATAAACAATGTTTTCAAAATAGAACTGGTATATTTTTTTTGTTTTGGTAATGTAATCAAGTGTATCAGTTATTTCTGTTTGTTCTTTTAGTAATTTTATTTTTATACCATTGTTACAATCCGCTTTTTTTGACACATCTCTTGCTGAAAATTCAGCTCCTTGAAAAGGTACTCCATCAAGAAAGATAAATTCTTCTGTGAAAAGTTGTTTCTTAAGTTCAATCAATTTAGTGTCTGCAAGATTATTAAAGTAAACATATGGACAGTATGTTTGCAGCTCTCTTCTTTTTAAATTTGAATAACGTTTTGAAATTATAAACACTAATTCTTTAAGCATACTAATTGAATATGAAGCTGGTAAGTCGATTATAAAAAATCGCTCAAAAGGCGATTTGTTCAAAGCTCTAAAATACTTGTCTTTTAGTTCTCTATGATATTGCCTTTTCCCTTTAAGTTCTAAAAACCATTTGTTGAATAAAACTTGTTTGTTATTAATTTTTCCTAAAAAGTCACTTCTTGAGATTTTTCTTTTATTCACATCACTTTCGATAGCTAATTTTCGTATTTCATTTAGGGCATTATTATAAAAATAGTATTCTGCCTCGAAAATATCACAGGAGAAAATAGTAGAAAGGGAAGTTGTAATGTCATTAAACTGTGTTAAATAATCCTTTGCATTAATATCAATTGATAGTAAATCAATAAACTCTTGTAACTCGGAATCAGAAAGTCTTAATATTTTGTGATGTTCTTTTTGAACACCACCACTTTTATAAGTCAGGAATTTTTCTTTTAAATATTTTACATCTATAGGCAATGATAGTTTATGTTGTCCCGAAGAATAATAACCATATAAATGATATTTGATTTCCGTACTTATTCCATTTTTCACATTTTTAAAATGACTCAGCATTAATCTTATAGGTTTAGCAATTACTGAATGATTGTATTCAGATTTGGAATAGTATTTACACTGTATTGCAGTAGTTTCAGTTGATGCCTCAATGTCAATATCCTCAATACCTTCAACTGTAATTTCGTTACTATCATTTGATAAATTCAGTAACTTTTCAATTGTGTAATCAAATTGATAGAAATATCCTTTAATTGTATCGTTTGCACTTCTAATATTCATCTGTGAATCTCTTAATTTAATCACTACTTATTTTTGAAGAAACTTTTATATAGGCATATCCCCATCATCATTGCCTGATTGCTCAGGTTGCAATCCCTCAAAACTTTTATGGAATGTATCAAGATTCTCAAACTTTGCGAATTCTTTTACAAACTTCAACCTAACATCTCCAGTTGGACCGTTACGCTGCTTCCCAATAATCACTTCTGCAATTCCTTCCGTTGATTCTCCATCTGGGAATTGTGTAATTCCATAATACTCTGGACGACTTAAAAATATTACAACATCTGCATCTTGCTCGATAGAACCCGACTCTCTTAAATCAGAAAGCTGCGGACGTTTGTCTGTTCTTGATTCAACAGCTCTATTAAGCTGAGATAGTGCAATAACCGGAACATTAAGTTCTTTAGCTAAAGTTTTTAGAGATCGAGAAATGGTTGAAATTTCTTGTTCTCTACTTTGTGATTTAGAAGCACCTGTCATTAACTGCATATAATCAATTATAATTAAGCCAATACCTTTTTCTGCTTTTAATCTTCTTGCTTTTGCTCTAATTTCTAAAACATTTTGTCCCGGAGTATCATCTATATAAATAGGAGCTTCCCTAAGTTTGTTAGCTGTTCTACTAATCCTTGGTCCGTCTGCTGCTTTAAAATTTCCTGTTCTAACATTATGAGCATTTATTCTTGCTTCCGAACATATTAATCTTATTACAAGTTGTATGGTTGCCATTTCCAAACTAAAAATTGCAATTGGTACATTGTGATCAATTGCAGAATTTCTTGCCGCTGAAAGTGCGAAAGCAGTTTTCCCCATAGATGGTCTAGCAGCAACAATAATTAAATCTGATTTCTGAAATCCGCCCAACATATCATCAAGTTCATAAAAACCAGTTGGAACAGCAAAGGATGCAAGTTCTCTTGAGTGAATAGCCTCAATATGTTCAATGGCTTCCATCACTGCTCTATCCATACCTTTGTACGATTCTTTCAATCCAGCTTCGGTAATTTCAAAGATAGTTTTTTCTGCAATGTCTAGAATATCAAAAACATCTTCCGTTCCTTTGTAAGCTTCGGTAGCAATATTCATGGATGCATCAATGAGTTTTCTTAAAATCCATTTTTCCAAAACTACTTTGGAGTGATACTCAACATTGGCAGCTGACGAAACATCTTGAGCAAGTTTACTAATATAAACTGGACCGCCACAACTATCAATTTTGCCATCCTTTTTTAATTCTTCATAAAGCGAAACTGAATCAATTGGTTCGTTAGACTCAAACAAAGATAGCATTGCTTCATAGATGATTGCATTTCTTCTATCATAAAAACAATCGGGTTGTAAATTTTCAATTACTTTTGGAACAGCTTCTGGAGAAAGCATCAT
Organism: Melioribacteraceae bacterium; assembly: GCA_965224785.1. Lineage (GTDB taxonomy): Bacteria > Bacteroidota > Ignavibacteria > Ignavibacteriales > Melioribacteraceae > JALSNL01. The sequence goes on along the minus strand of OZ245062.1, from coordinate 3,031,981 downwards.
TGCTCCAAGAACTGCAACCTCTACATCTACTGCTGATGGCGGTTGTCTTTTTGCTGAATTATCATACTCGGCAATTTGGGTTTGTTCGTATTCTTCAGGCATTTATTTTGTTTCCTTTAAACTCTCATACAGTTTCTTAAATTGTTGAACATCATTCCAGCAACCTCTTTTCCAATTTGGGTTGCGTAGTAGAGCTGCCGGATGATATGTTACCATTGTTTTAACACCTTTAATTTCATAAGTGTTGCCACGCATTTTTGTTAGACTAAGTTTGTCATCAATTAAATAATGTGCGGCAACTAATCCTAAGCAAAGTATAACTTTTGGTTTAATCATTTCTATTTGTTTGTACAGATAAGGTGTACATTCATTCATTTCTTCGGGCAAAGGATTTCTATTACTTGGCGGACGACACTTTAGAATGTTAGCAATAAATACTTCATCACGTTCAAAATTAATTGCTTTCAAAATGTCAGTCAATAGCTTGCCAGCCCTACCCACAAAGGGTTTGCCTTGTTTGTCTTCATCTGCTCCCGGAGCTTCTCCAATTATCATTACATCCGCATTGGAATTTCCAGAACCAAAAACAAATTTATCTCTTGATTTTCCAAGGCTACATTTTTGACAATTACTTATTGCATTCTCAAAATCAGTTAATGAATTATAGTTGTTAGATTCCTCAACATTTTGAGAATTTATATTGTAAGAATTTACTGTATCACTAACAATATTATTCTTAGATGATTGTACTGGAAGCACAGAGGTATCTATCACAATTTCTTCGAAAAGATAATCACCAAAAATTTCTTTTTGGTCATTTAATAAATTTAGGAGTTCTTTATACTTATCGTTCATTCAATATTATATGGGAATTGTTAACAAATTATCAACATAAATTTCAACTTCTGGACTGAAGATAAGATAAACTATATTATAGAATTATACAACTTATTTGCAAATAATACTCCAAATTGGATAGATTATTCTATTTGTTCTCAATGGCTAAATAGTTAAATTTACATTCTAATTTTATATGACATTCTAGTTTTAGAAAGATAATTTTAATGATATACAAATCTTTACTTTTTATTTTAATGACAATTGTTATTGTTACAGGAATAGCATTCCCAATTGTTTCGCATCCAACTGAGTGGTATCACTTCCCTGACATTCCCGGACTTGAAGAAAAAGCGAAAATATTATTCTTTCATGTTCCAACTTCTTGGTTGGCAGTTGTCGCATTTCTAATGTCAATGATTTATGGAATTAAATATTTAAGAAATCAAAATTTAGATGATGATGCAAAATCGCATGCAGCATTGCAAGTGGGAATGGTTTTTATAATTCTTGCAACTATAACGGGTTCAATTTGGGCTAAGTTTACTTGGGGTAAGTTTTGGCATTGGGATCCAAGGGAAACAAGTATTTTTATTTTGCTTCTAATTTATGGTTCTTTATTTGCACTCCGTTCAGCGGTAGAAAATGAGGACAAAAGAGCTAAACTTTCTGCTGTGTATTCTATTTTAGCATTTTTAACAGTTCCTTTTTTCGTGTTTATTATGCCAAGAATTATGACCGGTCTTCATCCTGGTTCTGCGGATGACGATAATCTTGGTCCTGTAATAGATTTCAAAATGAATGGCACAATGCAATTTATATTTTATATGTCGCTAACAGCTTTTACATTGTTATATTATAAAATGTGGAGCATCGGTTATAAGTCTCTTATTATTAAAGATAAATTATTTAAGATATTATTGAGGTAACTTTTGGAAAGTTTTTTTGAGTTTATAGAAGTTAATTCGTTATATATTGTAATGTTTATTGTACTTACAATTTGGATTGGAATTTTTTCATATCTGAATAGTTTAGACAATAGATTAAAAGAAATTGAAAAAGAAATCAAAAAAGAAGGGATGGAATAGAAATGAAAAGTAAATATATGTTTGGCGTAATTATCATTGCAGTTTTTATGGGAATTATGGGTTATCTTTTTACACAAACAAGTATCTCGTACGAAGAAAATTTTAGCATTGTTAAAACTTCTACCAAAACTATTAAAGCAACTGGTAGTTGGGTTAAAGAAAAAAACTATATTATAGATAAAGACAAAAGACAATTCTCATTTTTTGCTGTAGATTATCTTGGCAACGAAATGAAAGTTATTTATAATGGAACAATTCCAAATAATTTTGAATCTGCAACATCAGTTGTTGTTACTGGTAAGTATCAAGATGGTTCGTTTCACGCAGATGATATTTTAACTAAATGTCCTTCCAAATACGAAGAAACTTTTGAGGCTTCTTCAAAATCATAAGCAGAAAGGTTTACTAATATTATGCTTGGCAATGTTCTTTTAACAATCGGTTTACTTGGCGGATTGTTTTCTGTAGTAATGTATTTTTTAACTTATAAAGGTTATACAAATACATTAGGTAAAGCGAGAATTGGTTTTCACATCGCTTCTTCTATGACTGTTATAGCAAGTCTAGTTCTTGTTTGGTCAATTCTAACACATCAGTATCAACATCTTTATATTTTTAAATATAGCGGAAGTGGTTTATCCACCGGATTGTTATTCTCAACTTTTTGGGGAGGACAAGAAGGAAGCTTTTTACTTTGGACTTTCTTCACAGCAATTATTGGAATAATTTTATTAGACTATACCTCTAAAAGGGGAGACCTTGAACCAAGAGTGATGATGGTTTTTGGACTTAGTTTGTCTTTCCTACTTTTTTTGGTAAGTCCACTTTTAAAAAGTCCGTTCAACTATATTTGGCTGACTGATACTTTTATTGATATCAAATTAATAAATCAACAATTTCTTTCTCTTCCATTTATTGAGCAATTCTTTTTTAGTGATGACCAAACAAATACTAACTTCATTAAAATGGGAAGTGAACTTTACGGACACCTTGTTGCTAATGGGATTTCCATAAATGAATTTATAATTGATGGAAAAGGATTGAATCCGCTCTTGCAAAATTTTTGGATGCAAATACATCCGCCAATTTTATTTATTGGTTTTGCAATGTCTGCAGTTCCGTTTGCATTTGCAATTGCGGCACTTTTAAAAAATGATTATAAGGAATGGGTTAGACAATCTTTCCCTTGGATGTTAGCTGGAACAATGGTTCTTGGACTTGCAATTATGCTAGGTGGTTATTGGGCTTACGGAGTTTTGGGCTGGGGCGGATATTGGGGCTGGGATCCGGTTGAAAACTCTAGTTTAATACCTTGGATTGTTGGAGTTGCTGCGATTCACACTTTAATAATTCAACGAAAAACTCAATCAAAAAATAGTGATGGAAGATTTGTTAAGACAAATTTAATTCTTTCAATGTTAGTTTATGTCTTAGTGCTATACAGCACGTTCCTTACTCGTAGCGGTGTGCTTGGCGATTCCTCAGTTCATTCTTTTGCAGAACCCGGAATGTTAGTTTATCTTTTACTTGTAGTTTTTATGGTAACATTTTTACTAATTGGAGCAATTGGTTTTGTTGTAAGATGGAAAACTTTAAGCATAGAATTTGAACAAGACGAAAGTGTTCTATCAAAAGAATTAGCTTTGTTTACAGGAGCTGTAACTTTGTTAGCAGCTGCAATTATAGTTATTGCCGGAACTTCCGCTCCAATATTCGGCAATGCTGTTGAGATAAGATTCTACAATGAATTGAATTTGCCAATTGCAATAATCATTGGGTTGTTAAACGGATTGAGTCTAATTCTAAAATGGAAAGCGAACAAGGGGAAAGATGTTTTACAAAAATTATTAATTCCAGTAGTTGTTACACTTCTACTAAGTGCTGTAATTATTTTTGCTGGAAAAGTTTTTAGTGTTATGTTAATTCTACTAACATTTTCTGCTGTCTTTACTGCAGTAGTCAATTTTGAAATCACATATAAAATTGTTAGAAAAAGACCAAGTTTTATTGGTGGTTATGTTGCTCATCTTGGAATTGCATTGTTTATGCTTGGTGTAATTGCAACCGGAAATTTTTCCGAAGAGACAATGGTTGATCTTGAAAAAGGGAAAAGTAAAAATGTGTTGGGTTACGATTTAACTTTTGTAGATTTTAATCCAATTGAGAATGGAAGCAAATATTCTTTTAACGTTGAGGTTGCAACCGCCGATAAAAATTCAAAGTCAATAGTTTCTCCGGTTATGTTTGTTTCGCCCTTTGATGGTAGCCTAATGCGTAACCCAGATATTTGGACAATGTTTACCAAGGATTATTACATCACTCCAGTAAGTTATTCTGATGGAACAAAAGAGAATACGAGCGAGGGTGAAAAAGTAACTTTGAACAAAGGTGAAAGTAAAGAATACAAAGGCAATAAAATTACATTCAATAAATTTAATTTCCCCAAAGATGCAATGAATTCTATGATGGGTGGAGGAAGTTTTGAAATAGGAATTGAGTTAACTGTTAATGCTTATGGAAAAACTTATAATGTAGAACCAAAAATAAAAGGTAAAGACAAACAACAAGAATACATTCCCGTTGAGATTAATGAGTTGGACTTAAAGATAAATGTAGAAAAATTAGATGCTGCCGGAAGTGTAAATTTAGTTTTATCATCGCTAACTAAACAGACAGAAAAAATAGCCGCAGCTCCCAAAGAAGTTTTAACAATTGAGGCAAGTGTAAAACCATTTATAAATTTAATTTGGTTGGGTGTTATAGTTGTTGTTGTTGGATTTATGATTTCTATTTTTAGAAGGTTGAGAGATACATAGATTGATCAAAGCTATGAAAATAAATGCTTAAATATTAGTGCAGTAATTTTATTTTTTGCTAATTGTTCTATAAAGTACTTGTTACTTTGTAGTTTATAAAAACATCCAATTCATAAAACATTAAATCTAACTCCACCAATTATCCATCTTCCTGGCAAAGGAACACCTGGAATTTCTTCATAACTTTTATTTAATAGATTTGATACTTTTAGAAAAACATTTAAACCCTTAAACTCCTTTGATAGCTTAGTATCAATAGTAAAATGGTTGTCTAAACTTACTCTATCTTCGTAGTTTATTGCCCAACTTTGAATTATGTTAAGCGGAAGATTATTAAAAATCTTTAGACTTATATCATGCCTCAAATGAGTTAAAGTGTAACGAGAAGTTATTTCAGTTTCAATTTTATCTGAGTCCAGAAAAGTGTAATCTATTTTTATTTTTTTTAGGAAAGAGGAAAGAATGTTTTTGTTAAAATCAATTGATGCACCAATTTCAAATCCATTGGTATTAACTTCTGTTATATTTCTTGCATCCCAAATTCCAGTAGTTTCATCTTTAATATAATCAATCAAATTTTCTCCTTCCTTTTTAAATATTGATGCATTAAATTTAATTGATTTGAGTTTGTAATTTATTCCAAGCTCATAATTAGTTGTTTCTTCTGGGTGGAGCTTTGAATTTCCTTTTGTAACCGGATCGCTATAATATAGTTCTGTATAAGTAGGAATTCTAAAAGCTCTTCCGAAATTTGCAAATACTTTTAGGCTTTTTGTCGGTGAGTAAGCAATATCAAAACCCGGCCAAAACTTCCAACCAATGTTCGAATAGTTAAAAGCAAATCCACCTAAATTTAGATTTAGATGATTTGCTAAATTTATCTTCTGCTCAATGAAGAATCCTTGTCTAGCCCGTTGATGTTCTCCAAGATTATTACTTGTAATTTTATCCAAAGAATATTCAGTTCCAAAACTTGTTGAACCTCCAAGAATATTGGTGGAAGCTTGAAGTTCGCCTCCGTATATATTTGTTCTATGATTATTTTTGTAAAATGCATGATTATTTTTAGCGAGTACGAACTCGTCATCATTTCTTCTCCAATATAACTTCGGAGTTAAATTAAAATCATCAAATTCAATATCAGCAGAAATTGCTGCAAAATGAGTTTTGGTTTTTTCAGCTTGCTTTGGAAATCTTGTTGTATAAAAACTGTTTGCTCCAAAGTCTTTATCAGTATAACCATAAATAGAATTTACTATTACATCAGAAAAATTAAAGGAATTATTAATTGAAAAATTATAATTCTCAAAACCAGTATTAAATCTATATCCGTCGGACTTAGTTTTAGAAAATGAGATATGGTGATTAGTATTTTTAACTTTGATAGAACTATTTACCCCTAATTTATAAAATGAATTTTCTCCACCTTGTAAATTAAGCTGCAAGTTATTGGTTGCATTCTTTTTGGTTATAATATTTATCACCCCACTAAACGCATTTGCTCCGTGTATTCTTGAACCTTGTCCTTTTAATATCTCCACTCTTTCAACTTGGTCAAGAGCAATTGGTAAGTTCATATTATGATGTCCGGTTTGCGGGTCAGTAATTTTAATTCCATCAATTAAAATTAGCGTTTGCTCAAAAGAACCTCCGCGAATTGAAACATCAGCTTGTACTCCTTCAACTCCGCGTTGTTTAATATCAACACCGCTAGCTTGTTCAAGTAAATCATTAATTGTAGAAATTGGTAACTGTTTAATTTCAGTTTGAGATATAACTTCAATACTTCTACCAATTTCTGAGGGCAGAGTTGGGACTCTATTGGCTGTAACTATTACACTATCTAAATTGTGTTCTAATTCAGATTGACTGTAAATTAAATTTGTACTAAATGTAAAAATTAAAAAAATGAAAATGATTCTCATTTGTTATCCTTTGTTAAAAATGGTTAAGAAATATAATTGGGGAAATTTGTGAAGTGAGTAACATCAATAAAAATACACAGACTAAAAATTGACAATATATTTTATGCACGACAGATTTTGATCTGCGAAGGAATAATATTTTTAATGGTTGAATTATAGTAGGGGAATACTTGTTTTCTATTTTAGGAAATAGGTTTATATTTTTAATGAGAGAATATCTCATATCGGAATGCTTCAACAAAAGTTGATGTTGACTAGATTCTAGCTCTAGTGTTTTATATAAAGAACATTTTTAGAATTAAGAACCTTCAAGGATGAAAATAAGTAGCCTTGAAGGCTTAAATTATTTTACAAACTTGCTATATCTGTATAAACTATAAAAACCATAAGTGCCATCAAAATAATAAATCCAGCATTTTGAATTGCGAGCTTAATTTTTATTGGAAGTTCTTTTCCAATAATTCCTTCAACCAAAATTATTACAAAATGTCCGCCATCCAAAACTGGGAAAGGCATAATATTTATAATGGCTAAACTTAAACTAAGCATTGCGAGAAACAATAGAAAAGGAGTAATGCCAGCATTTGCTGATTGAGCGGCAAACTTTGCAATTTTTACAGGTCCACCAAGATTATCTTCAACAGCGGCCTCACCACTTATAATTTTACCAAACATTCCCAAAGTAAGTGCTGTATAAGAGCCAACATCACCAAGACCTTTTGTAACAGATTCACCAAGTCCATATTCTTTTTTACTCATCTTCCCGGCATATATCTCATGAATTGCTACTCCAATTTTACCATTCATTCCTGGATTAACAATTGTACTCATTGTATCATCGCCTCTTATCAATTTAATTGGCAAATCAGTATTTTTATTTGATGAAACAATTTTAATTAAATCTGTACTGGTATTAATTTGTTTACTATTTAATTCAACAACAATATCTTTTGCTTTTATTCCGGCATCTTCCGCAGGCGAATTTTTCATTACATCAGAAATTATTGTTTTCTTTTCCCCAATTGGAAGGAAACCCGGTTGTTGAGAAGCTTTAGATAAAAGTTCTTTTGGTGCAGTGAAAATTTGTTCTTCTCCATTACGCTCTACATTAACTTCAACATCATTTCCCATATTATCAAAAAATAATGTGGTTAGTAATTTTTCCCAATCATTTACAGTAGTTCCATTTATTGAATTAACCTTATCATTAGAACGGAAACCACTTTGATAAGCAAGCGAAGAATCAGCAATTGTACCAACTTTTGTTGTTTCCATTATCTGCTTACCTTGGAAGAAATTTATTCCAGAATAAATAACTATAGCAAGCAACAAATTCATTAAAACTCCGGCAAGTATTACAAATATTTTTTGGTATGTAGGTTTTGCTCTAAACTCATAAGGCTGAGGCTCTTGGTTAGCAAACTCAGTATCAAAGCTTTCATCAACCATACCGGCAATTTTAACGTAACCGCCAAGTGGAAGTAAACAAATTTTATAATCTGTATGTCCTTTTAGATCTACATCTTTTTCCAAATCTCCAAAGTTAAATCCAGTTATTTGATTCCAGCCAAAAAGTCTCTTACCAAAGCCAATAGCAAAAGCATCAGTACGCATATTACACATTCTTGCTGCAAGAAAATGTCCAAGCTCATGTATGAAAACTAAAATGCCAATTGTTATTATAAAATAAAATGTAGATTCTAACAAACTGTTTCTCCTTAATTAAAATTCTTTGCGTATTCTCTTGTTTGATGATCACATTCCAAAATTGATTCAAGATCATTTGAATAATTATCTTTAACATTACTCAAAGCATCATCAATTAAAATTGGAATTTGATTAAATTTAATTTCTTCCTTTAAAAATTTTTCTACTGCAATCTCGTTTGCTGCATTCAATATACAAGTCGCGAGTCCCTCTTGTTCCATAGAATCAAAAGCTAATTTTAGACATGGAAACTTACTTGTATCGGGTTCAAAAAAAGTTAGTTCTTTTAATTTTGGGAAATTAGTTTCAACAAAACTACTTTCTAATCTTTCAGGATAAGACAGAGCATATTGAATTGGCAATTTCATATCCGGAGAACTTAGTTGTGCTTTTATCGAGCTATCAACAAACTCAACCATTGAATGGATTATTGATTGCGGATGAACTACCACGTCAATTTTATCTTTGCCTAAACCAAACAACCACTTTGCCTCAATTACTTCCAAGCCTTTATTCATAAGGGTTGCCGAGTCTATTGTAACTTTATTTCCCATATCCCAATTTGGATGATTAAGTGCTTCTGCAACAGTTACATTTTCTAACTCACTTACAGACTTAGTTCTAAAAGGTCCGCCGGAAGCAGTAACAATTAGCTTTCTTACACTTGTAATTTCTTCACCAACCAATGCTTGAAACAAAGCACTATGTTCGGAATCAATTGGAATAATTTCGGCATTATGTTTTTTACTTAACCCAATAACCAAACTACCAGCAGCAACTAATGTTTCTTTGTTGGCAAGTGCTATTCTTTTTCCACGTTTTATACTTTCTATTGTTGGTTGTAATCCGGCAAAACCAACTAAGGCAGAAACTAGAATATCATAATCGCCATTTTTAGTAACTTCTATTAAACCTTCTTCGCCACCAAGTACTTTGCAGTTGTTAGATAGTTTGTTTTTTATTTCACTGAATTTTTCTTTGTTTCTAACAACAACAAATTTTGGTTTAAATTCTTCAACTTGTTTCTCTAACAATTCAATATTATTGTTTGCTGTTAAAGCAAAAACTTCAAATTTATTTTTGAAGTTTCTAATTACATCTAAAGTACTAACACCTATAGAACCTGTTGATCCTAACAATAGAATTTTTTTCATAAATAGCAGACGATTAAAAATTTAAACATAACATTTTAATACTGGAATAAATAGATAGAAACTTCTGAAAAATAATCACCTAGGACGCTATTGTCATACTGAGCGGAGTCGAAGTGAGAAAGTGCATCATCTTACTGGTTCGATTCCGCTCAACATGACTGTACTTCTAATTTCCTAGAAGTTTCTAGTTAGATAAACTTGGAAGAATAAAACAAGAACTAACTATAAAATCTATGAGTAATAGCAAAAATAAAGTTAATGAGTACAATAATATTTATTATCAAATTTTGTTTGTAAAATTTGTCAAGTAATTTTTGAACTCCATTATCACCCATTGCAGTTATTTGAGTAATAATTTTTTTAGATGTTGGAATAATTAATGCGAATGTTATAACTAAAATTATTACAAATAAAATTTGTTTAGTAGCAAGCCAATGATTACTTGCCATACTGAAAAATCCAAAAGAATTATTTAACAAGACCATAACTATTCCAGATATTGCAATACCAGTAGCTCCAATAATTCCAAATATATTTGAAAATTGAATATACATTAGTATGGATTGGTTTTTTAGATCTATGTTAGAAGAGCCTTCAATTTGAGATTTTAAAATTCGTTCAGCTAAAAAATAAATAAGCCACAAGCCGGCAAAAATTATGTGAAGTGTTACTATTGTTGGATAGATATTCATTTATGTTTTCTTCCTATTTGATTGGATAAAAAATTGTGTAGAAAATTTAGTTTACTCAAACTTTCTATTTTTAAAAATCATTGACGTAAACTAAAAGTAATAAATTTTCATAAACAAGTTTTTCTAAAATTATATTCGGAAATAAATCTTTGCATTACCTCAGAAACAGTTGGTATATCTTTTATTATCGCACTACTTTGACTTGCTTCAATCATTCCTTCTGTTAAGTCTCCTTCAAATATTCCTTTTCGTTCTCGGTTTGAATTTAGAAACTTTTTTAATTCATCTAAGCTATCACAATTTAGCTCACGTTCAACAGCTTCCTTGCTGAATTTGTTTCTTATAACTCTTGCCATACCTAATTTTTTCAATATTAATTGTGTGTCTTTGCCCTTTGCTTCAACCACAGCTTTTTTATAATTAATATGTGCAGATGATTCTTGAGTAACAGCAAACCGAGTTCCAATTTGTACTCCTTCTGCACCAAGAGAAAAAGCTGCTAGTATTCCTCTTCCATCACTAATTCCTCCAGCAGCAATAATGGGGATTTTTAGTTCATCAACTAATTGTGGAATTAAACTAAATGTTGTTATTTCATCTATACCATTGTGTCCACCAGCCTCAACACCTTCAGCTACAATAGCATCACATCCAACACTTTCTGCTTTTAATGCAAATATTAAATTTGGAACAACGTGTACAACTTTTATATTATTGCTTTTTAGTAAATCAATATGTTTTCCAGGATGTCCGGCAGAAGTAAAAACAATCTTAACATTTTCCTCAATTATAACTTTTATTAATTCTTCTACATCTTCTCTTAATAAGGGAACGTTTACACCAAATGATTTTGAAGTATTTTTTTTACATTTTATTATATGTTCTCGTAAAACCTCAGAAGTCATTGAGCCTGAACCAATTAAACCCAGTCCGCCATTGCTAGAAACAGCTGAAGCAAGCTTCCAACCAGAAACCCAAACCATACCACCTTGGATTATTGAAAGTTCAATATTAAAAAGTTTTGTTATTTTGTTATTTGTCATTTCTTTACTTGTGTCTTTTTCAATTATTGTTAATGGAAAAGAAATTATCTAACTTTTAAAGATAAGTTTTAATTTACTAGAGGATACAAAATTAAAAACAAAAAAGGGGTTTAAATGTCCTACCTATTTACATCAGAATCAGTTTCAGAAGGTCATCCAGATAAAGTTGCAGATGCAATTTCGGACGGAGTTCTTGACGCAATATTTACTCAAGACCCAAGTGCAAGAGTAGCTTGTGAAACTTTTGTAACAACCGGATTAGTTTTAGTTGGAGGAGAGATTACAACTTCCGCTTATGTTGACATACAAAAAATTGTTAGAGATACAGTTAAAAATATTGGATATACAGAAGCAGAATATAAATTTGATTCTGAGTCTTGTTCCGTTCTAAACGCAATTCATTCTCAATCGCCAGATATTGCAATGGGTGTTGATACCGGTGGTGCTGGGGATCAAGGAATTATGTTTGGTTATGCTTGCAATCAAACACCAGAACTTATGCCAATGCCAATTATGTATTCGCATAAACTTATGAAAAAATTAGCAGATGTTAGAAAGCGTAATAAAAAGTTAATGCCTTACCTTAGACCCGATTCAAAATCTCAAGTAACTGTTGAGTACGATGATAACCATAAACCTTTGCGTGTTGATACTGTTGTGATTTCTACTCAACACGATAGTGGAGTAAGACAGAAAAGAATTAAAAGTGATGTAATAAAAAATATAATTAAAAAAGTTATTCCAGCAAGATTGTTAGATAAGAATACAAAGTATTATGTAAATCCAACAGGCAAATTTGAGATTGGTGGTCCTCACGGAGATAGTGGATTGACTGGACGAAAAATAATAGTTGATACTTATGGTGGCTGGGCTCCTCACGGTGGTGGAGCTTTTTCAGGAAAAGATCCATCTAAAGTTGATAGAAGTGCAACCTATGCGGCAAGACATATAGCTAAAAATGTAGTTGGAGCAAAACTAGCAAAAGAATGTTTAGTTCAGCTTGCCTATGCTATTGGTGTTGCAGAGCCAGTTTCTATTTTTGTTGATACTAAAGGAACCGGAGTTGTTTCCGATAATGAAATATCAAAAATGATTATGAAAGAAGTTGATCTTACTCCCGCTGGAATTATTAAAAGGCTTGGTCTTCGTAAACCTATTTATCAAGCAACATCATCTTACGGTCATTTCGGTAGAAAAGAATTCTCGTGGGAAAAATTAGACTTAGTAAAGAAATTTCAAAAATATAAACCTAAAGGGAAAATAAATGAGTGAAGTTAAATATGTACCCTACAAAGTTAAAGACATTTCTTTAGCAGACTGGGGAAGAAAAGAAATAAAATTAGCTGAAGCTGAAATGCCAGGCTTAATGGCTTTAAGAGAAAAATATAATGTGTCAAAACCTTTGAAAGGTGCTAGAATTGCTGGCTGTTTACACATGACAATTCAAACTGCAGTCTTGATTGAAACTCTTGTGGAACTTGGTGCTGATGTAACTTGGTCTTCATGTAATATTTTTTCTACTCAAGATCATGCTGCTGCTGCCATTGCTGCTGCTGGAGTTCCAGTTTATGCATGGAAGGGAATGAATGAAGAAGAATTTAACTGGTGTATTGAACAAACATTATTTTTTGGTGAAGATAAGAAGCCGTTAAACCTAATACTTGATGATGGCGGTGATTTGACAAATATGGTTTTGGATGAATATCCTGAACTTGCTAAAGATATAAAAGGTCTTTCCGAAGAAACAACAACTGGAGTTCATAGATTGTATGAACGTGTAGAAAAAGGTACTCTTCCAATTCCAGCAATTAATGTTAATGATTCAGTTACAAAATCTAAATTTGATAACAAATACGGATGTCGTGAATCGCTTGTTGATGCAATACGTAGAGCAACCGATTTAATGATGGCTGGTAAAGTAGCTGTGGTTGCTGGTTATGGTGATGTTGGTAAAGGTTCGGCTCAATCATTACGTAGTGCCGGAGTAAGAGTTATAATTTCTGAAATAGATCCTATTTGTGCTTTGCAAGCTTCGATGGAAGGATTTGAAGTAAATAAGTTTTTGGATGCAATACCGGAAGCTGATATTGTTGTTACTACAACTGGTAATAAAGACATTGTTACAAGTGAAGCATTTAAATTAGTTAAAGACAAAGCTGTTGTTTGTAACATTGGTCATTTTGATAATGAAATTGATATGGCTTGGTTGAATGAAAATTATGGAGATACAAAAGATACTATCAAGCCTCAAGTTGATCTTTATAATATTGATGGTAAAGAAATTATAATATTAGCAGAAGGTAGATTAGTTAATTTAGGTTGTGCTACCGGACATCCTTCGTTTGTAATGTCAAACTCATTTACTAACCAAACATTAGCTCAATTAGAACTTTGGCTACATCCGGAAAATTATGAAAACAAAGTTTATATGCTCCCAAAACATTTGGACGAATTGGTTGCAAGATTACATTTAGAAAAAGTTGGTGCAAGACTAGATGTCCTTAGCGAAGACCAAGCAAAATATATTGGTGTAACTGTTGATGGACCTTATAAACCAGAGTATTATCGTTATTAGTATTTTAAAAATTGAGATGACATTCTTACTAAGGTGTCATCTCTTTTTTTTTACCTTCCATAAAATCTCAATCAATTATTAGATTATTCTTAAATGATAATTTTCACTTCTCATTATTAGTTTAGCATATATTCTTTCTCACAATAGTTTTTTATATTGATATAATCTTTCTTGAAATTAACTTCATTGAGAAATAACTTTAAATGTTTTTAGTCTTCAAGTAGAAGAAATTGAATAATTTGCTAGAGTTATGTTAATACAAAAAAGTTTTATAAATTTTAAAATGAACCTGACTAACAAGTTGAAAATAACATCTCAAGTTACTTTCCTTATTATAGTAGCATTTCTAAATTTCTTAAAGCCCTCTAATTATGAAGCTCAAGAACTAACTGAAACTTTTACTCGAATTGAAACTGCACATGGTCTTCCACCTGGAAATGTTAATGATATCATTCAAGATAGCTTAGGCTTTATATGGTTAGCAACTGAGAGTGGACTTGCCAGATATGACGGATATAATTTCAAAATATTTAGAAATGAAAAAAAAGATAATTTTAGTCTTAGTAACAATAATGTGTTTACTTTATTAAAAGATAAGAACAATATTATTTGGGTTGGCACATTAGGCGGAGGAATTAATAAATTTAATATTTTAACTGGAAAGTTTCAAAGATTTTCTCACGATGATAAAGACCCGTCTTCGTTAAGTGACGATAGGGTTTTTAAAATTCACCAAGATAAATCGGATAGAATTTGGGTTTCAACACTTGGTGGAGGATTAAATTTATTTAATAAAAAAACAGAAAAATTTATCCACTTCAAACATAATCCAACTGACTCAACAACAATTAGTAGTAATATGGTTAGTGCTATTTTTGAAGATAGTGATGGTCGCTTTTGGGTAGGAACATATAATGGCGGACTTAATTTATTTGATGTTGAAAACAAGAAATTTTCACATTTAAAATCAATAGATAATTCTAAATATTCAATTAATCATGATCAAATTATGGATATTATTGAATATAAAAATGGAGAATTACTGATTGGTACATTCGGTGGCGGATTAAATATTCTAAATAGTAAAACAAAAAGATTCACAAATATTAAGAACGTTAAAAATTTCCGATTTAAAGTAAATGAAAATAATATAAGAAAAATATTTAAAGGTAAAGAGAATTTTTGGATTGGAACTTACAATGGATTATATAAAATAGATAAAGAAAATTTTGAGACAACATATTATTTTAATGATCAATCTAATTTAAGCACAATTAATAGTAACAAAATAAGACTTATTTTCCAGGACAGCAGTAGTCTAATATGGATTGGTACAAATTATGGAGTTAACAAATATAACCTAAATAAAAAAAGATTTGATTTTGAACCTTTCACTCAAAATAATAATAAACATAATTCTGAGTTTGTTATTCCGATAAATAAAACTCATAAAGAAATACTTTGGGGTGGAAATATTGACCCAAATAATTTTAATAATATTGGAATAAAAAGAAAAATAAAATATTACGGTAACGAGTATGTAAAAAAAGAATTTAAGAGCAATGTCTCATTAAGTTTTTACAAAGATGAAAATAATGTTCTTTGGTCAGGGAGTTATCGCGGCATACAATATTTAGATATTAAAGATGGCTTGTTTAAATACATACAATATAAGATTGATAATTTAACAGGGCTAGACAACAATTTTGTCAAAAATTTTTACTTCGATAAAAAAGGTGATTTTTGGGCATCAAGCTTTGGCGGTGGCTTAACACATTACTCAAAGAGCTCAGGTAAAATAAAAAGATATAGACATGATGAAGAGAATTTCGAATCGTTAAGAGATTCTAGAGTTATGACAGTATTGGAAGATAGTAAGGGCTTGCTTTGGGTAGGCACTTACGGAGGTCTTGATATTTTTGATAGAGAAAAAGAAACATTTAAACATTTCTCATATATTCCAAATGATACGACTTCAATAACAAATGAAAGAATTAATTCAATTTTTGAATCGAGTACTGGCGAACTATGGATTGGGACATATCAAGGATTGAATAAATATAATAGAGGAAAAGATAACTTTAAGCAGTTTACAACTAAAGATGGATTAGAAGATAATTCAATATATGGAATACTTGAAGACGACTTTGGAAATTTATGGATACGTACAAACAAAGGCATCTCAAAATTTAATCCTTCAAAAAAAGAGTTTGTTAATTACAATATCTCTGATGGTTTACAAGGGATGGAGGCAAATGGGAATATCTATTTTAAGAATAAGTTTGGTAAAATGTTTTTTGCCGGATTAAAAGGTTTTAATTCATTTCATCCTAAAGATATTATTGACGCTTCTTTTATTCCTCCAGTTGTTTTTACAGAATTAAAAGTTATGGATAAAAAAATAAAAGTTGGAGCAAATTCTCAACTAACTAAACCTATTAATGAAATAGAGGTTATAGAGTTTTCATCCAAAGATAAAATAATTGATATAGAATTTTCTTCTTTACATTATGCTGTACCAAACAAAAATAAATATAAATATAAACTCAAAGGATTTAGCGATAAATGGAATTCTGTTAGTTCTAATAACCGTACAATTTCACTTATGAATTTGAATTCGGGGGAATATGAACTACACGTTAAGGCATCCAACAGCGATGGTGTTTGGAATAACAAAGGTCGTTCAATTAAGTTAATTGTTAACCCACCATACTGGGCAACTTGGTGGTTTATATTAGCTTCAATATTTTCAATTTTATTGCTGATATTTATAATTTATGAATATAGATTAAAAAAGTTAATGGAAGTAGAAAAAACTAGAACCCGAATTGCAAAAAATCTTCATGATGAAGTTGGTGGTACATTAGCAAGTATTCAATATTTTGTTAATGCTATTAAGCGAGGTGCCGATTTGAAAAGTAAGGATAAATTTCTTAATTTAATTATGGATAGTTCAAACGAAGCACAAGAAAAAATTAAAGATATTATTTGGACTGTTAATCCAAAAGAAGATGGCTTGTCAAAATTTTTAGTAAAGTTTAATAGGTATGCATCAGACTTATTTGATTCCAAAGACATTGGATATGTTATTGACTTTCCGAAGGTTGAACTTGACAAAAAGATTTGTATGGAGAAGCGTCAACATCTGTGGTGTGTTTGCAAAGAAACAGTTACTAATGTAGTAAAGCATTCCAATTGTAAAAATGTAAATATTTCTTTTCAACTTTTTGGGAATACTTTGCATTACACAATTGAAGATAACGGAGTTGGCTTTGATAAAAGTTCAAACACTCTTGGTAGTGGATTAGAAAATATAGCTTTTAGAGCTGATAAATTAAAAGCAAAATATGGTTTTGAAACTTCTAAAAATAAAGGTATGAAATTAGAGATTTCCTTTAAGATTAAAGGAAGTGAATTATGATAAAAATTACAATTATAGAAGATAATGCATTTGTAAGAGCTGGTTGGGAAGCAGCACTAGAATTAGAATCTGATATTGTGGTGGTTAACTCATTTCGTTGTTGCGAAGATGCTATTGATTCAGAATCGATTAAAAAAGCGGATGTTATTTTATTAGATATTGGTTTGCCCGGAATGGATGGGATAGAGGGAGCCGAAAAAATATCCAATATAAATCAAGATGTACTAATTATCATGATTTCTATTTTAGATGATGACAAAAGTATTTTTGGCTCATTACAAGCTGGAGCAATTGGCTATCTTCATAAATCTGTTTCACCGGAAGAATTGATTAATGCAATAAGAGTAGCAATTAAAGGTGGATCTCCAATGTCTCCTCAAATAGCTAGAAAAGTACTCAAGTCTTTTCATAGATATAAACCTCAGTATGATGAAGACCATTTAACAAAAAAAGAAGAGAAAATATTAAATCTTTTATCAGAAGGAAAATCTTATAAAACTATTGCCAAAGAACTATCATTAACTGTTAACGGAGTAAATTATTACATAAGAAGTATTTACAAAAAACTACATGTAAATAGTAGAGCGAAGGCAGTTAGCGAAGGGCAAAAATTAAAAATAGTTCCAAAGTTCTAAGCTAGTATTCTTTCATCACTACATATTTATGTAGTGATAAGTTTTAGGATATTTATCAAATTGTATTTAGTAAAATAAAATAGTAAGTTTATTTATACACGTTCATTTATATAAGGTGGAGATTAAATGAAAATATTTCTACTAATTTCTTTTCTTTTTATTTCTGTGTTTTTCACTTAAGAAAATTTTATCTGCAAAATTGACAAATAAAATAGCATAATATTTAAATTAAGCTTTAACATAAAGGTGTATTAATGAAGACAAAATTATTTTTTATTTTTTCGTTTTTAATTCTATTTAATTCAAATGTTTTTCCAGGTACAACTGGTAAAATATCTGGTAGAGTTATAGATGCTGAATCTGGCTTGCCGTTGCCAGGAGCAAATGTAATTGTTGAAGGTACTACTATTGGGGCTGCTACTGATTTTGATGGTTATTTCAGTATCATTAATTTATCTCCCAATACATACAGTCTAAAAATCTCTATGATTGGTTTTGCTCCAAAAAAAGTAACTAATATTTTAGTTAGAACTGACTTGACAAGTAAAGTAAATGTGCAATTGAGTACAGAATCTTTTACAAGTGAAGAGGTTGTTGTTGTTGCCGAAACTCCAGTTGTTATTATGGATTTAGCTGGTAGTCATCAAACAATTTCAGGTAAGGATATTGAATCATTGCCGGTTACAAGCGTTGGTGAAGTTCTTGAACTTCAGGCTGGTGTTGAAGCTAATTTTCAAGTTAGAGGTAGTAGCCAAGGTGAAATACTATTTAGAGTTGATGGAATTTCTATGAGAGATGGAAGGTCAAACCAACCTATAACTGACATTCCATTAAGTGCTGTTCAAGAAATTTCTGTTCAAAAAGGTGGATTTAGTGCTGAGTATAATAATGTAAGAGCTGGTGTTGTTAATGTAGTTTCAAAAGAAGGTAGTGCAGAAAAATATTCTGGAACACTAACATTTAAAATAAAACCTCCAACTCCTAAACATTTTGATATTTCTCCTTACGATGCAGACTCATATTGGTTAAAACCATATTTAGATAATGAAGTTGCGTGGACTGGAACAAATAATGGTAGTTGGGATGAATACAAAAAACGTCAATTCCCACAGTTTGATGGTTGGAATTCTTTTTCTCAAAAACTTCTTCAAGATGATGACCCGACAAATGATTTGACTCCTGAAGCAGCACAAAAAGTTTTTATGTGGGAACACAGAAAGCAAGGCGACATAACTCAACCTGATTATTACATTGATGGTGGTTTTGGTGGGCCTGTTCCTTTTATTTCTAAAGCATTAGGTAATTTACGTTTTTATACTTCTTTTAAAAGAGAAAAAGATATGTATCTAATGCAACTTTCTAGAGACGCTTTTATAAACCAAAGTATAATGACGCGAATTACAGCAGAGTTAAAACCATCTATGAAACTAACATTTATGGGATTGTATGGTGAAATATTAGCAACTAACGCAAATAGAACTGGTAATACATCGTTTCTTTCAAGTGCTTGGGGTGTTGCAAATACTATAAATACTTCTAGTTTTACTGTTCCATGGAGAATCTTTACTAATGATTATTATGCTCCGACAAGTAGGTTTAGTACAACTTTATCGGCAAAGTTAACACATGTTTTAGATCCAGAAACTTTTTATGAAGTTCAGTTATTAAGAGTGGGCAGAAAATATCATACTTCACCGGGTAGAAATAGAAATAGTGATAAAGTAAATGAAATATTTGATGGTTATTTTTTAGATGAGGCACCTTTTGGTTTTGAAAGAGATGCACTCTTTTCAATTGAAGGAACACTTGGGATGGGTGGAGCTGTTAGCACTTCAAGAGATTTTAGTGAAACAACAACCTATTCTGCAAGAGTAGATTTTGTAAATCAATTTGATAGACATAATCAAATAAAAGCTGGTGCAGAAATTAGTTATGAAGACTTACAATTAGAGTTTGGCAGTGTGAACTATTTTTTACCTGAAGGAAATATTTGGACAAGTATAAATCGTGAACCAATTAAGGGAACAGTTTATTTTCAAGATAAAATTGAATTTGAAGGTTGGATTTCTAATATTGGTTTAATTGGTGAATATTCAGATCCAAATGGGAATTGGTTTAGTGCAGGTCTCTATGATAGAGAATTCTTTTCTCAAGACTATGATCCAAACTTAGAAGCTGATTTTAAAAATGTAAAAGCAGATGCTCTATTTACTTTGAGTCCAAGAATTTCCGTTTCACATCCAATAACTGAGGATTCTAAACTTTACTTTAATTATGGTCACTACAGGCAATTACAAACTTCTGAAAACTTGTATAGAATACAGAGAGATAACAATAATAAATTAGCAAGAATTGGTGAACCAAGTTTACCCTTGGCAAAAACAGTTGCTTATGAACTTGGGTTTGATCAGGCAATAGCAAATGAATATTTAGTTAGAGTTTCTGCGTATTACAAAGATATTACAGATCAAGAACTGTATGCTCGTTTTGTAAGTTTTGATGATAAAGTTAATTACCGTAAACTTACAAATAATAGTTATGAAGATATTTTTGGTGTTGAAGTTGATTTAACTAAAATGCGTGGGAAGTGGATAACTGGAAATATTAACTTTGAGTATAGAGTTGGAACCTCTGGATTTTTTGGTAATTTAGAAAATTATGAAAATCCGGCTTTGCAAAGAGATTATCTAAGAGATAATCCTGTTCAAAATAAACCTAGACCTAGACCTTTACTTAAGTCTTATATTGATATTCACACACCAACTGATTTTGGACCAAAAATATTCGATCAAAATTTATTTGCTGATTGGCACTTTACATTTATTTCCAGATGGCGAGCTGGTGCATGGACTACTTGGAATCCTAATAATTTGCCTGGTATTAGTTTTAATGTTCAAAATAAATCCTTCTATAATGTTGATTTAAAAATCACAAAAGTTTTTCCTTTTGGCGATTTAGATTTAAAACTATTTGCTGATTTTAGCAACCTACTTAATGTCCGTCATTTCTCATATCTATCATATAGAGATATTCATGATAAGAATTTTTATATGCAATCATTACATCTTCCGGATGATGTTGCTGGAGATTTGGGATATAATAATATTGCTGGTGATGATAGTCCTGGTGATTATAGACATCCTGACGTTAAGTTTGTACCAATTGAATGGATAAATACTACAGAAGAATTGCCTTCAACATTTGTTGCAAGTTCAAGAGCCATTTATTACGAAGGTTCAACAGAAAGATATTTGCAATTTATTAATGAAGAATGGCAAGAAGTTGCTCAATCAAAAATGGATCAAATATTAGAAGATAAAGCTTATATAGATATGCCAAATCAAACATTTTTTACATTCTTAAACCCTAGAAATGTTTTTTTTGGAATTACACTTAATTATAGATTTTAAATAATCATTTATAAAGTTTAGTAAAATGAGGAAATCTTTAGAATGAAATCAAAAATATTTTTTGTTAGTGTTTTTATATTTTTTGCAACACAAATTTCTTTTGGACAATCTACAAAGTGGTTGGCCGTTGGATCATTACATAATTGGTATTCAAGTTCTGGTATGGAAATAGAACTTGGTAGAACTCATCTTATTCCAGATCAACAAGATGGTCTGAGATGGCCTGCATTATATAAAAAACAAGATAGTCAAGCATCAAAAGCTCTATGGATAGGAACACTTAACTACAATGATCCCAAAGCCGGAAAGGTATTTAACTTTAAAGTTGTGCATATGGGCCCAAGAGTTGAAAATATAAAAAGTGAATTTCTCCCTCAAGAATTTAAACTTGTGGGTAAATTTGATCACCCGCGTGTTTTTGTTGATGGACTTCCTGCGGGCAAATTAGATTTTCTTGATTTTGTAGATGAAGTTGATCCTGATTTACCGGCAGATAGAATGATTAAGAATGTTGTTAACACTGCAATAGGTGTTACAATGACTAGGAAGCTTTATGCTTATAGTCAACAAAATCATGATAATTATTTTATTTATGAGTATGTATTTAAGAATACGGGTATTATAGATTTGGATGGAACTGTAAATCCGCAAACTTTAGATGGCGTAACTTTCTTTTATCAGTATAGATATGCACCAACAAAAGAAGGTGGTCCTTACGGTTTTAACTGGTTACCACAAAATACATCTTGGGGGCGTAGTACTGTAAACGATGTTATTTACGAGTTGGATGGTAATCCGTTTAGGTCGCAATTTTCTTACTTAGGAAAGCACTCTCAATTTACTTCATCTTTTACTAACAATAGTATCGGCGGTCCAAATATAGGTTCTGCTAACTCGCAAGCAGATGGTAGGTTAGCAGCATCTCAATTTGTCGGAACTTATACAATACATGCTGATAAAAGTGCAAGTGATAATACTGATGATATTTCGCAACCATCTGCAACTGAAATAGTTGATTCAGATGGTCCAATTACTTTTAACAACGATCAATTTAATGCAGCTCAAATGTCTTCGGAATATTCTGCTATGACATCAGGAAGACCTGCAAACTCTCATGCTGCTTTAATAGGAGATGATTTTGCAGATACTTTTGGTAGTACTGCAGGAGGTTATTCTCAAGGGCAAGGTTTTGGTCCTTATACATTGGCTCCTGGTGATAGTGTTAAAATTGTAATGGCTGAAAGTGTTGCTGGCATTAATCGTGATTTAGTAAGGTCATTAGGACTAGGTCTTCTGAATAGTGCAAGCCCTTATACTTTACCAAATGGTACAACAACTACAGATAAAAATGAATTTCAAAATACTTGGGTTTTTACAGGGAAAGATTCATTATTTCAAGCCTTTAAACGAGCTCAAATTGTTTATGATGGTAATTTAGAACTACCACATGCGCCTCCACCTCCAGCTCAATTTTTAGTTAACTCTGGTGGCGATAGAATTAATTTAAAATGGGATAGCAATGCTGAAAGTTGGTCAAACTTTAATGGTTATAATGTATATCGATCAATCCATCAACCAGATACAACTTTTGAATTAATTTATCAATGCGGACCTGGAACTGAAAATCCAACAATTATAAATGAATATAATGATACAGATTTACAAAGAGGGTTTGATTATTACTACTATATAACTTCTGCTGATGATGGTAGTACTAATGATTATCACATTGGTGTTCCTCTTGAAAGTAGTAAGTTTTATACAATGACAAATGAACCTGCATTTCTTAAAAGACAACCTGGTGAATCACTTGAAGATATTAGAGTTGTTCCAAATCCTTATAATATAAGAGCAAGAGAAATACAGTTTGGAATAAGTGGTCCTGATAGAATTATGTTTTTAGATATCCCTGGAGAGTGTACTATAAAAATTTATACTGAACGAGGTGATTTAGTTAAAGTTTTAGAACATACTGATGGTAGTGGTGATGAAGCATGGAATTCAATTACATCATCAAGACAAACAATTGTTAGTGGAGTTTATTTAGCAATTATTACTACTCCGCAAGGAGAACAAGCAATTAGAAAATTTATTATTATCAGATAAATACTTATAAAGTTTAAAACTTAGGGAAATAAAATGAAAAACAATAAGTTCATTTACATAACAATCTTAATTGTTGCAATACTTTTTTCGCAAATAGTTTTAGCCCAAGAAGATGGTGAAAATACAAAGATTGCACAAACCGGATTTCAGTTTTTAACTGTTGGTACTGATGCAAGAGCTGCAGCACTAGGGGAAGCTTTCACAACGGTTGAAGGTTCGTCAAATTCGTTATTTTATAACCCGGCAGGTATGGCAAGCTTAAAATCATTTGCTGATCTTTCACTAAATAGAATGGAGTGGATTGGAGACATTAACTATCTTTCTGGGACTGTTGGTTTTGGTATTGAAGATGGAAAATATGGAATAGTTGGACTAAGTTTTTCCCATATTGATTATGGTGAATTTTTGTTTACAAGAGTTGCAGGTAATGAAAAAGGCTATGTAGATATTAAAGAGTTTTCTAAACCATTTTCTTTTTCAGTTGGACTTGGTTATGCAAAAGAATTATCTAACAAATTTTCTGTTGGTGGACAAATTAAATATGTTAAACAAAATCTAGGGGATAGTTATTTACCGAGTGAAATATTAGATTCTCTTGGAAATAAAACGGGTAAATATACGATAGGTGATAAACAAAATTATCAACTTGGTGTTTTAGCATTTGATTTTGGTACTCTTTATAAAACTGGATATAAAAGTTTAACATTTGGAATGTCTGTTAGAAATTTTGCTGGTGAAGTTAAATATGAGAAAGAAGGATTTCAATTACCTCTAGTTTTTAAAATTGGTATTTCTATGGATTTAATTGACTTCTATGAAGAGTTAAAAGAACATCATAAATTTATGCTACGTATTGATGCTGCACATCCTCGTTCACATCCAGAATTTATTTCTGTTGGTGGAGAGTATATATTTATGGATATGGTTGCATTAAGAGCAGG
Source organism: Melioribacteraceae bacterium (assembly GCA_965224785.1). Taxonomy (GTDB): domain Bacteria; phylum Bacteroidota; class Ignavibacteria; order Ignavibacteriales; family Melioribacteraceae; genus JALSNL01. The sequence continues at coordinate 3,007,631 of OZ245062.1, read as the reverse complement.
ATATATTACTGGACAAGATTTGTATGATTTTACAGCTGGTTTTGGAATAAAGCAATTTGGGTTTGAATTAAATTACGCATATACTCCTTATTTGGAGTTTAATGATATTCATAGAATTTCTCTTGGTTTTGCACTTTAAAAGTTTGTAGTAATTTCTATATTTATTGAATTTAAGTAATTTGTAAAAGTTAAGTAATGAAAAGAATAATCTATATAATATCTTTACTACTTTGTTTTTCTATTATCAGTTTTGCTGGTACAACTGGAAAGATAACTGGAAGAGTTATAGACTCTGCAACTGGAGATCCTCTCCCTGGAGTTAATGTTATAGTACAAAATCTTAATATTGGAGCTTCTACAGATTCTAATGGCGAATACGTTATTTTGAGAGTTCTTCCTGGTTCTCATTCTCTTAAATTTTCAATGATAGGTTTTGCAAATCACATCGTAAATAAAGTTCAAGTTTCTATTGATCTTACAACAAATATTAGTATAAAACTTAGAACCGAAGTAATAGTTGGTGAAGAAGTTGTTGTAATTGCAAAAAAACCTATAGTAGCAAAAGATGTTTCCAACAGTCAAATGAATATTTCCTCAACAACTATTGAGAACTTACCTGTTCAAACAGTTAATGCTGTATTAACACTTCAAGCAGGAATAGAAAAAAATAGTAATGGAATTTCTGTTAGAGGTGGGGGAGCAAATCAAACAACTTTTATGGTTGATGGTTTATCGCTAAATGATGAAAGATCAAATATCCCTTATACAGGTGTAAGTTTAAGTTCTGTAAAAGAAATACAAATACAAACCGGTGGTTTTAATGCTGAGTATGGAAATTTAAGATCAGGTTTAGTTAACGTTATAACAAAAGAAGGTAATCAAAAATATAGTGGAACTATTTCAATAAACATTGCTCCTCCTGCTGCTAAAAATTTTGGAAGTTCAATCTATGGAAATTCCTCATATTTCAATCGACCTTACTTAGATCCAGAAGTAGCTTGGACTGGAACTGATAATGGTGCTTGGGATGATTACACTCAAAAACAATATCCACATTTTGAAGGTTGGAATTCAGTTTCTGAACAAACTCTAGAGGATGCCAATCCTAATAATGATTTAACTCCAGCTGGTGCAAAAAGATTATATGAGTGGCAACATAGAAGACAAGGTGATATTAAAAAACCAGATTATACTATTGATTTAGGCTTTGGCGGATTGGTTCCAGTGATTGGATCGCCTTTAGGTAATTTAAGATTTTATCTATCTTATTTTAAAAATCAAGATATGTTTGTTTTTCCACTATCAAGAGATAATTTTGGACAAAACCACACACAATTAAAATTGAACTCAAGTTTAACAGATAATATTAAATTAGAGTTATCTGGTTTGTATGGAGAAATACATTCAGCTTCTCCATATAATTGGACAACTACTCCAACTGGCAGAGTATTAAGTAGTACTTCGGAAATTGCTGACCTCGTGAATAGTAGTTCTGGGAATAGTATTTTATATATGCCGGGTTATTTTAGTCCAAGTTCAATATACAGAACATTTGCTAGTGCAAAATTAGTTCATGTAATTTCGTCAAATACTTTTTATGAAATTAAAGCCCAGCACAAAATAAATAGATATAAAACTTTTCAAACAGAAACTAGAGATACTTCAAAATTATTTGAACCAGTTCCTGGTATTTATGTTGATGAAGCACCTTTTGGTTATTGGGGATACGGAGCAAATGGTATTGATGGTATGAGTATGGGTGGATGGATGAATTTGGGAAGAGATAATAGTGTTAATAGTACTACATCTATTAAAGTAGATTTTCTAAGTCAATTAAATATCTCAAATCAGTTTAAAGGCGGAATAGAATTTACTTATAATGATTTTGATATTAACTCTGGAACATATAGTCCATCCTTTAGTACTTGGACACGTAGTATGGTTTATCATATTACTCCTTATCGAATAGGTTCATATCTACAAGATAAACTTGAGTTTGAAGGATTTATTATGAATGCTGGATTGCGTTTTGATTACTCAGCTTCAAATGTTGATTGGATTACTTTTGATAGGTATGATAAAAATTTAGGTGCGGGTTATGGAACTTCAATTGAGGATAATGTTCCAACAAGTAATGTAAAGGGTAAGTTTTATATAAGTCCAAGACTAGGGATTGCACATCCAATTACAGATGATTCAAAGTTATATTTTAATTATGGTCATTTCCGTTCGGAAGCTTCATCAGCATTTAGATTTAGATTACAGAGAGAATCTAATGGGTTAGTTACTTCAATAGGAAATCCAAATTTGGAGTTAGAGAAAACGGTAGCTTATGAATTGGGTTATTCACAAAATATTGCTGATATGTTTTTGCTAAATGTTGCGGCATATTATAAAGATGTAACTAATCAACCAAACTGGATTTATTATCAAAATTTAAATTCAACAGTTTCATATAGAGAAACTTCAAGTAATAATTATCAAGATATAAGAGGATTTGAAATAACTCTAACCAAAACAAGAGGTGAATGGTTTAGAGGTTTTATAAATTATACTTACGATGTTGTAACATCTGGTTTTTTTGGGTTTACCAAGTATTTTGAAGATCCTGTTGAACAAAGAAATTTCTTAACTAGAAATCCAGTTCAATCAAGACCAGTTCCTCGTCCTTATGCAAGAGCAAATTTTGAAGTTACTTCTCCTAATAATTTTGGTCCTGAATTTGGTAGTTTCCATCCATGGGAACAAATTAGTCTAAATATTCTTGCTGGTTGGAAAACCGGAAGATATGAAACTTATAATCCAAATAGTATGCCAGGAATTGTTGATAATGTTCAATGGGAAGATAGAATAAACATTGATTTACGTTTTGCAAAAGTAGTTGATTTAGGAGATTTTAATTTGCAAATGTATATAGATGTTTCAAATCTTTTAAATTCAAAATATTTAAGTTTTTCTGGATTCTCTGATAAGTTTGATTATTTGGATTATTTGGAATCATTAAATTTTTCTTGGGAAGAAGGTGTTGAACAAGGCAGTGATAAAATTGGAACTGTTCGTCCTGAAGATGTTCCTTATGAAGCTTTAGAGTTCAATCCAGATAATGATTCAGAGATTACTAAAAGAAATGATGCTCGAAAAGAAAATAAATCGTATGTAGATATGCCAAATATTAAAGCATTTAGTTTCTTAAACCCAAGAAAAATTTCATTTGGAATGAGGTTTGATTTTTAAGTTTAAAACATTCATGAAAATAAAAATTTTAATATTAAATATTGTTGTTATAACTTTTTTTGGACAAAGTACATTCGTACATTCTCAGGTTCAAGGAACTGAAAAAAGATATGTTCGAATTGGTTCGCTTCAAAGTCATTTCTCTGCCTACGGTTCTGAACGTGCATGGAATAATTCATATTATGAAGGATTAAAATGGCCAGCGGATTATCCTTTTCAAGATAATTCAGTAATAAAACGTTCTTGGATTGCAATTGAAGATTTTACAGATTCCAAAAAAAAGCACTGGGAAAAGTACGGAATCTATTTTGCTCAAGATTATGTTGGACAATCTTTATTTCCAGTGGAGTTAAAACAAACAGCAAAATTTGAAGCTCCAGCTATTTATGTAAACGGCAATAATATATCTTCACGTTATAAAGTTGATGTTGATGAATATAACCCCAACCAAATTCCAGATAGAATAGTAACAAATATTGTTAACACAAACATTGGACTTACAATTAAAAGAGAAATTTTAGCATTTAGTCAACAATATCATGATAATTATTTTATTAAGGTTTTTACTTATACAAATACCGGAAATACTGATTATGATGATGAGATTGAAATTACCACTCCAATAAAAGGTTTAAGAATTGGATGGGGAACTCGGTATAGTGTTTCAAGAGATGGTGCATCCAGTATTGGAGGAGCACAAAAATGGGGTCAGTTTTCTTGGGTAACTAAAAGAGGTGAAAATTATTCTGAACATCAGAATGAGATTATAGATGAGGAAAATCCAATTGTTGATTGGTTAAGATGTGGTTTTAGTTGGGCTGGGCAATCAAGTACAAATTCTTTTGATAATATTGGTGGACCAGACACAAAAGGTTCTGGTAGATTTATGGCTCCCCAACATGCAGGTGCTGTTGTTTTACATGTTGATAAAAGTGCTGTGGATAGTTTAGATGATGATAACCAGCCAGTAGTTTTAGGATGGCATGCTGGTGACACATACCCTAGTTTGGGTGATATGTCAAACGTAACACCTATGATTCAATTGTATAGAATGTTAACCGGAATTCCTCATCAAGGGCTTGGTGGAACGGATAAGTTTTACGAATCTAACATAAACTCAATTACGCATAAACTAGATCCATCAACAATTCATAATGATGGTGGTGGTACAAATTTGTGGGTTACTTATGGTTCTTTTAATCTTGAACATGGAGAAAGTGTTGTTATTGTTGAGGCTGAAGGTGTAAATGGACTTAGTCGTCAAGTTTGTGAAACCCTTGGAAGAAGATGGAAAGATGCTTTTGATAACTCGGATGACAAAGGGCCTTTTACTTTACCGGATAATTCAACTACTGCAAACAAAGATGTTTTTAAAAATACTTGGGTTTATACTGGAGTAGATTCGATATTACAAACTTTTGGAAGAGCAAAAAGAAATTTTGATTCAGGTTTTGAAATTCCTCAAGCTCCTCAACCTCCAACTTTATTTGAAGTTAAATCTGGAGGAGATAGAATTAGTTTAGTCTGGAGTGCAAGTCCTTCTGAGCCTGAAAGTAATTTCTCAGGTTATAAAATATTTAGAGCAATAGGAAAACCCGATACTGTTTTTGAAGAAATTTATTCGGCAAAAATAGGCGAAAATAGTTTTGATGACGTTACTGCCGTGAGAGGTTTTGCGTATTATTATTATATTAGTTCTTTTACTGATGGAAGTAAAAATACGACAGGTGCAACAAACCCGACCGGAGAGCTTTATAGCAGTAGGTTTTATACTAAAACAACTGAACCAACATTTTTGAGTAGAAAAGCTGGAGAAAGTTTAAATTCAATTAGAGTTGTTCCAAACCCTTATAGCATTAGACTTTCGAGAGATTTACAATTTACAGGTGAACCGGATAAAATTATGTTTTTAGACATTCCCGGTTATTGTACTATAAAAATTTATACTGAACGAGGAGATTTAGTTGATGAAATTATTCATGATAACGGTAGTGGTGACCAAGCATGGAACTCATTAACTTTGTCTCGCCAAGTAATTACAAGTGGTGTTTATTTAGCACTTATTACAGTATCACAAGATTATAATGATCCAGATACTGGGGAGCTAAAATATAAAAAAGGCGATACTGCTGTAAGAAAGTTTATTGTTATTCGTTAGATTTACTTGTTGTTGATTTTTAATAAAAATTTAAAATAAATATTATACTTTAAGGAGTAAAGTTATGTTAAAGGACTTAGTAAAAATATTTTTATTGTTTTCTGTTTTCTTATTCTCATTTTGGGGATGTGAAAATGAATACCCGGATAGCATATATAATCCGGATGAAACATTTAAACCTAATCCCACTATAAATACAATTTCACCAGATTTGGCTTTTGCTGGAGTAGATACAATAGATATTATGGGAACAAATTTTTCAACTAATCCATCTGAGATTAAAGTCTTTTTCAATGGAGAAAAAGGAGAAATTGTTTCTAGCACTGCAAATCTTGTTAGAGTAATACCGGCTAATATTATTGGCGATTCAATTAAAATTCAACTTAGAGTGACAGGTGCTTTAGAATATGCGGAATATAAATCTTATAAGTTAGAACCCATAACTATTGAGTATGGAGTGTTTGATCACTTTGATGACGCTTATGGTTTGGCAGTTGATCTTAACGAGAATGTTTATGTTTCACTTTTTGGTAATAAACTTATTCAAAAAATTACTCCAGATTTGGAACGAAATGATTTTGCAATTATTTTAAGAGATAAAACTTCTCAAATGAAAATGGGCCCTGATGGTTCAATTTATTATCTTTTTGGTTTAAAATTTATGTTAAGGATTTTACCTGATGGAAGTAAAGATGAACTATTTGCTATTTTACCTGGATCTGCTTATGATTTAGACTTTGATGAAAATTTAAATATTTATTCAGGTGGTAGTGGAAATGCTATTTATAAGACAACACTTAACAAGGACATTACTACTGTAAAACAATACCCTGATGTATTTGTACATGCCGTAAGAGTTTATGATGGATATCTTTACGTGGCGGGTTCGTACTCTGGTGCAGATGATAGCCATGTTGTTGAAGGTGTTTGGAGAAACCAGATTGTTGAAGGAGCAGATTCTTTAGGTGATACTGAGTTGGTATTTGATTTTGGTTCTGTATTTGTTGGAAAACAAATATTATCAATGATTATTTCAGACGATGGTAATATTTATCTTGGTACTAATGGTGATGAAGGAATTTATGTAATTAAAAATGATGGTTCATTTGGTGCCTTGTATCCAGGTGTTCTAGGTCCAAATATTTATGCAATGACTTGGGGTAATTCAGACTTTATTTATGTAACTCGTAAAAGTGATGTAGATGATAATAACAGAATATTAAGAATTAATATGCGAAAGAAAACTGCTCCATATTATGGACGTAAATAGAGCAGAAAGCAATAGATTAAATAATTATTAATTCTTTAGAATTTACATTTTATAAACAGAATATTTTTTGTAGATTTACTAATTAACTAACAACACACTAACTAACAAAGGAGTAACAAATGAAAAGAATAACAACATTCTTTTTGGTAATGTTTCTATTTGCAGGAATGTTACAAGCACAAGCAACTTTCGATAAGTTGTTCTTAAATATGAATACAGCGGCATCTGATGCAGCTGGTATTCATGGAGTACAAGTTGATCCAGATGGAAATGTATGGGTTTGTCTATTCGGAAACTCTGGTGATACTTTATTTACAACAGCAGGTGATACAATGTACATTAGACCAATATGGGTTTTAGATCCTACTTCAGGGGAACATGTAAGTTTCTCTCCAATTCGTTTCCTGGATTTTGCAGATGGAACTCAAGATACAATTGTTAAATCTGGTCGTGGTATTGAAATTGATAAAGATGGTAATATGCTTTATAGTGCAACAGATGATTTGTATAGAATAGATTACAAAACGGGAAAAGCATTAAATAAATGGTCTAGTCCGGTTGGAAAATCAATGACAGAAGCTGTTCAATCTCCAGCAGATGGTAACATCTACGTTACTTCAGTTGTTCCTGGTGGTACACCAATGTATATGTTAGATAATGACTTTAATTTAATTGGTAATGCAGTAGATTCAGTTTTTCATATTTTAAGATCTTTAGAGATTAGTGCAGATGGAACTGATATATACACAGGTTCAGTATGGAATGGTTTTGGAATTCCTAGATACCATAGTGATGCTCCTGGTTTAACAGCGTTTGCACCTGTTGACACACTTGGGAACTGGTTTAACTTTGCTGGTAAAACTGCTACAGGCGAAGATACAGTATATGCACAAATAAGCTTATGGGCAAGTTGTTTAGATTTTGCACCTGATGGATTACTTTGGGCTGGTATGTTGAAAGATGCTTTTTCTGCAGGACAAGGTAAAGGTTCACAGTGGTACGGATTTGATGTAACAACTGGTAAAATTCTTGATAGTGTTGGTATTGCTCTTGGTGATTCTTCACTTGGCGGAGTACTTAGTCCTAGAGGTGCAGCATGGTCACCTGATGGTAAAAAAATGTATCTTGCAGATTTTGATTATAGTACAATTTCTCTTTATGATTATAATTCTGTTGTAGGTGTTGAAAAAATTGAAGATGTAGTTCCTACAGAGTTTTCTTTAACTCAAAACTATCCCAACCCTTTTAATCCAACTACAACTATATCATTTACTTTACCAGAAGCTAATGTAGTTTCTTTAAAAGTATTTAATATGTTAGGACAAGAAGTTGCAACAATAATAAATGAACAAAAAGCTGCTGGTGCTTATAAAGCAACATTTGATGCTTCAAATATTGCAAGTGGTACTTATGTTTATACATTAAAAGTTGGAAACTTTGTTCAATCAAAGAAAATGACATTATTGAAATAATATAATTGTTATATTTATAAAGTCCGGTATTTTGCCGGACTTTTTTATTTTAAATACAATAAGTAAATTTTAGCATCGGATTATTAAAAAGAAGTAATGGTGTTGAATTCTTTCCACAAAAAATGAAACAAAATTGTATAAATTATTAAGCGAGAAATTTTATGAAAAATATAGTTCTATTTTTCTTTATAGTTTTTATAGTTAGTATTTATTCGCAACCAAATAACTCTAATAGTGAATTTAGAGCAACTTGGGTAATTACTTGGGAGCATATAAGCTCAGGTAGTTCAGTTGAACAAAACAAAGCTAGAGTAAGAGAAATTTTAGATAATCATAAAAAAGCTAATATGACCTCAGTCTTATTTCAAGTACGACAAGGTGGGTCAGCTTATTATAATTCCTCTTATGAACCTTGGGGAACTTATGCAGGTTCATCAAACCCAGGTTATGATCCTCTTGATTATGCAATTGATGAGGCTCATAAAAGAGGATTAGAATTGCATGCTTGGTTTAATGTATTCAATGTTTCTTCTACACTACCAGGTACAATTTCTGATAAGCATCCAGAATGGATTTGCAGAGATCAAAATGGGAATCCAATGACTGCTTATAGAGCTGCATCACCGGGCTTGGCAGAGGTAAGAGATTATACTGTAAATGTTGCGATGGAAATTGTAAGAAATTATGATATTGATGGTTTACATCTTGATTATATTAGATGGAATGAATTTAATACTGATGATATGATTTTACCAGCAGATCCAACGGAGCAAGTTGCAATGCTAGATGGAGACTTCCCTGTAGAAAAATTAAACAAACTTGCATCTACAAATAGTTCCAATCGTTTTCTATATGATGTAGAACATCCTTTTAGTAGTGGAGTTCCATCTGGTTATGGTTCTTGGGAAGATTGGTGGCGTTGGTCAGTAACGGAATTTGTTAAAACGCTTCACGACTCAATTCAAACTGTTAAGCCTTGGGTAAGATTATCTCCGGCAGCTCTAGGAAAGTACAAAGCTGGTGGTGTTGGAAGTTGGAATGGATATTATGTGGTTTATCAAGATGCTGCACTTTGGTTTAATGAAGGGTATGTAGATCAACTAACACCAATGCACTATCACTGGTTAACTGGTAACGATATGTATGATGCAATTGTTAGTGATTGGAAACCAAATATTCAAAAAGGAATTTCTGATGGACGATTATTTTCGGTAGGTCCTCCTTCATATAGACTTGCTGACAATAATAGATGGAGTAATCATGTAGATATTGTTAACAAGTTAAGAACGGAAAATTGGATTGACGGATTCCAATTTTTTAGTTATGGCAGTTGGTACGGTTACGATTACTGGAATACAGCCTCGTCTTTATTTTTTACTAATAAGGTAAAGGTAAGAAGTTCAAATCTTTCTAATAAGCCAATAACCCCCAATTTGGAATTACTAAAGATTGATTCTCTAACTTATAAAATAACAATAACGCCTGATGGCTCTGATAATGATAAACAATGGTATTTGGTTTATAGATCAGAAGATGAAAGTTTTGACGCTACTAGTGATGTTATTATTGATATACATTTTGGAAATGAGTCTTATGTAATTGAGCAAAATTTTTCTGGAACTCAAAACTTTAATGGAACTTACTTTTACTTTGCAACTTCATTAAATCGCTATTGGAATGAGTCGGCTATATCAAATTCAGGACAAACAGATTTGCTACCTTCATTTGCTCCAGCCATAGCAACAACAAATCCTGTTGAGAATGAAGAGGTAGATATTACAAAAGTCATTAAAATAAGTTTCACAAAATCGATGAACACTGAAACGTTTCTAAATTTAATTTCTATCGTACCCGAGATTCAAATTAATTCTGTTTTATGGGAAGACGATAATAAAAAATTATCTATTGATTTTGAAAATTTTACGTTTCAAACTACCTACACTCTTACAATTGATTCTACGGCAATGGATATAAATGGAGTTAGTTTAGACGGGAATAATGATGGCATTAAAGGAGATTCATTTATATTAAATTTCAGCACAAGTGAGTTCGATATTTTCCCACCAAAAATTTTATTTACAAACCCTAATAGTATTGAACAAGGTCTTGATATTGCTTCAATAATAACTATTGTCTTCGATGAAAAAATTGAGGAACAAACTATAATAGGTAGTGGAATAAGTTTATCAAAAGGATCAGAAGCAATTGATTTTAGTTATTTACTTGAGGAAACTGTTGATGGTAAAAGTGTTATTAATATTCAACCAAATACTTTGTTTGATGTTTCGACAAATTATACACTAATACTTTCAAAGAATATTTCGGATACCTTGGGTAATAATTTAGATGAAGATTTTAGTATAACTTTTACAACTTTTTCTTCAACTTATGATGAAGTTAAAATGATTGAAGATTTTTCAACTCCGGGGGATTGGTGGCAACCTAGTGGAAGTGGCTCAACTGTTGGTATATTTGAATCAGGCACTAGTTTTGGATATACAAAGCAAATAGTTTTACCCGCTCCTAGTATTAAAAGAGCAGGTAAATTATCATACTTATGGAAGGAAAATGCTGATGGATTTTTATTAAGAGAATATTTATCGGGTGGTGTTCCTCAAGCAATATATTTTGATACCAGTTATGTTTTACAAAGTTATGTTTATGGTGATGGTAGTAATAATTTATTTAGGTTTTGTATTGATGAAAATGATGGTTCCAATTGGACAGATCATGAAGTTTCCAAATGGATTGTAATTAATTGGCAAGGTTGGAAGTTAGTTGAGTGGCAGTTGAGTGATCCGAATAGTATTGGGACGTGGATTTCTTCTAACGAAGAATTGACTGGTACTAAGTTTAGAATTGATAGTTATCAATTATCAAAAAGTGAAGGTGGAAGTTTAAGTGGTGAAATATATTTTGATGAACTAAGAGCAGTACGAAAGAATTATATCCCAACTGGTTTAGATGAAAACGCACAAAATATTCCTACCGAATTTGTTTTGTCTCAGAATTATCCAAATCCGTTTAATCCAACAACTACTATCCAATATTCAATTCCGGTTGCAAACTTTGGATCTAGTACAAATATAGTATTAAAAGTTTATGATGTTCTAGGTCAAGAAGTAGCAACACTTATTAACCAGCAACAAAAACCTGGTAATTATAAAATTAATTTTGATGCTAAAAATTTGACAAGCGGAATTTATTATTATAGTATTAATACTGGTTCTTTTGTTCAAACTAAAAAAATGATAATTATTAAATAATCTTAATAAATAATTGAAAACAACTATGAATGAACCTTTTGTAAATGTAGCTATTCTTTCTGAAGATGAAGTTGAATTTGAATTACACGGAGACTTTAGTTCTAATGAACTAAATAAAAGAATAAATGGAAAATATAAAGCTTCGATAAGAGATAATCTGATTTGTTTACAATCAGACGAAGAGACAATTTCGTCTTTGCAAGAAATTGTATTAACTCCAAGTGAGCCATTATCTGAATCATTTCTTTTGAAAAATGTTACAATAGGGTTACAATTTCATTGGGAGCAAAAACAGAATCAACGCTTTTCAGGGTCACTTAAAATTATTGTAGAGAATAAAAAACTTACAGTAATTAATATTGTATCTGTTGAACAATATTTGATCAGTGTTATATCATCAGAAATGAGTCCAACAAGTTCTTTGGAATTGTTAAAAGCACACGCAGTAATTTCTAGAAGTTGGCTATTGGCTCAAATGGAAAAAAGACAAAACATTAAAGAACAAAATTATTTTTCCGAAATAATTTCGGATGATGAAATTATTAAATGGTACGATAGGGAAGACCATATTCTTTATGATGTTTGTGCTGATGACCATTGTCAAAGATATCAAGGAATTACTAAATTGCATGCTCATACTGCGGAGCAAGCTGTAGTTGAAACAACTGGTTCGGTGTTAATGTTTGAAAACAAAATATGTGATGCAAGGTTTTCAAAATCGTGTGGAGGAATTACGGAATCTTTTGAAAATGTTTGGGAAAATATTGAACATCCGTATTTACAAAAAATTGTTGACTATAAATTTGAACCAGATGAATATGATACAAGTTTGACAACCGAAGATGCAGCAAAAGATTGGATACTAAACTCCCCGAAAGCTTTTTGCAATACTACTGATGAAAAAATATTAGAACAAGTGCTTAATAATTATGATAGAAAAACAAAAGATTTTTATAGATGGAAAGTAGAATATACTCAAGAAGAAATTGCTAATTTAATTAATGAAAAAACTAAATATAAATTTGGCTCTATTATAGATTTAGTTCCTTTGGAGAGAGGTTATTCTGGAAGAATAATAAAACTCAAAATTGTTGGAACTGAAAAGACACTTACAATTGGAAAAGAATTAGAAATTAGAAAGACCCTTTCGGATTCTCATTTATACAGCTCAGCATTTATTGTAGAAAAAGAAAATATTAAAGATGGTATTCCGCAAAAATTTATTTTAGTTGGTTCAGGATGGGGACACGGAGTTGGTCTTTGCCAAATTGGTGCAGCAGTTATGGGAGAGGTAGGATATAGGTTTGATGAAATACTACTCCATTATTTTAGAGGTGCAGCAATAAAGAAAATTTACTAATTATTATTATTTGTATAATACATGGAAAATAGAATAAATATTTCGTCGGGTACCCCTTGGGAAGATAAAGTTGGTTATTCAAGAGTTGTAAAAGTTGGAAATCATATTTTTGTTACCGGAACCGTTGCTATTAATGATGATGGAAATATTGTTGGTAAAACTGCTTTTGAGCAAGCTGATTTTATAATATCTAAAATTGAACAATATTTGCATAAAGTTAATACTACATTAAAAGATGTTGTTAGAACAAGAATATTTGTAACAAATATTAAAGACTGGGAACAGATTGGGAAAGCCCATCACAAATATTTTAAAAATATCAAACCAGCAACAACAATGGTTGAAGTAAGCAAACTTATTGATAGCAATCTGTTAATAGAAATAGAAGCAGACGCTATTCAAAGTTAAAAAACAAATATCAAAATAAAAATTACAAAACTTGTCCCGATGCCATTTATCGGGATAAATAATAATTCTCAATACTTCAAAATACAAACAGTTATAAAAAAAACTATAAATTACAAAAGGCAAAAGACTTAAAATTGGAACTTGAAGCTTGGTAATTATTTGTATTTTCTAATTTGCTTTTTGGTGCTTCTGAACGAATTTTATTTGTAGCTAAACCTATTGACTTACAAAACTGAGGTTTAGTGAAAACCATTTCTTTTTCAACAAAAACCTTCTTATTATTTTTAACATTTTTATTCTCCAATTTTGATATTAAATTTGAGTTCTAATAATTATTAAAAGGTTTTTATAGTTAATGGTTTTCCTTAACCCATCAATTTTACTTGGTTTGCTGGCTGCGTCAATACCAATCTTAATTCACATACTTAATTTTAGAAAACTTAAAAAAGTAGAATTTAGTACACTCTCATTTTTAAAAGAGTTACAAAAATCTAAAATAAAAAAAATAAAAATTAAGCAATGGCTTCTACTTCTCATTAGAACCTTAATCATAATATTTTTGGTGTTTTCATTTTCGCGTCCCACATTAGAAAGTGCTAGTTTACTCTCAACAAATTCTTTAGCAAAATCAACAAATGTTTTTATACTTGATAACTCGTTTAGTATGTTAGCCCTAAATAAGGAAGGATCTAATTACAATCGTAGCAAATCAATTATAAAAAAAATAATTTCAGAAATGCAGAATGAAGATGAATTTCATTTAATTACTGCTGGCAATTCTGAACAGCTTACATCAAATAAAGAGACTGCCTTAAAAATATTAGAGCAAAATAAAGTATCTAATAAAACTTTCGATTTATCAAAATCACTAAGTCTTGCAAAAGATATTTTGGCAAAATCGCAAAACATAAATAAACAAATATTTCTTTTCTCTGATTTTCAAAAAAATATATTGGGTGAAGTTGATGATTCAGTAAATGCTTCCTTAAAGAATGAAGCCAAACTTTATGTGTTCCCTATTTCTGCAAACAAAAAGACAAATACTTCAATCTCCACTCTTAAACTTGAAAGTACAATTGTTGAACTTAATAAACCGTTAGAGTTTACAGCTCTTGTTCATAACTATTCAGATTTTACTCAAAAGAACTTAATTACTTCTTTGTTTATTAATAATGTTAGGTTGGCTCAACAAAGTATTACAATAAATAAAAATGAAGAAAGAAAAGTTAGCTTTGAAACAACTTTGAATAAAACCGGACTAATGAAAGCTCACGTACAAATTGAAGATGATGATATTATTATTGACAATAAGTCTTTCACAAGTTTTTATGTAACAAATAGAATTAAAGTCTTATTGTTATATGATAATTTGACTGAGACTAAATTTATTAATGCTGCACTATCTACACTTTCAACTTCTTCAAGAATTGATGTTACTAAGAAGAATAATAAATATTTTTCTTCAACAAATGTTAATCAATTTGATTTAGTGATTTTGGTTGGCGGTAACAATTTAAATGATATCCAAAAATTAAGGAGAAGTATTTCGGAAGGGACTAAACTTATTTATTTCCCAAGTGATAATACTTCTCTCACAAAGCTAGAATCACTTCATAATTATTTGGGTCTTCCAAAAGCAAAAGAGATTATTAAAACGGACGTTTCCAAAAATGATTTTGCTCAATTTGATTTCATAGACTTTCAACATCCTATATTTTCTCATCTATTTTCTAACGATAAGAAAAATAAAATTGACTCTCCTAACTTTTATAAATATATAAAATTCTCAAAGACCAATAGTAGCAAACCCATTATCAAGCTGAGTGATAACTCTGTTTTTTTAGGGGAGTATAAAATCAATAAAGGCAAAATAGTTTTTTTTAGTTTTGCCGTAAACCTAGGTTGGAGTAATTTCCCAATTAAGAGTTTATTTGCACCGTTAATAAATAGACTAGTTATATATTTAACTTCTGGGAATAAAAAATCTAGAACATATCTTGTAGATGAAAAAATACCAATTCAATTGAATAATTTTATTTCTAATAAAATGAAAATCAAGTTGCCTGATGGGGAAGAGTTTATAAATCTAGAAAATAGAAAGTCAAAAATATTAGGCTTTAACAATACTAGTATTCCGGGTACTTATGAATTCTTCAATAAAAATAAAATGATTACTTTTGCAAGTGTAAATGTAAATCCAAAAGAATCTGATTTAACAAATATTGATTCAAAAAAAATAGAAGAATATTTCTCTAAAAAGTTTGAAGAAAATTATGTGATGTTAGATTCAGACGAAAATTATATTTCGAAAATTAAGCAAGCACGTTTTGGCTCAGAGCTTTGGAAATTATTTCTTGGAGTAGCTTTTATGCTAGCACTTATTGAAATGTTTTTATCAAGAAGTACAAAAAAAGATTTAGTAGCTATTTAATAGCACATAACTATTTGTTTTGCAGATTACTAATCTGCAATACGTAACACAGATTTGTAATCTGTGATTTTTATAAAATAATTTAATTATACAAAACTATTTATTATATGATTGATATAAACACAAAAGTAACTGAGAAAGCAATATTGGTAGCAGTAAAAACCAGAGACATTTCACGTGAACGAATTGAAGAACACCTGTTGGAACTAGAAATGCTTGCTACTACTGCTGGTGCTGAAACAGTTATGAAAGTTGTTCAAGATAGAGATAGATTTGATACTGCCCATTTTATTGGGAAAGGTAAAGTTGAAGAAATTGCTGAGCTGGCAGAACTAAATGAAGTTACTGTAATTATTTTTGACGAAGACCTAACTGCAACTCAAGTAAGAAATCTTGAAGAAATGATAGAGAAAAAAATACTTGATAGATCAGGATTGATACTAGATATTTTTGTTTCTCATGCAAAAACAAATGAAGCAAAGACTCAAGTGGAGTTAGCTCAACTTCAATATATGCTTCCACGTTTAACTCGTGCTTGGACTCACCTTTCAAAACAGTACGGTGGCATTGGCACAAAAGGTCCGGGTGAAACACAAATTGAAACTGACCGTAGAATTATTAGAACGAGAATTGCTAAGTTAAAACAAAGACTCAAAAAAATAGAATCGCAACAACGTACTAAAAGTTTTGGACGACAAGAATTTATTAAAGCTACCTTGGTGGGTTATACTAATGCGGGGAAATCTACATTATTAAATTTATTAACCGAAGCTGATGTTTATGTAGAAGATAAACTTTTTGCCACTTTGGATTCAACAACTCGTTCGCTTGAGCTTTCTCCGAAAAAGAAAATGTTGATAACTGATACAGTTGGGTTTATTAGAAAATTGCCGCATCACTTGGTAGCTTCATTCCAAAGTACTTTGAATGTTGTACGTGATGCAAATATTATTATTCATGTAATAGATGTTACAAATTCTTTTTTTGAAGACCACATAAAAGTTGTTGAAAAAACTTTAGAAGATTTAGATTGTACAGATATTCCGACAATTAAAATATTTAACAAAGTAGATGTGCTAGAAGATAAAAATCAGATTGAATTTATAAACCAAACATATCCAAACAGTATTCTTCTTTCTGCAAAAAGAGGAATAAATATTAGTGCCTTACAAGAGAAACTATTAAAGTTTTATGAAAAGAATTTTATAGAAAATACAATTAGAACAGATCATACAAAATCTCATCTTGTTGCAAAAATACATTCGCTAGTTGACGATATAGAAACTGAGTATGATGATTTTGGAATTACAATAAAGTATAGAGCCAATAAGCAGATTCATAATAAAATTATGAAAACATTTGGGCAAAAATAAACTAATAAATTTTTAATTTTATTGGTATGATAATAATACGAACTTTACTTTATGAAAGAGTATGATATATCTACATTAGGTTTAGTTGACGATTTTAATAAATAATTATTTTGATGCAAAGTAAAATATTTATATTATTTCTTCTTGTGTATGCAAACTATTTTGCACAAAATGAAATTAACCTTAGCTTGAAAAGTGAAATTGGTTTCACTCAAATTAGTATTGGAGAAGTAATGGAAAGTAATTTTCATCTTCTACCAATTCAAAATTTATCTTTGGTTGTAGATGTTAATTTGTATAATAATATTTTCTTTCAGTTTAGACCTGGGTTTATTATTTCAAAAAATAATTACGAAGGTTTTGAGTTGGGAGGATATATAGGCTACAAAATTCTAAATACTAAACTTCATTCTCAAGTTGGCATTAATTATCATTTTAATAGTTCAGTGGATGGAAACTCTGGTGGTAGTGGGCAAACCATTGCTCTTGTTGGTTTTGGTGTAGGATATCAAATTTCAAAAACTTTTTCAATAGATATTTCGTATCATCATCCGATTAAAAAAAAATATGGTTCTTTTGGCTATCCTGATTTTCATCAAAGGCACAATATTGAAAGAATAATTGAACTGGGATTTGGCATAAGAATAAATTAATATTACTAACTTATAATCATCAAGATCTCATTTTTTTCAACTGCTGAATTTTCTGAGACAAAAATTTCTTTTACAACTCCAGAGGATGTAGCTCTAATATCATTTTCCATTTTCATTGCTTCCAGTAGTAGCAACGAATCACCCATCTCAACTTTATCACCTACTTTTTTCTTAATCTTTAATACCAAACCGGGCATTGGTGATTTTACCACAGCATTATGATTATTATTTGATTTATTCTTTAATAACTCATAAGCTTTTTCTTCAAGTAAAGTTCGTACAGAAACATCATAAGAAAATCCATCTATAAAAAATGAATAATTCTTGCTGTCTTTTTTCTCGGAAGTTATGTGATATACTTTTTCATCAACTTTTAGAAGATAAGAAAAATCAGAAAGTTTTGATAACTCCACATTTCGTTCTTTACCATTTACTATAACTTTATTGGTTTTATCTATCGAAATATTAAATTCTTTATTTTCTAGATTAACTACAAATTCATTCATGGCTTAAACTCTCCCATTGATTTGAAGTTGAACGAATATTCTTTTTAGGTTTTATTTCTGAATCTTTTTGTTTTAACATTACTGCAAGAATTGCTGCAACCTCATCATATTTATTTGGAAGTTCTTCTTTCCATTTGCCAGGCAACAATGGTAAAAAGTCATCTTCAAGAAAATTTATATCAAATGATAAATCTAAAAACCTTGGATGATTCAAAATCCATTGATAGGAATGAATATTAGTTTTTACTCCTGCAATTTGGTATTCACCTAAAGCTCTAAGCATTCTTTCCAAAGCTTCTGTTCTATCTTTCCCCCAAGTAATTAATTTTGAAAGCATAGGATCATAATAAACCGAGACTTCTGATAAAACGTCAATACCTCTATCAACTCTAACTCCTGGACCAGATGGAAGTCGGTGATGATAAATATTTCCAATTGAAGGAGCAAAGTTTCCATCAACATCTTCAGCATAAATTCTACATTCAATTGAGTGGCCACTAATTTTTATATCATTTTGTTCTATTGATAATTTTTCTCCGTTAGCAATTCTAATTTGTTCTTTTACAATGTCAACTCCTGTAATAAATTCAGTTACTGGATGTTCAACTTGCAACCTAGTATTCATTTCTAAAAAATAAAAGTCACCATTTTTATCATATAAAAATTCTATTGTTCCAGCGTTATGATAGTTGCAAGCTCTTGCCGCATTTACTCCAGCCTCGGTAATTTTTTTTCTAAGCTCGTTATCTAAAGAAGGAGAAGGAGCTTCTTCTATAACTTTTTGATGTCTTCGTTGAACTGAGCATTCTCTTTCGAACAGATGAATATAATTTCCGTATTTATCTCCAAGAATTTGTACTTCAATGTGTTTGGGATTTTCAATAAATTTCTCAATATAAACTGCATCATTCTTAAATGACTTCATTGATTCACTTTTTGTTCTTTCCAAAGCTTCTTCTATTTCTTCAATTTTATCAACTCGTCTCATCCCTTTACCACCACCACCGGCAGCAGCCTTTAGCATAATAGGAAGACCAATTTTTAATGCGGTCTCTTTCGCATCTTCTACAGAAGTAATTGGTTCAGTAGTACCGGGAACAATTGGAACTCTATTCTTTTTCATCAAAGTTCTTGCACTAGTCTTGTTTCCCATAAGTTTAACTGTTTGGGAAGATGGCCCAATGAAAGTTATTCCCGCATCTTCAACCATTTTTATAAAATTTGAATTTTCTGAAAGAAATCCATAACCCGGATGAATAGCATTTGCTCCAATATTTTTTGCAATTTCATTTATTTTTTCTCCAACAAGATAAGACTCGGTAGCAGCTGATGAACCAATATAGTAAGCTTCATCAGCAACTCTTACATGAAGCGAGTCTTTGTCCGTATCGGAAAAAATAGCGGCAGATGTAATGCCCATTTCTTTACAAGCTTTTGCAATTCTTACAGCAATTTCTCCACGGTTTGCAATTAGTATTTTTTTAAACATAATTTTTTATAATGGAATGTTAGAATGTTTTTTCTTTGGGTTGCTATCAACCTTAGTTTTTAACAATTGAAAAGCATTAACTAGTTTTAATTTTGTTTCACTTGGCTTTATTACATCATCAACAAATCCTCTTTCAGCAGCAATATAAGGATTTGCAAATTTCTCAATGAACTCAGATAATTTTTGATCAAGCATTTTTTCTGAATCATCTGCTTTTGCAATTTCTTTTTTGTAAATAACTTCAACTGCACCTTGCGGGCCCATTACAGCAATTTCTGCAAAAGGCCATGCAAAATTAAAATCGCCTCTAATATGTTTTGAGTTCATTACATCATAAGCCCCACCATAAGCTTTGCGAGTTATTACTGTAACTTTAGGAACAGTTGCCTCACTAAATGCAAATAGCAACTTTGAGCCGTGTCTAATAATTCCACCCCACTCTTGCTCTGTTCCGGGAAGAAAGCCTGGCACATCTTCAAGTACAAGTAAAGGAATACTAAAGGCATCACAAAATCTTACAAACCTTGCTCCTTTTACAGATGAGTTAATATCTAGAACACCTGCAAGAACTGCTGGTTGGTTTGCAACTATGCCAATTGCTATTCCACCAATCCGTGCAAAACCAACAATAATATTTTCTGCATAATATTTATGAACTTCAAAAAAATCTTCATCATCAATTAATAGACTAATAACATCGTGCATATCATAAGGTTTGTTTGGATTTTCTGGAATTATATCATCCAACTTTGGTTGCGATAGCTCTTTCGAAAAATCAAAATCTTTTTCGGGCGATTTATCTTTCCAATTTAGAGGAAGATAATCCATTAACTTTCTAATGTTTTGAAGAACTTCAATTTCACTTTCGTTTGCAAAATGAGCAACACCACTTTTTGAAGAATGAGTTTCTGCTCCACCTAAATCTTCCATTGAAACTTCTTCGTGTGTTACAGTCTTCACAACATTTGGACCCGTAACAAACATATGACTTGTTTGATTTACCATAAAAATAAAATCTGTTATTGCTGGAGAATAAACTGCTCCACCTGCACATGGTCCAAGTATAGCTGAGATTTGTGGAATTACTCCTGAAGCCATTGTGTTACGTAAGAAAATATCTGCATAGCCGCCAAGGCTAACAACACCTTCTTGAATTCTTGCTCCACCAGAATCATTCAAACCAATTACGGGAATTCCAACCTTCATTGCTAAGTCCATTATCTTACAAATTTTTTCTGCGTGAGTCTCAGAAAGTGAACCGCCAAAGACTGTAAAGTCCTGACTAAAAATTGCGATAGGTCTTTCATTAATTTTTGCAAAACCGGTAATTACTCCATCACCAAGAAATTTTTGTTTTTCTAAACCAAAATCAGTTGAGCGATGTTTAACAAACATATCAATTTCATCAAAACTTCCTTCATCAACTAGAAGTGAAATTCTTTCTCGTGCAGTTAGCTTACCCTTTGCAT
Source organism: Melioribacteraceae bacterium (assembly GCA_965224785.1). Classification (GTDB taxonomy): domain Bacteria; phylum Bacteroidota; class Ignavibacteria; order Ignavibacteriales; family Melioribacteraceae; genus JALSNL01. The sequence continues at coordinate 2,986,542 of OZ245062.1, read as the reverse complement.
GTTGCTTTGCAATTCTTTTTTTACCACCACCTAGTAATGATTCTTCACTTAACTTATCTAGATGTTCAAATTTAGTCGCCATTGATAATTCCGATTTAGTCTTAGATTTTATTATAAAAAATAAACAATTAGCTACATTGAAACAAAATTAAAGTAGTTGAAAAAATAGTCAAGTGGAAAGATATTTCTGATTGTTTTGTTTGGTCAAAAGAAAAAAGAATGTAATATGCTTAGGATAGAAAAAATACTTTAAGAGTATATTGTATCTGCAAATAATAAAAACGAGTATCTAATTATTTTTTTGCTAATCAAACTTCAATAGTATGAGGCGAATGAACTGCATCTGCAAATTGAGAAACTAAATCCCAATTATTTTCATCTTCAAAAAAGTTTCCGGTTACAATTATTTTTGCTCCAGCTTTTACTTTTTGTCTTGCAGCTTCTGGAGTTTTAATTCCACCACCAACAATTACGGGAACTGTAACTTGACTTGAAACCATTTCAATCATTTCATTTGGAACGGAGTTGTCAGCTCCTGAACCACCTTCAAGATAAATCAGTTGCATCCCAAGATACTCTCCGGCAAGAGCTGTGGCTGTTGCAATTTCGGGTTTGTCTCGTGGTATAGGTTTGCTCTCGCTTACATATTCAGCAGTTGTAGTTCTACCAGATTCAATTAACATATAACCCGTAGAAATTGTTTCGAGATTATATTTTTTAATTATTGGAGCAGCCAGAACGTGCTTGCCTATTAAGTGTTCTGCATTTCTTCCACTAATTAAAGATAAAAATAAAACAGCATCTGCCTTCTCAGAAAGTTGGTTTACACTTCCGGGGAAAATAACTAAAGGTAAAGACGAGTACTTTTTAATTTCTTTAATTGAATCATCAAGGTTTCCGTTTATCATTAAACTTCCACCAATTAAAAATCCATCAACTCCACTTTGTTCACAATGCTCAACAAAGTTTTTAGTGTGTTCAATTTTTAATTTATCTGGATCAATTAGAATAAAGTAGGCGGCACCCTTTTGGGCAATTATATTTTCAATATTAGTATAAGTATTCATAGAGTAACAAAAATAAAGTAAACTTTAAAATAAGCAAGTAATATTAAAAATCTAAATAGTTTTAGGGCAAAACTAAAAATATTCTCATTATAAAATAAAAATTTAGTATTAGCCTATTAAAAGCAAACTAATCAATTTAAAAGAATATGGCTAATATTCTCCATACCTTTTATTTACATTAATGAAAATACTTAATAATAATTGTAAAATAACAATTTAGGAAATGGTACAATTATTGTTAAAGACATATCAAATTTAATAACTGAATGTTATTTTATAAATACGAGAAAGAAATTAACTAAACACATCAAAAGTCATGGGCAAAAGAGTGAAAAAATTCAAAACGTAAAACAATTGGTCTAAAAATGACGAAAACAGAATTGGTTACGAACCAAACAACTGTTAAAAAAAGAATTTGGGCATACATTCTAACTGCAACAATTTTAATAATTAGTTACCCCTTATTAAGAAGTAGCAATTGGCAAGGTAGTACGCAAATACATACACTAATGGAAGCCATTGCAACTATGTTAGCATTGAGCGTTGGTTCAATGTCTCTTCTAAGATTTTATAGTAAAAAAAATAATACTTTCTTATTTATTGGTTCTGGATTTCTTGGAACTGCATTTTTAGATGGTTACCACGCAATAGTTACTTCAACATTTTTTGCAGCAAACTTTCCTTCAATTCCATCACATTTAATACCGTGGAGTTGGATTGCTTCAAGAATATTTTTATCGTTTTTAATGTTCATAAGTTATCTTGCTTGGAAAAGAGAAAACAAACTCAACGAAGATGGGAGAATTTTAGAAGGTTATGTATATTTATTTGTTGGTACTCTAACAATTCTGAGTTTTATATTTTTTGCATTTGTTCCGTTACCTAGAGCCTACTATCCTGAATTATTATTTGGAAGACCTGAAGAATTTGTACCCGCAATTTTCTTTCTATTGGCTTTAATTGGCTATCTAAAAAAAGGGAAGTGGAAAGAATCTAGTTTTGATAATTGGTTAATTCTTTCGTTAATAGTTGGGTTTTTATCCCAAGTATTATTTATGTCTTTTTCAAAAAAACTTTTTGATTTTCAATTTGATGCAGCACATTTATTAAAAAAAGTAAGTTACAGTTTTGTTTTGATTGGTTTGCTCATCAGTATGTTCAAATTATTTGCTAAAACAGAAAAACAAAAAATACTTCTAGAACAAGCAATTACAGAAAAAGAAATTGAAGCAAAAAAAGTACAAAAAAGCGAAGCACTACTAACTGGTTTTTTGGACAACTCGCCATCCGTAATGTACATCAAAGATGTTAATGGAAAATATATTTTAGTTAACTCTTTGTTCGAGGAATTGTTTAATGTAAAGAGTAATGATATTGCAGGGAAAACAGATTCTGAAATATTTCCTAAAGAAATAGCAAATGGTTTTATGCAGAATGACGCAAATGTTATTGCCAAGAATAAACAAATAACTATCGAAGAAGTTGCTCCGCATGAAGATGGAAACCGTACATATATTTCCCAAAAATTCCCAGTGTATGATAAAGATAATAAAGTTTATGCAATTGCTGGAATTTCAACAGACATCACAGATAGAAAAATTGCCGAAGAAGATTTGAAAAAATATTCGCAGCAACTAGAAAGTAAAAATAAAGAGCTTCAAGAATTTACATATATAGCATCACACGATTTAAGAGAACCTCTGAGGAAAATTCATAGTTTTGGAGAAAGACTAAAAGACAAATTCAGTGAGACATTAGGAGAAAGAGGGAATGATTATATAGAACGAATGATGAATGCTTCTGACCGTATGCAAACACTTATTGATGATTTACTTAATTATTCCAGAGTTACAAGTCATGGAAAAGTGTTTGAAAAAATAAATTTAAAAAATGTTGCTCGTGCAGTAATTTCAGATTTATCAGTTCTTATTCTAGAATCGGAAGCAACAATTATTTTAAGTTCGTTACCTACTATTAGTGTTGATGAATCTCAACTGAGACAGCTTTTTCAAAACCTAATTGGCAATGCAGTTAAGTTTTCTAAGTCGGATGTTTTGCCTGAGATTAAAATTTATTCAGAAAAGATTTCAAATGATGATGAATCCTCAAAGGGGATAAGAAATGAAGATTGTGTAAAAATTATAATAGAAGATAATGGAATTGGAATTGATATGGAATACTCGGAAAAAATATTTGGAGTATTTGAAAGACTTCATGGTCGTTCAGAATATAAGGGAACAGGTATTGGACTTTCAATAGTTAAAAAAATTGTTGAACGACATAATGGAAAAATAATATTAAAAAGTGAGCTTGATGTTGGAACAAAGTTTGAAATTTATTTACCGAAAGAAAATAAAGTTAGTATAACGTAGAAGAAGTATATAATAATCCGGCTACGCTAAAAGACAGCTATGCCGAGATAAAACGCCGAGACAAAAAGGAGTATATAATGGAAAAAAAAAAAAAACAATTACTGTACTTTATGCAGAAGATGATTTGGATGATCAATTTTTGCTTAAAGAAGCTTGGGAAGAAAATAATATTTTGAACCCTTTGCAAATTGTTAATGATGGAACCGAAGTTATGGATTACCTCAATAACAAAGGGGAATATATAGACACAGAAAAATATCCTTTACCCGGACTAATTTTATTAGACTTGAATATGCCGAAAATGAATGGAGCAGAGACTTTAGAAAAAATAAAAAATAATAGTGAATTAAAAAACATTCCGGTAATTGTTTTAACAACTTCTAAAGCTGAAGAGGATATTATTAACTCGTATGATCTAGGAGTTAATTCGTTTATAACAAAGCCCGTAAGTTTTGAAGATCTAATAAAATTGGTTTCTATATTTGAAAAATATTGGTTTGAAATTGTTGAGCTTTCACACACATAAAATAAAATTGAGAAAAAAATGAAAGGAAAAGAAGCGAACATCAATATTCTTATTGTGGATGATGACAATGATGATATCTTTTTAACAAAAGAATTGTTGGAAGATAGTAAAACTCTAAATTTTAATATTGATTCATCTAACACTTTTGATGAAGGGTTACAAAAACTTAGTGCTAATAATTTGGATGTAGCTCTAATAGATTATCGTTTAGGAAAACGAGATGGTATTGATCTAATTAGAAATGCAAAAGAGAAGGGAATAAAAACTCCATTCATTTTACTAACCGGAAGTGGTAATTACGAGATCGATTTTGAAGCTATGGAGTCTGGTGCATCTGACTTTTTATCCAAAGGAACGCTTGATACTATTGGACTTGGTCGCTCAATTAGATATGCAATACATCAAAATGAAATTGAAGAAGAGCTAAGGTTATCAAACCAAACAAAGGATAAATTCTTTTCCATTATAGCACACGATTTAAAAAATCCTTTTGGAGCAATTACAAATTATTCGGAATATCTTTTAAATGAATTTGATGATTTAACTAAAAAAGAAATTAAAGATGATATTATTGGGATACATGATGTCGCAGATAACGTAACCAATCTATTAGAAAACCTTTTGCACTGGTCAAGAGTACAAACAGGGAGATTTATTTATGATCCCCAACCTTTTAATATTACAGAACTAATAGATAAAGTAGTATCTCTAAATAAAGAAGTTGCAATTCAAAAAAATGTACATCTTGTGAATGACGTTAGTACTCCTATTTTTGTTGAAGCTGATGCAGATATGATTTATGTTATTCTTAGAAATTTAGTTTCAAATGCAATTAAGTTTACCAACCAAAATGGAGCAGTAAAAGTTTCCATAGAGTATTGTGATAATTTGGATTGCATCAATGTTAGCGATACTGGTGTTGGAATTCCAAAAAATAAATTGGACAATTTATTTACACTTGATAACTCATTTACATCTCTTGGAACAAACAATGAAAAAGGAACTGGTCTAGGTTTAGTTCTATGTAAAGAGTTAGTTGAACAAAACAAAGGTACAATGTCAGTCAAAAGCGAAATAGATCTAGGATCAGTTTTTACTTTTACTTTACCTCAGTTTAAATAGACATTCTTTCTAAAATTATTCGGCTATGTACTAAACTCAATTTGGTTTCAGTTTTCCCAAAACCAATTTGTTCTCAGTAGTATAACTTATTAAGCCATTAATTATTCTTGAGTGGGCGAAGCTTGAGAACATATTATATTCTAAAAAATACTATAGACTTTTTAGAAAGTAGAATTATTTTCGAAATTGTTTTTAGTGAAGCCCCTTCATACTCAAGGCAATTCTATCTTTTGCAATATCAACACTTTTAATTTTTAAATCTACAACATCGCCAACCTTAACAATTTCTTGCGGATGCTTAATAAATTTATTTGCCATTTGAGAAATGTGAAGTAAGCCATCTTGCTTGACGCCTATATCAACAAAGGCTCCAAAATCAACCACGTTTCGGATGGTTCCTTTAAGTGTCATTCCTTCTTCCAAATCTTCAATCTTTAATACATCACTCCTTAAGATTGGCTTTGGCATTTCTTCACGAGGATCTCTTCCGGGCTTTGTAATATTTTCAATTATATCTTCAAGTGTAGGAACTCCAACATCTAACTGTTCTGCAATTTTTTCAATTCCGTCTTTCTCAACATATTGTTTAACTAACAATCCTTTTTCACTAATTGCAGTTTTTGAAATGTCACATAAATCTAATAGTTGCTCTGTTGCAGAATAAGATTCGGGATGAATAAAGGTTGAGTCAAGCGGATTTTCTCCATCAGAAATTTTTAGAAAACCAGCAGCTTGTTCAAATAATTTTTCACCAAGTCCGGAAACTTTGTTTAGTTCTTCTCTATTGTTGAACTTACCATTCTTATCACGAAACTTAATTATGTTTCTTGCAATTCTTTTATTCAAACCGGAAACATAAGTGAGAAGGGAAGACGAAGCTGTGTTGAGATCAACTCCAACATAGTTAACGCAACTAATTACAACATCATCTAAATTTTTATTTAATAATTTTTGATCAACATCATGCTGGTAAAGTCCCACGCCTATTGACTTAGAATCAATTTTAACTAACTCGGCAAGCGGATCTAAAACTCTGCGAGCAATAGAAATATTTCCACGTTGACTCGCTTCCAAATCTGGAAACTCTTGCTTTGCAATTGGCGAAGCTGAATAAACTGAAGCTCCAGCTTCGTTCACAATTAGATAGTGGCACTTTAAATTATTCTCTTTAATAATTTCCGAAACCATCAATTCTGTTTCTCTGCTTGCTGTTCCATTCCCAACAGCTATTAGTTCTACATTATATTTTTTCACATAATTTAGAATTGTACTTTTTGCAGAATCAATTTTCTTTTGTGGTGGATGCGGATAAATTGTAGTCCCATCAAGATACTTCCCAGTTTCATCAATAACTGCAACCTTAGAACCAGAATAAAACCCTGGATCAATTCCCATAATTATTTTATTCATTATTGGCGGTTGCAAAAGTAACTGACGTAAATTTGATGAAAAAATTTCTACAGCATGTTCATCAGCAAGTTCAGTTAAGTGGTGTCGTACTTCTCGTTCAATTGATGGTTGGATCAATCTTCCAAAAGAATCGGCTGTTGCTTCTTCTAAAATATTTTCAAAAGTAGATTTTATAAAGTTGAAATGTTCCGAATATATTTTTGAAAGAATTACATCTTTTTCAAATTGAAATCCTACTTTTAAGTAACCTTCTTTCTCTCCACGATTTATTGCCAAGGTTTGATAGGGCTTTAAGCGTGGAATTTCAATTTTGAAATCGTGATAAATATCATACACATCTTTCTTTTTACCTTTTGAATTGTCCGGTGGTTTAGGATTTTTTGTTGAAGCAATATTGGAACTATAGAGTAATTCTTCCCGAACAATTTTTCTTACTTCAGCATCTTCACTAATCATTTCTGCAATAATATCTTTTGCTCCTTTAAGAGCTTCTTCAATTGTTGTAACTTCTTTTTCTTCATCTAAATATTTTTCTAATTCTGCATCAAAGTTTCCACTAAAGTTAGGATTGCTAACAATAAACTCTGCAAGAGGTTCAAGTCCTTTTGCTTTTGCAATTGTACCGCGAGTTTTTCTTTTTGGTTTATACGGAAGATACAAATCTTCAACTTCTTGAAGTTTGTCAGCAGCAACAATTTTTGCTCTAAGTTCATCAGTCAACTTGCCTTGTTCCTCAATACTATTAAGCACAGTTTCTTTTCTGTCTTCCAAAAGTGTAAGATAATTATATGAAATTTCTATATCACGTAATTGCTCTTCATCAAGTCCACCAGTTCTTTCCTTACGGTAGCGAGCAATAAAAGGAATTGTTGCATCTTCTTCAAATAAATTTACTACAGATTTTACTTGTGTTTCTTGCACATTAAGTTTTTTTGCTATTTGTAATTCTTTGGTCATTTGTGTGTTTGTCCTTAGGAATAAAATGAATATTAATTATGGTAAAATTATATGGTTATTTTGTTATATCAAAAATAATATATGGAAGTGTGAAAAGGTATGGGTGATTCTCAGAGTGGAATGTGAAAGTTATTTTCAAACTGTTTTTGCCCTTATCAAACAACTAAATAACTTTGCGCAAAAGTTTCCTTTGAAAATCTACTTCTGCATCAAGAGATGCAATCATTTCCCCACCAGCATTTGAAAGGCGTGCTAGGTCTTGCTTTGGAACACTACCTTGATCAGAAAATATTAAGAGACTATCAAAATCTGCATCAGCCATTAAAAGCCTTTGAAGGACTATAGTTGTTAATCTAGCCTTATCTCGATTTGGAATACCAAACAAAAAGAGAGGTGCATGTTTACCTTCAACCATGTAGTCTATAGGGTAGTCATTTGCATTTTCCATACCTTCATAGTGGTAATCTTTTTTAATCTTTTCTTCTCCAATAACATTGAAAAGTTGTTCTTTTAAATCTTCGTAGAATGTTGACTCGGCTCTAGCACGATTTAAAAATGTTAGGTCATTTATTTGTGTTAGTGCTTGACCTAATCGAAAAATATTAAATCCTAAATTTTCGACAGGAGTTTCAATATATAGCTCACCATCATTTTCTTCTATAAAAGTCTCGGATTTTATCTGTTCAAAAATTTTACCTCTAGTTCCTTCTCTAAACTTATCAAGATCATTTTCATAACTTAAGTGCATCATTGTGTGTCCCATATCAGTCAGTCTAATTATTCCACCAGGCATTTCTTTGATATAAATTTGATATGGATCTCCATCAGCAAAAAAGAAAGGAGTTTCAACAGAAAGTAATTTCTTATTCTTCTGACGAATATTGACTTCTGCACACATAAGTGAACAGAGGTTTTCTTGTAATTTTTTTATATCTAAATTCATTAGTCAAATAAATTAGTTTGAGTACTGTCATTCGGAGTAGTTTGAATACCCTTAATTTTACAATCTGTAACTAAACAATGTAATGCTCCTTCAATAGAATTATACATGTCGGTTTTTTCTGCGAACCCTTCCGGTTTCCTATTTGCCCTAATATATTTTTCTGTAGCAATATGGATATGACAAAAATATCCTAGTCGACTATTTTCCAAATGGTTAGGGTGATTATGACTAGGACCATTATATCGTTTTAATGTTAGAGTTTCACCATTTGGTGCTACCCAACTAATCCCACATGAGAAATCATCTTCCATGCCTTCTCTTAAATTTTGCCTTTTATAAAGTTCAAACTGATGCTTAGAACCATCTGTAGCAATTACTTTATAGTTAACTTGCTCGTGCCCACATTTATTCCTAATCTTTGCTTGCGGATTAGTTAGCTTTTTTGGACAATTAAGTAAATCTGCTATTTTATCATCGGTCAAACTTTCAAATGCCATATTTAAATATATATTCTTATAAGCAATTTTACCAATCTTGGTGTCTTTATTCTTTGACTCTGTAATGTTTCCTTGTCTGAAGTTCTTAAAAAACCTCAAACGGATTATCATCTCTATTTGCCAATCTATAAGTATTCCTAAACTCTTCCTTACCTAACACCCGTAGTAGTTTTAGCGGATCATTAACAATTATTCCATCCAACTTTGTAACAAGCATTCTCTCCATTGAGTCAGGACTTTCTAAGGTCCAGTAGTATATTTTTTTTATTAAACCGTGGGTTGTTCTTTTTTTCGCAGCAATTAAAAATTGAGGAACAAAATGTGTAAGTGTTTTTGGGACCATTGCTGCTATTCCGCTTCCCCACCAAAAATTATTTCCTTTCCACTTCTCAAATACTTCTTCAGTAGTTTTGAAATTTTCCATGCTTAAATCATAACCAACAAACTTTGCATATTTTTTGGGGAGTTTGTTTATTACTCCAGTTAAAAAAGAAGCAGACTTTTTCTTACCAATTGAAACAATACTTTTAACTCTATTTGTGTTAGGAGATTTCTTTTGATAAAAATGAGTAAGCATTTCCTTTGCCAGTTGCTCACCACACTGAGTTAACTTATCTTTTGGTACTTTGTCAACTTTGCAATCATAAATTACAAGAGTAAATTGATTGTATTTTTCTTCAAACTCTTTTAATCTTTTTAAGTAGGAAGTTAAATCAGTTCGTGCAATACTTCGTTCCATCAGGTTAACTTTATCCGGATCAAAGTCTGGGCGAAAACCATGGAAAACATCAAAGGTAAAATTACCATCTGCATTTAATTTTGGAGTTATATCAAACTCAATAGCATTTGTTCCCATATCTAAAGCTTCTTCTACATAAGCTGGAGTATTTAACATGTGTGCGATGGAGTAAAAGGGGCGGGGCTGAAGTGGCATTCTGGTTAATTCAATATTTATACTTTTAGGGTTTACGGATTTATCTAACCAAGAATAAAAAGGGAAGACTGCTTCGGAATTTGAGCTATCATTTTTTACAACAATTTTATTTAAGAACCATCCATCACCAAGCCATTTTTCATCGTGCCAAATATTTATTTTCTCGATATGTCCCAAATCTTTTTCAACAATTTTTAAGTAGTCAACCTTACCAGCTTCAAAAGCATTGCGAGCAATATATTCATTCAGTTTTATTATTCTTGATTTTCTCTTTGACCCAAATAATATCATAGAAACATTTGCATCAGTTCCACCGTGTGCAACATCTCCTGTATGGATATTGATACTATATTCTTTTTGCCCTAATTCAAGAGTGTAATTAGTGTCTGGTTTAATCCAATTAAAAAAAGAAAAAATACTATGTTTTGTTTGTCCTTGTTTAGAAATTATTATTCTATTCAAAAACCAATTATTATTAAAACCACTACTATCAGATTTTACTTTTACTTCTTTTATTTGTCCAATATCTTTAAGCGGTAATGTAAAAGACTCGGTATAACCTGTAATAAAATCTTTACTTTTTATGTAAGAATTAACATTGAAAAAATTAGTAGATCCTTTTGAACCAATGATATCAAGACTTACGTTAGCATTTGTCCCAGCACCGGGAAGTGTACCCGTTGTAATATCAACTGAATAGTTTGCGTGTTGTGTTGATTTCATCTCAACTTTTTGATCTTTCTTAATCCATCTACCAACTGAAAAGTAAGTTAGTTCTTGAGTTGTATCTTCTTCTAATAAAATATTATCTAAAAACCAGTCAGCACCCAACCACTTGTTGTTATGCCACACTTTTAGTTTAGTTATTTTACCTAAGTCATCGGATGAAAGAACAAAAGAATTACTGCTCCCTTTTTCGAAAGCATTACCCGTGATTTGTGAGTTTAATATTATCTCTTTACTTTGCCCTTTAGTTCCAAAAAGAATTATTGAAACATCAGCATCTGTTCCACTTCCACTTTGCGTGCCTGTATTAAATGTTAGTTTGTATTTCATAAATTTCTCTAGCTTAATTTATCTTAAATATTTGAAATGAAAATACTGAAAAATAATATTAAATTTGGATTCCATAATTTAAAAAATAAAAGGAAATATAAATGAACAAAGTTAATGTATATGAAAAACCAACTTGTACAACTTGTCGTAAAACAGTAAAAATGTTAAGCGAAATGGGAATTGAATTTGATAAAATCAACTATTACATCGAACCATTCACAAAAAATAAATTAAAAACACTTCTTAAAAAAATGGATATGAAACCAAGTGAATTAATTCGTAAAAGTGAAGTGGCTTACAAAGAATTAGATGTTAAAAATAACACTTACACAGAAGCCCAATTTTTAGATTTTATGATTGCCGATCCAAATTTAGTGCAAAGACCAATTGTAGAAAAGGGTAACAAAGCTGCACTTGGCAGACCGATTGAAAACATCAAAGAATTATTTTAAGAATAATACTCACTAATCTAAATATCCTTTCAAGTTCATATCTCTGTTCTATGAGACAGGAACTTTGACTGGTTGATCGTTCTAAAAATGGTTTGTAAAAATTATCTTAGGTAGCTTTCTTCTACTTTTCAAAGATGTCATCTCAAAAACAGAGATGCCATCTTGTTCGTACATTAAATATTTACTTTAATTCTAATTTGAAAAATTGAGTAGTTATCTAACCAGAATAGCAATTCTCGGTATTCAGCATCGATTCTTTTCTCTTTCTTCATTAAACTAATAACCTATTAATACGATTATTATCTGAAAAACCTTTTTTAAAATAATAAATCATAGTCTTTCAAAAATGCTTTCAGAAAATAGTACAATTTTTCAAAATGATATTTCAACCAAAGAAGTTGAAATTGCAAAATTCCGTAACTATGGAAGGGAGAAGTTTGGGACTGCAATAAAACGCTCAGTTGATTTTGAAGAGTTTTCAGAAAAGCTATTAAAACATACATCTGTTAACCTACCTATAGAAATTGCAGAATGTTTTATTCGGATTGATGCAGCACCTTTTTTTGGAGCAATTAATTCTCCGCTTTTAGACAACATTGAGAATGTACTTACACAAAATAGAGCTGGAAATAATTTTATAGCAAACCACAGAGAAGTAAAAGAATATTATTCAAAGTGGGTTTTACACAAAGAGGGTAAGGAAAAAACTTACTATGCACTAACCCTTGTAAATATGGTAGAGAGAAATTTTGCATATCAAAGTTTTTACAATTTGGTTTTGTATGCAGTTATTCTTACTTACGAGGAAACTTTATTTAATCCAAAAAAAGCAATTGAACTATTTGAACGTAGCAAAGAACTTGTTAATAATTTAGTTGCTGAAAATGAAGAAAAGAATGGTATTTTATATTTTATAAATCTCTTTGAAGGGTTTACGTATTTTAAGGAATATGAATATGCTAAAGCAAAAGATTCTTTTGCTCAAGCATTAAAGCATAATATAAATGGAATTTCTGCAAAATTTTATTTGGGTTTAAGTGCTGCTAACCTAAACGATTTTGATACAGCTTTTGATGCTCTTTCAAAGGTTTTACACTTCGATAAATTGCGTTTCCAATTTGCAATTAATTATAATCATTTACCGTTGTTCGAATTCTTTTTCCAAAGTGCAGTTATTTATAATGTTTTCTCTGATGATGGATTTGCTCCAATGATTCAAGATTTTGATTTCTTATTAAGAGCACAATATTCTGATGAACCAAATAGTATGGGAAATACTTATGCTAAACTAATTAACTTGAAAAATTTAAGGAACAAAGAATTTTATACAGAAAAAGTAGTTGAGGAAATAAACTTTTTACTAACTCTCCTTGATAATTATAGACAAAAAGAAAATGGCTTAGTAAGAATTACAGAAAAAATATTAAGAAAAAAATTAGTTGTGCTAATTGAATATTTGAGAAGTTTAGTTGAAACTTTTTTCTACGATAAAGTGAAAGATGAGTTTATTGTTTTTGATAATCAAATTGAGCAAAATAAAAGACAACTACAAAGAATAAGACAAGAAGGAGATGATGCAAATAAAAGAGCAGTTTCAATAAGAGAAGAGAGCTTAGAAGAAACAAGTGAGTTCTTTCAATCAAAAAAAGAAGTGTTAAATAATAGGATTGAAAAACTTGACAAAAATGAAAAGTATAATCCAACCCAAATATTTTTTAGCTCTATGATTTTTACTGTTGGAATTTCTATGGCTGTATTTGTAATCTCTGGATTTAGTGCATCTTTTTTTGCAACTGATTTTGGAGATGATGGAAGCTCCATTGGAGTATTTGCAAAGGTAGGAGTTATTTGGGGCGGAATAACATTTATTATAGGAATTGGTATATCGCTTGTTACTGGAATATCTGCAAATAAAGAAAGAATTGATATAAACAAAAAATTAACTAATGAAACTGAAAAATTAGAAAAAAGTAAACAAGAAAGAGAAGCTCTTTTACAAGATGAAGCTGAAAGAAGAGAAGAAGCTTATTCAAACAAATTTAAAGATAGAATAACAAATCAAGAAAATATTATTGAGTCTTTTTTAAGTGAAAGAGAACAGAATTACCAAAACAAATTAAACGAAGCTAGAGAACAAATAGAAGTATATACAAAACCTCTAAATCAATTGTTAAAATCACTCTCCTAAAGTGGCTATTATTAGCCTTTGTCCTAAAACTATAAAGTAAAATATATCAAAACAGTCTAAAATACGTAAATATTATTGGAATGATTTTAGACTATAATAATCATTGGAATAATTGTATCTAAATTAAACTGTTGATTAAATTGATAGAACTACAAAAAAATAAAACTACCGAAAAAAAAATAGCTTCTACTGTTGGGTTAGAAAACATTTATGTAAACCAACCAACTCTACCAGAATTAGATAATTTTTTACCTCTTTTGCAAGATATTTGGGCAAGTAAAAAGCTTAGCAATATGGGCAAATTTCACCAACTGTTAGAGCAAGAGCTTGCAAAGTTTTTAGGTGTTGAGTATATCTCATTGTTTTCAAATGGTACTTTAGCTTTAATTGCTGCATTACAAGTTCTAAAAATAAAAGGTGAAGTAATTACTACTCCTTACAGTTTTGTTGCTACAACTCACGCACTAAAGTGGAATGGAATTACTCCGGTTTTTTGTGATGTTGAACCAAACACATATAATCTTGATCCAACCAAAATAGAAAAATTATTAACAGATAAAACATCAGCAATTTTACCCGTTCATATTTACGGAAACCCTTGTAATGTAGAATCGCTACAAGACCTTTCAGATATGTACGGACTTAAACTTATTTATGATTCTGCACATGCTTTTGGTGTAAAATTAAATAATAAATCAATTCTAAATTTCGGAGACCTTTCAGTTCTAAGTTTTCATGCAACAAAAATATTTAACACTTTTGAAGGTGGAGCAATTATTTGTCACGATGAAAAAACTAAAAAGAGAATTGACTATTTGAAAAACTTTGGTTTTGCAAATGAAACAACAGTTATTGCTCCAGGAATAAATGCAAAGATGAATGAAATGCAAGCGGCAATTGGTTTGCTTCAATTAAAAGATGTTGAAATAAATATTGAAAAAAGAAAAAGAATAGCAGAATATTATAGAGATTCTTTTAATGAGTTAGACGGAATAACATATTTCCCAAATATAGAAAATGTTTATCATAACTATGGTTACTTCCCAATTTTTGTTGATGAAAACAAATTTGGAAGTAGCAGAGATGAACTTTACAATAAACTGAAAGAAAATAATATCTATGCACGTAGATATTTTTATCCGTTAATCAGTCAGTTCCAACCATATAAAGATTTGGAATCTTCAAGTGCAGAAAATTTACCAGTTGCTTCAAAAGTTACTGAGCAAGTAATTAGTTTACCAATTTATGCAGACCTGAAAATTGAAGATGTAGAGAGAATTGTTGAAATTATTTTTGATGCAAAACGTAGCAATAATATGAGCTATAAATAAATTATTTCTATGAATAGAAAACTATTAATGCTTGGTGCAAGTCATTTTCAGATACCGGTAATAAAATATGCAAAGAAAGCCGGGTACAATGTTATTACAGCTGACTATTTACCTGAGAATCCAGGACATAAATTTTCTGATGCATATTATAATGTAAGCACTATAGATAAGGAAGCAATATTAAAACTTGCGAAAAGTTTAAGTATCGATGGAATTTTGTCTTATGCCTCAGACCCTGGAACTACAACAGCAGCGTATGTTTCTGAGAAATTAGATTTACCAGGCAATCCTTATGAGTCGGTAAAAATTTTACAGCAAAAAGATTTATTCAGAAAATTTTTAAAAGAAAATAATTTTAATGTCCCAGCTTCAAAATCATTTGGTAAAATTGAAGATGGTAGAAATTATGCTTCAAAACTTTTAGAGAAGTACGTTTCAATTATTATAAAACCTGTAGATTCTTCAGGTTCAAAAGGTGTAACAAAAATAAATAGCCTTAACGATTTTGAAAGTGCCTTTAACCTTGGGTTACAATATTCATTTAAGAAAAAAGTAGTGGTTGAACAATATATAAAAAAAACAATATACGAAATGGATGGTGATGGTTTTGTTTGGAATGGCAAACTTCAGTTTAGATGTTTTGGAAATCAACATAATGATATTAGGTGTAATCCTTATGTCCCAAGTGGAATTAGTTTTCCTTATGTTCAAGGAAAATCTATTCAGCAAAAAGCACATAACGAAATAGAACGGGCTTTAAATTTGTTAGATATGAAAGTTGGTGGACTTAACATAGAATATTTGACAGATGAAAATGAAGAAGTATTTATCTTAGAAATTGGTCCACGGAGTGGTGGTAATTTAATACCTGACGTGATAAAATATTCTACTGGAGTTGATTTAATTGCTTACTCAGTTGAAGGTGCATTAGGCAAAGATTGTTCCGATTTAACGATGAAAAATTCTCAAGGATTTTATGCTTCTTATATTATCCATTCAATAGAAGATGGAATTTTAAACAGTATTAATATAAATGATGAATTAAAAGAAAATATAATTGAAGAAAACATTTGGAAGAAAAAAAATGATAGTGTAATTAAATTCAATGGCTCAAACGGAACTATTGGAACTATGATATTGAAGTTTTCATCATCTGATGAAATGATTTATAAAATGGATAATATGAATAAATACATAAAAGTGGAATTAAATTAATATGAAAATATTATTAATAGGACAAACCACTTTACATTGGGGACGGATGGAGTTTGGAAATATTGGGAACTACTATATAATAGAACCAATAGTTAGAGAATTGCATAAAACTTTTGGAGAAAGACTTACTATTAATACCACTCTACAAATGAGCAAAGAGTTTTGCTCAAGAGAAAACGTTAAAGTTTTACCAATGAACTACTATTATGAATGGAATGAAAACTATCTCACTTTAGCATTGGAAGAACTTTCAATAGCTACTATCTATAATAAAACCGGAACGATAATTAAAGAAACACCTTTTATCAAAGAAGTTTTAAGTAGTGATTTAGTAATCGATTTTAGCGGAGATATTTGGGGAGACAATGCTGACTTATTAGGCGAAGATAGATTTTTGATTGGGTTGTGTAAAGATAGAGTTGCTCAATTATTAAACGTGCCAACAGTTATGATTGCCGGTTCGCCAGGACCATTTAATAAAAAAGAAATGCTTCCATTTATTAAAGAGGTTTATGAAAATTTTGAAATAGTTACTAATAGAGAATCCATCAGTACAGAATTACTTAATAAAGAAGGTTTTGATTTAACAAACACTAAAAGTTTGGCTTGTCCTGCGTTTTTATTCGAACCAACTGAGGGAATTGAAAAACAAAAATTATTACAAAAAGTTGGATTGACTGAAAGAAAGAGACCGACAGTTGGTTTTATTCTTTGTGGTTGGAATTTTGAAAATGGACCATTTGATAAATGGCCACGAGAAGATAGCAACTATTTTGTTTTTGCAGAAGCTATTGAATTTATGGTAAGCAAATTTGATGTTGATATTTGCTTAATGTCTCACTCAAACGGATTTCCAATTCCACCTAAAAAATTTGAATTAATTTATGGACGAGATTATCCAGTAATTAAACAATTACAAAAAATTTTAAGAGAGAGAAAAAATATTGCTGAGGATAGATTTTTTACTCTTGATGGAGTTTATAATGCTTGGGATACTAAAGCAATAATTAGTTCGTTTGATATGCTTGTTAGTGGAAGAATACATGCAGCTGTTGCTGGGCTTTCTCAAATAGTTCCAACAGTTATTATAGATTATGGACATGAACCAAAAGCACATAAGTTAAGAGGTTTTGCAGATGTGGCTGGTGTATTAGAGAATGTTGCAGATCCAACAAATTTGGAAGAACTAATAAATAAAATTACAAAGTGTTGGTTAGGAAGAAAACAGATTAAAAATAATCTAACTGAAAGAATCAAAACTGTAAAAGAGAAAGCAAGAGATAATTTTAGTTTACTTGCTGAGGTGGTTAAATGAGTTCAGTAATTTATGCTTTAGAAAAAGCAAAGCATTTAGATATTGTTGAGCATCTCAAAAAATGCGACAAAAATTTTTCTCCACTACTTAGTTCCTATGTGAATATAGAAGAATACTCAAAAAAAATATTTAAGAATGCCATTACTTTTGAAGCATGGGTAAATAATGAATTAGTCGGTTTAGTTGCTTGCTATCTAAATGATAAAAAAAGCTTGCAAGGGTATATTACAAATGTAAGTGTACTTGAAACCTTTGTTGGTAAGGGTATAGCAAAACGACTTCTATTAAATTGTGAAGAATATTCAAGAAACGAAAAATATAAATCATTAAGCTTAGAAGTGAAGACAAACAATGATAAAGCATTATCATTATATAAAAAACTTGGTTTTGAAGTGGATAGAAAAGAGAGAGAAAATTATAAAATGGAAAAACTTATTAATAAAAACACACCTTTAGTTTCGATTAGTTGTCTTACATACAATCATGTAAAATATATCCGTGAAACACTTGAAAGTTTCATGATGCAAAAAACAAACTTCCCCTTTGAAGTACTTGTTCACGATGATGCTTCAACCGATGGAACTACAGAAATTGTAAAAGAATTTGAAGCTAAATATCCTGATATTATAAAACCAATTTATCAAACAGACAATCAATACTCCAAAGGTGTAAGCATGTCAATAACCTATAACTTTCCACGTGCGAAAGGTAAGTACATTGCCATGTGCGAAGGTGATGATTATTGGACTGATCCACTAAAGTTACAAAAACAAGTTGATTTCTTAGAAACTAATGATGATTACGTTATAGCGTATCATAACGCAAAAATCATTAATGATAAGAATGAAATAATTGTTAAATCAAAATTATCAGAAAATCTGAAAAAAGACTTTACGCAAGATGAATTAATAAAAGGAGTAATGTTACTTACCTTAACAATATGTTTTAGGAATGTGATTAGTGATTTCCCCGAGGAATTTTTCAAAGTTAAAAATGGAGATAAGTTTCTAACATCATTATTAGGTAATTATGGCAAAGGTAAATATTTGGGAGAAATTAAGAATGCAGTTTATAGAAAACACAAAACTTCAGTTTGGTCAAGTTTAGATAAGACAAGTCAAATATTTTATAACGGAGATACTAGAGCTTGGTTGTCTCGTTACTATTATAGAATAGGCAACTATTCCTATGCTTCATATTTTCAAGAGGAATCTATTAAGCTTTTGGATCAAGTTCTTAGTCTAACAAGCAGCAATAACTCTGACAATAATTTTAGAGAAAAAATTGATAGGGATTATAAGGACTTAATGAAATTTACTGGTGATAATTTAACACTAATAAAATTAGATGATGTTAGGGTTGAAGAAAATATTTTGCAAAACATTGAAGAAAAAGATAGTACTATAACTTGGTGTGGTAAAAAGAATCCGGAGTTTCAAGTAAATTGGATTATTACTAGGAAATGTAATTATGACTGTAATTATTGTACAGTTGTAGATAATAAAAACGGATTTTTTGTTGATAAAGAATCCTTAGTAACTGCAATAGATAAATTGCAAAAGATACAAAAAGAAAAATTTCACTTTGTACTTTCAGGTGGAGAACCAACAATTCATCCTAACTATATAGATTTACTTTTAGAGGTTTTTTCTAAATTTAAAGATAGAGCTAGGGTTACAACTATTACTAATTTAAGCAAACCAATGTCCTTCTATTCAAAATTAATTGATTCGATTGGAGAATATAAAAATCAAATAAGATTTATTACTTCTTACCATTTTGATTTTGCAAGAAAAGAAAATTTTATTGAACGTATAAAGTTTCTTCATTCAAACCAAGTTAAATTACAAATTTCTATAATGGCTCATCCAGAATTTATGGATGATGTTAAAAACTTAGATAAAGAACTTTCTCCCTTGAAAAACGATATAACATCAATAAGTATAATGATGATTCGTCAAGACTATGGTTCAGAACCGGATAATAGATATACAAAAGAAGATGTTAACTGGCTCAAAAATATTAATCAAAAAGAAACTAAAGTAACAATTCCAATTAGTTATTTAAATGAAGCTGATGATAGTATAATAGAAACTGAAACAACAACAAACGAATTAATTGGAAATAATAAAAATAATTTTAAAGGATATTTATGTAATGCTGGTATAGATATTATTAGTATCGATCAATTTGGCGATACTGCTCCAGCAGTTTGTTTTAGGGGAAGTAGTTTGTATAAAGAAAATCTTTTTGATAAGAGAAAAGAGTTTGTTCCTTCAAACGAACCTATTGTTTGCCCGTTTGAATCTTGTGCTTGTCCAGCAGACCTTTCTATTTATAAGGAAGTTCCACAAAAAAATAAATTTTCTAAAGTAGAACAATTACAATCTTTTTTAGAGGAAAAAAACTGGAAAGAAAAAGAACAAAAATATTCTAAAGTTTTTAAAAACTTTAAAATTTTAAATGAAATTAAAAATCCACAAATTTCAATTATTATAATTTCTTGGCGGTTACATCCCGATACATTAAAGAATCTAGAAATATTAGAAAAACAAAGAGACCAAAATTTTGAATTGATTTTTGTAAACAATGGTGCAGATAGAAATGAATTTGTTTCTTTAGAACCATTCATAAATAAATACATAATACTAAACCAAAATACCGGAGCTTACTTAGCCAGAAATATTGGTTCTCTGTTTGCGGAAAGTCCAATACTATTTTTTTTAGAAGATGATGGAATACCTGAAAAAAATATTATTGAGGAGCATCTTAAAGTTCACAATAAATATGAAATTATTGCTGCTCGAGGTGTTTATAAATTTAAGACAGAAAACCCACTAAATAAAATAGCTTCTCATTACTTCCTTGGAGAAAAACCATTTCCTATTTATGCAGATTTAGAAGGGAATACAACTTACAAAGCTGACCTATTTTATAAAGTTGGGGGATGGGATGATAATATAAGATTTGGCGGTGGCGGTGTAGAATTGTCTATTAGACTTTTATTGGAAGAACCCGACAAACGAAAACAAATTTATACTCCGGGTCCGGTAATTTATCACGATTACGCAAAAGACGAGGAACACTTTAATAATAAACGAGAAAAACAGAAAAAATCTCGTAAAAGATTACTAACTATTCATCCTAATTGGGATGAGTATTTGAGAAGTTGGGAGAAATACTGGAATAATAGTTCGGAACTTATTTGTAAAGAAAATGAAAATAAAACTTTTACTTCCGATAAAATTAAGAATCCTAAAATTACTATTTGTATTCCAACTTATAATAGAGCTGAATATCTAAAGGAAGCTGTTGATAGTGCATTAAATCAAAATTATGAAAATTATGAAATTCTAATTGTTGATGATGGTTCTACAGATAATACTTCGGAGATGGTAAAATCAATCAACTCAGATAAAATAAAGTATTTTAAAAGTGAAGAAAATCTTGGTCGTCCGAAAGTTAGAAATAAATTAGTCACACTTTCAAAAGGTGAATTTTTACTTTGGCTTGATGATGATGACAAACTAAGAGAAAATATTTTAGACGATTATGTGAAAATTCTACTAGCCAATCCAAAAGTAAATATTATTTATGGAAATCTATTACAATTTGATGATGAAACTGGAAAAGAAATTCAAAGGTATGAACCAAATGATTATTCAAAATCAAAAGTAGATATGCTTCGTAATTTAATTCTAGGTAGTGGAATAACATTCCCCGCCTCGCTAATTAAAAAAGAACTCTTTGAGCAATGTGGATATTTTGATGAAGAATATTTAAGAGCTCAGGATTATGAGCTTTGGTCAAGATTATATGAAAAAGCAAAATTTTATAAAGTTAATGATATTGTTTGTTACTACCGTAAACATAATTCAAATGTATCTTTTGGAACAACAATGGATCACTCCTACGAAGCCAAAGTAGTGAAAAAAGTTCTTTCAAAATATACTCTTTCAGACTTGTTTGTAAATTTTGATTTATTAAATCTGGAAGTCTTGGATAATATTTATTACCACCTTGCACTAAGCTTACATAATTTTCAAGATTATAATAATGCAATATTTTATCTCAACAAAATAAGCAATCCAATTAACTCTGATTATATCAAACTTATGTTTGCTACCTACTTAAGTTTAGGTAACCAAAATTTAATTGAAAAATTTGTTGATAGCTTTAAAGATGTTGATGAACTAAAAGAACTATATCAAGAATTCAAAAATATAATTGCTAACTATAATAAGCTTCATAACCAAATTGAAGATGCTATAGAACTAAAAAAATGGAATAAGTTAGAATCTATTATCCAACAAATGAATGAAGAACTAGGATACATTTCAGAGGTACCTTTTTATTTAGGAGTTCTAAATGAACAAGAAAAAGATTTTAATGTAGCATTAGAATATTACAAGCAAGCAGTAAGGTTTAATCCTAATAATGAAAAATTTTATAATGCAGCATTAAATCTTACAGATGATAATAGCAAAATTGTACTAAATAAAATGAGAGAACGAATCTTGCTAAAAGAAGAACCTAAAGAGATTGAGAGTAATATTATTGAACAAGCATTAGTTTCTGTTATCATTCCAACATTCAATAGAGCTTCTTTTCTTAAACAGTCTTTGCAAAGTGTACTAAACCAAACCTACCAAAATTTTGAAATACTAGTAATAAATGATGCTGGTAAAGATGTTCAAAATGTTGTTGCTGAATTGAAAGATACTAGAATTAAATATTTTTGTCATTCCGAAAATAGAGGCCCAACTGTTGCAAGGAACACAGGGTTGCATAACGCCAAAGGAAAGTACATTTCTTATTTAGATGATGATGATACATATTATAGCAATCATTTAGAAACCCTTGTTTCAAAGTTGGAAAGTACAAATTATAAAGTTGTGTATTCCGATGCGTACTGTATCACTCACAAAGGTGAAGGTGCAAATGGAATTATAAAATCAAAAAGCATCCCATATTCATTTGATTTTTCTAAAGAATTATTATTGTTAATGAACATTGCACCAACCCAATGTTTTATGCACCATAGAGATTGTATTCAGAATGTTGGAAGTTTTGATGAAGATTTTCTAACGCACGAAGACTGGGAGTTTTGGATTAGACTTTCGCAGAAATATGATTTTCTACATATCAAACAAGTAACTTCAGAATTTAATAGAAGAGAATCTACTGAAGGTTTGACTTCCGGAAATCTCGAAGATTTTTTAAGGACTATGAAAATAATCTTTGAAAGATATAATCATTTAGTAAAAGGAAATGAAAATATTCTAAAAGCTCAGAAAGAAAGAGTTAATAATCTTTTTAATGATGTGAAGCAACAACATGGTGCATCAATTATAATTGTTACATACAACTCAGAAGGAAGTATTGCAACTTGTATAAATAGCTTAAAGAAAACACTACGCAACTATGATGAAGTTGTTATTGTTGATAATAACTCAAAAGACAAAACAATAAGTATTATAAAAAAAATAATAAAAAATTCTAAACAATTTAAAATTGTTCAATCAGAAAAAAACTTAGGTTTCTCAGAAGGATGTAATGTTGGGATAAAAAATTCTAGTAATCCATTTGTTGTTTTACTAAATCCTGATACTACTGTAACTGAAAAATGGCTTGAGAAAATGGTTTCTGTTTGTAGAACAAAAAATGTTGCTGCAGTTGGGCCAACTTCAAATTATGCAGCCGGTTATCAAAATGTTTCTGCTTACATAGAACCGAATGAACTTAAAATTTTAAATTTAAAGCAAATTCCAATTGAAATAGAAAGAAGATATAACAAGCAAACAGTAGAAACAAAATTACTAATTGGTTTCTGTATGATGATAAAAAGAACTCTTCTAAATGAATTGGGTGGATTAGATAAAGAGCTTTTTCTAGGCAATGATGATCTTGATTTAAGTTGGCAATTTAGACTTAAAGGCTACAAACTTTTAGTTGCATTAGATACATTTGTATTTCACGAAGGGCAAGTGAGTTTTAAAACAGAAAAAGAATCTATTACAGATTTACTTGTAAAAGAAAGTACAGATAAATTATATGAAAAATTAGTTAATCATTATGGGAAAGGTAACGTTCCAACACCTCTAGAATTGTGGGGAATGAAATGGTTTACACCAACAACCGGAAAATTTAATAACGCCACAAAGTTATTGGATAAAAAGACTAAAGGTGTATCAATTGTAATTCCAACATTTAATCAATGGGAGTATACTAAGCAAACTATTGAGAGCATTGAAGCATTTACAGATTTTAGTTATGAGATTATTATTATTGATAATGCCTCAACAGATAATACAATTGAGAATCTAAAAAAATACGAAAATGTAAAAGTTATTTCTAACAATAAAAATTTAGGATTCCCAATAGCAGTTAATCAAGGGATTAAAGAAGCGAAGGGAGATTATATTCTTATACTTAACAATGATGTAGTTGTAACCAACGGTTGGCTAAGTAAAATGGTTGAAGTAGCAAACTTAAAAGAAAATATTGGAATTGTTGGTCCAATATCAAATTCTGTAAGCGGATTACAAATTGATAAAGATGCAAAGTATTCCACAATGGATGATATGCATATCTATGCTAAACAAATTTCAGTTAAAAATAAAAATCAAACAATAGAGTTTCCACGACTCGCATTTTTATGTACACTCATTAAAAGAGAAGTGATAGAAAAAATTGGTGGATTGGATGAGAGATTTTCACCCGGCAATTTTGAGGATGATGATTTTTGTTTACGCTCCCAACTTGCAGGTTACAAATCTGTTATAGCAAGAGATGTTTTTATACATCATTACGGTTCAGTAAGTTTTAAAGCAAACGGCGAAAATAAATATGCAAAAAGATTGGAAACAAATGGAAAAATATTTGTTGAAAAATGGGGTGCAACACCTGAAGGGGTTTGGTTAAAAGCAGAAAATATAAAAGATAGAAAATTAGAGTGTCCCATTAATACAGACTTATTTAACCAAAGTATTGCAAGAGCCTTCATAAATATAGATGACGAAGAATATGATTTTGCAATACAGAATCTAAAGCTAGCATTAGAAAACTATGAAGGTTCAGAGCGTGTTGGATACGAAAATATTACCAAAGAGGAAATTCTAAATCTTGCCGGAACTTTATTGCTTTCTAAAAATGAATTGGAAGAAGCTAAAAATTGTTTTGAACTTGAGTTAAATGAAAATCCTAATTCATCAACAGCTTGTTTTGGTTTGGGCGAAGTTTTTTATCAAGCTGAAATGATTGAAGATTCGAAATCAATGTTTGAGTGGGCAATTGTAAATAACGATGATAATCAAGATGCTCATACAAGGTTGCGAGAAGTGAATACAAAGTTAAATTTACCGGAAGAACACAATGCAGTTTTGTTAGAAGAAACTGAAAGAACAGAATAAATTGCTTGGCTGTCACTGACCATTTCAGTGACGATTAACGGTCAACTATTATTGTCAAGAAATGGCTTGTCTCGGCGGTCAGACGGATTCTTGATAAGAATGAGTTATTTACAAAGTGTTTCTTATAATTCCTAAAATTCACACAGACAAGATTGTCTATGATACGTATTGCGGACAATCTTGTCTGCGAAGTAAACATAAAATATAATTATTATAACATTAAGAGAAAAATAAATGCCAAAAGTTACATTAAGTATGATTGTGAAAAACGAAGAACAATATCTTCGCGGATGTTTGGAGTCTGTAAAAGGAATTGCTGACGAAATTGTAATTGTTGATACTGGTTCTACTGATGCTACTTTAGATATTGCGAAAGAATTTAATGCAAAAATATTTCACTTTGAGTGGATTAAAGATTTTTCTGCGGCACGTAATTTTGCACTTTCAAAATCTACTGGCGATTGGATATTATATTTAGATGCTGATGAACGATTAGAAAAAAAATCTAAAAAAGAGTTATTTAGAAAAATAAAAGGGAACAATAAATTAGCAATAAACTGTATTATTAAAAATTTAGACGATAGAAAAAAAGCACCAACACTAATGAAATATGTTCGTCTATTTAGGAATAATAAAAATATTTCCTTTACCGGAAAAGCTCACGAACAGATTGAACCATCATTGGCAAAGTCTGGCTATAAGCTTGTTGGGTCATCAATTGAGATTACACACCTTGGTTATAATGTAGATAAAGAAAAACTAAAAGAAAAAGCAGATAGAAACCTTGAACTTTTGATTAACGATTATAATGAAAAACCAATGTCTTATGGTGCTTACCAAATAGCTAACACATACTCGGTTTTAGATGAAATGGAGCAGGCAGTTTTCTATACAAAAAAAGCTCTACTAGATAAAAACTTGCGGAAG
Source organism: Melioribacteraceae bacterium (assembly GCA_965224785.1). Lineage (GTDB taxonomy): Bacteria > Bacteroidota > Ignavibacteria > Ignavibacteriales > Melioribacteraceae > JALSNL01. Next base: position 2,960,818 of record OZ245062.1, on the reverse strand, counting down.
GAATTTAAATCTGTTTGTTACATACGTCTTTCAGATTATGAATTACAAAGAGGAAATTTATCTGCTGCAAAAGAATTTATAGATAAAGGTGTAAGTGAAAATAAAAATCATCCGTTGTTATATTTGCTTGCTTCACAAGTTTATCAACTAAATAATGAAATTGAAAAAGCTATAGGCTTTTGTAAAGATGCACTTCAACAAAATTTAAAATTAAATACAAGTAACAAAAGTCAAAATGTAATTGATGTTCATCTTGATAATAAAAAAATAATTTATCAAGGAGTTTTATTATCTCTAGTTGCAAACAATTCAAATCATCTGGAATTCTTTTATAGAAAACTAAATGCTATTTCATCAAGTGAGCAAAAGTTAATGCTAAATATTTTACAGAATAAAAATCTTAACATAAGTGATGTATCTGTTTTAATTAGTATTGTTAATGATAGTAGTCTAGACCTTGCAATAAAACTATTTGAGCAAAATTCTAATATTGATTTTCAGTTAGAGTTTTATTCAAAAATTTATGATAGATATAATAAAAACTTAAAATATCTTTTAGCTTTTGGAGCATTTCTAATCAATATCAATCAGTTAGAGGAAGCTGAAATGATATTAAAATTGACCTTAGAGAATAATGAACAAAACTATTCTGGGATATTTTATCTCACTTCAATTTATGTTCAACAAGAAGACTATGCGAAGCTGAATGAACTAATAACTTTTGCAGAAGAAAGAATTAAAATGAATTCACCTTATTATTTAAAACTACAAGTTCTAAAAGAAAAAATTTCACCGCTACTTATTACCTGAAAAATAGCTAAATGGTTTAATTGTTAAATAGTTGTAAAGATTAAATAAAATTAAGAAATTGAAAATAACAGTTATTAAAATTTTTTCTAAAATTAATTTAGCTATTTAACCACCAGACCATTTAACAATTCAACTAACTAAATCAGATAGCTCTGCAACAACTTAACCAATTCGCTTGTAAAAATTATTCCTAATTGCACTAAACTTTTAATTTGCTATTACGATAGTGGTGTTGAAGTTAAAACTTAACTAATAATATTCTGCCGCAAAAAGGTACGGTTGAATTTTTTAACACATAGTAGGCAAGGATGCTTACTAGACATTAACAAACATGGAGGTTTAATATGTCACAATCATTTAGAATAGGAACAAACGTTGGTGCATTAAAAGCATATACTGCACTTTCAAAATTAAACGCAAGTTCACAAAAAGCACAATTGCGTTTAGCTTCTCAACAAAGAATTAACAATGTTGCTGATGATACATCAGGATTTAACGTTGGTAAATCTTTAGATTCTAAAGTAAGAGTTATGGAATCTGCACAACGTAATGTTGGCTCAGCTCAAGATATGCTTGCAACTGCAGAAAGTCAGTTAATATCTATTAAAGATAAACTAACTCAAATTAGAGCTAAAGTTGCTGATGCTAGTAACCCGGTTTCTGATAATGCAGCTATTGCAAAAGATATTAAAGCTATTGCTGATGAGATTGCTTCTTCGCTAAGTGGAACTAAGTTTAACGATACTACACTATTAATGTCAACTGCTGATGGTGCTGGTGCTGGATTTACTTTCCAAACTGGAGTTGATTCAACTGACACAATTCAGATAGATTATGCTAGCAGTCTTGCTGGTACTAGCTCTGCTGCAGGCTATAGTGGTTTAGCAAATGGTATTTCAACAGCAGTTAAAGCAGGTATTGATCAACTTGGAAGCGTAACTTCAGCTACTATTAGTGGAATTACTGCTACTGCTACTGATAAGTTAACTGCATTTGAAGATGCGATTGATGCTTCACTTGGTTCAATAGGTAACTTTTCACAAAGACTTGATTCAAAACAAGACTTCTTAACTTCAGCTATTGCTAATTCTAAATCAGCTTATTCAAGATTGTTTGATGCTGATATGGCTATGGAACAGTTGAATGCAACGAGGGCTCAAATTGGTTCACAAGCTGCAACTTCAATGTTTGCGCAAATGAACTTTGCTCCTCAAGGAGTGTTGCAACTATTAGGTTAGTATTAACTTTTATTGAACGACTCTTCCACCTAAAAAGTGGGAGAGTCTATTTTTATAACTCTATGGATTAAGGTAAAAAATGTATCAAACTTCTGCGGTATTAAAAAATACCGGTTCGGTTAATAAAAATAGAGCTAGTGCATATTTAGCAAATGATATTTTAGATGCTTCGCCCCAAAAACTGTTAATTAAAATATATGACTTTGCAATTGCACAAAGCAAGAATGAAAATTTAGAAAAAACAAATAAAGCTTTGATGGAACTAATTAGTGCACTACGTTTTGATAATGAAGAAGTTAGTGAAATTTCTCTTGGACTAAAAAAATTATATGAGTTTTGTCAAGATCAAATGAGAAAACAAAATTATGATATAGTTGTTGAGATACTAACTGATTTAAGAAAAACTTGGGTAACAGCACTTAGTACTATATAAGCTTGGGGTGTTAATATGAACATTTTAAGTACACAGGGGATAAACAAACTAGTAAGTAGCTACGGAATAAATGAGAGATTTAAACGAGTACATCCTTTACAGCTTAGAAAAAATAAGTTTACTGATTTATCTAAGGTTTGGAATGACCTTAGCTCTAAACTAACATCGCTAAAATCAAATCTTTCAAGTCTAAAAGATAACTCAGCAGGTAATACATTTGCTGCAAAATCGGTTGAACTTAGTAATAAAGATTATTTTACAGCAACAGCTACATCTTCCGCTTCACTTAGTTCATTTGATATTAAGGTAAATCAACTTGCACAAAACGATATAGTAATGTCAAATACAGTTACTGCCTCTAGTGATTCCGGACTTAGTGCGGGAACATATACAATACAGGTAGCAAGTGGAGAGTTCGATCAAAATATTGATATTACTGTTACCGGAACTGAAAACCAAAAAGAGATGATGGAATTAATTGCTGAAGCAATTAATGATGCTACTGATTCTACAGTTACTGCTTCTGTGTTTTCGCCAAAAGATGGAGAGGCAAAACTTACTGTTGTGTCAAAAGACAAAGGTGAAAATAATGCTATTACAATTAAAGATGTAACTGGTTCTGTACTATCTAGTATTGGATTAGATTTTTCATCACGTACTATAACTGTTGGTAACAATGGCGGTTATTCTCATGAACTTACAGATCTAAATTCAAAATTAACACTAAACGGAATTGCAATTGAACGGTCTTCAAATGCAATTGATGATTTAATTTCTGGAGTAACTTTATCATTAAAAAGTGCTATGGATGAATCAGTTCCAAAAGTTAATTTGACTATAAGAAATAATGTTAAAGAGATAACATCTGATATTAAAGAGTTTATCAAAAACTTTAATGAAAGTTACAAATATGTAAAAGAGAATTATAAAACAACTGAAGATGGTAAAAGAGGTGTTTTTGTTGGTAACAGCAGTGCTTTGGGTTTAACTCAATCAATGAGTAAAATTGCTTACGCTAAAGTTGAAGGTATTGATATAGGCAACTATGGTTCCCTAAGTGAAATAGGAATCACTTTTAATTCTGAAACTGGACTAAGTATTTCAGATTCTGGAGATTTAGAAGACGCACTAGAAAGCAATCCCGATCAAGTAGCCGATTTGTTTACTTCCGAAAATGGAGTTGCAAATAAACTTTATGATCTTGTTGAATTATATGTTGGTTCGGAAGGAGCAATAGCTAATCTTACTGATTCGTATGATAAATCAGCTTCTTTTTTAAGTGATAGAATTGAAACCAAAGAGACACAAATTGATAAAAGCTCTGATATTCTAAGACGTCAATATGAATCACTTCAAATTCAATTAGCAAATTTATTACAATCAATGAATGACTATCAATCACTAGGAGGACTATTTAATTAATGGTAACAATTGAGCAAGGTTTAGGTGAAATTAAGAATAATCTCTATTTAGTAATGGAAAATTTAGATGAGATAAGTGAAGAAAATTTTGATTATAATATGAAAACAATTAATTCTCTTACACAAGAAATAAAAAATAAGAGAGATATATTGGAGCAAAATTTCCCGAATGATGAGTTGAAAGTAAAAAGTGATTCACTTCACACTATGATTAAACAAGTAACTACTAAGCTCGATAATATAATTAGAAATAAAAAAGAAGAACAAAGCGAAATAAGTTTAACTTTAAGTAATATGGCAAATAAGAAAAAATTAATTAACTATCAGAGGTAAAAAGTGGATATTAACGGAGTGGGCAGTAGTTTTAACCGTTATACTAAGGCATATAAAAACCAAGAAAATGCTGAGGCACCAAAAACTCTTAGCAAAAAAGATAAACTAGAACTTTCTGAAGCGGCAAAGAAGTTGAAAACAGAAGGCGTTAGTGCAAAAGAGTTTGGTGAAATAAAAAGTAAAATAGAAAGCGGTTATTACAATTCGGATGAAGTAACTAAAAAAGTTGCTGAAGAAATTCTGAAAGAATTTTCAAAAAAATAATTTTAATTTACGGACTGACTTTTCAGTCCGTTTTTGTTTTAAACCTACCAGTTAAAAAGATTAAAATAAATATCTCATTCTAAAAATACTTTTCATTTACACTATACATTTTTATCTAAAAAAAGTTAAATTAAGATTTTGTAAATCTAAATTGTTTTACTCAAAACTTGGTATAACTTTGGCAGATAAAATTCATGACAATAAACTCAAATTACTTGGCAAACTTACCGCTAGTCTTTCTCACGAAATAAAAAATCCTCTTTCAGTTTTAAAGCTAAATTTAGATTTCTTAAAAATGGGCGAAGAAGAATTTGATGCTGAAACAAATGAATGTATTGATGCCTCATTAGAATCTGTTGATTTAATAAATAAATTAATTCAAAATACACTTGAATTTTCTAGAAAAAATAAAGGTGGCTTTGAACTTCAACAAGTTAATGAAATTATTTATAAAGCAATAAGTATTACAAAAGGAAGTGCCGTTAAAAAGAGTGTTAACTTTTTATTAAACTTAAATCCAAGTCTTCAGGAAATAGAAATAAATGAGACTAAAATACTTCAGGTTATTGTAAATTTAATTACAAATGCAATAGAGGCAAGCGAAAATAAAGGGCAGATTATAGTTAATTCTGAGATAGAAGATAACCATATTATTATAGAAGTAATTGATGAAGGATGTGGAATAAGTAATGAGGATAAAGAAAAAATATTCTCAGAGTTTTATACAAGTAAAGAAGAGGGAACCGGTTTAGGTTTGAATGTTTGCAAAGATATTTTAGATGAACACGAGGCAGAAATTTTTGTTGTAGATAATGCAACCAAAGGATCAAACTTTACCGTTAAGTTCCCAATTTATATAACAGAGGAAAAATGAAACCAAAAATACTAATTGTAGATGATGATAATCTTGTTGGAATATCACTTAGGAAAATATTAATAAAATTAGGCTACGAAGTTGATATATGTATGGATGGTGGGAAGGTTGAGGAATCTTGTAATCTTCATCAACCAGATATAGTTTTATTGGACATTTACCTTACAACCCATAATGGATTGGATATTCTAAAAGATCTTCAAAGAAAATATTTTCATATTCCAGTTGTTATGATAACTGCTTACGCAGATGTAAAAATTGCGGTTGAAGCAATGAAGCTTGGTGCATTTGACTTTTTACTAAAACCGATTGAAATTGAACAATTAGAAATTATACTAGACAAATGTGTCAGACATTTAAAATTAAAATTAGAAGTTGATGGATTACACGCAATACTTAACGATGATGAATTGAATAGAGATTTTTTTGGAAAGAGTAAACCGATTCAAAGAATATTAAATGTTGTAGAAAAACTTGCTAAGAGTGATGACACAACTATTTTACTTGAAGGAGAAAGTGGAACTGGTAAAGAGGTTTTTGCAAAATACATTCATCAAAAATCCCCAAGAAGTAATAATGTTTTTATCCCAATTAACTGTGGATCAATACCAAAAGATTTGGCTGAAAGTGAATTGTTTGGGCATGAACGAGGTGCATTTACTGGTGCTTCGCAAAAAACAAAACTTGGAAAATTTGAACTAGCTAGTGGTGGAACAATATTACTAGATGAGATAGGCGAACTTGGTTTAGATATTCAAGTGAAACTTTTAAGAGTTCTGCAAGAAAAAAAATATTACAGAGTTGGTGGTGAAAAAGAAATTACAGTTAATGTAAGAGTACTAGCCGCAACAAATAAAAATTTAGAAGAAGAAGTTGAAAAAGGTACTTTTAGACAAGATCTTTTTTATAGATTAAACGTTGCTAAAATTGATGTACCTGCTTTACGTGAAAGGAAAGATGACATTCCGGTTCTTGCATATTCTTTTATGCAGCAATTTGCAAAAAAGTTTGATCACCAAATAAAAGGGATTGACGATGATGCAATAAAAATGTTGCGAGCGTATAGGTGGAAAGGAAATGTAAGAGAACTTAGAAATGCAATGGAAAGAGCAGTGTTAATGTTGGATGGAGATGTAATTAAAGAGCAACATTTTAGTTTCTTAAAAATAAGTGAGAGTGACACTTTTGATGATGTTGCTTATAAGCTTACTGTTCCTCCGGAAGGCGTAAAAGTTGGAGTAGTGTTAAAAGATTTAATTCTACAAACATTAAATATTACAAAAGGCAACCAAGTTAAAGCTGCTAAGGTTCTAGGTTTTACACGTTCCAAACTTAGATACAGAATGGATCAGCTTGGAATTGAAGTGAAAAAATCAATACAGTAATTTCACCTTTTGTTAAATTATTTTTTGGAACAAACTAGAGCCCTATCAATATTTGGTAGGATTTTTAGTTTTAAATAATAAAAAGTACTATTTTTAGAATTCTACTAAAACAAGAAAGTGTCTATATGAAAATTGGTAAATATAAAATTAGCACAATAGAAACTGGAACATTTGGATTGGATGGTGGAGCAATGTTTGGTATTATTCCGAAGCCACTTTGGAGTAAGAATACTTTTGCCGATGATAGAAATAGAATTAAACTTGGTGGAAGGTGTTTGTTATTACAATCTGAAAGTAAAACTATTTTAGTAGATACTGGTTTGGGAAATATTTGGGATGAAAAATTTCAAAATATTTATACTGTTGATCAGTCTAAAAACTCTTTGATAAATTCTCTTAAAGAAAAAAATATTTCTGCAGATAAAGTTACAGATGTAATATTAACTCATTTACATTTTGATCATGTTGGCGGAGCTGTAAAAATAGAAAATGAGAAAATAATTCCTGCTTTTCCGAATGCAAAATATCATGTTCAAACTGAACAATTAAAGTGGGCGGAGAATCATTCGGACTAAGACCGAGGTAGTTTTATTAAGAAAACTTTTTCATCACTTATTAAAGAGGGTATGTTTAGCAATATTAATGGTAAAGTTTTTTTTGATGATGAGATAGAATTGCTTCCTATAAACGGACATACATTTTCTCAACAAATGGTTAAGCTTTCAGATGCCTCAACTACCTTTTTGTTCTGTGCAGATTTAATTCCAACAGTTGCTCATATATCACTTCCTTACATTATGGGATATGATATTAACCCTATGATTACAATTGAAGAAAAGAAAAAATATTTAACCAAAACAATTGAAGAAAATTGGAAGATTATTTTTGGTCATGACCCGAGATACACTTGTGCAACTGTAAAAAAAACAGAAAAAGGTTTTTTTGTAAAAGAAAAATTTAAAGAATTAGTTTAATGGAAATAGGAAATAAATATTTTAAGGTTTGTAAATTGTCGGAATTGCAAGAATCGTTTGGAGCTAGATTTTTAATTAACGATACAGATATTGCTGTCTTCAAAATTAAAGAAGAAATTTTTGTGGTTAATAATGTTTGTCCGCATCAACAAGCTCCATTTATGTTTGAAGGATTTGTTGAGAACAAAAAAGTTTTTTGTCCTTTACATGGCTGGTGCTTTGAACTTAAAACTGGAAACCTTTGTGGAAATAGTGGAGGCTTAAAAAGTTATCCATCAAAGATAGTTGACAATATTGTTTATGTGAAAATTGAAGATAAAAAACTAAACTGGTAAGCATCTAGGTTTTATTTCATACTTTATTCTATTCACATCTAAAATAAAATTTTAAAAAATTGATACAACAGAAAATAATAAAAAAAGCAAAAGAACTTGGGTTTGATTTAGTTGGTTTTGCAAAGTATGAAATTCTTGAAAAAGAAACCAATAACTTAGAAGAATGGTTAGGTAAAGAATACCAAGCCGGAATGAGTTATATGGAAAGAAATATTGAAAAGCGAAAAGATGTATCTCATATTTTGCCAAATGCTAAAAGTATAATTTCACTTGCAATGAACTACTATGTTGATGAAACATTTAATGATACAAATGGAACAGAGAAAGTTTCGAGATATGCTTGGGGAAGAGATTACCATTTTACTATTTGGGAAAAACTAGATGAAGTTACAAAATATTTGAAAGATCTTTTCCCAAACTTCGAAGCTAAAACTTATACTGATACTGGTCCAGTAATGGACAAAGTTTGGGCTACAAAAGCTGGGTTAGGTTGGCAAGGAAAACATAGTAATATTATTTCAAGAGAAATAGGTAGCTGGTTTTTTATTGCAACAATTTTTACAAATCAAGAATTTAAAAACTATAGTATTGTGGAACAAGATTTTTGTGGTAGTTGTACTGCTTGTATTGATGCTTGTCCGACAGATGCAATTGTTGAAGAGTATATTGTTGATGCAAATAAATGTATCTCCTATCTTACAATTGAAAACAAAAATGAAATTTCAGATGAATTTATTGGTAAATTTGACAATTGGATTTTTGGCTGTGATATATGTCAGGAAGTTTGTCCGTGGAATATAAAATTCTCTGAACAAACTAAAATTTCAGATTTTACACAAATTAAAAATAAGCAGATATTACTTGAAGATCTAAAAGGATTAAGTAACAGAACATTTAAAGATAAGTTTAACGAAAGTCCTGTTCTGAGAACAAAACTGAAAGGACTAAAAAGAAATTTGGAATTTATTGCTAAATCAAGCTGAAACTATTTTAGAATAAATGAATCAAACTAAAATTATAAATAATAATTCGGCTTTGTTAAATATTTTCAACTTTGTTTAGAGATCAGTTATGTTGAGATAAATTGCCGAGACAATCCGACTTCGTTAAAAAGAAACTACGCCGGATATAATAAGGAGAAATAAAATGTCAGATAATCATATTAAAGTAGCAATTATAGGTTCTGGACCAGCAGGATTAACTGCAGCAATTTATGCAGCAAGAGCCAATTTAAGCCCAGTTGTGTTTGAAGGTATGCAACCTGGAGGTCAATTAACAATTACAACGGAAGTAGAAAATTATCCTGGATTCGAGAATGGAATACAAGGCCCTGAACTAATGGACGTAATGCGAAAACAAGCAACTAAGTTTGGAGCAAAAGCAGAATTTAAAGAAGTAACAGAAGTAGATTTTTCTCAAAGACCTTTTATATTGAAATCAGAAGGAACAACTTATACCGCCGATTCAGTAATAGTTTCAACTGGAGCTTCTGCAAAATTACTTGGAATAGAATCTGAGACTAAATATATGGGTTATGGAGTTTCTGCTTGTGCTACTTGTGATGGATTTTTCTACAAAGGATTAAAAGTTTTAGTTGTTGGTGGAGGTGATACTGCTTTAGAAGAGGCTAATTATCTTACAAATTTTGCATCGGAAGTGGTATTAATTCATAGAAGAGAAGGGTTCAGGGCTTCAAAAATAATGTTAGATAGAGTAAAGAAAAATCCTAAAATTACTTTTGCAATTAATAGATCAATCAAAGAAGTTATAGGTGAGGAAGGTGCTTTAGGAATGAAAAAAGTAACCGGAGCAATTTTAGAGAATACTCAAGATGGCTCAACCGAAGAAATTAAAACAGATGGAATTTTTATTGCAATTGGGCATAAACCAAACACAAAAATATTCGAAGATATATTAGAAATGGATGAAACTGGTTATCTAAATGTAAAACTAGGTTCTACTGATACTAATATAGAAGGAGTTTTTGCAGCTGGTGATGTTGCCGATAAAACATATCGTCAAGCGGTAACAGCGGCTGGTACAGGATGTATGGCTGCATTGGATGCACAAAGATGGCTTGAAGAAAAAGAGTTAGCTTAAATATTTTTTAAAAATAATAATTGAAATTATTTTTAGTATTTTTAGTATTTTTCTATTGAAAATATTCTTCTTTAGATTTTAATATAACTTTTTTTAAGTAAATAATCTTTTAGATAGACGCCTTTTATTTTTAATTCCCAAAAAAAGAAATGTGAATTGACTCATATCACAATTATCAATACGTTTGTTGATTATTATTGTGATGTTTATTAAGATAAATAAATTTAAGAGAGATACTTTAACATAAAATATTACAATACTATAATATTTAAACTTAACGGAGGTAAAATGAAGAAAGGTAAAAAACTACTAATTTTTTTAATATTAGTAATGTTTTCTACAACATCGTTCGCACAAGATACTTTGTCCTTAAAGCATGTGGCTGGTGATTTATCAGTTACAATATTCGATGAAGGTTCAATTGGTAGAATGTCAAATGGTGACGGAGCTGCAACACCAGCTATTACTTGGAAAAATGAAGAAGCATTGTGGTTTGGTGGATTGATTTTTGGAACTACTGATAAAGCAAGCATAAATGGATTAGCAGGTAGCTTTAACAATTCGTCTGGTGGTAAACTAGTTACAGATATGAAAAAAGTTAGCAGTACATTCGCTACTGGTTTTTCTACCGATGCTAATTTTTCAAACATTTCGACTGCAGTTATTAATGACTCTGGAGCTGATGTACCTTATAATGTTGAAATAACTCAAAAAGTTTATTCTAATCCTGCGGAGTCATTTGTAATTATTTCTTATGAATATAAAAATAAAGGAACGGTTACTTTAAATGATTTTTATGCTGGTATTTTTATTGACTGGGATGTGTTGTCAGGGGTTAGTACTAATATTGGTGGATATGATGATGCAACCAGTTTAGTATATGTTGCAGATCAAGCAGCTGCTTCTAAATTTTTTGGTATAGTTGGTTGTAATTCTATTGATGGATATGCAGTTAGTAATTACAACACACCTGATGGTGATACACACAACAAAATAGCAAGAGAAGAAATGTTTAAATTAATTTCTACAAAAGGTTTAGCAAATGTTACTACAGCAGCTGATCAGAGATCATATCAAGGAACAAAACTTGGTAATATTGCTGCTGGTAAAAGTGCTACTGTAACTTTTGCAATTGTTGCTGGTGATAATTTAGCTGGTATTAAAGCGAATGCAACTGCAGCAAAAGCAAAAGCAATTACAGCTGGATTATTAGTTACCGGTGTTGAAAAAGAGGATATAGTTCCAACAGAGTTTTTTGTTGAACAAAACTATCCTAATCCGTTTAACCCAACAACAAAAATTACTTTTGGCTTAGCAAGCAAATCTAACGTAGATTTAAGAGTATATGATATGTTAGGAAGAGAAGTTGCTGTATTGGTAAATAATGAACTATTAAGTAGTGGTACTTATAATTCTGATTTTAATGCAAGTGATTTATCAAGTGGAACTTATGTTTATACTTTAAAAACTAATAACCAAGTTATTAGTAAAAAAATGTTACTGCTTAAATAAATTATCTGAAATACAAGAAAAAGTTAAAGGCATCCTAATGGATGCCTTTTTTTTTGAATAAAAATATTTACGAAGAAAAATCAGCTAGTTAATTTGGGTAAACTTATTTTGAAAGTTGTTCCCTCGTTTGTTATAGAACTCTTAAGAGTTAATTTTCCCTTATGATAGTCTTCAACAATTCTTTTAGATAAACTTAAACCCAAACCCCATCCTCTTTTTTTAGTACTAAAACCAGGCTTGAAAATATTTTTTCTATTTTTAGTACTTATTCCTTTCCCATTATCAGCAACTTCAATATTAACTTTATCTTCTTTTTCAAGTAGTGAAATTAAAATTTTTCCTTTACTACTTCCAATTGCATCAATTGCATTTTTAATTAAATTTTCAATTACCCATTCAAATAATTCGGTATTAAGCTTCAACTTAATTTCTTTAGTTTCAAGAAAAATAAGTTCAACATCTTTGCCAGTTTGTGGTAATCTTTTTTCAAAATATTTTGTAACACTTATAATTACCTCAACAATATTACCTTCTTTTAAATTGGGTTTAGCTCCAATTTTAGAAAATCTATTTGTTATTTTATTTAGTCTAGTTAAATCACTTTCCATCTCGTTAGAAATATTAAGGACTTCTCCAGGTTTAGATAGTTTTAGTCTTAAAAGTTCTGTCCACCCCATCAAACTAGAAATAGGTGTACCAAGTTGATGTGCAATTTCTTTTGCCATTCCAACCCAAATATTACTTTCTTCTGTTTTCTTTAAATAGCTAAAACTTAGGTACGAGATTGTTAAAAAGAGTAAAGCAAAAATTATTTGAAGAAATGGATAGTATTTTAATTTTTGAACTGTATCAGAATTCCCAAAATAAATTTTCTGCAATACCAAAGTATCTTGGTAAGTAACATTTATTGGCGAATGAATTTCACCGAGTTCACTTACTTTTTCCCGTAAAAATATTTTTAACTCTTCTTGAGAGAGAGTTGTATCTATATCAATATTTTTAATTCCGGTTTCAATTTGATAAATTCCAGCAACATCATCTTTATCAGTTAGAAGTAATGGGAAATCTATACGTTTAACAATATTTTCAAATATAAATGTAAAATCTTCATCATCCGAAGTTGAGGCTAAAAACTCAAGGCTTTTAGCGTATAACTTTACAATTTCACGTTCGCTTTTTTCTAGCTCTCGAACAAGATTTTGTGTGTAATAAAATGTGGCAAACGTAATTACAACTGCAATTGCTATAAGTAGATATTTAAGTTTAAGATTGTTTGAGTGCATACTTTGTATTCTGCCTTAATTAAGTTCAATACAAAGTTACTAAAATTGAATTGTTTTAAAAAGGCAGTAACATAGAAGTAAAGAATCATTCTACAAAACAATTGTCTGAGATCTTTTTGGTCCAACAGAAACATACTTAACCTCAAAGCCACAATGTTTAGCAATAAAATCTAAATATTTTTTTGTTGTTTTTGGTAGGTCGTCATAAGTACGAATATTAGAGGTTTTTTCTTTCCAACCTGGCAAAGCTTCATAAATAGGTTTAACAGATTCTAATTCTTCAGGAGTTGTTGGAAAGTATTTTAATTTTTTGCCATCAAGTTCGTAACCAACACATACTTTAATTTCGTTAAAGTTATCAAGAACATCTAACTTAGTTATAACCGCTTTATTTATTCCATTTATTTTTGTAGAGTAACGAACTAAGAAAGCATCGAACCAACCACAACGTCTTTCTCTTCCTGTTGTTGCTCCAAACTCCGCTCCAATTTCTCCTAGTTGTTTTCCATCATCATCAAAAAGTTCAGTAGGGAAGGGTCCTAAACCTACACGAGTTGTATAAGCTTTTACAATTCCAATTACATCTTTAATTTTTGTTGGAGGAATTCCACTACCAGTACAAGCCCCACCAGACGTTGGGTTTGATGATGTTACATAAGGATATGTCCCATGATCAACATCCAATAAAGCTCCCTGAGCTCCTTCTAGCAAAACTGACTTACCTTCTGCTATTGCATCATTCAAGTATTCGGAAGTATTTGAAATATATTTGGAAATTTTATCTGTAAAAGTATGACACTCATTTAATATAGTATTGTAGTCTAGCGGATTTTCGTTGTGTATGTTTTTTAGAATTTTATTTTTTTCATCAACATTAAATTTTATTTTCTCTTCTAATTTCTTTTTGTCCAAAAGGTCAACAATTCTAATTCCTTTTCTATCGTATTTATCAATGTAGCTTGGACCAATTCCTTTTCCGGTTGTTCCAATTTTTTTACTACCTTTTTCTTTTAGAGAATCCAATAATTTATGGTATGGCATAATGATGTGAGCGTTTTTACTAATTAATAATCTGTCATCAATATTTATTCCATTGCTTTCTATCATTTCAATTTCTTCAAGAAGAGCTTGTGGTTCAATTACAACTCCGTTACCAATTACACATGTTACATTTTCATGTAATATACCCGATGGGATTAAATGGAAAACATATTTCTCTTTACCAACAATTATTGTATGTCCGGCATTTGCGCCACCTTGAAAACGGGCAACAATATCAACCTCGGAACTTAATAGATCAACTATTTTACCTTTTCCTTCATCACCCCATTGACTGCCAACTACAATTGAAACGCTCATTTTATTTCCTAATATTTAAGAAGTTATATTATTCTGTATAAGATAAATTTTGTGAACTCACTATTAAAAATTTACAAACCTTCGAGGTTTATAATCAATGATGAAATTTGAAGTAAAATGGTTTATATAGTTTTTAGTAAAATAATGTTTTATCTAAAACCTCGAAGGTTTTTCTAAAAATTGTTTTTTACTTCTGCAGAAGACAAAAAATAACCCAATCCATACTAAGATGAATTGGGTTATTTTATAATATATTTTAACTAATTATTATTTATCAAAACTTTTCACAGCTTCATCAACTGAGTTAAAATTTTCAAATATTGTAATTAGCTTAGTGATAACTAGAAGGCTATTTATTTTTTCAGTAGCATTTGCAAGCTTTAATGAACCACCACCATTCTTCATAGTTGTGAAACCACTTATTAGCATACCCAAACCAGAGCTGTTCATAAATTTAACACTACCTAGATTAACAACTACGTGTTTTTTCCCTTCATCCAAAAAGCCGTGTAAAAGTTTACTGAACTTTTCAGAATCTGGACCACCCATTACATTGCCTTTTAAATCTATAACAACTGCTGAGTATTTTTCTGAAGTTTTTATTCTCATTTTTACTCCTAAATGTTTAACGGTAAAATAATTATAAGATTTTTTTTAATCAAGTAAAGAAAAGAAATTTCTAACAGGTAAAAATCTTTATAAATATTTATATTGGTTTTAATTTATTCAAACTGAATGAAAAATAAAAGTAGAATTAAAAAAATATTTTATAAAAGTATTTCTATATTTATAAACAAACATTAACACCTATTACTTTAAGTGGAACAAATAAAACAAGTAGCCGTCTAAAAAAGTGGAAAATAAAAAACAAAATAATACTGATAATAAAAAACAAGAAGATGAAGACTTTGTTTTAATTAGACAATTTCAAGAAGGTAACGAAAACGTATTTACTACACTTGTTCAAAAGCATAAAGATAAAGTTAGAAATTTAGTCTTTCTTACTCTTGGCGATACTGATGATGTGGATGATATTTCGCAAGATGTATTTATTAATGTTTATAAGAAGTTAGGTGAGTTTAGGTTTGAATCTAAATTTACAACATGGCTTTACAGAATTACAGTTAACAAATGCAGAGATTATTTAAGAAAGAAAAAAGTCAGAAGTATTTTTGTTCCAATAAAAGAAAGTGAGTATGAATTAAAAGTTCATACTCATTCTGAAAATATTGATATACCAGGTTTAGTTCGAAAAGCAATTGCTCGGTTACCTGAAAAATTAAGAGTACCCCTTTTACTTAGAGATATTGATGGATTTAGTTATCAGGAAATTGCAGAGAAATTAGATTGTGAAGTTGGTACAATAAAATCAAGATTATTTAGAGCAAGAGAAAGTTTGAAGATTATTTTAGAACCTTACGAGAGAGAGTTGCGAGGTTAAGTTGTGTGAAAAAATGTCATTCTGAATGGAGACGTTTTTTGTCGAAATGAAGAATCTCATAACCAATTAGAGTTCGAGATATTTCATCCCGAAAGTTTTCCGGATCCTTTAATATGACAATCAAGTTACTACTCTCTTATTCAGAAGCAACTACAAAAGCGAGTAAGAAAAAGATTAAGAGTACGATTAAGAATCTTATTTTTCCAAAAACCATAACAGCCTCAAATGATAAAGACCAGTAACAACAGAAAAGTTGAAAATGCAATTATTGTATCAGTTATTTTATTTGTGTTTAAAATAATATTTCCACAATACAATACAACTATTCTACTTGTTATAAATGAAGTTTTGGTTTTACTAAGTTTTTATTTTTGGATTAGATATGTGTCAGATTTTATTAATCTGAAAATTAGCAAACTACTTTCTCTAGTTATAAATGCCGGAATTCTAACCGCCTTATTATTTTTTATAATTGCAATTTCATCGTGGTTGTTTTCAGAAAACACTGATGCAAGCCTAATTTATATACTGTTCTCATCACTCATTGCATTTGTTTTTATTGGAGCATTATCATACATATTTTCAGTTTACAAAAAATTGTGTTTCCATCGACAAAAGAAAAGTCCTAGTTTTTACTTTAACACAATGTTAGTCTTTTTTATTCTCACATCTTTATCAGCTTCATTTTTTTCTCCAGATAAATCTGTTGACGGTCTAAAAATCATTTTGGATTCTAATAATGATTTCATTTACAATGCTCTTTATATGGTAACGGTTAGTTTAATATTTATGAATTCGTTTAGAGTAGCTTGGATTGCATTCTTAAATAAGAAACAGAAAATTTCATTACTGGTTATTTCAATTGTGCTAATCACATTGTCGTGGATAAATGTTGCAAATGAGAATTTCACTTTGATAAATAACTTCTCTCCAGCACTTGACCAATTGTTTAATTTGGTTATGGTTTATGGAGCAATTTATTTTACAATAGTTTTTTTTATTGCTCTTTTTCACTTGCCAACTGCTGGAGTAATTGATAGGAAGTCAGAAGAGTTAACATCGTTTAAAGATTTGAGCAAATTGATGAACCAAGTTTTTGATGTTGAAGAACTTTATGAAACAATAACCAGTACTGCATTAAAAGTTAGCAATTCGGATTCGAGTTGGCTAACTATTAATGACAAAGTAAGTTTTGATATTCACTCGGCAAAGGGAATTGGTATAGTTGATGCAAAGTCTATTTCTGATATTCTCTTTGAAAATAATTTAGTGTCATCTTCCGAAACTGAAATAATTGACCTTTCTAGAATTAAAAAAAAGTACAACACTTTACAGAATTTTAATTCAATAGTTTGTGCTCCGCTTTGGGTTCACAATAAAAATAAGGGATATTTATTTACTGCGAGAAAATCGACTTATGAATTTGAAGAGGAAGATAGTAAATCGGTTGGCACCTTTGCCGGCTTTGCTGCTGTGGCTTTAGAGAACGCACAACTTCTTGAAGAATCGATTGAGAAAGAAAGACTTGAAAAAGAACTTGATGTAGCACGTGATGTTCAATATAAAATCCTTCCGCAAAAAATTCCTAGTTATGATAATTTGGAAATTTCTGCATTGTTCACTCCGGCATTTGAAGTTGGTGGAGATTATTACGACTTCTTTAATATAGATGAAACTAAACTTGGAGTTGTAATTGCAGACGTTTCAGGGAAGGGAATTGAAGCTGCTTTTATAATGGCGGAGATAAAAGGAATATTTTCAACACTTTCAATATTGAACTTAACAACAAAAGAGTTGCTTGGTAAAGTTAACTTAATTTTAAAAGATAATATTGATAAGAAAACTTTTGTAACAGCGGTATATGGCATAGTTGATATAGGAAAACAAACGTTTACATTCTCAAGAGCTGGTCACTCTCCGGTTTACTATACAAATAATAATTCCACAAAAAAATTAGTTCCATCAGGAATTGGGTTGGGTTTGAATTTTACAAATCAATTTGAAAATAATTTAAAAGAGATGGAAATTAAATTAAATAATAACGATATTATAACCTTGTTTACTGATGGAATTAACGAATCGATAAATGAACATTTGGAAGAGTTTGGTTATGATAGATTAGAAAAAATTATTTCTGAAAATGCAAATTTATCAGCGGAAGAAATTTCTAATAAAATTATAACTGCAGTCTCACTTTTTTCAAAAGATAGTTCGCAACGAGACGATATTACATTGGTAATTTTGAAATGGAAAAATTAAAACTAAGGGGGCTTCGCGAAAATAAATTGTAATTAGTAATTCAATTTATAAACTTAGTTAATGTTTGTTTAACGTAATATTTGATTAAGCTTCGCCCACCTTTTATTTTATTAAAGTTTATATTAATTAAAAGTTGGAGTAAATTAAATGGCAGATTTCAACGTAGAAAAACGTGAAGTTGGAGCCGTAAGTGTTCTTGATGTAAAAGGTTTTTTGGATGCTCACACAGCACCAAATCTGGAAAATGCTTTCAACAATCTTATTGAAGAAAATCATTATAAGGTTGTTGTTAATTTCAATGAGCTGCAATACATAAGCAGTGCGGGCTTGGGCGTGTTTATGGCGTTTGTAGAAACTATGCGTGAAAATAATGGCGACATTAAATTCTCAAATCTTAAAGATGATGTGTATAATATTTTTGACCTTCTTGGTTTCCCTTTACTGTATGAGTTTTTTAAAAGTGAAGAAAAAGCTATTGAAAAATACAACCAGGTAAAATAGCTTTGAGCAAACAAAGTAAAAATATTAGAAAACGTTCTACGTTTAAAAGTTCAACGGATAATCTTTCCGCAATTCGGGACTTTGTGAAATCAACTGCATTGCAAGTTGGTTTTTCAAAAGATGTTTCTGGCAATATTATTCTTGCAGTAGATGAAGCCGTTACAAATGTTATCAAGCACGCTTACAATTATTCAGATGCTGGAAAAATACTTGTTAGCATTTCATTTATCAAAAATAAATTTTCCATTTCAATCTCAGATAAAGGTACACACTTCAATTCAAAACTTATTAAAGACCCTGACCTTGAAGAATATTACAAACAAAAAAAAGTAGGTGGTTTGGGAATGTTCTTAATGAAAAAATTAATGGATGATGTCAAATATTCGCAACCGCAAAATAGGAACAAAGTAACATTAATTAAATACTTGAGGTAATTATGGAATTGCCTAATAGTAATTCTGCTGAACAAAATTTATCTGCACTTGTCGATTTTTCAAATCATCTCAACTCAAATCTTAATTTAGAATTTACACTTAATAATTTATTGCTTACTTGTTTTGGAAAATTACACATTACCAAAGGTGCAATTGCAATTTTTGAAGACAAAAAAATATACATAAAACTCTCAAAAGGCTTGTCAGGTAAGGACAAAGTAAATACAAAAGTTTTAGAAGAAAATGAAGTTGAGAATTTTAAAATTCAAAATAAGTTAATTTTACAAAAATCAATAGTTTCATCGGGGAAAGAAATTGGCTATTTATTTCTGGGCCAAAAATTAACAAGTGAAAAATATTCTGATGATGACTTGAAATTTATTAATACAATTTTGCAGATTGGAAGTACTGCAATTGGCAACTCATTAAATTTTGAAAAACTTGCAACAGTAAATAAAACTCTTGATTCAAAAATTAACCAACTTAATTCCTTGTTCGATTTAGGAAAAGAGTTTGGAAGTATTTTAGAAATTGATAGAGTTGCAAAACTTTTAGTCTTTTCTGTTACAGCACAAATGTTAGTCTCTAAATTTGCAGTTGTAATTGTTGATAAAGATGAAATTGAACTTCTTGATAATCGATTTGAACCAACGAAAATTAAAAATACAATTAAAGAATATAACCTTACTTCGTTAACAAAACCTTTATGTGTAGTTGATGAAGAAAAAGATTATTCAAAAATTTCTGCTTTAGGAGTTGAACTAATTGTTCCAATGATAATCAAGAATGAGACGAAAGGCTTGATATTGTTGGGTAAGCGAATGACTAACCAAAAATATTCTAAATCTGATGTGGAATTTATTTCTTCAGTTGGGAGTCTTGCAATTATCTCAATTGAGAATAGCCGACTATTTAAAGAAGCATTAGAGAAACAAAAATTAGAAAAAGATTTGGAACTAGCACGTAACATTCAGCAAAATTTATTGCCAACAAAAATTCCTCAGTTTGATAATTTTGAAATTGCAGCAAGCAACAACACAGCTAGAATGGTTGGCGGAGATTTTTATGATGTTAAAACTTTGGGAAATGGAAATACAATTATTGCAATTGCTGATGTTTCGGGGAAGGGAATTCAAGCCTCATTACTAATGGCAAACTTGCAGGCATTTTTAAAATCAATTTATAAACTGAACTATCCGTTGCAAGAAGCGTCTAACATTTTGAACGATCTAGTTTCTGAGAATACAACGGATGGAAGTTTCATTACTTTTTTTTGGGGAGTGATAAACAAGGATACAAATGAATTCACTTATGTAAATATGGGGCACAATCCACCATTATTAATTAGAGATAAAAAAATAATAAAACTAAAAAAAGGTGGTATGATAATAGGGGTAATGGAAACAATAGTTCCTTATGAACATGAAACTGTAAAGTTTAAAAAAGATGATACTCTAATTTTATTTACTGATGGTGTAACAGAAGCAATGAACACATTGAGCGAAGAATATAGTGACGAAAGATTAGAAGAGCTTTGTTTGCAAAACTCTAATTTAAATTCTCAAGAACAATTGGATGAAATTCTTAATGATGTAAATATTTACACAAAAGATGCGGAACAATCTGATGACATTACTTGTATGGTTATAAAAATTAAATAGAAAGATCCCACATTTTTTTATTAGCTCAGTGTTTTCGTCATACTTCGACTCCGCTCAGCATGACTACTTCTAACATAACTAGTGTCATCCCGAGCGGAGTCGAGGGAGAGAAAAGTAGGTAGAGTTTTATGCTTTCACTTAATAAAAAATAAATATAATTATTTATGCTTAAAAAATTCCTAACAAAATATAGAAAGAAACTTTTACTAGCACTTACTTTAGTGTTAGTAATTATTGGTTTCATAAATATATATTTTGTTTTAAATATTACTTCTAAAACTAATGATGAGTGTCTGTGGAAAACTGAGAAAATTACCAAAGATAGTACAAGAATTGTATTTGATAATGTAAAAGTAAACGGTGTAGCTTGGGAAGCTGGTATCAGAGATGGTGATGAATTTCTAAAATTGGAAGGAAAAAAGTTACGCAATATTTGGCAAGCAACGTTTATTGCAGATAGTAAACAAACAGACGATTCACTTTCTTATGTTTTTGCACGTAATGGAGAAATATTTAAAGCAAAAGTAAGAGTTAAAAAGCTAATTCAGTTTAGTGATTTAGCAATGGTTTTGCTCGGCTTAATTTGGCTTGCTGTTGGTTTTACTGTTGTGTCTTCAAAACCAAATGGGTTTATTCAAAATTTATTTTATAGAATTGGAGTTTTCTTAGTTTTGTTTTCTACAGTTGCTTTGTTCAAAGGAAATTCAACTGTAAATCCGATTCAGCAAGAACCAATACTATTAGTTATAGTTGATATACTTTGGGTAATTGGAATAATTTTCGCTTCATTTTCTTTGGTTCATTTCTTTTGGATTTTTCCTCAAGAACGAAAAATAATGAAGAAAAAATATACAAAAAAAATTCTTACAACCGTACCCAAAGTTCTTTTTGTTCTTGCAATTATTTATAGAATAGTTTTTGTTTACTACCGTTCAGCAGTTGGGAAAAGTACAAATCCTTACAATGACTACTTTGTTCTGCTATTTGTAATATTGTTTTTTGTTTCTTTGATAGTTGGTTTGGTTTCACTTTATATAAATTATTTTAAGCTTGATAAAGCTGGTAGAAAATCTATTTTTTCAATTTTGTTCTTTTATACACTCGGTATATTAGCATTACTTTTTATCACAGTTTTTGCAAACATATCTGCGGGTTCTTTTTTCAATTCACCTGAATACTATTTCCCAATATTTTTCATCTCACTTATTCCTGTTGGTTTTGCATATTCAATATTTAAATATTCCTTGATGGATGTTAGTGATGTACTAAAAAATACAATTATGTATGGAACGGCTACTTTCTCTCTTGCTGGAGCTTACTTTTTATTAATGTATGTTCTTGGTCAAACAATTAGTGAAGCCATAACAGAAGACTACCAAGGACTGGTAGCGGGTGGAATATTTATTGTATTTGCGTTTGTTTTTCAATCAACAAAAGATAAGTTCCAAAATATAATTACAAAGTCTTTCTATCCTGAACAATTTGCGTATCAACAAGTACTGATGAAATTTAGTAATGATGTATCTACTATTGTGGGATTGGATAACATTCTTGATTCGGTTCAATCTACCTTTGTTGAAGGTTTGAAAGTAAATAAATTTGGAATTGCATTAAAAAATAATAACAGCAATGAGTTTATTCTTAAAAGAGAAAATGGTTTCATAAACAAAAACTTAATTTTCGAAAATGATAAAAATATTCTTCAGCAAAAAGTTAGACAAAAAATAAAACTAAGTCTTCCAATAGCCTTCGATAATATAGAGTTCAAAGAAGTATGTCCAAAAAAAATAGGTCATTTAGAAGTAGAGCAAATCTATACTATTGTACCTTTGGTAATTAAACACAAAGTAATTGGCTTATTGCTATTTGGTTTAAAACATTCAGGTGCTCAGTTTGCCGGTAAAGATATTGAATTGTTAATTGCATCTGCTAACCAAACAGCAGTTTCAATTGAGAATGCAAGATTGTACGAGGCTGAAGCTACTAAAATAAAGATGGAACGAGACCTTGATGTTGCTAGACAAATACAAGAAGGATTACTTCCTGCTGAAGTTCCAAAATTTAATAGTCTAGATACAGCAGGCGTAATGATACCGGCATTACAAGTTGGTGGTGATTATTACGATTTAATAAAAGTATCAGAAACACAAATGTATATTGTTGTGGGTGATGTTTCAGGGAAAGGACTTTCTGCTTCTTTTTATATGTCAAAACTTCAAACTATGATAAGTCTATTTTGCACAGGTGAAAAATCGCCCAAAGAAGTTTTAACAGAAGTGAACAAAAAACTTGATGGAAATATTGAGAAGCAGTGGTTCATAACTTTAACAATTGCTTTGGTTGATGTTGAAAAGAAAACAATAAAAATAAGTAGAGCAGGACATACGCCAACACTTAAATATTCCAATGGTTCTATAGGTTATTTACAACCAAAGGGAATGGGTGTTGGTCTTGATTTTACAAATTTGTTTGGCGATACCTTAGAAGAAGTTGAACTTCAACTATCTAAAGATGACATTTATGTTTTCTATTCAGATGGAGTTAGCGAAGCAATGAATAACTCAAATGAAATGTATGGCGACAAACGACTTGAAGAAATACTAAAAAATAAATCTAAAACTTCCTCAAAAGAAATAGTAGATTCTACAATAACATCTCTAAAAGAATTCCGTGGCACTAAAGAACCGAATGATGATATCACAATTGTTGTCTTGAAGATTGTATAGAGGATTCTCAAAATCCTTATACAGAAGTTTTAAAAACTGCTTACTTTTACTCTACTTGTCCTTGTAAATTTTACACATCTCTTGGAAGAAACCTTATTCTCAGTAAATTCATATAACACACTTAACAATTAACTAACACCTAGTTAATATTGATATCCTAGCTTTGGTAGAATAATAAAAATATTTTTTGAAGGAATGTTAAATCAAAAAGATAATCCAGTTTAAAAATTAAAAAGCAAAAATTAATTTTAAAAGTGGATTAAGTTTTTCCCTTGACATTCAACAAAAATAATAGTAGTATTTAAATGTTGTAAAATAAACATTAATTAAATAAAAAGTGTAGTGTATGCTACATTATAATTTTATCAATATCTCTTACTAGTTCCACAACATTAATAGGTGAACAATGACTGATAAACAAAGTAATCCTGCATTTTTGATTAATGATTTATTTAATTCTTTAAGTAAATCTGAAAAACGCGTTGCAGAGTTTGTTCAGAAACATATGGATGAAACAGTACTATTAACTCTTCAAGGTCTTGCAAGAAAATGCAATACCAGTGATGCAACTGTACTCCGTTTTTGTAGGTCGTTAGGCTATTTGGGCTTTGCTGATTTTAAAGTATCGTTAGTACCTGAGCTATTGCGGAGCGGTAAAAAAGTTTATATAGATGTAAATAACAATGACGAACCATATAATACACAAGAAGCATTTAGACAGAATTTTATCAATCAGACTGATTCAACACTTGAGAATTGCGATGATGAAATTTTGAGTTTTATTGCATCAAAAATTAGTAAAGCAAATAAAGTTGTTGTTATAGGTCTTGGTGGTTCAGCAGGTGTAGCTCAAATTTTTTGTGATTCACTTGGTAGCCTTGGCATTTTTAGTAATTTTTTTAGAGATCGTTCGTTAATCCAAAATATAATTCCAATTCTAAATTCGAATGATGTTGTTATCGGAATTTCGCATTCAGGCGAAACCGAAGAGGTAGTTGCTGCTACAAAAAAGGCTAAAGAAAATGGTGCAATTACAATTGGAATAACAAATTCTTCACAATCAAATTTAGCCGGTGTGTCACAATTCCCACTTATTACTGGGGTTCCGGCAAATCTAATGGGAAGTTATTCTTGTCAAGCAAGAATTTCTCAGTTAGTTATTTTAGAATTGATGCTAAATGAAATTGCAAAATTAATTACTAAAAAATCTACAAAGACAAAATTGAATAAAAAAATAACGCAACAACAAAAACAAATAATTTCACTGGTAAGGAGGAGCCAATAATAGTAATACCAACTAACAATATTTAAAATAACTTTTTGGAGGAAAATAATAAAATGAAAATGAAAAAATATTTACTTCTTTTTATTGCGGTTATGTTTCTTAACATAACAAATATTCAGGCAAATGTATTTGCCTCAGCTGTAGAAATTTCCTATAGTGGAAGTTTTCCAGCAACAATTTCATATAGCTTAAATCAAAATGCAACTTCTGTTGTAATTAATATCAAAGATGCATCGGGAGCAATTATCAAAGTAATCAATATAGCTGGTGGTGCAAATGGTGCATTATTGGGTTTCAATGATGTAGATTGGGATGGAACATTAGACGCTGGTGGTAGTGCAGCTAGTGGTCTTTTTTCTATTGAGATAGAAGCTAATGATAATGTTGGGACAGATTCATTGGCAAATATTGCGTACGAAACAGTTCCAGATAGCTGGTATTGGAGCGGTAGTGGTGTAGCGGTAAATAGAAATCAAGCAAGCCCTTTTTTTGGAACTACATATATTGCAGAAAGAACTGGCAAGTTAGGACACGACAATGGTTCAAAACCAAGAGGACTTTATATTCATGATTCACAGGGTCGTTATTTTGGTCAGTCGCAAGCATCAGCTTATGCATCTGGAAATAATGAAGTTGTTGAGTGGGATTCTTTAGCAGGGTATGAAGGTTCACCTTGGGGCATAACAGTTGGTCCGGATGATAGAACGTATGCTTTTGTATTATCAAGTAATGGTAAATCAATTAGAGATGGTGGATTAGCAGTTGGGGATGCTCTGTTTTCAGCTGGTAGTATTTCAACAATTTTACCTTTTAGTGGTGACGCAATTTCTGATGCGATAGTTGTTGGGCTAGGTGCAGATAGAGTACTTTATACTGTTGAACAAACAAGTGAAAGAACTGGTTCTGACAATGATTCCCCAGATGATGGTGATGGTTTTGATGCAGCACATATTATGATGTATGCTATTGGAGAATCTGATGGTGATGCTTCTGGTACGGGTGTAGAAGTAATTCCTACTTCAACTTTAAGTCATCCTTTTAGAATAGAGTTGGATTCTGAAGGCTTTCTATATGTAGTACAAACAGCTTATGATTCTCTTGCTGTTGCAAATAATATTTATGCTTTAAGTAAGTGGAATATCTCAGGGGCTGCTCCGGTTGAAGTTTGGCATATTGGTTTAAATGATGCTCCAGAACATGCAGATTCTTTGACTAATGTACATAATGCACGAGCAACAAATTTTAACGGTTTAGCTATTGATGAAGTGAATGGTCGTCTATGGACTACACGTAAAAATAATAGCTCTGCTCATAATATTATGGCATACAATATGTCAACTGGTGCTTTGGAAGAAAGTTTTGGTGATGGTGGATGGAGTATTAGAGATGTAAATGTAGATGCAGCAGGCAATGTACTTATCATTAGTAGTTCTTATGAAAGATTTAGAATATTTTCTCCTAATGGTCCTAATAGCTACACTACAGTTAGTCCATCAAAAATTGATGTTACTAATGGAGTTGTTGGTGTTGAAGAAAATTCATCTGAAATACCAAACGAATATGCTTTAGAACAAAATTATCCAAACCCTTTTAATCCAACAACACTGATTAACTTTTCATTACCAGAGAGTGGATTAGTAACATTAAAAGTATTTAATATTCTTGGACAAGAAGTTGTAGAATTAGTAAATGATATTAAAGCAGCTGGAAGTTATAATGTGTCTCTTGATGCATCTGACTTAACAACTGGATTATATATTTATACAATTCAAGCTGGAAATTTTACAGCAACTAAGAAAATGATGTTAGTTAAATAATGTGTGTTAGTTAAATAAGGTTAAGTGGCCTTAGGCGGGAATTAAATTTCCCGCCATTTTTTTTCTCTTTTTTTATTGGTTCAATATTATATACTAAGGACTAAATTTTAGAACAATTAATAATAGATGAATGTAATGATAATAATCAAAAACGTATTTATACCTAAGATGTTTTTTTCAGCGAAAATATTAATTTTATTTGTGATGCTTTGTAGTAGTCTTATGGAAGCTGGGACAACTGGTAAAATTAAAGGGAAAATTATTGATGATAAAACCGGGGAATCATTAATTGGTGTTAACGTAATGGTTGATGGTACAACACTGGGAGCAGCAACTGATATAGATGGCTTCTATATAATATTAAATATTCCTCCAGGGAAATACAAATTAAAGGTTTCATATATTGGTTTTGCTACCTCTATAATTGAAGTAAATGTTAGTGTTGATTTAACAACAACTCAAAATTTTAGTTTGAAAGATGAATCAGTTGGTCTAGACTTGGTTACTATTACAGCAGATGTGCCAGCAGTAACAATGGATAGAACTAATTCATCAGCAAAAATTGGTGCTGACCAAATAAAAGATTTACCTGTACAAAATTTAGATGATTTAGTTCAACTACAAGCAGGGGTGGTACTAGATACTAAAGGTGGTATTCATATTCGTGGAGGTAGATCAAACGAAGTAGCTTATCTCGTTGATGGTGTTCCAATAAGTAATCAGTTTGGTTCTGGCGGTGGTAGTTTGCTTGATCTGGAAAGCGGTAGCATACAAGAGTTGCAAGTAATTAGTGGAACATTTAATGCTGAGTATGGTCAAGCACAATCAGGTGTTATAAATGTAGTTACAAAAGATCCACAAGATCATTACTCTGGTTCTGCAACAGCATTTATTGGTGATAGAGTAAGTAGTAACAGCGATGTATTTTTAGGAGTTAATGAACTTCGTCCCCTTAATCAACATAATATTGAGGGAAATATTACAGGACGAGTTCCTGGTATTAATAAGTTAGGATTTTATTTTTACGGACGATACACTAAAGATGAAGGATATTTGTACGGACAACAATTAGCAAACCCGGAAGATGCTTGGAATATTGCAGCGTATGAAACTTGGTTTACTAGAAAATTTCCTAATGATCCTGGAGTTCGTCGTTCCATCATAGAAATTCCAGATTCATTACTGACTGGTGATGATTCATTTGTTCCAATGGATCCAAGGGAACGTCTATTTACTAATTTTAAACTTAACTATGCTATTACTCCATCATTTCGTCTTGGTTACAATTTATTTTTAGAAAACGAAACTGGTAAAAGGTATAATGATAATTATCGTTATACACCTAATGCTCTTCAAAACGTTGAGTCAAATAGTCAAATACATATATTTAATATAAATCATACACTAACTTCAAGTATGTTCTATAATGCAAGTGTTAGTATGATAAAGCGAAATCAAAAACAATACCTTTATGATAATATTGTGGATTCCCGCTATCAAACTGTTTCACCAACTCGAGATAGATTTTATCTTGGTGGAACTAACTTAGGTGTAACAAATGTTGAGACAGATAAATATTTAGCTAAAATAGATTTAACATGGCAAGTTGATAATTACAACCTTCTAAAGATTGGTGGAAATTTTATTAAGCATAAAGTTTTTTATAATAGTTTAACTCCAGAACTTTCAGACGATGCTAACTTGGGTAGAAATTTTTATCCAATTGATACAGATTTATCGTTCAATGAATTTTTAGCACAATCTAGACAAGCCCTATTGGTAGCACCACAATTAACAGTAACTGGTGAAACTGGTTTTAGTGATATCAAATATGAACATAATCCTACTGAGTTTGCACTCTTTGCACAAAACACTTTGGAGTTAGAAGAACTAATAATAAATGTTGGCTTAAGATTCGATTGGTTTAATCCGGATCATCAAGCTCTGACCGACCCAAGAGTTAATCCGGTTGTAGGAAGTGTTAGTCTTCTTAGTGCATCAACTTTAAAGGAAGTAGAAATTCAATCTCAATTTAGTCCTAGAATTGGTATTGCATATCCAATTTCAGGAAGTGGAGTTGTACATGTAGCTTACGGTCATTTTTTCAAAACACCTCCATTTGAATATATTTATGATAATTCAGAATATAAGGTTAACGGAATTGAAGGTCCAATTGTTGGTAACGCAAACTTAAAACCTCAAAAAACAATTGCCTATGAAATTGGATTACAACAAGAAGTTTTTACTAAAGTTAGTTTAGATGTAACACTTTTTTACTCCGATTTTACTAATCTAATAGGTCTTGAAGTTATTAGACAGATTGGGAATTTTAGCAGTTATTTACAAAGAACAAATATAGATAATGCAACAAATCAAGGATTTACTGTTGCTATTGAAAAACTTTACAATGGCGGATTATTGACTGGTGGTATTGATTATACTTATCAGACTGGAAAAGGAAATGAATCTGATCCAGACAATATAGCAATTATTCAAACTGCAGGTTCTGCTGGTGGAACTGTAAAAGATGCACAAAAAGAATTTATTCCTCTTGATTGGAATCAAACACATACTTTGAATGCAACTTTAGCAATGAATTTTGATGCATGGACTGTTAGTTTTATTGGAAGATTCCAAAGTGGACAACCTTATTCTCCAACTCCGTTAAGGCTCGATGTTTTATCGAAGTTTAAGAATAGTGATAACAAACCAGTACGACATAGTGTGGATATGTTTGTAAGAAAAGGATTTACTATTGAAGGTATGGGACTAAACGTATTTCTAAAAGTATATAATCTTTATGATGCTGCAAATGAATTGACAGTTTATCCCATTACAGGAAGAGCAGTATCAGATCATAGATTTCCTAATACAGAGAAATTGGATGAGGCTAGGTTAGTAGGTCTTTTTAATCTTCAAGATGTAGATACACGTCAAAATTGGTTTTCACAGCCTCGTAGAATTGAATTAGGTTTAACCTTATCATTCTAATGAGAATGTTATATGATAGTTCGCTAAATAAATTATAAATAATTGACACAAAAGATTGGCTGAATTCTTCAGGAGAATTGCATGAATAAACTAACTATAACAATTAAAATGGTACTTGTTTTAACTTTGTTATCTACATTTCAATTTGTAGCACAAGATCAAAAGGATAATAACCGTTTATCAAAAACCAATTTTAGTTTTTTTCTTAATCGTACAGGTGTACACACAGGCAATTTAGTTAGGTCTGCATATTCCAACTATGGCAATATAGGTAGTAGAACTTTAAACGAAGCGAGAATGGAATGGCCTGTTGGTAGCGGTGTAACATACGGCTTTGAGTTTATATTTTTTACTGCTTCAGAAGTTATTACGGATTCGGGTGATACACTTCACATAATTAGTGATAGGTATAGTGGTGCAAATCGAGATGTTCCTTCTCCTGAAGATCATAATTGGGCTTGGGAACCAAAGATAGGTTACTTTAATGATGGCGAAGTTCATAAAGGTGTAAATGAAGATATTAATGATAATGGAATTTTAGATCCGGATGAGGATTTGAATAACAATGGTATTCTGGATTTAGAACTATTTAATACAAAAGAATTTCCAGCAATGAGTCATTTACCAGGAACGTGGCCTTTTGATTGGCCTGAGGGGAGTTTCATTGGAGAAGCAGGAACACGACGAAATAAATGGAATGGATTTTTTGGACCATTTGCACGTGCAGATCAGGAAAGCTATTATGTAATGGATGATAGGAGTAATGATGAATTCCCTTATTTCCCATTCCCAGAAAATAAAGAACCATTTCTTAATGGAGGAAGACGTGGAGTTGGTCTTGAAGTTTCTGTTCGTAATTTGCAATGGAGTAATCCGCAAGCTGAAGATATAATTATCTCTACCTACCATATTAAGAATGTAAGTTCAAAACCATTAAATAAAAACATTGTTGGTATGTATGTCGATGCTGATGTTGGTCAAGGTGATTCAGAAGATGATGTTTCTTCATTTGATACTTTTGATGATATTGCGTATCAATGGGACTTTGAAGGTTTGGATAGGCAAGGACGTGCAACCGGTTATTTTGGATTTGCGTTTCTCCAAAGCCCGGGATTAATTGATGGCAAGGATAATGACGAAGATGGAATGGTTGATGAAAGTCAAGAGAATGGAATTGATGATGACGGTGATTGGAGAAGTTTTACTGATGAAAATGGTAATGGTATTTGGGATCCTACAGAACAGTTAAATGATGATACGGGAACTGATGGTTTAGGACCTTTTGACGAACAATATACTGGACCTGACCCAGATGGAACTCAAGGAAATGCATCACCTGACCGTGGTGAACCTAATTTTGAATTTACAGATAATGATGAGATTGATCAAATAGGATTGACAAGTTATTTTAGTGGAGGTACAGGTGGAAATTTTGTACCGAAAGATGATGAAAATTATTGGCAGACAATAATTAAACCAGGAATATTTACACCCGCCAGTTTTGGTTTTGATGTTGCGTTTAGTTATGGGTCTGGTTTTTTTAGTATTGAACCACAACAAACAGAAACCTTTGCTATTGCAAGTTTATTTGGAAACGACTTTGAAGATATCCTTCGTAACAAAAGAACAATGCAAAAAATTTATGATGCTGATTTTAGTTTTGTAAAGCCACCCAAAAATTCAAATCTTAATGCAATTGTGGGGGATAAAAAAGTTTATTTAGTTTGGGATGATGTTGCTGAAGGCTCACGTGATCCTATATATGGTAATGATTTTGAAATGTATAAATTATATAGATCTACCGATCCATTCTTTAATTCAATAAAAACAATTTCTGATGCATTTGGCAATCCCGTTTTATGGGAACCAATTGCTCAGTTCGATTTAAAGGATGGACTTAAAGGTCCTCATCCAATACCGCTTGATGGTTTGGGAGTTAGTTACGATATGGGAAACGATTCAGGTCTTCGCCATTCCTATGTTGATAGCTTAGTTGATAATGGACGAACATACTACTATGCTTTGGTCTCAGTAGATAAAGGGTATGACGTAGATTTTTTTGGTCGCGGGATTTCTAAAAAAGAAAACTTACTTCCAATCTCTCCAACGGAATCATCTAAAACAATAGAGGTTGATGTTCTTGGCAATGTAATTACTTTGGGAGTAAATGTAGTTGCTGTTATGCCTGTAGAACCTGCTGCGGGAAATGTTCCACCAAGGTTTGAAAGTACTCTTGAGCATACAACAGGAAATGCAACTGGTTTAGTTTCAACTTCTATTGTTAATCCTGAAGAAGTTGTGGATAGGACTTATGAAATCTTTTTTACTGACGATTCAACTTTGCAACACCTTACAACTAATTACACAATTATTGATAAAGAGTCTGGGGCAGTATTGTTAGAAGGGACTTCAACTGATTATGAGTCTCAAGACTTTGAAAAACAATTGGTTGATGGTCTGAATTTTGTTATTGAAAATGATAAAATATCTGAACCGGAAAAAATTGAATGGTTAGGTAAAAGTAATTTAGAAGTAAAGATAGGGGTGCCATCAGTTAGGCAACCCATAGACTTTGAAATTAGAATATTTGATGAGATTGCAGATACTTCGTATCACAATTTAAGCAACTTTAGGATACCGGTGAAATTTCAAGTTTGGAATATTACAGATAATGTAAAAATGGAATTTCAATTTATTGATGTGGGAAATGATACTACTGCAACTTTAGAAGTAGGAGATGTTATTACTCTTATTGCAAAAAGAAGTGGCAGAAACTTAACCACAACTTGGAGTCTTGAGTTTAGTGTTTTTGGATTAAATACTGTATCGACTTCACCTGTTGGTGGTGATAAACTTCTTGTGGAGACTACAAAACCTTTTTCATCTAATGATGAATATAGTTTTAAGACTAATGGGTGGAATAAGCAAGGAGAGAAAAATCAAAATATTCTAGATAATATTTATGTTGTACCGGATCCATATGTAGCAGTTAACTCACTTGAGTCCAAAAGGTCAGCTGCATTATCAGGAAGAGGTGAACGAAAAATTGATTTTGTAAATCTTCCAGTAGAATGTACAATAAGTATTTTTAGTGTGAGTGGAAAATTAATTACAATTCTTGAGCATAATGCTTTTCAGGATAGTGGAAGGGAATCTTGGGATTTAACAACAAGAGACGGTCTTGAAGTAGCTTATGGTGTTTATTTCTTTCACGTTGACGCACCTGGAATAGGCGAAAAAATTGGCAGATTTGCAATAATAAAGTAATTGATTCTACTTTGGAAAATTTGGAGTAATAATATGACTGTAGTAAGTTTCAACGAAAATAATAAAATATCAAAAAGGTATAAAACATTGAAATATCAATTAATATCTCTTAGTACAATGTTTCTATTTTTAGTAATAGTATTGCCAAATATTGTTATCGCACAAGAAAAAGGTTCCGAACTTAGTTCTAATGGAAAAAATGTTGGTACTACTGCTGCTGCTTTTCTTGAAATTGGAGCTGGGGCGAGAGCTCAAGCAATGGGTGGAGCATTCACATCTCTTTCTGGAAATGCTACATCAATGTATTGGAATGCTGCCGGTATTGGTGATGTTAGTGGAACTGAAGTAGTAGTTTCACATACCAATTGGATTTTTGAAACCAATTATGATTATATCGGGATAGTTTCATCTGTTGGAGATATGATGATAGTAGGGGCTAATGTTACTAGTTTTGGTGTAGGTGATCAAGTTGTGCGAACTGTAGGTTTTGAAGAAGGTACAGGTGAAGTTTACTCAGCACAGGATTTTGCAATAGGTCTCTCATTTGCTATGAATGTAACAGATAGATTTTCGTTTGGAATGAACGCAAAATATATTGACCAACGAATTTGGCACAGTAGTGCAACCGGGTTTGCAATTGATGTTGGTGCTTTATACAAAACACAGCTCGAAGGTTTGCAGATGGGATTCAGTATATCCAACTTTGGAACTGATATGCAAATGGCAGGAAGAGATTTAATTAATGCTATTGATCCTGATATTATTAACGAAGGTGTGGAAAAAGTTCCTGTTAATTATGAGACTGGTTCATTCGGGCTTCCTATGTTATTTAGATTTGGTGTTTCTTACCAAATGGATCTTCCATCTATGTATTCAAAATTATTGATTGCAACAGATTTATTAAAACCAAATAATAGTGAGGAAAGTATTAACGTTGGATTAGAATATGTAGTTTATGATATGGTTGCTCTTAGAGCAGGTTATAAATCACTTTTTCTAGATGAAGGAACAGGTGGATTATCATTTGGTGGTGGAATCATTATTGCTTCATCTTCAATTAATCTCTTAGTAGATTATGCTTATATGGATTTAGGTTTGTTAAGTTCTGTACACAACTTTGGTATAAACCTGAAGTTCTAATATTTCTTAAATATGTAATTTTTATTGAAACAACTCAATAAGTATGAGCAATTATAAAATAACATTTTATCAAGTTTTCTTATTCGGATTTTTTCTCTTTCTCTTAAATGGATGTTCTAAAAAAGAGAAAGATTTTGAAAAAGATATAATTGCTTATGTTGGGGATTATAAAATCTCAGTTAGAGATTTCCAACTTAATTACGAATTTGGATTTGCTCATCTCAAAACAAAAGAGAACGAGAAACTATCGTACTTAGAGTTTATGATAGATGAAGCATTATTGTCGCAAGAAGGATACCGCTTGGGGTTGGATTTAAGCCAGGAAGTAAAAAACAAAGAAAAAGAATTATTGAATGAGTTACTAGTAGAAGAACTTTTTAAGAAAGGAGTTGATGATAAAATTATTATATCTGATAATGAAATTAAGGATGCAATATCAAAATCGAATGTAAAGTGGAAATTGCGATACTGGGTTGAACAAGATTTGAATAATGCAGAGAGAGTTTATAGCTTAATAAAAAAAAGTAGTTATGAGGATGTTGTTCAAGGGTTGTTAAATAATCAAGAAGTTAAAAGTGAAATTAAAAAATACGAAACTGACTATTTGACTTGGCTAGATATACCACCACTACTATTGGAAAAAATTAAAGACTTAGAGATTAACAAAATATCTAAACCCATTAAAGTTGATAACGTTTTTATTCTGGTCGAAATATCAGAAATAACTTCAAATATAATTTCGGATTATGATTATCAAGCAACTTATGACAAGTATAAGCAAATTCTTTTTTATAGAGAGCAAAAAAAACAGACAGCCATTTTTCTTAAAAATTTTATGAATCCTAAGAAAGTTATTACTAAGGGAAGAGCATTCGGTTATATTCTTAATGCCCTTGTGGCTTGGAAAAAATCAGATGTTGAAAAAATAACTTTCGAACAAGCTGCTGAAAATGCAAATAATTCAGAACAAGAACTACTATTATTAAAGAAGCATTATGATGAAACTTTGGTAACATTCAAAGATGGTTCGTTGAGTATAAAAGATTTTATAAATCGTTTTAATGCATCAAATATTACAGCGAAAGTATCAGAGAAGAAAAAAATATACAACCAGCTAAATCATCAAATAGCAATAAGCATTCGCAACCATTTTTTTTTGGAAGAAGCTTTTGTTCGTGGTTTAGATAAGTCACCCGATGTTAAAAGTGAACTTAAGATGTGGCGTGATAAGTGGGTATATGATGAACTAAGAAAAGAGCTTACAAATAATGTAAAAATTGATAACTCAATAGCTTTGGAATATTTTAATACTCACAAAGATAGTTATAAAACAAAAACTGGAATAGTACCAACTTTTAATGAATTTGGTAACAAGGCTAAACATGATGCTTATTTTAATCAAACTTTTACAATACTTAGAAATAAGATTAATCATCTCAAAAAAGATTTCCCAGTAAAAATTAACAAAGAATTATTAGACTCTATAAAAGTATTTGACTCAGAAAAATCTCGTTGGGCTACAGTATTTCTTGTTAAAGGAAATAATAACAGATTAGCTGTACCTACGGTTGATCCATCTTGGGGTTTGAAAAATATTAACAAATAAATTTTTCAAAAGAGAACTGTTATCTAAATAGATGAAAGAACAATTGACAGAAAAGAATTATTCGGAGAACTAAAGTTGACAGAAACAAAAATAAGTTTTAAAAAAAATCCAAAATATGAATTAGCTAGATACAAAGCCTTTGGAATATCTTGGTTGGCGTATGCTGGTTTTTATCTAACCCGTGCTTCTTTTTCTGTTGCAAAAATTGGAATTGCAGATGACCCAAACGTTGCAATAACAATTGAGCAAATGGGTATGATCGATGGTATTTATCTTATCGGTTATGCAATAGGGCAGTTTGTTTGGGGAATACTTGGTGATAAACTAGGAACAAAGAAAATAGTTCTTGGCGGATTAACATCTTCAATTATTGCTGGTTTTGCAATGGGTGTCTCTTCTGTTATGCTTGCCTTTGGTGTCTTTGCACTTATTCAAGGGTTAAGTCAATCTACAGGATGGGCCCCACTGGCAAAGAATATTACTCAGTGGTTTTCCCTAAAAGAGCGTGGTGTGGTTATGGGATGGTGGGCAACAAACTATACCATTGGTGGTCTAGTTGGTGCTCCCATTGCTGGATTAGCTGCAGCATATTTTTTAGACTGGAGATATGCATTTTTTATCCCCGCTCTAATACTTCTTGGTGTGTTGATTTTGTTCTACATATTCCAAAAAAATAAACCTGAAGATGTAGGGCTTCCACCAATTGAAGAATATCATAAAGAAAAAGATTCGGTTGAAGAAATAGAAAAAGTTGAAGTAAGTGATAGTCAATCTCCTGAAGAAGGTTCTTGGCAGATGACACTAACTGTTATCAAGAATCCAATGGTTCTACTATTGGGAGCAATGTATTTCTTTTTAAAGCCAACCCGTTATGCAATTTTGTTTTGGGGCCCTTTATTTATTAGTGATACTTTAGGAACAGGTATGGTAGAATCTGCGTTTGTGAATGGAGCTTTTTTTCTTGCTGGTCCTTTATCTGTTCTTGCGGGCGGTTATGCTTCTGATAAATTATTTGGTTCACGTAGAATGCCTTATTCTGCGGTTTCTATGATGTTGCTAGCTGTTCTATTATTCTTTTTTAATGATCTTGCATCTATGCAAAATATGACAGTTTCAGCAGGGATTTTATTTTTGGCGGGGTTTTTAATTTACGGACCAGACTCTCTTGTTAGTGCAACTGCAGCGGTTGATTTTGGGACAAGTAAAGGAGCTTCAACAGCATCAGGTGTTATAAATGGTTTGGGATCTATCGGGGCGATTGTGGGAGGAACCATTCCTGGTTTCTTCAAAGAGACCTGGGGTTGGGATGGTGTTTTTATTTTAATGTCAGTTTCAGTTTTTATTGCTGGAGTGTTAATGATTTCTAAATGGAACGCACTTCCCGATAATGTTGATGGCAAAAATAAAGAATAGAAAATAGGAAATAATAAAATGAGTAAATCCGGAAAACTGTTATATAATTGGTCGGATGATAATTTTGATGAATCACTAAAATTTAATGATGTTGTACAATTAAGTGATACTCCGTATGATGTAACAATCATCGGAGCAGGTGTAGTTGGTTCTGCATTAGCTTACAAACTTTCGCAATACAAATTAAAAATATTGTTAATTGATAAAAACTATGATGTGGGAGAAGGGACAAGTAAGGGAAGTAGTGCAATTGTTCATACTGGTTTTGATGCTCCAGTAGATACTTTAGAATCAGAGTTAGTTACTAAGGCTTCACGAGAATGGCCAGAGTTAGCAAAAAAACTTAAAATTCCTTTTGAAGTTTGTGGTGCAATGGTTGTGGCTATTGACGAAGAACAAGAAAAACAATTAGAAAAAGTTTATGATAAAGGTCTAAAAAATGGTGTAACAGATATTAAAATTCTTAGCTCTGAAGAAGCAAAAAAAATTGAGCCAAATATTACAGATAATGTACTCGGTGGTATTTTAGTTCCAAGAGAAACTTTAGCTGATCCGTTTGCAACGTCAATAGCATATTCTGAAGTCGCTTTATCAAATGGTACTGATATTATTCTTGGAGTAGAAGTTTCTGGATTTGAAAATTTAGATGAAGAAGTTAAAAGAATTGTTACAAGTTGTGGTAAAAAAATTAGTACTAAAATAATTGTAAACGTTGCAGGACTTGGTAGCGAAAAATTAGCGAAACTTTACAATGGAGAAAACTTTGATACTAACCCAAGACGTGGTCAGTTTTTAATTTTTGATAAATTCAGTCGCCCTGCAATAAATCATATTTTACTACCAATACCAACAGCACAAACAAAAGGTGTTTTAGTTATTCCAACAATTTTTGGAAATCTCATTGCTGGTCCAACTGCTGAAGACTATTCTCACGATGATGAACTTGTTGCGAATACAACAACTGATAAACTTCAATCATTATTAGAAGGTGCATCAAAACTTTATCCTAATTTGAAAGAGCAACCTGTTATAAGTATTTTTTCTGGTGTTCGTTCAAATTGTACCCAAGGTAGTTATTGGATTAGAGCAAATGATAACCATCCAGGAATATTAACGGTTGCCGGAATACGTTCTACAGGGTTTACATCTTCTCCTGCTTTAGCTCAACATTTAATTGATGAACTACAAAATAAACTTGGATTAGTTTTAGATGTAAATCCAAATGCCACTGATAATCGTTCAGAGAATAAATGGCCAGGTTGGTGGAAACGAAGATATGATGATAATAATTTTGTTAAAGAAAATCCGGATAATGGAAAAGTAGTTTGCTATTGTGAACAAATTACAAAAGGCGATGTTATTCGTCATTTAGATTCGCCATTAAAACCACGCACTTTGGATTCAATAAAGCGTAGAACCCGAACACAAATGGGAAGATGCCAGGGCTTTGATTGTATGGTTAATATTGCAGAAATTATTTCTGAACATTGTAAAATTCCATTAGACAGAATTACCAAACGTGGTCCTGGAACTGAAATAGTTCACACTTCAATTTTAGTTAATTCTGCTGAGGTGAAAAATGAAATCAACTAAACATTTTAGTGTTGCTATTATTGGAGCTGGACCTGCCGGAATTGGTGCAGCGTTGAGATTATCAAAAAGTGGAATTAAATCTATTGTAATAATTGAACGTAATGATAAAGTTGGTGGTATTCCATCTTTTTACAAAAGGAAAAAAGGTGGCGTAAGAACTTTTATGAGATGGTCAAGAGGTGGCTATCCGGTTTTTGGCGAGGACTACGCTAAGTGGCTAGAAGAACAAATATTAAAAACAAATGTTGAAGTTAAATTAGAAAGCCAAGTTTTAGAGATTGATGCAAAAGGGAAAAAGCTAACGTTTGTAAATCCTAAAGAAGGGAAGGTAACTCTCTCAGCAGATGCAATAATTATGGCATGTGGTTCTAGGGAAGAGACTCCGGCTGAGCGAAAATGGATTGCAGGAGCAAGACCAGTGAAAGTATTTTTCACAAAACAAATACTTAATCTTGTAGATAGACATAATTTATTACCAATGAAGAAACCATTAATTATTGGGTCTGATATAATTGCCTATGCCGCTGCTGCAAAATTAAAAGCTGCTGGTTCAGCCGATCCAATAATTGTGGATAACAGAACAACTCCTAAAGCTCCGTTTCATGAACGACTCTATTTTAGATTATGGGGTAATCCCAAGTATCATGGTTTCAACGTAAAATCATTAGAAATTTCTGGAGCTAAATCTGCAACTGGTGTAAAGTTAAATGGAACTCATATAGATTGTGATGGAATAGTTATTAGTGGGAAACTTATTCCCAATAGTGAGTTAGCTTTAATTGGTAAACTTAAGGTAAATATTCCTTCAAGGATACCAGTAATTAATAAAGATTATCAACTTTCAGAATCCGGTTGGTTTGCTACTGGAAATATGTTGGGTGGGTTTCATGGAGCAGAATGGTGCTATTACAATGGAAGGCGAACTGCAAATTCTGTACTCAAATATATTCCAAAAGTTTAATTCTAAACTGACTTTATGTTTGTAGTGTATAACCTTAGTGAATACTTGTTACTTTAAATTGGGTAAGTAGTTTGAATATATTATCTAGTAAATTCATTGCTAAATACTATCTATTGGTATTATTTTTTCAATTCTTTGTAGGAAACACAATCTTTCCTTTTGACCTCAATGAATTGTCAAAAGCTCCCATTGTAGGATTAACTCAGGATAATCAAACGACCATTTTAATAAGAGGTAGTTCACCAGGGAATGTACAAATAGAATACTTTGAAGAATCAGTTGATACTCAAATTATCAAAACTGATTGGAAAAAATTATCCTACCTAAAGGATTTAACTCTTAATTTTATTCTTAAGGAAATTAAGTATAGTACTAATTACAATTATAGAATCGCTTTTGACGATGGAGCAAAATCTAATTGGTATAATTTCTCAACATTCCCAGAGCAATCACTTAGTGGCAATTTTAATTTTATTTTTTCTGCATGTTTTAGAGATAAATATACTCCTCATAATATATTTCAAAAAGTACTACAAGTAGAGCCAACATTTGTTATGCTTCTTGGAGATCAGATGTATGCAGATTATGATGGAGATGTTAATGATTCTCCTTTATATTCAATACTACCAGCTTTTAGAAGCAAATATTTACGAAATTTCGGTGAACATTTTCAGGCACTAAGTAGTCATATTCCTATTGTAGCTACTTGGGATGATCACGACTATGGTCATGATAATTCTGATGGTACATATCCGAACAAAGAGATTGCAAAAAAAGTATTTAAAGAAAACTATCCAGCTTATCCATTCGAATCAGAAAATGGAGGCTTGTACTATAAGTTCATAATTGCAGATGTGGATGTTTTTGTTTTGGATACACGTTGGTATAGAACTGTGATGGCTGATGAAGACTATGAAGGAAAAACAATGCTTGGTGAAGACCAAATTTTATGGCTTTTGGATGGATTGAAACAATCGGAAGCTCCTTTCAAGTTAATTGTTTCAAGTGTTTCTTTTAACGATTATGGTGGTGATACTTCATCCGATAAAGATGGGTATGATAGTTGGAGAGGTTACAAGGTTGAGCGAGATGAAATTTTATCTTTTATTGAAAGGAATCAGATTAAAGGTGTAATGGTATTTTCAGGAGATCAACATTACCCTAGTGGACACATTCTTAATTGGAAAAGTCCCTTGAATTCTATTTCGGAAACTGACTCGTCTATAGTGTATTCCCTAACAGATTTAGGAACTGCTATATTTGATTTTTCTGCTTCTCCATTCCATTACACTAGAGCATCGGGAGGTCATCTTAGTCCACAAGATCAGAATAACCCACTTTACTCTCATGAAATATTTAGGGCAGAATGGGGACATCCTGGTTATAATAATAAAGAGTTAACATCAGTTTATGGCTTAACGGAAGTTGACACAAAAGATTCAATAAAAAGTTTAACAGTTTCATTTTATGAAAAAGAATTAAATAGTGAAGAACTAAAAATGCTATATAAAATTACTGTTACAACAGACCAAGTAACAGATTTAGAAGATGAACAAATAAATAATCCAACATCAATTTTGGTAGCTCACAATTATCCTAATCCGTTTAATGGAGAAACAAATATTGTTTATTCACTTAATGAAAAGAGCGAAGTTGAACTATCAATTTATGATTTGCAAGGTTCAAAAATAATAACACTTATTAAGAAAATACAAAATACTGGTGATTATAAAATTAACTGGAATGGTAAAAGCTCATTTGGAGAACCATTACCAAGTGGAATTTATTTTTATAGATTAACAACAATTGGAAATAATTCTAAAAGTAATTACCAAAGTGTTGTGAAAAAGATGGTTTATTTGAAGTAACAAAATGTGTTTAATAAAATTACAATATAAGGAATACTTAAAATGACTAGAAAAATTCTAATAGCACTATTTATTATCTCTCTTTTTATTGCTTGTGGAAGTAAAGAACCAAATGATTTTTTACGATTACCGATGGTTGGAATTATTCAGAACAACGAAGTTCCAATTTTAATTAAAACTATTTCTGAAGGTAAAGTTAGAATTGAATATAGAAAAAATAATGAGTCAAATAGTACATTTACAAAATGGCAAAAGCTTACTGATGACAATGCACTTACAACAAACTTAGTTCTGAGTAATCTTGATTATAATACAGAGTATCAATACAGAGTTGAGTTTGATGGAAGTAATTTTTCTAAATGGTTCAGATTTAAAACTTTTCCAATCCAAGGGAAGCCTGGTAAATTTAGTGTTGTTTTTTCAAGTGGGATGAGAGAAAAATATTCAACTCCTTATGTGTATGAAAATATAAAGAAAATGTCGCCTACATTTGTTGCATTATTGGGTGACCAAATGTATGCCGATTACGATGGCAATTTAAATAAACTGGAGGAATATCTTGCTAGTGACAGCCTTCGTAAAAAGAAGATTGGGGAAGGCGAAGTTATGCTGAAAGAAAAAACAGTCTTGGATGCATTCCGTGGGAAATACCATCGCACCTTTATTGAAAGTTTTCAAAAAATGAGCAGTAGTATTCCAATTATGGGAATTTGGGATGACCATGATATGGGGCAAGATAATAATGATGGCACATATAAGTACAAAGAAATTGCAAAAAAAGTTTTTAAGGAGACATATCCAACTTATCCATACGAGACTGAGGATAAAGGAATTTATTATAAATTCCTAATAGCTGATGTTGAGGTTTTTGTTTTAGATGTTCGTTGGTATCGTTCATCAATGGAAAATGCAGATGGCTCCAAAAAAATTATGCTTGGCAAAAACCAAAGAGAATGGTTATTAAATGGTTTGAAAAATTCTACATCACGTATAAAAATTATTTTTTCCGCTATTCCTTTTAACGACTATGGTGGAGATACATCGAGTGGTAGAGAAGGGTTCGACAGTTGGATGGGTTTTAAATTTGCACGTAATAAAGTGATGTCATTTATTAAAGAGAATAATATTAGTGGTGTTGTAGTACTTTCAGCCGATCAACATTATCCAAGTACTCACATCTTAAATTGGGAAGCACCAATAAAACATATTTCAAAAACAGAGACTTCAGTAGTGTACTCATTATCAGAATTAAATAATGCAATTTTTGATTTTTCCGCGGGACCGTTTAATTATAAAAAAGCTGCTGGACATCCACTACTTCAGGAGAACCAAAAAAATCCTCTTATCTCTTACGAAGTGTATAGACCAGCATGGGCAATACCGGAAAATAAAAAGGATAGACCAGTTATTTCTGCTTCCATATTTGGAATGGCTGAGATAGATACAGAAAGTTCACCTGCTAAAGTTACAGTAAAGTTTTATGAATTAGATAAAGAAACAAAAAAAATGAAAGAACTTTACAAAATAAGTCTTTTAGAATAATTGTAAAGTTAATATTCTAAAGAATAACTGAATAATACTGCAATATATCTTTTCTAATGATAGAAGATTAAATATAATTAATAAGTCAGTTCATAGTTCTTTACTTTTGTATTAGTAAAAACTATAGTATTATTTTACAAAAGCAACTATCATCTATTGAAGAATTCAACAAGGCATTTTTATGGGATTTGTGTCAAAAGAAAAAAAACTATTTACTCCTGGGCCATTAACTACAAGTAAAATTGTTAAAGAATCTATGCTTAGGGATTTTGGATCCCGTGACTTAGAATTTATATCATCAGTAAAAAATGTTAGAGAAAGATTATTAGAATTAGCAAAAGTTAAAAAGGATAATTATGAAGCAATTTTGATGCAAGGAAGTGGAACATTTGGAATAGAGTCAGTAATATGTTCAACGGTTCCGAGCAAAGGAAAATTACTTGTTATTATAAATGGTGCATACGGACACAGAATAAATGGAATAGCAAAAAGACTTGGAATTGAAACTATAGAATTAGTTTATGATGAAGATAGTATTCCAAGTTTAAGTGATATTGATAAAACTCTAGCTGAAAATAATGGAATTACAAATGT
The DNA here is from genome assembly GCA_965224785.1 of Melioribacteraceae bacterium. Lineage (GTDB taxonomy): Bacteria > Bacteroidota > Ignavibacteria > Ignavibacteriales > Melioribacteraceae > JALSNL01. The sequence continues at coordinate 2,917,398 of OZ245062.1, read as the reverse complement.
TGCGGTTATTCATTGTGAAACTACAACTGGTATTATAAACCCAATACTTGAGATTGGTAGGGTAGTAAAAAAATATGGTGTAGAATATATTGTTGATACTATGAGTAGTTTTGGAGCTTACGAAATAAATGTAGAGGAAAATCAAATTGATTTCCTTATATCATCTTCAAATAAATGTATAGAGGGAGTCCCAGGGTTTTCATTTATAATTGCAAAGACAGAAGTACTAAAAACTAAACATCACTATTCTAAGTCAACAAGTTTAGATTTGTACGAACAATGGATGGGGTTAGAAAAAAACGGTCAGTTTAGGTTTACTCCGCCAACCCATTCAATTATGGCTTTTCAACAAGCGTTAAATGAACTGTACGAAGAAGGCGGAACTCTTGGAAGAGCCAATAGATATAAGAAAAATCATTCAGTATTAACTGATGGTATGGCAAAACTAGGTTTTGTTGAATATATAAAACGTAAAAATCAAGGACATATAATTACATCATTTCTTTATCCTAATGATAAGAACTTTTCTTTTGAAAAATTTTATAATTTATTGAATGAAAAAGGGTTAGTAATTTACCCAGGCAAGCTGAGTAATGTTGATTGTTTTAGAATTGGGAATATAGGACAATTATTTGAGACTGATATGAATGAAATATTAGGTGCAATAAAAGAAGTTAAAAAAGAAATGAATTTTTAACAAATAATTTAAGCGATTCTAAAATAATGAAGAATAGTATTCAAGCGGTAATATTTGATTGGGCTGGAACAACAATAGACTATGGATGTATGGCTCCCAAAAATGTATTTATCGAAATATTTAGAAGAATGGGTGTAGCGATAACAGATGCTGAAGCTAGAGAGCCAATGGGTCAAAATAAAATTGACCACATTAGAGAAATTCTGACAATGCCACAAGTAACAAAGAGATGGGTTGAACATCATAGGACAATGTGGGCAGAAGATAATGTTGAAAAAATGTACAATGATTTTATTCCTTTACAAGTTGAAGTAGTAGCAAATTATGCAGAGCTTATCCCCGGAATTTTAGAGTTACAAAATGAGTTAAGGAACAGAGGTATTATGATTGGGTCAACAACAGGTTATAATCAAGAAATTATGGATGTTGTTGCAATTAAAGCTGCAGAACAAGGATATAGACCTGACTATATTGTTTGTTCGTCAGATGTTACTGCAGGAAGACCATCGCCATGGATGGCATTAAAAAATGCAAGTGAGTTTAATGTTTATCCATTAAGTAATATTATTAAAGTTGGTGATACAGTTGCAGATATTAAAGAAGGAGTAAACGCTTGTATGTGGAGTGTAGGTGTTATTGCATCGAGCAATGAAATGGGATTAACTTATAATGAGGTTCATTCATTAGGTATAAACGAGCTAACAGAAAGAATAGAAAAAATAATAACAAAGTTTTCAGATGCTGGAGCTCATGCTGTTATTAGCACAATAGATGAACTACCAAAATTAATTGATAAAATTAATGTGAAATTAAATAATGGATTAACTCCACACCAATTATAACTTCATAAATAGAAATAGTAATTTGTTTTGTCTAGTAGTATTTTTTATAAGCACAGAAGATATACCCAAAACAAAGTAGATTTAAGAAAATCTTAAATTGAAAATAGTTGTGAGATTTAAGATTTGTTAGGATAAAAGAAAAGCCATCAGATTTAATGATGGCTTTTTTAATATCGTATAGGTTCAGAGTTAAAACTAAAACTGAATTTTCTCTCCACGTTTCTTTGCGTATTCTAATACAAAGGAACTAGCAACAAATATAGAAGAGTAAGTTCCAACTAGAACTCCAAAGAATAATGTAAATGCAAAGCCTCTAAGAACTTCACCACCAAATATTAACAGAACAGTAACAGAAATTAAAGTTGTTAAACTGGTAACAATAGTTCTACGCATTGTTTTGTTAATTGCTTCGTTCATAATGCGTTCTATCTTAGCTGTTTTGTGAACTTTAATATCTTCTCTAATTCTATCGAACACAACAACCGTATCGTTAATTGAATAACCAACTAAAGTTAAGAAAGCTGCAACAACACTAATTGAAATCTCTAAATTCAATCCGGGAATAAGTCCGTAGAGAAGAGAGAAAATTCCAAGTGTTATAAAAACATCGTGGAAGAGGGCAGCAACAGCACCGAGTGCAAAACCAAATTTAAATCTAAAACCAAGATAAATTAAAATTACAATTAGTGATAAAACAATTGCAATAACTGCATCTGTTTTAAGTTCTTCACCAATTTTAGGTCCAACTTTTTCTTCTTTAAGAATCGTAAAAGGATTGTCTGGGTGAGTATTTTTTAAGTTGTCTTCAATCCAATCAGCAATACCAATACTAACAATCATTTGTTTATTATCATTTTCTTTAGAAACTTTAGCAGTTTGAAATCCTTCTGAAAATAATTTAGCTGTAACTTTATTTGTAGTTTCAGCATCAGGTAACTCGTAAGTAATAGAGTTTGCTGTTGAATCAACAATTCTTGCTCCAATACCTGGGAAGTTAGATTCAATTGATTTACTAATTGAACTAAGTATTTGCGGAACAACATTAGCAGGAATTTCTTGAAGTTCTGTTCTAACAAGAATTCCTTGATCACCACCAAATGTTTTAACTTCAACATTCCCAATTCCAATATTTCCTAAATCTTTTCTTACTTGTGTAATATCAATAGATTTATCAAACTTTACAGCAATTTCAGAGCCACCTTTAAAATCAATTCCTAACTCCAAACCTCTAGTTACTAAACTTAGAAGTCCAATAACAATTAGTACGCTGGAAATGATATAAGCAACTTTTCTTTTTCCAATAAAGTCAAAGTTTAAGTCGCCAAATATTCTTGACCTATTACCTAAATCAATTTCATATTTCTTAGCAAGCATAAATTCAAAAAGTAGTTTGGTAATTACTAATGCACTAAATAAACTTGCAAGAATACCAATCATAAGAGTTAAGGCAAAACCTTGAATTGGTCCGCTACCAAATTGATAAAGAATTACTGCTGTAAAAAATGATGTAATGTTTGAATCAAAAATTGCAGAATATGAATGTGCAAACCCACCTTCAACAGAAGCCTTAATAGTTTTGCCTGTTGAAATTTCTTCACGAATTCTTTCAAAGATAAGTACATTAGCATCAACCGCCATACCAATGGTTAGAATGATACCAGCTATACCAGGCAAGGTTAATGTGGCTTTGAAGGCTGCAAGAATACCAAGTATAAATAGTAGGGTAAACAGCAAAGCTAAATCAGCAAATGTTCCGGTCTTTCTATAGTAGGCTAGCATAAAAATTGCAACAAGCAGAAAACCAGCTAGGGTTGATGTAAAGCCTTGGTTAATAGAATCTTGTCCGAGTGATGGTCCAACAGTTCTTTCCTCAATGATATCAACTGGGGCAGGCAATGCACCAGCTTTAAGAACAATCTCAATTAACTTAGCTTCTTCTAAATTTTCCATCCCACTAATTTGAGAGTTACCAGAAGGAATCTTACCAAGAATGTTTGGAGCTGTATAAACATAGCTATCCAAAACTATTGCACATCTTTTGTTAATGTTAGAGCCAGTAATACGAGCCCATTCTCTTGAACCTTCAGCATCCATTTGCATAGAAACTACTGCTCCAGTTGTGGAAGGATCGATGTTAGCTTGAGCATCAACTATAACTCCACCAGTAAGCTCAGCAGTTTTGTTAACAAGGTAAAGTCTAAAATAGTTAACTCCATCTTGAACAAAATCCGGTTTAGCAGAATATAGAAACTGTACATTATTAGGGATAATATTTTGAATCTCTGGTCGTTTAAGATAATTGTTTATGATATTTTTATCCTTTTCTTTAACAACAAGATCTGCACTTTGTTGAGAAAGTAATCTTGCAATTGAAAAGAAAGGATGTTCTTTAGAAAACTCTTCTTCACTTAACTCATCTGTTAAGGCAGAATCCAAAGCTGTAGTTTCAGTTGAATCTTTTTCGTATTGTTTGGCAAGAACTTCATCAATTCTATTTATAATTGGGAAAGTAAACTCAGCTTCCTTTAACAGTTTAAACTCTAACATTGCTCTACCTTGAAGTAGATTTTTTGCCTCTTCTTTTTTAGCAACACCAGGTAATTCAACAATAATTCTTCTTGCACCTTGCTTTTGTATTGAAGGCTCAGAAACTCCGTACTGATCAACTCTGTTTCTAATAATTTCAATTGCTCTTGTAACAGCATCGGATTCTTGAGCCTTTAGATCGTCAATGATATCAGTATCTTCTTGGCGAATTGAACCGAAATATCTACTTAGACGGATATTGTTTTCTTTCAGTTTTGCTGTTAAAATAGAAACAACATCTTCATCAGATGTTTTAGCAATTGCTGCAGTTTCTTTTAAGATAGCTTCAAATTGTGCATCAGGATCTTTAACAAGTTTTTCCAGCAACTTAGCAGTATTCACTTCCATTACAAGATACATTCCACCTTGCAAATCCAAACCAAGTTTAACTCTTTTCTCACGAGCCTTTTTTATATCTGGATTAGAAACACGAAGACTATCCTCTTTATATTCTAAAAGTGATTCAACTGCTTCGGTGCTAAGATTGGGATTTGATGTGTTGATGTCTTTTCTAAAGTTTTCAACTTGTTGAGCGATTTGCGTTGTGAAGTTACTATCTTGATAAGTTGGATATAACAAAAATAGACTCAATGCAACTGCAAATATTACTAGAATAATTCTAAATCTGAGTTCTTTCATACGACCTAATATTGTTTAATTTATAGTTTTTTAATTTAAAATAAGACAACTAATATAGATAGATAAGTAAATAAAATCAATGAAAAGAAAGTGAGATTTGTGAGAGATTTGACTTGAAAAATGTTAGGTGCTTTTCAGCGATGAAGACCCTAGCCTTTCCAATTTTATGAGTATGGTAATTATTATTTCATCAACAACATTTTACGCACTGCTGTAAACTCGCCAGCCTGTATTCTATAAAAATATAAACCACTTGGCAAGTTGCTTGCATTAAAACTTATATTGTAAACTCCGGCACTCTTAATTTCGTTAATTAACTCAGCAACTTCTTTACCCAGTACATCATAAACTTTCAAGTTTACGTTGTTAGCATCTTTTAGTTGATATGTAATAGTTGTAGTTGGATTAAACGGATTGGGATAGTTTTGAAGAAGATTAAATCCACCGGAAATATTTTTTTTACTTCTTACACTTGTAAGATTTCTGTAAAACAAAAATACTTCTTTAGCTAAATACCCATATAAAATACCATCGGGATTTGTTACTTTAAGCTGTTCATTTTCTGAAACCCACTGGTCATTTTTCCATTCTTCACCAAATAGATGAATCAAATTATTATGACTGTTATATACATAAAATACTCTAAACCAATTTTCCCAATTATTATTCCCAGTTATTTGCCAATTTTCAAGAACTAAATTATTATTTACATCATATTCAAATACTCCCACAGCATAATCTATCCATTGTTCTTCTTGCTCGATTTTTATACGAATAGAAATCATATTATCATTTTCATCGTATTCATAAATACTTATTTGAGAATTCACCCACTGATTGTTTATCCATTTTTGGAATAAAGTAGAGTCTTTTAAATTATCAGAAGTAAATGTATTAATTGTTTTGAAACTGTTTACCCATTTACTATCAATCCAACTTTGTTGTCTAGATGACATTAAATTTGTTCCATTGAAATAATTTTCATATTTTCTTTGATTTACAAATTCCTGCTCATTAAAATACTGATGTAAACTAAAAATCCTATTTCCTAACGAATCATAATTATAAACATCCTTCGCATCTTTCAACCATTCTCCCGATGATGTATTAATCCATTCCCAAAGAACTGATTCAATATTTCTATCAGAATTATATGAGTTTGTATGTTTATCGGTATTAATCCACTCGCCATTATACCAACCTGCATTTATGAAATAATTTAATGATAAATCATCATTATAATTATATGCAATCCTCTTTCTATCATTGTTTGTACTTATATAAACAAGACTATCTAAAACTTCAACAGAATTATTTTTTTTCAACGGAGTTAAAGTTGATATATTGTAAATGCTTCTTGTGTGGACTGAATTGTTAATATTTCCATTTAATGAGATATGAGATTCTCCCTGTGGAAAAACTTTAGTCACCAACAGACAATAAAATAAAAGACCAAACAGTTTATTTACTAAATTCATCTCTGACTCCCTTAAAAATAAATTCCTATAATAAAATGATGCGTGTTTATAATTTTATTATCGTATTTAAACATGTATCTAATATCAAGATTTAATTTTGAAGAGATATTATATGATGTACCGACTCCTAATATTATTCCATAGGAATTGTTAGGAAGCTCTTCATCTTTTTGCTTTTCCTTAAATTCGGCTGGTATTTCATCTATTGAATTATAAGACCAAACTTCAGGTGGCGAAGTCTCTAAAAACGTATTGATAAAGTTATAAACTACATCTATTGAAAGATACGGCGAGAAAATACTTTGATTGAAATTATATTGAATGCCTAAGGTAAGCGGGAAAATATCATAATTTTTACTTACTAAATTATGTTTAGATGCAAAAAATTTTGGAACAGTATCAATGATAGTATTTTTAGAGTACTTTCTTACAGTATAAGATTTTGGTTGTATTGACCTAAAATAACCAGTAGATGCTTTTAGTTTAAGCGAAGATGTGAGATTCGTTTTAAGTTCAACAAGAAAATCACCTCTAATATTGTCTGTATTGTAAAAATTAATACCACCATAAAAACCAAAGTCAAAATTGGAAAAAGGTTTATTTTCCTGTGCTTTCAAAACGTTGATTGAAATAAATAATAGAACGAATAATATTTGTTTCATTATCTAACCTTATAATTACTATTACAATTTATGTTTCATAAAACTTTTAAATAGGGCAAGTTTAACCTTGCCCTTATGTTGTTTTATTTTGTTAATAACATTTTGCGAGTTTCTGAAAACTCTCCAGCTTGTATTTTATAAAAATATAAACCACTTGGTAAATTGCTAGCATCAAAACTTATATTATAAACACCAGCACTTTTATTTTCGTTTACTAATTTAGCAACTTCTTTACCCAATACATCATAAACCTTTAGAATTACATTACTTGCTTTTGGTAATTGGTAACTAATATTAGTTGTTGGGTTAAACGGATTTGGATAGTTAGAAAATAATGAAAATACTTTTGGTAATTCTGCAAGTTTGTTATTTGCACCATCTTTTAGGAGTCGTGCTTCTATCCATACTGTATTACTATAGTCAGATTCATTACTGTTTATATCTGTTGCTGTAATCTTATATTCAATATCGTCGCCATGTCTATATGTAGTTGTTACACCATAATCTTTATATGTTGTTGAAGTAGGTGTACCAATCATATACCATGGTTCATAATTTTTTCTTCTATATATTTTATAGTTATTTAAATCTTGTTCTGAGTTTGCAGACCAATTTAGTACTGGATGCTCATCAGAACTTTCTGTTACGGTTAAGTTTTGCGGTGCTGAAGGTGCATTATTATCTATAACAGTAAAGGATAATGTGAAACTCGAATACATCCAATAATCACTGTAACCAAAAATGTCCCAAACAACGTGTACTCGTCCTTTAATATGCCAAGTTCCAGCTTTCAGGCAGTCGTGTCCTCCTTGTGAACCTGAATTGTAACTCCAACCTGTCCAATTTCCATCAGGGTCTTGAATATCTGCTCCCCATACATCAACAGTATACTTCGTAGGATCTGCCCAAAGATGATATGCAACTAAGGCATTACCATCTTGTTCACTGTAAAAAGTCTGTCCATTTGTATAAACATATCCTGAACCACTATTCAAGAAATAAACATTAGAACCAAACGCGAGAATATTGATACCAAGAAATAAAATAAGAAATATTGATTTTTTCATTTTTAAACTCCATTTTTTAAAATATATAATTACGGTAGTTGATGATAATATCACAATATCTTAAGCCACTAATAAAATCTCTAATATTTGTATTAGAATAGGTATTTTTAAGATATTCACTTTTTTATCTCGTTAATTTTAACTATTTTATAATTTTCATGAACAGGGTGCAAAGAGTTTTAAGAGCTTTGTGTTGTCAGCAGAAACTCTTTTTACTCTAAAGCCCTGTTCTGCATTTATAAAAAATTGTCATTAGACATTGTACCTCCTATGATAATTGTTGGTCAAGTAACTTCATTGTAAATTCTACAATGGAATATTTACCATTCTTGCAAAATTCTAATAGCATAAATCCAAATAATTATTTAAATTCTCACAAAGTTTTTTTGCAATAATTTTAGAGAACTGCAAAAAGAGAACTGCAAAAAGAGAACTGCAAAACAGTAAACAAAGAACATTGAATTGACATTTAAATGTACAAGGTTTTTTACTGTTTGGGTATCCACAAAACTATGGATTTTACTCCATACTTTTATGGAGTTTCCACTTTTTCTTTCACAATTCACTAAGGAATTTTATTATGCGTTCAAAAATGCATGTTTTTTTGTTGGTAGTTTTTTTTAGTTTTAATTCTCTAAACGCACAAGTAATTGGTAAAATATTTGGTGCTGATTATGCAAATAAGGAGTTTGGAGAAGTTGTTAAATTTGTTGAAATAAACAATTATGAATTAGAAAGTATGTTGAAAAATTCCGGAGAATATATTATGTTAAATATAGAAACTGGAATTGTTAGAGCATTGGATAATAAAAGAAATAGTATTAATGGTTTTGCAATTTCTGAAAGAGAAGTGTTTTACAGAATGAGTACAAGCCAGGTTGAGTTATTACTTAAAAAGGGAAGAATGAAAAGTACTAAAATTGAGATGAGACCTAAAACATTAACGTTAACTAATGGTTCATATACTTTAGAAATGGTTTTACCTTGTCCACCACATTGTCCGTAGAATGCAAATGAATTCGATTCTGAGTTTGTTCTTTGAGGTTTCAAGTTATATAGCTATTATCACTATGCTTTTGCCAATTGGAACTTCTTTAACATGTTGGATAAAGAAAATCAAACTCAGTTTTGAACTAAAACTATTTGCAATCTATATTTGGGTCACATTTATTTTACAAGCATTTGCGTTGGTTTTATCATATGGTTTTGGATTGCAAAATTTATTTCTGTTTCGATTGCACTATCCATTTCACATAGCTATTTTCACTTATTTATTATTAAAATGGTTACATGTAAAAAATAAGAATATTATTTTATTAGTTGGTTTATCTATTCTTATTTCTGTCTTAGGTGATTTTTTATTTGGAGAAAGAAATGCCCCCTTAACGTTTATGTTGTGGTTTGATGTAATAGTATTGTTTAGTATGTCATTTCTTCTTTCGTTTGTAAATGACAAAAAAAAAATTCACTTACCGAAAGAATATAATTTTATTCATATTGGTATTTATCTTTATTCAACAATAACTTTAATTGGTCTTTTCCCATCTTCTGTGGGCTTAGAAACCTATGGTTTTTTTCTGCAATCTATTGCAGTAATTATTTCTAATTATTTCTTTGCAAGGAGTTTTTTATGTTTATTTCCCTCCCGTGGTTAGTTCTATTTTTATTTACAGTTATTTTAACAATTTCTATTCTAATTTATGAAATACGAGCCAAAACTAAATGGAAGGAACAAACATTCATACTTGAAAAAGAAAATGACAACTTAAAAAGACAAGTTTCTGATCCCAACAATTTGCAAAAAGAGTATAAAGATGCATTGCATAAAATTGAAAAAAAACTTACAAAGAGACAATTTGAAATTTTCATACTTACTGTTGATGGGATATCAACCAAAGCGATAGAAGAAAAAATAAATATTTCATCAAGTACGATAAATTCACACATTAACGAAATTAAATTACATCTTAACGTAGAAAAACGGTCTAAGTTTGCGAATGTGATTTTGCTTGAGCTAAAGCAATCATTTGAGATATAAGGGATGCACATAAAAAAACCCCAACAAAAATGTTGAGGTTTTAACTTTTCCTTGATTATACTAAAAAGAATTTTATTCTCTTACAACCCAAGTTTTAACAATAGCATTTACTTCTTGATGAAGTTTAATATTAACCTCATAAATACCAAGTGCTTTAATTGGTTCTTCTAATTCAATTTTACGTCTATCAATATTAAAGCTTTTTTCCTTAAGAGCTTCAGCAATCATTTGACTTGTAACTGAACCAAATATTTTATCTTCTTCACCAACTTTAACCGGAATTGTAATAGATACATTCCCCAATTCAGTAGCAAGTGCTTTTGAAGATGTTAATTCTTTCTCTTCTTTTTTAGCATACTGTAATTTTTCTTCTTCTAAAGATTTTATGTTTCCTTTAGTTGCTATATAAGCAATTTGTCTGGGTAACAAAAAGTTTCTTGCGTAACCGTTTTTAACTTGAACTAAATCGCCAATATTACCCAATTGTTCAAAATTCTTTCTTAAAATAACTTTCATTTATAATTCTCCTTTTACTTAACAGCTTCTGAAACAAATGGTAATATTGCTACTTGTCTTGCTCTTTTAATAGCTCTAACTAATTCTCTATGTTGTTTGGCAGTTAGCCCTGTAATTCTTCTTGGAATAATTTTACCTTGATCGGAAATATATTTAATTAATTTTTTTCCATCTTTGTAATCAATAAATTCAGTAATTACTCTTTTTGTTTTTTTAGTATTGGTTCTTCTTTTATTTGGTCTTCTATTGTTACTATTATTATTATTTGATCTCATTATTTAAATTTCCTTAATTGTTATTCATCATTCAAAATATTAGATTCTTCATCGCTTAAGAATTTATCAAAAGAATTGTCTTCTTTAGTTTCGGTTGTGGTATCTTTACTTTCAGTTGAAGTACTCTCAGTAGCTTTATTTGATTCTGTTGATGACTTTGTAAATTTATTTAAAAACTGAACTCTTTTTGCTTTTATTTCTACAACAGTTCTATTTCTATCATCATCTGTCTTAAATGTTCTACTTTGTAATTCACCTTCAACAAGAACTGCACTTCCTTTGTTGATTCTATTTCTACAACTATCCGCAAGTTTGTTCCAAGCCACTACACCAACGTAACAAACATCTTCTTGCCACTGATTTCCACTATCTTTGTATCTTCTGTTAGCAGCAATGTGAAAATTTACTACAGGTGTTTTATTTGAAGTTTCTCTGTAAACAGGATCCTTCGTTAAATTACCAGCAATGATTATATTATTTAATTCAGCCATTTTCAAATCAGCCATTAAAAACCTCCATACAAATCGTTAAAAATTATTCGTCACTTGTTGTAGCTTTTTCTTTATCTTCCTTCGGTTCAACCTTTTCTTCAGTTACAACTTTTTCATCTTCTTCTAGTTTCATCTTTTTCATTTTTTCAATATGTGCTATAGCTTTTTTCTCAAGAACAATTGTCATATACCTAACAATAGTTTCATCAAGTTTTAATGCTCTTTCAAAATTATCAACCATTGCTGGTAAAGCAGTAAAACGAGAAATTAAATAATAACCACTTTTTGCTTTGTTAATATTATAAGCTAAACGCTTACGTCCCCAATCATCAATTGCAGTAATTTCTCCACCATTTGTGGTAATACTTTCTTTGATATTTTTAATGGTAACTTTAACTTGTTCATCTTCAAGCGATGCATTGATAATTACAACGCTCTCATAATGTTTTGTACTCATACGTTTGTTCCTCCCTTTGGACAATTCGGCTCTTAACCTATTTATTAAGAGCAGGGTTTATTGTGTTTTATTTTATTAATGGTGCTATCACTAATGATACAACAGACATTAATTTAATTAAAATGTTTAATGATGGTCCAGATGTATCTTTGAAAGGATCGCCAACAGTATCACCAACTACTGCAGCTTTGTGTACTTCCGATCCTTTTCCGTAAACTTTACCATCAATTGTAATATTTCCTTCTATTAATTTTTTTGCATTATCCCAAGCACCACCAGCATTGGATTGAAATATCGCCATCAAAACTCCTGAGACTGTTACACCTGCTAATAACCCAGCTAACATTTCTTTAGAAGTAAAACCAACAATTACCGGAACGCTAATAGCCATCAGCCCTGGCAAGACCATTCCTTTCATAGCAGCTTTAGTTGATATTTCAACACACTTTGAATATTCTGCTGGAGCAGTTCCTTCTCTTAATCCTTTAATTTCTCTAAATTGTCTTCCAACTTCAACAATCATTTCCTTTGCCGCACGACCAACAGCATTCATTGACAATGCAGAAAAAACAAAAGGAAGCATAGCTCCTATAAACAAACCACCCATAATAATTGGTTTTGCTAAATCAATAACTTTTATTTCTGCTTGTAACATATATGCACTAAAAAGTGCTAAAGCAGTTAAGGCTGCTGAGCCAATTGCAAATCCTTTACCTATTGCAGCAGTAGTATTTCCAACTGCATCAAGTGTATCTGTTCTTTCTCTAACTTCAGGAGGAAGCTCTGCCATTTCTGCAATACCACCAGCGTTATCAGAAATTGGTCCATAAGCATCAACTGCAAGTTGAATGCCTGTAATAGAAAGCATTCCCAATGCAGCAATTGCAATACCATATAAGTTTGCAAATTCGTAAGAAGTAATAATAGCTGTTGCAATAATTAAAACTGGTATTGCAGTTGACATCATTCCAACTCCAAGTCCTGCAATAATTGTTGTTGCCGCCCCTGTAACAGATTGTTCTGCAATTTTTCTAACTGGTTTATATTCAGTGCCAGTATAGTATTCTGTAACAATACCAATTAGTGTTCCTGAAACCAAGCCAATAATTGTTGCAAAAAATACTCCAAGACTTGTATATTCAAAACCATTGTGAATCCAAGACTCAGGCAATAAAGCGTTAATAATAAAATAGGAAGCCACTAACATAATTGCTGCAGTTCCAAATTCCCCTGTGTTTAAGGCTCTTTGCGGACTTCCACCTTCTTTAACTTTAACGAAGAAAGTTCCAATAATAGAAAGAACAATTCCAACACCAGCTAATACCAATGGTAATATTACACCAGCCAATGGAAATTCTACAAACTCCGATGTAAACACTGCACCAAGAACCATTGTTCCAATAATAGCACCAACGTAAGATTCAAAAAGATCGGCACCCATTCCTGCAACGTCTCCAACATTGTCACCTACATTATCGGCAATAGTAGCTGGGTTTCTCGGATCATCTTCTGGAATTCCTTCATAAACTTTGCCTGCTAAATCAGCACCAACATCTGCTGCTTTAGTATAGATTCCTCCTCCAACTCTTGCAAAAAGTGCAATTGATGAAGCACCAAGAGAAAACCCTGATAAAACATTTATAACTTTACTAACATCCCAATCTAAATTTGAATAAATTATAAATAAACCACTTAGCCCAATAATACCAAGTCCAACAACGTTCATTCCCATTATTGAACCGCCAGCAAAAGCAATTTCTAATGCTGGGCCTAAACCTTTGCGTGCAGCCTGTGTTGTTCTTACATTAGTTTTTGTTGCGGCAACCATTCCAAGATAACCGGCAAGAGCAGAACAGAATGCACCAACAACAAATGAAACAGAAATTAGCCACGATGAATTTTCATTACCACTATTTGCGAAGGCTAATAAAATAGCTACAACAATAATAAACCAAATTAGTAATTTATATTCAGTTTTAAGAAATGCAATTGCCCCTTCTTTTATATGGTTAGAAATTTCCACCATTTTTTCATTACCCGGATCTTGTTTAGAAATCCAAGAACTTTTAATAAAAGAATAAAGCAAGGCTAATAAGCCTAGAAAAGGTATAACGTAAATAATTGAATTCATATTTTAATCCCCTTAGGTTTCTTTATTGCGTAAGTTTTTGACTTCGCTATAAAGATTTAACATTTGTGATGTTCCACCAATTATAAAATTTTTAATCAATTTTATAATAAGAGAAGAATTGTTATTTATTATTTCAATTTCTTTATTTGTGAAGTTTGATAATACAAAATCTACCAAACTTTCGTTTTCATTTGGATTTTTAATCCCAATCCGAATACGAGGAAATTTATTTGATTCTAAATTATATATTATAGATTTAAGTCCGTTATGTCCACCGTCTCCACCAGACTTTCTAATTCTCAATTTACCAAGTTCAATATTTATATCATCTACAATAACAAGAACATCTTTTTCTGATAAATTATATTTTTCAATAAGTTCAAGAACAACAAACCCACTATTATTTACATAAGTTGTGGGTTTTACTAAAATAAATGGGAAAGAATCTAAACTACTTTCCGCATACCAATATTCACTTTTTGAAGGAACAAATTGTAAATTATTTTTTTTTGCAAAACTATCAAGCAATTGGAAACCAATGTTATGTCGAGTAAGTTCATAATTCTTACCGGGATTTCCAATGCCTAAAATTACCTTCAATTACAACTAACCTTCGCTATCTTCATCTTCTTTCTTTTCGCCAATAACTTCAGGTTGTGGTGCTTCGCCAGCATCACCATCAACAACTTCTTCAGTTGCTGTTTCTTCTTCTTCAGCTTTAGGAGCAGCAATTGCAACAACCAAAGTATCGTCAGTATTTGTTAAGGTAATATTATCAAACGATAAATCTCTTATGTGTACTGAATCTCCAATATTAAGTTCTGTAATATCAATTTCTAAATGATCAGGAATATTTTTTGGTAAACATTCAACTTCAAGTTTATGAAGATGCTGTTGTATTTGTCCACCTTCTTTAATTCCAACAGATTGACCAATTAAACTAACTGGTACTTGTACTTCAATTTTTTGTCCGGCAGTAATTGCTAGAAAATCTACGTGAATAATTTTATCAGAAACCGGATCAAATTGAATATCTTTCAATATACAAGTGATTGCTTCTTTGTCATTTATTTTTAGATTTACCAAACGCATTTCTTTTGTATAAACAATAGGTCTTAATGCTATTAGGGTGGTTGTAAAACTTATAGGTTCTACACCTTTGGAATACAATACTCCAGGAACTTTTCCTTCTTTTCTTAATGAATTAACTGCACCTTTCGTAGAAATTTCACGCTCTTCCGAAATAATGTTTACGTTAGCCATAATTTATTTTCTCCAATTATTAATTTTTCTAACTTTTATCAGTGTCAAATAAAGAACTTATAGATTCGTTATTATGAGTTCTTCTAATAGCTTCACCTAATAATCCTGAAGCTGTTTTAACTATTATTTTTTTTGTCTTAAGGTTTTTTGGCAATGGAATACTATCTGTTACATATAACTTTGAAATTTCAGATTGTTCAATTCTTTCAATAGCATCACCCGATAAAAGTGGATGAGTAACTACACCGTATATTTCTTTTGCACCGTGTTCTTTAAAAGCTTTTATTGCCGATACAAAAGTTCCTCCAGTATCCATTAAATCATCAATTAAAAGAACATTTTTACCTTCAACTTCACCAATTAAATTCATAACTTCCGCTTGGTTATGTTTAGGTCTTCTTTTATCTATTGCTGCAAGTGGAACATTTAGCCTTTTAGAATACGAACGAGCTAATTTTATTCCCCCAATATCTGGTGAAACAACAACCAAGTCCGGATCATTCTTTTGCCAAATGTCTATAAATACAGGTGAAGCATATAAATGATCAAAAGGTATATCAAAAAAACCTTGAACTTGTGCTGCATGTAAATCCATTGCTATTACTCTATCTGCACCAGCTTCTGCTATTAAATTAGCAACTAGCTTAGCAGTAATTGCAACTCTTGGTTGGTCTTTTCTATCTTGTCTTGCATATCCAAAATAAGGAATAACTGCTGTAACTGTTGATGCTGAAGATCTTCGTGCTGCATCTATCATTATCAAGAGTTCCATTAAGTTTTCTGCCGGAGGGTTTGTTGATTGTACAATAAATACATCACCACCGCGAATATTTTCTTTGTACTTAGCCCAAATTTCACCATCGCTAAATCGTTTTATATCAACAATGCCAAGGGGTGCACCAATATACTCAGCAATTTTTTTTGAAAGCTCAGGATTTGAAGTACCTGAAAAAATAATTGGACCTACTGCCATTTCTATCTTTCACCATTTAAAAATTATTAATATAGCTTGCAAATATAAGTATTACTGTATGTTATGTCAATTAACTTATGATAATATTATATTTAATTTAGACACTATTTTTTTCGTTTTGTAAATAGAAAAACGAGGACAATTATTATTACTATTAATGCTAATGCGTAAATAAGTTTTGGTGTTTCTTTTAACTTAAAAGGAATATACCTAGCCTTAATTAGTTTGCCTTGACCAATCTCAGCAACTGAGAATTCCCAAGTTAACTTATTTCTTGATAAGGAATTAGCATTATGTTCAACTATTTCTCCAGGCAAGTAATAGATATATTTAATTGTTAAAGGTTTTGCAATTGAATCAAAGCCAATTGTAATTGGTTGAATAAGCTGAGAAAATACTTTTTCGTTATCAATTGTCTCTTTGTTTGCTAATTTTGCATTTCTAAAAAATGGCAGAAAATTTAACGAATCGAAATTTGAGAAATTAAATTCTAATTGTGCATGAAGTGTACTGTCATTTAAATCTTGAAAAACTTTTACAAAGTTTACATCTGTAAAAGTTGTTTGAAATTTTGATTGTAAAGAGTCTTCATTAAACAAACCAACTTTGGTTAATAAAAGAGAATCAATATCTGTTCCCATATAACGCCAATAATGGACAAACATTTTGCCTGTGTTATCTGTTTTAATAGTTGTTACTTGTTCATAGTTTAAGCAAGATGATAATAGTAAGACTAATGAAAGAAGAAATATTTTTCGTAGTGATTTTTTCATCTAAGTAAAATAACTTTTTTTTAATTGTTTATTAAATAAAATAAAAATTAAATTATTTCTTTTTCATTTTAGATAGTGTAAATTTGCACCTTAAATTTTTAGGGAAGTAAACTATGCCAACTTATGATTATGAATGTTTAAAATGTAATCACACTTTTGAAGAATTTCAAAAAATGTCTGATGATGTTTTAACTAAATGTCCTGAATGTAAAGGAAAACTTAAAAGACTGATTGGAGCTGGGCTTGGACCAATATTTAAAGGTTCTGGTTTTTACCAAACAGACTATAAAAATTCTCCAAAAAAAGCAAAGCAAACAGAAAAGAAAAAGACAGATACAAAATCTAAAGATTCGAAACCAAAAAAAACTTCTAAAAAAGATTAGAAAAATATTCTTCAAGACATCAAAGTTATTTCCAATTGGTTATTAAAAAGAGATGAATAAAATATTAGAGACTAATAGACTAGTACTACGCGAGTTTGAAAACTCTGATGCAGAAAATATGTTTGAGTTAAATTCGGATAGAGAAGTAATAAAATATACCGGCGATAAACCTTTTGAATCTATAAAACAAGCCAAATATTTTTTGAGTAATTATTCTGATTATAAAAAGAATGGATTTGGACGTTGGGCTGTTATTGAAAAGGAGACCAATAACTTTATAGGTTGGTGTGGACTAAAATCAAATGAAGATAGTTTTGTTGATATTGGGTTTAGATTTCTAAGAAGATTTTGGGGAAAAGGATATGCTACGGAATCTGCAAAAGCTTGTTTGGATTATGGTTTTCAAAAATTAAATTTGAATGAAATTGTTGGAAGGGCGAACAAGGAAAATAATCAATCAATTTGTGTATTAGAAAAAATAGATATGAGCTTTTGGAAAAATGGTTCTTGTTGTGGAGATAAAAGTGCCGTCTATTATAGAATAAATAAAACGCAATTTGAAACTAAATCATTCCCACCAAAGTAATTTGCCATATATATATTATTAAAATATCTAACTTAAAGAAACCAATTTGTAAAAATCATTAAAAATCTAAACCAATAGAAATATAATATTTTGGTTTTGAAAAACTCTGAGCATCGTAAGTCCAAGCTACATCAAACTTCCAAAGAAACATCATAAATACTCTAACTCCAAAACCAGTACCAACTAGAAGATCGTTTGTTACTGTTTTACCATTTTCATTTTTGCCGAATAGTTTTAATTCTTTATTTTTATCCCAAGCTGTTCCAGCATCAATAAATGCTGCTCCAAGAATATTTTGGAAGAATAAAGGAATTGGTCCGGTTAGCAAATATCTAATTAAAGGAAAACGTAACTCCATATTTAATAGGGAATATTTTGTCCCAAGTTTTTCCGCATAATTATATCCACGTAAAGGCATTGCCGGAGTTAGGAAAATAAAATCTGATGCTGAACTAAGTGGAATAGCTCCCTGAGCAAAAGTTCTGTTGATCCAACTTTCTGTTCCACCCATAAAAAATCTTTGCGGATTTGCTCCAGTCGAGTATCCACCAGAAAGTCTGATAACAAACGAGTTATCATAAAAGAATCTAAAATACTTTCTATAATCCCAAGTTAAAGAAAAGAAACTTTTTGTATGATTTGTAAATCCCGGATTTCCAAAAGCTGTAATTTTATATCTTGAACCCTGAATAGGAGAAGTATAACCCCACATTGTATTATCTTTAACATAACTTGCTGATGGAATTATAAAAGTTTGACTCTCAATGGGTTCTTCAATATTATCAAGGTTCTCTCTTGAAACCCTTTGTACACTTAGGCTTGTTTCTACTCTATGAAAAGTGTTTAACGGTAAACTTGCAGATAAAACTCCACCAAAACTTCTAAATCTATAAAAATCAAAACCTTGATTTCCATTTAGCAAAACAAAACGTGCTGTATGATATGCTTCAATTCCGTAATTGATTTTTTTGGGCAAGTAATAATATGCTAATCCATAGTCACTATTTTTCAAATCAATTTGTAAACTGGTTGTTCCAATTAAACGGTGATTCCCTAATACATCGCTGAATGAAAGTACAGTTGTTCCAAGAACTCCGTACAAGGAACTATACCCAGCATTCGCATAAATTATATCTGGAGTAAAATGAACCTTATAATTATTAACTAAAAAATTTCCTTCATCATCTAATTTTTCTGCAAACAAAACCTTACGTTCTTTTTTTTGTGAAGTTGTATCTTGAAATAAGTCTGGTTTTGCAAATACAAAATTACTGTAATCTTCAATAGTACTATCAACTTCAGTGTTTCCATAATCAATAACTTGTCCAATAAAAATATCTTGGTTCGATTGTTCAGTAGTATCTTTTTTATGAATATTAGAATAAATAAATTGTTCACCACTTAGTTGTTTTGTTTGTTCAGTAAAAATTTCAGTTGAATCAAATTCATCAATATAGAATTGACTCATATATTCGGTCATTTCTATATCATCAATTTCATCAAGCAGAAAAGGATTGTTAATAAGAAAAACATTGAAGCCAGAATTAAAGAAAGAACTAAAAACTAATTTTTTTGCGTCAGCAGAAAGAGAAAGACTTTCAATTCCATTTAACGAATTTGTTAATGGTTTTGCTTCCAAATCTAGAACTGTTGAAATTGTATCAGAGCTATTTAGTGATATTCTTTTCTTATAAATATTATCTATACCATTAAAATCGGATACAAATAGAATTTCATTTCCATCTTTTGAAAATACTGCTGATTTTTCATCACTAAACTCCCAATCAGTAAGTCTAGTAATATTTTTTAAATCAATATCAATTTTAAATAAATCCAATTGGTAAGAATCTATCAAAGACATACTGTATCCATCTTGCGTAAAATTGGTTTTAGTTAAGCTACCTCTATCAGATGAAAAAGCAATTGTCTTACTATCTGGAGACCAACTCGGTAAATATTCACTAAAAATATCATCTGTTAAATTTGTCAGTTCTTTAGTTTCAAAGCTATAAATATAAATATCTGATTGATGTGCATTACTTCCTAACAAAGCTATATGTTTTCCGTCTGGCGACCAACTTACTGATTCAACTCCGTGAAGCTTAAAAGGAAGGTTTTCATTTTCTTCAGTTTCCGTATCAATTATTTTAATTACATCATACCCCTTACTCTTACTGGATAGAGCAACTCTTTTATTATCAGGTGCCCAAGTTAAGGCTGGAGAAAGTACGTTTAATTCTTCTAAGTTTTCAGTTGTCCCACTTTTAATTATTTTACTTATTACTTTCCCGTCAAAAGAATTAATAACGTAAACATCAAAGTAAATATCTCTATCAGAAATAATAACAATTTTATCTCCCTTTGGAGAAATTGCAGGGCTTGTATTATAGAAGCCACCCAATTTTTTATTGTTTGTTAATCTTTTTGCAAATTCATCGGGATCATTTCTGTACGCAACTTCGGGCCAAAATCTTTTCTTTATAGTTTTTTTCCATTTTTCATTTAGCTCTTCTAAGTCAATTCCTATAGTTGCCTTAAAACCTTTTTCAACATTTCCTTTGGCTTTAACACTATAAAGTAATTCTGAAATTTTTTCTATTCCATAAGTGTCCGCAATATATCGGAACAATGCTTGTCCGCCTCTGTAAGCAAAATAACCACCAAGTCTTTTTATGTCTGGTAAGTATTCATTTATAGCAGCGTCTCTGATAAACATATCGGAGTTTGTTTCCCAACCGCTTGAAAGATATTCTGCCATTCCTTCGTGATACCAAATTGGAAGTTGGAGAGTAATTCCTTTAGCAATTATATTTTGAACTGTTCCACCATAAAGTAAATCTCTCATAACTGCGTGTACAAGTTCGTGATGGATTACATGCTTGTACTTACTATACGAACCTTCGAAAGGGAAGACCACCCTATTTTTGAATGGCTCTGTAAAGCCACCTATACCTTGCGATAGGTAACCATCTGAAGTGTTTGTCTCTTGAAATTCATCGTGCGAGTTGTAAATAATTAGTGATATTCTATTGTTAATTTGGTAATCCATTTTGATTTGAATATCTTCAAGAGCTTCCTCGGCTGATTGTGCAGCATATTCAGCAGCATCATTTCCATCTTCTCCAAAATAAATATCAAAGTGTTTGGTTTGAATATATTTCCAATCGTGATCTCTATATTGGACTTTATTTTTTCCAAACTGTGCAAAAATTGTTGTGCAAGAAAACAGTAAGGTCAGAAGAATATATTTTGTACGAAACATTTTGTTGCCTTTGTATTTTTATAATGACAATGGTATTATTTGTTGGAATATAATAAAAAGAAAATTGCTATTAAGAAAGAGTAAAATCAATCTCTCTTTTTTCTTCGCTAACTCGTTTAACTTTTACTGCAATTTTATCTCCTAGTCTATATCTTTTACCAGTTGTTGTACCATTTATGGAATAAGTTTTTTCATCAAACTCATAATAGTCATCACCAAGATCTCGCATGTGTAAAAGTCCTTCTGCAAGTGTACTGCTTAATTCAATAAAAATTCCGAAATGAGTAATACCAGAAATTACTCCGTTAAAAGTTTCTCCAATTTTATCTTTCAAGAACTCAATTTGTTTTAGCTTTATTGAAAGACGCTCAGCACTAGTTGCGTTGCGTTCCATAAGCGAAGAATGTTCCGAAATTGTTTCCAATCTTTTAAAGTTAAACTTGTTTGTTTTCTTATTCAAATAATCAAACAACAATAGGTGAATAATTAAATCGGGGAAACGCCTAATAGGTGAAGTGAAATGAGAATAATATTGAAATGCTAAACCGTAATGACCAATATTCTGTGTTGAGTAAACAGCTTTAGCCATTGAACGAATTGCTATCTCATTTACAACTGCTTCCTCTTCTGTTCCAACAACACTATCCAAAAGTCTCTGCATCTCACTTGATTTATTTTTTAAGTTTGGATTAAATTTATGTCCGAGAGATTGTACAAAATTTGCAAACTCCATAATTTTTTCTTCACTTGGTAAATCATGTATTCTATATACATAAGGCACTTTTTCTGCACGTTTTGATTTATTAACGTGAGCAGAAATAATTCTATTTGCCAACAACATAAACTCTTCAATTAGTTGATGACTTTCGTTAGACTCTTTCATTTTAATTTCGACTGGAGTTCCTTTATCATTTAATACAAATTCAACATCAGGAGAAGAAAAATTAATACTACCTTTATCAGTTCTGTCTTTTCTTAAAATTCTTGCAAGTTTATTTATCTCAGTTATTTCATTTTTGAAATCACCTTTTTTTGAATCCAAAATATCTTGTACTTCATCATAAGTAAAACGTCTTTTACTATTTATTATAGATTTGTGAATTTTATAACGAACTTTTTTTCCCTCTGGCGTAAACTCTACAAGTACTGTGAACGTTAGGCGATCTTCGTTTGGAACTAACGAGCATATATTATTAGAAAGTTTTTCAGGTAACATTGGTATTACTTTACCAACTAAATAAACACTAGTTGCACGTTTTTCTGCTTCTTTGAAAATTGCTGTTCCTGGTTGAACGTAATGACTAACATCAGCAATATGAATTCCAATTAAAATATTTCCGTTAGGTTTCTTTTCTACTGAAATTGCATCATCAAAATCCTTGGCTGTTTTAGGGTCAATTGTAAAAACATTTTTGTTTCTGTAATCAGTTCGTAACTTAATTTCTTCATCAGAAATTGTTGGAACTAGTTGTTCTGCTTCAGTTAAAACAGCTTTGGGGAAATTGTATCTAATCCCAAATTCTTTTGCGATGGAAGCAATCTCAGTATCGTATGTCCCAGCTTTACCAAGTACTTCTGTAATTTTTCCTTCTGGATTTAGTTTGCTTTCTTCCCAAACTATTTTTGTTACCACAACTTTGTCGCCGTCTTTTGCCTTTCCAAGATTATTTGAAGAAACATAAATATCTCTATGAATAGAGGTATCATCAGGTTCAACAAAATAAAAGGATTTTGATTTTTTTAAAACTCCAACAATTTCTTTTCTTTGTCTCTCAACAATATTTGTTATTTGTCCTTCTAAGTTTTTGCCACTTCTTTTTGCAAAGAGAGATACTTCAACTCTATCGCCATCAAAAGCAGTACCCATATGTTTTTCAGAAACAAAAACGTCTTTTTGATTTTTATTTTCAAGAATTACAAAACCATAATTTTGTCCTCTTACTAGTTGTAACTTTCCAATAAAATTTTTCTTTGTTGCTTTGTTAAGTGTGTAACGCTTTCCTTGGCGTACTATAAAATTTTCTTTAGAAAGTTCATGAAGTGTACGTTTTAGTTCAGCATATTTGTTTAGGGTTTTGATGTTTAATCTTTTTGCTAATGCTTTTGATTTAATGCTAACATTAGGATTTGTTTTAAAAAATATTTTTAGTTTTTTAATCATTTTATAACCTTTGTTTTAATAATGTTTCGCAGATTGCGAGCAATCTACGTTACAGTTTAATTTTTATATTTTAGAACTCAAATTTTAGTTTTAAACCAAGCTCTTGAATTTTTTCTCCATTTGTTGTTTCAACAATTGGATCTTTTTGTTGAACGCGTACCAAAAAATTTGGGTTTAGTAAATACTCAACTTTAAGATCAGCTTTATCCAATTGAAGATATTCAGTATTGCCTCCAAAAGAATATCTAATATTATTATATTTTCCAGCCAATGCAAATTTGTAATGTTCTTCAATTCCATATTTTTTAACTCTAATACCACTAATCAATCCATCTAACCCTAAAGCCGAATTTAGGTAGGAGGAAAATTGTGAACCTAACAATGAATATGCAGTATTTTCAACAATTGATCCTAACGTAGATTTTTGCTCTTCATCAAGATCTAAATTTAGTTGATTTAGAAAAATGAAATTTAAAGCATTGGATGCACCAAATCTACCATCAGGTGAGTCATTATCAATGTCAGTTCTGCCAACATAAACAGAAAGATTATCTTCATCACTCGATAAGCTTTCGCCAAGTTTAGATAGTGGAGAATCTATCTTAAATTTTACGGCGACATCTTCTCTTTCTTTACCATCAAGGTTTTCAACTTCCCCAATATAAGTTGCAACTATATCAATGTGCGGATCAGTTACATCACTTTCAAATCTTATATTTCCTTTTGCATCAAATGTTTTAACAAACTCTAATCTCGAACCATCTAAAAGTTCTAACGTCCCCTGTGTCTTAAATTCTCTATCAATACTTTCAAACTCTAATTGTCCTGTAGTTTCAACAATCAATTTTTGGTTAAATTGCGGAAACATTAGAAATTCAAAAGTAGAAATGTTTTTGATAATTATATTAGTTTTAAAATCAAAATTTACAAGTTCTTCTAACACTTTTTTATTTCTATTCTGAAAAGCAATTAAAATATTTCTAAACTCTTGCTCACTTTGATTTACGTTAGTTGTATCTTGAATAAATTTGTAAATTATTTGTTCGTTTTTTCCTCTGCTATTTTGTTTGGTAGAAGCATAAACTAAATTAGCTTTATTAACAATTACATTTCCATCAAAATTAAACTTTTCATTTTCATAAGTGAATTTCCAATCATCTTCAGTTTTAATAAATAGGTCGCCATAAATTGTTGCGTTTCTAGTTTTAGACTTTTTACCTAACAGTGCAAGATCTCCACTAATAGTTATATCCATTTTATTAAATGGAAATTCTTTAAGTTCTATAATGCCACCACCAAACATATTTCCCTTGTATTTTGAACCTGAATAATTAGAGACAAGTAAACTATCAATAGTAAGTTTTTGGTTCTCGAAAATAGAATGAAGTCCACAAGAGTAATCTAAATTATTATCTCTATAAGTAAACTTCCCATTTCTTAGAGCTAAATAACCAGTACTTTGAATGTTGTTAACTTGACCAGAGAGATCAATTTCTGCAAGAATATTTCCACTCTGTTTTTTTACAAAAGGTAATAAATTTCCAAAAATTCCTACATTAAAATTACGTGATCTTATAGAAAGTGAAATGTCTTTATCTTCTAAAATAAAGTCCTTGGTATCTTTGTAATTTATAACAAGAGGAATATTTCCATCAATTGTTAATATTGGTTCATCTTTATTTGTTTTTTTGTCAATAAAATCTATATCTATGTTTGCAATATTATTTTCATAATTTAATATCCCAGTTAAATTTCCAAAATTAACTTTATCATACGAAATGTTATCAATATAAAGATTAGTTTTAAGTTTTGGAGCTTCTAACAAACCTGAAGAAGTAATGTCTAAATTTATATTTGAGTTTATTGGTTGTTGTTTCTCATCTGTAAAATATGTTGTAAGAACTTCTCCACTTAAATTTTCTACATTTATTTTAAGATCGTGTGTCTCATCATTATTAATGTTTCCATCAACTTTTAGTACGGTTTCATCATTACTCAAAATAACATTTATAAGTTCTACACCGCTATCAGAAAATAAAACTTCACTTACTTCATCGTTTTCCCACTCAATATTTTTATAGTCAATAAATATATTCTCAAAACTAATTTTTGGCGAGAGCGTGCTTGTACTTACTTCTCCCTCTAGTTCTGTTGTTAAATCATCTCCAATTCCTAAAGAGGTATTAAAAAATAATTTATTTTGGTTAAAGATTAAATCGGCAATAATATCCTTCAGTTCAACACCTAAAAATATTTTTTCTCCTTCTAGAGAAGCTGTTCCAAATATTTTATTGAATGATAGTTCTTGATTATCTCTGTTAAATTTGATGTTGGCATTAACATTAGATAGATAAATTATATCATCTTCTCTCTTATTTAAAAGACTTTCAATGTTTACATCAGTTGTAATTCTAAAATTTAGAGAATCATTTTCTACTTTACCTTTTCCGGTTCCGGCAATATCTAGTTTATCATTATCTAAAAATAGTGCTACCAATTCAAAATCTTTAAATGTAAAATCGAAATCAAAAACCAATTTCTCGTTAACAATTTCATTAGCAGTTATAATAAAATCATTTCCATTTTGTTGAGGTATATCAATTGGATTTAGCTCATCAATTTTTCTAGAAATAATACTCGCAATAGTTGTTGCTTCATACGTAAGAATATCAATTGCTTTTTGAAGAGAAAATTTCCCATCAATATTAAAATCAACAAATTCAGAAATCAACTTAATCTCTCTATCTTCATTGGCTTTAGTTAAAGATAAGTCAATTCTTGATTCATCCAATTCAATTCCTCTGAAATTTGAAGGATCAAGTTTAACTGTGTAGTTACCAACTAAGTCATCAATATTTAAATTTTTTCCTCTAGCTAAAAAAGTAAAATTCAAATTAGAAGAATCGGATAGTTCATTTGTAAAAGTTTGTAAATCAAGCCCTGTTATTTTTCCGGTTAAATCATAATTAGGTTCATCCTGAGTTCTTAGGTCAAGAGTTCCAACAACAAAAGTATTTGCGTTGTTGATAATTGAATTAAGATCTAATTTAATTATTTTGGAATCAGCAGAACTTATTAAGTAAAGGGAATCAATATTTATTTGGTTAATTATAGATGAGTTAATAGATATATCTAAATCAGCTTGCATGGTATTAGGATCAAATCCAATTCCTTTAACTTTTCCGTTGCTATTTAGACTAGTTTCATAATCAATTATTGGGAATAGATTTAGATTATTACAAGTGTAGTCAATGTCATATTCAATTTCATTGTTTTCTAAATTCATCAAAGATGTTAATTCAATTGTACCTTCGTTTACATCACTAACTAGTGTTGCATTAAAATTTAATGGCTCACCAAGAAAGTTAATATTCAAGTTAGAAAAGTTTAGGTTTTTATAATTTGGGATAGGAAATGGAGGCAATAGTGTTGCTATGTTAGATTCTAATAATTCAGAATCTGTTAACTGAACATCAAAAAATAATTTTTCAGGTTCGTGTAAATTTTTAACATTCCCTGTAAGTTTAAGTTTTGTCTCAAGATATTCTAAATTGAATTTACTTACATCAAGATTTCCAAAAGTACCACTTGCACTAATATCAAAATCAGCTTTTCCATTTAGAAAATTTGTAGCATCAATAAATGTTGAAAGGTCATTAAAGTGAAAAGGTGTTGCAATTGCTTTTAATGCAATTGGATATTCCTTAAAGTCTTTTAATTCTACATCACCAAGTAAATTCAGTTCATCAATTTTTGCATCAATTTTTATATTGCTACTATCCGTTAAAATCACTAAATCTTTAACGGCGGCATATTCCTTTGTTAAATCGATAACGCACGAAAGTTTATTTAAGTTAAAGGAATTAAAATTAGGATTGAACGACAAATTATTGAGATGTAAACTTAAAGTAGAAGCAGAAATATCAGCAAAAAGTTTAGCGTTAAGAAAAACATTAGAAAGTCTAAAATCATTTAAGTTTAAAGAATTATAAAATCGCTTAGACTTATGTCTTCTAAAGTTTTGCATTACAAAATTAACATTTTGAAATTGCAAATCATTTACTTGTATTGAAAAAGGGAACTCACTTTTTTCGTCATCCTCAATTGAAATTTCTTTCTGTAAAGTATCTTGCTTAAAAAGTGATGTGAAATTCCACTCTCCCAAATGATTTTGTTGAACATCTATTAGTGCGTCTTTTAGTAATACTTCACGTATGTATATTTTTTTCAATAATAAATGAAAAGGACTTGTCTTAATTACAATTTCTTTGGCGTCAATTAAAGTATCACCTTCAGAGTATAGAACGGTGTTATGTAAAATTATCGATGACAGAATTGAACCATCAAGTCTATCAATTTGTAAGTTAGCATTAAAGGATTGAGAAACTTCAGCAGTAATTTTATTTCTTAGAATATTTCTAAATGTTTTTGTTTGCGAAAACCCAAAAAAGATTATTAGTAAAAAAAGAAATATTCCCACTAAACTAATAAAGAAGTTTATTGTTTTGTGGAATAGAGAACGTCTGAATTTCTTCTTCTCTTCTATCTTCTTTTCTATTTTTTTTTCAGTATTATTATTTAGGTTTTTCTTGTTACTCATTATAGGTGTCTAATACCTTATTAACAATATTTGTAGTTGATTGTTGTGAAACAAATTTAATTGTTTTTACTTCGCCACCATTTGCTTGAACAATTTCGTGACCAATAATTTGTTCAATACTATAATCTGCTCCTTTAACTAAAACATCAGGAAGCAAATAAGTAATGAGATCTTGCGGAGTGTCTTCTTCAAACATAACAACATAATCAACGGGTTTTAAGTTTGATAAGATAAATGCACGTTCATTTTGAGGAACTAGGGGTCTCTTTTCTCCCTTAATTCTTCTTACCGATGCATCGCTATTTAAAGCTAAAATTAGAATATCTCCGCATTCTTTAGTTTTAACAAGATAATCAACGTGTCCAGCATGCAAAATATCAAAAACTCCATTTGTAAAAACAACTTTTTTGCCTTCTACTTTTAATTGTTTTCTAATCTTTAATAATTCAGTTTTATCTATAATAGAATTATTCATTTATTTTCCTTAAACTTAAAATTTATTTTAGACTATCTTGTAAAATTTGGAACAATTGAATTTGTTAATTTGATTTTTCTAATTCCGTCATTTGTTCCTATCCACATATTAGTTCCATCAAAATGTAATGTATTTACGGTTATTGGAATATCACTATTTTCTAATTTTGAAGTACTCATATTTAATCTATTCACAAGTGTTATTCCTCTATGCATTTGTTTTTTGCTTGTGGGATTAAACTGATATGTAGCAACCCAAATATAATTACCAACAAGTTCTAAATCAAAAACACCATTGCTGTTTAAACCGTTTTGACTGCTAAGTTTTTTCCACTCAATCCCTCTATCGAATTGATACATTCCTCCAACGTTAAAATTTGGATTTTCTTTCGTTATAAATTCATCAGTCCCAAACCAAATAGAGTTTTGCTCAGTTAAAATATTTGTTACAGAAACTTGGTCACTTTCGTTCATAAAGTAATTGTTACTGTTATTATAAAATGATAAACCTTGTTTCTTTCTAAGATTTCCATTTATATTAAACTTATGTAATCCTGCTTCTGTTCCAATCCATAATAAACTATCACCATCTATGTGTAATGATTTTATGGAATTTGTTTTATCAACTTTTTTAATTGTTAAATTGTAATCATAGTATTTTTTTCTAGGTAAACTATATCTTGATAAATTTCTGAATCTTCCAATCCATAAAGTTTTATGTTTTTTATCATACTTTAAACTTCGTATCCAATTTCCAAACTGTCCACCTTTTGAAAATCCCTTTCGTTTCCACTTCTTTCTTCTTTTGTCAAAAATATAGAGGCCGTTTGTAGAACCTGCCCAAATATATTTTTTGCTAATTTCAATGCAGTAAAAAAAATCTTGCTTAATTTTTTTATTATCTGTTGAAAAATTTTCCCATTTGTTTTTTTTACTATTGTATCGGTAAATTCCATTGCCTTCAGTTGTAGCCCAAATATCTTTCCCATCATTTTTAATATCTGTTACTTTAATCTTTGATAAAAACCTTTCTACACTAATTGTCTGTGCATTGTTTTCATAAAAACAAAGGGATAAGATTAAAATAATAATCATCTTAAAATCAAATCTACTTAAAAGTGTAAAGGAAGTTATCATTTCTATTGTACAATAAGGTTAAAGGGTTGGGTGTAATTCTCTATTAAAAAGAATATCAAAAGTTTTTTCAAATCCTTTTATAATTGATTCTTGTAAATTGGTAAGACTAACTTTTTCATTTAATATTGTTTCTAATTCTATTGTACTATTTCCCAGTTCATCTTGCAAACTCAAAATTTTGTCTTCCTCAATATTTAAATAATTTACTAAACCAGTATGAAATTTCCCAATTAGTATTGAACCATGTTGCAGAATTACATTGCCAATTTTGCGTTGTGCACTTCCAACAAGTTTTTTACCATTAAATTTTATTTCACTTTTGGCTGTACTAGCAAAACATAATCCACCAGACGGTTTGTTAAGTTCAGTTGTAAAATTTGGTTGAACATTTTCTAGAATAACTTGGTTGAGTTTAGAACTATACAATTGTAACCCATTAACAATTGCTTGTGAAATCTGATTATATAAAACCTTACCGCTTATATTATTATAATTAGAGATAACTACAGAATATGTAAGTTCTTCTGCATGTAAAATTGCTCTTCCCCCAGTTGGGCGTTTAACAATATCAATTTTATCTCTATTAGTTTTATTTACATTAATTTCTTTTATTGATTGGTTTGCACCAAGAGAAATACAATAAGGTTTCCATCCGTAAAAACGTAAATATGCATTGTCTGTTTGGCAAGAATTTACTAGCTGTAAATCAAACTCCATATTATGCTTCCCAGTAAAAGAACCATAGTCTAGTAAGTGCCAATTCATTTTTTAACAATTCCTCTTGTACTATTATCTAAAAAAGTGAGTACAGTTTCAGCGTGTTTACTATTTTTAAACTTTTCGATAACAATTTCTTTAGCTTGCGTAAGATTGTATTCTTTTGAAAAAATTACATTATAAATTTCTTTTATTTCAGCAATCTCTTGGTTCGAAAAACCTCTTCGTCTCAATCCAATGGTATTTACTCCGCTAAACTTTAACGGCTCTCCTGCAGAAATTATAAACGGTGGAATATCAGTAACAGCTCTGTAACCACCGCCCATCATAACGTGTTCACCAATTTTACAAAACTGATGAATAACACTAGCCCCTCCAATAATTGCCGAATCGCCAATTGTTACATGTCCGCCAAGCTGTACAACATTTGCAATAATACAATTATCACCTACAATACAATCATGTGCAATATGCGAGTAAGCCATAAGCAAACAATTTTTCCCTACTATTGATGTTCCGGAATCTACAGTACCTCTATTAAGAGTTACAAATTCTCTAACTGTTGTTCCATCTCCAATAACAAAGGTAGTTGGTTCATTGTTGAATTTTAAATCTTGCGGATGATTGGCAACTGAAACAGATTGATAGATTGTTACTTTGTTCCCTATCCTTGCACCATCATAAATACCAACGTGCGAACCAATAATACAATCATTTCCAATAACTACATCATCTTCAATGATAGTATAAGGTCCAACAATATTATTAGTACCAAGTTGTGCTTTTGAACTGACAATTGCTGTTGGGTGAATTTTATTCATATTCTATACTTTTATTTAACAACTGATTTATGAGTTTTTAAATGTCATATACTAAATCCAAATTGGTTTTCGGATTTTAATGTATGTCATCTCGAACATGTTTTTTGTGAGAGATCTCTTACCCCATTTATGGCACAGAGATATCTCAATCACCCAAAACGTTCATTTCGATATGACAACTAAAAAATCCGAAAACCACTTTGCATTTAGTATATATGAAAATATCAATCACTTTTCTCTATCAACAATTGCTGCTTTTAATTCAGCTTCTGCAACAACTTTATTTCCTACTTTTGCTTTTGCACTAATAATTACAAATCTACTTCTTTTACTTACAAGTTCAACTTCAAATATTAGTTGATCGCCAGGTACAACTGGTCTTCTAAATTTAGCTTTATCAATACCCATAAACATAACAAGTTTATCTTCTGGATTTTCAACGGAGTTTAACATAAGAATTCCACCTGTTTGTGCCATTGCTTCAATTATTAATACTCCTGGCATAATTGGTTGCCCGGGAAAATGTCCTTGGAAGAAAGGTTCGTTCATTGTTACAGATTTAACACCCACTACTTTTTTATCTAACTCAAGATGAATGATTTTATCTATCAGTAGAAATGGATATCTGTGTGGTAAAATTTTCTGAATTGCATTTATGTCGAATACAACACCTTCCTTTTTACCATGTTGATATTTTTTTTCCAACTGTTTCTGTTGGTAAAGTTTCCTTACTTTTTTAGCAAATTCAACATTTGCTTTGTGACCAGGACGAGCTGCTAAAATTTGTGCTTTTAATGGAGCACCAATTAATGCCAGATCCCCAATCATATCAAGGAGTTTATGGCGAACTGGTTCATTCTTAAACCTTAGATTATTCTCATTTAGAAATCCATTTTTACCAACAGTTATTTTTTCATCCAAACCTAATTTTTTAGTAAGGTTAGTAAGATCATCATCGTTAATTTCATGATCAACAATAACAACAGCATTATCTATATTCCCACCTTTGATTAATCCTTGGTCGGCAAGTGCTTCTACTTCACTTAAAAAACAAAAAGTTCGAGTTGGAGCAAAGTCAGAAACAAATTCTTTTTCTAAATCAAACAATCCGGTGTGTTGACTCCCTAAAGCGGGATTATTATAATCAACCATAACAGTCATTCTAAACCCATCAAGCGGAAGAGCAACTATATCAACTTGCTCATCTTCATTCTTGTAAGAAATAACTTGGTCAATTATTAAATAATCTTTTGGAGTTTTTTGTTTAACTATTCCGGCTTCTAAAAGTTTATCTACAAAAGGTTTTGAACTTCCATCAGCAATAGGCGGTTCGTTCCCATCAATTTCTATAATAATATTATCAATTTGTAAACCAGCTACAGCCGCCAAAACATGTTCTACTGTATGAACTTTTACATCCCCAAGCCCCAAAGTT
The DNA here is from genome assembly GCA_965224785.1 of Melioribacteraceae bacterium. Taxonomy (GTDB): domain Bacteria; phylum Bacteroidota; class Ignavibacteria; order Ignavibacteriales; family Melioribacteraceae; genus JALSNL01. The sequence goes on along the minus strand of OZ245062.1, from coordinate 2,884,934 downwards.
GTTCCTCTTGAAATATCGACAACATACTCAGCTAGAGCGGGAATTTCTAAATGATCTCCTAAGTCAGTTCTTACAAATTTAATTCCATGATCATCGGGAGCTGGCTTAAATGTAATTGTGCTTGAAGTCCCAGTATGCAAGCCTTGTCCTGATATTGAAATCTCTTTTTCTATAGTTTTTTGAAGATCGAGCATTATTAAACTTCCTTTTCGTTTTTAGTCTGTAATTGGTTTTCTAATTCTGAAATTTTTCTTTCCATTCTTTTTATTCTTTCTAAATAATTCGGCAAATTTCTTATGTGTGCTTCTAACTTTAAAGTTGTCTTAAGTTCTTTTGCCGGAGTTCCAAAATAAACACCGGGAGTCTGCAAGGATTTTGTAACTCCAGATTGACCAGCAATAACAATATTATCCCCTACTTCAAGATGATCAATAATACCAACCTGTGCAGCAACAACGCAATTATTTCCTATCTTTGAACTTCCAGCAATTCCGGATTGTGATGAGAAAACTGTGTTCGAGCCAATTGTTGTATTGTGTGCTATCTGAACAAAGTTATCTAACTTAACACCTTTTCTAATAAGTGTAGTTCCAAGAGCAGCTCTATCAATACAAGTATTTGCACCCACCTCAACGTCATCTTCAATAACAACATTTCCTATTTGCGGAACTTTTTGATATACTCCATTTTCATCTGGAATGAATCCAAAGCCATCTGCTCCAACAACAACACCAGGATGAATAATTACATTATTCCCAATTTTAGTTTCTTCTCTAATAGTTACATTCGGAAATATTAAAGTATTCTCTCCAATTATACAATTATTTAGAATAACGGAATTATGGTAAATGGTTGCTCCAGTTTTTACATGACAGTTTTCACCTATAAAAACATTTTCTCCAATTGAAACCTCTTCTTCTAAAATAGATGACTTTGCAATTGTTGCAGAACTTGAAATTCCTTTAAACTTAAAGTTTGGCATGAAAAATTTATTGACAATTTTTTGAAAGGCAACTTGAGGTTTATCAACCTCAATATAAACTAGTTTAGAATTATCTTTTTGAACATTTTGGCTTACTAAAACGGCACTAGCATTTGTAGTAGATAAATATTTAAGAAAAGACTTACCATTAATAAATGATAAGTCTCCCTCTTTTGCATCTTGAATATTTGCAACATTTGTTATTGTTAAATTCTCATTCCCAATAACTTTTCCGTCAACAATATCAGCAATATTTTGAATGGTTATTTTCATTTGTTTTTTTGTTAAACCATAGCACGTTGATTGAATCGATTTCAATTTAGTACATTTTGCATTCTAAATATTCGTCATTTCGAAATGAGCTTGTTTTTTGGCGATTGAGAAATCTCCGTACTATTTGGTTACGAGATTTCTCACAAACAACATGTTCGAAATGACAATTATAAAAATCCAAAAATCATTTTGGATACTATATATATTAGTTTAATCCGAGTACTATACTTTTGTTATTGCAACTTACTTAAAACTTCTGAAGTTAAATCGTACTCTTCTTTTGCATAAAGAAAAATCATATCACCACTTCTATCAAAAATAAAATCGAGTTCATTCTCAACGGCTACTTCTTCAATAGCAGTAAATACTTGATTTTGAATTGGCTTCATCAATTCTTCTTGCTTTGTAAAAAGCTCACCGTTAGAACCAAATTTTGATTGCTTAAATTTCTCGCTTTCTTGCTCAAGTGCTATTAGTTCTTTCTCAAATTCAGCTCTTTTTTGCTTACTCATAATTAGTTTACGTCTTTCATAGTCATCAAATTTTTCTTTCCACTTTTTATCTAATTTATCTAACTCTTTTTCCCACTCATTAATTTGAGCATCAATTTTTTTTTGAGCATCTTGAGCATCTGGTAATTTTTTCATAATTGCGTCAGAATCTACATAACCAATTTTAAGTTGAGCCGAGATGTTTGAAAATGAAAATGCCAATGCACAAAATAAAAGCAGATGTAATTTTTTCATAATTTAATTCTCCTAAAGGTATTGTTTAAAATAACACAGAGGTTTATAAGTTGCTAATACTTTTTTGCAATTTATAAACCTCCTAATTTTAAATTTTAATATTGTAACTATTTACTACTAGCCACGTTTCAATTTATCTAAAACAACATTTGTAATCTCGTATTGAGGATCTGCAAATAACAATAGAACTTCACCAGTTTTATCAAAAACAAAATTCATACCTTCTGCTTTTCTAACAGCATCAATTGCTTTAAGGATTTTTTCTTTAATTGGTTTTAACAATTGTTCTTGTTTGATAAAAATTTCGCCATTTGGTTGACCAAATTTTTGTTGTCTAAATTGTTGAATGTATTGTTCTCTTTGTACAAGCTCTTGTTGAACTTCTCTTTGTTTATCAGGAGTCATACTTGCAAATTGTTTTTGTGCTGCACCATAAGAAGTTTGTAGTTCTGTTGCCATACTATCAATAGATTTTGTCCAAGCAGATGTCATTGCATCTAAATCGCTTTGTGCTTTAATAGCTGGAGCAAATTGTTGCAAGATTGTTTCTGAATTTACCCAACCAATTTTTTGTGTTTGTGCAAATGTAGCAATCGTTAATAATAATAAGATCGCAAAAATATGTAATGCCTTCAATGTTACCTCGTGTTTTGTTTATGTGTTTTTGTTTTAATTAAAAATATCTAAATTATTTTGTCATTCCCGAATGCCTATATCAGCTTGTCCGCCGTTTTGTTGGGCGGGGAAATCTATTTGATAAGAGCTTTTTAGATTCCCAGTCAAAGTTTATCCCGTGTTTTTATGCGGGGCTGAGAATGACAGCAGTTAAAATCCTTTACCAAATTGGAAATGGAATTCCCATTTTGGATCTTGACCATCAACAGAAAGTCTATCAAATCCGTAACCGTAATCAAAACCAATAAGTCCAATTGGGTTAATCATAATTCTTGCACCAACTCCAGCAGATTTTTTTAAATCAAATAAATTTGCAGATGGTAAATCGCTAAAAGCATTTCCGGCTTCTGCAAAAATTATTGCATAAATTGGCATTGGCTCTAATGTAAGTGCTGCTCTAATTTCGGCTGTATATTTTGCTCTAACTCTTCCACCAATATTTAGTCCACCATCAGGGCTTTTAGGTCCAATAGATCTATCAGCATAACCTCTTAAAGGAGTAGTTGCAATCACTAAACCGTTTCCACCCATGTAGAAAAATTCAAACGGCTGTATTGTTGTCCCTTTAACAATTTCGTGAATGTAACCCAAATCAATACCAGCATAAAATGTTAATTTATTTGTGTTAAATAATCTTCTGTACCAATCAGCTTTAAATTGAAACTTATAATAGTCAACATCGCCTGGCAAAAATGGCCCACCAGAAAGATCAAAATTAAGTCCAAACTTTGAACCAGTTGAAGGAAAAATTGGGTTATCAATATCACTTCTGTTAATTGCTATTCCGGCAGTGTATTGTCTTGAAAGACCAGTAGCATAATATTGTCTTCCATCAATTACATCATTGTATTGAAACCTTAGAGAACCTTGTAAATAAAATCTATCGTCCGGCCAAGTTAATCTTCTTCCAAGTGTCATAGAAATACTAGATTGTCTTAAATCATAAATATATCTTTGTCTAGTATCCGAAACATTAAACCCAAGTGAAGTTGGTGTATCCATAAGCCAGGGTTCTGTTAATCCAATTGAAAATGTTCTGTAGAAATTTCCAACTCCAAATTGCCAGTTAAAGTTTAGAATTTGACCACCACCTAATTGGAATGGTTCTAAAATAGAAAAGTTAGAAAGCGTAAAACCCATTGAACCACTAAAACCAAAAGCTCCGCTATAACCGACTGAAGCATTTATAAAATCACTCGATTTTTCTTCAACATTATAAACTAAGTTTACAAGACTGTCTGTGGCTGGTTTATAATCAACACCTTTTGTATAAAGTTTTTCAACATTAAAATATTGTAAATTAGCAAGTTGTTGAATGCTTCTCATAACATTGCTACGTCTAAAATAATCTCCTGGTATTGTAAATAATTCTCTTCTTATTACTTTATCTTTTGTCCTATCGTTTCCAGTTATTTTAACTGTGCCAATTTTAAACTGATTATTTTCAGTAACCTTAATTGTTACATCAATTGAATCTTCTCCAACTTTTTGCTCGCTTGCTTCTTGTCTAAAAGTTAGATAGCCATTATCTAAAAATAATGCAGCTACATCAGTTTGAGCTTGGTTGCCAAAAAGATTCTGATTAAAAAGTTCATAATTATATACATCACCTTTGTTCAAGCCTAAACGTTCCGTTAAAACAAAATCTGGATAAACAGAATTTCCTTCCCAATTAATATTTCTAAGTTTGTATTGAGGTCCTTCATAAACATCTAAATATAAATCCATAAACTTTTTATCATCAGAAAAACTAATAGAATCAGAAAGAATTTCAAAATCTCTGTAACCATTTCTTTGATAAAAAGTTTTTAATAAGTCTTTATCTTTATCATAATCTTCTTTCTTAAAATTTGCAGAACTCCAAAATCTCCACCACTCGTCTTTAACAGTTTCATCCAATTCAGAAATTAAGTCATCATTTTCAAAAGCATTATTTCCATCAAACGTTATACTTCTTATAATAACTTCATCACCTTCTTCTATATCAAATACTAATAGTTGCCGATCTTTAATTCTTCCAATAATATTTGAGCGTACATCTGGATTAAAATCATAGAGAGTTTGCTCTTTATCTGACTTGTTATTTGGATCTTGCCAAGTAACAGAAATTTCATCTTCGGTTGTATCTGCAGAAAGAAATGCAAATGAATGAGGAATAATTTTTGCATTTAACTGTCCTTCATCTATATACAAATCCTTTATTTTTGTTTTTACTGAATTTATAACTTGAGGCTTTAATGTTTGTCCACTAACAAGTGAAACTACTTTCATTAAATCAGTCTCATCAAGTTCGTCATTACCACGAAATATAATCTTCTCTACTCGATTTAATTCTTTTACTTTGATAAGTAAGAAAACTCCATTTTCGATTTTCTTCTCAATAATTATTTGAACATCTTCAAATATTCCAAGAGACCATAACCTTTTAATTGCATTGTTAGTTGCGTCACCAGGAATTTCTAAAGCTTCACCTTCCCTTAAGCTACTGTTTGCAATTATTGTATTGGCATCTGCTGTAGTGTTTCCCTCAACAGAAACGCCTAAGATTTTATAATTAATTTTTTGTATTTGTGAGTAGATATTTGTGTTAAAAACAAATAGTACTATTATTAAAAACTTAAGTAAGTTGTTCACTAAGTTTTTTTGTTGTCTGATCTTTTTTGTATTTCTTTGACACTTGTTCACTAATAAGTCCAAATCTTCTCTCTCTATTTTGAAAATCTTGAATTGCTTCAATTAAATTACTACAATTAAAATTTGGCCATAAAACTTTTGAAACATATAATTCTGAATAAGCAATTTGCCAAATTAAAAAATTACTTATTCTATGTTCGCCACCACTTCTTATCATTAGGTCGGGATCAGGCAAACCTTTTGTACTTAAATTATTTGAAAAAACTTTCTCATCTATTTTATCAATTTCAATTTTACCATTTGCAAAATCTTTTGCTAATTTTTTTGCGGCTTCAACAATTTCCCACCTACCACTATAACTTAAAGCTAAATTCAAAACCAATTTACCGTTGTTCTTTGTTAACTCTTTTGCTGATTGTAATTCTTTTTGAACAATACTTGGTAAACTTTTTATATCTCCAATGGTCGAAATTTTAACATTATTCTTATTTAGCTCTTTAGCTTCCTTCTTCAAACTTCTTACCATTAATCGCATTAAGATGGTAATTTCTTTTTGCGGTCTATTCCAGTTCTCAGTTGAGAAAGTGTAAAGAGTTAAATATTTTACTCCAAGATTTAAGCAAGCCTGTACCATAGAGCGAACAGTCTCAACACCTTTCTTATGTCCAGCTGCCCTTGGTAAACCTTTAGCATTTGCCCAACGTCCATTGCCATCCATTATTATGGCAATATGCTCAGGAACACTTCCTCTTCCTTTAGTTTCTTCGATCAGAAATAAATCATTTTCAGTTAATATTTTTGCCAAAAAGAAACTCTCTTTATAAATGATAAACAGCCTCTAAAAATAAGCGTCCTCATTCTAAATGTCAAGGTTCTTTAATCAATACAAACTGAGGAAGATTCAACCTCCAAATGCTTGGCTCAACTTTTTTCGAAGACTAAATATTTTATCAAATAATATTGTGTTCAAATGTTTCTACAACTGAAAAGTAAATTGGTTCTCAAAAAAATGAAAGGTAAAAATTTATAGAAGAAAATTGTTTTATACTAAAACTAATTTGGTTTTCGGATTCTAAAGTTGTCATCTTGTCCCGAAAACTTTCGGGATTGCGGAGAGATCTCAAACACCATTAAGATATGAGGTTTCTCAATCACAAAAAGCGTTCATTTCGAAATGACATTTACTAAAATCCAAAAACCACTTTGTATTTAGTATATAGATTCATTTTAATAAAACAAGTTAGAATAATAAATAAATAGGTTACTAAATAGTTGTGGTTTTATTTCTCTAGTTTATACAGAAATTCTTTAATCTCTTTTTCTCGTGCGTTTGCGAATCCATATTCTTCACCAATTGTTTTAAACCCACAGTTTACAAGAACTTTTTGAGAACCAAAATTATCATAAGCAACTCTTCCAAACAAAGGTCTTTTATTTACTTGTTCCACAAATAATTTTAATGCCATTGTTGCAATTCCATTTCCCCAATGTTTTCGTCCAATCCAATACGAAACATTTGTTTCACTCATCATATCAAAATGGAGAACACTACCAACTATTAAATTATCATGAATAATTGTTTGCATATTAATTTTAGGATTATTTATAATCTTTAACCACTTTTCAAAATAAGCATTTCTATCATTTGGGTTTTCTGAAGTGAAGGCTGCCATTTGGTTTGATTCTTCATCTGTTTGATAGAGGAAAAGTGTTTCTAAATCTTCATCGGTTGTTTTTCTTAGTATAATGTTCATGGTTAAATATATTTAGATGCTTTTGTTTGTCTTGATGTTCAAACATAGTAGCGACCTAATGAGAGCTATTATTGGTTTGGTCTTTTGTGTGTTTTTGTTCTCTTATTTCTTTAATCTTTTGGAAGAGTTGCAATCAACTGATTAACTTTTTCTTTTAATATATCACGAGCTTTATTATAATCCTTACTGATTGGAGGTGTGCCATTCCATTGTTCTATCTTTGTGGGAGTTACATTAGAAGAAAGTTTACAATCAAAAGTTATTATTTTTTTAGCCTTACTAATGTCATTTTTAGACACTTTTTTAAGTTCCCAATCATTTATAGTAAATCCATCTTTTATCAATCCTTTTACAGTTCCGTTAGTTAATACACTATCAGGTTCTGTTCCTCTAAAAATTGCACGATAGTTCAAATTCTTTTCCTTTGCAATTTTATTGAAGTATGCTGCTGCAATTGGACTCCTTGCTGCTCCGTGCGTACAAACAAATAGTATTTCTTTTGGTTCTGATTTTTGTTCACAACTAAAAAGAAGTGAAACAAAAACTATGAGAAGTATTTTTTTTATCATAACAATCCTATTCTAAATAATTAATTCACAATTCCTTTTTAATAGAGTATACGATGTGATATATTAAAATCACATAACTTATAACAACGAAAGTTGTTTGGTTACTTTCTTGCCAATACTTACAACTTTAATACTCTTTTGTGCTTCAACACTTAAAAATGAGATTGCTGATTTAGCTTCTTTAATTAAATGTTGTGGTACACCAACAAATAGTGTTACACGTTTATGTGAATACTTTGAATGACGAGTTGCAAGAAATTCAAGCTTGGTATAAACTTTTGAATCATTCAAATCTTTTTCTGAAAGAAGTAAACCGATTACAAACTTCTTGCGTTGTTTCCCAATTGCATCAACTCTAAAATCTCCAACATTATTTGGTTCTGGTAAATACTTACCAAACCTTCTACTTAAAGTTAGATAACCGTTTCTCCAAAAGTGACCAATTAGGTCATCAACATTTTGTTGTTTTACACTTTCTTTCATTTTGACCATCCTAATTATAAATTGGTAGAATAGGAATAATGGGAGAAAATTTTGAGCTTTTCAATACTTTAATATTAAATATCTTTTTGAACTCAAACATTTTTATATGACTTGAACTATTTACTCTACCATAAATTACTTTACTTCCACCTTTATTAATTGATAGATAATATGGCTCCATTTCAATAGGGCTAAGTCTGTATAGAAATTTTATTTTTTTTCTATTTGTAATTGCTGTGCTAAATATATCTGTTTTCATTTTGTCTCCACAATTAACCTTTTAATATTCCCCCTTGGGAGGGCGAAGCATAAAAGAAATTCGAATATTATTGTTTAACTATTTACTTCTGTTGTTCTTTAATAAAACTCTAAGAACCAAAGCGAAGCTCTCTAATTGTATAACCTATAAACACCAACAACTTTTCCAATAATTGAAAAATCATTTTTACTTGAAACTGGAATTGGTTGATAATTTTTGTTTGCCGGAATTAACTCAATTTTGGAATTTGTATTTCTATATCGTTTTACGGTTGTGTCGTTATCTAGCATTGCAATTATTATGTCGTTGTTCATTGCTTTGTTTTGAGATTTTACAATTACAGTATCACCTTCAAAAATTCCATCTTCAATCATACTATCGCCACGCACTTTTAAGCCAAATAATTTTTCACTTCCTCTTATTAAACTTGAATCAATAACTAATGTTCCCTCAATATTTTCTTCTGCAAAAACCGGATAACCTGCAGCAACTCTACCAAGTATTGGAATTTCGGTTGCATTGGTTTCTCTAACTCTATCAAAAAGAGAGTACGATTTATCCGTAAGTGAAATTGATCTATTAGATTTATCACTCATTTGTATAAAGCCTTTTTTAATTAATGCATCAAGATGTCGCTTAACTCCAAAAGTACTTTTAATATTAAAATGATTTCCTATTTCTCTATAAGATGGCGGAAAACCATTTCGGTTAATAAAATCATTTATGAATTTCAAAATATCTTCTTGACGTTCAGTCATTGCAATTCCTCATAGTGAATAAATGTACACTATAAATATAGTGAAAATATGTACACTATGTCAAATAAAAATATTTTCTTTTGCATTATACAAAAGTATTAAACATTGCATTATATTCTGCGAATATAAATTAGAGGAATTAAATAGTTTAAGGATAAGAATATGCTATCTAGTATAAAAACAAAAGTTATAATATTTTCTACATTATTAACTTTAGTCGTAATCGGATTTCAATACATCCCACAACAAATCTCCAATGAAAAGTTAGTAGCACACAGCCAAAAGAACCTTAAAAACATTGGAGAGATTGTTTACAAAACTGTTGTCAATAATCAAAATGCAAATAAAAGCAACGCCGAATTAAAAGAGAACTTACGAAAAGATTTTTATAAAATAAAAGTTGGAAAGGAAGGTTTCCCCTTTATTATTGATACAGAGGGAACATATATACTGCATCCAAAAGTTGAAAATAAAAATTGGAAGAATAAAAAATTCATTCAACAAATGATTAAAGAAAAAAGTGGATTTATAGAATATATTTCACCTAAAACTGGTCAGGCTAAATATGTTTCATTTAAGTATTGTGAAAGTAGAGATTGGATAATTGCGGTTAGTATGTGGGCAAACGAGTTTGAAGAGATTACTGCCTTTGCAACATCGATGATGTATTATTCAATTATTGCTGCAGTAATTATATTGTCATTATTCTTTATCTATATATTAAAAAGTATTATCTCACCACTTATATGTTTCCATAAGCGAACAACAAAAATTGCTCAAGGTAATTATAAACTTACTTTTAACATTAAAAGAAACGATGAAATAGGCAAGCTATCTACCTCGCTTAATACAATGGTACAAAATATGGTTTATAAAATTACAACTGAAGAGAAAGCTACTTTAGAATTAAAATCAGCAATGGAAGCAATTTCAATGGGTGACTTGACCGTAAGTGTAAATGAATTTGATAAAGAAGGTAATCAAAAAATATTATTTAGTTCATTTAATAAAAGTGTTGCTAAAATAAGTGCTATGTTTGGTAAGCTTAGTGAAACAATTCTAACAACTGCTTCTTTAACAAAAGAAATATCAAATAATACTGTGGGAATGGCAAGTAATGCGAATGAAGAGAATAATCAAATAAATACTGTTGCATCTGCGGTTGAAGAGATCGCTCAAACAATACGGCAAACATCTGATAACGCAAATTGTGCATCTGAATCGGCAAAAAAAGTAGAAAAAGATGTTCATGTAGGTACTCAAAAGGTTGAAGATTCTATACATGGAATGGAGCGAATTGTTGATTCATCAGAAAAGATTGGAGATATTTTGTCAAGTTTAACAAGTAAGATAGATCAAGTTGGAAATGTTGCTAGTATAATAAACGATATAGCTGATCAAACAAATCTTTTAGCACTAAATGCTGCAATAGAAGCTGCACGAGCTGGCGAACAAGGGCGGGGTTTTGCAGTAGTTGCGGATGAAGTAAGGAAATTAGCGGAGAGAACTTCTACAGCTACATTGGAAATTGCTAAAACAATTTCTACTGTTCAGGCTGAGGCACATGAGGCTAATAAAGCAATGGGAAATACAAGAACTACCGTTGTGGAAGGTATGCAATTGTCTGATGAAGTTAATAATGCACTTAATTCAATTTTGCAGAATGTTGATGAAGTTACTTCGCAGATAAATAATGTTGCTGCAGCAAGTGAACAAGAAACAGTAGCATCTGGACTAATAAGTCAAAATCTTACAGCCATAAATAATTTATCTTCCGACAACACTAATTTGATCAATGGGATTGCTGCTTCCTCTGAACTGCTCAGTAATCTTTCAGAAGATTTGGAAAAATTAGTAAATGAATTTAAAGTAAATATACAAAAGGATAGTGAGTTTACTGAGCCATATAGACAAGAGGAAATGTTAGTAGTTTAGAGTTATAGCTATTTGTTAAAAAAAAGTTTATTAAAAACTCCAATTTAACTGAAGCTAAAAAGCTTCCCCGCCGAAATATGTACTACAAAAAAAATACTTTCTAAATTTATTTTTGTTTTATCTTAGTTCTTAGAAATTTAATTCTTCGTTGATAAAATAAATAGTTAGATGATAAAACAAAAAGCAGGAAGAAATAAAACAATCACACTAAGCGATTCTGAAAAAGCTAAGTTTAAAAAACAGCTTATGTTATTTGATAAAAAACAAGTTGAAATATCTTCGCTTATTAATAGAGTAATAAATCAAGATTATTTTGAAGCAATAAAAAAAATGCCAGATAAATTTATTGATCTCGCTTTTATTGACCCACCATATAATTTGACAAAATCATTTAACGGAAATACATTTAAAGAAATGTCTTCTGAAAAATATAGTGAGTGGGTAAAGTCTTGGCTGCAATTGTTAGTCCCAAAACTTAAAGATGACGCATCGCTATATATATGTGGCGATTGGAAGACTTCATCAATTTTATATGAAGTTGGTTTGCAAGCAGGCTTGTTCCCAATTACACGAATTACATTTGCACGAGACAAGGGAAGAGGCTCAACAAAATTTTGGAAAAATAATTCTGAAGATATTTGGTTGTTTAGTAAATCTAAAAATTATTGTTTTAATGCAGAAGCAGTTAAGACAAGAAAAAAAGTAATTGCTCCATACAGAAGTAATGGCAAGCCAAAAGATTGGGTTGAAAGTGAAGATGGAAATTTTCGTTTAACTTATGCTTCCAATATTTGGACGGACATAACTATTCCGTTTTGGTCAATGCCGGAAAATACTCCACATCCAACACAGAAGCCTGAAAAAATTCTTGCCAAAATTATTCTTGCAAGCTCAAATGAAAATGATGTAGTCTTTGATGGCTTTGCTGGAGTAGGCACAACAGGAGTTGTAGCCAAAAAGTTAAATAGAAAATTTGTAATGATTGAGCAAGAAGAAGAGTATTGTTTATATGCTTTGAAGAGATTGGAGATGGCGGAAACTCAAAAGAGAATTCAAGGATATAAGGATGGATATTTTTTAGAGCGTAATGCTTGATGAAAATATAATTTACAATGAACAATTTACAGAGTACAAATTTATCGAATGTTAAACTGTTGTCATTCTCAGTTTGACTGGGAATCCAGATAATAACAAACTTTGGTCGTAGAAAAACTTCTTAATCGTACTCATAATCTTATATCATACTAACGTTTTGTTTTTAGAAAAAGAGTAAAGCGAGTAAGAGTAGGAGCAAGATTATGATTACTTTTCTCGGTGATCAGACGGAAGAAAAAGACAGATACCTGAAATAATAATAAGAGATAAAAGTGTACGCAGAAGTAGTATTCCCGCTTCCATTTAGAAATTCATTTACTTATAAAATTCCAAAAGAATTTGAAGAGCAAGTGCAACTAGGCGTGCGCGTTGTTTGCTCGTTTGGCAGACGTGTTCTTACCGGATTTGTAATTAATGTAACCGAAAAAACCAAGATTGAAGGGAGAGTAAAATCACTTAGTGATGTTCTTGATGACGAGCCAATTTTTAGTAAAGAATCGTTAGAGTTTTATAAGTGGATTGCAGAATATTATATGAGTTCGCTTGGTGAAGCTCTTAAAAATTCTGTGCCTTATGGTTTGGATGTTGAATCGAAAAAGAAAATTGTTGCAGATATGGAATTATGTCTTTCATTATTTGCTAAACAAACAAAGCTCAATAGTACAAAGGCTAAACTGCTAAAGCTGCTTTCTGAGAAAGAAATTTATAGTTTAAAACAATTACAAAAATTAGTTAAGAAAAAAAGTATTTATTCCACATTAAAAAGTTTGGAAGGTATTGGAGCAATCTCAATTATAAATACAATTGAAGAACAAAAAGTTAAAATTAAGAAAGCATATTTTGTTAAAATTGATAAACCGCTTGATGTAATTTATGGTTCACTTCCTGAGATTGAAAAACGTTCGCCCAAGCAAGTTGTAATCTTATTAGAGCTTCTTTCAATTAAAAATAATGAAGCTCAGCAAAGTGAACTTCTAAAAAAAACTAAAACTAATCAATCATCAATAAAAAGTTTAGAACAAAAAGGACTTGTAAAAGTTTTTCCTAAAGAGGTTGAACGAATTTTTAAGAGTACTTATTCAGAAGAAATTAAAAAGTTTGACTTGACCGAAGCTCAAACAAAAGTTATAAATTCTGTTGCAGAAAATATTGACTCAAACTCTTTCAAGCCTTTTCTATTACACGGCGTAACTGGAAGCGGTAAAACTCAAATTTACATTGAGCTTACACGCAAAGCAATTGAAAAAGGGAAAAGTGTTCTAATAATGGTTCCCGAAATTTCATTAACTCCACAAATAACATCTCGCTTCTTTAATGAATTTGGAGAAAGTGTAACTGTAATTCACAGTCGTATGTCTTACGGAGAAAGGTACGATACGTGGCGTGGGATAATTAGTGGCAAGTACAAAATTATAATTGGTCCACGTTCTGCATTGTTTGCCCCTTTAGAAAATATTGGATTAATTGTTGTCGATGAAGAACACGACTCAAGTTACAAGCAATATGATTTAGTCCCAAAATATAATGCTCGGGATGCCGCAGTTTTAAAAGCTAAGTTTATCGATTGCCCAGTATTATTAGGCTCTGCAACACCTTCAATAGAAAGTATGTACAATGCAAAGAGCGGAAAGTATGAATTACTGGAGCTTAAAGAAAGAGTGGATAACGCAAAGCTTCCTAAAATTAAATTGGTTGATGTAACAATTGAGAAAAAGAATAAAAGAATGGAAGGAGTATTCTCAAAAATTCTTTTGGAAGCAATTGATGAACGCTTAAAGAAAAAAGAAGCCATTATAATTTTACAGAATCGTCGTGGTTTTGCAACCCAAGTTTTTTGTGATGACTGCGGCGAGATTGATATGTGTGAAGATTGCTCGGTCTCAATGGTTTATCACATCAACAAAAATATAATGAAGTGTCATTATTGTGGTTCAGTAAAACCAGTCCCAAAAGGTTGTAGAAATTGTGGCTCAATTTCAATTAAGTTTTTTGGAACCGGAACGCAACGAGTTGAAGATGAATTGGAATATCATTTCCCAAATGTGAAAATTGAGAGAATTGATTCCGACACAATTAGTAAAAAAGGGAAGTTGGGTTTAATTTTAAACAGCTTTAGAAAAGGTGAGATTGATATTCTTGTTGGAACTCAAATTGTTGCTAAAGGAATGGACTTTGCAAATGTAACGTTGGTAGGAGTTATCTCGGCAGAAACATCTTTGTGGATTCCGGATTTTAGAGCGGATGAACGAACCTTCCAATTGCTTACTCAAGTTTCTGGTCGCTCTGGAAGAAGTAAAACGGAAGGTGAAGTTATTATTCAAACTCAAAATCATAAAACTTATGTGTTGCAAAAAGTATTAGAAAATAATTATAAAGAATTTTACGAAAAAGAAATTATGTTACGTAAACAAAATCAGTATCCACCTTTTTCCAGAATTGGATTAGTGGAAATTAAAGATGAAGACGAACAAAAAGCAAGACAAGCAACTAATGATTTCCATAAAAGACTTTTAAAATTTGGAGGTAAGATTTTAGTGCTACCCCCGAATGAAGCAATAATATCAAAGATAAAACGAGTTTATAGATTTCAAATATTATTAAAAAGTATGCGGAGTGTTGACCCAAGTGGAAGAATTTTAAGAAATGCTTTGATGAATGCTTACGTTGAATATAATAAAAATTCCAAATTCAGAAATGTAAAAGTTTATTTTGATATTGATCCGCAGAGTGTATTATAACTAACGTGCAAAAGTAAAACCTCCAAGGTTTTACTGTATTTGTGTTTTATCGCAGAAAATAAATGATCACGAAATCATTCATAGTATCTGATATTCTTAAAAGCTCGGAGGTTTAGCTGCAATAACATTTCTAGCGATTTGTCATATTGAAGGAGTGTTTTCTACGACTGAAATATCTCAAATATAAATAATCGAGATTCTTCATTCCGATAAAAAACATCTCCATTCAGAATGACAACTTGAAAATATTCGTAAATAATTAAATCTCTACTCTACATTCCAAACATTTTTAAGAAGGGAACTGCTTGAGCAACAAAATGCATTAACAAACTAAATCCAATCCACATTCCAAAAACCATAATAAAATATTTTGTTAAGCTATCCGCCTTAAACATTTTGGCAAACGCAATACTTACAACAGCGTAAAACCAAATTGAGAAAACATCTAACTTATGTGATAACATCCCAAGAATAGTATCTTTCTCCATATCTAAAAACGAACCAACGCTTGTATCCATAAACATTTTGTTCATTGTCATTGCAAGAATAATCATTACAATTATTTGGAGTGCAAGAATATAATAGGGTAAACCATAAGCTGACATTGCAGTTTTGTACGAACCAACTCCACCAAGTGCAAATTTGGTTAATAAATAAAACACACCAGCAATAATAAAAAACATTATAAATGTTACAATAAGAATTCCTACTGAAGCCATAATTGTTTGCGTACTTCCACCTTCTTCCATTCGTTCTCTGATCAATTCAATTTGTTCATCAGCTTGCTCTTGGTTCATATTACCTTTATCAACTTGTTCTTGGAAAGACTTTTCCATTACAGAAATTTGCTTCTCAATAACATCAGCCTTTATTTCGGGATTTCCCATCATAATAAAATTAGAAACTGCTGCAACAATAATCACAAACAAAATTGGTATTAACCAATCCATGGTTTTCAATTCCATATTGGAGAGTTTCTCAAACAAACTACTTGGCTCGGAAAGTACACCAACCAATTTGTCGGTAACACTAATTTCTTCTTCTACTTGAATTTGTTCTCTTAAGTCTTCGGAATTATTTAATTCATCCATCATCAAGTTCCTTATATAATTATAAAGTTTGTTGAATTCGTAGATCCTAAAATAATGATAATTAAATTAGTTTCATATAACCTTGCCAATAAAATAGCAAAACCATAAGTTTATAGTAAAAGAATAAGGAGAGAATGTGAAAACTATAATTGAACCATTCAAAATTAAATCTGTTGAACCAATTAAATTTACCAACAGAGAACAAAGAATCGAAATTCTAAAGCAAGCAGGGTACAATCCTTTCTTAGTTGATGCTGAAAATGTAATAATAGATTTACTTACTGATAGTGGTACATCGGCAATGAGTGCAAGGCAATGGGCTGGAATAATGGAAGGTGATGAATCTTATGCTGGTTCAAGAAGTTTCTTTAAGTTTGAATCAACTGTGAAAAATATTACGGGGCATAAAAATATAATTCCAACTCACCAAGGCAGAGCTGCAGAAAAAATATTATTTACAATTATTGGTGGAGAGGGAAAATACATTCCCAACAACACACATTTTGATACAACACGGGCAAACGTTGAGTTTACTGGAGCTGAAGCAGTTGACTTGCTAAATGAAACTGGAAAACGTCCTGAAATAAGAGCAGATTTTAAAGGTAATATGGATGTGGAAGCATTGGAAGAATTTATAAAAAAAACTGGTGCAGAAAATATTCCAATTGTTATGATTACTATAACAAATAACTCCGGTGGCGGTCAACCAGTTTCTATGCAGAATATAAAAGATGTAAAAGCAGTTTGCAATAAATATGAAATTCCACTTTTCCTTGATGCTTGCCGGTTTGCAGAAAATGCTTACTTCATTAAACTACGTGAAGAAGGATATGAGAATAAAACTGTTTTAGAAATTTCACAAGAAATGTTTTCTTATGCAGATGGCTCGACAATGAGTGCGAAGAAAGATGCACTTGTAAACATTGGTGGGTTTCTTTCATTAAACAATGAAGAGCTTGCAACAAAATGTAGAAATTTACTAATTGTTACAGAAGGCTTCCCAACCTACGGTGGACTTGCGGGAAGAGACCTAGAAGCTGTGGCTATTGGACTTGAAGAAGTAGTGGATGAAAATTATTTGCAGTATAGAATTAGAAGTACAGAGTATCTTGGAGAGAAAATTGTCGCTGCCGGAGTTCCAATAATTGAACCACCGGGCGGACACGCTATATATATTGATGCAAAAAGATTTTTACCAAATGTTCGACCGGAGCAATTTCCTGGCCAGTCAATAGCTTGCGAGCTTTATTTGGAAGGTGGAATAAGATCTGTAGAGATTGGAAGTGTAATGTTTGGTAAGTATGATGAAGGTGGAAATGTTGTTTCTCCACCAATGGAATTAGTAAGAATGGCAATACCACGTCGTGTTTATACTCAAAGCCATATTGATTACGTAGCCGAAGTTGTGATTGAAGTTTATAAAAATAGAGAAAATTTAAAAGGATATAAATTTACTTACGAAGCTCCAATGCTAAGACACTTTACAGCAAGATTTGAGAAAGTATAATTTGTAACGTAGATTGCTTGCAATCTGCAAAAAATACTTATATAAATATTATAAATAATAATTTGTCATTTCGAATCCAACGTTGTTTGTTGGGTGAGAAATCTCATATTTTCAAAGTAAGAGATATCTCAATCGCTAAAAAGCAAGCTCATTTCGATATGACAAAATCTATAAAGAGAAATTTAAATACTAATATTTTTTTATGAAACTAAAAAAATCATTTTCCTTCTCGGATAAAAAACAAATTTGGCGTTTGTTAATTAATAATAACAATAAACTATTTGTTGAAACACGAGATATTGAAAAAAAAGAAGCCTTCTTCCATTGTTTCGATTTGGCAAAAGGTAAAAAAATATTCAAAAACTTCCAAATGGAGGAAAAATTTTGGATTGGAATAGAAGCAGTTAAAGATAATGTGATTCTTTTTCATAAGTTTATTAAACCAGATATGCCAGAACATAAACAAGTGATTGCCTATGATATTATTCAACAAAAAGTAATATGGGAAAATTTAGACTATTCATTTCTAACAATATTTGAAAATAAGATATACGTTTTCAAACAAATGTTTGAAGGCAAGCAGTTTTTTGCTTTAGATTTTGTAACTGGTGAAGTAGTAGAAGAACTTGGTAGAGACGTTATTGTAATTAATGAAATAGTAAACAAAGCAAGAGAAGAAGAAGATTACTCAGAATATAAATATCCAGAATCTACTAATGAGTTTCTTGATGAAAAAAATAAAATTATTATAACAAAAGAAACAGATGCTGCTGTTATTATTGGAGATATTGAAGTTTTGCAAATTGAGAATTTGTTAATGTTTAACTATCATTCTAAGGTAGAAGGTAATTGGATAGAGAATAACTTTGTTGCATATCAGTTGGATAAGAATAAAAAACTCATCTCAGATACAATAAATAAAAATCTAAATGCTTATGTCCCGGATTCATTTTTTGTTTATAAAAATTTGGTGATACTACTAAAAAATAAAAATGAAATTATAGTTTATAGAATTGTGTAGTCAATTTCATTCCATTGAAGTTGCTGTCATTACGAGGATTTTTTATAACAGATTGCCGACTCCTAAAAACGGAAGCCTCGCTATGGTCATGTTTTGTCATTCCCGAATGTCTCTATCGGAAACCCATTTATTAATGCTTCCTGGATTCCCAGTCAAAGTTTATCCCGTGTTTTTAATCGGGGCTGAGAATGACAACACTTATACATATGAGAAGATTACAACTGCTTTGTTTTCATTTCTAGTTTTTCATCTCACGTATTACTTAGAATGAATCGCAAATTTAATTATATTTCCACTGTAAATAAAACAAGTTGAGGTCAATCATCGCACAGAAAAGTAATAGAAATGAAATAGTTGAAAAAATAGTCTCTCTATCCAAAAGGAAAGGGTTTGTATTTCAATCAAGTGAAATTTATGGTGGCTTGAACGGTTGCTGGGATTACGGTCCGCTTGGTGTAGAACTTTTGAATAATATCAAAGCAGAATGGTGGAAATCAATGACTTACCGTGAAGATGTAGAAGGACTTGACGCCGCTATACTTATGCATCCAAAGGTTTGGGAAGCTTCGGGACACGTTGAAAACTTTACCGATCCGATGATTGATTGTAAGCAATGTAAAGCTCGCTTTAGGCTTGATACTATTGGTGAAGGAATTGCTGATAAAAGAAAAGAGAAAATATTTAGAGCTTTCAGAGAGAAAGAAAATAATTTTTCAGATTCTGACAAAGAAAAAATTGCAAATATTTTATCTTCCGAAGATTCTCTAAATGAGAAATTTGAAGCTATACTTGAAATTGAAGATGTTGCAGGAAGTTTTTTGGAAGAAGTAAATTGTTCCCAATGTGGAAATAAAGGAACATTTACAGAACCGCGTAACTTTAATTTAATGTTCAAAACATTTCTTGGTCCAGTTGAGAAAACTGAAAATGCAATTCACTTGCGACCTGAAACTGCTCAAGGAATTTTTGTAAACTTCCAAAATGTACAAAGTGCTAGCCGACAAAAACTTCCTTTTGGAATTGCACAAATTGGCAAGGCATTTCGAAATGAAATTAACACAAAAAATTTCTTGTTCCGCACACGCGAATTTGAACAAATGGAAATGCAATATTTTGTAAAACCAAGTGATGATAAAAAGCATTATGATGAATGGAAAGAAATTAGAATTAACTTCTATAAAAATCTTGGAATGAGTGCGGACAAATTACGCTTTCACGATCACCCGGCTGATAAGCTTGCACACTATGCTAAAGAAGCTGCTGATATTGAATACAAGTTTCCATTTGGTTGGGGAGAGATGGAAGGAATACATAATAGAACAGATTTTGATCTTTCGCAACACGAGAAACATTCTGGCAAATCTCAAAAATATTTTGATGATGAACTAAGAGAAAAATATATTCCTTTTGTAATTGAAACTTCAGCCGGAGCTTCAAGATCTTTTATGGCATTTTTAATTGATGCGTATAACGAAGAAGAAGTTAAGGGAGAAACACGAGTTGTCTTAAAATTTCATCCAAGACTTGCACCAATTAAAGTTGCAATTTTTCCTCTTGTAAATAAAGATGGAATGCCTGAAGTTGCAAGAGAAATAGAAAACGATTTACGTCCGTTTATGAAAGTGTTCTATGATAGCAAAGGAGCAGTTGGCAGAAGATACAGAAGACAAGATGAAGCTGGAACACCTTTTTGCATAACCATTGATACTCAAACATTTGAAGATAACACTGTTACTGTTAGGGACCGAGATAGTATGGAGCAGATAAGATTAGAGAAAGACAAGCTGCTAAGTTATTTTTTAGAGAAACTCCGTTAAATAATTTTCAAATTCAACTGCCTGGCAACCTTAAGTTGCCAGGCAGTTGGAAAATATATTTTCCTTTTGCCACTCAATTTTTACATTGTAATATCACAATCTTTTTTTTACGTTTACTTAAAAAAGGGTTTTATATTTCTCAGTATTACATCTAACCGTAAAATTTGAGGTTCACAATGAAATGGAAATCATATCTAAATTTTTCATTCTTGGTTCTTTTATTCTTTGTCTTAACCCAATGTTCAAATAGTATTACAAATCCAGTTGTTAGAGAGTTAACTCAACTTGAAAAACAAGTTGCATCTTCTTCCGATGAATTTGGTTTTAATTTGTTTAAGAAAATAAATGAGTATGAAGGTGAAAAAAATCTTTTCATTTCGCCACTAAGTATTTCTATGGCTCTTGGTATGGCTCTGAACGGAGCTAACGGTTCTACTTATGATGCTATGCAATCTACATTGGAATTATCATCACTAACAAATCAACAGATAAACGAAAGCTATAAAAGTTTGATTGAACTTCTAACTCAAATTGATTCGAAAGTTCAGTTTGATATAGCAAATTCAATTTGGTACAAAAATGATATGACCTTTGAAAAAGATTTTATTGATATAAATAAAAAATATTTTAATGCCGAAGTTGAAGGATTAAATTTTGGAGATCCAAACTCAGTAAACATTACTAATAGTTGGGTTAGTGAAAATACTAATGAAAAAATAAAAACAATAATAGATGAAATACCTTCAGACGCAATAATGTATCTAATCAATGCAATCTATTTTAAAGGAACTTGGAAATACGAATTTGATAAAGATAAAACTTTAGATGATATTTTTAAGTTGCCCAATGGTAATGAAGTTCCCTGCAAAATGATGATACAGAAAAATGATTTTGCATTTTACAGTAATTCAGATTTTAAAGCAGTTGATTTACCGTATGGCGATGAACATTTTAGTATGACTGTAATTTTACCAAATGAAAATTCAAGTACCGATAAAATTATTGATCAACTAAGCAAAGAAAATTGGAATAGCTGGCTTGATAATTTTGTCGAGACGGAAGGAACAATACAATTGCCCAAATTTAAATTAGAATATAAATATACTCTTAATGATGTTCTAAAAGCTCTTGGAATGGAAATAGCCTTTGATTCTGGTAATGCTGATTTTACAAATCTATATAAAAATGGCGGAGTGTTTATCAGTGAAGTAAAACATAAAAGTTTTGTTGATGTAAACGAAGAAGGAACGGAAGCTGCTGCTGTTACGGCAGTTGAATTTGGTAGAACATCAACTGGTAGTGGTTTTAATATGCGAATTGATAGACCGTTTGTTTTTGTTATAAGAGAAAGTAATTCAGGTAGCTTATTGTTTATGGGTAAAATTATTAAGCCACTTTTAAATTAGAATTAAGAATAAATATTAAATTCAAATCCCGCTAAAAAAACATCGGGACAAGTTTGCTTTTTGAAAAACAGCTTGGTCGTCACGGACTATTCCGTGACGATTAACATTAGCTATTATTGTCAAGAAATGGCGTGCCTTGGCGAACAGACGGATTCTTGACAACCAAGGTCTAAAATATTTTTCCAAAAACCACTTTGCTTTTATGTATCTAAAAAAAAACATGCAACAAATTTTCCTACTTCAATTCATTTTACTTATTTTAATACCATAAATTAACAATCACAATTTAATCTAATTTTATGAGGAGCATAATGAAGAGTAAAACGATTCTTGCCTTTTTGCTGATAACAACCTTAGCATTTTCGCAAGCAAGAAAAATTGAATTTACTGAATTTGATTTAGATAATGGGTTACATGTTATTTTACACGAAGACCACACAACGCCAATAGTAGCAGTAGCAATAATGTATCACGTTGGTTCTAAAAATGAAGACCAAAAGAGAACTGGCTTTGCACATTTTTTTGAACACTTAATGTTTGAAGGCTCAAAAAATATTGAACGAGGACAGTTTGATAAAATTATGGAAAGTTCCGGTTCGGCAAACAATGCAAACACTACTCAAGATAGAACTTACTATTATGAGATAATGCCATCCAACCAATTAGAACTTGGGCTTTGGATTGAATCGGAAAGATTGCTACATGCCAAGATTGATGAAGTAGGAGTTGAAACACAACGGAAAGTTGTGAAGGAAGAGCGTGGACAAAATTTTGACAATAGACCTTATGGAACAGTAATAGAAGAAACATTTAAGCGAGCATACAAAGTTCATCCTTATAAATGGTTGCCTATTGGTTCTGCACAATATATTGATGAAGCAACAATAGAAGAGTTTAGAGAATTCTACAAAACTTTTTATGTGCCGGAAAATGGAACGCTTGTACTTGCCGGAGATATAAAAATAGATGAAGCAAAAAAGCTAGTGAGAAAATATTTTGATGATATTCCTAATGGAGGCAAAAAAGTTCCAAGACCTACGATAATTGAACCACCATTAAATGGAGAAGTTAGAGATACAGTTTACGATAACATTCAGCTTCCGCTAGTTCTTCAAGCATATAGAATTCCAGCTTTGGGGACAGAAGATTATTACTCGTTAGAAATGCTAACCACTTTATTATCGTCTGGACAAAGTTCAAGACTTCAAAAAGCGTTAGTTGATAATTCTCAAAAAGCAGTTAATGTTGGAGCTTTTCCATATTCGTTGGAAGACTCTGGTTTGTTTATTGCCTATGCTATTAGCAATGTTGGCGTGGATGCAAGTGATTTAGAAGCATCAATGCAAACAGAACTGGATAGAGCAAAAAATGAATTAATTACTGAAAATGAATTCCAAAAATTGCGTAATCAAATTGAGAATAGTTTTGTGAGTAGTAACTCAACTGTTGCCGGAATTGCAAGTAGCTTGGCTGAATATAATATGTTATATGGAAGTACAGAATTAATAAATTCTGAGATAGAGAGATATATGAAGGTAACAAAAGAAGATATTCAGAAAGTAGCACAGAAATATTTGAAAAAGGATAATAGAGTTGTGCTGTATTACTTAGCGAAAGCAAGTGAGAAGTAAAATTGAGGTCACTCTGAAAAGTTAAATTTTGACTAACCCACGACTTCAGTCGTGGGAGAATGAGCTAAAAACATATTCCGTCAAAACGGACTTTTGTCCGTTTGTGCATTTCGGAACGGACTCAAAATTAAAATTGAAAAAATTAAAGTTCGGCTTCGTTTCAACAAAACTGAAACTACGCCGAGACAAAGGAGAATAAAAAATGAAAATTAAAAAATATGTTCTATTTCTAATCTTTGCATCAGTTTTTTCTTTAAATCTGTTTGCACAATTAGATAGAAGTATTCAACCAAAACCGGGACCAGCAGCTGAAATACAACTTGGCGACTATGAATCTTTTGAATTAGCAAATGGTTTAAAAGTATTTGTAATTGAAAACCATAAATTACCAAAAGTAACTTTCCGTTTGGAAACGGTTCGCGATCCAATTAAAGAAGGAAAAAATGCAGGCTATATTAGCATTGCCGGACAATTATTAAGAAGAGGAACAACAACAAAAACTAAAGCTCAAATTGATGAAGCCATTGATTTTATTGGGGCAAGTCTAAGTACTTCGGGGCGATCAATTTATGGTTCTTCTCTTAAGAAACATTTTCCATCTTTAATGGAAGTGATTTCTGATGTTGTACTAAACTCTAATTTCAAACAAGAAGAGTTAGACAAAATTAAAAAGCAAACAATTTCAAATTTAGCTGCTGCAAAAGAAGAACCTAATGCAATTGCTTCTAATTTACGAAGTGTACTTGTGTATGGAAATAATCATCCTTATGGAGAAGTTGCAACTGAAGAAAGTGTTGAATCAATTTCTCTTGAAATGTGTAAGGATTATTATAAAGATTATTTCAAACCAAATATTTCTCTTCTTGCATTAGTTGGAGATATAAATATTGATGAAGCAAAAGAATTAATTGAAAATAATCTTGGCACTTGGGAAAAGAAAGATGTTCCATCTGCAACTTACAAAACTCCAAAAGCTCCATTGGTTAGAAAAGTTGCAATTTCTGATAGAGATGCTTCTGTACAATCTGTTGTAAATATTTCTTATCCTATAGAATTAAAAAAGGGTAGTGACGATGTTATAAAAGCTTCAGTTCTAAATACAATTTTAGGTGGAACTTTTTCTGCTAGGCTTATGCAAAATTTAAGAGAAGATAAGGCTTACACTTATGGTTCTTACTCAAGTATAAGCTCCGATAAATTGGTTGGAAGTTTTACAGCTTCTGCAAAAGTAAGAAATGAAGTTACTGATAGTGCGGTAACTGAAATATTTAATGAGATGCAAAAACTAAGAGATGAAAAAGTTGGAGAGGTTGAACTTACTCGTTTCAAAAATTATTTAACTGGAAGTTTTTCTAGAGCTTTGGAGCAACCTCAAACCATTGCAACATTTGCTCTTAATATTGAGAAGTATAATTTATCAAAAAACTATTACAAAAATTATCTTAAGAAATTGAATAATGTTAGTGCTGATGATATTCAGAATATGGCAAAAAAATATTTGCGTCCAAAAAATTCTAACGTAATAGTTGTTGGTAGTGCTAAAGAAGTTGCAAGTAGTTTGAAGAAATTTAGCACAAGTGGAAAAATTAAATATTTTGATAATTATGGTGTGAACTATGATCCTAATGTAAAAAAAGTTGCTGATGGAATTACTGTTCAAACTGTAATAGATGCTTACCTTACTGCAATTGGTGGTAGAGAAAAATTACTTTCCATCAAAGATAAAACAACCAAGCTTAAAGGAAGTATGCAAGGAACTGATATTGTTTTAACATTGATGCAAAAAGCTCCTAATAAATTATATCAAGAAATTGATTTTGGAGTTGGAAAGCAGAAGACAATATTTGATGGGGAAAAAGGTAAACAAGAAGCAATGGGACAAGTTCAAGAAATTACTGGTGATCAACTAGAGAACCTTAAACTGCAAAATAATATGCACTTAATTTTAGATTATGAAAAGTACAATGTTAAAGCTGAGTTGAGTGGAAAGGAAGATGTTGATGGTTCGGAAGCTTATAAAATTGTTCTAACATATCCTACCGGAAGTAAGCGAACCGAGTTTTATGATGCTATGAGTGGGTTTAAAGTTAGAGAAGTTAGCACTACTAAAACACCACAAGGGGAATTTACGCAAAAAGTAGATTTGAAAGACTACAGAGAAGTCAATGGAATGAAAGCTCCTTATAAGCTTATCCAATCAATGGGTCCTCAATCACTAGAGTTAGATGTAATTTCGATAGAAATAAATACAGACCTTGATGATGCAATTTTTGAAGTTGATTGATATAGAATCTATAATAAAACCCAGCCAAAGTGATTGGGTTTTATTATAAAAAATAATATAGAAATGAAAAATAATAAATACTCAACAATAGTTTTTGATCTCGGGAATGTATTAATTCCTTTTGACCATAATCTTTGGATTAAACAATTAGAAAAAATTGAAATAGGATTGGGTGTAAAATATTATAAAAATTATTTTGAGAATTACGAAATCCACAGAAATTATGAAGCTGGTAAAATAACAGATGAAGAATTTGTTGAGCAAAATTTAATTTGGACAAATCATAAAATATCTTCAGAAGAAATTTGTGAAATGTTCTCAAATATATTTACTGTAAATGAAAAAGTTGCAGAACTTCTTCCAAAGTTGAAAGAAAAATATAAACTAGTTTTACTTTCCAACACAAACAATATTCATAAAAAATATGGATGGGAGAAATATCCATTCATAAATTATTTTGATAAACTAATTTTATCGCACGAAGTTGGAGCTATAAAACCTGAAGAGAAAATATATAAAGCTGTTGAAGAGTTTACAAAAGAGAAACCTTCCACTCATATTTTTATTGATGATGTTAAAGAATATTCTGAACAAGCTAAAAAATTAGGTTGGGATGGAATTCAATTTGTTGGTTACAAAAATTTAGTTCAAGAACTTAGAAGTAAAGGAATTCTATAAAAATTGTTTAATTGCTAAATGGTTAAATTGCCAAAAGATTTTTGCCTGTCTCCGGTTTTCCGGTCTCCTGCCTCCTTTTTTTTATTCCCACCCCTTCCAAACATCAGGCTCATAGCCAATAGTAACCTCTTTACCATTTCTAACAATTGGAAATTTTAATAGAAGCGGATCTTCTAAAAGTTCTTCTTCCAGATTAAAAACCATAAATTGCAAACCTCTTTTTTTGTACTGCTTACTTTCTGTATCAAGTAAATCATCTAAGCTTACGGCTCTTAAAATATTTTGTAATTCGCCATTGCTTAAACCCTTTTCAGTTAAGTCTCTAAAATGGATTTTTATATTTCGTTCCTTAAAAAATCTTTGAGTTTTTTTTGTTGAGTTACATTTTTTTGTGCCGAATATTTGAATGTTCATAAATTTCTTTATTTTAGTGTTGGAACAAAATAACAAAATTAGAGTTATTATAATTGTATCCTAAAAATAAATAGAATCATATAATGAACAAACAAATACTTTTTATACTAATCGTTTTTCTTTCTCAAAACTATATTGCACAAGATGCTAAATTTGATTCGCTTGTAGAAGCTGGAATTAATCAGATTTATAACATAAAATTTGATGATGCAGAAAGTACATTCCAAACTTTACAATTAGAATATCCTAAGCATCCTGCTGGTAAATTTTTTAGTGCTATGATTCTGTGGTGGGAAATTACATTAGACAAAAAGAATGAAAGCTACGATGATTTATTCGAAGAAAAAATGGAAGGGGTAGTTGATTTTTGTGAAGACCGTTTAGATGAAAATGATAAAAATGTTGATGCAATATTTTTCAAAGGTGGAGCTTTAGGTTTTAAAGGAAGACTTTATGCTTTGCGTAAACAATGGTTTGATGCTGCTTTAGATGGGAAGGAAGCTCTGCCCTTAGTTAATGAAGCATATCAAATAGACCCAACAAATGAAGATGTAAAACTGGGTTTTGGAATTTACAATTATTTTGCAGAAGCCATTCCTGAAAAATATCCATTTGTAAAACCAGCTATGATGTTTTTCCCCGGAGGTGATAAAGCAAAAGGAATTAAACAATTAGAAGCTGCAGCTGAAAAAGCAAAGTATGCTGGAGTTGAATCTCAGTTTTTTCTTATGACTTTGTATTATCAATTTGAACAGAACTATAAAAAAGCTTTTCCTTATGCTGAAACTCTTCATGAAAATTTTCCAGACAATCCAATTTTTGAAAAATATCTTGGAAGGATAATTGTTAAAAAAGGTAATTATTCAAAAGCTTCAAAAGTTTTTTCAAGTATTAATAATAAGTGTGGTAAAAAATTAAAAGGGTACAGTAAAAATCTTAAGAGAGAAGCTACTTATTACATTGCAAACAATTATAAGATGACTGGAAACATAAAGGAAGCAATTAAATATTTTGAAGAATGCGAAGCTCTTTCAAAAATTATTGATAAAAATGCAGATGAAACTTCAGGCTTTTTAATAAATGCAGTTTTGTATCTTGGAATGCTTTATGACCAGGCAGATATGAGAGCAGACGCAATAAACAATTATAAAGAAGTTTTGAAATATAGAAAATATGGCAACTCTCAAAAAAATGCTAAGAAGTATTTAAAGAAAGCATACAGAAAATAAAAAAGTCGGAACATATAATGAACCGACTTTCCAATTGCACAATAATTACAAACCTTATAATGCGTATCCAAATCCTAAACTAAAAGCAAAAACATCAAGGTGATGAATACCAGGCATATTTTCTGGTATTGCTCCAACTGGATATGCTTCTACGTCTCTATCTCCACCAAGTAAGTACTCAATAGCTGCATCAATTCTATATTTCCCAAATGAATGACCAAAACCAGCTGTTACTACATGGTTATTTGATGAAGGAAAAAGAATGTTTAATGTTTCGTCCGGTGCTGGAGCTGGATCATAGTAGTAACCTAATCTAATAGCTGTTACTGGGGAAACTAAATATTCACTACCAAATCGGATTTGAACTGCATCTTCCCAATCCAAATTAAATTCACCTTCAGGCATTTTTTCATAATCAGCAACTAGTTTATCTAATTTAGCCCAATTACTATATTGTACATCAAGAGCCACTGTTAAACACTTTGTTGGTTTATAAGCAATACCTCCACTGATCCACATTGGCCATGTTACATCTCTTGTAAATTCTGTATTAATAATATTCCCCATTCCAGGAACATCAATATCAGCTGTTCCATCCATCGTAACACTTGTAGATGTTCTAAATGCAGCACCAAGTGATAATTTATTATTCACATCATATTTTAACCCGACTGTTGCTCCATATCCTAAACCTGTAGATTCTTCTGTATATTGAACAGGAGTTTCTGGTATTCCATCTTGATTTAAATCAGCAGCATCTGGTCTTAATAGATCAAACATAGCATAGTAAATATTGGCACTTAGACCAATCGAAAATTTATCACTTACTTGATATGCGATAGAAGGAGAAATGGCTACAACTCCAATTTTTGATTCCCAATCAAATGCAGATCCACCAGAGAAGACAGCGAGATCAGCACCGTTCCATTCAGCTCCTAAACCTGCTGGAACATAAACACCTAATCCAAATGTTAATTTATCTGCACTATAAACACCTAGTAAACCACCAGTTGGGTATAGATTTGATTCTGTTGTAGCATCAATTCCAGCAACATCCATTTTGTATGATCCTAATGGCATTACTCCTGTAAAAAATAAATCTACAGATGATCTTTGTCCTGCTAATCCAGCTGGATTCCAATAGATTGCAGTTGCATCGTTTGCAAGCCCAACAAAAGCACCACCCATTCCAAGAGCTTTTGTACCAACACTATTTAAGCTAAGTCCGTTAGCAAATGTAATAGTGCTAAGTGTAAAAAATAATAAAATACTTAAAGCGAGAGTTTTTAACTTTCTCATTTTTCCTCCATTTGAGTTTGTATAAAATTGTAAGATATTATTCTAGCAATAAAATAACACTTACTTTTGATAAATTAATCTTCTATATATTCTTTGCCCAGTAAGGCTTTTCTCAAAGATGCATCTAAAATTCCGGGCATACTCATATGATCCATAAAAGCTGACATTCCAGCATCCCAAAAATACATGTCCATTCTGTGCATTTGTCTTTGAGTGTAAACATTTATTTTATTCTCTTCTTGTAGTATCAATACTTCAAAAGGATAAGCAGTAACATGATCAATTCCAGGACACATATCTCCTTCATCTTCTCTTGAAGCACTTGCAATATTAAATGAAACTGCTTCTGTTCTTGGTCGTGTTAGTCCAAGTAGAATAGCGTTTTTATTTGGTAATTGAATTTCCGAAATAACTTTCCATTTTAAAGCTTTTTCATTTGGATACCATCTGTATTCCTTATCATCTTCAGTTGGCTTAAAGGATTTTAGATTAGCAATAAATTTTTCTTTTAATTTTTGAATACCTAAAAATCCTTTTGAGTTTTGTGTAGAATAAATTAAAGGAAACTGATCTTCATCATTGAACAATGTTAAAGAACCAACCATCATAAACATGTCTTTTGAAGATTCCTCTAAATCTTCATCATCTCTAATTGGCTCCATTGCAGTTTTAACTTTTTCTCCATCAACAGAATTATGGAGCAAAGAAACTAAACTGTTTTTATATTTTTTAGTTTTGCTAATTAATTCTTTGTATAAATCTACTTTGTCATTTTCAAATAAATCATTAAACACAATTCTGTTAATAGTTTCGGGATCTGTTATTACAACATTTATTCCATTTGGAGTTTCGTAAAGTCCAATTT
Source organism: Melioribacteraceae bacterium (assembly GCA_965224785.1). Taxonomy (GTDB): domain Bacteria; phylum Bacteroidota; class Ignavibacteria; order Ignavibacteriales; family Melioribacteraceae; genus JALSNL01. The sequence goes on along the minus strand of OZ245062.1, from coordinate 2,854,791 downwards.
TTAGAAATCCGGCAACAAGATATTTAGTTCCGTAAGATGTTAGCATTTTAGAATAACTATTTTTTGATAGAACAATTAGTCTTGCTGAAAATCCACAATGTTCAGTTTTATCTTGACGAACAAAATCGGGGACATTAACAATATTAGAATAAAGAACTTTGTAACCTTCCGATTTTACTTTGGAAACAATAAGTTTTTGAAGTTCATTAATATTACCTTTTACGTTTATGTTTGTCATCAAGTAAATTCCATGATTAGAAGCAAATGTAAGTGAACTTGTGATAAAAATTAATAGGACTAATAATTTAGTTTTCATGTTTTCTCCTTAAAGTAGTTAAGCAAATAATTCTTTTATTTTTTCTTTTATTGATGAGCATGTTCCAAAACTTCTATATACTTCGCATTCTCTACAATCTTTACCAGCACAAAAATTATTTTTATGGTTTATCATCCAACATGGTTTTGTGTGTCCTGAATAAAATTCACAATTATTTCTATCTTTGTCTGAACACTTTTCAATTGCCCAACAAGGTAATAGAGCAAGTACTCTCCTCATCCCTTCAATATTCATTTTCTCTTCATTAATAGATTTTTGAATACAGCGTACTCGTTCCAAATCTTGATCAGAATAAAGTCTTTGGTTACTAGTTTTTCGGAATGGTATTAATAATCCTTCCCGCTCATACATTCTAAGTGTGTGAACAGAAATGCCAAGAATATTAGCAGCATTGCTTATTGTGTAAATTGGGTCGTTTAACTTATTACTCATTGTAATATTTTAATCTTCAATAGTTGACACTATACAATGTCAACTTTCTTGCCATAAAGTATAGTAGGGTTTTGGGAAAATTTTAATGATTTGTTCAATCAATTATCTAAGATTTGAGAATATCTAAATAATATTTTCTATAATTAGATAAAAGACTTTTGGTGGGGTTTAATACTTTAGTTTTTATTTATGGAAATCCTAAAACTTCAAGCCATACCAAACCACATTTGGATAAACTTTTATTGTCGGTGCTGGAAGGTGATACTTATTCAAAATTTCTATTATTGAGTTTAGTAAATTAGATTCAGTTTTAATCGCACTCAAATCCCAATCAATTCCAAAATAAAATTCGTGGTTTCTTAATTCAGAATTATCCAAACCGTTTATGCTATGCCCAATTGCAATGTTAATAAAATCGGGGAAGTACTTATCCCATTTACTTGGTAGTAATTTATCAACATCAACACTCAGCCAATGATAGGTGCTTTCATAATCGTCCATAATGTACGCGTTAGAACCATTCTTGAATTTTTGGGATGGAGAATAACTTATTTTAAGATTAAAGTTTTTTAACATTGGATAATTATGCTGAAGATATGGATACATTGAACCAAAAGAATTTGCAGTTAAATCTCCCCAGCTAAAACCATACTGTTGTGAAAACCCATCACGAATTTCTAAAAAAGTTTGGTAAGTTAAAGTAAAAAGTCCAGCGTACAATAAACTGTTGCGTTCGGTAAAACCTATCCAACGAAAAGAGTTTTTGTAAATAGTTGATACTAAGTTGCCAAAATAAAAATGTCCAATTTTATCTGCTCCCAAAGAAGCATTCCAGTCTTGAGTCCAGTTTGTATGGAAACTTGTAGGTTCACCTTTCCACCACATATTATTTTGAATTCCGTATGCGTAAATAAATGTTCCAGCTGATAATCCACCAACAACTAAAAGTCTATTTGTGTTTAATGAATCCTTCTCAAAAGTTTGTGCAGAAATGGTTTGGAAGAAAATTAGAGTTAAAGAAATAAAGATGATTCGCATTTTTGTTTTACAGTTTTAATAAATCAATATCCCAAAACCTTCGAGGTTTTAATATTAACATTAGTTTTACTGAAAGCTATATGTAAAAAGATAATTTAATATTTTAGGCTTGATAAAAACCTCGAAGGTTTAAGCAAATAAATAATTACGACTATCCATTTGGCAATTTAACCATACAACAATTTACTTTACAAAACTGTAGAAATTCCAATTCTATGAATAGCACCAATAAAACCCATTGATGAAAAAGCATAATCAACATTGTAGTTGTTAACCAATATTCCTACTCCCAAATTAAAACCAGCTAAGCCTGCAGAAGTTCCAACTTTTAACTCTTTACGTTTTTCGTTATCATAACCAAAACGAAGTCTTACAACTTTACTCATTTTAAATTCGCCACCAATTGTAAATTGTTTAAATCTATCTGCAAAATTTTCTTGGTCGTCATTCAATTTATTAAGTGATGCATAAAAAGTAAAAGGTAAATGTGCAAGAGTTTTTGAAATTCCAAGCCTAATATCTAAAGGTAAACTCTCCGAGGTAGAATAATATTGAGTTACTTGTGAACCAAGATTCAAAATAGAAAAACCAAAGTTCCAACGTGAATCGGGAATTGAATAATGAAGTCCTAAGTCAACTGCAAGCCCTACTGAAGAACGATCTGCAATTCCTGAATAAATAAATTTTACATTAGCTCCATAATAAAAATTTTGGTCAAGTTCGTTTGCATAACCAATTGTTGCGGCAAAGTCGTTTACTCCAAACTCCCCAGTCTTAGTCCCAAACTCATCAGCTTTAATAAAGTTACCATAATTATAGTATTGTAATCCGGCAGAAAATCTTCCAATACCTTCAATCTTTTGCGAGTAGGCTAAACTTGCAGAGTTTATATCAAGCAAATGTTTTGTAAAAGAAAATGAAATTGGTTTCTCATCTAAATAACTAATTCCGGCTGGATTATAAAACATAACATTTGGATCATCATTGTTGGCAACAAAGCTACCGGCAAGTGCTGCTGCTCTTGGGCTTTGATCTAATCTTAAGAAATTATATGTGCTTTGTGCTAATACAGAATTTAATGCTGTTGCAAAAAATAATATTACAAAAAATCTTTTCATTTATTCCTCAATATTTAACATTTGATTTTAATGATAAAAAAAAAGAAAGGCAAGACGTTACTTCTTTTTGACCTTAAAATTTACATTAATAAAAAATAGGAACAATAGTATAAAAGCAAATGTAAAATTTGAATTGAAACAATAACAAAGTGCGATTTTATTTTTGTATCATATTTAGGTATTTTATATGCTGGATATTTATTAAAAACTTAAACTGTAAATGGATAAGATAAAATATCAAATATATGTAGTGCTTTTGCTAAGTGTGTTTAACATTAAAACTTTTGCTCAAATTAAAACTAATGTCGAAGTAGTGCAATCTCTACTTGTAAATGTTACTGATGATATTAGGATACAAGATTTTGTAAATGATAATAATAAAATAGAATTAAAATTTGTGGCTGCCGATAACTATGAAATTTTAAGAACTAAATTAATTGAGACTTTACAGAAGAATAATTTTAGTGTAGTAAATGAAAGTAACAACAAATTAAGTTTTACTTTAAGTGATGCAAAAATTAATTATAAAAATATCTTTAGAGATGGAATTCTTGGAGAATATTTACTTGAAAGAGAAGCGAACTTAGTAGGCTCTTATTATTTTGAAACTGGCAACGAAATTGGGAAAGTAAATAATTTCTCTTTAAGTACTTTAGATACTGTGAAATATAGCGATGTCAATGAATTAGAAAATATCGCTTATTCATTTTCTACAGCTAAATTACCAAGTGAACCTTTTTTCTCAAGTATTTTGGAACCAGTTATTGCAGTTGGCACAGCTGCCGTTGCAGTTTTTTTATTTTTTAATGTAAGAAGCAAGTAAAAACTATATTTCCATATAGAGATTTTGGACTGAGAAATTATTAGGAAGTTCAACTATTATAGTTTCAAACAAAATTATTATTATTTAAGTTTACACCTTTGAAAATTAGAACTTGAACAGGAAAATGAAATTTGATGAGAAAAATATTTTTTAGTTTATTTATTTTAGTTGCTCTTTGGAGTTGTTCTACAACAGTTGATACAACTAGTTTTTCCGCCGAAGAACATTTGCAATATGCCCAAAAGTTAGCAGCAGAAGGGGATTATGAAGTTGCTGTTAGAGAATTCCAATCAATATTATTGCAATATGCCGGAAGTCCAGTTAATGATGATGCCCAATATTTTCTTGGAATAACTTATGCAAAAAGAGAACAATATTTATTAGCAGCTTATGAGTTTAGTAAACTTATAAGAGATATTCCCGCAAGTGAATTTGTACAAGATGCACAGTTTATGTTGGCGGATTCTTACTATCAACAATCACCAAATTTTCAACTTGAACAAAGCTACACTAAAAAAGCTGTTGAAGAGTTTCAAGCATTTATAGAATTTTTCCCGACTCATCCGAAAGTCTCGGAAGCAGAAAAGAAAATTCAAGAACTCAATCATAAATTTGCTCAGAAAGAATTTCATAATGCAGAAATTTATGAAAGGATGGAATATTATAATGCTGCTATAAAATATTTTACTCAAGTCTATGAAACTTATCATGATACTGAGTTTGCTCCCAAAGCACTTTATAGAAAGATTATGCTATTAGTTGAAAAAGATAGAGTTGATGAATCATTGAGAAGTATTGCCGATTACATTGAGAAGTATCCAAAAAATGATAAAGTTGAAGAACTTGAAAAAATAAAGACAGAAATGGAAGCAGAATTTAATGGCTAAAAAAAGAAAAACTGTTTCATACTCTTCCATAACAATGACGGAGTTAGTTCTTCCTCAACATACAAATCAACTTGGCAATTTACTTGGTGGACAGCTAATGCACTGGATTGATATATGTGCGGCACTTGCGTCTGCAAAACACTCCGAACGAGTTTGTGTTACTGCCTCAGTTGATAATATAGACTTCCACGAACCAATTAAATTAGGTGATGTTGTTACGCTTGTTGGATCAGTTAACAGAGCTTTTAATACTTCAATGGAAGTTGGTGTAAAAGTATATGCAGAAAATTATTCCAAACATAAAGAATTGCATACTAATTCTGCTTATCTTACCTTTGTTGGGTTAGATAAAAATGGTAAACCAACAAAAACTTTTGAGATTATTTCTGAAACGGATGATGAAAAACGAAGATATAAAGAAGCCCTTCTTAGGCGTAAAGAACGTCTTCGTTCAAGAAAATCAACCAAGTAGAATCCTACTTTTTTTACTAGTTTTCTCTGTAAATATTTTAGGACAAATACCAATCAATAATTTTGGGCATTCCCAAATAATTAAAACTTACCCTAGTTATACAAAGTTTACAATTTTAGATTTTAACAATGATGGTATTGAAGATGTTTTTCTATTTGGTAACAACAGAAAAAACTTTACTCTTCACCAAGGTATTAAAGATTCAACCTACTCAAAAGCTGTAAAAAATTTCTTCCTTTTTCCCATTGACGATTTTAAGTTTTTTACAAAATCTAAAACTGGCGATGATTATTATATTTTTGTTTCAAGAAATAAAAGAATTGTTGGACTAGTTTCTTTTACTAAAAAACATACACTTCAACTACTTCACAAAATAGAATTAGATTCATATCCAACGTCAATAAAAATTGTTGATTTGAACATGGATGATGAACCCGAAGCATTAATTTATGGTAATAACTTCAGTGGTTTAACAATTGTAGAAAATAAAGGGTTTCGTCTATTTGTAAATAAAATTATTAAGAAAAAAATTTTTACAGAAGTTTTAGTAAACAATTCCAACCTAAACGATTATGACAAAATAATTTTAGTTGATTTACTTAACAATTCACTAAATTTTTATGATGGAACAATTGAGAATAAATTTCAAAGTATAAGAGAAATAGAATTTGATGAGATTATAACAAAAGTTAAGATCATAAATTTTAATAAAGATGATTTTTTTGATATAGCAGTTGCTACAGAATCCGGAATGGAAATTCTACTTGGAGATTCTGTTTATTCATTTGTAGAAACATTAGAACTAAATAGTAATAATCCAATTAAAGATTTCGATTTTTGTAATCTTAATTCTGATGAGAAGACAGATCTACTTCTTTTAAGTAATTCAAATGATGAAATTATATTTGATTATGATGGTTACAAAGATGATGATAATTTTATAATTCAATTGGCTGGTTTAGCTGACTATAAAGTATTACAATATGAAAATAGAAAAAAAATATTAACTCTGAGCAAAAAAGGGCAGCTAAATATTTTTTCTAAAACAAACCAGTGGGGGAATTCATTTAGCTTTTATGCTGGTGGTAAACCCTCAATAATAAAACTCTTAAAGAACAATGAGACGAACAAAACTAGCTTTGCAATTTATGATGAGCAAAATAAATCGGTAAATATTTTGCGGTTAGATTCAGTTGGTAATTTTAACAATATTGTTAATGTCCCTTTTACAAATTCAATATCTAATTTTATTATAAGCCCTAATCTAAATTATGTAATTGGTTATTCTAATAAAGACAGACTGATAGAGAAAATATCACTTAGTGATTTTGGTAAAGAAACAATTAAGCATTTTGTTTATGCAGATCATTTTATTAGTTATGCGCAAGTTGATTCAAACCTAAATATTATTGCTTTGGAATTGGAGGATGGGAATTTATATACCCAATCATTTATTAAAAAGGGGAATAGTTATTCTGCTGAAACGCCTGTGTTTATTGACTCATCTGTAGTTAGTGCAACTTTAAGTGAAAGTAATAACAAACCATTATATTGGAAGAAAAATGAAAATAATTTTTCCCTTTATTCTTTTTTAAAGGGAGATAATAATTTACAAGCTACTGTTGAGTCAACAATAATTCCACCTTTTTTTGTAGATACAAAATCGTCAATTAGTCAAACAATAGTTTCATACATCAGTAACAATAACAAAGAGTTCCTGTATTTCCCATTTTCAACTAAGTCTAAAGAAGTTGAAATAAATAAAAAACTATGGAACTCAAAATCTTCTGCAAAAGATTTTTTCTTTCTAAAAGACAAAAAAGGGAAAACGAGTAAATTATTTATTTGCAACAAATTATTAGATCAAATAATTGAATTGCAATACAACAGAAAGAAGAATAAATTTGAACAAACAAAAATTATTAAGACTAAAAAGGTTAAAGAGTTTACAATTGAAGAATTATTTGGGAAGCTATATTTTATTTATTCTAGCTTTGATGATGACAATATTTCGTTCCAAATAATTTCTACAAAATAAAAAAAATAGTATGATTAAAAACACATTATTATTTCTTGTACTAATTCAAACAATAGTTCTATCACAAAATTTGGATTCTTTGTACAATAAATTACTTGGATTAAAACCTAAGCTAAATATAAAAGTAAAGTCAGTCCAAACTATAAACACAAAACCAGAAAAATGTGGTTTTGGATTAATTGGTGAAATAAAAACACACTTAAAAGAATTTAGCTTGGAACAACAACAAACAATACAACAAATTCTTTCACGTCCGATAATGCAAACAAGTTTAGTTTCTCCCTCTGGATTTTTTAGAATTCATTACGATACAACTGGCAACAACAAACCGGAGTATGATATAAACGAACTGGCTGTGGCTTTTGATTCATCGTATAATTACGAGGTTAATATTTTAAGTTATCTTGCTCCACCAAAAGATGGAAGTAATGGAGGTGATGATAAGTATGATGTTTATGTTGAAGATTTAAGAGGTGGTGATTATGGTGCAACAACCTCCGATGAATCTTTAGGGAATAATAAACATACAAGTTATATAAATCTAGACAATAGTTTCTCAACAAACGAAGGTTACAATAGTTTTGGAATTTCTGCTGCACAAGTTACAGCGGCACATGAGTTTCATCACGCAATACAAATAGGGAATTATATATTTAACCAAAGTGATACTTACTATCATGAACTAACCTCAACGGCAATGGAAGAAACTGTTTATGATAATGTGAACGATTATTATGCATATATCCGATCATATTTTAATACCACTTCCAAATCTTTTACAAAACAAAGTGGATATAATTTAGCTCTTTGGAATATTTATCTTCATGAAAGATTTGATGGAAATACTGGTGATGAAATAATTAAAAGAAGTTGGGAGCTAATGGCAACACCACATAATAATAGTGCAGCAGTTGCAATTGCTAAGTCTATAGAAGAGTTTGGCTATTCCTTTAAAAGTGAATTTAATAAATTTGGAATATGGATTTATTTTACAAATAACCGTACCAAAGAAAATATTTATTTTGAGGAAGCTAAAAATTATCCTTTATTGAAATCAACTACAACAACAACTTTAGAGCCAACTAATATGCCATTAACAATTGGTAGTAATCCTATTTCAATCAACTACAATCGTTTCCTGGATAACTCAGAAGGGTTGCCAGATACGCTAATAGCAATACTAAGTAACTCTGATGTGAATAGTACAAGTAGTATAGATTACAAACTGACAGTTGCAACAAATACGTTTGATGGAGCCACGGAAATCAACGAGAATTACTTCTCAAAAATTGAAGGAAATTCAGTTGATTATATAAGTGATAGTTACATTGTTAATAATGAATTGGCTTCCGACTTTGTAGAAAGTACGGAAATTGAGTATGCATATCCTCAACCGTTTAGTTATCAATCATTACTTTCAATTCCTACATTTACCGATATCTCCGGTAAGGCTCAACTCAATGTTTATACATCTGATATGAATTTGGTTTATAGCGATGTGAAAAATATTGCACATTCTGGAAATATAGTTGTTAAGTGGAATGGCTTGAACGCTAATAATAATAAGCTTGCAAGTGGTGTTTATATTTATGTTACAAAAGCTGATGATAAAATTAAAAAAGGTAAAATAGTAATACTTAATGAATAATTCTTTGTGGTTCGTTTTTTTTGCTCCTCAAATAATTGTCCTCGCATGTTTGAATTTGTCATTCTGAATGAAGTGTTTTTTACTGAATGAAGAATCTCATAACTATTAAAGTTCGAGATATTTCAGTCGTCCCGATAAAAAAGAAATCGAGACTCTTTTAATATGACAAAATTTTTATTCAGAACCAATTTCTAAATATTTTTCTATGCAAAACTACAAACTCACTTTTCAAAATATTACAAAAATCTTTGGGCGAAGACTAATATTTAAAAATATCAATCAAGAGTTTACTTCTAGAAAGGTATATGGATTTGCTGGGAATAATGGTTCGGGTAAATCAACATTAATAAAAATTGCGGCCGGAATTATTTCTCCAACTAAAGGCGAAGTATCCCATAAATATAATGATGAAATAATTATCCCAGAGAAATTGCATAATTTTATTGGTTTTGTTTCACCTTATTTGGTTTTGTACGATGAATTTACAGCGGAAGAAAATTTAATTCATATCTCAAAAATTAGGGGAATTGAATACAACAAAGAGTTTGCCTGGCATCTTTTAAATGAATTTAATATTTATGATAGACGTGAAGATTATCTGAAAGGGTATTCATCTGGAATGTTACAGCGAATGAAATTTATTTTTGCACTTTTACATTCACCCAAAATATTATTTTTAGACGAACCAACATCAAACTTAGATGCAATTGGTAAAGATAAGGTCTATGAAATAATTGAACAAGAAGGCAAGGATAAGATTGTTATTATTGCCTCAAACGAAGATAGCGATTTAGAAATGTGTAGTGAAATATTAGAAATAGAAAAGTATAAAAACTAATTGCTTTGTTGAACGTTTAGAAATAATAATTTGTCATTCTGGGTATAATACTCATAAAGTGTTATTGCTTTAAGATTAAAGTATTTATAGTGTGAACAGATACTTAATACTTAAAACAACGAATTTAATTCAAAATACTGATATTCACTACAAAAAGCATTCACTACTTGTTATGTTTTTTGTAGTGAATATCAATTAACAATGGGTTATTCTCAAACTCTTTGAGTTTGTTCCCTATAACTTGTTAATATGAAATAAGTTATAGGTATTTCAGCAACACTTTTTGACTATTACACCCATTCTGAATGGCTTCCGAAAGCTTTCGGGAGCAATGAAGAATCTCGATATAATTTATTCATTGAGATATTTCAGTCTTAGAAAGCACTCTTTTCAATATGACATTCTAAGAGTTTGTTGAATTTAATAAGACTAAAAATATAAAATAGATACTTGATAATTAGATGCTCGATGAAAGAGTTTTATCCAGCATCTTTAAATTCCAGTATCCAGAAACCAAAAAACAATGACATTCATCTCTGTATTCAAAAAAGATTGGCAATCAGAATTGAGAACTCGCTATGCAATAAACGCATTGGCAATGTTCATACTTGTTACAATAAGTGTTATACTTTTTTCAATAGGACAAGAAAAAGTTAGCACAAATTTAACTGGTGGATTGTTTTGGGTTGTGATTTTCTTCTCAGCAATGTCAGGTCTTTCTCGCACATTTGTTTCTGAAGAAGAAAGGGGAACAACTTTAACTTTGCAATTAATTGCTTCTCCATCAACAATATATTTTGGAAAGCTTCTGTTTAACCTTGTGCTTGTTTTTATAATGAATATTGCAATTGTAATTCTGTTCTATTTCTTTTTTGATTCTTTTGTAATACAAAATTTTTCACTTTTCTTAATGTCATTATTCTTTGGCAGTATAGGAATTGCAGTTTCATCAACTTTAATAGCTGCAATAATTGCAAAAGCGAATACCAAAGGAACGCTATACCCTGTACTGTCTTTCCCAATTTTACTTCCTCTAATTTTAACACTTTTGGAGCTAACAAAGTTTGCAATAAAAGGAGATTTAATTTCGGATTCATTGGTTGAACTTGCAGTACTTGTTTGTTACGATGTAATAATGTTAACCGCTGGCTATATGTTATTCGATTTTATTTGGAAAGATTGATAAATAGTTCTTATCGATTTAATAAAGTTTTATTAATTTTAAGATATGAAAAATCTGACTGCTCTAAAATATCTCTGTTTCATTCTAGTTTTACTCATTTTCTTTTCAACTACTTCCAACATTGCACAAGAAGCAAATCAAAAAACCATTCAAGTGCATATTTATAATGGTGAATTAGAGCTTGATGGAAAATTAAACGAACCTTTCTGGCAAAATGCAGAATCTATTGATGGCTTAACAATGGTAGAGCCTAAAGAAAATTCCCCATCATCTTATAAAACCGAAATTAAACTTATTGCAGATAATGAAAATATAATACTCGGAATAAAATGTTTTGATGATTCTACTAAAATAATAGCTTATTCAAAAGCTCGAGATGTTGAATTGGACGAGGAAGATAATATCAAATTTGTTTTTGATACTTATAGAGATGAACGTAATGGTTATATTTTTTCTGTTAATCCACTAGGTGCTAGGTACGATGCTATTGTTGCTGACCGTGGCGAAGATGAGAACTCTAATTGGGATGGAGTTTGGGATGCTCATACTTCTATAAATAAGGACGGATGGAGTGCTGAAATAATTATCCCGGTAAAGAGTTTAAGTTTTAAAAAAGGTTTACACCAATGGGGATTTAATTTTGAACGACACATTGCAAGGCTATTGGAAACAGATAGATGGAGCGGTATTAAAAGAAATTTTACAGTAACCAGTTTAAATAATGCTGGAGTTATTACAAACTTACCAGACTTTAATCTTGGCTTGGGACTGCTGATGAAAATTTCTCCCATTTTCGGATTTCATAAAACTCTTGGTAATAAATTGGTTTTTGATAAAGATATTAGTGGAGACATTACAAAAAGAATTACATCAGATATTTCACTAACTGTTAGTCTAAATACAGATTTTGCCGAAACTGAAGTTGATGCAAGACAAACAAATCTTTCACGATTCCCAATTCGTTTTCCTGAGAAACGAACCTTCTTTTTAGAAGGTGCCGATATTTATGATTTTGGAATAGGTCTTGGGTTTGATGTAGTTCCATTTTTTAGTAGAAGAATTGGACTTTATAAAGGTCAACAAGTTCCAATAACAATAGGAACAAAGTTAAATGGCAAAGTAGGAAATACAAATTTTGGCGGAATGTATGTACATACAAATAAAGTAGATTCACTTGTTCCTTCTGCTGATCTTGGAGTTGTAAGGATAAAACAAAATATTTTCCAGCAATCAAATGTAGGAATTATTGCAACTAGTGGAGACCCAAACGGACTAAGCAATAGCTGGATGTTGGGTGCAGATTTTACCTATCAAATGAGTGATTTATTTGGCGATAAAAATTTTCTTGCTGGTGTTTGGGGAATGCACAATAACAATCTGGACTTGAGTGGAGATAAAAATTCTTACGGACTTAAAATAGATTACCCGAATGATCTTTTTGATATTCTGTTTATCTATAATCATATTGGCGATGCTTTCAATCCGTCACTTGGTTTTGTGCCACGTAAGGGAATTAACAATTACAAATTTGGTTTTGACTATATGCCAAGACCAAACTTGAGTTTTATTCGTCAATTCTTTTTTGAAAGTTTTTTTAAACTTGTTACAGATTTAGATAACCAATGGGAAAGTTATCTAGCTTTTACTGCTCCTATTCATTTCCTTTTAGAAAGCGGAGATAGGTTTGAGTTTAATATTATTCCAGTTGGTGAAAACTTAAAAGAACCCTTTGAAATTGAAGACGGAATTGTTTTGGAGGTTGATGAGTATAACTATATGCGATACCGTTTGGAATTTGAAACAGCAAGTAAGCGGACTTTAAGTGGACAAGCTGCATGGTGGTTTGGTTCTTTTTATACAGGAACTTTAGACCAGATAGAATTGGAAATGAGTTTACGCTTTACAAGCAATATTATTTTTGATTTAAATTATGAAAAAAATATTGTAAAACTAAAGGGAGGTAATTTCAATCAAGAATTATTTGGAGGAAGATTACAATTTAATTTTTCTCCAAATTTGAACCTAAGTAGTTTTGTTCAATATGATAATGATAGTAAATCCTTTGGAACAAACACTCGTATGCGATGGACAATAAATCCACTAGTTGATTTGTACGTTGTCTATAACCATAACATAAATAAAATATTGAAAGACAGATGGCAGTTTAACTCAAACCAATTTATTGTTAAACTTAGTTATGGCTTGTGGTATTAGTATTATCCTAAAAATAAATTGGTTCTAAGATTTACGTTGTCATGCCGGTTTGCGTTTTTTGCAATACCGGTATCTGTTTATTCAATAGATTCCGTTATGACGATTAAATGTTTTTTATAATTTTGAGAACCACTTTAGCATTAGTATATATTTCTCTTGAAACGATTGATGCCGCTAATTATGAATTAAATTCCTTCATCATTCTTTTAATAGAATGCTTTACACCTGGAGACAAAGATTCCAAATAATGATTTTGTGTAAGAAGAGTAATTTCGTCTGACAGCTCAGGATACTTTTTTGCTATTTTAACTATGAACTTAAAAGCTGTAAATCGCACCGAAGGTTTTTTGTCAATCTGTTCCCAAAGATTCATACAAATATTAAATAATATACCTTCATCATCTTCACTCAATTCCATTTGCAAAAGAATTTTAATTAATTCTCGCTGATGCCCATCGTTCTTAGCTGTAATTGAGTTAACTATCTTTTTTATGTATGTGTGTATTCGCTTGTCATTTTTATCCATACAACTCCACAACAACCAAGCTGCTCTCCAAGAGTATGGTTGCTTATCTGAAATTGCCAACTTAATTGCTTCATCAAAAACTTCCGGATGAGAATTCATAAAGGAAATCATTCCATCTTTATGACGACTCATTAAAATATTTTCTAATTTCGTTTCCATTATTATACACTTGTAATTATCATAATTATGATATAGTTTTGACATTAACAATAGGAACAAAAATGCCAATTATTAAACCAATATCCGATCTTAGAAATAAATCGAATGAAATCTCCGAGTTAGCTCACAATGAAAATGAACCAATTTTTATAACTAAAAATGGTGAAGGGAATTTAGTTGTAATGTCAATGGCGTATTATTCAAATCTTCAATTAAAACTTGATTTACTTTCCAAACTTTCTGTGGCACAAAACCAGAAAGCCAATGGTGATAAGGGAAGAACACTAAATCAAGTTATGGCAAACATTCGGAAAACAATAAATGTCAAAAACTAAATATCAAATTCGACTATTAAAAATAGCAGAAGAAGATTTTACTGAAATTGTTTCATACATTGCAGCCGATAATCTAAATGCAGTAAATACTCTCGTAAATAAAATTGAAAAAAACTTAGAACTACTTTCAGCTAATCCAAAATTGGGACGAATACCAAGAGACGAAGAAATTAGAAATCTCGGATACCGATATTTAATTATTCAAAATTACATTGTCTTCTATACCATTGATAAAAAAACAATTCTCATTCATAGAATTTTGCATAGTGCAAGAAATTATAAATCATTGCTCTAAACTTTTGCTTGGTCGTCACGAACCATTCCGTGACGATTTTTGAGTGCTGGTTATGTTGCAATTATTCTAATTCTTCATCTAAAAGTAATTGCTTAAAATTTCTAATTGTCAAAACAATAACTTTATTTTTCTCAACTCGATATATAATTCTATATTCGCCTAAAAATATTTCTCTAATTTCTTTTCTTTTTGTTTCTGGAACTTTTCTTCCCCTATTTGGATATTCTGAAAGAGTCTCAACTTTCTTGAAGATTTTCTCAATCATTTTTTGTGCGGCTGAACTGTTATCTTTTGAAATGTATTCAAAGATTTCTTCCAATCTATCAACAGATAAAGGAGACCAAAATATTTTCATAATTAAAATCTCTTAGTAAACATTTTTTTAACCTTTGAATGAGAAATTCCCTTCCCAAGTCCAATTTGTTCTTCGGCTAATTTAATGTCTTCAAGAACTTCAATTTTATTTACCATTGATTGATACTCTGCAACATCTAATAAAATTGCTGAACTTTTACCATTTTGCGTAATGATTAACGGTCTTTTAGTTTCTTTAACTTTATTAAAATAAAAAGAAATTTTTGAACGAAATGTTGAAAGTGGTTGAATGTCTTGTTCTAACTGAATTTTATGCATAATATTCCCATATTTATATTGTACGAATAAATGTACAATAATATGTGCGGTAAAACAATAATAAATACTTGACAATAGGTGGGGTAATTACTTAATTAGAAAGGAAGTGTAATATGAAGTTACGCTTTACTCAATTAAAAAACCTATTGACTCTAAATAATAATTTCTTCATATTTGTACTGCAAATGTCATTACATATATTTGGAGGTCTATTATGGCTAAAACGGCAATTATTCAAACAAGAATTGACCCAAGTGTCAAAAACAAAGCTCAAAAAATATTTAGTAAATTAAATATCAGTATGTCAGAAGCAATAACTTTGTTTCTAACACAAGTATCTCTTAGAAAGGGAATTCCTTTTGAAATTAAGATACCCAACAAATTAACTGAAGATACCTTACTAAAATCTGAAAAAGGTGAAGAACTTCACGAAGTTTCAGATACAACTCAATTGTTTAAGGAATCTAAGATTAAAATAGTAAGTGTGATAAAATAATATCTAATTTACTAGGATTAGCTATGTTAATTCAACATATTCTCTCTTCAAAATCTCTTTTCTGTGATATTCAAGATAATTCTCTTTCCCCTCAGTCGTTAATAGAGGAAGTAATTTGTTGTCAGATATGCCCAATTTTTTATATGTCATTTTTGAAAGAAAGGGTGAGAGAATAGTTTTTTTATCATTAGTAAAAGACAAAAAACCTCTGTCAAATAGAAAATCAAATGTAGGTGTAAACATAAAACCATTTAGTGGGTCAGTTTTCTCAAACTCATTTGATTTAGACCAAGGTTTTATATGACTTGCTATCAATACTCTATCTTCACCAACCATTGTAATAGGACAAAATGGACTTTGTCTTAATAAATCTTCTCTATATTTGCCTTGACCAACTCTTGCTCTTGAAACAATTATTTTTTTCTTACTATCTTCAATCTTATCAATTTCCTCTTTTGCTTCTACTATAGTATAAGGATGCTCTACATCTCCAAAATAATCTGCAAAAAGTCTAAAGTAATATTCAAGTTTTCCATTTGAGTTTAATAATTTTACTGCTGAAATATATGTTATGTTTGGTAATGATAGTTCCCTGATAAGTTTATATGCTTTATTATTTGATTTTACATAAACTCTTGGTCCGTCAATTTGTATTTGTTCAGTTACTTCAAATTCAATTTTGTTTGGCAGTGCTTCTATCTTTGTTTTTCTTTCCGCCCAAAGTGAAGGTAGAATATTCTTATTATTATATGGTTGTTCTGGGTTAAGGTATTCAGCTTTTGTTTCATCTAAATATTTAAGCAAATCATTTTTTAGGAGAAAACAAGGAATAGTAAAACCAGAAGAACCAAAAAATTCACGTATCTCTTCATTGTCATTGCCAACATAAAGTTTAGCTTCTCCATTACCACCACCAATTTTGTTTTGCCTTACAACAAAAGAATCAGCAATTGTTATTTTTTCTTTTGTGTCTAATACTTCAAATTTGTTATTAAGTATTTTTATTTTCATATTATTCTGCGAATTTTGTAATATCCATTTGTTTGAGTATTGCAATCAATACATCAACGACAATACTATTGCCAGCCTGTCTATACATTTGCGTATCACTAACTACCTGATTAAAATCATCACGGAAACCCATTAGTCGCATACATTCTTTAGGTGTGAGTTTTCGGATTCTACCTTTGTTATGAGTAACATAGTTATCAACACCAGCTCTGTGCATTTTGTGCATAGTTTGCAACAATGGTCGTGCAACTTCAAGGTCTGTTTTAATTTTAGTTCTGAAGTTTTTAGTTCCTTCAGATAGAACATAGTTTTTAACTTTTTCTGAAAGGTAGTACTTTTCTTCAACTTCATTTACATCAAAAATTTGTTCATCATATTCTTGTATCTCCTGATTCTCAAAAACAAAATCTCCGTGCCAATTGAATTGTTGATTTGCTTTTTGACAGAGGGCAACATTACCATTTATTTGTGTATATCTTTTTTTTCTATTTTTTGAACTTGTTACAAACTTAACTCCTTTGTCCTTTAAATAATACTTACTGTCTGTAAAGTCTTCTAGAAAGTCTTGCATTTTGTATTCTAGTGGGATTTTTTCAGGGAATTTAAAGTCAATAGAATTATCCTTAAATCCAACAACAAATATTCTTTCTCTGTGTTGCGGAACTCCATAGTTTTTTGCATTTAATACTTGATAGAAATATTTATATCCTAATTCATCAAAAGTTGTTTTAATTGTTTCAAAAGTATTTCCTTTATCGTGATTTATTAAGCCCTTAACATTTTCAAAAATAAAAACTTTAGGTTGACTCTCTTTTACAACTCTTGCAAAATCGTAAAATAATGTTCCCCTTGTATCAGTCAAACCTTTACGTTTTCCAACCATCGAAAATGATTGACAAGGACTTCCACCGACTAACAAATCTATTTTATCTTTATATTTTTTCCCATTTATATTTTTTACATCATCATACCATTTATCATCAGAAATATTATAATTGGCGAAGTAACTTTCTTTTACAAATTTATCAATGTCACTTGCAAACATTATTTCAGTTGATAGATTTAATCTCTTAAAGGCGTACTCAATTCCTCCAATGCCTGAAAACATAGTTGCTATTCTAATAGTTGAGTTTGGGTTTGTAAATTCTTTTTCATACCACTTTTCTTCAAATGAAAAAGAAGGTTGATTTGATATGTATAATTCTAAATGGTCTTTAACAATACTTAGAACTTCTTTGTATTGTGGATAATTTATTATTTCGTGAATTACTTTTGATGAATAATAATAATTAGACAATTGTTCTTTTTCGGTTTCCAAAATCTTTGCTAATGATGGAAGCAAGTCTAATGATAAATATCTTTCTTCTCTTTCGATTTTCCCAAGAGTCGAAGTATCTATATCTAAGTGAGTAGCAACTTTTCTTAATGGAAAACCAAGTTCATTCCTTCGTTGTTTTATATATTTACCAAATGTTGATACCATAAATTCCTTTTATTATGTTTGGACAAATAACGTCCAAAAATATGGAATCCAGCTTTAATAATCAATGTTTTAAATACTATTTTTGTAGATGGAATCTACTCAACTCCCATCTCCGCCAACAAATAATCTGCTCCACCAAACTTTTGAGTTATCCATAGAACATAACGTATGTCAACACCAATTGAGCGACTGTAACTTTCATTCCAAGCAAAATCATTTATGGTTGCTTCGTAAGCTCGGTCAAAATTTATTCCAATCATTTCTCCGTAAGCATTCATAATAGGACTGCCGGAGTTTCCGCCGGTTGTATCCATATTATATAAAATTCCAACGGGTACACTTCCAAGTTCTTCATTATAAAACTGACCAAAATCTTTGTTAGCATAAAGTGTTTTTAACTTATCCGGAATTGCATATTCGCCGCCGAGCAAACTTTTGTCAATCACTCCATCAAGCGTGGTTATTGGGGAATGGTGAATTGCATCTGCCGGAGAGTAACCTTTAATGTAACAATAAGTCAAGCGGAGTGTTCTATTTGCATCTGGAATAAAATCAGATTTCTTCCAGAGTTTTTTAACTTCATAAAGTTTAGCAGAAAGTTCTGTTATACCACTATTGATTCTATCATACTCAATTTTTAGAATATCGTATTCAACGTGTAACTTTTTTGCAAAAGTAATAATTGGGTCATCTAAATCTTCGGGACAGTTTAAAAGTAATTCATCAATATTTTCTAAAGTGAAAATAGAAGAACTTTCCATTTGCGATTTTGTAAAAGCAGAGATAGGCTTGATATTATTAGCGTTTGTTAACGAGGTTATTTTAGAATTACCTTTAAACTTTTTAGCATCAGAAAACATTTTCTTTCTAAGAGCAGTTTCAAACTCATAATTATAACTTCTCAAATATTCTAAAAAAAGATTTTTAGTTTTTTCAATTTTATCTTCTTCGAATTTACTTGCTCTTTCGCTATCCGGTTTTTGCACTTCATCACAATATTCTAAAATTAAATTTGCAATTCTTTGTCCGTTAGAAAACCTATTGAAAGTTCTAAACCACAAGTATGAATCTGCGTAACCATTTAGCTCGTCATAAAGATTTTCATAATCATTAATTAATGTTCCATATTTATTTTTTAACTCAGGGTTTGCATCAATAAAAATTTGAAGTTCTTTTTCTTCTTGTTGTTTTTGTTCAACTAAATTTATTTTCTTTAATCCTTTTAATTTTCCTTTGTAATTTTTCATTCTGTTTGCAAGACGCTTTATGGGAGTTGCAAACTTTAACTGAAGCTCAGTATCATCTTTAGAAATAGATTCTAATTTTCTAATCATCCACTCATAAGTTTTAGAAATATACGGAAGCTGAATATTTTCTTGATACTCCAAAAAGTAAGACGGATTATGTCTGTAAGTCCGAGCCGGATAACCAAGTATAAAAGTAAAATCTCCTTCCTTAACACCTTTAGGATTTACTTTTAAAAATCTTTTTGGTGTGTAAGGTATATTATCTGCATCAAACTCTTTGGCACTTCCATCGGGCGCTACGTAAGCTCGCATAAACGTAAAGTCCCCAGTATGCCTTGGCCAAACCCAATTGTCAGTCTCACCACCAAACTCTCCAATAGCTCTTGGCGGAGCGTAAACAATACGCACATCTTTAATCATTCTATATCTAAAGAGAACGTAAGTTTTGCCTTTGAACATTTCAGAAACTTCACCAATTATTGAGTTATTTTTGTCATCTGCTGCTTCTCCAATTTCTGCCATTTTATATTTTATCATTGTTGCTCGCACATTCAAATCATCAATATCTTTTACAGCATCCAAAATTTGATCCGAAACATCTTCATAAGATTCGGTAATTCTCACCTTTGTTCCTGTTGCTGGAATTTCATCAAGCTTGGTGTTAGCAAGAAATCCATTCTCTAAATAATTATGCTCGGGAGTGCTTGCATTATTTATTGCTCCAAACGCACAATGATGATTTGTTAAAATCAATCCATCATTAGAAACAAACGAGCCAGTACATCCGCCAACTTTTACTAACGCATCAATTAAGCTAACACCATTAGGATTATAAACTTCAAGCGGATCAATTTTTAATCCGGCTTTTACCAAATCAATTTTATGAATTTCACTTAACGGATACATCCCTTCTTCGGGAGCTAACAAAGTCATTCCAATAAAAAAGTATGATAAAACAAGTAGTAAAATTTTTGATGAATATTTTTTTGTTTTCATTCTTATGTCCTTTACTTATTATAATTATCAAAGAAAAAAAATGTCATTCAGTGAGTCTGTTTTTTGACGAAGTGAGAATCTCATATCTCAGTTGGAAATGAAATATTTCTCATTTTAAGAACATCGAGCTTGGAAGATAAAACTAAGACTCAGATAAAATGATATAATTAGATTTTCTTCACTATTTTGAAAAGTAATTTAACAATGTTTTTACTTAATTTTAAAAACATAATTTTATATTTGATGAACAACAACCAACAAAAATTATCAATTGATTTTTATAAAGATGATGTCCTAACAGTTGCCCAAAATCTACTTGGTAAAATGTTTGTGTTTAATGATAAAAGAATAGGTGAAAAACTCTCAGCCAAAATTGTAGAAGTTGAAGCCTATGATGGCAAGCTTGATGAAGCTGCTCACACCTATAATGGAAAGACAGAAAGAAATAAAATTATGTTTGAAGCCGGCGGCTACTTGTATGTTTACTTCACTTATGGGAAACACTTTTGTGCAAACATTGTAACTGGTAAAGAAGGAGAGGGAACAGCAGTGTTGCTAAGAGGAATGGAAGCTGTTGATGGAACATAAGTATTTTCTCAAAATAGATTTGGCAAGAAAATTATTTCAGAAAGAGGAAAAATAAATTTATTAAACGGACCTGCAAAAATTTGTCAGGCTTTTGGAATTGCAAAAGAACAGTATGGACTTAATTTATTATCTGATGAAATCTATTTGTTAGATGCTCCTAAAATTCTAAAAAATAAAATTGTACAAACAACAAGAATAGGAATTAAAAAATCAACCGAGTTACCTTGGCGATTTTATATAAAAGATAATCCGAATGTCTCAAGAATATAAAAACATACTAATAGTTAGAACGGATAGAATTGGAGATGTAGTCCTATCTCTACCGCTTATTGAGATTATAAAAAAAAGATATCCTAAAAGCAAAGTCTCTTTTCTAATTAGAGAATATACTTTTGATTTGCTCAAACATAACAGCAAGTTAAATAAATTATTGATACTTGAAGAAGAAAGAGATAAACCACAATTTATTTCAAATATCAAAAAAATAAAAAAGTATCAGTTTGATACTTGCATAATAGTTTCGCCAACATTTAAAATGGCACTTATACTTTTTTTCTCAGGCATTCATAATAGAATAGGAACTGGATATAGATGGTATTCTTTTTTGTTTAATAAAAAGATTTATGAACATAGAAAAAATGGAACTAAGCACGAACTAGAACATAATGTTTCAATGCTTAAAACAATTGGTATTGACGAGTCGATATCTCCAAGTACTATTAAGTTTGGTTTACAACATTCAAATGAAAGCTTAATCAAAGTAAAAGAATATTTGAAGCAACAAAATTTGGACGTTACCAAACCAAACATAATTATCCACCCTGGTAGCCTTGGCAGTGCAATTGATTTGCCAATCCAAAAACTTATAGAATTAGTTGAATTGTTACTACAAGAAAGTAAAGTAAACATAATTATAAGTGGAAGTAAAAAAGAAAAACATATATGTGATAAATTAGCTTTGTCGCCTAAAGTAATTAATGCCGCAGGTGTATTTAATATAGAAAATTTAATCTCTTTAATTTCACTAAGTAATATTTTAGTTGCAAACTCAACAGGGCCAATACACATAGCAGCAGCAATGGAAATAGGGGTAGTTGGTTTTTATCCAATGCTTCCTGCAATGTCTCCAAAAAGATGGGCTCCTTACACAGAAAAAAAAATAGTTTTTACTCCAGGGGAAGAATGTGAAAATTATAATTTGAAACAATACCTTGAATTTGACTGTATGAAAAATATAAATATGCTTGATGTTAAAAAAGCTATCTATAAATTAGTTGATATAGTTTAAGCGTAAAATGTTATGGAGAAAAAATGAGAATCAAACAAATATATTTTTTGCTAATAGTATTTATGTTTTCAATAAATATAACTGCGCAAAAAAAGACTTTCAGAAAAATTGAGAATAATGCTTTTCAAGTTGGAGAAAAACTAACCTTTGATGTAAAGTATGGATTTGTAACAGCTGGAGTTGCAATAATGGAGATTCCCAAAATA